>NZ_JBIAJD010000001.1:100842-1156481 GCF_042871765.1 Micromonospora sp. NPDC005553 | reverse complement strand
CAGCCCCCGCCCCCCCCCCGCGCGGGCGCGGGCGCCCCCCGCGTCCGGGGGCGCCGGGGCCCTTGGGCGGGGCCCCCCCCCCCGGTAAGGTGTGCGCCACAGTCAATCGGCCGCATCGACGCCGCTGCTGCCTGAAGGACGTCGGGTACGTGGGGGGACGAGCTCGGCATGGCGCAATCCGTGGACGATCTTTTCTGTGAGTTCGTGCGGACCCGCTCGCCGGCGTTGCTGCGAACGGCGTTCCTGCTGACCGGCGACCGGCACCTCGCCGAGGACCTGGTGCAGGACGCGCTGGCCCGCACGCACCGGGGCCGGCGCCGGCTCAATGATCCCGGGCACTTCGAGGCGTACACCCGCACCGCCATGTACCACCAGCATGTGAGCTGGTGGCGGCGCCGCAAGGTAGCCGAGTCCCTGCCCGGCGAACTGGCCGATGTGGTTCAGCCCGGCAGCGACCATGCTCGCCGCACTGATCTCAAGCTTGCCCTGCACCAGGCTCTCGCTCAACTCACCCAGCGGCAACGCGCCGTGCTGGTGGCGCGGTTCTTCGAGGACCGCAGCGAGGCCGAGACCGCGGATCTGCTGCAATGCTCAGTCGGCACGATCAAGAGTCAGACCAGCAAGGCTCTGGCCCGCATGCGGGAGATAGCGCCCGAGCTGCTTTCGGCAGTGATGGAGGAGGCCTGATGACCAACAACCTCGGGCCCCTGCGTCAGGCCATGTCGGATCTGAGCGAGCACGGCGGCACCGCCGACATGTACGAGCGCACCCTGCGCAAGTCGCGGCAGTCACAACGGCGGACAGCGCTCACCACCGGCGCAGCGGCGGCGACGCTGGTGTTCGCCATCGGCGGCACGGTCGCCTTCGCCACCCGTGACAGACCCGACCCTCCGACGCCACCCGGATCCACCAGCACCAGTGATGGACCCCAAAATCCCACCTGTCCGACGACGCAGACCCTCGGGACCCTGGTCGAGCTGCCGGCGGGCTGGACTTTCGCTTCCAGGGCAGTGGACTGCGTCGAGACGTGGGCGGCGGCCGACGTGCAGCGTCCGGACGCTGGCGCCGTCATCTACCTGTTCCATTACACGGCCGCCACGGGCTGGCGATTCCACGACCAGGGCACCGGTTGGGACTGCAAGGACCTGAACCTGACCGAGCCGGCGTCGTTCTGCACGTCCTGACCGCCTGCCCGGGAAGTCCCCGGGCTGAGGATCCGCGGCCCCGGCCACCTGCACGCCTGAGTGTGGTCCGCTGGGTTGGCAGCGCGGCGGTGACGGTCCTTGTGCTCGGCGATGGCCGGCGGGTCTCGTAGGCTCTGTCAGTGCAGACCAGTCGAGGACGGATCATGACGCAGATGTTGGACGCGGCGGAGAACGCCTCGCCGGTCGATGCAGTCGAGGCGGTCACCCGGGAGCTCGGTGCGGCGCTGGGTGCGCGCAGCGTGTCATTCCTGATCGCGGACCTCAGCGGTCGGGCGCTGGTCCGGTTGGCCCATGTGCCGCTCGGCGGTGCCGGTGACGGCCGCCGGGACGGTGACGAGGTTGCCACGGTGATGCCGTTCGACAACGGCCCCGCCGAGCAGGCGCTACGCAGCCAGACAGCGGGGGTTTTCGCGCAGCCTGACGGATGGATGGTGTTGGCGCCGGTGACCGACCGTGGTGAGGCGATCGGTCTGCTCGAGATGATCCTGCCTGACGAGCCCGCCCCGGCGATGCTGCAGGAGATCGCCCGCACGGCGCACGTGCTGGCGTTCGTGGTGATCGCCAACCGGCGGTACACCGATCTGTTCGAGTGGGGGCAACGCACGACCCCGTTCACCCTGTCCGGCGAGATCCAGCGCCGCCTGCTGCCCGCCTCGTTCACCTGTGAGAGTAGTGCGTTCACCCTGTCCGGCTGGCTGGAGCCCGCCGCCAGCGTCGGCGGGGACACCTTCGATTACAGCCTTGCCCGCGACGTGCTGCACTTCAGCGTCACCGACGCGATGGGCCACGGGGTGGCCAGCGCGCTGACCGCCACCCTGGGCGTGGGCAGCCTGCGCAACAGCCGTCGCCGCGGCACGGCTGCTCTGGTGGCACAGGCTGACACCGCGGATGCCGAGGTGGCCGAACACGCCGCCGTGCCGGGCAGTTACATCACCGCGATCCTCGGCCGCCTCGACCTGCGTACCGGCGTGTGCGCGCTGCTCAACGCCGGGCACGTGCCGCCGCTGCTGGTGCGCGACGGGGACGTCCGGTCGCTGCCGCTACCGGCCAACTTTCCCCTGGGTATGTTCGCCGGGGCCGGTTACCGCGATGGCGAGATCACGCTGCGACCCGGCGACCGTCTGGTACTGCTCACCGATGGCATGCGGGAGCGTAACGCCGCCAAACTGGATCTACCGAACATGCTGCGGTCGATTGCTCACCTGCACCCGCGTGAGGCTGCCCGGGCCCTGGCCGACGCCGCGCTCGAGGTCAGCGGACCGACCCTCGCCGACGATGCCACGCTGTTCATCCTGGACTGGCACGGCGGGCACAGCGAGGAGCGGCGGACTAGCGCCGGCGCCGACCAGGCGCGCGCCAGCGCCGCGCTGCCTGACTGAGCTACCGGCCCGTCGCGTCATCGGCGGACGGCACGCTCGCCTCGGCGGCCTGCACGCTGTCATACACGTCGATGACCCGATCCACCGATGTGACCGTCAGCACGTTACGCACGGCGGGCTGCGCCGCGGCGACGGACAACCGTCCGTCAGCGACACGCATCGCCTTGAACATCACCACCAGCGCACCCAGTGCGCTGGAATCCATGAAGCCCACCCCGGCCAGATCCACCACCACCTGCGGTTCACCGGCGTCAACCAACCGTTGCAGACCCTCGCGCAACTGCGGAGACGTCGCCATGTCCAGCTCGCCGCGCACCTCAAGCACGGTGCAACCCCGGCCCGGCCGGGCCGACAACAGCAAGTCCACGACACACTCCCCACGCCGATGATCCCCGCATACTCTATTCTGCCGGCGGGCGAAGCGCCGCCGGCAGGTGTACGTCGAGCGGACATCTTGACCGTTTCAGCTCAGCAACCCCGGGTAAGGCTGACAACAGCCGGTGCGTCCCGCTTCAGCCCGGCGCGGTTGCGTACGGGTCGAGGAGGAACTTCGCGATGCGCGTGACCATGACGCTGTCGCTGCCGCGGCAGCCGACCTCGGTGACCCGAGCCCGCCACACACTCGTCACCTTGCTGAGCCTCACCGAGGCCACCGAGGAGTCTCGTGGCCATCTCGCCGTGCTGATCACCGAGGCATGCGCCAACGCGGTGATGCACGCCGATCTCGACAGCACCGTCGACATCAGCATCGATATCGATGATCACACGTGCCTGCTCGAGGTCGGCAACCGCGGCAGTAGTCCCAACGGCGCTGGGCGGCTCGACGTCGACCTGCCCGACCCGCTCACCGTCGGCGGCCGTGGGCTGCCCTTGATCGCCGCACTTGCCGACGCGGCGGCCTTCGTCGCCGGGCCACCGGATCAGGTGCTGCTCCGCATCACCAAATACCTCGCCGACCCGCTGCCTCAGTCGACCTGATGACCGGAAATGCCCGCCCGGCGCCGACGTGCGTCACCAGTCGGTCGGTGCAATACCACCACTACGGAGCGTGTCGTCAGCTCACTGACGGCTCTCCTTGATCTTCGGCAACAGCGTGCCGTGGTCACACCGCGCCTTGATCTCGCTCCTGTTGCCCGCGGACAACAGCACCACCTGGATCTCCTTGGCCGGCCCGGGGTGGTAATCCTTGAGGCGGTAGCCGGGGGCAGGAGCGACGTCCACAACGCGAGCCTGATCGCCGGCGCAGAGCACTGTCACCACACCACCGAGTGCCCGCAGGGCCGTGCCTGGCTTCGGGGAGGTCGGCGCCGGCGCGGCACTGGACGGGACCGTCGACCGTTCGGCACTGGGTGACGTCGTAGGGCCAGGGCCGGCCGATGAACCGTCTCTGGCGCTCGCTTCCACAGGCCCAGCCGGTGCGGCCACCGTGCGGCTTGGTCGAGAGACCGGTGCGGGCTCCGCGGACGTCTGCCGGGCAGCAGGTGTCTCGGTGGCAGACACCTCGAGGGCAGCGTCGGGCCGAGCGGCACCCTCACGTGTGGCGATGCCGCCCGATCCGCCGTCGCCAGGTACGAACTGAGGGAGCACTAGCGAAACGGTCGCTGCCGTCGCCATGAGAACGGGGATCAACACGGCATTCGGGATGCGGCGACGCCGATCGGGAGCGGGGTCGGCGGTGGGCGGGGCCGACACGGGCGGGACGGATGCCGACTGCGCCGCCTGTTTCACCCGGCGCTCGGCGTCATCGGCGAGGCCGTGCAGGGCCGCGGCTACCTCTGCGGCGTCCGGTCGATCCGCGGGCTCCCTGGCGAGGCAACGGTCGAGGAGGCGGTGAACCTCCGGTGACACGCCCTCGATGTCCGGCAGCGGTGCTGGATCGACGTACACGTGAGCCGTCAACATCTGCGTGGGGGTCTCCGCCGACCAGGGCAGCTCGTTGGTCAGCGTTCGGTACAGCAACAGCCCGAGCGCGTAGACATCGGAAGCGGGCAGGACAGTGCCACCGGCGAGCCGTTCCGGCGCGAGGTAGGCCGCAGTGCCCAACAGTTGCCCGTCCGCCTCCAGCTCCGGCCGGCCCACTGTGGTGGCGATACCGAAATCGACCACCTTCACACCAGCCGGTGTCAGCATCACGTTGGACGGCTTGATGTCCCGGTGCACCAGCTTGCGCTCGTGCGCGGCGGCGAGCGCCTCGGCGACCTGCGCACACGTCCGCATCGCGACGGCCGGCGGCAGCGGACCGGCGGCAAGGCGCTCGGACAGTGTCTCGCCGGGCAGCAGTTCCATCACCACGTACGAGACCTGGCGGCCGGCGGCATCGGTGTGCTCGCCATAGTCGTACACACTCGTCACGTGCGGGTGCCAGAGCCCCGCTGCGGCCCTGGCCTCTGCCCGGACGCGTTGCCGCGCGCCTCGGGCGGCGGCCTGCGCGCCGGCCAGGACCTTGACTGCCACCCCACGTTCGAGGACGCGGTCCCACGCCCGCCAGACGACCGACATGCCGCCAGCGCCGAGACGGCTCTCGACCTGATACCTGCCGTCCAACAGATCACCGACCATCACTGGGACAGCTTGCCAGAGTGGACCCTAGGCGGCAGGGCGACCGCATTCCACGCTGGTCAGAGGCCGTCACGGGCAAGGTCCCGTCGCTTGGGGCCACGGGCTACCCGATCAACCGGGCGCGCTCCGGTGGCCAGCGGGCTGACCCGAGGCCTCAGGAACCGGCCGGCTCCCAGAGCAGGATCTGGCGGTGGTGGCTGAGACGTGGAGCCAGGCGGCGCCGACGACGTGCCCGTCGATCTCGGCGACGAACGGCAGATGTGTGTCCCTGTGGGAGGCCACCCAGTCGGTGTACGCACTGAGTCTGCCCTCGTCGATGCCGCGTAGTTCCGCGAGCGCCGCCACGTCTGCCGCGCTGGCCCTCCGCACGATCACCCGGGGAAGTCCAGGGCGAGCCGATTGCTGGCGGTGCCCCCAGTCGGCCCGGCCGGCACTTCGGTGTGCGGTGGGGGACAATCGACTCATGTTTGTCATCAAGGAGCGGTTCTTCTCGATCGGCGACGACTTCGACGTGCTCGACGAGCACGGCACCAAGGTCTTCCACGTCGACGGCAAGGTGCTCAGCGTCCGCGACAAGGTCGTCATCGAGGACGCCACCGGCCGTGAGGTCGCCACGCTGCACCGGCACCTGGTGGCGCTGCGTCCCACGTACGAGATCCGCATCGGCGGCGAGAAGGCCGCTGAGGTTCGCAAGAAGCTGCTCACGCCGTTCCGCGACAAGTTCACCATCGACGTGCCGGGGCCCGATGACCTGGAGATGAAGGGTGACCTGCTCGACCACGAGTACGTGATCGAACGCGACGGCACCGAGGTGGCCTCGGTCTCCAAGCGGTGGCTGACGATCCGGGACACCTACGCCGTGCAGGTCACCGCCGGCGTGGACCCGCTGCTCATCATCGGTAGCGTCCTCGCGCTCGACCTGGCCATGAACCGTGACAAGAAGAAGGCCGACGAGGACTGACCCTCTGGGCGGCAACCGCGGTGCGCGGGGTCGGGCCACGGGTCTGGCCCGGGCGGCCGCTCGAGGGCGGAGGGGTCGGAGTGCTGCTGCACCCCGACCCCTCCGGCCTGCTCCGTCGGCGCGGGGATAGGAATCTCTCAGCTCACCCGCAGCGTTGACCGTTGAGGTTGAAGGCGGTCGGCGCCGGATTGGTGCCGCTCCAGGTGCCGTTGAAGCCGATGCTGGTGGACGCGCCGGGGGCGAGCCTGCCGTTCCAACTCATGCTGTCCGCGGTGACGCTCGTTCCGCTCTGTTTCCAGGTGGCCGACCAGCCCTGGCTGACCTTCTGGCCGGTGGTGGGGAAGTCGAAGGCGAGTTTCCAGCCGTCGACAGCGGTGGTGCCGGTGTTCTTGATAGTCAGTGTCGCGGTGAAGCCGCCCGGCCAACTGTTCGCCGTGTAGGCGACCGTGCAGCCGCCGGTCGGGGCGGTGGGCGCGGTCCGCACTGTCAGGCCGGGCGAGGCCGCCGAGACGTTGCCCGCCGCGTCGCGGGCGGTCACCACGAAGGTGTACGGGGTGTCCGGCGTCAACCCGGTGACGGTGTACGCGGTGCCGGTGGCGCTGCCCACCTTCACGGTGCCGGCGGTGTCGACCCGGTGCACGTCGTAGCCGGTGACGGCGGTGTTGTCGGTGGACGGCGTCCAGGTCAGCGCGACGCTGTCACCGGTGATCGTGCCGGCGGTCGGCTTGCCCGGGACGGTCGGGGCCTGGGTGTCGCCGGGCGTGGTGCCGCGCGGCAGCACCAGGTGGGTGATGGAGTTGGCCGGGAAGGTGGTCGTGAGGCCGCCAGCGGTCACCGGAAGGTCTGCCTCCCGGACGACGCCGCTGAGATCCGCCCCGCTGTAGCGGTAGACCTGAGCGGTGCTGGCGGAGGCCCCGGTGAGGGCGACCGGGCTGGTCAGGTCGTCGCCGGTCTTGTTGACGACGACCACCGTGAGGGCCTTGTCGGCGCTGCGCTCGGCGGCGTACACCGCCAACCTGCCCTGGTCGGCGCTGGTCGCCTGGACGGAGGTCTCGCCGAACGCGCCGCCCTTGCCGTCGTAGTTGCGGTAGACGCGGAACGCGTTGGCCACCGGTTGGTCGGCCGTGGGCGCGGTCCAGAGGGTGGCCAGGTCGAGCCCTTCGCGGCCGAAGATGCCGAGTACGTCAGCCTGGGCGAGGGCGCCGTTGAGCGACCCGAAGCCACCCCAGTTGTACTCGGTCATCGCGACCTTCGTGCCTGGGTAGTGCTGGTCGACCAACTCGCGCAGGCGCGGGATGAACCGGACCGGACTGTTGATCCAGCTTTCGTCCACGTAGGTCGGGTCCCAGAGTTGGCGGGTCGAGCGCAGCCGCAGCGCCTGGGTGTTGGCGTCGCCGGCCGCGTCACCGAGCACGCCGGACTGCTGCGGGTAGAGGTGGACGTCGAAGTAGTCGAGGATGCGGGTGCCGTGCTGCTGCTCGTACTCGCGCATCCGGTCCAGATACCACGGGCCGAGGTCCTGGCCGCCGTGCGCGGCCTTGTCCGGTGGGTTCGACCAGCATCCGGTGCGTGAGCAGGTGTCCTGGTCGAGGCCCGAGAAGATGATCGAGTTGAGGCCCCAGCCGACCGGACCGAGCGTCTTCGCGCCGGGGTCGGCAGCCTTGATCGCGGCGGCGTACTCGTAGGTGCGGTCGCGTAGCTCGTCGTATCCCATGCCGGTCGGGCGGACGTCGCGGTGGGTGGATTGCCACAGGTCCGGCTCGTTGTCCAGGTTGTAGAACTGGACCCCGCCGTCGGTGGCGGCGCCGAACTGCCCCTTGAGGTGGTTGACGAAGTCGGTGACGTACTCCGGGCCGACGGCGACGCTGGTGTCCTTCGGATCGTTGCCGGTGACCAGCGTTCCGTCCGGCTTCTTGCCGTTGCCACAGTCCGGTGCCCAGGTGTCGGTGGACTCCTGCGGGCCGTACTTGGCGACGCTGAAGCCACAGGCCCGCGACCGGTCCTTGGCGATCCAGCCGAGCATCGGCACCGTCATGACCGTGGCGGCGCCGGTGGCCTTGTTCTGCTGCACGAACCGATCGCTCTCCGAGCCCTTCGGGAGGTCGCCGGGGCTCGGGTTGTCGTTGGGGATGTTCTCGAAGTACCAGTCCGACGCGCGGTTGGTGGTGTCGGCACGGAAGTTGTAACGGGTGGTGGCGTTGCCACCGTAGCGGTGCACCGGCAACCGCAGGTCGCTGGCGAGGGCCTGGTCGGCGAAGTTCATGCCGTAGATGTACGGGCTGATCTGGTGCCGGGCGGCAGTGGTGTCCACGGCCAGCGCCGGGCCGGCCGCGGCCAGGGCGGGCTCCGGCAGGGCCAGACCGCCGAGGGCCGTGGCGAGCACGACCGGAAGTAGAGCTGTGGTGGGACGCACGAGCATTCCTTTCGCATAGGAGCTCGCCGATGGGAGCGCTTCCACAGCGTTACGCCTTCGCGGCTTCGAGTCAACGCCCAACTCAGGGGCAGTTGGCGAGCGCCAGGTCGGCTTCACTTATACTGACGTTCATCAATGTGTACCTCAGTGTCGCATGACCGGAACGTTCCTGCTGGCCCGGCCCCTGTGGTGGGAGGCCAGCCGTCCTGGAGGATGACAATGCGCAGATTTCTCGCTGTGTTCAGCGCCGCCCTGATCCTCGGCGCCGCAGTCGGCAGCGTCCCGGCCGGGGCATCGGGGGCCTCCCGGCCCTCGTGCCCCCGTGGCCTGCTCTTCTGTGAGGACTTCGAGCGGCTGCCTCCCGGGGGGCCCAGCACGTTGAACTGGGGCATCGACACCCGCCACGGCACGCTCACCGTCGAACGTGCCCGTCGTGGCAACCAGGCGCTGCACATCCAGACCGTCGACAACGGACGTGCGTTCCTGCGCGTCGACGATTTCGTCGCGCCGGGCAACCGCTTCTACGGCCGGATGCGTCTGCGCGTCGACGCCTTCCCCACGGCCCCGGACTGGGCGCACTTCACGCTGGTGGAAGCAACCGGCACCGGCAGCGCGGAGGTCGTCCGTCCGATCGGCGGGCAGTACGCGCCCACGGTCCCCGGAACCTTCTGGGGGATCGGCGCCGACGGCGGTCCGACCGGCGACTGGACCAACTGGCGGGAGTCCGCCCCGGTCGCTGAGGACACCTGGCAGTGCTTCGAGTGGAAGATCGACTCGGCGGACAACCGCGTCGAGGTGTGGATCGATGGCGTGGCGAACCCGGAGTTGACAGCCTCCACGACCGACCACGGTGGCAACGACGTTCCCTTTGTCCTGCCGACGGTCGACACGGTGAAGATCGGCTGGCAGCTCTACCAGGGCGGCACGACACCGGGCGAGTTTGACCTCTGGATCGACGACATCGCCCTCTCGAGCAAGCGGCTCGGCTGCTGATCTGAGGCCGGTGACTCGGAGGCTCTCTGCCGGGGTGCGGCCTTGCTGCCGCACCCCGGCGACGCGGACCGGCCTCCATGGCGATCATCGACATCTCCCGCTACGATCCGACATCGATAGATTACTGAGCGTTGATGTGTTCAATCCGCAAGCCCTGGACGCTGGCAATCCGGCGCCGCTACGAACGTGGTGCCGACCTGAGGATCCACGCCGTCTCGACGAAGGGAATCCGGATGACGGAGAGCGCGCAGACCACTGAGAGCCGAAGCCTCCCGCCCGCGCGGCCGTACCCGTTCAGTGTGCCCGACCGCCTGGTAGTCGATCCGACCTATGGCGAGCTGCGCGAGAACGAACCGATGACCCGGGTGAAGCTTCCCTACGGCGAGGAGGCGTGGCTCGCCACCCGGTACGAGGACGTCCGTACGGTCCTCGGCGACGTGCGGTTCGGTCGCGCCCCGGCCGTCCAGCGCGACGAGCCCCGGCTCACCCCGCGCCAGCAGTACAGCGGCATGCTGACCATGGACCCGCCCGATCACACTCGGCTGCGCCGGCTGGTGGCGAAGGCGTTCACGGCACGTCGGGTGGAGGCGCTGCGACCCCGAACCCAGGAGATCGCCGACGCGCTGGTCGACACCATGGTCCAGCTCGGTCCTCCGGCCGACCTGGTGGAGCACGTCGCCACGCCGCTGCCGATCCAGGTGATCTGCGAGCTGCTCGGAGTCCCGTACGCCGACCGCGACCGCTTCCACATCTGGTCCGAGGCGATCGTCTCGACCACCTCCCTGCCCGCGGAGACGATTCAGGAGTACCTGAACAACCTCTGGGGCTACATCGGTGGTCTGGTCGCCGAGCGCCGCCGCGAGCCCGGGATCGACGACCTGCTCGGCGCGTTGGTGCGGGCTCGCGACGAGAATCAGGATCGGCTCAGCGAGACCGAGCTGGTGGAGCTGGCCGCGGGGCTGCTCGCGGCCGGCCACGAGACCACAGTCACCCAGATCCCCAACTTCGTCTACGTCCTGCTGCACAATCCGGACCAACTCGCTCGGCTGCGGGCCGACCCGTCGCTGGTGCCGGCGGCGGTCGAGGAACTGCTGCGGTACGTGCCGCTCGGCGTCGGCTCCTCATTCGCCCGGTACGCCAAGGAGGACGTCGAGGTCGGCGGGGTGCTGGTCCGGGCAGGTGAGCCGGTTCTCGGCTCACTGTCGTCGGCGAATCGGGACGGCACCGTCTTCGCCGACCCGGACCGGCTGGATCTCGCGCGCGAGCAGAACCCGCACCTGGGCTTTGGCCACGGCGTACACCACTGCGTCGGCGCGCAGCTGGCCCGCATGGAGTTGCAGGTCGCCGTCGCCACCGTCGTGACTCGCCTGCCCGGGTTGCGGCTCGCCGTACCGGAAGCAGATCTGCGGTGGAAGCGGGGCATGTTGGTGCGGGGCCTGCTCGGCATGCCGGTGGCCTGGTGAGCACCGCCTGGCGTATCGGGGTGGACTCGGGCCGCTGCATCGGCACGAGCATCTGCGCCGGCACCGCGCCCGAGCATTTCCGCCTGGTCGACGGCCGGTCCACGCCGCTGGCCGACGTCGTCGCTGCGGCCGACGTCATCCTCGACGCCGCCGACTCGTGCCCGGTGGAGGCGATCACGGTCCACGACGTCACCGACGACCGGCTGATCGCGCCGCAGGAGTGACCCGAGATCGAGCCCGGCCGTACCGGTAGCGCCCGCTGTCGTTCAGCCAGAAGGGAAGGCGGATCTCGGACAGTGCGATGCTGGTGGGCTCCTCTGATCCGCAGGATGCCAGGTAGCCCCCGGCCGACACCGGCGTCAGCAGCCGCCGTCGCCGGCTGCCGGACGATCGGAGATGCTGATGACCACCCCGATGGGCTCGCGCCGGCACCGCCCCAGCGACGACGTCCGGCGCCTGCACACCGCGCTGCTGCGGATGCCCGTCGACATCGCCACCGACGAACTGGTCGACGCCCGGTACGGGCCGTCCACCCGTCGCGGGGTGGCCGAGTTCCAACGGGCGCACAAGCTGCCGGTGACCGGCACGGTGGACGGGGCGACCCGGGACGCGGTGCAGATGATGCTGGCCGAGCCGCCGTCCCGGTTCGTGGTGGTGGGTCGGGTTCGTTGGGCCGACGGGCAGCCGGCGAACGCTCTGACGGTCGGCGCGTTCGACCGGGACCTGCGGCACGCCGAGCAACTCGGCGAGGCGACCACCGGAGACGACGGGCTGTATCGCGTCGACTATTCGCGCGACCAGTTCACCCGCTCGGAGAAGCAGTCCGCTGACCTGTTCGTCCGGGTGTCCGCTGGTGATCGGCTCCTGTCCGACCCGCCGCTGAGCGCGGTGCTGTTCAACGCTCCCGAGCTGGCCGCGCTCACTGTGGATCTGTCCGGTGGCGGGGACCGGGAACGCAGTGAGTACGAGCGGATCCTCGCCACGATTGTCCCGCTGCTCGGCCAGGTCCCGCTGTACGAGCTGAGGCAGGACGACGAGGTCGAGGACGTGACGTTCCTGGCCGCCGAGACCGGACTGCCCGCGACGGCGCTGGCGCACTTCGGTGTGGCGCAGAAACTGGCCGCGTCCTACAAGCTACCGGCGGTGTTCGGTTACGCGCTGTTCGCCGAGCGGACGCTGTTGACCACGAGCCGCACCGGTGCAGCGCTCGCCCGGTTCGACGTCGATCTGACCACCGAGCTGCGGCCGCTGTACTACGACATCGCCCTGCTCGACGAGCACACCGTCCGGAACGCCGTCGCCGACGCCGTGCGCCATCGGTACGTTTCCGAGGACCTGCTCGGCGAGCTGGACCGGATCCTCGACATGCTGGCCCGGGTACGGCCGGAGGCCAAGGAGTACGTCGAGCAGGAACGGCCGAAGGTGTTGTACGGGCGGGTGGAACGGTTCCTCGCCGACGGCGCGCACGAGCGGGTCCAGAGTCTCCTCGCCGCCGACGCCGCCGGTGACCTGCCCGTGCTGATCGCCCGGCTGGCCGACGCGGCGGCGTTTCCCGACCGGTCGGCCGCCGAGGCGGCCGGCGCGGCGAGCGTGCTGGCCGACGTGCTGGGCTACGACGAGACGATCGTCGACCGGGTCCGCGACCGCGAGGGGATCGAGGGGGCGGCCGACGTACGCCGGCTGGCCCGGCTGGCCCCGGCGGACTGGCGGCGGGTGTTGCGGGACAGCACCACGGATGTCCGGGTCGCCGGTCAGCCGGTCCGGCCGGAGCTGATCGACCTGCACGCCGGCGCGCTGGCCCGCAAGCTGGAGAGGCGCTATCCCACCACGGCCTTCACCGCGCAGCTCGAACGCGACGCGGGCGTCGTGGCCGACACCACAGCCAAGGCCGCATCCGGCACCGAAGGCGAACGCCCCGACGGCAGTCCAGATCGGCCCGGCCCCGGTCAACGGGCCGACCCCGACGAGCAGCCCGGCAACGAGGAGCGGGCCAGCGCCGCCGAGCGCGCCTTCGGTGGGCACCGGGACGCGGTGCTCGAACTGCTCACCGCGAATCCGGACTTCGACCTCGCGACCGGCAACGTGGAGCGGCTGCTGCGGGACCACCCCGAGCGGCTGCGGACCGGGCGGCCGGCGCTCAAGGCCGCGCAGCGGATCTTCAAGCTGGCGCCGACCTATCGGCAGACGACGGCGTTGCTGGCGGCCGACGTGCCGTCGGCGGCTCGGATCCACGCCCTCGGCGAGACGCGTTTCGTGGCCACCGCCGTGGCCACCGGCCGGTTCACCGACGAGCAGGCCCGGTCGGTGTATCGCCGGGCCGTGGACGTGCACGTGGCGAGCGGGTTGCTGGCCGGTGAGCTTCAAAGCGCGGCGCGGGCGCTGCCGGTCCGGGCACTGGGCGGCTCGGCGGCCCCGGACCTCACCCCTGTCAGCGCAGACTTTCCCAACCTGAGCAGCCTGTTCCAGCTCGCCGACTCCAGCTACTGCGAGCCGTGTCGCAGCGTGCACAGTGCCGCCGCGTACCTGGTGGACGTCCTTCAGTTCCTCGGCAACCGGCTGGTCACCGACGCCGACACCCCGGGTCCGGCCACCACGGTCGCCCGGGATGTCCTGTACGGTCGCCGGCCGGACCTGGGTGACCTGGATCTGAGCTGCGAGAACACCGACCTTCCGCTGCCCTACCTGGACCTGGTGTGCGAGCTGCTGGAGGAGGCGGTGGCGCCGGACGCGGGCCTGGCGTTCGGGGGCCCGCTCAGCGGCGGCGTCGATCCGGTGGAGGCGCCGTCGGCCGGGCTGCTGAGCCTGTTGCAGGGCCAGGGATGGCCGTTCACCGACCGTTCCCTCGTTTACGAGCCCGACCTGGCTGGGGCCCGAGTGGTACGGGACATCGGCGTGGTGGCCAAGGCGACGCCGGACGGGGCCGGCGGGTGGTTCGTACGCCGATTGCGCCAGACCACCGGCACCGCGCTGGAGTTGGCGGCCGCGCCGCAGTACGTGAATGCCGCCGCCTACACCCTGCTGGCGGGCAGCCGGTACGCGTTCGCCCTACCGTTCGACCTGGCTCACGAGGAGACCCGCAGCTACTTCGCCCAGTTCGACATGGCTCGGGCCGACCTGATGCGGGCGCTGCGCCGGTCGGCGGGCTCGAGCGACGAGGCCATCGCGGCCGAGGAACTGGGGATCAGCGACGCACAGCGGCAGTTGGTGGTCACCGCCGACCCGGCCGCTCAGGACGACATCTGGAACACCGCGCCGCTCGGCGCTCTGGGCGGCATCGCCCGGGTGGACAACTTCCTCGCTCGGGCGCGCCTGGACTATCGGGAGTTGACCGAGCTGCTGGCGCTGGCCTGGGTCAATCCCAGTAACGCCATGTTCGTCAAGCACCTGGACACCGGGTCCGACCTCAGCGCAAAGCGGATCCAGCAGCTCACCGACGCGCGCCTGGACCGGATCCACCGGTTCCTGCGTCTGCTGCGTGCGCCGGCCTGCACCGGTTGGACGCCGCCGTTGCTGGACCGGGCGATCCGGGCCGACGCGCTGGGCGGCGGCGCCCTGGACGACGGTCTTCTGGTCGCGGTGGCGGCGCTGCACCGGCTCACGGCGCGGCTCGGGCTGCCGTTGCCCGAGGTCGTCGACCTGTTCGCGCCGCTGGACGAGTCCCGGTACGCCGAGGTGTTCCGCAACACGGCGAACGGCCCGGTCCTCGAGGCGTTCGAGCCGGCCAACGTCCTCGCCAACGAGCAGGCGGAGCTGACCACACCCGGCTCGGGTGCTCCGCTGTCGACGCACGAGGCGTACCTGGCGACCTGCCTGGGGGCCACCACGGCGGACACCGCCCTGCTGGTGGCCGACCTTCCGGCACCGGCGATCGTCAGCAACGTCGGTCTGCACGCGGTATACGCCGGGACGCTGCTGGCCCGGGCGCTCGGCCTCACCGCCACCGAGTACCTGATCATGAAGGATCTGATCGGGTCGGATCCGCTCACCGCGCCGGCCACCGCGCTGGCCTTCGTCGAGCGGTTCGACGCCGCCCGGGCCGGCACCGGCATCCGCCCGGCTGACCTGCGCTACCTGCTCCGACACGAAGCCGACGACCTGGCCGCGCGGGACCTGCCGGACGAGACGCTGACCGCGGTGCTCACCGGGTTGCAGACCGGCTACCAGAGCGGGTACGCGGCGACCCGACCCGCTGTCGACCCGACGGCGCCCCCCGAGGAGAACCTGCCGGGCATGCGTGCCCTGCTGGCCACCGTGCCCGGGATGACCGAGGCGGACCTGGCCGGCTTCGCCTCGATCGTGGACGGTGGTTGGACCGATGCGGTGACCACCCCGGCGCAGTTCGTCGACGCGAAGCTCGCCGCCCTGGTGGACACCACACCGATCACCGCAGCGATCGTGGCCAGCCCCACCGAGGCCCAGCAGACCACGCTGCTGTTGGCCATCACCACGGCCCTGTCCAGCTACGCGTACACCCGTACCAAGCAGGAGCTGGCGGTGGCGGCGGTGGCCGACACCTTCGGGTTCTCGGCGGACGCCGCCGCGACCGTGCTGGCCGGCGCGGAGCTGACCCGGCCGCTGCTCGCAGTGCTCACCGACGACGCGCTGGTGGACCTGGTGAACGAGCCAGCGGCGCCGCCGACGGTCACCCCGGCCGGGTTCGACGAGCAGTACCGGGCACTGCGCCTGCTGCACGTCCTGAGCCGACTCGTCGACCACCTGACGGTGCCCGACGCGGATCTCGGCTGGCTGCTGACGAACGCCGGGTCGCTCGGCTGGCTGGACCCGGACCGGGCGCCCTACCAGACCGGCCGGCCGCCGGCCCCGTTGGCCGAGTGGATCAGGTTGGCCGCCGGGGTCGAGCTGGCCCGCACCTACCCACCGGTGGCGAACCCGCTGGACGCGGCGACGCCGTGGACGGTGTACGGGTTGTTCGACCTGGTCCTGGCGACCGGCACGACCGCCACGCAGGTCCACACCCAGCTGGCGCAGCTCGGTGGCTGGGACGCCACAGTGCTGGCCGACCTGGACACCCACCTCGAACTGTCGGCGATGGACCTCACCGCGTACCGGTCGCCGGCGACGATCCAGCGACTGGCCCGGGCGCTCACCCTGCTGCGCCGGCTGGGCCTACCGGTGGCGGCGGCGGTGCCGCTGGTCCAGCCGGTCACCACGGCGGCCGGGGCGGCCACCATGCGGCAGGCACTGAAGGCGCGCTACGCCGAGGCCGAGTGGTTCGGGGTGCTCCAAGGGGTGCAGGACCGGCTGCGGGTGGCCAAACGGGACGCGCTGGTCGCGTACCTGTTGGCCGAGAACCCGGGGCTGCGCGACACCAATGACCTGTACGACCACTTCCTCATCGATGTCGAGATGGGCGCCTGCATGGCGACGTCGCGCATCGTGCAGGCGCACGCCACAGTTCAGTTGTTCGTGCAGCGCTGCCTGCTGGGCCTGGAGCCGGACAGCGTCGCGGCGGTCACCGAGGATCCGGGTTGGGACCAGTGGAACTGGATGGCCAACTACCGGGTGTGGGAGGCCAACCGGAAGATCTTCCTGTATCCGGAGAACTGGATCCTGCCGGAGTTGCGCGACGACAAGTCGGAGCTGTTCACCGAGCTGGACGACCAGTTGCAGCAGGACGAGCTGACCGACCTGGCGGTGGAGAACGCCACCATCGCGTACCTGGAGAAGCTGGATGACCTGGCGCACCTGGACGTGATGGCCTGCTACTACCAGCACGACCGGCATCTCATGCACGTGTTCGCCCGCACCCGGGGCGGCGACCCGACGGTGTACTATCACCGGCAGTTCGAGCGGGAGCGGTACTGGACGCCGTGGCGGCGGGTGCCGCTGGACATCGCGGGCGACCACCTGCTCGCCTTCGACCGCAACAGCCGGCTCACAGTGGCCTGGCCGGTCTTCACGCAGGAGACGGACACGTCGCAGACCTCCCAGATTCCGGACCCGGACGGCATCCCGCCGGGCGGCACGGAGACGGAGCGGCCGCGCCGGCGGTGGCGAATCCAGCTGGCCATCGGCGAGCGGACGCAGGACCGCTGGCAGCCGAAGAAGATCTCCAAGGACGCGCTGTACTACCCGGCCAGCGGCTACCGGGAGGACCTCCCCGAGGCGGACGAGTTCACCTGCTTCGCGTACGCGGCCGGAGCGGCCGGCCAGGCGATCAGCGTGCTCACCGGCACCGAGTTCGTCGGCTCGTTCGCGTTGACCGGCTGCCGAGGCTATCCGGAGCCGGTGCCGGGCGGCGGTTCCGGCAACCTGCTGCTGTCGCCGGTGTTCAAGGACACCGAGCTGCTGGCCGAACGGTTCACCGAACTGGTCTTTCGGGAGCAGAACGACCTGGCGATCAGCACTCCGCTGATGGGCGCGTTCCAGACGCTGGTGGCGCAGACGCCCGGCCGGTTCCGGGTGACGTACCCCATGCAGATGTCGTTGCTCGACTGGATCATCATGCTGCTGGGGATGGCGCAGAGCGTCCGAGGCTTTCACGACCGCCGGCCGGTGCTGCCACTGGGCACCCTGATGCCGTACTTCTACGGCGACTACGACCGTGGTTACGTGATCATCCCGGGCTTCTACGACCGGCGTGCCGAGGACCCGGCCGACCGGATCGAGAAGACGTACAGCGACGTGGACGAGTTCGCCCGCGACGTGTTGGCGCTGCTCACCGAGTACCTGCGCCGATACGCCGAGGACCCGGCGCACGACCTGGCGGCCGCCGTGCAGGCAATGACCGAGGACGCGGAGTACCACCGGCTGGTCGCCGAGTTCGAGGTCTACGGCACCCTGTCGTACGGGGTGCGGTTCGCGAACTTCTACCACCCGCTGCTGTGTGTCCTGCGGGCCACCGTCTACCGGTCGGGCGTGCCGGCGTTGCTGAGTCGGACCACCCAGCTCACCAACACGGGGTTCGACTTCGCCGCCGCCTACCAGCCGGCGCCGGTGGTCGTGTCGCCGTACCCGGTGGAGGACCTGGACTTCGCCGCGGACGGCGCGTACGCGGGCTACAACTGGGAGCTGTTCTACCACCTTCCGTTCGACATCGCGCTGCGGCTCAACCGGGACCAGCGGTTCGCCGAGGCGCGCAACTGGTTCCACCACATCTTCAACCCGGTCGGCACCGCCGACGGCGCCGCCGCCCCGCAGAAGTACTGGGTCACGAAGCCGTTCTTCCAGACCGGAGTGCCCGAGCTGCTCAACCAGCGCATCGGCGACATTCTCACGGCGATCGCGGCCGACCCGTCGGGGGCCAGCATCACCGACCTGAAGTTCGCTGTTGAGCAGTGGCGGGCGAAGCCGTTCAACCCGCACGTGGTGGCCCGCAGCCGGCCGGTCGCCTACCAGCTCGCCGTGGTGGTCAGCTACATCAAGAACCTGGTCGACTGGGGTGACCAGTTGTTCCGGCAGTTCACCCGGGAATCCGTCACCCAGGCCACCCAGCTCTACATCCTGGCCGACAAACTGCTCGGGCCGAAGCCGAGCGTGGTGCCGCCGCTGGTCAGCCCGGCGCCGGCCACCGTCAACCAGCTCCAGGCCACTGTGGACCTGTTCGGCAACGCGCTGCTGGACCTGGAGAACCTGATCCCCGACCTGGACCTGCTGCCGCACGGCGGGGCGGAACTGCCCAGCCCGCTGAGCTACTCGGCGCTGTACTTCTGCGTCCCGCCCAACGAGGAGATGCTGCGGCTGTGGGACCTGATCGCCGATCGACTTTTCAAGATCCGCAACTGCCAGAACATCGACGGGGTGGAGAGCATGCTCGCCCTGTTCTCACCGCCGATCGACCCGGGGGCACTGGTCCGGGCCGCCGCCGCCGGCATGTCCGTCTCGTCGTTCCTGGCCGGGCTCGGCGCACCACTGCCGAACTACCGGTTCCGGGTGCTGGCCCAGAAGGCCACCGAACTCGTCGGGTACGTCGGTGAGCTGGGCGGCGGGCTGCTCGCGGCCATGGAGAAGCGGGACGCCGAGCAACTCGCCCGGCTGCGCGCCGGCCAGGAGATCGCCCTGCTCGACGCGGTACGGGCGGTCAAGCTCGCCACCATCGCGGAGGCCGAGGGCAACGTCGCGGCGCTGGAACTGAGTCGCAAGGTGGTGGAGGAGCGGCAACGCTACTACGCCGGCCGGCCGTACATGAACGCCTGGGAGATCACCGCCACCACGTTGTCCGGGGCGTCGCTGCTCGGCGAGACCGCGATCATGGTGGGCTACATCCTGTCCGGCGGGCTGAAGCTGTTTCCCAACTTCACCGCCGGCGGCGCCGGCTTCGGTGGCTCACCCACTGTGACCCTCACCCTCGGCGGGGACAAGGCCGGTGCCGCCGCGGACTCGGCGGTGATGACCCTGGAGGCGATTGCCCGGGCCCTGGACAAGGCCGCCGGGATGGCCGCCAACCAGGGCGGCTACCGCCGCCGGATGGACGACTGGGAACACCAGGCGGCGCTGGCCGGTCTCGAACTGACCCAGCTCGACCAGCAGCTCCTCACCGGGCGGCTGCACGTGGCCATGCTCACCGACGAGCTGGCGGCGCACGACCGGGAAGCCGACAACGCCCGGGCCACCGAGGAGTACCTGCGCGGCAAGTACACAAACACCGAGCTGTACCAGTGGATGGTGAGCCGGGCCAGCTCGGTCTACTTCGGGGCGTACCAGCTCGCCTTCGACGTGGCGAAGAAGGCCGAGCGGTGCTTCGCCCACGAGTTGGGCAGCGAGGCCACGTTCCTCCAACCCGGCTACTGGGACAGCCTGCGCAAGGGGCTGACCGTGGCGGACGCGCTGCGCCACGACCTGAAGCGGATGGAGGTGGCCTACCTCGACCGGCACAGCCGTGAGCGCGAGCTGACCCGGCACGTCTCGCTGGCACAGCTCGACCCGGCGGCGTTGATCGAGCTGCGGGCCACCGGCAGTTGCGTGGTCAACGTGCCGGAGGCGCTGTTCGACCTGGACCACCCCGGGCACTACTTCCGCCGGCTCCGCACTGTAAGTCTGTCCATCCCGTGCGTGGCCGGCCCGTACACCCCGGTCACCGCGAAGCTCTCCCTGATCGGCAACCGGTACCGGACCGCCACCGCGGCCCGGCAGGCCGCCACCAGCGCCAAGGACAAGTACACCGAGGTTCCCGGCGACGAGCGGTTCGCGTACAACGTGGGCGGGATCGAGTCGATCGCGACCAGCAGCGGCCTCAGCGACAGCGGCATGTTCGAGCTGAACTTCGCCGACGACCGCTACCTGCCGTTCGAGGGCAAGGGCGCGATCGGCACCTGGCGGCTGGAACTGCCGACGGCAGTTCGCCAGTTCGACTACGACAGCATCAGCGACATCATCCTGCACCTGCGGTACACGGCCCGCGACGGCGGCTCGACGCTGCGCGGCCTGGTCGAGGACTCCCTGCGGGAGGTGCTCAACGAGATGCTTGTCGACGCCGGACGGACGGGGCTGTACCAGGCATACAGCCTGCGCCATCACTTCCCGGACGAGTGGTGGCAGCTCACCCAGCAGCAGAGCACCGAGCTGACCATCGGGCCGGAGCACCTGCCGTACCTCGCCCGAGACCACCAGCCGGTGGTGGACCAGCTGACCTGGTACGCCCGGGTGGACGGTGACCCCGGGACGTACGACCTCACGGTGGCCGGTGACCCGGTGACGTTGAACCGGGACGCCGACCTGCACCAGTGCGTGGGTCAGTCCGATCCGCTGGTTCTCGGCACCCCGGTCACGCTGGCGGCCGACCCGGACGGCCTGACCGACCTGGTCGTCCTGCTGCACTACCGGCTCGACGGCTGAGGGGGAGCGGTGACGACCAGCTACCCGGTCGGCGGCGGATCGTGGGGGCCGGGGCCCGGCTCCCGGTGGCGCGGTTCCGCCGACCCGACCGGCGCCGGCGCCGGCGCTCCCGGCGGACCGGGTGGGGCATTCGGACCGGGCGGGCCGCCGACCGACGCGACCGGCGCCGGGTCGCCGCCGGCCGGTCGGGGCGGGACCGGGCCGGGACTCGGCGCACCGGCGATCAGCCTGCCCACCGGCGGCGGCGCGATCCGGACCATCGGCGAGACGTTCGCCGCCCACCCGGTCACCGGGACCGGCGGCATGTCCGTTCCCATCCCGGTCAGCGGCGGCCGGTCCGGGTTCCAACCCGACCTGACCCTCAGCTACGACTCGGGCACCGGGAACGGCCCGTTCGGCCTCGGCTGGCAGGTGCCCGTGCCGGCCATCACCCGGCGCACCGACCGCGGCCTGCCCCGTTACGACGACACCGACACCTTCCTGCTGTCCGGGGAGGACGACCTGGTCCCGGTGCCCGGCGGCACACCGGTCGCCGGGCACACGGTGCAGCGGTTCCGGCCACGGACCGAGGGGGCGTTCGCCCGCATCGAGCGGTGGACCCGGGACTCCGACGGCGACGTGCACTGGCGCACCCTGTCCGGGTCGAACCTGCTGGCCGTGTACGGCCGCGACGGCGGCTCCCGCGTCGGCCTGGGCGGGCGGGTGCACACCTGGCTGCTCTGCGAGACCCGCGACGACCGGGGCAACGCGGTCACCTACACCTACAAGGCCGAGGACACCGCCGGCCTGGACCTGGACCGGCCGCACGAACGGCACCGCACCGACCGGAACGTCAACCGCTACCTCAAGTCGGTGCGGTACGGCAACACGGTGCCGCTGCTCGACTCCGACGGCCGGCGCCCGGTGGACCTGACGCCGACCCAGATCGCCGACGCCGGCTGGCTGTTCGAGGTCGTGCTCGACTACGGCGAACACCACCCGGACACCCCGCTACCTGCTGACACCGGGGACTGGACCTGCCGGCCGGACCCGTTCTCCACCTACCGCGCGGGATTCGAGATCCGCACCTACCGGCTGTGCCGCCGGATCCTGATGTTCCACCACTTCCCCGACGAGCCAGAGGTGGGCGCGGACTGCCTGGTCCGCGCGGTGGAGCTGGAATACGCCACCGGGCCGGTGCTGTCCACCCTGGTCGAGGTGACCCAGCGCGGCTACGCCCCGGCCGCCGGCGGCGGGCGCACCAGCGCCGCACTGCCCCCGGTGACCTTCGAATACACACCGGCCACCATCGCAACGACCACCCGGGAACTGGAGCGCGGCAGCCTGGAGAACCTGCCGACCGGCGTGGACGGACGGACCGAGCTGTGGGTGGACCTGGACGGGGACGGACTCGCCGGGGTGCTGACCGGGCACGAGGGCGCCCTCTACTACCGGCCGAACCTCGGCGCCGGCCGGATCGGCCCGGTCGCCGCGCTGCCCACCGTGCCGTCGCTGACCAACCTGGCCGACGGACGCCAGCAACTGGTCGACGTGAACGGTGACGGCCGGATCGAGCTGGTCCAGCTCGGCACCGTACCGGCGGGTTTCGTCCGCCGTACCGACGACGCCGGCTGGTCCGGCTTCCAGCCGTTCCGCGAGCTGCCCGCCGTCGACTGGGCCAGCCCCGACCTGCTGCTGCTGGACCTCACCGGGGACGGCCGTGCCGACCTGCTGATCGCCGGTGACACAGTGCTGGCCTGGCACGAGTCGCTGGCCGAGGCGGGATACGGCCCGGCGCGACCCGCGATCTGGCCCGCCGACGAGGACCGTGGGCCGCGGCTGCTGCGTTCCGATGACCGGCAGAGCATCTTCCTCGCCGACATGTCCGGCGATGGGCTCACCGACCTGGTCCGGGTCCGCGACGGTTCCGTCTGCTACTGGCCCAACGTCGGCTACGGACGATTCGGCGCCGCTGTCGAGATGGACGACGCGCCGTGGTTCACCGGGCTGGACGAGTTCGATCCGGCCCGGGTGCTCCTCACCGACGTGGACGGCACCGGCGTGATGGACCTGTGCTACCTGGGCCGGCGCGAGATCCGGCTCTGGTGCAACCAGTCCGGCAACGGCTGGTCGGCCCCCGCCGACCTGCCCGACCTGCCGCATGTCACGCCCGATTCGACGGTGACAGTGACCGACCTGCTGGGCACGGGCACCGGCTGCCTGGTGTGGTCGTCGCCGCTGCCCGGCGATGCCGCCGGCCCGGTGCGCTACCTGAATCTGGCCGCCGACGGCAAGCCGCACCTGCTCACCCGGGTGGTGAACAACCTGGGCGGCGAGACCACCATCCGGTACGCCGCTTCCACCGCCTTCCAGCTGGCCGACCGGCGAGCCGGCCAGCCGTGGGTGACCGTGCTGCCGTTCCCGGTGCAGGTCGTCGAGCGGGTCGAACAGGTGGACCGGATCACCGGGACCCGGCTGGTCACCGGCTACCGCTACCACCACGGGCACTACGACGGCGTCGAGCGGGAGTTCGCCGGCTTCGGCATGGTCGAGCAGATCGACGGCGAGTCGTTCGTGGACCACGTGTTGGGCGTCGAGGCGGTCGACGGGAACCAGGACACCTCGCCCGAGCTGTACCAGCCACCGGTCACCACGAAGACCTGGTACCACACCGGCGCCCCGGTCGACCTGTCCGCCGAGTGGTACGCCGGCCGGCACCTGCCCACCCCGGAGCTGCCGGCCGGAATCTCCGCCACGGAGCTGCGGGAGAGCCGGCGGGCGTTGCGCGGCCTGCCGTTGCGGCAGGAGGTGTACTCGTACGACGGCAGTGCCGCGCAGGAGCACCCGTACGGGGTGGTCGAGCAGACGTACCAGGTGCAGCGGCTGGACGCGCGGGTGTTCGTCGCCGTCGAGCGGGAGGCGGTCAGCCTCTCCTATGACCGGCAGCCGGACGAGCCCCGGATCAGCCACCGGCTCAACCTGGTCCTCGGCCCGTACGGCACCGTCGTCCAGGCTGCGGCGGTGGTCTACGGCCGCACCACGCCCGACCCGGAGCTGCCCGCCGAGGTGACCGCCGAACAGCGACGCCGTCACGTCACGTACGGCGAGCAGTGGTACACCCCGGACATCGACGAGACTCTGCCGGTGCCGGCGTACCGGATCCGCGCCGCGTACGAGGCGGTCGGGCACGAACTGACCGGGTTGGCCCCGGCCGGCCCGCTGTTCACCCGCGCCGAACTGCTCGTCGGGTTCGCCGCGGCCACCCCGATCGGGTATGAGGTGGTGGCCGACGAGGTCGGCACGCAGCGGCGGTTGCTGTCCCGGTCACAGGTGCGGTTCCGGGGCAACGCGCTGACGCCGCTGCCGGCCGGTCAGTGGGACAGCCTGGGGCTGGGGCACCAGACGTACCAACTCGCCTTCACCCCGACCGCGCTGGCCGCCGGCTACGGCACGGCGGTGACCGACGCGGACCTGGCCGCCGCCGGCTACGTGCACCTCGACGGCGGCCCGGACTGGTGGATCCCGTCCGGCGAGCTGCGCTATCCAGCCGATCCGGCCGCGCACTTCTACCTGTCCAACGGGGCCCGGGACGCGCTGGGCATGGCGACGGCGGTCACCTTCGACGGCTACCACCTGCTCACCGAGCGGGTGACCATCGACCAGGCGGCCTGGTCGGTCACCACAGCTGTCAACGACTACCGGGTGCTCGGCCCGAGCCTCGTCACCGACCCGAACGGGCAGCGCCGCGCGGTGCGCTACGACGAGTTGGGCCGGGTGGTGGCCTCGGCGCTGCTCGGCCGGCCCGGCGCCGGGGACGGCGACACGCTCGACGATCCCACGTTGACGTTCACCTACGACCCGTTCAACTGGATGGTCAACGGCCAGCCCGCGTACAGCCGGGGCCGGCACCGGGAACGGCACGGCCCGACCAACCCGCGCTGGTTGGAGAGCTACGAGTACAGCACCGGCACCGGTGGTGTGGCGATCACCAAGTCGCGGGTGCATCCGGGCAGGGCCCTGGAGGTGGGTGAGGACGGGGTGGCCATCGAGGTGGACGCCGACCCGCGCTGGGTCGGCACCGGCCGCACTGTGGTCAACAACAAGGGCAACCCGGTGAAGCGGTACCAGCCCTACTTCAGCACCACCCACGAGTACGAGGACGCGGCGGCGCTGCGCGAGATCGGCGCCACAGCGATTCGCTACTACGACCCGCTGGGTCGGGCCGTGCTGACCCGGTATCCGGACGGCACCCTCAGCCGGGTCGAGTCCACGGCCTGGTCGCACCGGTTGTTCGACGCCAACGACACGGTGCTCGACAGCCAGTGGTACGCCGAGCGGGGCAGCCCCGCCGTGTCCGATCCGGAACCGGCCGACCCGGCCACCCGCGCCGCGTGGCTCGCCGCCAAGCACGCCGACACGCCCTCCGTGATCCACTTCGACAGCCTCGGTCGGGCCGTCTACACGGTGGCCGACCGGGGCGCCGGCCAGCGGTTCGGCGTACGCACCAGGGGAGACCTCACCGGCCGGTCCTCGGACGGGTACGACGCGCTGGGCCGGCACATCGCCAACGCGGCCACCGCCATGCACGGCGCGGGAGTGCGGTCGTGGAGCGCGGAGAAGGGCGAGCGGTGGGTGTTCCAGGATGTGCTCGGCGGGGTGCGCCGGATCTGGGACGAACACGGCCGGACCTTCCGCACGACGTACGACGCCCTGCACCGGCCCGTCGGCGTGTACGTCCGCGAGTCCGCCGGCGCGGAGCGCTGTGTGCAGTACGTGGTCTTCGGCGACCGGCATCCGGACGCGGCGACGCTGGGCCTGCACGGCGTGCCGTACCTGGTGTTCGACCCGGCGGGCCAGGTGCGGGTGCCCGAGGTGGACTTCAAGGGCAACCCGCGCCGCGCCGAACGGAGACTCGCCAACGATCACGTCGACGGCCCGGACTGGTCGCCGGTGGCAGCCGCGCCCGACCACGCCGCGCTGCTGGCCGCCGCGGCGCCACTGCTGGAGAGCGAGGTCTTCGGCACCGCCGCCGAGTACGACGCGGTGAACCGCCCGACAGTGGTCACCCTGCCCGACGCCACCGAGCTACGACCGACCTACCTCGAGGGCGGCATGCTGGGCCGGCTCACCGCGCGGCTGCGCGGCCAGGGCGCGGAGGTGGAGTTCCTGTCCGAGCAGGACTACGACGCGCTGGGTCGGCGGCGGTTCGCCCGGCACGGCAACGGGCTGGTCACCGAGTACTTCTACGACCCGATGACGTTCCGGTTGGAACGTCTGCTCACCGCCGGGGTGCGCGACCTGCACTACACGTACGACCCGGTGGGCAACCTGACCCGGGTGGCCGAGCCGGGCGCGCCCACCTTCTTCGGCAATGCGGCGGTGCCGGCCGCCAGCGACTACGCGTACGACCCGCTCTACCAGTTGGTCCGTGCCAGCGGGCGGGAGTTGGCCGGGGCACCCAACGACGCGATCCGCGACCACACCGATGTGCCGCCGGCCGGAAGCCTCACCGATGCCGGCGCGGTACGTGCCTACACCGAGGAGTACGAGTACGACCCGCTGGGCAACCTCACAGTGCTCCGGCACCGGTTCCGGACGCAGGCCGGTGTAGGTGCCGGCTGGACCCGGCATCACCGGTACGCGTACCAGGACGACCCGGCCGACGCCACGAACCGGCTGGCCTCCACGAGCCTCCCCGGCGACGCCGACGGCGGCCCCTACTCGGCCCTGTACGCGCACGACGCCGTCGGCAACCTGACCGTCATGCCGCACCTGCCGGCCCTGGAGTGGAACGTCCACGACCAGCTCCGCCGGGTCGACCTCGGCGGCGGTGGCGAGGCGCGGTTCGTCTACGCCGCGAGCGGGCAGCGGCTGCGCAAGGTCGTGGACCGGCCGGGCAGCGTCCAACTCGAATGGATCTTCCTGGGTGCGGTCACCGTGTTCCGCCGACGCAACCGGGTCACCGGCACCCTCCAGCACGAACGGTGGACCACCACGATCGCCGACGACACCGGCCCGGTCGCCCAGGTAGAGGTCAAGACGGTCGACGTCGGCGGCTTCGACCCGGCCAACCCGCTCGGCGTTCCGCTGATCCGTTACCAGCTCACCAACCACCTCGGCTCGGCCGTGCTGGAGACCGACGCGGCCGGAGTGCTCATCTCCTACGAGGAGTACCACCCGTACGGCACTACCGCCTACCGGTACGGCCGGCCGGGCGCCGACCTCAGCCTGAAGCGGTACCGCTTCGGCGGGCACGAGGTGGACGACGAAACCGGCTTCTGCTACGCCGGGGCCCGGTACTACGTGCCGTGGCTGGGACGGTGGGCGAGCAGCGACCCGGGCGGCTTCGCCGACGGGGGCAACCTGTTCCGGTACTGCCGCAACAACCCGGTGGGAATGGTCGACCCGGCCGGGTTCAATCCCACCACGGTCAAGGGGCCGGAAACCCACGACATCTCCATAACGGAGTCCCACTTCACCGGGTCCGAGAACCCCACAGTGGAGGACTTCCGCCGCTACCTCAGCAGCCGCGGCGCGACCCTCGACCCACGGATCAACAACAAGAACTCGGTCATCTACTACCAGGCCAACGTCACCCTCAACCTGGAGGGGGGCAACTGGTCCGAGCACCCGGGCGGCACCTGGGTGCTGCACGCCGTACTGCCGCCCCCGGCACCACCGAAGCCGAAGCCGGCGCCGCCTCCGCCACCACCGGAGCCGCCACCGGCCGAGCCGCCGCCACCCACACCGGCCCCGCCACCCGAACCGCCGCCGGCCGCGCCGCCGGCCGACTCCGGCGGCGGCAAGGCTCCGGCCGCACCCGGCGCCGTCGGCGGGGCCGCCGCGCACACCGCGCCCGCCGCCGAGAAGTTCATCTGGAACTTCAAGTTCAAGGGCGGCCGGGGGACGTTCCGCGGCAACATCCTCGAATGGCTGTACGGCATGCCGTGGCGCGACAACACGGCGGACTTCGACCTGGAGACCAGCACCACGGTCAAGCAGATCAAGTCGACCGACCGGTACCGCAAGGCCGGTGACATCGCCCGGGAGGCGACCCGGGACGCGGATGCCGCGATCCAGGCCAACCCGAGCGGCACCATGGCCGGCAAGCGATCTCAGGCCGTCATCATCACCGAGACCGACGCGCCGGCCAGCGCCGGAAACGCGATCCGCACTGCCACCAACCCGGGACGCGGTCGGGATATCCCGGCCAGTGCCACGGCGCCGGAGCACGTGCGCGGGCTGCCGGGCCGGACCGGCATGCTCGGCAAGGGGCTCAGTGTCCTCGGCTTCGGCCTGTCGGCGTTCGCCCTGTGGGGCGACTACCAGCACGGCGACTGGGAGATGGGCGTCGGTGACGCGCTCGGCGCGGTCGGCGGTGGCCTGGAGCTGTACGCCATCGCCGTGCCCGGTGCCACTGTCGCCACCGTCAGCGCGATGACAGCCGGACTGGTGATCGGTGGCATCGGTCTGGCAGCCGTCTCGTACGTCAGCATGAACCGGGCCGCCGAGGCTGGCGACACGCCGGGGGTGGTGGCCGGTGGCGTCGGCATCGGGGCGGGTCTGGCCATCGCCGCGGGTGCCATCGGCATCGCGGCCGGCAGCGTGGTGATCGCTCCGGTCGTGCTCGTCGTCGGCATCGTCGCGGCCATCGGCGTGGGAATCTTCCACGCGGGCCGTTACTTCGACTGGTGGTGACCTCAGCGTCGACAGTAGGTTTGCCACACCCTTCGGCCCGGCTGACCGTTCGAGTTCGGCTACCCACTCCGGACCCGGTCCGTCGGCGTGCACTTCAAGCCGTGGGGGCTGGCACCGTTCCTGCCGATGCCCGCGGTGGAGCTGTGTGACCGGCCGGCGACGGTGGAGCAGGTGTGGGGCCGGCCCGCCATCGCTGAGCTGCGAGACCGCCTGGCCACGGCCGAGGGACCCCACGAGATGCTGACGCTGCTTGAGGACGAGCTGATGCGACGGCTGGGCGACGCGGCCGGCCTGGGGCTGGTCCGCCGTACGAGCCGCATCATCGCCGCGACCAGTGGGGCGGTGGCGATCGACGATCTGCGGGCTTCCGCCGGTGTCAGCAGCACTCACCTCGCACAGCGGTTCAAGGAGCTCGTCGGCGTCACACCGAAACGGTTTGCCCGCACCTACCGCTTCGCCGCCCCACCGTGCTCTCGATCAACCGTTACCTCTCGGTGCGCTTTGGTTAGCGCATGATCAGTAGTCCCGCCTTGCGGTGGGACGGTCCCGGTCTTGCCGGCGGGTGCCGTGCCGGGTTCACGTTTCTCGGCCACCTGCCCGCGGGTGCGGGTCTTCTGGTCGGCTCCACGTGCTGCCACCGGGCCACTCCCGGCGGTTGTTGTCTGTGCCGCGAGGGCGGCCAGGTTGCGGGCGGCGTTGAGGTCCCGGTCCAGGACCAGGCCACACGTGCCGCATTCGTAACTGCGCTCGGACAGGGCAAGTTTGGTTTTCACTGTGCCGCAGCCTGAGCAGGTTTTCGAGGACGGGTACCAGCGGTCGGCGGTGATGAGCCGGCCGCCGTTCCAGGTTGTTTTGTAGGCGAGTTGGCGGCGGATCTCGGCGAACCCGGCATCGGCGACGTGTCGGGCCAGTCGCCGGTTGGTCAGTATCCCGGCCACGTTCAGGTCTTCCACCACGAGGGTGCCGTGGGTGGTGGCCAGGCGGGTGGTGAGTTTGTGCAGGCGGTCGCGTCGCAGGTTCGCCACCCGAGCGTGCGCCCGAGCGAGGCGGGTGCACGCCTGTCGCCACCGGTTCGACGGGCGCTGCCCGGTGCGCCGGTCCGGGCCGGCCTTGCGGGACACCGCCCGTGCGAGAGTACGCAGGCGGCGCTGGGCGTCGGTGAGGTGACGCGGGTTCGGTACCAGGTCGCCGGTCGACAGGACCGCGAGGTGCCGAACGCCGACGTCGACACCGACGACCGACTCGGGGTGGGCCGGCGTGCGGTCGGGGCGTTCGACCTCGACGCAGAACGCGACATACCAGCGTCCGCCGTCGCGGCGCAGAGTGGCGGAGATGATCCGGGCGGTGTCGGCCTCCACACGGCGGGCCAGTTTCCGGGTCGACTCGTGCACCTTCAACCGACCCAGCCGCGGCAGCACCACATGCTTACGATCCCGATCGACGCGGATGGCACCGGTGGTGAACCGCACCGATGGCGTCGAGCGGCGGCGCGACTTGAACCGGGGAAACCCGACCGGCCGTCCCGTGCGCCTACCTGACCGGGAGTCGGCCCAGTTCTTCAACGCCCGGGCCAGGCCATCCAAGCCAGTGTTGAAAGCCTCTTTCGACACCTCGGCCCACCACGGCGCCACCTCGCGCTTCCCAGCGTTCCACGCCTTACGCAACCCCGCCAGCGACCACGACAGCGACGGCGTCAGCAGTTCGTCCGGCACACCATAGGTACGCTCAGCGGCCCGCTGGTCCATGTTCGCTTTCACCCGCGCAAGCGCCCAGTTATGAGCCACCCGAGCGGCCCCAGCATGCGCGTACACCGCCCGTTCCTGCGCCGGACTCAGGTCCAGGGCGAACCGGTACGCCTGGAACGACTTCACCCCGGAGCCTCCGGGTCGGTGACAGCGTCGACCGCGCGGCGGGCGCGGCTCGCGGTGCCACGGCGGCCCTGTAGCCGGGCACACAGTGACGTCAGAATCTCGGCGACGTCACCCACCATCATTGTCCACAAGGAACTTTCCCGTCGCTCGTCCAGCGCCGAGCCGACCTTGGTCACTACCCGCGACACCGCGAGGTCCCCCCGGTTGCCCACGCGGTCAGCCGAACGACCTGGCGGTCCAGGTCGGACCTCTGGTTGGTCGATAGCACGCGGGCATATCACCGTGAAATCCGGCGGCGGCGGGGTGGTGGGCTGCTCCTCTAGGACCAACCCACCGACCTGCCGAGCGGGCACGGGCAGGCTGCCCTCCCGGAACAGCGGTACGCCGTAACGGATGAACACCCTCCCGCTTCGCCCACTCCCTCAAGTTCACCACTTCATTCCAGCACTTACTGAGTGCCTAACAGCCGGTAACCCCGCCGAACCTATTGACTGGGCCGGCCTCGCCGGTGGCGCAGGCTACTTCGATTAGGCTCACTCTAACCTCAGGGCATTCCCAAGCAGAGGAGCGCGCCGATGGGCGACGTGGTCATGTACAGCTCGGTGTCGGTGGACGGCTTCATCGCGGACGAGAACGACCAGCCTGGAGCACTGTTCGACTGGTTGACCAGCGGTGACGTCCCGTTGGACGAGAGCGGCGCGTTGAAGGTGTCACAGACGTCCTACGACTATGTCCGGCCGTACTGGGACCAGATCGGGGTGACGGTCGCCGGCCGCCACGTCTTCGACATGACCGACGGCTGGGACGGGAAGCCGCCGAGCGGGATCGACCACGTGGTCGTCGTGACGCACCGGCCGAAGCCCGAGGGCTGGGATCCCCAAGCGCCGTTCCACTTCGTCGACGGTGTCACGGCCGCCGTGGCCAAGGCGCAGGAGCTCGCGGGTGACCGCGTCGTCGAGGTCGCCGCTGGCGACGTCGGCGGCCAGGTGCTTGCCGCGGGCCTGGTCGACGAGGTGCGCATGGACGTCGTACCCGTGGTGTTCGGGTCCGGAAAGCGCTACTTCGGGTCGGTCCACGCACAGCACCCGTTGGGGGATCCTGACGTGGTGATTCAGGGCAACCGGGTGCTTCACCTGCGCTATCGGGTGCGCCGTTGACGATCTGGGCCCTCGGTCAGCGGGTCGTGGACCCGGCCGAGGAACAGCGGTACGCCGGTGAGCCGGTCGTGAATGACGTACAGGAATGGCCGGTTGACGAAGAACTGCGGCCCTTGCGGGATCGACGGCGGCCGGACGATGACGGCGGACGCGGCTGCGGCCTCGGTACCCTTCTCGTCCACCGCGATGAACGTCTCGTGCACCACGTCGTCGATGGACAGGGCCGGTTGGGTGCTCATGCCGGTGAAGTTGGCCTGTGACGTGAACGCGGTGGGCATGCCGAGGCTGCTCAGCGCGGCACGCAGCTCGGCCGGCAGGCGGAACGTCCACCGGGGCAGGCGCAGCTCGACGTCGGTGATCTGGAACCCGGTCAGCAACGCGCCCAGCCAGGTCGCATCGAGGCTCGCCTCAACCGAGGCGAGATCGTCCCGGGTGGGCATGACGATGGCCATGGCAAGCCCGTCGCCCGCGTACGGCACGTCGACTGCGCGCCAGCCGTCTCCCTCGAGGTAGCCCATCCGGTCGAACGGACCGCGCATGGTCGGGACGTCGACGACGGTCCCGTCATCTCTCGTGAATGGTCCCGTCGCGGTGGCCGCAGCAGTGAACGGGTACTTCCAGGCCGCCTTGAGGTAGAGCGTGTTTGTCAGGATCAGGCTGGTGTTGGGGCTCACGGCGTCGGACTGCAACAGCTCTGGGATCTTCGCGTTGGTCCGATCGGACACCCAGGTGTTGATCTCCTGTCGGGCCACTTCCGGCGCGCCGCGGAAGTCGACCGGTCGTGGCGTGGCACCGTAATAGCCGGCCAGGGTGTCCCTGAACCTGGGTCGCAGGACCAGATCGAGCCGCGTCCACAGCGCGTTGGCAGTGGTCAGCCGAGGCTGCTTGACTCCGTCACCGTCCTGGTAACGGCTGGCGAGCGCCTGCTCGACGGTGTTGAGTCCGCGGTCGAGCGCGCAGGGGCGCGGACGCGGCGCGTGAAGCACCGTGTCCATCTCGTCCGCCGTGGTCGAGCGGGCGCCCGCCCTGGTCATCGCGAGCGCGAGCCCGACCGAGTACGGCGCGCACACCACATTGCCGCCCGCCCGGGTCGCCGCCACCGTGCGGTAGAGGTCGGCCGTGAAGCCGCGAACGGCGGTGGCGGTGGCCTGCATCGTGGCCGGGTCGGCTGGTACGCGGTCCGTATCCGCCGAGGTGGACGGCGGGCCGGACCAACGGAGATCACCCGGGGCGGCGGTGAGGGCAGCTGCCGCGAGCGGGACCGCCCGCAGAACGGATCGACGCGAGACCATATATCGAGGTTAGGGCAGTCCCACGGAAACCCGCCAGGCGCGAGGCGAAATTCATCGAAACCCAGCGATGTCTTTCACTCGTACCGGTACTTCAGCGAGTCCGCCTCGGCCTTCTCGATGTCGGCGATCGTCAGCTCGGGCATTCGTAGCTGGGCCAGCGTCACCTCGGCCGAGGTTGGCTGAGCGTCCGCCGGCAGCCACTGCTCGGGCTTCCAGGCCCCGCTGCGCAGCAGCGCCTTGGGGCAGTGGGGATAGACCTCATCGATCCCCAGCACCAGTGCGCTGGCTGGTGGCTTGCCCACGGCGGTCAGCTGCGACAGCAGCTCGGGACGAGTGGAGACGCAGGCCCGGCCGTTCACCCTGAGCGTCGTGGCGCGCCCCGGGGTGATGAACAGCAGCCCGGCCCGCCCGGTGGTGACGACGTTCTGCAGGCTGTCCAGACGCTTGTTGCCGGTGGCGTCCGGTATCGCCACCGTCCGTGCGTCCAGGACGGCGACGAAACCGGCGGGGCCGCCGCGCGGGGAGACGTCGCAGTTGCCCTTCGCGTCCACGGTGGCGACCAGGACCAGCGACGAGCAGCCGATCAACCGCCGGGTCTGCTCGGTGAGCTCGGTCATCTGCTTCCGTACGGCCGCGTCACTGGGAAGTTCGTAGACCCGGCGCAGCGCCTCCTGGTCGGACACGGCGTCGAGGCGCAGCGAGTCGAAGGCACTGGCGGCGGAGGTTGGCGTCATGCATCGACACTAATCGACCTACCTGACCGGTCCGGCCGTCGCGGCTGGCGGCCTTGCCCAAATCATCTTAGTCATTAAGATAATGCAGTGTGACCATATCGACGGATTTCTCGGTGGCGATCGCCGGCGCCGGCCTCTCCGGCCTCTGTCTCGCCCAGTACCTGATGCGCGCCGGCATCGACGTACACGTCTACGAACGGGACCCGGGCCCCTTCGTCCGGCGGCAGGGCTATCGGATCATCCTCGACCGGTACGGCCTGGAAGCGCTGCGCGAGAGCCTGCCGCGCTCGCTGTACAACCTGGCGCTGACCACCGGCGACGAGCCCGGCGGGCACCTACGCTTCACCGACAGTCGGCTGCGGGACGCATTCACCATCACCTTCAAGGACGAGCCGCACGCGACCCGCCAGGTCGACCGGCTGACCCTGCGGTCGATCCTCCAGTCCGGGCTGAACGGGCGCATCCACTACGGCAAGGACGCCGTGGCCGTGGACAGCGGCGACCCGGCACGGCCGCGGCTGCTGTTCTCCGACGGCGGAGCCGCGGCGGCAAGCGTCGTCGTGGGTGCGGACGGTGTCGGCTCGGCGCTGCGCGCGCAGATCATGCCGGACGCGAACCCGGCGAACAGCCCGATGGCGGGTATCTACGGCCGGTCGCCCCTGTGGCGCAACGGTGAGAGCATCATCCCGGAAGCGCTGCACAGCAGCGGGGTCCTGGCCATCGCGGACCGGCCGGGCCGCGCCTTCTTCTTCACCTCCATGCGGTTCGGCGAGAGCCCGTCGGAGGCGTTCGCGCGCCTGGCCCCGGGCAGCTATGCGCCCACCGGCGACGACTACGTCATGTGGGGACTGTTGCTCCGGCAGGAGGAGGTGCCGATGGGCATCCGAGGCGACCTGCTGACGCTGTGGAGACTGGCCTCCGGGATGAGCATGGACTTCCACCCGGTCATCCGGCGGCTGGTCGGTACGGCCGAGCTGGACGCAACGGTGCTCAACCTCTTCGCCGCCGGCCAGCGCCCGCGTCGGTGGGCGGTGCCCCGGGCAACGATGATGGGCGACGCCGTGCACGTCATGCCGCCGTTCGGCGCGCACGGCGGCAACACAGCGCTGCGTGACGCCGCCCTGCTCGGCCACAAGCTGGTCGAGGCGCGGGCCGCCGGCGCGCCGGTGGAGGAGGCGATCGCCAGCTACCAGGACGAGATGGTGCGCTACGCCTTCCAGGCCGTCGACACCGCGACCAGGCTGATGCGCCGCCTCACCGGGGGAGCGGCGGCACCCCACTGGGTGCTGACCCGCGTGCTACCTCGGCTGCACCGGGTCACCGTACCGGAGGGATGATTGCCGGCATGTCCCACGAGCCGGGCCGTGCGTCCGCGATCACCGACCTGATGCGCGCCGGGCGGGAGACGTCGCGGCTGTCCATGGTGTTCCGGTACGCCGTCGCGGAGCGGCTGGGCCTCACCGTGAGCGACCTGGAGTGCCTGGACTACCTGGCGGACGTCGGATCCGCCACCGCGGGGCAGGTCGCCGAGCGGACCAACCTCACCACCGGGGCGGTGACCAGCATGCTCCGCCGGCTCCAGCAGGCGGGCTACGTGACCGCCGAGCGCGATCCGGCGGACCGGCGGCGGTTGAACGTCACCCTGCGGCCGGAGCGGGCCGCCGAGTTGGAGCGGCCGTACGAGCGGTTCGCCGAGCGGGCGGAGCGACTCGTCGAGGGCTACAGCGTCGAGGAGGTCGCGCTGCTGGTCCGGCACTACGACCGCATGCAGGCGATGTACCTCGCCGAGTTGGACCGTCTCCGCGACGGCGACACCGCGCATCGGTCAGCCTGAGGCGGCGTGGCGCGTACCACGTCACCTACGGTTCCCCGCCGCCCGCTGACGCCGCAGGGACGGCCGGGGCGGCCAGCTTGACCCTGGGGCGGTCGGCGTCCGGATGGCGCAGCTCGTCGAAGATCGTCAGTGCCTCTCGCCACGCCCGACGCGCGGCGTCGAGGTCACCCGCGGCCTGCAGGCTGTCGCCCAGGTTGTCCAACACCTCGGCCTCGTCGTAGCGGTCGCCGAGCTCCCGGTGCAACTCCAACGCCCGCCGGTAGCAGTCCGCGGCCCGGTCGTGGTCGCCGAGGCCGTGGTGGACGTAGCCGAGGCTGTCCCAGGTCAGCGCCGCGCCGTGCCGATCGCCGGTCTCCTCGTGCAGCCGAAGGGCCGCCTGGCAGCAGTGCAGCGCCGGCCCTGGCTCGCCGAGCCGGGCGTGCATCCAGCCCAGATTGTTGAGCGCCTTGGCCTGCCCGACCCGGTAGTCGGCGGCCCGGTACAGGTCGAGGGCCAGCCGGGTCTCGTCGAGAGCCGTCCGCAGCCGGCCCTGCCGTGCGAGCACCCAGCTCACCCCGAGGTGTGTGTGCGCCCGTCCGGTGTCGTCGCCCAACTCGCGGTACAACTCCAGGTCGCGCCGGTAGTGCCGGTGCGCCGCCTCGTGATCGCCCGACCAGGTGCAGGCGATGGCGAGACCCCGGTGCGCCAGGGCCTGACCGGCCAGGTCACCCCGGCGCAGCGCCGCCGCCAGGGCGGTCCGTTGCGCGGTGGCCAGCTCGGGCCAGTGCCCGCTGCGATCGAGGTACGTGGTGAGGGCCGCCGCCAGCGTCCAGGCGTGCCGGTCCAGGCCGGTGCCCGCTGCCTGCTCCACACACGCCAGCAGCACGTGGTGCTCGGCGGCGAACCACGCGGCCGCCCACGCGTGCTCCGGGCGGTCGCCCACCGTCACACCCGGCTCGGGTGGAGGCAGCGCCGCCGGCCGCGCCAACCGGTACGGGTCGAGCAGGTGGTCCGCCGCGCGCGAGGCGCGCAGGTAGTGGTCGAACAGGCGGCGTCGGGCGGCATTCCGCTCGGCCTCGGGGTCGGTGCCCTGACACAGCTCCGAGACGTACGCGCGAAGCAGGTCGTGCATCGCGTACCTCCCGGGGGTGCGCTCGGTGAGCAGGTTCGCCCGGGTGAGGTCGGCCAGCAGCGGTTCTACCCGAGCCGGCGGCAGGCCAGCGAGGCTGGCCACCGCCGCCCGTCCGGCGTCGGGGCCGGGATGCAGCCCGAGCAGCCGGAACAACCGGGCCGGGTCGGCGTCCAACGCCCGGTACGACCAGGAGAAGACCGCCCGTACGTCGGTCGTGGGGTCGCCGGTGGCCAGTGCGGTGAGCCGAACCGGGTCGGTGTCCCGCAGTTCGGTGGCGAACGCCCCCAGCGGTACGTCGGGCTGCCCGACGGCGCGGGCCGCGACCACGGCCAGGGCCAACGGCAGGCCGGCGCAGCAGCGCACGATCTCGTCCAGCGCCGCCGCCTCGCGCCCGACACGCCCGCGGCCGAGCCGACCGGCCAGCAGCTCCCGGGCCTCGGCCGGCCGAAGCACGTCCAGCGTCACCGGGTGGGCCCCGGCGTTCACCACCAGGCCGGTGAGGCGGTTGCGGCTGGTCACCACGACCAGACTTCCCGGGGATCCTGGCAGCAGGGGCCGCACCTGCTCTTCGTCGCGGGCGTTGTCGAGCAGCACCAGAACCCGGCGGTCGGCGAGCAGGGTCCGGAACAGGGCAGCCTGCCGGGGCAGGTCGGTGGGCATCCGCTGGGGCGGCACGTGCAGCGCCTCCAGGAAGCCGCGCAGCGCCTCGCCCGGCGACACGGCCCGGCCGTCGAGGTCGAACCCGCGCAGGTTGACGTAGAGCTGCCCATCCGGGTACCGGTGCGCGACCCGGTAGGCCCAGTGCACCGCGAGGGTGGTCTTGCCGACCCCGGCGGTGCCGGCGATGGCGGAGATGACCACCGCCCGGCCCGGATCGCCGTCGCCGCCGTTCCGGGCGGCTCCCGCCAGTTCGGCGGGCAGCAGCGCGTCCAGTTGCCGCAGCGCCGTCGCACGGCCGGTGAACCAGGCGGGGGCGCCGGGAAGCTGGGCCGGGGACGGGCCGTGAGGCTCCGCAGGTGTGGGCTCGGCCGGCGTCCGCCCCCGCAGCACCCGCAGGTGGGCCTCGCTCAACTCGGGGCCGGGCTCCACGCCCAACTCGTCGACGAGGAGGCGGCGGGTCTCGGTGTAGAGCCGCAGCGCGGCGGCCCGCTGGCCGCAGCCGGCCAGGGCGAGCAGATACCCGGCCACCAGCGACTCCCGCAGCGGATGCTCGGCCACCAGAGGGCGTAGGGCACGCGCGGTCGCGGCGAACCGGCCGAGGCCGAGTTCCACGGCGGCGAGCCGCTCGTATGCGAGCAGGCGTTGCTCGTCGAGGCCGGTGGCGGCAGCGTCGACGAAGGCCCCGGTCGCTCCGGCCAGCGCCGGCCCCCGCCACAACGCCAGGCCGTCGCGCAGCAGGCGCGCCGCCTCTGCCCGCCGGCCGGCTGTCTCCTCGGCGCGGGCCCGCTCGACCGCCACGGTGAACTCGGCGAGGTCCAGCTCGGCCATGGGTACGGTGAGCCGGTAGCCGCTGCCCTGGGTCGTCAGCAGGTCTGCCGCTCCCACCTCGCGCAGGGCCGACCGGATCCGGGAGACGCAGACCTGAACCTGGGTGCGGGCGCTGGCGGGTGGTTCTTCGGCCCAGAGCGCCGACACGATCTGCCCGAGGGGCACCAGCCGGTCGGCGTTGAGGAGCAGCAGTGCGAGTACCGCGCGTTGCTGGGGGCGGTCGATGGGAAGGACCCGCCCTCCGGCGGTCACCTGGACGGGGCCGAGGAGGGACCACCGCATGGCTTTCCTGTTCCGTCGTGTTCGGACGTCCACAGTCTAGGGACGGCACGACTCTGCACGGCCGGCGCCAAGCGGTCGGATAGCGGACGACAAGCGGGTCCGCCCAGGCTCTCCTCAGTCGCCGGAACCGTGGTCCGGCGGGAAGCGGGCCGGCACGACGTCGGCCGAGGCGGACAGGGAGAGCGACATGCGAGTAACCAAGGGACGGGGCATGCTGGCGGCCGTTGTGTCGACGGCTGCCGTGGTGGCCGGCTTGGGCTGGGCGGCACCGGCCTCGGCGGAACCGGCGGGGTTGGAGACGGTCACCCAGTCGGCTGCGGAGAGCAGCCTGGACAAGTCGGCGTTCGCGTCCTGCCCGACCGGCAAGGTGGTCACCGGGGGCGGCGGCTTCCTCCTCGCCGGTTCGTCGGCCGCCGGACGGGTCGGGCTGGACCGGTTGGAGCCGCTGGCGAACGGCACCGGGTTCTTCGTGACGATGCGGGAGGTGGGCCCGGTCAACTTCACCGGCGACTGGGCACTACAGGCCCTCGCCCAGTGCGCCACCACGCCGGCCGGGTACCAGGTGGTGGCCACGACCGGGGCGATCGGAACGGAGTTCGTCACGGCGAGCTGCGGGACGAAGAAGGTCATCGGCATGGGTGGGCGGATCAACAGCGGCCTGGGCGACGTCGTGCTCGACCAGGTGGTGCCGTCGTTCGACCTGACGTCGGTGACCGTCCGGGCGGTCCCGGTGCAGGGCACCTCGCCGTCCGGCTGGAGCGCCACCTCGATCGCGGTCTGCGCCACCGCGCCCGCCGGATTGGAGCGGATCTCGTCGACGGGAACGAGCGCGAGCGACCCGTCCTCCAACCGCGTCAAGGCGTGCCCGGCCGGCAAGGGCCTCTACAGCGCGGGCGCGGATATCAACGCCGGCAATGGTCAGGTGCTGCTGACCGCGGTCAACATCACCGGGGGTAACACCGTGCGGTTGCGAGCTGACGAGGACGCCGACGGCTTCGCCGGCTCGTGGAGCCTCAACGGATACGGCATCTGCGGGAGCTGATCCTGGGGCCGGGGCCGCCGCTGGCGGCCCCGGCCGACCCACTTCATCGGCTCCGCGCGACCGTCAGCGGAAAGCGTCGACGTTGCAAGCGGCCCAGGCGGCGAAGGGGCGTGGTGATCGGCCCAGGACCTCGGAAACGTCCGGGCTGATCCGCTGTTCGGCTTCGGTCGGCGCGCCAAGGATCGCCAGCGTCCCCTCGACCACCGGCGGCGGCATGAACCGCAGCAGCTGCTCGCGGGCTTCGTCGGGCGTCTGGTCCACGAAGTCGATTGGCTCGCCGAGCGCGGCGGCGAGGTCGGCGACCCGTTCGCGTGGCGTGCGCAGGGCCGGGCCGGTCAGTTCGTAGGTACGGCCATCGTGCGAGCGGTGGAGGAGCGCGGCGGCCGCCACTTCGGCGATGTCGGTCGGGTCGACCACGGGCAGACCGACGTCGCCGAACGGTGCGGCCACGGTCCGCCTGCCCCGGACCGATTCGGTCCAGGCGAGGGAGTTGGAGGCGAAGCCGCCGGGGCGAAGGATCGTCCAGTCGAACTCGGATCGACGAACGAGATCCTCGATGGCGCGCAGCGGCGCGTGTGACGGCGAGTCCGGTCGGGTGGCGACCGCCTGCGAGGACTGGAGCACAACGCGCTTCACGCCGCCGGCTGCGGCGACCCGCAGAATTCCGCGCATGTTGAGGTGGGCTCCGGCGCCCTCCACGAGCAGGTACAGCGCCTCGGCGCCGGCGAGCACCGGGCGCAGGCTCTCCGGCTGCTCAAGGTCCGCGCGATGGTGGCGGATGCCCTCTGGTGCGGCGCCTGGCCGTCGCCCCCGGGACACCGCCGTCACCGCGGCACCCGAGGCCGCGAGGGTCGACGCGAGCGTACGGCCCACGTTTCCGGTTGCTCCTACCACGACAAACATGTCCGGGTCTCCAGTCCGACCGTGTCGTTCGCACGGCCGAAGAAGACGCTAGTAGCGTCGATATAGTAGGTACCTAGAGGATAGTAATGGGTTTGTGACGGGGGGCACATGAAGCAGTCGACAGATCCCGAGTTGGCCTGCCCGGTCGCGCCGGTCGTCGACATCGTGTTCAGCCGGTGGACCACACCCATCCTGTGGGCACTCAACGAGTACGGTCGGCAGCGCTTTGTCGAGTTGGAACGCCGACTGACGAGCATCACGCCGAAGGTGCTCACGCAGCGGCTTCGCCAACTGGAGCGTGACGGGCTCGTGTCACGCACCTACCACGCCGAGGTGCCTCCCCGGGTCGAGTACGAGATCACCGAGTTGGGCGCCAGCCTGGGTCCGCTCTTCGCGCACCTGGCAACCTGGGCCGACGCCAGCCTCGGAAAGGTGGAACGAGCACGGCGCGCCTACGACGCCTCGCGATGAGGCCGCGCCGACGTGATCGGACCTCGGGCGGCGCCATCACGATGGCGGTCACTCCGAGCGCGGGCCGAGGGTACGCACCCGGGTGGTCACCTCCTCCGTCGGTATCGGGCCGGTCCTGACGTTCGTTCGCGCGTCAGGAACGACCGCGCGCGGACCGCGGCCTGATGCAGCCACGGGCGGGGCCAGCGATGCTCTCGCCCCAACGGCGGCCGACGACCCGAGGACCTGCCGGAGTGGCCCGTCACCAGGATCGGGTGCGCATGCTGGCCCGGGAAGCTGGCGCCGTAGGTGATCAGGGGCCTGTTGTGGACGAGTTCGCCGGCGACCGTGATGCGGAACGGCCGGTCGCCGATGCCGGAATCGCAGTGGACGCAGCCGAGTGCGAGCAGGGGAAGCCCGGTGCCCCCGGCGGGCCAGGGCAGCGCGGTATGAGGACGCGTAGACATGATCTCTCCAAAGACCTGACGGAAGGCATGGGAACGAACCGACGGGGACGTCGGCAACCCAGGCGCGGGGAACGTGTCAGGTCTAAAGAGCAGGCGGTGTCACGCGGGGTGAGGTCCTCTCGTGAATGCGTCGGAGACGGATACCTCGTTGCACGGTAGGTCGGAACGGTCGACGCGGCCATTCATTTCGATCCGGTGGCGGGCAGTCGCCGGCCACCACCAAAGCCGTGATCCGGAGAGCCGGTGAGGGGAAATCGGCGAAACGTCGGCATTGGCGCGTGGTGAACGACGGGTATCCCGGACGGCGGTTCTGCGCCGATCATTGCTCGGAGATCGATACGAATGATTCTCACCTCCGGGTGGAACGCCCGGGCGCGGAGGGCGAGACGTCGGCACCGGTAGCCGGGCGAGACCGTACGGCCCGACTCCGCGTCCCCGGAGGATCGCCATGCCCCGTCCCGCTCTCCGTAACCGGCTCGCGGCGTTCACCGCCGCCGTCCTGACCGCGAGCGTCCTGACGGTGACCCCGCCCTCACCGGCGCTGGCCGCCACGACGTTCGCCGCCAACGACTACTGCCTCGGCCAGTGCGCCGACATCCTGCCCCCCGGGCAGAACGGCAACGCCACGCTGGTCGCCATCCTGGCGCACCAGGCGCTCGGCACCCGCCCGGCGCACTCCAGCGACCAGCTCGACGAGTACGCGAACCTGGTCTACAACTACGCCGGGCTGACCGACGAGCAGATCGCCCACTTCTACAACGACGCCTCGTTCGGTGTTCCGGCCGCACAGGTCGAGAGCACCGTCTCCCCGCGATCGGACGTCACCATCGTGCGGGACAAGGCCACCGGCGTCCCGCACGTCACCGGCACCACCCGCGCCGGCACCATGTTCGGCGCCGGCTACGCCGGCGCCCAGGACCGGCTCTGGGTGATGGATCTGCTGCGGCACGTCGGCCGTGGGAACGTCACGTCGTTCGCCGGCGGCGCGCCGGGCAACCGGGAACTGGAGCAGAGCGTCTGGGCCAACTCGCCCTACACCGAGGCGGACCTCCAGGCCCAGGTGAACGCCCTGCGCACCAAGGGTGCCCGAGGTCAGCAGCTCTACACCGACGTGGTCGACTACATCTCCGGCATCAACGCCTACATCGACAGGTCGATCGCCGACGACAACTACCCGGGCGAGTACGTCCTCGCGGGCGCTGGCAAGCCGAAGCACTTCACGATGACCGACCTGATCGCCACCGCCGGTGTCATCGGCGGGCTCTTCGGCGGGGGCGGGGGCAGCGAGATCCAGTCCGCGCTGGTCCGGGTGGCCGCCCGCGCCAAGTACGGCGCCACCGAGGGCGACCGGGTGTGGGCGGCGTTCCGCTCGCAGAACGACCCGGAGACCGTGCTCACCCTGCACGACGGACAGAGCTTCCCGTACGGGGCGACGCCGCCGGGCGCGACGAGCGCGGTGCTCCCCGACGCCGGATCGGTGGTCGCCGAACCCCTCGCGTACGACGCCACCGGCGGGGCCGCCGCCCGCACCGGTGCCAGCACCGCCACGAAGGAGCTGCTCGGCGGCCTGTCCAACCTGCGCGCGCACGGCATGTCCAACGCGGTGGTGGTCTCCGGACGGCACACCACCACGGGCAATCCGGTTGCCGTGTTCGGGCCGCAGACCGGCTACTTCGCCCCGCAACTGCTCATGCTCCAGGAGTTGCAGGGTCCGGGCATCAGCGCGCGTGGCGCGGCGTTCGCCGGGCTGAACCTCTACGTGCTGCTCGGCCGGGGCCAGGACTACGCGTGGAGCGCCACCTCCGCGTCCCAGGACCTGACCGACACGTACGCGGTGCCGCTGTGCACCACCGACGGCAGTGCCCCGACGCTGCGCACCAACCGCTACCTCTACCACGGACAGTGCCTCGCCATGGAGGCGCTGGAGCAGCGCAACTCCTGGACCCCGACGCTGGCCGACTCCACCCCGGCCGGCTCGTACACACTGCGCGCGTTGCGCACCAGGTACGGGCTGGTCTCCTATCGGGGCCTGGTGAACGGGCAGCCGACGGCGTTCACCAAACTGCGCTCGACCTACCGGCACGAGGCCGACTCGGCGATCGGCTTCCAGGCCTTCAACGACCCGTCGGCGATGGGCAGCGCGGCGGCCTTCCAGACTTCCGCAGCCGACGTGGGGTACGCGTTCAACTGGTTCTACGTCAACTCGACCGAGGCGGCGTACCTCAACTCCGGCGCGAACCCGGTCCGTCCGGCCAGCGCCGACCCGAATTTGCCGACGAAGGCCGAGCCGGCGTACGAGTGGGCCGGCTGGAACCCGGACACCAACGACGCCACCTACATCCCGGCGTCAGCGCATCCGCAGTCGGTCAACCAGGACTACTACGTCAGCTGGAACAACAAGCAGGCGCGGGACTTCGGGGCGGCGGACGGCAACTTCAGCTTCGGCTCCGTACACCGGGCGCAGCTGCTCGACGGCCCGGTGCGCGCGGCGATCGCGCAGCGCAAGCTCGGTCGTGCCGACGTCGTGAAGATCATGGCGGATGCGGCGGTGACCGACCTGCGCGGCCAACAGGTCCTCGGTGACCTGCTGCGGGTGTTGGACAGCACGCCGGTCACCGATCCGGCGCTGGCCGACGCGGTGGGCAAGCTGCGCGCCTGGCAGCAGGCCGGGGTCCGCCGGGTGGAGACGTCCCCCGGCTCCAAGGTCTACCAGCACGCCGACGCCATCCGGATTTTCGACGCCTGGTGGCCGCTACTGGCCTCGGCGCAGTTCCGCCCCGGCCTCGGGCCGGACCTCTACGCCTCGCTGGTCGATGCCATCGAAGTGAACGAGGCGCCGTCGGGCGGCCAGAACGGCGGGCGCGACGGCGCCGCGAACTGGGCGTTGCAGGGCCAGGCGCACAAGGGCTCGTCATTCCAGTACGGCTGGTGGGGCTATGTCGACAAGGATCTGCGTACCGTGCTCGGCGACCCGGTGGCCGGTGGGCTTGGCCGCGCGTACTGCGGCAACGGCAACCTCGGCGCATGCCGGCAGGCCCTGCTCGACGCGCTCGGTCAGGCCGCCGCGGTGCCGGCCACCACCGTCTACCCGGGTGACAAGTCCTGCGGGGCCGGCGACCAGTGGTGCGCCGACGCGATCGCCCACTCCGGGCTCGGCGGCATCACCCACCCGGTGATCGCCTGGCAGAACCGCCCCACCTACCAGCAGGTCGTCTCGTTCCCGGCGCGCCGGGGCGACGATGTCACCAACCTGGCGCAGGGCCGTCCAGCCACCGCGTCGAGCACCCAGTTCCTGACCGGCCACACGCCGGACAAGGCGGTCGACGGCAGCCTCGGCAGCCGGTGGGCGAGCAGCTACAACGACAACCAGTGGCTCCGGGTCGACCTCGGCGCGGCCCGCAGCGTCAGCCGTGCGGTGTTGCGCTGGGAGGCCGGTTACGGCACCTCGTACCGGATCGAGGCCTCCGCCGACGGCAGCTCCTGGTCGCCGGTGTTCGCCACCACCACCGGCAACGGCGGCGTCGACAACGCCACCTTCGCCCCGGTCACCGCCCGCTACGTGCGGGTGTACGGGGTCAAGCGCGCCACCTCGTACGGGTTCTCGCTCTACGAATTCGAGCTGTACGGGAAGTGAGCCTGCCCGGAGGGGGCGGCGGAATCACTCGCCGCCTCCTCCGGTACGCGGCGTCACGGCCGACCGGCGTGCCGTCGTGTCAACAGAACGCGTTCACTGTCGGGACGGCTGCACGAGGAACGATCTGATGTGTTCCAGCGCCATGTCCAGGGCGACTTCCATGGGTGCGACGTCGTGCGCGGCGTTCGCCAACAGGTAGCCACCCTGCAGAGCGGCCATCAATCCCGTGGCCAACTTTTCCGGGTCGGCATCCTGGCGCAGTAGGCCGCTGTCGCGCATCCGGTACAGACCATCACTGATCAGCTTCTCCCACGCCGCGAATGTCTCCGACACTGACGATCGAGCCTGCTCATCCTGATCAGACAGTTCGAGAGCCATTGACCCGAGACCGCACCCGTATCTGCCGTTGTTCAGCGAGTTGGCCTGAACCAGCGCGTTACGCCACCGGATCAGCCCTGAGAACGATCGCAGTCGTTCCAGCCCGGCGCTTTCCCGCTGAAGCACAAGCGCGCCCCGATAGGTGACCAGGGCGCGTACCAGTGCCTGCTTGTCGGCGAAGTGGTGGTAGAGCTGGGACTTGCTCGTCTGGCTTGCCTCGCGGATGTCGTCGAGGGTCGTCGCGTTCACTCCGCGCACGAGCGTCAGCCGGTTCGCTGCATCGAGGATCCGCTCTCGCGTCGCGATGCCCCGTTGACTGATCCGCCGCCTGTTCGTCGGCACAGTCACCTGCTCGTCGCTCATCTGTCAAGTGTATCCAGCGCTGATCTAGGTCGAGTTGGACTTCGGAGTCCAGCGGGTGGACGTGTTCTGTGCTCCTGATGAGCGGTGGGACCATCACCAAAATCATCGTTGGTGCGAGATTGTCGGGACCATCCGGTCCCATCCGGCGCGCGGACCCGGGGTCCGCGCGCCGGAGGTGTCAGGCCGACGCCCGCCTCGGAAGCTTCCAGCCGGGACGGGGGAAGTGGCAGGTGTACCCGTTCGGGTAGGTCTGCAGGTAGTTCTGGTGCTCAGGCTCGGCCTCCCAGAAGTCGCCTGCCGCGGTGACCTCGGTGACGACCTTGCCGGGCCACAAGCCCGAGGCGTCGACGTCGGCGATGGTGTCCTCGGCGACCCGCTTCTGCCCATCGCTGGTGTAGAAGATCGCCGAGCGGTAGCTGACGCCGATGTCGTTACCCTGACGGTTCTTCGTCGACGGGTCGTGGATCTGGAAGAAGAACTCGAGCAGCGCGCGGAAGTCGGTCTTGTCGGTGTCGTAGACGACCTCGATGGATTCCGCGTGGGTGCCGTGGTTGCGGTAGGTGGCGTTCGGGACATCGCCGCCGCTGTAGCCGACGCGCGTGGACACGACGCCGGGCTGGCGGCGGAACAACTCCTCCATGCCCCAGAAGCAGCCTCCGGCGAGGATTGCCTTTTCGGTGTTCACGTCGTCTCCTTGCCTGTCGTCGTGCCAGCCCACCTGGACACGCAGGTACAGACGCTCCCCGGGTCGGTGATATTCCCGCAGTCTTCACCACTCATGGACTCCAGGGTCCATGAGGCGCGCGTCTCGCCGACGTCGGTCCGCCGCACGGTGATGAGGCTGAAATGGCACTTCGCGCCTAACGCGGTCGCGGTGCTGAGCTGCGCGGCGGTGGCCACCACAGCAGTGACCAGGTGGAACAATAGTGGACTTGACGGACCAGTTTTACCGTGGCCAGGTTCGGGGCGTTCGACGGGGTGGCTCGGGGAGCGATGTGCGCCCGACCTGCCCGTCTGCGTCGAGGTCGACACACGCCCCGCCGCCCTCGGCGACATCCCCGCGCCCCAACCGCTGCCGACCAACCTGCTGCGGCACGGCGCCGAGGCGTGCCGCCGTCAATGCTGGGAAACGGAACTGCGCTCCTCGTGCCAGCGCAGACGAGGGCTGGATACAGGGAGGTGTCTGATGAAGGCGATCGTGGTGACGGACGAGGCTGCGGGAACGGCCGGGATGACGCTGGTCGAGCGGCCTGAGCCGGAACCGGCCCTCAACGACGTCGTCGTCCAGGTTCACGCGTCGGGGTTCGTCCCGACCGAGTTGGCGTGGCCCTCGACCTGGACCGATCGCCTCGGCCGCGACCGGACGCCGTCGATACCCGGGCACGAGCTGGCCGGAGTGGTCAGCGCTCTCGGGTACGGCACGACCGGGCTGTCGGTGAGACAGCGGGTGTTCGGGCTCACCGACTGGACCCGCGACGGCACCCTGGCGGAGTACGTGGCCGTCGAGGCCCGCAACCTCGCGCCGCTGCCCGGCGACGTCGACTTCACTGTGGGAGCGAGCCTGCCGATCTCTGGCCTGACCGCCTGGCAGGGGTTGTTCGAGCACAGCCGCCTTCGGGCGGGGCAGAGCGTCCTCGTGCACGGCGCGGCCGGCGCAGTCGGGTCGATGGTGACGCAGCTCGCGCGTGAGTTCGGTGCCCACGTCATCGGCACCGGGCGCGCTGCCGACCGTGACAGGGCGCTGGACTTCGGCGCACACGAGTTCGTCGACCTCGGCAACGAGGCCCTGGAAGACGTCGGCGGAGTCGATCTAGTCTTCGACGTCATCGGCGGTGACATCGGGAAGCGTTCGGCAGGCCTCGTTCGCGCCGGAGGAACACTGGTCTCCGTTGTCGGGCCGCCCGACGCGCGGCCCGCGGACGGCCTGGCGACAGATTTCGTGGTGATGCCCGATCGCGCCCAACTGGGGGAAATCGTCCAGCGGGTACGGGACGGGCGACTGCGGACGAACATCGGCGCCGTCGCAGACCTCGACGACGCCGTCGCCGCTCTCAACCCGACCGAGCGGATCACCGGAAAGACGATCATCCGCGTTCGCTCCTAGGGCCCGGGGGCAGCCCTCGTCGCGGAGCGGGTTGTTCGCCGATGTTGGCCGCCTGCCACTGGACGGGGTGGCACCCTGAGCACGTGGGTTGGGCAGTGAGCCGAGGGAAGCTGGCATCGGGATTACCGTGAACGGCCTCTGATGCGTACCGCGTTGATCGTAGTGGCCGCGCTGACGACCGCAGTGGTCGTGGACCTGGTCTCTGGCCTGGTCATCCGCCGGGTAGCCCGTGGCCGGTACCAGTGGCTGCTCGAGCCGCTGCGGCATGCCTGCCGCCGCCCGGCCGCGGCGCTGCTGCTGGTGGGGGCGCTGTACTACGCGCTGCCGTTGGGTCCGGCCGGGTGGCAGCGTCATCTGCGGCACGCCGTCCTGGTGGCTCTGGTGCTGTCCGGGGCATGGCTAGTGATCAAGGCGTTGCACGTCGCCGAGGCGGTCGCATTCAGTCGACTGCCGGGTGACGCGGTCGCCAGCCGACGGGTCCGGCGGGCTCGGACGCAGATCCGCCCCGTGCGGCGGCTCACCGTTGCCGTGGTCACCATCGTCGCGATCGGCCTGATCCTGATCACCTTTCGGCCGGTACGCCTCTTCGGCGTCTCCGTGTTGACGTCGGCCGGGGTGGTCGGGGCGTTGATCGGTCTGTCGGCCCGTACCGCGCTGGGCAACGCGTTCGCCGGTGTCCAGGTCGCCTTCGCCGACGGATTGCATGTCGGCGACGTGCTGGTGGTGGACGGCGAATGGGGCCGAGTTGAGGAGGTGAAGCTGACCAACGTGGTGATCCGGCTCTGGGACGAGCGAATGCTCATCCTGCCGACGACCTACTTCACCGAGCGGCCGTTCCAGAACTGGACCCGGAATGAGTCCAGAGTGATCGGCAAGATCCAGATTCATGTCGACCACACCGCCGACCTGGACGACCTGCGCCGGGAAGCACGCCGGCTGGTCGAGTCCTCAGCGCTGTGGGATCGCGACCAGTGGGTGCTCCAGATGGTCGACTCCACCCCGCAGACGGTGGTCATCCAGGTGCAGGCTTCCGCCGCCGACGGCGCCAGCGCCTGGGACCTGCGCTGCGACCTGCGCGAGGGAATGCTTCGCTACCTTCGCGACCGCCATCCCCAGTGGCTGCCCCGCACCCGCAGCCAGTACCAGCCATGAACGATCAGACCCGCCCGCTCTTCTCATCCCGCCAGCCATCGGGCTGAGGGTGATAGCCGTATGCCGCGGCTCGAACCGTCTCCTCGTTCTCCAGCCCAGAGCCAATCGCGCCGCCGACGGTGGCCAGCGAGCTGGTGATCCAGGCGAGCGTCAGATAGTCGGTGAAGTGGACTGGCCGCTGCAAGGTCTGTTCCAAAACGGTGGTGTCGACCAGCAGCGCCCCGACGAGCACCGTTCCCACGAACAACACCACGTAGGACAGCACCGTTGCCAGAGTGAGGGTGAGGATCGTACCCAGGTTGAACAGCCGTGCCAGCTCACTCGGCGTCTCGCGGCTTGGCTTCTCCCACAGGTCGTGCGCGACGATCAGCCAGGCCACCAACGCTGTCAGCCCGAGCAGCATGATCACGGCAAGCCGGAGTCCGCCGAGCGCGTCGCCCATCTGCCAGATGGTGTCCGTGGTGAGCGCGAACGCGGCCGTGCCGAACGCGCCGACCAGCAGCTTCGACAGGCCCAGCAGGGCGCGCCCCGGACGGTTGGCGCGAACCATGCCGATCAACAGCCGTAGTCGGCCGACGAACCGCGAGGCGACGTAGCGCCGCTCACCGATGTCGGTCTCGCCGACCACCCGGTGGATGGCGGGAACCCGGCTTGTCATCCTGGCCGGTGCCCAGTCGGCTGGCGGCACCCGCTGGTCGGAGGCGTCGGTCAGCAGCCGGCTCACCAGATCCGGAACGGCTGCCCGGGCCGCTCGCAGTTGGTGCAGTCCCAGGGCGGGCAGGGACACCACAGCGACTCGACGCCGAGCGGAGGTCTGCACGACCAGCGGCACCCGCTCAGCATGCAGCGGCAGGTCGGTCAGGCAGATCGCGACGTCCCACTGGTCGTCGACGCGCCGCTGGGCAAGATCATCGAGTAGTGCCTCAACGCCGCCGTCGCGGCGCGGCGCTACTGCTCCCCAGCCTTCCCGGACGGTCCACCGCACGTCCGCGTTCACCCGCTCGGCGAGCCCGCTGGTCAGTTCGGTGGTGAGCCGCTCTGCCACCCGGGCCGGATGATCCGGCGGGGTTGCCACGAGCCCGACGACAATCTCCGGGCGGTCGTGCGCACTCTGCGTCATCGGTGCTCCTCACCGGTAGCCGGGCTCGGCCGCTGGCCGCGAACGACACCGGGGGACCTACGCGCCGTCGCGGCAGCTCCCCGTGCCGGCTGAGGTAGCGGAAGCAGGCCACCGAGAGGAGCACCCGACCAGCCCTTACAGCGCCACCGCGACGCACTCGTCGAACCGGGCGCCCCGCCCACGCAGCCTAAGAGACCACCCCGATCGGTGCAGCGGATTCAGTGAAAGGAACTCGTGGTCAGAACGATTCGTCCGAAGACCTCGCCAGCGTCCATCTTCTGGTGCGCCACTGCCGCCCGCTCCAGCGGCAGAACCTCGTGCACCACGGTCTGCAGTTCCCCGCCAGCGGCGGCGGCGAACTGCTCCGTGCGTACGGCCTGTCGATCGGCCGCCGTCACCGTCGCCGCGCTGAAGGTGGCGAACGACATCGACTTCTGGAACGCGGCCATCAACCTCGTCCCGAAGCCCGCTGGCGGTTGGCCGCCGACCGCCCCGAGGGCCACGAGCCGGCCGTTGGGGTTGAGTCGGTCGAAGAACGCGGGCATGTCCGGGCCCGCCACGACGTCGATGATGACGTCGTAGCCGGCGGGATCGTCCGAACCCCCAGCCCCGGAGCTGCCGAGCGTCACGGCGTCGACTGCGGGGAGGCCCGCCGGCAGGGACAGAACCTCAGCGATCGGGGCGACTGCCTGCTCGGCGTAGCCGCCGCCCGTACCGGTGAAGGCCCAGACGCGTTGCCCGATCCACGCGGGGTCGACGCCGTCGCCCACGGCCGTGATCGTGCCGGCAACCTCGCCGCCCGGAATGTGACCCTCGCGGAAGCCGTACGCGGCCAGAGCGCCGCTTCGGATCAGAACGTCGGCGCCAGCCACACCGGCCGCCTCAATGGTGATCAACGCCTGCCCCGGAGCGGGCACCGGGACAGGAAGGTCGACGACCGCCAGGCCACGGGGATCGCCGAACTCCCTGATCACTACTGCCTTCACTGTTCGTCACCCTTCCCAGTCAGTCCTTCTGCGGCCTGACGTGGGCCTGGACGATCTGGTTCTCATGCTGATGGCCAACGGTGGCCTGTACGCCACCTCGCGAACGCCCGGGCTGCCGCCTCTCGGCGCTTCGCCGCGCTCACGATCGAGGCGTTCCGCACCTGATCGGCACCCGGCTGGCGGCACGCGGACAATGGGGCGATGAAGCGAGAAGTGAACCTGATGCGGTTGACCGGAACGCGTGCCGACGGCGCGGTGGCGACGGGCGCGGCGGCTACCGGCGCGCGGGCTGCGGGCGCGGCGTCGGTCGGTGCCCTCGCCGTGGGGGCGCTGGCCGTCGGGGCCGTGGCCGTCGGGGCGCTGGTCATCGGGCGGCTGGTGATCCGCCGGGCGGTCGTGCGGGAGTTGCGCGTCGGCCGGTTGGAGATCGACGAGTTGGTGGTGCACAGCCGACCCACTGCTGAGGCATGACCCACGCGACACCGTTCGGTGCGCGCTCGGGCCGCCCGGGACGGGGTGGACAGCCTGTCGGTCTGCCCACCCCGCTGAGAGCGGCTCAGTAGCGACGCAGGACGCGCTTGTCCGCGTCCAGGTGGCGGTCGAGTTTGATCACGATGAACTCGTTGTTGTCCGCCTGGCCGGCAGTCCGGCCCGCCGACGACGGGAAGTTGTTGTCATTCAGGACGGCGAGCGTGCGGTCGTCGAGGATCACCACGTCCTCGATCGTCTGGAACGGGAACGTGAACGGGTCACCAAACCCACCGACGTGGCGAGGGTTGGCGATTGCCATCAGGTCGGCGACCAGCGTCTTGTCGAGCAGCCCGTCGCGGTTCCGGTCGCGCTTGTCGGCGAGATAGATCTTCTTGACCTGTGCCGTCTCGCCCTGGCCGTTGTCCCGCTCGATGATCAGGAAGCGGTCGCGATCGACCATGATGGCGTCACCGATCGCGTGAGCGGGAGAGTCGAGCGCGTAGGCCCAGCGCCGGCCGGTGTAGGCGTTGGTCCGGGTGTCGAACTCGTTGAGCCGGAGGGTGCCGGCCGGATCACCAGTGGTCGTGCCCTCAAGCAGCGGGTAGAGCGTGCGACCGTCTGGCGACTGGGCCATGCCCTCGAAGCCCTTGCTGCTGGCGAGGTTGGCCGGGGTCGTGCCGCGACCCGGGTTCTCGGGGGCGAAAACCCCGGGCAGCGGCACCGGCGCCTGTAGCAAGCGGCCCGCCCGGTCGAAATGCAGCAGGTACGGACCGAATTCGTCACCCAGCCAATACGTGCCATCCGCCGTCCGGGTGATCGACTCGACGTCGAAGTCGGCTCCGGTGAGCACGCGGTCGGCACGAGTGAGCGGGAATGGCACCTTGCCGTACGGGTCGGTCAGGTTGATGCCACCGAGCACGTCCACGGCGCCGCTGCCAAAGTCGGGCGCTACCCGCTGAACACGCAGCACGAAGTCGGCACTGTTGGCCTTGTTGCCGAAGCCGTTGTCGGACAGCACGTCGAAGGTGCCGTCGGTGTTGCGCAGGACGCCGCTGAACCCCTGGATCGGTTGGTCGGCGAACGGCGGGGTGATCCCGTTGATGGGCGCACTGCCGAGCGACGAGCCGGACGGTTCGCTGCCGGGAACGAAGGTTGCCGCTGGCAGCGCGGCGAACGTCAACAACTCGGCCTGGTCCCACGTGTTCCGCTCGGCCGCCGCCGCGGTCGCGGCGCCCGGCAGCGTCAGGGTCAGCGCGACCGCCGCAGCAGTCAGGCCCACCCGCTTGCTTACTGCCATCAATCCTCATCTCTCCGGGTACGAGCAGGGCGTTCTCGGTCCGCTGGCACCGTAGAGCGATGTGGTGAACTCGAACTGGCCACAGGGGAATGTCCGCTCAAACCGCCGGCGGATGCCGCACGGCTGTCAGCCGCGCCGGGGTACCGGCGGACGGTGAGCACCCGGCGGTGCCAGGAGGCCGGCGTCGTCCTGGACGGTCATGCCTACCCATCGCAGCGGGACGTGTTCTGGTTCGCGATGCCGGCACGGCTTCGTCAGAGGATGGTGACGGTGATCACCTGTAGCACTTGACGCGGTGCTGCACATGTCTGTCCGGGATGCAGTCGTGTATCCGGGACAGGAGCAGAGTATGACGACCGCGACGCTCGACCGCGCGCCGACGCCGCTGCCCGTCCGCAGCCCTCCCGGGCGGGTGCCACGGTTGTACGTGCTGGACGGGTTGCGGCTGATCTGTGCTCTTGCGGTGGCCGGATACCACTTCGGCGACTCATGGAAGTTGGACGGGGTGCACCCGCCGGCATACTTCCTGCCGGACGCGGCACCGGTGCTGATCTATGGCTTCCTCGGAGTCGAGACGTTCTTTCTGATCAGTGGATTCGTGATCCTGATGAGCGGCTGGGGGCGCTCCGTTCGCGAGTTCGCTGCCTCCCGCGCCGCGCGGCTCTACCCGGCGTTCTGGGTGTGTGTGGTGACCACGACAGTCGTAACGGCGGTGCTGCCGATCAGCGGCGGGCTGCCGTTTCCCCCTCCGCCGGACGGGTGGGGCGTGCTGGTCAACCTGACCATGTTGGCGGAGCCCCTCAACACGCCGCTTGTCGACACCGTGTATTGGACCCTCTGGATCGAGCTCCGGTTCTATCTGATCGCGGCGTGCATTCTTGCGGCCAAGCTGACCGACCGGGGAGCAAAGATCTTCGGTGCCGCGTGGCTGGCCGTCGCCGTGATCATGCCCGTTTTCCGGGGTGCCGCCCTGGACGAGGTCGTGATGTCCAGTTTCGCGCCGTACTTCGTTGCCGGAATGACCCTGTTCCTGCTTCGCCGCAACCGATCCGATCGATGGCTGTGGGTGCTGTTACTCGCCACGTGGCTGGTCAGCCTGCAGCGCGTGCACGAGCGGACCCTGGAGTTGAAGCCCGGCTTCGAGGTGCCCGTCTGGCCGGCACCGGTACTGCTCACCGGGGTGTACCTTTTGATGCTCGTCATCGCGCTGGGCTACACCGACCGGGTAAGCATGCGCTGGCTGGCCACCGCGGGTGCACTCAGCTACCCCTTCTACCTTTTGCACCCGCGCATTGGATACAGCGTGATCCGCAACCTGTACGAGGAAACCGGCCTCCCCGCGTCGATACTGATCGGCGGCACCGTGCTCGGGCTGCTCGCGGCAGCCTGGCTTGTCCATCGCTTCGTCGAGCGCCCACTCGCACCATTGGTCCGCGGCTTCGTCCTGGACCGGCGACGAACATGACCGTCAGACGCAACGCGCCGAACACGAGGAAGAGTGTGGATCCAACGACCGCGGATGCCGAATCTGCCTTCCGCGAACTGTTCGAGGCCGCGTATGACGATTTGCTGCTCTTCGTCGAACGCCGTGCACACCTCGCTGTTGCCGATGACGTGGTCGCTGAGACGTTCCTGATCGCGTGGCGCCGCGTGGACGAAGTACCGGAATCACTCGGCGAGGCCCGCGCCTGGCTGTTCACCGTCGCCCGCAATGTTCTGCACAACCGGCAGCGCAGCGACCAGCGGCAGCAGAGCCTCGCGCTTCGCGTCCTACGGGAACCCGATGCTCCGAGCAGCGCCGAGGACGACCGCGCGGCTACCCGCGTCGACCTGGTCAAGGCTTGGCAGCGCCTGTCATCCGCCGATCAGGAAGTGCTGACACTGACCGCGATCGAAGACCTCACCGGGCCGCAGGCAGCACACGTACTGGGCATTTCCCGGCCCGCGTTCAGCCTGCGCCTGCTGCGCGCCCGCCGCCGACTGCGTCAGCATCTTGGTCAGCAGGCGACCAGCGAACCCACAAACGTCCCTGCACCGGCCGGCCCTTCACGACGCGGAGGCTCCGCATGACCCACGACGATGTCCTCGACCAGGCGATCCGCTCTGCTGCGGTCCCGGTGCCCGCACGCGTCGGGCAGGAACCCGCGCGCGAACTGCTCGAGCGGATCGTCGCCACTGATCGGCGACCACGCCCAGCACCAGCGCGCGCGCCGCGCCGTCGGCCTCGCCTGGCGATCGCCGGCGCGGCCGGAGCACTCGTCGCCGCTGTCGCCTTCACCCTGACACTTGTCAACGCTGGTCCCGCGTTCGCGTCGTGGACGCCCGAGCCGAGTCCGATCTCGGATACCGAGGCACGCGACATCGTCGGCAAATGCCTGCCCGCCCAGGACGCGAGCGTCGCAAGGGTGGTCATCGGTGAAAATCGCGGCGAGTACGCGTACGTGAACGCCGTGTCGCCGGCTGGAAGCCAGACGTGCTTTCGCGATCGCAACGGGGACGTGAGAGATACCAGCATCCTCACCGTGCTGACCAGCGCCGAGCGGCTCGGCGCCAGGGGCATCGAGCTGTACTCGTGGGGTCAACTACACACCGACGAAGGTTATGTCCGGATCATGGCGGGACGCGTTGGCTCACAGGTGACGAGTGTGGAGATCACCTTGCGGACCGAGGATGGCGATTCGTCGCGGACGGCGCGAGCAACCGTTCGCGACGGTTACTTCGGCGCCTGGTACCCCGAGGGCCTCGATGAGTCGAGCAGCAACACCACCACACTGACCGTCCGCCTCGCAGACGGCAGCGCGGTGGCCAACCTGTCCGCCAGCGAACTGTACGAACGACCGAAGCTGGACTGAGAGGGTGGTGCGGCGGGTCCCGCCCTCCGACAGTGGCCGGCACCTCATCCTTCCGCCTCGCCGGAGCGGCCTACCGCCCGCCCGGGAGGCCGGGCGGGCGGTAGGCCCTCGCACCGTCTGCGGTCAGCGGCCCTGCAGGCGCTTCACGTTGTCGCCGAAGGTCCACCCCTTCGACCCGTCCCAGTTCGCCGACCAGGTCATCAAGCCCTTCAGGCCGGGTACGGAGTTCCACGCCTGCGTGACCAACGACGTGGACAGGTGGCCGCCGCCGGCCCCGATCTGCGCGGGCAGGCCCGGGACCTGCTTGTCGTAGGGGACGCGGATCGTGGTGCCCTGGATGGTGAGCCCGTTGTTCAGGCACTGGGTCTGCACCGTGAAGCCCTGCACGGTGCCCGCCGGGTACGAGTCGCCGGCGCAGCCGTACATGCTGCCGTTGTAGTACTGCATGTTCAGCCACCAGAGCCGGCCGTTGTCCACGTACTTCTTGATGATCGGCAGGTACGAGCCCCAGATCGAGCCGTAGACCACGCTGCCGCCGGTGACGTAGGCCGTCTCCGGAGCCATGGTCAGGCCGAAGTTCGACGGCATCCGGGCCAGCACGCCGTCGATGATCCGGATCAGGTTGGCCTGCGACGTGGACAGGGTGTTGATGTTGCCGCTGCCGGTCAGGCCGGTCTCGATGTCGATGTCGATGCCGTCGAAGTGGTAGGCCGTCAGGATCGGCACGATCGTCGCGATGAACCTGTCGGCGACGGCCGTGGAGCTCAGGTCGATGCCCGCGGCGGCTCCGCCGATCGACATCAGGATGGTGGCGCCGGCCGCCTTGGCCTGGCACATCTCGGCCGGGGTGGCCACCTTCACGCCGGCGTCCATGCCGTTCTCCCAGAGGACAGTGCCGTCCGAGCGGATCACCGGGAACGCCGCGTTGATCACGTTGTAGCCGTGCTGGTTGAGCCGGCTGTCGGTGATCGGGATCCAGCCGAGGCCGGGGTGTACGCCGTTGGAGGCCCCGTCCCAGTTCTCCCAGTAGCCCTGCAACACCTTGCCGGTGGGCCGGGACTTCACCGCGCAGGTCCCACCGGTCGGCGGCGGTGTGGTGGGGGGAGGTGTGGTCGGTGGTGGCGTGGTGGGCGGCGGGGTCGTCGGTGGTGGCGTGGTGGGCGGCGGCGTGGTCCCCGAGCACGCGCCGAGGTCACGCCAGAGCGATGGGGTCGAGGCGGGGTTCCAGCCCGCGCCGGGGTGCGCGGTGTGGGTGACCAGTGCCTGGTAGAGCCGGCCGCCGTAGGTGACCTGGGCGCCTGCCTGGTAGGTGGGGCCTTCGGCCCAGGTGGGGGCGGTGCAGGCGACCATCGGGGCGGCGTTGGCCGAGGGCGCGGCCGCCATGCTGCTGGGGACGAAGGCGACGGCGGCCGTGACGGTCAGCGCCGCCCCGGCTACCACTGCGAATATTCGACGGCTTCTCATGGCTCACTCCCCAAGCTTCGACGACCCGCGACCTCCACATATTGACGTTCGTGACGCTTAATATCAAGGGTTGTTTACAGATAACGGGAAGTTGGGGGAGTGGTCGGTACTGGTGGCGGCCGGCTGCACAAACGTCGAGGTCGCGGCGAACCTGGTCATCAGCACCCACACGTGCCGCGCCCCGAGCGGATGGCACACCGTCGGTATTCTGCACCCGTCATCCGACAACCTCCCCTGCGTGTTCGTGCTCGGTGACCTGAGCGCCCAGGGATGCGGCCCTTGAGAGGACCCGGCGATGAGCCTGTCGTTCCCGTTGCACCAGAATCCGAGCCCGGCGAGCGCGCAGCGGCGAGCCGAGATCATGGCCAATCCGGGGTTCGGCACGTACTTCACCGACCACATGGCACGGGCGGTGTGGAGGCCCGACGGCGGCTGGCAGGACTCCGAGATCATCCCCTTCGGTCCGATCCTCATGCACCCCGCGGCGGCCGTACTGCACTACGCCCAGGAGATCTTCGAGGGCATGAAGGCGTACCGGCACCGAGACGGCTCGATCTGGTCGTTCCGGCCGCACGCCAACGGCGAGCGCTTCGCCCGGTCCGCCCGGCGGCTGGCACTGCCCGAGCTGCCGGTGCCGGACTTCATGGCCTCGGTCGAGGGACTGGTCCGTGCGGATCAGGTGTGGGTGCCGGACGAGGACGAATACAGCGTCTACCTGCGGCCGTTCATGTTCGGCTCCGAGCCGTTCCTGGGGGTTCGCCCGGCGAAGGAGATCACCTACATGGTGATCGCCTGCCCCGTCGGCGCGTACTTCTCCGGTGGCGTCAAGCCGGTCTCCATCTGGCTCTCCACCGAGTACACCCGGGCGGCGCGGGGCGGCACGGGCGAGGCGAAGTGCGGCGGCAACTACGCCTCCAGCCTGGCGCCGATGGTCGAGGCCGCCGAGCACGGCTGTGAGCAGGTCTGTTTCCTGGACGCCGCCGAGGGCCGCTACGTGGAGGAGCTCGGCGGCATGAACCTCTACTTCATCACTGCCGACGGACGGATAGTCACCCCGGCACTCGGCACGATCCTCGAGGGCGTCACCCGGGCGTCGATCCTCATCCTCGCCAAGGATCTGGGCCTGGAGGTCGAGGAGCGCCCGGTGGAGATCAGGGAATGGCAGGAGGGTGTGGCGTCCGGCGCGATCACCGAGGTCTTCGCGTGTGGCACCGGCGCCGTGGTCACGCCGGTCGGGCGCCTGGTCTGGGAGAGCGGCGAGGTGACGGCCCCGAAGGCCGGCGCCGAGGACTCGGTGACCATGCGGCTGCGCCGCCACCTGCTCGACATCCAGTACGGTCGGGCCGCCGACCCGTACGGGTGGATGACCCGCCTCGTCTGACGAGGAACGCCCGGGACCGTCCCGACGACCGCTCAGACCGGCCGCTGCTGTCCGCTGTGGCCCCACCGGCGGGCGGCGGCGTCACGGCGTGCGGTAGTGGCCGGTGAGCCGACCGAGCTTCATGGCCAGGTGCAGGCACAGCCGTTCGTTGCCGTCCTTGAGGTCGGTCCCGGCGAGCTGTTCCACCCGTTGCAGCCGGTAGTAGAGGGTCGTCCGGTGCAAGCGGAGCTTCTCGGCGGTGGCGTGCGCGTTGCCCGCCAGGTCCAGGTAGGCCTCCAGGGTCTCCAGCAGCACCTGGTGGGCATCGTCGCGCAGCAACCGCTCCAGCCCGGGATGGACGCCCGCGACGGCGAGGTGCTGAGTGTCCAGTTGTGACAGCACCCGGTAGATGCCGAGGCCGGCCCAGGAGACCACGCCGCCCAGCGCGGGCAGTTGCGTGCCGACCCGGGCGGCCTGCGCGGCCTCCTGGTAGGACTCCACAGCGTCGGACAGCCCGGCACGAGGCTGGCCGATCCCGGTCACCGTCCGGTCCACCGAGGCCAGGCCCCGGGTCGCGGTGCCCAGCGCGTCGTTGAGGTGCCCGGCGGAGGCTTCCGGCGAGGGTCGGCCGGCCACCCGGTCGCCGCAGACCAGCAGCACCCCGTGGTCGTGCCAGACCAGGTGCAGCGTCTCCCGCACGCCGATCCAGCGGCGGGTGTTGACCAGGGCCTGTTCCAGGGCGATCCGGGCCACCTCGTCGGGCTGCCGCCCGGCGGCCGGCACGAGCTGGGCGACGAGCGCGACCGTCGACCCGTCGGCGACCACCACGCCCTCCTCCAGCAGCGCCCGCGCCGCGTGCTCGCGCGCCTGCCGGCTCTCCACCAGCAGGGTGCGGGTGGCCTCGGTCTCCCGCTGTGAGGCGAGCTCACCGAGCAGGTTCTCCCGGTACAGGGCCAGCGACAGGTCGGCGAAGGGGCCGGTCGCGGTGGCGATGTCGGCATCGGTCATCGAGCCGTCCGCGTCGATGAACCAGACGAACCCGAGCAGCAGGTCGTCGTGCCGGATCGGCACGCACACCCTTGCCAGCAGGTCCAGTTCGGCGCACGCGGGGGTGCGGATCGGCGCGTGGGCCGTGAGCACGCCCATGCCGCGGAACCAGGCGATCACCTCCGGCGTCGTCTGCCGGCGCAGGATCGACGTCCGCCGGACGTCGTCCATCGGACCGTCGTGCTCGCTGTAGGCGACCACCCGCTGTCGGCGATCCTCGATGAGGGCGGGTCGCCCCACCCGGGCGGCGACGGCGTCGACGATTCGCTGGAGCTCACCGTGCATAAAACTCCCCTGGTTGCGCTGCGTGACAGGGATCGCGCGACCGCCAGTCCTTACCCTCCGGTGCCGATGGGTCATCGCGCAAGGTCCACTGTCGAAGTCGCGACAAAAGGACGGGCGGTGACGCGGCTGTTCCGGCATCTGTCCGAAGACCGCGGCCGCGGACGTTCCTAGGGTTCCGGTACGGATCGCGTCGGCGCCGCCACACCCGGCGGTGCCGGCGGAGAGGGGGCTTGCGAGTGGGAACTGGTAGGCCCTGGCGGGGCGTGTTGGTCTCCCTCACCACGCCGTTCCGCGCCGACCTGTCGGTCGACGTCGACAAGCTCCAGGAACACGTCCGCTGGCTCGCTGCCGAGGGGTGCCACGGGGTCGCGCCGTGTGCGTCGGTGGGGGAGTACCGGGCTCTCACCGACGACGAGCGGGCCGCCGTGGTTCAGGCGACGGTGCAGGCCGCGCCGCCCGGCTGCGCGGTGGTGCCCGGCGTCGGTGGCTACGGCAGCAGGCAGGCGCGCCGCTGGACGGAGCAGGCCGCCGAGGCCGGTGCCCACGGCGTGCTGGCGCTGCCACCCGAGGGGCCCGCTGCCCGCCCCGCCGACGTGGTCGCCCACTATCGGGAGGTGGCGGCGGTCGGCCTGCCGGTGGTCGCGCACAACGAGCCGTCCGACACCCGGTCGGACCTCACGCCGGACCTGCTGGCGACCGTCGCCGAGATCGACGGGATCGTCGCGGTCAAGGAGGTCACCGGCGACGTACGCAGGTTGCATCGCCTGCGGGACCTCTGCCCCCACGTCGACGTGCTGGTCGGCGCCGACGACGTGGTGCTCGAGCTGGTGCTGTGCGGCGCCACCGGGTGGGTCGCCACAGTGCCCAACGCCCTGCCCCGCCAGGCCGTGCGCCTGTACGAGCTGTGCGTCGCCCGCGACCTGGGCCGGGCGCTGCCGCTCTACGCCGAACTGCACCCGATCCTCGGTTGGTCCTCCCGGCCCGAGTCGGTGCAGGCCGTGAAGCTCGCCATGGAGTGCGCCGGACGGTTCGGTGGGCGGTGCCGCCCACCGCGCGGACCCCTGTCCGAGGCCGCCGTCGACCAGGTACGCCGGGACGTACGGCGGGCCCTTGCGGCGACCACCGAACCGGCCTCCGGAGCCTCCCCTGGCTGAGCCGTCGGGGGCGTCGGTCCTTCAGGTGTCGGAAGCGGCCGGCTCACCTGCCGACATCTGCACGGTGACCGGCACCGACCCGCACTCCTAGATTCGCTGCGCGGCTTGCTGACAGGCGCTTCGCGAAAGCCCCCACCGGGGCGCCGGCACCGCGTTTCCTCCGACGAGAGGTGGTTTCGTGCACCGTACCCCCAACCGAGCCCGGCTGAGGCGGGCCGTGCTGGCCGCCGCCGTGGTGACCACGCTCGTGGCTACCGGGGCGGCGCAGGCCGCCGCGGCCCCGGCCAACCCGGCCGGCGGCACCGCGCCGTTCCAGGTCCTCGATCCGCAGGCCTGGCAGAACCCGGACACGATGACCTGGAACGACTACAAGGCCGTGCCCGGCAAGAACTGGGCCGACCCGAGCGTGTCCGGCTCGGTCCGCAACTTCAAGATCGCCCTGGTGGCCCTCGACTATCCGGACGAGACGTTCGCGGTCTCCCAGCGGGCCCGATCGACGGTCTTCGGCAACCCCCAGTCCGTCGCGACAAACATCCCCCGGGCGGACGTGCCGAAGTTCTACCAGGACTTCCTGAACACCCCGAACACCCTCAACAAGGGTCACACCCTGCACGAGTACTGGATGCAGGACTCCAACGGCCGCTACGGCGTCGACCTCACCGGGTTCGGGCCGTACCAGATGCCGTCCAAGTCCTACCAGTACGGGCTGGACAACGGGTTCAACCCGGGCGCCTGCCCGAGCGGGGACGTGTGCGGCAAGAACATCCGCACCGACGGCCTGGGCGCCTGGCGGGCGGCCGTCGGCGAGGAGGTCGCCAACCAGTACGAGTTGGTGTTCATCCTCAGCGCCGGCCAGGACGAGTCGTCGACCTGGCAGGAGTTCGGGCAGATGATCTTCCAGAACAAGGAGGACGTGCCGGACGCCTGGGGCCCGCCGGACCCCAACCTGCCGAACTGGGCGAAGACCCGCTACGTGGACTGGACCTCGTGGAAGGCGGCGGCGACACTGTGGCCGAACGCCGGCGGCGGTTCCTCGACGCAGGGGGAGAGTTCCGGCATGGGCGTCTACGCCCACGAGCTGTCCCATCTGCTGGGCATCGGCGACAACTACAACAACCCGTACGGCGAGCCGCTGCGCAGGGCGTACACCGGGATCTGGAGCATGATGTCGCGCGGGTCGTTCAACGGCCCGGGCGGTCCGCACACCCGCTGGCAGATCCCGCCGACCAACGGCGGCTCGATGGGTTCGCTGCACACCCTGCGGGACAAGATCAAGATCGGTCTGGTCGGTGAGGAGCACGTGCTGCGACTGTCGCGGGAGTCGTTGGCCTCGTCGGGTCTGGTGGTCGCGCAGGTCACGGCCCGGGCGGTCGACGCCGGCCCGAAGGGCCTGAGCGGCGTCAACATCGCGTTGAACAAGGACCTGTCGCCGACGTGTGGTGTCAGCACCGACCCGTTGTGCGACGGTGGCAACTTCAACAACTACACGGTCGAGGTTGTCGACCGGATGGGCGCGGACTCCTTCACCCCGGACAGCGGCGTGCTGGTCAGCAAGACGAAGAACGCCGACAGCGCGCCGTTCCAGTGGGTGGTGGACGCCAACCCGCAGGACATCGACATGATCGACTTCTACCGCCCCGACGGCACCCCGCAGAAGATCACCATGGGTGACTACCGGCAGCTCTCCGACGCGCTGTTCCACGCCGGCGCGGACACTGGCAGCCAGTACGAGTACGTCGACGAGGCGAACCGACTGCACTTCTACATCATCGACCTCAAGCGGGACTCGGCCGGCTCGCTCTCCTACACAGTGGCGGTGCGTTCGCTCGACGGCACCGGCGGGCCGAGCAGTCACGGCGTGACGCTGGGCAAGGGCGAGGTGACCGGTGGCGGCAAGCCGACCAACCGCGGGGTGACCTGCTCGTTCGAGCTGACCAACACCGGCTCGTACTCGGCTGGCGGGCAGCAGCACCCGGAGAACGTCAGCGCGTACCTGAAGTCGGACGTCTACCGCCTGTCGGCGGAGGTCGCCGGCAAGGGCTGGCGGACCTGGCTGCCCAACCAGCTCGCCACCGCGCAGTTCGGTAAGGCCACCACTGTCAAGGTGTCGGTGGGTGCCACCGCCGCCGCCGCGGCCACCGGTTTCGTGAAGCTCACCGCGACCTCGGAGAGCGACCCGACGAAGACGGAGACCAAGCAGTGCCGGGTCGAGAAGTCCTGATCGACGCCCAAGGTTGACCCCGTTTCTGCCGGGTCCGCGGCGGCCTGCCGCCGCGGACCCGGCAGGCGGACGGAAGGAGGATGACGTGCGGCGAAGCACCATGGCTCTGCTGCCCCTGCTGCTGGTCGGCGCGACCAGCTGCGGTGCCGTCGGCGCTGCCGAGGAGGCGGTCTCCCCGACGACCGTCCGGGTCCTTGTTCGCGACATCAACATCCGGGCCGCGGGCGTGGACTGCGCCGGCACCGGTCCCTACCAGCACTTCCACAACCGGGCATCGTTCCGCGTGCTCGACCCCGACGGAACGGCGCTGGCCAGCGGGCGGCTGCCGGCGGGGACCGCCGTGGCGGCCTTCGCCGAGGACCTGGGGGTCGAGCGCCTGCCCACCTACTGCGAGTTCGCCGTCGGTGTGCGCGTGCCGCAGCGGGACTCCTACCGGCTGGAGGTGGACGGCCAGCCGGCGCTCGACCTGACGCCGGACACCAGCGAGGGCCCGGCGCTGGTGGCGGTGGTCCCCTCATGAGGCGGGCACTCCTGCCGCTGTTGCTCGCGGCGGCGCTGCTGGGCGGATGCAGCACGCCCGAGCCCGAGCCCGCGCCGACGCCCGCCGGCGGCGCGACGGCGCTGCCCGGGCCGGTCCCCGCCGACCTGGCGCTGCGCCCGGTGCCCGGCACCGCCCCGGCCGCCCCGGCATTCACCGGCGCGCTGACCGACGGCACACCGTTCGCCGCGGCCGAGCTGTGGGCGCAGCGGCCCGTCGTGCTCACCTTCTTCAGCTCCTGGTGCACCACCTGCGCCAGCAACCAGGCCGCCCTCGGCGACCTGGCCCGCAGCTACCGGGACCGGGTGGTCTTCGTCGGCTTGGCCGGCGCGGACCAGGCCGACGAGGTCCAGGACTACCTCCGCGCTCACCGGGTGGAGTACCCGATCGTCGTGGACGACCAGCAGACGATCTGGCGTTCGTATGCGGTGCGGGAGCCGCCGGCCGTCGTGCTGGTGGCCAAGGGCGGCGCCCTGCTCCGCGGCTGGCCGGGCGGCCTGGACGCCCCCACACTCGACCGACAGCTGCGGGAGCTCGTGCTGGCCGACCAGCCATAGTCCCGTCCCCCAGCACCTCGGTGCGGCGCCGACCCGGCACCGGTCGGCGCCGCACCGAGGCACCTCCGTACCCGAGCACGGGTGCCCGCCGACGAGGGCCGCGCCCCGTCGAACCACACCCGGTGAAGTTCCTACACGTGCAGGTGGTGGCACAAGGCCGTCGGCTCGTAGCGTACGCAGCCTCGGACACATCAAGGAGATTGCATGCCTACAGTGGGAACGCGTTGGCGCACCGGCGTGGCCGTACTGTCCGCGACTGTGCTCGCCGCCCTCGGCGCGGCGCCGCAGGCGCAGGCGGCGGACGGCCCGCCGTCGATCGTCGTCCAGGACGGTGTCACCCAGCCGGTGTTCGGCTACGCCGACGCCATTCGGGAACGGCTGTTCATCGACTCCACCTTCGACAGCGACAACGACGGTCTGCGCGACATCATCGCGTTCGACCTGATGCGGCCGGCAGCCACCGCGCAGGGGCTCAAGGCCCCCGTGGTGATGGACGCCAGCCCCTACTACTCGACGGTCTGCCGAGGCAACGAGTCCGAGTGCAAGGCGGACCTCGACGGCGACGGGCTGCTCGACAAGTGGCCGCTGTTCTACGACAACTACTTCGTGCCGCGCGGCTACGCGGTCATCCTGCTGGACATGGTCGGCACCAACAACTCCACCGGCTGCCCGACCACCAACGCCAACCAGGACAACCTCAGCGCCAAACAGGCCATCAACTGGCTCAACGGCCGGGCCACCGCCCGTAACGCCGCCGGTGAGGTCGTCAAGGCCGACTGGCACAACGGCAGGACGGGGATGATCGGCAAGTCGTACGACGGCTCGCTGGCCATGGCCACGGCGGTGACCGGCGTGAAGGGCCTGACCACTGTCGTGCCGATCAGCGGACCGACCGAGTACTACGACTACGTGCGCAGCAACGGGGTGGTCACCCGTGGCAACAGCTACGTGTCGTCGCTGGCCAACACGGTCACCAACCCCGAGCGACGGGAGTACTGCAAGCCGGTGCGCGACGCGATAGGCGCCGCCGACGGCGACGAGCACGGCGACTACACGGCCTTCTGGAACGAGCGCAGCTACGTCAAGAAGGTCCCCAACGTCACCGCCAGCGTGCTGCTCTACCACGGCCTCAACGACGACAACGTCCGGCCGGACCACTTCAGCAAGTTCTGGTACGCCCTGGCGGAGAACAACGTGCCGCGCAAGCTGTGGCTGTCGCAGGAGGGCCACGTCGACCCGTTCGACTCGCGCCGCGCGGTGTGGGTGTCGACGCTGCACCGGTGGTTCGACTTCTGGCTGCAGAGCGTCGCCAACGGCATCATGGACGAGCCGCGGGTGGACCTGGAGCGCTCCGCCGACGTGTGGGAGACCCACGCCGACTGGCCGATCCCCGGCAAGGCGGACACGGAGGTGTTCCTGCAGCCCGCCACCACCGGCGCTGGCGGTCTCGGGCTGGTGCCCACCGCGAAGCCGGCGACCGGGGCGTTCCAGGACAGCCGCACGCAGAGCCAGAACACCATGATCCTCAACCCGGACGTGGTGCAGCCCAACCGGCTGGCCTTCCTCTCCGCGCCACTCTCCGCGCCGCTGCACATCTCCGGCACACCCACAGTGCAACTGCGGGCCTCCGCCGACCAGACCGACACCAACCTCGGGGCGATCCTGGTCGACTACGGCACCGACGAGCGTGTCGCGCACCGGGCCTCCGGCGAAGGGATCATCACCCTGGACACATCGGACTGCTGGGGCGAGAGCAGCCCGACCGACGACGGCTGCTACAAGCAGACGGCGAAGCGGGTGGCCACGGCCGACTACGAGCTGGTCACCAAGGGCATCATGGACGCCCAGAACCGGCAGTCGATCCGTGTGGCCGTGCCGCTGGTGCAGGGGGAGTCGTACAACTTCAGCTTCCCGCTGCTGCCGGAGGACTATGTCTTCAAGCCCGGCCACCGGATCGGCGTGATCATCGTGGCCAGCTACCCGCAGTACTCCAGCCAGGCGGACACCACCGCCGCGAACCTGCAGGTCGCTCTGAAGAGCAGCAACATCGTCCTGCCTGTGGTCGGCGGTACCGCCGCCGCGCACGCCGCCGGCCTCTGACCGGCTGATCGACGGGCCGCCCGGGGCGGCTCGTCACCGGGGCGGCCCGGCGATCAACCCTCCGCGGAGGGCCGACGATCGCCGGGCCGTCCCGCTTGCCACACCAGGCTGCTGCGCGGTGCAGGCTCGACGAGTACTGGGCACGCGGCTGCCGGGGAGACCCCGTACGCTGGCGTGGTGATCGACTTCCGCGCGGCAGTTGAAGCACGCGATCCCGATGCCATCACGGCGGCCCTTGCCGACGACGTGGTCTTCCGCAGTCCGGTGGCGTTCAAGCCCTACCCGGGAAAGGCCATCACCGCGGCGATCCTGCGCGGCGTGCTGCGGGTCTTCGAGGACTTCCGGTACACCCGTGAGTTGAGCGGTGACGGGGGTCGCGATCACGCGCTGGTGTTCGAGGCGAGGATTGGCGACGTCGCCGTCGAAGGTTGCGACTTCCTGCACCTGGACGAGACCGGTCTGATCGACGAGTTCACGGTCATGGTTCGCCCACTGTCCGCCGCGCAGACTCTGGCCGCCGCGATGGCCGCCCAGTTCGAGCAGATCCAGCGTGAGGCGACCGCCGGCTAGCTCGGCCGCAGCCGGTCGCTCGTCGGACGCTTCCGTCTGGTCCACACATCCCAGATCGATGATCCACCACGAGCACCGGGCCACTACCGCGCCGGCAGCAACGGAAGCGCTACCGCCGGCGCGGCCCGGCGTCAGAGCCGGGAGGTGAAGGTGGCCAGGAACCTGTGCGGGGTGACCGCGCCGGTGTTGTCGAAGCAGATGACGTCGACGTCGGCGTTGGTGGTGTACGGCCAGGGTTGGGTGAGGTGGCAGTAGTTGCTGCCGGCGCCCTGCGCCACCACCTGGGCGTGCGTCTCCTTGATGCCGATCTGCGGGAAGGTCGCCAGGTAGCGTCCCGAGGGCGCCAGCGGCGCCACCGTGTTCGCGCCGACGCCGAGCACCGAGTTGTCGTTTGTCGGCCCGCCGACGGCGGTACCCAGGTAGCCGAAGTACGAGGGTGGGCCGAGGGAGCCGATCACCGGCCGCCGACGGTGGTACGAAAGGGCGAAGTCGGTGTTGATGAACGCGCCCGCCTGGTCGTAGCAGAAGACGTACACCTGCACGCCGGTGCCGACCGCGCTCCAGGAGTAGACCTTGCAGCGGCGGGGACCGGCGTTCGGCTGCACGGCGGTGACCTGCACGTTGCCGGCGAGCAGATCGGCCAGTCCCACCCCGGGCAGCCGCACCAGGTACTGCCCGACGCCCAGCGGCCCGACCGTGTTCACGCCACCGGTGGAGTTGTACGACTGCGCCACCAGCCCGCTGGTCCACTGCACGTACGCGTGGGAGGTGCCGGCCGGCAGCACGCCCGAGCTGGTCGTCCAGAGCACTGTGAACGGAGTGTCATCGCGCGTGCCGCCCGGCTTGTGGCACTGCACGTCGACGATCTCGTCGGTGCCGGACTGGAACCAGCGGACCACCTCGCAGTAGTGACCGGTCCGGTTCACCGGGGTCACGTGCGGCACGCCGCGTGAGCTGGCACCGATCTGCGGGAAACGGACCTGGAACCGGCCGGGCGCGAGCTTGATGCCGTCGGCCCAGGCGGCGGGGAAGGCGGTCTTCCAGCTGCCCCACTGCCGGCTGGTGTCCAGCACGGTCCAGACCGGCACTGTGGGGTCCTTGACGTACGCGAAGCCCCAGCGGTCGGCGGTGGCCGCCGCGGCCGGTGTGGGCGGCGCGAGTGCGCCGGCGGCCAGGACGGCGGCCAGTGCCGTGGTGACGAACGATCGGAGACGCATCTGTTCCTCCAGTCGACGGGAACATGTCGGAGAGGAGTGTGCGCGTGGTGATCTGATGGTCACAGTCGGCTACATTGTGTTCCGGTGTCGGCTGTCCGCTACTCGTGGCCCGCTCAGCGGAGTTGGTCGGCCAGGTGGCACACCGCGTCAGTGAACGCCTTCTCCGATTCGCAGGGCCGGTGCCCCTTGATCGGTGGCGGGAAGATGTCGCCGGACGGAGGTGTGACGGCGTACGGGTCGCGAAGCCGTCGGTCCACCGTCGCCTCCCGGTCGCACGCCGCGGGTGCCTTGTCGGGGCCGTGCGGCGGAAAGACGCGACCCCCGATGGGGTCGGTGTCCCGCCACAGATTCACCCACCGCCAGTTCACCCGGTCGGCGATCTCGTGGATCACCTCGTCGCTGACGTACGCGGGAAAGAGGCGCGCGTACAACCGTCGGAGGGGCGAGCCGTGGGTCAGCAGCCCGACCCGGTCGGTGACCCGCGGCGGCAGTTGGAGCACTGTCGCGGCGAGCAGGACGGAGCCGTGGCTGTGCCCGGTGAGCACCACCGCGTTACCGGAGTCGACGAGGTGGGTGATCCGGCAGGTCAGTTCGGGAACGGCACGTTCGGCGTAGCACGGTGGCGCGAACGGGTGCGCGGATCTGGGCCAGAACGTGCCCAGGTCCCACAGCACGCCGACGTATCGGCGGAACCACGGGGTGCGATGGGCGAAGATTCCACCGAGGACCAGGCCGACGATGAGAGCGGCGATCAGATAGCTGCCGACACCGATGAGGAAGTTGACGAAGCTGACCGGCAACCCGACGTAGCGCTGGAGCAGTTCGCCGGGAGGCGTCGGCAGCAGGCCGAGCGCGACCGCTGCTATACCGATCCCGGCGAGGCAGGCGTAGAGCACCGCGAGCGGCAACAGCCGCTCGGTGAACCGGGCACGGGCCACGGTCTTGCGCACCTGGTGCAGCCGCGGTGTGGCATTGGGCGGCGCGTCCGGGAAGTCACGAGCAACGATTGCCGACGCGGCCCGGATCCGTCCCGGTCGTGACGCCACCGACACCACGGCGGCGACGGCCAGCGTCACCAGCACCGCCAGCGAGAAGCCGAGAATCGCCCAGATGCAGGCACGTGGCGGGCTGGTTATCAACGCCTCGGCGGTGGGCGCGCCCCTGTTCAGAACGTCGGACACCCGATAGATCAGCTCAGCGGAGAACGTGATCGCCAGACTGATCGCGGCTACGGAGGTCGCCAGGGCACCGAGCCCGAGGGCGGGCGCGACATTCGGATCTCGAGCCCGATGCCAGAACAGCACCACCCCCAGGGCGGCAAGCAGCACTGCCTGACCGATGAACAGCCCGACGACGCTCAGGTTGTAGCCGGGCAGCCCGTTCCGCTCCGGCCAGGATGCCGAGCTGGTCACAACGAGGATCCAGACCAGCACGGTCAGACCGAGGGCGATCGTGCGTAGCGCGCTGACCAACCGGTCGAGCCGCAGCTCCGTGGGCGTGGCCAGGGGTGGGGTGCAGAGCAGAACCGCGCACGTGATCAACAGAAGTCCGGCAGCTGCCGTCAGCGCGACGGTGCCGATCGACAGACCCTGTGCGGACCGGGCTGCGAGCAGGCAGAAATCCAGCGTGGCAAACGCCGCCGCGACGTGAATCGAGCGCAGTCGTGCCACCAGTGGCTCATTGTCCCACCGGCCGACGGCGGTGAGCCGGTCCGCCGCACGAGGGTGGTCGGCCGCGCGGAAGACGTCAGAGGGAAGTGCCGGGCGCGCGCTGAGCCCCCACACCAGGCTGATGGCCGCAGCCGGTGCCAGTGCGAGCACCGCCAGGCGCAGTCCGGCAGGACGCCCCCCGAGCCAGGAGAGCCAGCTACGTCCGGCCAGGCACTCCGGTGAGGACATGCACTTCCACGCGATCACATCCAGGGCGACCCCCACGATGCTCAGCACGTACATCGAGGTCATGGTGAGCGCCAACAACCGGCACAGGGCCTTGATCACCGGGTCGCCACCGGCTCCGGCCGGACGCATCCAGATGGCGAGGTTGATCAGCATGAAGGGCAGCAGGATCACCATCGACAACGTTCGCACCGCGTTGCCAGCGGGCAGGTTGTTCCAGCGGTAGGCCTCGAGCGTCACCGCGCCCGCCTCGCTGTCCTCGCGGTCTACCGCTCGCGGCCGGTAGAAGCCGCCCCGGTGGTCACCCGCCACCTGCTGCACGTGCGGTCGGTCCAGCAGGTCATCCGGGCCGGTCGCGGACACCCCGTGCACCCGCAGTTCCACCAAGCCGTCAGCCCCAGCGCGCCCGCCCCCGTCTCGCTGATCCATCCGGTACCGGCCCCCCGGCGTGTACGAGGCTCACACCGACCCGCTCGGGTGATCCGAGGGCGCCCGTGTGGCCTAGCGGGCGTACCCCGCGAAGGAAGATGCAATCTCGTGCTCGCAGCGCGAGGTCGACATCCGGGCGGGCATGTTCGCCGGACATTCTTCGGGTATCGACTCGACGACCGGCCCGGCGTGGTACCAATTACCCGGGAAGGCGAAGCCGGCAGGAATGGGCGGCCCATGTCGACAAGGGCAGCAGCGCTGCTTCGGAAACCCGGGCAACCGCAGCGACCAAGCCTTCTGGAACTCTTCTTCGACCTGGTCTTCATCTTTGCCCTCAATCGGGTCTCGCAACGGCTGGTTGAGGAACTCACCGAGCAGCGAGTCGTCCTCATCGAGGCTGGCGAGACCCTGCTGTTGCTGCTGGCCTTCATGGTGCTGTGGTTCGTCACGGCGTGGGTCACCGACCTCTACGATCCGCAGCGGCCCCAGCTTCAGGTGCTGGTCTACACGGCCATGCTTGGCGCGCTGGTGATGGCAGTCGCCGTGCCGCACGCGTTCGGTGACAGAAGTCTGGCCTTCGCCGGTGCGTACGTCGCGGTTCACATCATCCGTGGCCTGGTCATCGTGCCGATACTGCGCGGCCACGAAGCTCAGCGCCGAGCAGCTGGAGTGTTCTTCTGGTTCACGTTGTCGGCCGTGCCGTGGATCGCCGGCGCGATCGTGACGGATCTGACCCGCAGCCTGTTGTGGACGCTCGCGATCGCCATCGACGGCACGGCACTTCTGATGTTCTATCCCGCGCCGTGGTCCCGCCCCACCCAACGGCAATGGCCCGTCCTGGCCGAATATCTCTCTGAGCGTTACCAACAATTCTTCATCATCGCCCTCGGTGAACTTATTCTGACGACCGGGTCGGCCTACAGCGACACCTCGTTTCGGCGGGGAGGAGCCGTGGCAGCCTTTGCGGTCTCATTCATCACGACCGTGCTCCTGTTTCGCGTCTACAGTTTCAGGGCGGGCCAACTGCTACCCGAAGCCATCAGAGTCGCCGCTGAGCCCGCGCATCTCATCCGAGAGGCTTTCCTCGCGCACGTACTCATGGTGGCCGGGATCGTCGCTGTCGCCGTCGGGTACGAAATCGTGATCGAACATCCGTTCGGGCACACCAACGCGGCGTGGATCCTCGTTGTCCTGGGCGGACCGATGCTCTTCCTGATCGGACGAGCCCTGGTGGAACATGCCGTATTCGCCCGGGTGTCCCACTCCCGGATCGTCGGCGCTCTGGCGCTTGCCGGCGCCTCGCCGTTCATGATCCTTTTGCCGCCGCTGGCCGTGGCCGCCACCGCCGTCGTCGTCCTCGCCGGCATCGCGGCTTCCGACGCCGTCCACGCCAGGGGGAAACCGCCCGAAGGGCCGCACCCGCCCCATCCCAGAGAGTGAGCCGAACCGGACATCGTCCGGCTGTCGGCTCATGACCCCGTGGCGTCCGCTCGCTGTCCGCCCCCGGGGCACTCTTCGGGCGGGGCGTAGGCACGAATGGTGCCGTTGTGCCGAGCGACAGTGCCGTCAGCGGTGAGGGGTACGAGTCGTTTACAGACGGGACACCGTCCCCGTTGGTGCTGCGAGCGCTGAGTCACGGTGCCTCCCCGGTAGGTCGTGCGCGCATCCGCCGAGCCATGCCGCCCATCGTTGCCGATCGAGGCTCGGAACCGCGCTGATCACTGGGCCGCCAGCCACCCTCGGGCGGCCCGGTGCGCAGGCACCGCTAACCTCGCGGCAGCACGGTGATGGCCGCGACGGCGCTGTTGATGACGGTGGCCGTCACGGTGCGGGTCACGGCCGCCGCCGCGGCGTCGGCGCCCCAGTCGCCACGCTCGAGTTCCTTGGCCCGCGTGATGACCGGTGACGTCCACGGGATCTCGCGGTGGAACTGCGGGAGCGTCCCGCTCGCCGAGAGCAGCGCCGCGAGCGCGGCGACACGGGCCTGCGGCTGCGCACCGTCCACGAGGACCCGCCGGACGTCGGCGAGCAGGCGGGCCCGTCGTTCGGTTCTGCCCTCCCGTAGGGCTGTCGTCCGGAACAGGCCGAGCACCTTACGGGGCTCCTGGTCGATGTCGCCTCGCGCGATGAGCCGCTCCAACACCGGCTTGCGCAGGACGGGGCCGACCGCAGCCAGGGCCGTCTGCACCCCTCTCGGTTTCTCGGCGAGGTAGTCCCACGCCGGGCGCAGGAGGTCATCCGACGGTGGATGACCCGCCACGCTGCTGACCCGTCCCCGGGCCTCGGTGGTCAGGTGACCGCCGAGGGCGAGGTCCGCGAGGACGGCTCCGCCGAGGACGTAGAAGAGGGTGTTCTCTCCCGCGATGGTTCCGGAGTTGGGTTGGAACAGGAGCAGCAGGAGGTCTTCCACCACTGTCGGCGTCTGAGGCCGGGCTTCGGTGGTCATCGGCGGGGCTCCCAGCGGAAGAGTCGGGTGGCCAGGGCGACGGCGACGACGACCCAGCCGAGGGTGGGCGCCAGCAGGAGGAGGGAGTCGGTCACGGCGACGCCGCCGTTCCAGGCGTTCATGGTCAGTTCGGTGGCCGCGCCGCCGGGCAGCAGCCGCTTGAGCCCGGCGAGGTTCTCGGTGCCGGTGATGCCCACCCAACTGGCCACGGCGATCACCCCGAGGGTAACGGGCAGGGTGGTGACCTGGGCGTGTTCGGGTGAGTTGGTCAGCCCGGCGGTGGCCAGCGCCAAGGCGATCATCATGGCCAGGGTGGCGATGGTCGCGACCACGAGCAGGGCGATGTTCGCCGGTGCGCCGGCGACCACGGCGAGGGCGGTCAGGATCGCGGTGACCTGGATCAGGGCGATGACGACGACGGGCAGCAGGAGGCCGGCGAGGATTGTGGTGTCGGTTGCGGCGGTGGAGCGTAGGCGTTTGAGGAAGAGGTTCTGGCGTCGGGAGGCCAGGGTGGTGACGGCGGTGGTGTAGAGCCCGAAGGCGGTGATGGTGAAGAGGATGATCGCGGCGATGTAGCCGAGGCTGCCGAGGTCGGCGAAGGTGTCGTGTTGGCGGACGAAGTAGGCGCTGACGACGACGGGGATGATGAGGCTGGTGATCAGGACCAGTCGGTTGCGGAAGATCTGGATCAGTTCGCTGGAGGCGATGGGAAACACGGTGGCGCTCCTGTCGAGACGGCGGGTCAGTTGTCGATGGCGCGGAAGACGTCGTCGAGGCGGGTCGGCCCGGCCTCCAGGCCCTGCAGCTCCACGGCGTGGTCCTGCGCCCACCGGAGCAGGATGTGCAGGTCGTTCTGCAGTGCGAAGGTCTCGACCACGACCTTCCCGTCCACCTCGACGGCGGCCTGCAGCGGCAGCGCCGATGCCGGTGCCGGTGCCGGGAGGGTGAAGCGGATGACGGCGGGCAGGGTGCGGGTCAGTTCGGCCACGGTGCCTTCGCGGTGCAGGGTGCCGTGGTGCATCAGTCCGATGCGGTCCGCGCGCTGTTGTGCTTCTTCCAGGTAGTGGGTGGTGAGCACGATGGTGGCGCCGTTTTCGCGAAGGCGGTCGACGGTCGCCCAGACGGCGTCGCGGGATTGAATGTCCAGGCCGGTGGTGGGTTCGTCGAGGACGATCAGTTCTGGGGTGCCGTAGACGGCGGTGGCAAAGTCGAGGCGGCGCTTCTCGCCGCCGGAGAGCTGAGCTACTTTGCGGCGGGCTCGGCTGGTGAGGTCGACGAGGTCGAGTACCCGGTCGACGTCGTCGGTGCGTGCGGTAAGTCGGCCGATCAGGCCGACTGACTCCCGAACGGTGAGGTCGGGGGAGAATCCGCTCTCCTGGAGCATGACGCCCATTCGGGGACGTACCGTCTGGCGGTCGTCGGGGCGGTGCCCGAAGACACGTACGGTGCCGGAGGTTGACCTGCGGTGTCCCTCGATGACCTCCAGTGTCGAGGTCTTCCCGGCTCCGTTGGTGCCCAGCAGCGCGTAGAGCTCTCCAGGTCGTACCTCGAAGGAAAGGTCCCTGACGGCGTGGAAATCACCGTAGGTGAGGTTCAGCCGGTCAACTTCGATGACGGGTGTGGTGGACATGCACCTATGACAGCGCGGGCGCAGCCGATCTGTCAGTGGCACCACGTCATCACCGCAAGTGACGTGGTGTCACTGGTGCTGACCCCTGGCTGCCGGATACTGACCTGGTGACCGCGAGACCGCCGCGCTTCACCCAGTCGACGCAGGGAAGGCTGCGCCGGCTCAACCTCGCGACATCACTGCCGCCGGTGGTGTTCGCCGCGGTGATCCTGCTCTACACCGACGCGCGCGCCTGGTGGCACTTTGTCGTCCTGGCACCCGGTGCCGTGGCGGCCGTGGTGGCCTTCGAACGGTGGACGGCAAACGACCTCGCCCGGGTCGCGCTGCCCTGCTTGGTCGTGGCGGCGGCGGTCTGGCCGCTCGGGGTCCTGGTGACCGGCAGCCCCAACGCCTACTGGGGTGTCTGCGCCGTGGGTTCGCTTTCCCTGCGCGAGGTGCGACGGCGCCGGGCTCTGACGATAGCCGGGCTGTTCACCTACGTCGCCGTCGTCGGTGTGGCGCGGCTGCTGGTGCAGCGCGACGACATCGTGGGCGTCCTGGTCACCTACGTTCTCATCCCGACCGCTCTCACCGTCCTCGTGACGGTCTTCACGGTCGTGGGCGAGCGGTTCTACGACCTCATCCGGGAGCTCGAACAGACTCGGGAACGCGAGGCGGAGCTGGCGGTGGTCCGGGAGCGGGTGCGGTTCGCCAGCGACCTGCACGACATCCAGGGCCACACCCTGCACGTGGTCAAGCTGAAGATCGCCCTGGCCCAGCGGCTGCTGCTGCGCGACACCGCTCGGGCGGAGAAGGAGCTGCGGGAGACGTACACGCTGGTCAGCGACACCATCGCGCAGACCAAGGAACTCGCCTACGCGCAGCGGCGGCTCAACCTCACCGCGGAGATCGAGAACGCGAAGAACCTGTTCGAGGCCGCCGGCATCCGGGTCCGAGTGACCCGGGAGGCCGAGGTCGACGCCCGCGCCAGCGAACTGCTCGGGCAGGTGCTGCGGGAGACGACCACGAACATCCTGCGGCACGCGCAGGCCACCCAGGTGCAGATCACGCTCGCCGCGTCGGGCATCACCATCGTCAACGACGGCGTGACCGCCACCTCGCCCCCGCAGCTCAGGGGCCTGGCGACGCTGAGGCAACGGGTGGCGGACGACGGAGGTGAGCTGTCCGTGGAACAGAAGGACGGGCGGTTCCTGACCGCAGCGACCTTCCCACCCGCTCGGGCCGAAGCGGCCCCGACGGTTACCGGGAAGGACGACCGATGACCACCATCGTCCTCGCCGACGACGAGGCGCTGCTGCGCACGGCCCTGGCCGCGCTGCTGCCGATGGAGGGCGACATCACCGTTCTCGCCGAGGCGCAGGACGGCCGGACGGCGATCGCCGCCACCCTGCGGCACCGGCCCGACGTGCTGGTCATCGACCTGGAGATGCCGGGCGTGGACGGCCTGGGCGCGGTCGCCGAGATCCGCCGCGAGCGACCGGAGCAGGTGATCCTCATGCTGACCCGGCATGCCCGGCCCGGCGTGCTGCGCAAGGCGCTGAAGCTCGGCGTCCAAGGCTTCGTCAGCAAATCCGCCGAGCCAGCCCACATCACCTCGGTCATCGCCACCCTGCACGCGGGGAAACGCTGGATCGACCCGGACGTGTCCGTGCTCGCCGTCACCGAGGACTCCCCCCTCACCGAGCGTGAAGCCGACGTCCTACGGGTCACCGGCGAGGGCTACTCGGTCGCCGACATCGCCACCAGGCTCCACCTCGCCCCGGGCACCGTCCGCAACTACCTGTCCAACGCGATGCGCAAGACCCAGACCCGGACCCGCCACGAAGCGGCCCGCTACGCCCGCGAACACGACTGGCTGTAGGCGCATCCGCCGTCGCCGACCGTGACCGTGCGGTGCGACTGTCCGAGGAAATGTCACTGTGACGTGGTGACGTGGTGGCACTGACGGCGAGGCGCCATGAGCGCTGCAATGGGATCTCCACACCGACGAGAGGGAGCTCCCCGATGAACGCCCCCAGAGCCGCGAAACCCTGGACAGGGACGAGCCCTTCTGATGCGGGAGGCTCGCGCCTCCAGACGCCGGAGCATTCCCGGCTGGCCGTCGACAGCTCCCGGCCCTTCGGCGCCCACCTTCGGATGAGCTGGTGGAAGCCGCTGGTGGTCATCGGCGTGCCGCCGCTGGCGATGGTGGTGCTACAGGTTCTGCTCTACCAGCTTGTGGGCGTCATCGAGGGCAGCGACGACCCGATGTCAGCCACCCTCACGCCGTTGAAGTTCCTGGCCGTCAACCTCAGCATCGGCACGGCGGGCGCCCTGGCGATCCTGCTCCTGGTCTGGATCGCCAGGGTGCCGTGGCGCAGCCTGATCAGTGCACCCCGAGCCTTCGACGCTCGCCGCCTGACGTACTACCTGGTCGCGGCGGCGCTGCTGGTGGGTGCCGGGATCGGTGTCGTGGCGCTGGTCGCGCCCGACGCCCCGGGCTGGACCGCCTTCGGTGTCACCGGCACGACGATCGGCATGCTGGCGATCATCGCACTGAGCACCCCGGTGCAGGCCGTCGGCGAGGAGCTGATGTTCCGAAGTGCGGTGCTGCCCGCCGCCGCGTCCTGGGTGCGTGCGGTTCGCCCCGCCCTGGTCGTCGGGCTCGTCGTGTCCGGCCTGGGCTTCGCCGTGGTCCACGGGTCGGCTGACCCCTGGTTGTTCGGCTACTACACAGTGATCGGGGTCAGCACTGGCCTGATGGCCATCATCAGCCGTGGCATCGAGGCACCGGTTGCCTTCCACGTCGCCAACAACGTCCTGTTCACGACCGTCAACACGGTGATGGCGGACGGCGAGGCCTTCGCGATCGACCGGTCCACCGACTCCGGTGACGCGTCCCTGCTGATCCTCGGCGCCGTCAACGTCGCCATGGTGGTGCTGGTCTGGCTGCGCGAGCGGCGAGCCCGGCCCCGGGCCGTCAGTAGTCGGTAGGACCGCAGCCGTCGTGACCAGCGAGCGATTGGAGGCGTCCTCGTCTGGTCGGGTGCGCGGCGGGGCTCCCGCACCTCGCTCTCCTGGGGGAGTGGAACCGACCCACTGAGGGAGGCGTCACGCTGTCGGCTTGGCGAGGGTGCTGGTATGCCCGCTTTCAGTAGTCGTCGCTGGGCGTACGGCGCCTTGGCTTGGTTGAACGTCTTTGTGGTGTCCCACGTGATCCTGGTGTTCTTCCCTGGGCGCGATCCGACCGGCGGCGGACCGTGGGGCATGAGGGCCTACGTGATCTTCAACGTGGTGCTCATCGCGGTGTCGGCCCTCGGAGCAGCCGTCGTTCTGGCCACTGTCCGCCCGCCGGCGCGACACCTCCCCCGGTGGCTGATCCTGACCCCACTGGTGTTCGGCAGCACCCTGCTCGTCATCCGGGGTGTGCCAGGAATGGCCGAGAACTATGTGATGGTCAGCGGTGTCCGTCGCGGTGGTTTCATGGGGGTGGCGGACGTCTCCACTGGCGAGTTCTGGATCGGCATCGCAATCAACACCTACTTCTTCGCCGGAGCGGCGTTGCTGGTCGGGACAACCGTTTCCTACGGCCGACGATCAGCGAAGCCGTCTCGCTGAGGCGTACCGGCGTCCGCACGGGCGATCTCCTGCCGCAACAGCGCCGCCTCGTCGTCGCGGTCGCAGAGCAGCAGCACCTTGAACTCTGGTTGGCCGAACGGCCTGGCCCAGTGGTGTACGGCCTGCGACAGGATGCACAACAGCGTGTGCCGATCCTCGGCGCTGCTGGACAGCACCCGTGGCGCGTTCTCGACGACGATGAGATACCCGTCCGCGGGCATCCAGTTCAGGTCGCGGAGGCAGTCGGACAGCGCGGCCCAGTTCCAGCCGAAGTAGCCGGGAAAGAGCAGCGCGTCGGAGAACTCGTAGAAGGTGTGGTCCGCATCCGTCATCCTCGCACCGTCGAGCCGGGCGACGACGAATCTGCCGGCTGCCGGTAGTACCGCCGCCAGCTCGACCAGGGCACTGCGTGAGCAGACCTCGACCTGATCGGTGGGGCCGCTCCACCAGCTGCTCATCAGACGATGACCAGGTTGGCCATGTCGACGACCGGCCGGTAGCCGAGGGCCGCGTAGATCTTGTTCGACGTCGGGTTGGCCTGGTCGGTGAACAGGCAGACCTGCGTACCCTCGGCCTGGATTCGGCGGGAGACCTCGGCGACCGCGTTGCTGGCCCAGCCGCGCCCCCGTTGGCCCGGCGGTGTGTACACCGGGCCAAGGCGGGCCACGCCGAACGACGGTGGGTTGGCACCGGTGAGGTGCACCGGCTCTCCGGTCTCGTCGAGCCAGAACCACAGCCGTCCGGCGTGGATCCGATGCAGCACCTCCGCATGGTCGGGCGCTTCGTGCGCGCTGGCACCACGCGGGCGGCCCGCCTGTTCGTCGGCGTCGCCCACGAACGCGGCGAGCCACTCGGTGACCAGTCCCGCGTCGTCCACGGTCGCGGTCACCAAGCTGCCGGGCACCGGTGGCGGCGGTGTCAGCTCGCCGAGCTGGTGCAGCCGTGTGTGCTGGTCGACCCGGACTGCGCCCCCACCGAGCTGGGCCAGCGCGGCGGCGCACAGGTCGACCGCGGGCAGGGCGCCGTTGACCGCGAGGACCTCCTCCCCGCGCTCGTGCAACGCGTGGGCGAGCGCAACGGCCGCCTCGTCGGGCATGGGCAGCAGGAACGGCGGATAGGGGGCATACGGCGCCGAGCGCATCCCGGCACCGACCACCGCCCCGGAGTCGTCGCTGACCACGAGCCACCAGTTACGGTCGGGCTGAGGGATACCCTCTGCCCGTTGCGACAACAGCCGGTGCGCGATGGTGGTCACGACCGTGCTGACGACCGGATCGGCGCCCAGGTAGTCACCCGCAACGGCCAGGAACTCGCCCGGATCGCTGAGGAATCGCAGCCGCAGTCCGGCCCTCGGGACAATGCTCATCCGCGTACGCTAGCCACCGCCCACCGGATCGACACCGGAATATTGTGCGGCCCGAGGACCTGCAGGCGCTGCACCATCCGTGCGGCGGGCCCACGGTTGGTCTCGGCCGGGCGGGGTACACCGCCGCGAGTGGCGCGGGGGCCGGGTTCACCCCGGCTTGGCCACCGAAGGTGCTTCGGAGGGGCCGATGTCGGGTGCATCAGCGCGGCCAGGCGGGCCCGGGATGTCCGATGACGTGGTGGAGCTGCGGGTGCACGGCGCCGCCAACGCCAGCGCCGCTCAGGTGTTGAACGCGGCGCAGGTCGAGCAGGTCGCGGGCGACCGCAGTGGGGGCTTCTACCGCCCCCACCGCCCATGTTCGTGCGGCACCGGCGAACGGGTGACGGAGGCGTACCGCTGGGGTGACCTGCCCGCCGGAAGCGTTGTCAGAACACTGTCGCTGGTGTTCCTCCTGCCGTTCATGCTGGCCAACCTGGCGATCTGGATGCGACCGGCGAGCCCCGGCTCCGACGCGATGGTCAGATCCCTGTGCCGGTTGCTGGCGCTCACTCTCACCGCGCTGTATGTGCTTGCCTTCGTCGGTGTCACGCTGGACCTGATCGCGTGGAAGTGCATGGGCTCGCCACGTTGCCTGGACGGGCGCACCTGGTTGTCCTGGTTGGGCGGGCGACCGGTGGGCCTGCGCCTCGCGGTACTCGCGGTGGTTCCGGCCGGCGCCATCGGCCTGCTCTGGCGTGCCAGCACCCGGCCGAGAAAGATGTTCGACGCGTTCCGCGCTCCGGCGGACGAGGTCTCCGAGTATCGCCTCGGCGGGATCGGTCAGTGGGACGCCGGGCCGCTGGTGGGACGGCTTCGTTCGATTCACGTCGCGGCGGCGTTCGCGACACTGGACGTCGCTCTGCTCGCCGCCCGAGCCGCGAACGGCGCCTCGGCCAGCACCATCTCGTTGGCCGTGGCCACCGGGGCGGTGCTGGCCAGCTGCGTGGTCCTGCTCTGCCTGCCCCCGGTGCTCGACCGGGCCGCCTCGGACCAGCGGCTGGACCGAATCACCCGCGCGGTGCGGACGGTGGCCGTGGCCCTGACCATCGTGGTGACGGCCCACGTCCTCGCCAGCCCGGCGCCGTGGCGCGAGGGGGGCGGCCTACCCGGCTACGGCGCAGTTCTCACCTTGCTGTTCGTCGCCCAGACGACCCTGCTCACCGCCCTCGGCGCGGTGCTGCTCTGGCGCCGGGTTCGCCAGCGGGACGCCATCCCGCTGCTCGGGCTGGGCGCACTGGTGATGGCGGCCAGCGCGGTCAGTCTGGCGGTGGCAGTGTCCGCCGAGTTCGTCTACCGGGTGGCGGATTTCCTCGATCGTGACGCACCGACCGGAGAAGGCCTGGCGTCCGGTCTGCCGCCGGCGTTCACCTGGGCGATCTTCGGCTTTCTCCGGACCGTGCTGTTCACGTTGGTGGTGGCGGTGCCGGTCATCCTCATCTCTCGCCGCCGTCGACGTCATGCTGCGGCGGTGATCGTCGACTGCGACTACCCGGAGCGCCCGCCCGCGGCCGAGACCCGACTGCGGCAGGTGCGGAAGGCGATAGCAAGGGCCCGCTTCACGGAAAGACTTATTCCGTTGGCGGTGGTCTACGCATGCCTGGCCGGGATCGGCACGGCCACCACCACCCTCGGTCTGCTGGACCTGCTGCCGAGCGAGTCCGTACAGCGGTACGCACGGTTACCCGGTGATTTGATCACCTTCTCCATCGCGTTCGGGAGCTGGGGGATCGCCGCGATCATCCTCGGTCTGACCATCGGCGGGATCTTCGCCTACCGGACAGTCGAATTCAGGCGCCACGTCGGTGTCCTGTGGGACCTGGGCACGTTCTGGCCCCGGGCCGCCCACCCGTTCGCTCCACCCTGCTACGCCGAACGGGCTGTGCCGGAGTTGACCCGACGAATCACCTACCTCGTCGGACGCGGCCACCTCGTGCTGCTCACCGCGCACAGCCACGGTTCGGTCCTGGCCGCCGCGACAGTGCTCCAGTTACCGCCCCAGGTCAGCAGTCGAGTCGCTCTGCTCACCCATGGGTCACCACTGAGCCGACTCTACGCGCGACTCTTCCCCGCCTTCGTCGACGACGAGGTGCTGCACGAGATTGGCGCTCGGGTGGACTGGCGGTGGGTGAACCTGTGGCGCGACACCGACTCGGTTGGCGGCTGGATATTCAGCGCCCACCGGACACCCGCGCCGTTGACCGTCGGCGGGACTGCGGCGACGGTGGACCGCCGGCTACGGGATCCCGCCGACGTGGTGCCGCTACCCGGCGACAGTGTCCCGCCGCCGATCCAGGGACACCGGCCCGGCGGATCGGAGCGGCGGTACGCCGAGGCGGCCCGCGAGTTGATCGAGCGCCTTCGCCAGCCGGTGGACTCAGTGCCGCTTCCGGGCGACCCGCCGAGCGGGGCAGTGGCGGATCCGCGGCAGTGACGCGGGCGCGATTGTCGGTGCGGGCGGCTCACAGTGTGTCGAACCCCTGCCGCCAGGACGGATAGGTCGGGCTCCAGCCGAGGTGCGTGCGGGCGTAGCGGTTGCTCGCTCCGCGCGCCCAGCCGTGCCGCTCGCCACCGCTCACCGCTGGCGCCGGCACATCGGTCGCCCCGCAGAACGCGGGCACCCACTGCGAGGCGGCGGCTGGCTCGTCGTCGCAGACGTTGACGACGCTCACGGGCCACCGCAGAGCCTCGACTGCGGCGGCGACGGCGTCATCGATGTGCAGCAGGCTGCTCACGTCCGCGTCGGCGGGAACCTTGCCGGCGGCGGCGAACTGGGCCATCAGACCGTCGCGGGCGTACCAGGTGCCCGGGCCGTAGAGGGTGCCGTACCTCAGCACGACCCACTCGGGCGCCTCTTGGACGGCGGATTCGAGCGCGGCGGCACCGGCCACGCTGGTCTGGCGTGGCTCCGCCGCGCCGAGGTCGAGCGGGGTCTCCTCGGTCGCGGGCTCGGTGCCCGGCTCGTACGCCCAGGCGATGCTCTGTGCCACGATCCGCTGTACGCCGGCGGCGAGCGCCGCGTCGACCAGGTTGCGGGTCCCGGTCCGACGCAGCCGCGAATTGGCGGCGAAGTCCCCAGTGCTCAGGCTGGTCAGCTGGTGCATCACCACGTCGGGCCGGGCGTCGCGGACGGCGGCAGCGACCGCGTCCCGGTCGAGCACGTCGACGGCGACTGGGCCGTTGCGGGCCAACCCGATGACCTCATGCCCCTGAGCGGTCAGGATGGGCTCGAGTCGACGGCCGATGACGCCTGTCGAACCGGCGAGAACGATACGCATGACGTGCCTCTCCGTCAGTTCGGCCGGGTTGAGCGGCGGTCCTTACGCTGTTCGAGCTCGTCGGGGCTCACCAGCACCAGCATTTCCTGGCCGGGCGCGCACACCATCACGACCAGGAACTTCGTCACTCGATCGGACAGGTTGTTGGCGGACCGGTAGTGGATGACGTCGCCGCCCGGCTCCCAGAACGCCTCACCGGCCTTGATCACCCGCTCGGGCTCGCCCTCCAGCTCGAAGATCATCTCGCCCTCGAGCAGGTAGCCGAAGACCGGGCCGGAGTGCCGGTGCGGCGGCGTGCCCGGGTCGCCCGGTGGCAGTTCGATCGTCGCTGTCATCACGTGGGAGCCCTCCGGCAACTCCGGCGGCATGGCCGTGCCCAGCAGCACGATCTCGTTGTTTCCGATTGTCATGGTCTGCATGGATCGAACGTATCCCCGACCGGACCAGCCGGATGGACCAGTTGGTGACCAGTCTGATGGACCAGTTGGCAAAGTCCGGACAGTGCCTCCTGCCAGGCATGAGCCGGCGGTGCCGCGTATCCGAGGACCAGGGCTGCCGCCTGCCGCTCGTCCGCGGGATCGTGCCAGTAGCCGTTGCTGTGCAGTCCGACCAGGTGCAGTCCCTCGCGGCGTCCGGCCCGGATCAGCCAGCGCTCCTCCGCCACGGAAGCCAGCGGTAGCAGCGCGTGAACGCCGGCAGCGATGCCCTCCAGGGCAGTGGTGGTCACCTCGGCCAGGCGGCCGGCCAGCTCGGTCCGGCGACGCCGGTAGGTCAGGCGCATGCGGCGGATGTGCCGGTCGTAGTCGCCGTGCGTGAGCAGGTCGGCCATGGTGAGCTGGTCGATCGCGGAGACCGCGGCGCCGGCTTCCACGATCGTCGTCGTCAGTTCACGACGCAGTGGCTCGGGGACGACGAACCAACCCAGGCGGACGCCTGGCGCCAGTGACTTGCTCGTGCTGCCGGCGTACACGATCCGCTCTGGTGCCAGCGCCTGCATGGCGCCCACCGGCCGCTGGTCGTAGCGGAACTCGCCGTCGTAGTCGTCCTCGATCAGAAACGCGTCGTGCTTCCGGGCCCAGGCGATGAGCCGGTAGCGGTGCCGTGGAGCGAGCACCACGCCGGTCGGATGCTGGTGCGCCGGGGTGAGGAGCGCGGCCTGACCCGCCGCGTCGTCCGGGTCGGCCCCGCCGGGACCGACGGTCAGCGGGGTGACTGTCAGGCCCGCGGCACGCAGCACCATGCGGTGATGGGCCAGACCGGGGTTCTCGGTGGCGATGGCGCGGACGCCGCGCCTGTGCAGCGTCCGCGCAAGAAGGGAGAGGCCCTGGGTGAAGCCCGCCGTGATCACCACCGCACCCGGTTCGCAGAGCACTCCACGAGTGCGCGCGAGATAGCCGGCCACCGCCGCCCGCAATGCGGGTAACCCGGTCGGTTCGGAGTAGTCCAGCGTGCCGCGCGAAGCCGTTGTCAGCGCCCGGCGGACACTGTCCGCCCAGGCTGTGCGGGGGAACGACGCGAGGTCGGGAATCCCCGGCCGCAACTCGATCAATGGCCCAGCGGGAGGCGACGGCCGCGGTTGCCCGCGCGAGCCGGGTGGATCATGGCGTACGTCGGCGACCCGGGTGCCCGAGCCGGGTGCCGCCAGCAACCACCCTTCCGCCACCAGCTGCGCGTACGCCTGCACCACAGTGCCACGTGCCAAGCCCAGGTCGGCGGCCAGGCTCCGGCTCCCCGGTAGGCGCGACCCGGCGCGCAGCCGGCCTGTCCGGATGCTCTCCCGTAACGCGCTCTCCAGCGAGCGACCCGGGAAACCCGCGCTCCGATCGAACTCCAGATGCAGGTCAAGCGACTTCGTCACGAAGCAACGATCCCATTCGTACGAGTAGCGCCGGCAGGTTCCCACGTTGATCCGGATCGCCCTGGCCGTCCTCTTCCTCGACGAACTCGTTGTCGGGTTCTGGAACCAGGTCTTTCCCGAAAGCTTCTACGACAACTTCCCGACCGTCAGCCTCACCCCGCCGTTCAGCGAGCACTACGCGCGAGACTTCGGCGGAGCGACCCTCGGCCTGGCCGTCGTCCTCGGCACCGCGCTCGTCGTACCTCGGGCGGCGTTCACCATCCCCGCGGCGGCGGCATTCTCCACCTTCGCCATACCACACTTCTTCTTTCACCTGACCCACCTGCACCACGCCACCCTCGGCGAGAAGGCGTTCCTGACGACCGCCAACGCCGTCGTCGCCCTGCTCGGGCTTCTCGTCATCGCCCTGACGCTCGTCCGGGACGCAGGGCGTCGCCGCCCTCCAGGCACGTGATGCGGGCGGACCCGGCGCGACGCCGGATCCGCCCGTTTCAGGTGTGCTGGATCTCGCCCTGCCGCTGGTCGACCCGCACACCCTCGAACAGGTGATGCGCGGAGTCGGCCGTGATCAACGAGCGAGGGCGGCGAGCCTGAACTGCTGGTTGGTTTGTCCGTGGCAGTCGTAGAGCTGGATCTGGGCGCCGTTGGCGGTGCTCCAGGCGTCCAAGCATCGTCCGGACTGGACGTTGCTGATGGTGCCGTTGGAGTTGACGTTCCACTGCTGGTTGGTCTGACTGTGGCAGCTGTAGATCTGCACTGCCGCGCCGTTGCCGGTTCCGGCCGCGTCGAGGCACATGTTGCCGTACACCTGGAGTTGTTTGTTCGAGGTGTAGGTCCAGGCCTGGTTGGTCTGCTTGTTGCAGTTGTAGAGCTGGACCCGGGTGCCGTTGTTACGCGAGGCGTTGGGTACGTCGATACACCGGCCGGACTGCGTGCCGACGATCTCACTGGCGGAGCCGGGCGGAACGGTCGGCGGGTCGGTGGGGGTCGGCGGGTCGGTCGGGGTCGGCGGGTCGGTCGGGGTTGGCGTCGACGGCAGCAGCGGGCAGGTGCTGCGGTAGGTGACCACGCCGCTGGAGTCCAGCAGGGGGCAGAGGAACTGGCTGTACCGGGTGTCGTTGTCGAGGAACATCTTGACGAACGGCAGCATGGTCCGGACCATCACCGGGTTCGACCGCCCGACCATGAAGCCATGATCCGCGCCGGCGACCTCCACGTAGACGCTCTCCGTCGTGGCCGGGAGGCTGTTGTACAGGCCGGTGGCGTAGGACGGGGTGACCACTGTGTCCGCCTGACCGGCGAAGATCATGGTGGGGACCCGGTCGTTGGCCAGGTTCGACGACGGCGAGTACGGCGCGATGCCCACCACTGCCTTCAACGACGCGCGTCGCGTGGCTGCGCTCAGCGCGCCGCCGCCGCCCATCGAGTGACCGGCGACCGCCAACCGGTTGGGGTCGACCCGGTCGCGTACGGGGCTCTGCTGCGTGAGGTAGTCCAGTGCGGCGAGCAACTGGGTGCCTCGGGCCGTGTCGAAGTCGTTGCGGCTGTTGGTCTCGATGCCGATCACGACGAAGCCGTGGGACGCCAGCCACGGCCCCATCCAGGCCAGTTCGGCGGAGAACAACGCCGTGTAACCCGGCGAGATCGCGATGGCCCCGAAGGTTCCCTGGCTGGTGTCGGTCGGGTAGTAGATCCGGCCGCCATTGAAGCCGTACCCGGTCGGGACGCTGACTGAGGTGTTGGCAAAGGGGCCGTTCACGGCGGTGACGCTGGTCCGGGTGGGGTCCGGGCCCCGCTGGTACGGGTTGTCGGCGGCCGACGCCGACCCGGTCGCCAGGGTGATGGTGAGCAACCCGACTGCGGCGGCGATCCCGGCCGCGGCGAGCGTGAACAGTCGGCCCCTCAAGCCGGTCGACACTCGGTCGGCCTTGGTGTTCCCCGTGGGCGGGGAGTGGTCTGCAGGTTCTCGCACTGTCGTACCTCCTGGTGGTGGGAGAGCGAGAGGCGGGCGGGCTCGTCGTGTGCCGAGCCCGCCCGCCCCGGTGATGTCCGATCGTCAGCGTTGCAGGGTCAGCAGACCCGGCCGGTACGGCAGCAGGCCGTAGTCGCCGCCGGAACTGGGGGAACGACCCTGGTAGAGCAGTTGCAGGTTGCAGGCGTCGACCGTCATGGTCTGGTCGGCGTTGGTGCGCAGCAGCTCACCGTGGCTGATGTCGTTGGTCCAGGTGGCGCCGCTGTTGGCCTTGCCGGCGAACGGGTTGCTCTCGCTGGTGGCCTGAGGGGTCCACGACCCACCCAGGCTGCTGGCCGTGAACGACCGGAAGTAGCGCCCGTTCGAGCCGATGGCCTCGACGATCATGAGGTACTTGTTCAGGCCCTGGAGCTTGTAGACCTGCACCGCCTCGAACAGATTGTTCGTCGAGTCGGTCATGATCGTCGTGTAGTTGGAGCCGAAGCTTCCGGGGAAGTTCCCGATCGGCATGCTGGCCCGGTAGATCCGCCCGTTGTCGCCGGCGAAGAACAGGTACATGTTCTGGTCGTCACCGATGATGGCCTGGTCGATCGGGCCGGTGTTGGAGTTGGAGATGCTGCCGGTGAACAGCGTCTGCGCCGACGACCACCCGTTCGGGTTGGTCGGGTCGCTGGAGGTCCGGTACGAGAACGCCGTGCCACCCCACTGGTAGGTGAGCACCCAGATGTTGCGCGGCGCGAAGTAGAACAGCGACGGCGCGACGGTCGCCGAGTTCATCGCGTTCTGGCTGGCCGAGCCCATCTGGGAGTAGTTGCTGAAGAGGCCGAAGTTCATCGATCCCCACGTGGTCCCGGTGTCGTGGGTGGTGGCGTAGACGAGTTGCTGGCCGTTGTAGGGGGCGACGGTGAAGTCCTTCAGCGACACCCACCCGGACCTCGGCTGCGCCAGCACGCCGGTCGACGACCAGCGGTACGACGAGGGAAGGTCACACGTGGTGGTCGGCGGCGGCGTGGTCGGCGTGGGCGTGGGCGTCTGGGTGCCGCCGCCGAGGGAGGCCAGCCTGAACTGCTGGTTGGTTTGTCCGTGGCAGTCGTAGAGCTGGATCTGGGCGCCGTTGGCGGTGCTCCAGGCGTCCAGGCATCGCCCGGACTGCACGCCGCTGATGGTGCCGTTGGAGTTGACGTTCCACTGCTGGTTGGTCTGGCTGTGGCAGCTGTAGATCTGCACTGCCGCGCCGTTGCCGGGTCCGGCCGCGTCGAGGCACATGTTGCCGTACACCTGGAGTTGTTTGTTCGAGGTGTAGGTCCAGGCCTGGTTGGTCTGCTTGTTGCAGTCGTAGAGCTGGACGCGGGTGCCGTTGGTGGTCGCCGCGTTCGGCACGTCGACGCACCGGCCGGACTGGGTGCCGACGATCTCGCTGGCCGAGCCCGGTGGGACGGTGGGGGTGGGGCCCGGCGTGGTGGGCGTGGGGGTGGTGCCGGGGCCGGCGCTGTTCAGGGCCTCCAGCGTGGAGGTGTAGGCGGCCTTCTTGTTGCCGCTGCAGTCGAAGAGCAGCGGAGTGCCACCGGAGCGCCACGAGTCACAGTCGCGCACCCCCCACACGGTGAGCCCGTTGCAGCGGGCCACGGCAAGGCAGTCGTTGACCACACTGCGGTAGGTGTTGGCCTGCGTCGTGCCGGACCCCTCAATGTCCAACTCGGTGATCTGCACGTCCACCCCGAGGGCGGCGAAGCTGGACAGCGTGGTGCGGTAGTTGCTGTTGTACGGCGAGTTGGCGTTGAAGTGCGACTGGAAGCCGACGCAGTCGATCGGCACCCCACGCGACTTGAAGTCGCGCACCATGTTGTACACGGCCTGCGTTTTGGCCCAGGTCCAGTTGTCGGTGTTGTAGTCGTTGTAGCAGAGCTTCGCGTCCGGGTCCGCCGCGTCGGCGGCGCGGAACGCCGCCTCGATCCAGTCGTTGCCGGTGCGCTGGAGGTTCGAGTTACGACGGGCGCCGCTGTTGCCGTCCTCGAACGCCTCGTTCACGACGTCCCACGAGTAGATCTTGCCGCGGTAGTAGGTGGCCACCCGGGTGACGTGGTTCAGCATCGCGTTGCGCAGCGTGGTGCCCTCCATGCTCTGCATCCAGCCCGGCTGCTGCGAGTACCAGGCAAGGGTGTGGCCGCGGACCTTCCATCCCCGGGAGAGGGCGTGGTTCACGATCCGGTCCGCGTTGCCGAAGGTGAAGTTGTTCTGCTGCGGCTCGGTCGCGTCGATCTTCATTTCGTTTTCGGGGGTGATGGCATTGAACTCGCGGTTCAGGATCGTCGTGTAGGCGCTGTCGTTGAGTTTGTTGGCGGCGACGGCGGCACCGAAGTACCGGCCGGACTGGGCTGCGGCGGCACCGAGGGTTGTCTCGGCGGCCTGGGCCAGATTGGGCATCAGCGAGACGACCAGGGCCAGAATTATCGCGGCTGTTCCGGAAAGAGTGAGTGTTCGTAGTCGGGTGCGCCCGATGGGACGGGTCCGGGAAACCATGCTGATCCTCCAGTGGTGGGGTAGGGGATTTCTGTCGCTGTTTCAGCGGGAGGCCCCGCTGGAACAGCGGCGGACGCGATGGTGAGTTCGCCCGAGCGGGGGGCGGGACTCAGGTCGGGCGTCCGCCCGGCCGCGAGTCGGTTCGGGCTACCTGGCCAGCGGATAAAGGAGTGGTGACAGGTAGGCCCGGTCGCCCGTGGGGGAGTGGTTGCGGCGTTGGGCTCTTTCGGTGGTGGACGTGGTCTCCTGGCAGGTGGGTGGGCCCGACGGTCGCGTGGAGCGCCTCCAGTGCTAACTGATCTTGTTAACGTTCACACTTGTCGATGGCTCTCAGGCTGGCAGAAAATTCCAGAGTTTTCAACCGGTAGTTTCGGACCTGTTACGGATCCGGGCGGAAGGGGTGGAGTCCGCGTGCACAGCGGCTGGTCGACCCGCGTTACGCGTGGACCAGACCGGAATCGACAAGCTGGACGGCCGCATCGGCGGGCTCCACGCGCTGTGGCGGGTCGGGGAACCTGCCCCGTACCCGACGCAGAGCGGGAGTCTGGCTTACGGCTGCTCGTCGGCCTCGGGGTTGAGCTGGCGCATCAGCACCGCGAACCCTTGCCCCGACTCCACGAAACCGAGTTTCCGGTAGAGCGCCAGAGCGCTGTGATTGCTGTCGGTGACCTTGAGTCGTAGTTGTCGGACGCCGGCCGAGGGCGCGCGGTGCAGCACCCGCGAGATCATCGCTGTGGCCAGACCACTACGGCGCCACTGTGCTCGGGTGCCCAGGCAGTGCAGGATCGCCGTCGGCGTGTCCGTGCTGCCGTCGGCGAGTGCGAAGAGGAAGGCGGCCACCGGGTTGTCGCCTCGGTCGGCCTCGGCGAGCACCAGGCAGGAGAGGTCGGGCAGGAACCGCGGATGCCCGGTCGCGTGCTGGGGCCAGGTGCGCTGGTCTGGTCGGACCGCTGCGGGGCTGTCGGCGTAGGCCTCATTGTGGGCCAGCCGGGCGAGTTCGTCGTAGCGCTCGTCGACAGGCGTGAGCATCAGACCCTGCGGCAGCGCGGGAGCCAGCGGCTCGTCAGGCACCGCCAGGACGAGGTCCCGTTCGTGCCGGACCAGCGCGAAGCCGCCACGGATCAGCAGCTCGCGGCCGGCCGGGTCGTTCTCGGCAGACCGGATTCCGAGAACGGCCTGTGCCGACCCCCGGTCGTCCCGCACCTGCTTCGCCTGGTCGATGAGCCAGTGGTGTAGCTCTGTGCGGACGTCGTCCGCGACGTCGGGATGAAACACGTTGGTCAGGCGAATGCGGAGCACGTCGTCCGCTGTTCCCATGTCGGCGACCTCGCCGTACGCGGCGACGCTGCCGGTGTCGTCGCGGCCGACCCGGGTGCGTCCGGCGCTGTCCGGCCCGAGAGTGTCCAGTCGGTTCCGGACGTCCTCAGCGCGCTGCTCCATGCCGACCGGGGCGACCGCCTCGGCGCGCTGGAAGAGTGCTGCCAGCTCAGCTGCCTCGACTGGTGTGGCGCGACTCCAACTCGCGATCCTCATCGATGGTCATCCTATGGACCTGGCTCGATGGAGGTCAATCGCGGGCCGGATCGCCGAAGAGCGTCGGCCTAACCTCCTAGGATGCTCTACGGATTGTGCCTCGACCCACAGTGTCGCCAGCGCGGCAGTTGGCCCGGGTCGCCAGCAGCCTCAGCTGCTCGAACCGCCCGCAGCAACGCTTCTGGCGAGCGGAGCGTGACGCTGCGGAGGTGGCCGCATACGGCCTGGAACGCTGCGCTCCGCCGACGCGGGTGGGTGAAAATTCCCGTCGAAATCCGGTAACCAAAGCGGCTTGCCAACCCGTCAGGTCAATGACGGATCGCCACTGCGGGCGGTCGGCCGAGGAGGAACGAAGACATGGGCGACGTGCGTGGGCGTTTCAGGGACGACCTGGCCCGACACCCCGCCCCGCCATTGGGTGACCTGGTCCAGCAGGCGGTGGTGCAGGGCCGCCGACTGCGCCGCCAGCGTCGCCTGGCGCAGTTCGGCGCCGGCGGATCGGCGTTGGCGATGCTGCTCGTGATCGGCCTGGCTGCCGGGCCGCTCCGGGTCGGTGCGGATGACACCGGTCAGACTGGCGGGCTGAACGTCGGTTCGCCGGGTGGGTCGGTCGACACCGCCACGCCGTCCCCGGCTGGGTCCTCCGATGGCGCCCCGGGCGGGTTGAAGTCGGGCACCGGCGAGGAGCGGCCTGGGGACCCCCGTCCGCCGATTCCCCCGACCAGGGTGATCGACACCCTGAGGATGGGGGCGGGGCCGGACGGTGAACTGCTGACCACCACACCGGAGGGCGCCCTGGAACTGCTGATCCAGCTGCTGCCCCCGGGGAAGACCAGCGGTTACACGAATCTTGAGAGCAGCGAGGCGGGCCGCGGCATGCCGTTCGTCCAGCTCTACCTGGACCGCGGCGACGGACCGGGCATGCTGCGGCTCTCCATCCACCGGGACAACCTTGGTGGCAACCGGGTCCCGGGGACGGTGGAGCTGACCGAAATACCCGGCAACTGCGTACAGAACCAGATGGTCACCGTGCACCACCGCGGCGGCCTCCAGGTCAATTTGATGATCTCCACCTGTCTGGTCTGGGACCCCAAGGGAACCGTTCCGGCACCGGCCGTCCTCTCCGTGAAGGAGGCGACCGAGATCGCCGCCAGCCCGACCTGGGGGACGCAACTGCCGGCCGAGTACGTCATCAACGGTGCCAAGAGGTTCCCCAAGTTGGCCCGGTCGAATGGCTGACGAAGACTTCGTGGAGTTCGCGCAGGCGGCCGCCGGCCGGCTGCGCGACGCCGCCTTCCTGATGTGCCGCGACTGGCATCTCGCCCAGGACCTCACCCAGACGACGCTGGCCAAGGTGTACGCCAACTGGAGGCGGGTCCGCCGGGCCGACGATCCCCACGCGTACGCCCGCAAGATACTGCTGCGCTGCATGCTCGACCAGCGGCGACGTCGTTCCAGCCGTGAGTTGGCGATGTCGGCGCCGCCGGAGCGGGGCGAGGAACATCCGGCTGAGCTGCGCATGACGTTGCTGGACGCGGTCGCCACCCTGCCGTTGCGGGACCGGGCGATCATCGTCCTGCGTTACTGGGACGACCTGAGCGTGGAGGCGACCGCCGAGGTTGTGGGCGTCTCCATCGCCGTCGTCAAGAGCCAGAGCATGCGCTCCCTCAACCGGCTGCGCGAGCTGCTCGGCGAGACACGTTCCGAGCTGTTCGCCGAGGAACGCCATTGACGGGTCCCGTCTGTGGGCGGGGTGTGGCGGATCCCAATGGGGTCGGACGGTCGGCCGGCGAACCGCCGCGTCGGTGCTGCGGCGGCGACGAAGGTGCCGCCACGCGTCGTCGGCCGAAGCGCCACGTGTGTTGGCAGGTATCTGCGTTTGGGGAGGTTTTCGGTGTCCGCATCGAGCAGCAGGACGAGCCGAGGCCGGATTCGCGGCAGAGGCCGAGGTTCAATCGCGGTCTTGTCGGCGTTGTTGGTGTTGGCTTCGGGGTGCCATCGGGGGGAGGCCGGTGTCGGCTCCGACGAGCTGCACACGGTGAACGCGGACCGGGGCGACCCGGGGCTGCTGCTGGGGGCGGGCGATCTGGGAGCGGACTGGCACGAGGACGACGCGCGAACCGGTCTGGCGGCCTGGCCGTGGGAGCAGGACAGCTGCCCCAACTACCGGAGCAGCGACTACCTGGCCAAGTCGCATCGGCGGGCTGCCGTGGAGCGCTACTACCGGCTGTCTGACGGCTCGTCGCGGGCCCACCACGTCGTGGAGACCTACGAACCTGGATGGGCCGAGCGGAACGTCGACGACGTCCGTCGGGTCCTCCTGCGGTGTGCGAGCTACCCGGTCCTCGGATCGCAGGTCTCGTTCGACGTCGTGGATCCGCATTATCTGGAGGGCGCCGGGATGCTCATTCGAGGTCGTATCGCGCGTGCGGACACCCCGAGCACCGTCACGTACTTCGTGATGGTGAGACGAGGCGAGACGGTCTCGACGGTCCGTCTGCCCGATCCGGGCAGCCAGGCCGTGGTGGACTCGATCGCGGCGAGGGTGGTGGCCCGCCTTGGCTGAGCGGATAGGGCGGCAGCTGTCGCGACGCTGGGTCCTCTCCGCGGCCACCGTGTCGCTGGCCGGCGTTGCGACGGCCGCCTTCGGTGCCACGCGCGGCCGCGACGGCGACGGAGCCGGACCATCGCACGGTTCCTCCCCGGCCAGCCCGATCCCCACGACGCCGGCCATCGACTGGATCGGCGAGGCGAGAACGCGCATCAAGGCCTACGTGGAGCGGTACGACGGCCACCTGGCGGTCGCGGCACTGGATCGGCAGGGAACGGCCTCGGTGACGGTCGGCGCCAAACGGTTCGAGACCGCCAGCATCGTCAAGGTCAACATCCTCGCGGCTCTCCTGCTGCGCCAGAACCCGCCGGGCAAGGCCCTGAGTTCTGGCACCCGGCGGTTGGCCGAGGCCATGATCGTGTCCAGTGACAACGACGCGGCGGCGGCCCTGTGGCAGCGGATCGAGGGCTCGCGCGGCCTCAACGCCGCGAACCGCGAGCTCGGCCTGCGTGAGACGAAGCCCAACTCGCACTGGGGACTCACCACGACCACGGTCGCCGACCAGCTTCGTCTGCTGACCGCGCTGACGTCGCCGACGGGACCGCTGACCCCGCAGGACCGTACCTTCATCATGGGTCTCATGAAGAAGGTGATCCCCGAGCAACGGTGGGGAGTCACCGCCGCGCGGGAGCCGGACGGTCGTTCCGAGTACGTCAAGAACGGCTGGGACACCGCTGATGTCGACGGGGGCCGTTGGCTGGTCAACAGCATCGGGCGGATCGTCGAGGCCGATCATGACTGGCTGATCGCCGTGCTCTCCGACCATCACGTGAGCCAGAAGGAGGGCATCCGCGTCGTCGAGAAGGCCGCCACGTACGTGCTCAAGGAGCTGCGCGCCGCCACTGCCCACGACGGGCTGTCACCGGGGTAGGCCCGGGTCCGCTCCGGCCGACAGTGGGTCGGTCGACCTGCCGGGTAGGCGCCTGTCATCGCCGGCAGCACACAATTCCCGATCTTGTACCCATCCGTCTGCGGGTCGGCCTCGAATGCCTCATGACAGCAGCAATCGAGTACAAGCATCTGAGGAGTTCGTATGAAGCGGCGCCTGTTTGCCACGGTCGGCGTGATCGCCGTGCTGGCCCTGTCCGCCTGCGGCGGAACCGACGGCGAGGACACCGCCAGCGGCACGCCGAGTACGTCGGCCAGCGCGCCGATGGCCTCGGCTTCGCCGTCGACGATGATGTCGGGTCAGTTCGGCTCAGGGTGCGCGGCCGTGCCGACCGATTCGTCCAACCCGGGCAGTTTCGAGGCGATGGCGAAGGTGCCGGTGGCCACCGCCGCGTCCGGTAACCCACTGTTGTCGACGCTGGTCACGGCCGTGAAGCAGGCCAACCTGGTGGACTCGCTCAACGGCGCGCAGGGCGTGACGGTGTTCGCGCCGACCAACGACGCTTTCGCCAAGATCCCGAAGGCCGACCTGGACAAGGTCCTGGCCGACGACGCCATGCTGAAGAAGATCCTCACCTACCACGTGGTGCCGACCCAGTTGTCCCCGGACACCCTGGCCGGCACCCACAAGACGATGCAGGGCGACGACGTCACGGTGACCGGTAGTGGCACGTCGTTCACCGTCAACGGCACCTCGATGGTGGTCTGCGGGAACGTCTCGACGGCCAACGCCACCGTGTACATCGTTGACAGCGTCCTGATGCCCAAGAGCTGAGGGTGTCCATCCCCGTCGAGCCCCGGCCGGCAAACCGCCGGCCGGGGCCGTCCCGAATCATGACAGCCACCCGCGGCCTCGTCGTCGGCGTGCTGAGCGCCGGGGTCGCCCTCGGCGTGGCCCACCTCGTCGCGGCGCTGGTCGATCCGGCCGCCGACCCGGTGCTGACAGTCGGTAGTGCCGCTGTGGATCTGGCACCGCAACCGGTCAAGGCATTCGCCATCCGCACCTTCGGCACCAACGACAAGGTCGCCCTCCTCGCCGGGGTCTACACAGTGTTGGCGCTGAGCGCGGTCCTGCTCGGCGCGGCGACGTTACGACGACGCCGTCACGGTCTGGCGGGCCTTGCCGCGTTCGCTGCCGTCGGTGTCGCCGCCGCCCTGTCCCGCCCGACGGCGACACTCGTGGACGTCCTGCCGGTACTGGCGGGGGCCGGAATCGGGATGGCCGCGATGCTGGTGGTGGCACACGCCGCTCGGACGCTCCCGGTTCCTGGCTCGGGTCGGCCGCGGCTGCTCAACCGCCGCCAGTTTCTGGCCACGGCGGCGGGAGCAGCGCTCACCGCCGGCGCCACGGCGACCATCGGCCAGACTGTCGGTCGCGGCAGAGCCGCAGGTGCCCGTTCCCGCGCGGCCGTTCGCATACCGCCGCCCACGCAACCCGCGCCGCCGCTGCCCGGGGGCGTCTCCGCTGGCGTGGACGGCGTCTCGGCGTTCCTCACCCCCAACCGGGACTTCTACCGGGTCGACACCGCCCTCACCGTCCCGCAGGTCGACGTGGAAACCTGGCGGCTGACCCTGAGTGGAGCGGTCGATCGGCCCCGTACCTGGACATTCGACGAGCTCCTCGCCCGCGGCGTGGTGGAGCGCGACATCACCCTCAACTGCGTCTCCAACGAGGTCGGCGGCCCCTACATCGGCACCGCCCGTTGGACGGGGATCCCCCTGGCGCCGCTGCTACGCGAGGCCGGCATCCACGCCGGGCAGGATCAGCTCGTCAGCCGTTCCGTGGAGGGCATGACCATCGGCACCCCGCTTCAGGCGATCCTCGACGGTCGCGACGCGCTGTTGGCCGTGGCCATGAACGGCGAACCCCTGCCCCTGGAGCACGGCTTTCCCGTCCGCATGCTCGTCCCCGGCCTCTACGGCTATGTCGGGGCCTGCAAGTGGCTCACCTCCATGCAGGTGACCACGTTCGACGCGTTCGATCCCTACTGGGTACAGCGCGGGTGGGCCGCCGAGGCGCCCGTGAAGACCGCATCCCGCATCGACACCCCGAAACCCTTCGCCCAACGGCGCGCCGGTCCCGTCATGATCGCCGGTGTCGCCTGGGCGCAACGTCGCGGGATCACGGCCGTCGAGGTGCAGATCGACGACGGGCCGTGGCGGCAGGCCCGCCTCGCCGACGGCCCCTCAGCGGACCTGTGGCGGCAGTGGACCTACCGCTGGGACGCCAGCCCTGGCAGCCACACCCTGCGCGTGCGAGCCACCGATGCCACCGGCGCGACCCAGACCGATCAACGGGCCGCGCCCTTCCCGGATGGCGCGACCGGCTGGCACAGCACGACAGTGACCATCACCTGAAACTGGTGCGTCCGACGGTTCGTCGTCGGGGGCCGGGAAAAGAATCCGGGCCGGGACCAATCCGGTGGACCGGAGGCGACGAATCCCTCACGACAGCACCTGAGCATCGACGCCGTACCCAGGCGGAGACGGAGATTTGTTGTGAGATTGTCCCGAGCCCTGCTCACCGTGCCCGCAGCCGCCCTGGTCCTCGCGTTTCCGGGGGTCGCGTACGCCGACGAGAGCGTGCAGGTCCAGCTGCAGGATCTCAACGAGACCGGTGCCACCGGAACCGCGACGTTGACCGCCACGAGCGGCGGTGACCTGAAGGTCATGATCCGGTCGAAGGGCATGACGCCGAACTCGCCACACGCCCAGCACGTGCACGGCGCGGCGAACGGCATGGACTTCCACTGCCCGGACAAGTCCGCCGACGCCAACGGCAACGGCTTCGTCAGCACCGAGGAGGGCCTCAAGATGTACGGGGACATCTTCATCTCGTTGACCACCACCGGGGACACGACCAAGGCCAGCGGCCTGGCGGTGGATCGGATGCCGACGGCCGACGCGAAGGGCAACCTCAGTTACGAGCGCACCATCCCCGCCGGGGACCTGCCCCAGGGCACTATCGCGCACCTGAAGGACCTGCACCTCGTGCAGCACGGCATCGACGCCAACAAGAACGGCAAGTACGACATGGAAGCGCTCGGCGAGTCGACGTTCGCCAAGTCCGTCGGCGTCAACGGCATCCCCGCCGAGGCCACCGACCCCGCCACCTGCGGCATGGTCAGCGGCGCGGCCGCCGGCTCCGTACCCGCGGGGGGTGTCGCCACCGGAGATGGCAGCACCTCCGGCGGATCGCCGATGATGATCTACGCCGTGGGTGGTCTCGCGTTGCTCGGCGCCGCCGGTGCGGTCGTCGCGCGTCGCCGGCTCGCCGGCGAGCGCTGAGCCGACGGCGATCATGATGGGCACCGGTGGCGAACCAGCGCCGGCCGGCCGTCGCCGGGGGCGTCACGCGCTCCTGGCGGCGGCCGGCATCCTCACCGTGACGGCGGTCCTGACGATCGGTGTTGCAGTCGCCAAGCGGGGCGGCGACCCACCCGGACCCGACACGTCCGCTGCGGCACCAGCCGCCAATGCGTCTCCTGTCCCGGCGAGCGGGCCGGGCGAGTTGACCTCGGGACCGCTGATGGCCGATTCACCGCCGACGCGGGTGTCGATCCCGTCGCTGAAGGCCACCGCCGCCATCGTCGCGCTCGGTCTGCAGTCGGACGGCGCGATGCAGGTTCCGGACAGCGCCACCGACGTGGGCTGGTTCACCAAGGCGCCGACGCCCGGCGCTCTCGGCCCGGCCGTGCTGGCCGGGCACGTCAACTGGAAGGGCCGCCGCGGGACGTTCTTCGACCTGGGCAAGCTACCTGTCGGCGCCGGGATCACCGTCGATCGTCAGGATGGCAGCACCGCGATGTTCACCGTCACCAGGGTCGAGCAGCATCCCAAGGACCGCTTCCCCACCGCCGAGGTGTACGGGGCGACCGACCATGCCGCGTTACGCCTGATCACCTGCGGCGGCGAGTTCGACGACACCACCCAGCACTACCGCGACAATGTCATCGTCTACGCGCGCCTCGCCCACGCTCGTCCCGCCTAGACACGAGTGCGGCGGCACACCGAGCCGTCGACAGCACAGGGAGAGGACATGCCGAGAATGAGCGGCGACCCGGAACAGGGGCGGCGGTTGCGAGCGGTGCCGCCGGACACCGCGACCCCACCGAACGCCGACGAGTTGCTGACGCGGGTCGCGCGGGGCGACGAGGCGGCGTTCGCCATGCTGTACGACGCCGTGGCGGGCAGGGTCCTCGGGCTGGCCCGGCGGGTCGTCCGCGATCCGGCGCAGGCGGAGGAGGTGACTCAGGAGGTGATGGTCGAGGTGTGGCGCACCGCCGGCCGCTTCGACGCCGGCCGGGGTTCCGCCTCGGCGTGGATCCTGACCATGGCGCACCGCCGCGCGGTGGACCGGGTGCGCTCCGAACAGGCCCACACCGACCGTGCTCTTCGGGTCGCCGCTACCGAGACACACGTCCCCTACGACGAGGTGGTCGAGGATGTCAGCGCCCGGTTGGAGCGGGAGCAGGTCCGCCGGTGCCTGGGCCGGTTGACGCCGGTGCAGCGGGAGTCGGTGACCCTGGCCTTCTACGGCGGTCACACCTACCGAGAGGTCGCCGAGAAGTTGCAGACGCCGCTGCCGACGGTGAAGACGCGGATGCGCGACGGACTCATCCGGATGCGCGACTGCCTGGGCATCGAGATGGAGGGACGGGCATGAGCGCCGATGTTCACACCCTCGCTGGTGCGTACGTCCTGGACGCGGTCGACGACGTTGAGCGGGCTGCGTTCGAGCGGCACCTGGCCGAGTGCGAGCCGTGCCGCGTCGAGGTGGCCGAGTTGCGGGAGACCGTTGCGCGCCTCGCCGACGACGCCGTCATCGAGGCGACCCCGCCGGGTCTGCGGGAGCGGACCCTCGCTCAGGCGGCCCGGACCCCGCAACTGCGCGTCAGCTCCGCGGGTGCCAGCGGCGGACGGCAGGCTGGCAGGTGGCGACAGCTCACGGTGGCCGCCGCCGCAGCCGTCCTCGTCGCCGGTGGCGCGAGCGCGGTCACCTGGACCGTCAGCAACGATCGGATCAGCGAGGAGCAGGCCAGCAGCGACCAGGCCCGGCAGATCGCCGCCGTCCTGGACGCCCCGGACGCCCGGGTGTTCGAGCGGTCGCTGCCGCCCGGTGGTGCCGCCACAGTGGTGGTCTCCCGTGACCGTGACCGCGGTGTGGTGCTGCTGCGCGACCTGCCCGCGCCCGGTGCCGGGCGGATCTATGAGCTCTGGCTCATCCGGGGGAGTGAGCCCCGCAAGGTGGGACAGCTCGCCGAGGGGGACAGGGCGGCTACCACTGTCATCGGCCCGGTCGCCGAGGCGGGCACGTTCGGGGTGTCCAACGAGCCCGTCGGTGGTTCCGTCGCCCCCACTCAGATCCTGGGTACGGTGGCGCTGAGCTGAGGTCACCTGACCCATCCGGACGGCGGACCGCTCCGAATCACCCGCATGGATGACGAGCTGCTCGCCGGCCGGTACCGCAGGCTTCTGCTGATTGGGGACACCACGTCCTCGGGACGCGTCTGGCTGGCACGCGACGAGGTGCTTGATCGGCACGTCGCGCTCAAGCAGATCACCCTCCCGGGTTGGGTGAGCGACGCGGAGCGGTCGCGGCTGCGGGACAGAACGCTCGGGGAGGTACGCGGCCTGGCCGGTCTGGATCATCCCGGCGTGGTCGCGATGTGGGACGTGCTGAGCACCGACGGGTATCTGTGGCTCGTCATGGAGCACGTGCCCTCCCGGTCCCTGTCCGAGGTGGTTGTCAGCGACGGTCCGCTGGCGCCGGCCGAGGTGGCGCGGGTCGGCCTGCACCTGATCGCGGCACTGGGTGCCGCCCACGCGAGGGGAGTGACGCATCGGGAGGTCCGGCCGCAGAACGTGCTGTTCGCCGACGACGGGCGGGTCATGCTCGGTGGATTCGGTCTGTCGATCTTCGACTCCCGGGATCCCGCGACCGTCACCGCGGGGAGCCTGTCGACGGTCCAGTACACCGCACCGGAACGTGCCCGCGACGGTAGGGCCACCCCCGCGACCGACCTGTGGGCCCTCGGCGCGACGCTCTACCTGGCTGCGGAGGGCCGTCCGCCGTGGAGCCGGCCATCGACCCTGGCCATGCTTGCCGCCCTGGCCACCGAGGCGCCGGACCGGATGACCGTCCTGCCGCTCGAACCTGCGATCACCGGTCTCCTGCTGCGCAACCCCCGCCAACGCCTCTCCGCGCGGGAGGCCCGCGACCAGCTGGAGCAGGTGGCCGCGGCGACGCCCGCGCCGGTGGCGCGGGCGGGCCGTTGGCCACGTGTGCGCGCCAGGTCACGCCGGCGACCCGGGGCCGTCACGCCGACGGTGCCGCCCGTCGCGGACGCGATCACCACAATGGTCATTCCGGTCTTGACACCCACCTCCCGCGATCGGACGACCGGCTGGGCGTTCGCCGGTGCCGTGGTGGGCCTGCTGGCGGTCGCGGCCGTCGTCGTCACGGCAACCGGTGCCGTGATCGGCGGCTGGCGTGGCCAGGACAGCCTTTCGGCGGCCGAACCAGGCGGTGCGGCCGCCGGCGTGGTGGAATCGACCGCGCCGGCACCGCCGGCCCACCCCTGCCTGGGGGACGCCGACTCCAGCGAGGCCGAGCCTCTGCGAGCGCCTGGCGCACCGCTGCCGTACGCCCTGCCGGACGGGTGGGCGTGGCACCAGGACCCCGCCGGATTTCTGCTGGCGGTGCCCGAGGGATGGAGCCGGCACACCGAGGGTCCACTGGTGTGCTTCCGCGATCCCGCCGAGGTGCGGGCCATCGCCGTCGACCCCGCCGCGACAGCTTCCTCCGTACCGTCGAAGCGGTGGGAGGCCGCCGAGCGCGACGCGGTGACCACCGGGGCGCTGGCCGGCTACCAGAGGATCAGTATTGGGCCGGTCATCCGCCCGGGCGGCGCGGCGGAGTGGGAGTACACCTGCGACCAGGCCGGCGGCACGCGGCTGCACGTCCGCCGGCTGCTGATCAACGAGAGCAGGGCCCGCGCTTACAGCCTGTCCTGGATCACTCAGGACAGCCAGTGGAACGAGACCGAGCCGCTCCAACGCCTGGCACTGGCAAGCATCCGCCTCGACTGACGCGGCGGTTGCCGGTCGCACGGGTCGACGAGGCGGTGCGAACCTGAGGGTGGACGAGTGTGGGTGGGGTGCGGCCCGGCACCCCACCCGATGGTCACTGCCGCAGGAGCAGGGCGAGGTCGAGGACCACGTGCCCGTTGAACACGCCTGTCGTCTGAGCCGCGCCGGTGAGGAGGTCGACCCGGTACAGCCGGGAGCCGCCGATGCCGTTGAGGACGGCGTAGGCGTTGTTGGCCACGGCGCGGTCTCCACTGAGCGGGCTGTGGATGTCGAAGCCTGCGTGGAGGTTCGCGTTCACCCCCAGTGCGCCGGTGGCGGCCAGTTGCCCCGAGTTGGCGGGGGATTGCAGGACAACCTGGTCGAGGGTGGTGTCGATGTCGAACAGGGTGGTGGCGGTGGCGGGGTTCAGGTCGTTGTTGGTGTACGCCGCACCGGTGACACCGACGGCGGCGGTGCTGGGCGGGTAGGTGAGAGGGCCGTCGACAAGGGTTGTGCCGCCGGGGTTGATGTTGTGGCGCAGGTTCTGCCCGGTGTCGCTGATGATCCGGAGTCGGTCGGCGGCGGGGTTGAAATCGACGCCGAACGACGTGCCGCTCAGCGCGACGGTCAATTGGCTGATCTTCGTGGCCGCCGCGGTGCGCGTGTTCAGCGCGTAGATGCCGCCGTTGTTGCCGACGCCGTAGAGGCTTCCGTCCTGGACGCGAAAGTCGATGCCGACGAGCGCTTCGCTGCCGGGCAGGTCGACCGGGCCGATGGTGCAGGCCAGGGCGGGGCGGTTGGCGGCGAACTTGATCAGGTGCTGACCGTCGGTGAGACCGATGGCGACGAGCCCGTTTTGGCCTCCGGCGTTCAGCAGGTCCCACAGCAGGGTGCAGGTCCCAGTGCCCAACGAGGGCAGGCCGCGAGCCGGGATGCTCGCTGCTGTGCGGTGGTCTGGTGGGGCGGCGGTGACTGGCGTCGCGGTGATCCCGATGCTGACGACGATCATTGTGACGGCTGCGAGCAGCTCCCGGCGATGCGTACGGTGCATGAGGGGCACTTCCTTGATCAGATGCACCGTCGGACTCCTCGGCGGAATCCGACGCCGTTTCCGGCGACGGTGCAGGGATAAATTCCCTGCTCAGAGCCTATGTAGAGGCGATCCGCAGCATCTGTCGGGATTCAGCCTTTCCTTCAACTTTCGCACCTTCTGCACGGTGCAGTCGACGTGCGGCGACCAACCACACCCGACACGGCCGGAAAGCAATCCGGCTCAGGGCGCTGGCGCCCTGAGCCGGATCAACTCTGTTGCTTCGGCCGTCCCGATCAGGTGACGTTGATGTCGCTGCACCACATGTAGGTCTGGTCCAGGTGCGATGCCCGCCAGAGCACGAACAGGATGTGGTTCCCGCTGCGTGACGGGAGCGAGACGTTGAACGAGATGTTCTGCGCCGGCGCGTAGCGCCCGGTCGTCGTGATCAGGTCGAGGTTGCCCCATCCGAGCTTCTGGGTGGACGGGTTGAACCCCTGCTTGGTGACGTAGACCTGGAAGTAGTCAGCGCCGTGGCTGGCCTGGTCGTACAGCTGGACCGTGAGGTTGCGGCTGACGGTGGTCGTCTTCCACGCCCCCGGCTGGTTCACGCTGTCGTTCCTGGACAGGGCGTTGCTGCACAGCTGGCCGTCCGGGGTGCGAGCCTGGTACTGGCCGCCGAGGCCGTCGCGCAACTGGCTCATCCAGTTCCACATGGTGTCGGGGTTGGCCTGGAACGCCCGCCAACACATGGGGTCCTGCTGCTGCATGGCGGGGTTCATGTGCTGGTTGCCCCACGCCTTCCAGCACTGGTAGGCGCGGCTCATCGGGTTGATGATCGTGCCGTGGGCCTGGGCTGCCCCGGTGAAGGGCAGCATGCCGGCCACGATGGCGAACACCATGACGAATGCTCGCAGGGACCGACGGACTGGTGACCGGGATCGTCCGCCGGATCGATCGGACTTGAGTGAACGCACTGTTCATCCTCCGCTCTTCGGGACTGCAACTCTGTATGGGAACGCTCCCAAACCAACTGTTGCATCTATCGACTTAGATATCAATGCTTATCTATCTATGGTCGGATGTGGATCGAGCTGACCGGGGTGTCCGCAGCCGCCCGGTTCGGATCCGGGTGCGGGATACGTCCACGCCACCGGCCGCCTAGCGTGGTCAGAGGCCGGCTGCGGCGTCGTACCGACGCCGAAGGTCGGCCATCTCCGACTCGGTCAGCGCTTCCCTGGTCGCCGGTTCGGCGTACTTGGGCGGGAACATCTGCCGCAGTCGGTCGATGAACATGACGTCGGCGGTCGCCTCGACCACCTGGATGCCCGGAGGCGTGGTGGACACGTCCATGATCACCGGGCCGGCCAGTTTGACCGCCACGTCCCAGGGGCGCTGCTTCTCGGCGACCCCGCAGAGGTGGAAGCCGTAGACGGTCTGCACGTCGGCGAGCGCGGTGGCCCCGGTCGGCTCGTAACCGTAGACGCGGACCCCGCAGATCACTGCCGCCTTCTCCGCGGTGGCCGCCTGCTGGGCCCCGTGGCCGGCGTGGTTGTGCTGCCCCGGGTCCGCCTTCTCAAGCGTGGTGCGCATCCGGGCGATGATCTGCGACTGCAGATCCGCCGGCTTCGCCTCCGGGTCGGCCCGGTTGACCAGTACGACAGCGCCGGCCGACACCACCAGCAGGATCACCGCTACCCACACGAAGCGGTTTCGGTACCAACCCGCGAAGTTCTCTCGGGAAATCATTGTTGCTTCTCACCTCGTCGCCGGTTCTGGTGCTGGCAGGCCGAATCGGACGCCCCCGGCGGGTCAGGCGTCGAGCGCGTCAGCCGTGGGGACACGTGCCAGGGGTTACCTACGGCGGGCGAGAATGGTTGCCCGGCAAAGCGCCCGTCGTCGTAGAGGTGGCCCGGCGATTCGCCAGGCAAGCGTCCGCCGAGGCGGCGCGCTGCCGGCGCTGCGATGCTCCCGTGCTGGCCGTTCCCAGCGCGGTTGCCCCCGCGCTGCGGCGATATGAGCCATTCCAACACGTCTGGATCGGCTTCGCAACATCGACGAGCGTCAGCGGGGGTTCGGCCGGCCACCCGCACCCCTCCTCGCGCGGGTGCTCATCGCCGCACCGCCGCCGGGTTCCCGGAACGGAACCGCAGCGGGCGCAATCGGGGTTAGATATGGTCGGTTTGACCCGATTCGCTACTTACAAGGGGAAACATGAGCCGCTTGCCGTACGTGAACCCCGCCGACGCCCCGGCGCCGGTCCGCGAGACGCTGCAGGCCGCGCTTCCTCTGGGCTTCTTCCGCGTCATGGCCCACGCCGAGACGGCGTTTCCAGACTGGATGCGCTGGGGCGGCACGCTGCTCAACGACCTGGCCCTCGACCCACTGCTCCGCGAAATCGCGATCCTGCGAGTCGCTCAGTTGAGCAACGTGACATACGAGTGGGTTCAGCACGAGCCCATCGCCCGCTCCGTCGGCGCCACGGACGAGATGATCCACGCGCTCGGGCGCGACGAGATCGGGGACGACTGTTTCACGTCAGAGCAACGGATCGTCCTGCGCTTCACGACCGACGTCGTCCGTGACGTCCGCCCGCCCGACGACACCACCACCGCGCTGACCGGGCTGCTCTCCCCGCGCGAGGTGGTCGAGCTCCTGATGGTGATCGGGCAGTACATGATGATCGCCCGGGTCGCCGCGGTGACGGACCTCGACGTCGACAAGCCGATGGGCGCCGCCGTCTACGGCGGGCGGACCTGACTAATGTCATGAGTGCCTGTGCGCACCGCATCGAACGTCGTGACTAAGCGCACTGGAGCCCACCACGTCCCGTCGATGAGACTCGATTCGACGCCGGAACAACAGCCGGCCGAGTTCGAGAGGCGGCGAGACGGTGGACGAACGCTACGACAGCTACTGCGCCGCGGATCGGTTGTTCTACGACTCGCTCGGCAGCGCCGTCGCGCAGCCCGTCTTCCCGGCCGCCGAACGACCGGTTCCGACCGGCTGGCGCCGTGAGCCACTCGACGACTGGCTGATCTACGCGCCGGACGGCGGCTCGCTGCCGCAGCAGGGCTGGAAGATTCATGTGTCGGCGGGTCTGACGAACGCCGAGCGGGTGCTGGACGCGGTCTGGAACTACTGCGTCCCCCGCGGCCTGTCCTTCAAGTTCCTGCGCGGGCCGCGCACGCTGCTGCTGCGCAACTCCAAGTACGCGGCCCGGGCCGCCAGCGGCAAGTTCGTCACTGTCTATCCGCGCGACGACGCGGAGCTGGAGCTGACCTGCAAAGAGCTCGACGAGCTGCTGACCGGCGAGACCGGACCGTACATCCTCAGTGACCTCCGCTACGGCGCCGGCCCGGTCCACGTGCGCTACGGCGGCTTCGCCGCCCGCTACTGCCACTCACCCGACGGCCAGGTGGTGCCGGCGATCGAGGACGACTCCGGCACGCTGGTGCCGGACCGCCGCGAGCCCGTCTTCCACGTACCCGCCTGGGTCACGCTGCCCGACTTCCTCGGCCCGCACCTGGCCGCCCGCAACGACACCAGCACCAACGAGGTGCCGTACCGGATCGAACGGGTGATCCACTTCTCGAACGGCGGCGGGCTGTACGTGGGCAGGGACCTGCGCACCGACACCGAGGTGGTGCTCAAGGAGGCCCGGCCGCATGCCGGCCTGGACGCCGACGGCACCGATGCCGTCGCCCGGCTGGCCCGTGAGGCGCAGGCCCTGCGGAAACTCGCCGACCTGCCGCAGGTACCTCGGGTGCACGACGAGTTCGTCCTCGGCGAGCACCGGTTCCTCGCGCTCGAGTTCATCGAGGGCCGACCGCTGAACAAGGTGCTGGTCGACCGGTACCCGCTGATCGACGCCGACGCGACCGACGGAGACCGGGCGGAGTACGCCCGGTGGGCCCGCCAGACCTACGAGCAGGTCGAATCCGTGGTTGCGGCGATCCACGAACGCGGTCTGGTCTACGGGGACCTGCACCTGTTCAACATCATGATCCGGCCGGACGACCGGGTCGCCCTGGTCGACTTCGAGGTGGCCGCCCCGATCGCCGGGCACCGCCGACCCGGGCTGCGCAACCAGGGCTTCGCGGCCCCGAGGGACCGCAGCGGACCCGCGGTCGACCGGTACGCCCTGGCGTGCCTGCGGTTGGCGCTCTTCCTGCCACTGACCCAGCTCGTCCGGCTCGCCCCGGCGAAGGTGACCCACCTGGCCGACATCATCGCCGCGAACTTCCCGGTGCCGAGGTCCTTCCTCGACCCGGCGGTCGAGGAGATCACCGGTGAGCCGCTTGTCACCGCGGACCCGCGAGGGGATCTCGGCGCCGACGACTGGCGCACGTCGCGGGACCGGTTGACGACCGCGATCCTGGCCAGCGCCACCCCCGAGCGCGACGACCGGCTCTTCCCCGGTGACATCGAGCAGTTCCGCAGCGGCGGCCTCAACCTCGCCCACGGGGCGGCAGGAGTGCTGCACGCGCTCGACAAGAGCGGCGCCGGACGGTGGCCCGAGCACGAAGAGTGGCTGGTGCGGCGGGCGACATCGCCCCCGTCCGGCACCCGCTGCGGCTTCTACGACGGGCTGCATGGCGTCGCCTACGCCCTCGCTCACCTCGGACGCCGGCAGGACGCGCTGGACGTTGTCGACATCTGCCTGCGGGAACCCGTCGACGGGCTCGACCACAGCCTGGCCAGCGGACTGTCCGGGATCGCGCTCAACCTGGCCGAGATGGCCGCGCGTACCGGGGAGGTGTCGCTGCACGACGCCGCGTGGCGGGCCGCCGAGCGTGTGATCGGGCAGCTGGCCGACGACCCGGGCCCGGACGTCAGCGGCGGACGAAACCCGTACGCGGGGCTGCTGCGCGGCCGGACCGGACCGGCGCTGATGCTGTTGCGGTTCTACGAGCTCAGCGGCGACGACGAGTTGCTGGGGCACGCCGCCACGGCGCTGCGTCAGGATCTGCGCCGGTGTGTGCTGCGCCCGGACGGTGCCCTGGAGGTCAATGAGGGCTGGCGCACCATGCCCTACCTGGCGCACGGCAGTGTCGGGATCGGGCTGGTCCTCGACCAGTACCTGCGCCACCGGGCCGACGAGCAGTTCGCCGAGGCGAGCGCGGGAGTCCGCCGCGCGGCGCGCTCACCGTTCTACGCGCAGTCCGGCCTCTTCGCCGGCCGGGCCGGCATCATCGCCTACCTCGCCGCCTCGACCGACGCCGCCGACCGCCGCGAACTTCACGCGCAGGTGGACCGGCTGGCCTGGCACGCGCTGCCGTACCGGGAGGGGACCGCCTTCCCCGGTGAGCAGTTGCTGCGCCTCTCCATGGACTTCGGCACCGGCACCGCCGGCGTGCTGTACGCGCTGGCCAGCGCGCGGCACGACCAGCCGCCGGCGCTGCCCTTTCTCGCGCCCCTGCCGGGCGCGGACAGACTCCCTCGCGACAGCGGGGGCGACCCGATCGGCGAACGGATGGAAGGGAGGTGAACGACATGGCGCTTCTGGACCTCCAGGGCCTGGAGATGGCTCCGGCCGACCGTACCGGTGGTGGTAGCCGGGCGAGCCTGCTGCTCTGCGGCGACAGCTCGCTCTCCGTCACGACCTGCAACTGATCCACGCACACGTGGGGCCCTGGGTGGGTAGACGTGCCCACCCAGGGCATCCGTGTACCAACGGGAGGACCGATGCCGACGTTCGCCGCGGGGGACAGGCTGCTGCGGCAGACGGTCCTGGCGGGCGGCGGCTGGACGGCCGCACTCGCGGCGGTCGCGCTGCTCGGCGCGGCCGCCGAACTGTTGCTCCCCGCGGTCCTCGGCCGCGCCGTCGACGCCGCCCTCGACGGCGGCTCCGCCTGGTGGGCGGTGGCCGCCGGCGCCCTTGTCGTCGTCCTCATCTGCGTCGACACCCTGACGGACCTGACCAGCGGGTTCGGTGCGGCGCGCGCCACCGCCGGGCTGCGCCGGCGTCTCCTGCGTCACCTGTTCGCCGTGGACGTCCGCGCCACCCGCCGGTACCCGGTGGGTGACCTCGTCGGCCGACTGGTCGGCCAGGCCGCCGACGCGGGACAAGCCGGCAACGCGGTGGTCCTGGCCATCGTGGCAGTGCTTCCACCGCTCGGCAGCGTCGTCGCGCTCGCCATCATGGAACCGGTCCTCGGAGTCACCCTGCTCGCCGGTCTCGGCCTGCTCGCCGTCCTCATGCGCGCCTTCGTGGCCGACGCCTCGACCGCGACCGCCGGGTACCAACGGGTCCTCGGCAGCATCGCCGGCCGGCTGTTGGAGTCGCTGACCGGTGCCCGGACCATCGCCGCTGCCGGCACCATGCGCCGCGAGGAGGACCGGGTGCTGGCGGCCCTACCCGAGCTGAACCGGCACGGCCGGCGTACCTGGGGACTGCTGGCCCGGGCGAGTGCGCGCACCTCGGCCGTGGCGCCGCTGCTGAACCTGAGCGTCATCGCGGTCGGCGGGTACGCCCTGACCGCAGGCTGGCTCACACCGGGTGAACTGGTCGCCGCGGTCCGGTACGCGGCCATGGGCGCCGGGCTCGGTGCGGTGCTCGCCACCCTGAGCCACCTGGTCCGCAGCCGCGCGGGAGCACACCGGGTCGCCGAGCTGCTGACACAGCCCACCACGCCGGTGGGCGATCGGCCCCTTCCACCCGGCGGTGGCGCCCTGCGACTGCGTGGGGTGTGCGTCCATGCCGACGACGGGCGACCCGTCCTGGACGGCGTCGACCTGGACGTGCCGGCCGGCGCGACAGTGGCTGTCGTCGGAGCGTCCGGTGCCGGCAAGTCGACCCTGGCTGCCGTGGCGGGACGCCTGTACGACCCCGACCGCGGTGAGGTGCGCCTCGACGGGGTGCCGCTGCGGGACCTCGACGCGGTGGCGCTGCGCCGGGCCGTCGGCTACGCCTTCGACCGGCCGGTGCTGATCGGCGTGACCGTCCACGACGCGATCGGCTTGGCGCTGCCGGTCGACTCGGCGGTGCCGCCGGCCGACGAAAGCCCCGCCACGCCGGCGGTTCTGCGGGCGGCCCGGATGGCGGCGGTCGCCGACGTGATCGAGCGTCTGCCCGGCGGTTACCGCACCCCGCTGGTGGACACACCGCTCTCCGGGGGCGAGACCCAACGCCTCGGCCTGGCCCGCGCGTTCGCCGCCGAACGGCTGCTCATCCTGGACGACGCCATGTCCAGTCTCGACACCGCGACCGAACACCGGATCACCGAGGCGGTTCTCGGGCGCGCCGGGGGGCGTACCCGACTGGTGGTCACCTACCGGACCGCGGCGGCCGCGGCGGCCGACCTCGTCGCCTGGCTGGACGGCGGTCGGCTGCGCGGCCTGGCACCGCACCGGCAACTGTGGGCCGACCCGGACTACCGTGCCGTCTTCCAGCCGGCCGGCGGTGGGTCGTGAGCCGTCCCGGCGTACGCCGGGTGACCTGGCGGGCGCTGCTGGCCCGTCGGTGGGAACTCGCCGGGCTCGGCGGCTGGTCGCTTGTCGAGTCGCTGCCCGCGCTGCTCGCCGGCTATCTGGTCGCCCGCGCCGTCGACGAGGGTTTTCTGGCCGGACGTCTCCTCACCGGCCTGGCCTGGTTGGGGGTCCTCGCCGTGGCCGTGCTGGTCGGCGCGGCGGCCACCGGCCGGACGTACCAGAGCCTCGGCGCCGTGGTCGAGCCGTTCCGCGACGAGGTGGCCGCCCAGGTGATCCGGGGTGCGCTCCGCGACGCCACCAGAGCGGGTGGTCGCCCGGACAGCGCCGCCGTGGCCCGGCTGACCCACCAGATGGAGATCGTCCGCGACACTTTCGCCGGTCTGCTGATGGTGACCCGCGGCTTCCTCTTCTCCGCTGGCGCGGCCCTGCTCGGCCTGCTCGCGCTGGCGCCGGTGGTGGCGGCGCTGGCGTTCGCCCCGCTGGTCGCCGGTCTGATCGTGTTCCTCGCCGCGCTGCCGTCGATGGTCACGCACCAGCGCGCCTACGTCCGGGCCGGTGAACAGCTCGGCCAGTCTGCGGCGACCGCACTGGCCGCTCACCGTGACGTGCTGGCCTGCGGCGCCCAGACACGCGTGTCGGCCGAGGTGGAACGCTGGGTGTCGGCGCAGGCCGCCGCCGAACGCATGCTCGCCCGGATGGCGGCGATCCGCAGCCTCAGCCTCGGCATCGGCGGCTGGCTGCCACTGCTGGTGCTGATGGTGACCGCCCCGTGGCTGGTCGAGCGTGGTCTCACCGCCGGCGCGGTGCTGGGCGCGCTGATCTACGTCTCCACCGGACTGCAACCCGCCCTGCACACCCTGGTGCAGGGCCTCGGCGGAGGCGGGCTGCGCTACGCGGTCACCCTGGAGAACATCCTCCGCACCTGTCCGGTCTCCGACGACCCGCGCCCGTCAGCCCTCACCGCCCGGATGCCCCGCTGCCGACCACCCGCAGCTTCCGCCGATCGTCCGGCAGCCGTCGAGGTACGGGGACTGACCTTCGGCTACGGCCCGCGCGCCCGGCCCGTCCTGCGGAACTTCTCGCTGACACTGGCCGACCGGGATCATCTCGCCGTGGTCGGCCCGAGCGGTGCGGGCAAGTCCACACTGGCCTCCCTGATGGCCGGGCTGGTGCCGCCGCAGGCAGGCACGGTCCACCTGGCCGGCACGAGGGTCGCCGAGATCGAGCCGGCCGTCCTCGCCCGGATGCGAGTGCTGGTGCCCCAGGAGGCGTACGTCTTCACCGGTAGTCTCGCCGACAACCTCCGCTACCTCCGGCCGGACGCCGACGACGACACGCTGGAGGTCGCCCTCGACACGCTCGGCGGGCGTCCCCTGGCGACCCGCCTGGGCGGCCTGGACGCGCCGGTCGCGCCGGCCCTGCTCTCCGCCGGCGAGCGGCAGCTCATCGCGGCGGTCCGGGCCTGGCTGGCACCCGCCCCGCTGGTGGTCCTCGACGAGGCGACCTGCCACCTGGACCCGGCGCTGGAAGCGACGGTCGAGGCTGCCTTCGCACGGCGGCCCGGCACCCTCGTGGTGATCGCGCACCGGATCAGCTCCGCGTTGCGGGCCGGACGGGTGCTGGTCCTCGACGGCGACGAGCCGCTGGCGGGGACGCACGAACAGTTGATGACCCGCTCGGCCACCTACCGAATGCTCGTCGGCTGCTGGGACGACCCGGTGGTGCCGTCCCCGGCGGCGTCGGCGCCGCCGGGCTGAACCCCGCACGACCGCTCCGACGGCGCCGGTCAGATCCAGCCCGCCTCGCCGGCTATCCGCACGGCCTCCACCCGGGTACGCGCGCCCACCTTGCGGGCGATCCGACCGAGATGGTTGCGGACGGTGCCACGGGTGAGCCCGAGCGACACCGCCACCTCCGCGACCGGTGCACCTGCGGCCGTCAGCCTCAACACCTCCGTCTCACGGCTGGTCAGTGGGCCGTCCGAGTGCAGCGCGGCGACCACGAGATCCGCGTCGAGCACGGGCTCCCGGCGGGCGAGCCGGCGGATCCCTTCGATGACCCGCTCGGGGGTGGCGTCACTGCGCAGGATGCCGACCGCCCTGGTCGGGCACAACATGCCTCGCAACCGTCGCGCTCGTTGCGGGTGCGCCAGCACCAGGACGGGACACCGGCCGAGACGGTCGGGATCGACTCCCTCGACGAAGTCGAGGTCGGCCACCACCACGTCGGGGCTTTGCGCGCGGACGGCCGCGGAGACCTCGTCGCCGCGATCCACCTCCGCCACGACGCGAATGTCGTCCTCGGCGGCGAGGACGAGCGACAGCGCGCCCAGAACCAGGGCGCCGTCCAAGGCGAGCAGGGTACGGATCACGATGAACCTTCCCGCACTCCGACAATGATCACGGTACGTCAACATTCAAACACGCATCCGGTGGGGTCGCACGGCGACGGGTGGGTCCGGACGTTGCCTCCGGACCCACCCCCCGACGGCTACAACCAGCCGTTACGCCGCGCGTGCGACACCGCCTCCAACCGGTTGCGAGCCCCGGTCTTGCGCAGAATCACCGACAGGTGATTGCGCACCGTCCCGTGTGCCAGATAAAGGCGGCCGGCGATCTCCTTCAGCGGCAGGCCCTCGGCCGCCATCCGCAGCACGTCCATCTCCCGAGGCGTCAACGGCATCTCCGAAGGGCTCAGGACCGCGATCGCCGCGGCGGGGTCGATCGCTCGCTCCCCGGCGGCGAGCGCGCGGATCGCGCGCACCAACTCGGCCAGCGAGCTGTCCTTCCCGACCAGGCCGCGCGCGCCGGCTGCCAGCGCCGCCTCCACCAGCGCCGGGCTCCACCGTGGGCTCATCGCCAGCACGGCGGCGTGCGGCGCCTCGACGTCGATGCGGGCGACCGCCTCCACCGGGTCGGGCAGCTCCGGTGTCAGTGCCAGCACCACCACCTGCGGTCGGCACCGCCGGACCACCGTCAACAGTTCGCCGACACCCTCGACGTCGGCGACCACCTCCATGTCCTCCTCACGTGACAGCGCGGCGCAGAGCGCCCCGCGGAGCAAACCCATGTCCTCGGCGACGACAACGTGGATCACCACGTCTTCTCCGATCTCCGGTACGCGTCACGACGGCCACCGATCCCGGAACATCCACGGGTTGATCGGGGCGGTCGTGTGCTACAGACAGATAGGCATCGGCCCGCGGCACCGTCACGGCGGACGGGCGCGGACACGAATCGACCGGCCAGCGGTGAAACAGACTGCGGGCACCATTCACCGGGGTCGGTCGGCAGGCCTCAGCCGGGGCGGGTGATCGGAGAGAGGGTTCGACTCTCGACCAGGAGCGGCACGAGATCGGCGGGCGGCCCGGCATCGACGTGCGACTGCCTCTCGAGCGGCCGGGCCAGCCCCGGGCTGGGGGTCGATCCAGTGTCGACCCCGGCGGCATCCTGGTCGGCGGGCGCTACGGGCTGACCCGACAGCAACCCGCCCGCGTCCACAGGTGATGGGTGCGCGGTGAGGTGCCCCGTCGAGAACGCGGCACCCGCGGGGCCGACGACGGACATCCGCTGCGGCGCGCTGGGTGGTGCCGCGGTGCGTACGGCGGCCGGGGCAGGAACCGCCGGTAGCGCCGCCACCGCCGCTGCGGGAGCCGGGCCTGTCACCGGCGTGAGCGCTGGGGGTGCCGGCAGCGGAGGTGTCGCTGCCGGCACGGTCACCGGGCGTGCGACGGGTGGGGGTACGGCATCGGCGACACAGAGGAGCGCCCTGATGACGGGCCGGATCGGCACCGCGTTGACGATGTCGACGACGGATGGCAGCGGAGCGGCGATCAGGCCCACCACCGGCGAGACGGTCGTCGTGCGCACCACGTGCGGGGCGGGGGTGGCTGGCTGTCGCGGTGCGTCGGCGGCGGGCGGCGCCAGTTCGACATGGCGAACTGGCCGATGAGCCGCTCGGGCCACTGAGGCCGGCCGGAGCCTCTCGCGCTCCGCCGCGCGGACCGGAACGGACGCGGTGACTCTCGGCGCACCCGTTGACCGTCGAAGGTCCGTCGGGGGTGGCTTCTCGCGGGGGGCGACGACGCCACGGATGGGCTCTGCCAGCGGGGCGCGGAGCCCGTCGCGGCGACTGTCGTCGGCACCCGAGGGTCTCTGGCGGACGTCGCGGGGGCGCTCGGTGACCGTGAGCTGCGCGACCGAATCGACCAGACCGCCGACTATGCGATGGGGCTCGTCACCAGAGCCGTCGCGCAGCCCGTCGGCGGCGGCCGGCCCCTGGAACAGGGCGGCCACGACGAAACCGGCCCCGGCGGCAACCGCGATCAGCACCAGCCGTCGGATAAGCCGGTGCAGCCGAGCGGCCACAAGTGGCGCGCATCGGCCTGGCCTGGACGTAGGCGTGGTTCGGATGACGGGACTTCGCACGCGGGTACGGCCCCTTCCCTCTGGATAGCTGACCCATAGTAGCGATGTGCTCACGTAGCCGCATCCGGTGAGGCGTGCGCCCACCATCGCTGTTCGATCAGGTGCTCTGCACAAAGGGCGAGGCAGGGCCGCCGGGTCACTGCTCGGGCGGGTTCGGATCGGTCCAGGCTGATGCCGTGACAACAATCTGACTGATTGATCAGGGCGCCGTCTGTACCGCGATGCCGATAGTGTCACTCGCGGCACCGAACTGAACTCACACTGTCACCGCAGCGAGCGCACTGGGGGGTTGATGGCGTCGAGCAGACGTTGGGCAGTCCTGATCGGGGTCGACCAGTGCGGCCGCGACGTCCAACTGCCACCGCTTCGATACGCCGAAAGTGATGCTCTGGCCCTGCGGGATGTGTTGTTGGACCAAGACATCGGCACCTTCGACGACGGTGCGGTACAGATGTTCGTCGGTCGCGACGCCACTTGGCGCGAGATCAAGCTGTTCCTGCGTGACGTGGCCCTCCGCGCGGCGCCATCGGACGTTCTGTTCGTCTACTTCGCCGGCCATACCCTCGTTCCGCAATGGAGTGATCAGCTCGACGCCTATCTGGTCACGGCCGACCTTGACCCGGAAACGCTTGCCCGCGAACCCGACAACGGGTTACGGATGTCCTTTCTGAAACGGGATATCTTCGATGCCTTCGCCGGTGCCTCGTTCCTGGTGCTCGACTGCTGCCAGGCAGGCGTGTACGCCGATGCCGACCGACGCAACATCAAGGTTCTACAGTCGTACGCGGAGGCGGTGGACCGACCACGGCACAACGCGCTGCTGGCCTGCCCCAGCGGATCGGTGACCCGGGAGAGCGCCGAGCATCGCCACGGGACGCTGACGCACCATGTCCTGCGGGCGCTGCGCGGCGGGGCGGGTGACGAGGCCGGACGGGTGTCGTTCGCGCAGATGGCGACGTTCGTCGCCGAGCAGGGCATGGATCCGCCGCCGGTGCACTCGGCGCACGTCTACGGGGCGACCACGGTGCTGACCCAACCGCCGATGTCCCGCCACGACCGCCAAGCGCTCAACAGCCCGGCGAACCCGGGCGTCTCGCGCCCGTGCCTCAACCCGCTCGAAGACCAGACGAGCTCGATCCGGCAGCTGCTGGACCGGATCTTCCGTGCGGACGTCCGTTCCCCGCACCAGTCTCAGCAGAGCGAACGCGATGGACGTGTCGAACTCATCCGGCAGGCACTCGACGCGGAATCGGTCGCGGTCGTCGAGTTCACGGGCAACAGCTTCGGCGTGGTGGACCGAACGGCGCGGTTCGACAAGGACAGCCTGTCGCCGATGCTGGAGACCGCTGCCGTCGACAGGGTGAAGCATCCGAGGGCGACGCCAGGGTTTGTCGTCTCGCACGGGGTCGGTCGCCGGATGCTCTGCGTGCCTCTCTCGTTCGCCAGCGACCGCACCCTCAACCTCGCCGTGGTCGATCCGGCACTTACCCAGCTGGACATGGGCGAACCACTGGCCGTCATGCTCCGTGCGGTCTGGGAGTCCGATCCGGTGGCCGATCCGTTGCAGTCGGAGATGACCGTCCTGACCGCCCTGCGTACCTCCTTCGGTCGACTTCCGCTCAAGCTGTATGAGGATGCCTTCGGCCTCTACCAACAGCTGATCGGTTCGATGATCATGGTGTTTCAGCCGGTCGTCGAGCTGGACCAGCGCGCCACCGGGGTCAGCGTGCAGAGTTTCGAGGCCCTGGCCCGCCGCAACGACCGGGAGCGGCGTGCTCCTTTGGCCGCATTGCGCATGGCCCACGACTGGGGTGACCGTTTCGTCGTCGAGCGTGACGCGATCCTCGCGGCCAAGGCGATCCACTCCTACGCCGAGGCCGACGCGGCGTCAGGATGGCAGGGCACCAAGCCGTTGTCGGTCAACGTGGCGGTCCGCTCGCTGCTCAGCGACGCGTACCTCAATCAGGTGAGCAAGGCGCTCGCCGAGGCAGGGCTGCATCCGCGAACCTTGACGTTGGAGATCTCCGAGCAGGATCCGATCACACCGGAGCCGGGCGAGCGATGGCCGCAGGAGCCCCTGGTCTACTTCCACAACCGGCTGACGACACTCGCGCGGGAACTCCGAATCAGTTTCGCAGTCGACGACTTCGGGGTGGGTTACGCATCGCTGGCGCGTATGGCCGAGCTTCCGCTCACCCAGATCAAGGTCGACCGGGCGATCCTGCACCACCCTATGGCGTTGGAGGAACTCGCACTCGTGGCGCGCGTCGCTCGCTACGCCAGCGACCAGGGGCAGACCGGGCAGCCGAGGACCGTCATCGTCGAGGGCTTCGACGATGACGCCCCGGTCAGTCTCTACGAGATCTTTCGGCTGGGGATCCATCACGTGCAGGGCTACTTCAGCGGCGGGGTTGCCTCGGCCACGCTCCGCGAGTTGGACCCAGCCGTGCAGGAGCGAATCGCCTCACTCGTGAGAGGGAACAAGTGACAAGCGTCAAGCTACTGCTACCTGCTGAAGTGATCGAGGAACTCGATCTGCCCTACGAGGGGGTTCGCGACAGCGGTGCGATCACCGTGGCGATCGAGGGAATCGCGGTGTTGGCGAATCTCGCCACCCTGGCCACGCTGCAGCCACAGGCGGAGTCTTTGGTCGCCGCGATACGCAACTGGCGCCTGCGCAACCATCAGAAGCCGGCGGTGTTGACGGTCGAGGGGGCGAACATCAGCCTGCGGATCGAGCTGCCCCCCAACGTCAACCGGGCGACCCTGCTTCGCCAACTTGAACCACTGCTCGACGAGGAGAGCCGCTAGGGCGGCCTCCAGAACTGACCGGCCCACGCCGCGCCCGTGACTGGACGGGTGGTCGCCTCGGGATCCGTGGTGCGAGAAGCGTCGTCTACTGGCGGACAGGCCCGTCATGGCCCTATTGTGCTAGGCAACTAGTGAAATGGGGTGGTGAGGTGATCGAGTTTCACCTGGACGCGCGGTCCGGGGTCGCGCCGTACATGCAGCTCATCCGACAGGTACGGCACGCGCTCCGGCTCGGAGTCCTGAACGAAGGCGACAAGCTGCCCACCGTGAAGGAGGTGGTGGCCCGGGTCGCGATCAATCCGAACACCGTGTCCAAGGCGTACCGCGAGTTGGAGTACGAGGGCCTGGTCACCGCTCGGCCCGGGCTGGGCACGTTCGTCACCCGCACGCTCGGCGGCGACTCGCTGAGCAAGCACGAGCCGCTGCGGCAGGGCCTGGCCCGCTGGCTGACCGAGGCACGGGAGGCGGGCCTGGACGACGAGAGCATCGAGGCGCTCTTCCTCAGCAGCTTTCGGGCATTTTCGGAGGCCCGAGGATGACTAGCGCCCTGATCGCGGACGGTCTGACCAAGCGGTACGGGCGGCGCTCCGCACTGAAGGACTGCACTCTGGACATTCCGGCCGGTCACGTCGTGGGCCTGGTCGGGCCGAACGGCGCCGGTAAGTCCACGTTGCTGCAACTGGCCTGTGGGCTGCTCGATCCGACCGCAGGGCGGATCGAGGTGCTCGGCGCGCGGCCGGTCAGCGGGTCGCCGCGGGTCGGGTTCGTCGCCCAGGACACCCCGGTCTACGCCGGCCTGACCGTTGCCGACCACCTGCGGATGGGCGCGCACCTCAACCCGTCCTGGGACGCGGCGCTCGCCGAGCGGCGCATCGCCCAGGTCGGCCTGGATCCGGCACAGAAGGCGGGCAAGCTCTCCGGTGGCCAGCGCGCCCAACTGGCCCTGACCGTCGCCGCGGCGAAGCGTCCCAATCTGCTGCTGCTCGACGAGCCGGTGGCGGCACTCGACCCGCTCGCCCGGCGCAGTTTCCTGCAGGGGTTGATGGAGCTGACCGCCGAGCAGGGCATGAGCATCGTGATGTCCTCCCATCTGGTCGCCGACCTGGAACGGGTCTGCGACCACCTGATCGTGCTGGTCGCCTCTCGGGTGCGGGTGGCCGGCGACGTGGACGACCTGCTCGCCACCCACCACCGTCTGGTCGGGCGGCGGCGCGACACCGCCGACCTGGGCGCCGGGCGAGCCCTGGTCGAGCAGAGTCACACCGAGGTGCAGTCGACACTGGTGGTGCGCAGCACCGCGCCGATCGTCGACCCGTCCTGGCAGGTCGACCGGCTGGACCTGGAGGACATCGTGCTGGCGTACATGAGCGGTGCCACCGGCGACGGCACGGGTCGGGTTCTGGAGGGACAGCGATGATCTGGATGACGTGGCGGCAGTTCCGGACTCCGGCCCTGGCCACGGGCGCCCTGTTGCTGGTGCTCCTGGGCGGTCTGGCGCTGACCTGGTCGGAGGTGACGGAGCTGGCCACGCAGACCGGGTACACCGGCTGCCAGGGCGATGCCTGTCGTGCCGCCGGCGAGGCGTTCCTGCAGGCGTTGCAACCGGGATGGGCGAGTGAGTTCCACATCGCCGCCATCGGGGCCCTGTACCTGCTGCCCGCCCTGGTGGGCATCTTCTGGGGCGCACCCCTGGTGGCCCGGGAGTTGGAGTCCGGCACGTACCGCATGGTCTTCAGCCAGTCCGTCAGCCGCGGCCGCTGGCTGCTGGTCAAACTGGCGGCCGGCTGCGGTGCCGCCGCGCTCGGTGCCGGCCTGCTCAGCCTGGTGCTGACCGAGTGGGCGCAGCCGATCGACGGAGCCTCGGCGGACCGGATGAACCCGCTGGTGTTCGCGGCCCGGGGGATTGTGCCGATCGGCTATGCCACGCTGGCCTTCGTGGTGGGTGTCGCCACCGGGCTGCTGCTGCGGCGGACTCTCGCCGCGATGGCGGTGACCCTGCTGGTGGTGGTCAGCCTGCAGATCGCCGCGCCGTTCGTGGTGCGCCCCTGGCTGGCTCAGCCGGTCACCACGGTCAGCCCCCTGCAGTTCGACGGTGATTACGGGATCTCGATGAGCCCTGACACAGGGCGGATGACGATCCATGTCGAGCCCGACCGCAGGGGTGACTGGATCGTGTCGAGCACCACGATCACCTCGACCGGAGCGGAGTTCACTGGTCCGGCCGATATGACCCAGTGCGGGCCGAGGGCGTCCGGTGGGCGCGAGGCGTGCCAGAGTTGGCTGGGGAAGCAGAACCTCAGCCTGAAGGTGAGCTACGTGCCCGGCTCGAAGTTCTGGGACCTGCAATGGCTGGAGTTCGGCGCGCTGTTCGCGCTGACCGTCGCGCTGTCCCTGTTCTCCCTCTGGTGGGTCCGCCGCCGACTGGTCTGACGGCACAGCCAGCGGCCGAGATCGAGGACGTGCAGCGTCCCGCCCGGACTACGTCGTTTCAGGTGGTTGACCTGTCAATTTTCCGCAGGTAGTTTAAATTCGACATCTACCGGCATCTATGAAACCAGGTGAACCGTGCTGTTGAAATCCATCGCCATCGCCGCGTCCGTCGCAGGCGTGCTGGCCACCGCCCCCGCCGCCTCGGCGGCAGCACCCGGAGTGTCGATACAAGGCTGGGGGTCCGGGAACTGCCCGCAGGGCATGCTCTGCATCTGGCCCAACTGGAATCACCCGCCGCAGGGTCCCGTGGAGACGCCGTCTCTGACGACCAACAGCGAGTGGACCGGCAGCATCCAGGGGTTCAACTTCTACAACGGCACAGGTCGCGACGCCGTGATATCCGGGTTCACTTTCGGCTCGTCGATTCCCTTCAAGAACTGCGCTCCTGCCGGCGGGACCGGGGGAAACCTGTATATACCGGTCAACGTGACGAAGGTGACTTGGCAGCTGACTACCTGCTGACCCTGGCCGGGTTGCCGTCCGCGTCGCGCGACACCCCGACCTCCACTAGTGGCGCGCAGGTGGGTTGAAGCGGGGCGTTCGATGTTCGGTGCCGCCAGGGAGAGTGTCTCGGCGCGGCTCCACCGCAGAGGCCGGCTTAGTTCCTTGTGCGGCCGGCGACCCGGCGGAGAGCCAGGTAGGCGACCCCCGCGGCCAGCACCCAGGGCGCGGCGACGAGGACCGGGTCGAGCGGATGGTGGACGCGGTCGACCCGCTTGCCGCTCAGCCGGGACGAGAGCCCGTGGTGCGTGAACTCGCTCAGGACACCGGTTTCGGTGATCGGATTGTCAGGGTGGCGGGTCAGGAACGACGCCAAGGTGCCCTCGACCGCGTCCACCCGGTCGGCAGCGAGCAGGAGCAGCCAGTGGGCGGCCCGTCCCTCGCTGTACCTGCGGTAGGAGTACCGACGGATCACCCCGGACAGGCCTCTGGGCGGGCACGAGGTACCGAACACCGGGGTGAGGAACTTGTGCTCGATCGACCGCTCCCTCGGCCACTTCTCAGGCTGCCGCTCGGGGAACTCCCAGTGCGCACCGTTGAGGGTCGGGTCGAACCGCTCCTGCGGCACCGAGGGTCGGTCCTTCGGGTCCAGGTCGACACCCCAGCCGGGGATCCGGGCACGCAACTCGTCGCTGGACTCGGCCAGTTTCGGCTTGTCTGCTGTGTAGGCCATGTCGGGCTCCCGATCAGGTCAGGCGGGGTTCGGAACGATCAGCGGCTTGATGCAGCCGTCGAGCTTGGCGGAGAAGATGTGGTACGCCTCGGCGATGTGCTCCAGCGGAATCCGGTGGGTCACGATGTCGCTGGGCTTGAGGTAGCCGTTGCGGATGTGCTCGAACAGGCGCGGCCACTGCCGCTTCACCGGGCACTGGTTCATCCGCAGGGTCAGGCCCTTGTTCAGCGCGTCACCGAACTTGACCGCGCTGAACATCGGCCCGTACGCGCCCATCACCGAGACGTTGCCGCCCTTGCGTACCGCGTCGATCGCCCAGTTGAGGGCGACCGGGGAGCCACCCTGCAGTTTCAGCTTCGCGGCGGTGACGTGCTGGAGGAGGTTGCCGTCCGCCTCCGCGCCGACGGCGTCGATGGCCACGTCGGCGCCCAGGTGGTCGGTGATCTTCTTCAGGTGCACGACGATGTCGTCGTACTCGCCGAAGTTGTAGGTCTCGGCGTGGGCGAACGACGCGGCCTTCTCCAGCCGGTAGTCGAGATGGTCGATGACGATGACCCGGCCGGCGCCCATCAGCCAGGCCGACTTCGCGGCGTACAGGCCCACGGGTCCGGCACCGAAGACCACGACCACGTCACCCTCGACGATGTCACCGAGCTGCGCGCCAAAGTAACCGGTGGCGAGCGCGTCGGTGAGCAGGACGGCGTCGTCGTCGTCCATCCACTCGGGGATCAGGCTCGGGCCGATGTCGGCGAACGGCACCCGGACGTACTCGGCCTGACCGCCGTCGTAGCCGCCGCAGGTGTGTGAGTAGCCGTAGATGCCGCCGACGGCTGTGGCGTTGGGGTTGACGTTGTGGCAGTTGCTGAACAGCCCTCGGGCGCAGAAGAAGCACGACCCGCAGTAGACGTTGAAGGGAACCATGACGCGGTCACCCGGCTGGACGTTGCGCACCGACGGACCGACCTCGTCGACCACGCCGACGAACTCGTGACCGAAGGTCATCCCGACCCGGGTGTCGGGCATCATTCCGTGGTAGAGGTGCAGGTCGGACCCGCAGATCGCCGCTCGGGTCACCTTGATGATCGCGTCGTTGGGATGTTCGATGGCGGGACGGTCCTTCTCCTGGACCCGCAGGCGGTACGGACCGCGGTAGACCATTGCTCGCATTGACTGCCTCCTGGACCTGAGCGGTGGCGGCCGTGTCGCCCCGGGTCCCCGTCCGAAGCACTGCGAAGCTGGTACCCCTGTCTATTGCCGACAAACCGGAGCTGAGTTGAGCGGCGCTTGGCCGACCTGGCGCAACGAGGCGCTGACGCGGTACAGGGCGGTGAACACCTCGGCGCCGACGAGTTGGTGGGCGAGGACGACGACGTTCAGTGGCTCAGGCGGCGGATGACCAGCAGAGCGATGTCGTCGTTGGGACGCTCCTCCGCGGTGGTGATCATGATGTGGTCGCACAACGCCTCGGCTGGCCCCGACTTCACCGCGTCGGCGAGACGCTGGATGCCGGTGTCGATCACTTCGCTGCGGCGTTCGACCAGTCCGTCGGTGTAGAGGACGAGCGCCGCACCCGGCGGTAGGTCCAGAACGGTGGTGCGGCGATCGACTGTTGGTCGACCCACGCCGAGTGGGCGGTCCACCGTCAGGTTGACAGGCCGGGTGGGGTGGCCGGGGACGGCCAGCAGTGGTGGCAGGTGGCCTGCGGAGGAGAGGTGCACAGTCGTGCGGTCGGGTGCGATCAGGGCGTAGACGGCGGTGGTGAGGCTGCCCGCCTCGAAGTGGTGGATCTTGCGGTCGAGGGAGGTCAGCGCCGTGGCGGGATCGTCGGTATCGAGAGCGTAGGCGCGTAGCGCGCTGCGGATGCGTCCCATGACGACGGCGGACGGCAGCCCGTGGCCGGAGACATCACCGATGACGGCACCCAGCCAGCCCGACGGCAACGTGAACACGTCGTACCAGTCGCCACCGATGCCGAGGTCGTGGCCGGGCACGTACCGGGCGGCCAGGTCCAGGCCGGGGATGTCGGGCAGCCGGCCGGGTAGCAGGCTGCGTTGCAGGGCCAGCGCCGCCTGCCGGTCGAGAACCTGTGCTCGGGCCTGCCCTGCCAGGCCGGCGCGATCGGCAACGAGCTGCAACAGCCGCACGTCGTCGGGACCGAACCGCCGCAGGGCCAGAGAGCCGACGTGCAGTACGCCGACAAGGTTGCCGTTGACGAGCATGGGCACGCCCAGCAGGGCACGTATGCCCGTGGCGAGCAGGATCGGATTCACCACGTCGTCGGGTGTCACGTTGTCGATCGTGACCGGGGTCCGTGTCGCTGCCACTCGGCCGGCGAAGCCGCGCCCGACCCGGATGCGGAAACCGCGGCGCACCTCCTCCTCCAGGCCCTTGGCCGCGGTCGCGACGAGCTCGCCGGTGTGGTCGTCGAGCAGCAGAATGGTGGCGGTGTCGACCTTGAGCAGGTCCCGGACCCGCTCAAGGAGCTCGTCGAGCAACTCGGCGATGTTGAGCCCCGACAGGGCGGCGTCGGTGATCGCCTCGATACGTCTCAGGCGCTCCTCGTTCGTCACCAGGTCGGCGTCGGCCATCCCAGCAGCCTAGACGCCGACGCGACGCCGACGGCACGTCAGGAGCGAGATCAACAGTGTCGTGGCTCCGACGTGAGGCCCCTGCCCGCCGAGTGACCGCCCCGGTCCGACACGGAGGGATCAGCTTGTGGGCGTCGGTCCTATCTGGAGTATGAGCGGGTGTACCGTCGCCGCATGACGGTGCTGCAGGAGTTTGTCGCCGCTCTCTCCAGCGGCCGGATCCAGGTTGTCGACCTCACCGCTCCGCTCTCGGACCAGACCCCGATCCTGGGTCTGCCCGAGCAGTTCGGCCAGACCTGGCCGTTTCAACTCAGCGAGATCAGCCGGTACGACGACAGGGGTCCGGCCTGGTACTGGAACAACTTCTCCACCGGTGAGCACACCGGCACCCACTTCGACGCCCCGGTGCACTGGGTCACCGGTCAGCAGGGCGCGGACGTGTCGCAGGTTCCGGTGAGCCAGTTGATCGCCCCGGCGGTGGTGATCGACCACGCCGCCGACGCCGCCGAGAATCCCGACTTCCTGCTCGAGGTCGAGCACGTCAAGGCATGGGAGGCGGAACATGGTGCCCTGCCCAGCGGTGGCTGGCTGCTCTACCGCACCGGCTGGGACGCGTACGGCGACGACCCGGAGCGGTACGCCAACGCCGGGCGTACCCCGGGCATCTCCGTGGAGTGCGCCCGCTGGCTGGCCGAGGAGTCGCCGATCCAGGGCGTCGGGGTGGAGACGGTCGGGACCGACGCGGGCGCCGCGCACTCGTTCGACCCGCCGTTCCCGTGCCACTCGTTCCTGCTGGGCCAGGACAAGTACGGCCTGACCCAGCTTCGTAACCTGGCGCAGTTGCCGGCGACCGGCGCGGTGGTGATCGCCGGGCCGCTGCCCATCGTCTCCGGGTCGGGCAGCCCGTGCCGGGTCCTCGCGCTGGTCGAACGGTAGGCCGGACCACCGATGCGGGTAGCCGAGGTGGTCGGGCGGGTCCTGCACGGACACGGCGCACGGCACGTCTTCGGGGTGGTCGGCAGTGGCAACTTCCATGTCACGAACGCGCTCGTCGCGGCCGGCGCCCGGTTCGTGGCGGCGGCCCACGAGGGCGGCGCGGCGAGCATGGCAGACGGGTACGCCCGCACCGCCGGGACGGTGGGGCTGCTCTCGGTGCACCAGGGCCCCGGCGTCACCAACGCGCTGACCGGCCTCACCGAGGCGGCGAAGAGCCGTACCCCGATGGTGGTCCTGGCCCCGGAGGCGACCGCGCCGCGGTCGAACTTCTTCATCGACCTGCCGGCACTCGCCGCCGCGGTCGGGGCCGACTTCCACCGGGTACGCGCGACGCACGCGGCCGAGGACGCGGGCGCGGCCTACCGGGCCGCCGCCCGGGGCGCGACAGTGGTGCTGGGCCTCCCGTTGCAGGTGCAGCAAGCAGTGACCGAACCATGGTCCGGCCCGGTCCCCGCGGCCGCGCCGACCCCGGTCACCGCCCCGCATGTCGAGCCGTTGCTGGCCGCGCTCCAGGCCGCCCGCCGACCGGTCTTCATCGCCGGTCGGGGCGCCCGCTCGGCCCGGGAACCGCTGATCCGGCTCGCCGACGCGTGCGGCGCGTTGCTCGCGGTCTCAGCCGCGGCGAAGGGGCTGTTCGCCGGGAACCCGTGGAACCTCGACGTGGCCGGCGGCTTCGCCACCCCGCTCACCGCCGAGCTGATCGGCGGGGCGGATCTGGTCGTCGCCTGGGGCAGCACGCTGAACATGTGGACCACCCGGCACGGCGAACTGATCCCGCCCGCCGCGGTCGTCGTCCAGGTCGACCGTGACCCGACCGCGTTCGGAGTGAACCGTCCGGTCGACCTGACGGTGGCCGGCGGAGTGGCGACTGTCGCCGAGGCGCTGCTCGCTCGCCTGAGCGTCGACCCCACCGGGCCCGCGGGCGCGACCACCGGCGGGTGGCGTACGCCGGAGCTGGCACAGCGGATCCGCGACCACGGCCGGTGGCGGACCGTTCCGTACCGGGACGAGAGTGCGCCGGCGCGGGCCGGCGCCCCGGCGACGATCGACCCGAGGACGCTCTCGACCGCCCTGGACGACCTGCTGCCGGCCGACCGGACGGTGGTGGTCGACTCCGGCAACTTCATGGGCTACCCGTCGATGTGGCTCGACGTGCCGGACGTGGCCGGATTCTGTTTCACCCAGGCGTTCCAGTCGGTCGGGCTCGGGCTGGCCAGTGCGCTCGGCGCGGCGGTCGCCCGCCCGGACCGGCTCACCGTCGCCGCGGTCGGCGACGGTGGCTTCGTCATGTCCGCCACCGAACTGGTCACCGCCGTCCGGCTGGCGCTACCCCTGCTCGTGGTGATCTACAACGACGCGGCGTACGGGGCGGAGGTGCACCACTTCGGGCCGGACGGGCACCCGTTGGAGACGGTCACCTTCCCCGAGACCGACCTGGCCGCGATCGCCGGTGGCTACGGCTGCGACGGGTTGACCGTCCGGTCCGTCGACGACCTGGAACCGGTACGCCACTGGCTCGCTGGTCCCCGTACCCGACCGCTGGTGATCGACGCCAAGGTCAGCGCCGCGCGCGGCTCGTGGTGGTTGGAGGAGGCGTTCCGTGGCCACTGAGCCACCGTCGTACCCACGCCGATGCTGCCGCCCGGCCTGCTGGTGACACGGTGTCACAAGTCGCGTACGTTGGCTCGATGGCCACTCTCTGGACCCTGGGCTGCGACGCCGATGATCCCCAGCGGATCGCTGCCTTCTGGGCGTTGGCCCTCGGCTATGTCAAGGAACCCGGTTTCGACGAGCCCGACAACGCGTCCATCGTCGACCCGGACGGTCGGGGCCCGGCCATCGGCTTCCTCAAGGTCCCCGAAGGCAAGTCCGCCAAGAATCGCATGCACATCGACATCCGGGTGGCCGGGCCTGACTCCGGCGACATGGTCGAGCGCGCCCGGCTGATCCGGCAGAGGGTGCCCGAACTGGTTGCCGCCGGCGCGACTGTGGTCCGCGAGGAGTGCTACGGCGATGTCCTCGGGCACGTCGTCATGCTCGACCCCGAGGGCAACGAGTTCTGCGTCGCCTGACGCCGTGGTCGGGCGTTTGTGGGTGGAGGCGTAGGCGACCCGGTCCCACCGGGGGCGCGCAGACGCGGGTCGTCCGGCGGCAGGTGGCAGACTCATCGGCGTGGACGACGTGGCCGCATCGACGGTGGATGGTGAGCTGGAGAGCGTCAGCCTGGTGGACCTCGCCGTCTCTCGGCTGACCCGGGAAATCCTCAGCGGCAAGAGTGACCCGGGCGAGCGCCTGGTGGAGGAGCAGCTGACCCGGCGGCTGGGGATCAGCCGGGCTCCGTTGCGGGAGGCGCTGCGGCTGCTGGCCCAGCAGGGGCTGGTCGAGCACGTGCCCCGGCGCGGTGTTCGGGTCGCCACCCTGTCGGACCGCGACGTGCGGGAGCTGTACGAGCTGCGTGACGTGCTGGAACGCTTCTCGGTACGGGCGGGGATCCCGGTCGCCAGGGAGAGTGACCTCGCCGGACTGCGGGCGACGCTGGACCAGTTGAGGGAGGCGACCCGGGCCGGCGACCGGATGGCGGTCGCCGAGTCGCACCGGGAGTTCCACGTCGCGCTTGTGGCGCTCGCCGGTAACCGTCAGCTTTCCGCTGTGTACGGCTCGATCCTGGTGAAGCTTCAGCTCTACATGGCGATCAACCTGCGCCGGGAGGCGGAGCTGGCGCAGCCGCTGGACGGTGTCCACCGGCATGAGCGGTTGTTCGAGGCGGTCGCCGGGGGAGACCCGGAAGAGGTGCTCACCGTGCTCTCCGGGCACGGCGCTCGCTCGTATCTGGGCTAGCCGAGGTCGGCCGTGGCCCGGCGGAGTCAGGGCCACGCGCCGTCATGTTGTCGTTACGTGACGCGCGGGTTCCCGTAACAGAACAGTCGACAATCGACAGTATGCCAGAGCGAGTGGGGTCCATTTCGGAGCTTCGGTCGGCGTACCGTGAGGGCAGCCTGACCCCGGCGGACCAGGCCGAGCGAGTCCTGGACGGGCTCGCCGGGCACGACGACGGACCGGTCTGGATCAGCACCGTCCCGGCCGATCGTCTGCGTGAGCGCGCCGAGTCGCTGAGCCGCTACGGCGATCCCGCGCTGCCGCTGTACGGGATCCCGTTCGCGGTGAAGGACAACATCGACGTGGCCGGCATGGTCACCACGGCGGGCTGCCCCGACTTCGGGTACGAGGCCGTCGAGGACGCGCCAGTGGTGCGGCGACTCCTCGACGCCGGCGCGCTGCTTGTCGGCAAGACCAACCTCGACCAGTTCGCCACCGGTCTGACCGGCGCCCGCTCGCCGTACGGCAGTTGCCAGAGCGTGTTCGGCGGCGGCCTCATCTCCGGGGGTTCCAGCTCCGGCTCAGCGGTCGCCGTAGCTGCGGGCCAGGTCAGCTTCGCCCTGGGTACGGACACCGCCGGCTCCGGTCGGGTGCCGGCGGCGCTCAACGGGATTGTCGGCCTCAAGCCCACCCGGGGTCTGCTCAGTACGGCCGGCGTGGTGCCCGCCTGCCGCTCACTGGACTGCGTGTCGGTCTTCACCCCCGACGTGGCTGGCGCCCTCGACGTGCTGCACGCCGCCCGGGCGGTCACTTCGGCCGACCCCTGGGGGCGTCCATTCCCGGCCGAGCGGGTGGTTCCCCGCCTGCCGGGGACGCTCCGCCTCGGGGTGCCCCGGGCGGAGGACCTGGAGTTCTTCGGCGACAGCGGGCAGCAGGCCCGGTTCGCGGCGGGGGTGGAACGACTGCACACCTACGTCGGGTCCCGTCGGTCGGTGCCGCTCGGTGCCTTCTTCGAGGCGGGCGACCTGCTCTACCGGGGGCCCTGGGTGGCCGAGCGGCTCGTCGCCCTGGACGGCTTCCTGCGGTCGCACCCCGAGTCGGTCCTCGAGGTGACCCGTGCCGTACTGGAGACCGGGCGTCGCTACGACGCCATCGACGCCTTCCGCGGTCAGCACCGCCTGCGCGAACTGCGAGCCCAGGTCGACCAGCTCTGGCAGGACGTCGACGTGCTGGTGGTGCCCACCGTCGGCACCACCTTCACGCTCGACGAGATCGCCGAGGATCCGATCGGGCGCAACGCGATGCTCGGCCGCTACACCCAGTTCGCGAATCTGCTCGACCTGGCCGCGGTGACCGTACCCAACGGGTTCACCAGCTCCGGCCGCCCGGCGAGCCTGACCCTGGTCGGCCCGGCGTTCAGCGACACCACCCTGGCCAGGCTGGCCGCCGCGGTCACCGAGGGCGGGCCGTCGACCCAGATGGTCGAGGCGAGTCCGCCGCCGCCCCAGCGCTCGGCTGAACTGCTTGTCGCAGTGGTCGGCCGGCACCTGACCGGCGAATCCCGCAACGGCGAGCTGCTCGGGCGCGGCGCGGTCCTCGCCGGTACCGCCCGCACCGCGCCGCTCTACCGGCTGTACCGGATGGACACGCCCGATGGCGAAGGGCTGCCAGGCCTGGTCCGGATCGGACCGGACGGGGCGAACGGTCACCCGATCGAGGTCGAGCTGTGGCGGCTGCCCAGCGCGGCTCTCGGTGGGTTGCTGGCCGGAGTGCCAGCACCCCTCTCGCTCGGCTGGGTTCAGCTGCACGACGGACGTGACGTGCTCGGTTTCCTCTGCGAAGCGTACGCGGCGGGCCCGCCGGCCGAGGACATCAGCGCCAGCGGCGGGTGGCGGGCCTACCGGCGATCCGCCGCCCGGCGCTGACGCGCCAGCATCAGCGATCACGACAGGAGGCGAGAGGATGGGCAGCATCGGGCCGGTAACGGCCAACCCCTACCCGTGGCCCTACGACGGCGTGGCGGACACCGCGCGTACCGCACTGCTCTGCATCGACTGGCAGATCGACTTTTGTGGACCCGGCGGCTACGTCGACGCGATGGGTTACGACATCAGCCTCACCCGGGCCGGCCTGCCGGCCACCGCCCGGCTGCTGGAGCATGCCCGATCACTCGGGATGCTGGTCGTGCACACCCGGGAGGGACACGACCCCGAGCTGTCCGACCTGCCGGCGAACAAGCGCTGGCGGTCGGCGCGGATCGGCGCCGAGATCGGTGCCGCAGGCCCGAGCGGCCGAATCCTCATCAGGGGTGAGCCGGGCTGGCAGATCGTGCCCGAGGTCGCCCCGGTGGCCGGCGAGGTGATCATCGACAAGCCGGGCAAGGGAGCCTTCTATGCCACCAACCTCGACCTGATTCTTCGCACCCGAGGCATCACCCACCTGATCCTCACCGGCATCACCACCGACGTCTGCGTGCACACCACGATGCGCGAGGCGAACGACCGGGGGTACGAGTGCCTCATCCTCTCCGACTGCACCGGCGCCACCGACAAGGCCAACCACGACGCGGCACTGCACATGGTGACCATGCAGGGCGGCGTCTTCGGCTGCGTCACCACATCCCACGACGTCATCGCCGCCACGGCGAAGTGAGGTGCGCCCATGGTGACCATCGCGGCGGCGCGGCCCGGCCCGTACGCCTTCGACATCTCGACCACGGCGCTGCTCGTCATCGACATGCAGCGCGACTTTCTGGAGCCCGGCGGGTTCGGTGAGAGCCTGGGCAACGACGTCGGCCAGTTGCGCCGCACCATCGCACCGCTCGCGGCGCTGCTGGCCGCCGTCCGTGCCGTCGGCCTGAGTGTCGTGCACACCCGCGAGGGGCACCTGCCCGACCTGTCCGACTGTCCGCCGGCCAAGCTCAGCCGCGGTGCGCCCAGCAGGCGGATCGGTGATCCCGGACCCAAGGGTCGCATCCTCGTCCGCGGCGAGTACGGCCACGACATCATCGACGAGCTGAGGCCGCTGCCCGACGAGCCGGTCATCGACAAGCCCGGCAAGGGTGCCTTCCACGCCACCAACCTGGACGTCCTGCTCGCCGGTCGGGGTATCCGTAGCCTCCTGGTCACCGGGGTCACCACCGAGGTCTGCGTGCACACCACCGTCCGGGAAGCCAACGACCGCGGGTACGAGTGCCTCGTGCTCGCCGACTGCGTCGGGTCCTACTTCCCGGAATTCCACCGGGTCGGGCTCGACATGATCGCCGCCCAGGGCGGCATCTTCGGCTGGGTCGCCGACTCGGCGCAGGTACGCGCCGCGCTACCCGCCACCCCCGTGTTGCAGCCCTCCTCCTGACCGGGAGCAGTCATGGTCTCGACCAAACCAACAAGCGTCGCGCTGCCGTACTGGGTCCGCGGCGACACCAACGCGTTCTTCGGATTCGGCGTCAACGTCCTTGTCAACGTGCTCACCCTGACCGGGCTCTGCCTCGCCGTGGTGAACCTCCCCGAGGGGGAGGTGTTCGGCACCATCCTGCCGGCACTGGGCATCGCCCTGGTCGCCGGAAACATCTACTACACCTACCTGGCCCGCCGGCTGGCTCGACGGGAGAACCGCACCGACGTGACCGCCCTGCCGTACGGGCCGAGCGTGCCGCACATGTTCATCGTCATCTTCGTCATCATGCTCCCCATCTACCTGCGCACCCAGGATCCGGTGCGGGCCTGGGAGGCCGGGCTGGCGTGGGCCTTCATCATCGGCGTGATCGTGCTGATCGGCGCGTTCGTCGGGCCGTACATCCGCCGGTACGCGCCACGGGCCGCGCTGCTCGGCACCCTTGCGGGAATCTCCATCACGTTCATCTCGATGAACCCCGCCGGGCAGATGTGGCGGATGGCCTGGGTCGCCCTGCCGGTCCTCGCGCTGCTGCTGATCGGGTTGTTGACCGACGTGAAGTTGCCGTTCAACTTCCCGATCGGACTCGCGGCACTGCTGCTCGGTACCGCGATCGGTTGGGCCGGCGGTGCGATGTCGGTGCCGGACGTCACGGCCGCCGCCCGGGACATCGCGATCGCCGTGCCCTCGTTCAAGCTGGACCTGCTCTTCGCCGGGCTGGTCGACATGGCGCCTCTGCTGGCGACGGCGATCCCGCTCGGTGTCTACAACTTCACCGAGGGAATGACGAACGTGGAGAGCGCGGCCACCGCGGGGGACAACTACAACCTGCGCAGCGTGCTGCTCGCCGATGGCGCGGGTGCGGTGATCGGGGCCGCGCTCGGCTCGCCGTTCCCACCGGCCGTCTATGTCGGTCACCCGGGTTGGAAGGCCGCGGGTGGACGCAGCGGTTACTCGATGGCGACCGGTGTGGTGATCGCGTTGCTCTGCTTCCTCGGCATGTTCGGGCTGCTCGGCGCGATCTTCCCGACGGCGGCGATCGTGCCGATTCTGCTCTACATCGGGTTGCTGATCGGGGCGCAGGCGTTCCAGGCGACCCCCAGGGCGCACGCCGCCGCAGTGGTCGCCGCGCTGATTCCGAACATCGCCGCCTGGGCGACCGGGCAGATCGACAACGCTCTGGCGGCGGCGGGCACCACCGCCGCGGCGGTCGGCGACGATGCGCTCAACGGCGCTGGCGTGATCTACGACGGGCTTCTGGTGCTGGGTCAGGGTGCGATCCTCGCCGGCCTGGTGCTCGGCGCGGTGGTGGTCTTCATCATCGACAAGCGGTTCGTTCGGGCCGCGATCTTCGCCGGCTCCGGTGCACTGTTGTCGTTCATCGGGTTGATCCACGGAGAACGGATCGAGTGGAACGCCAACGGCCAGGTGGCGCTCGGCTACCTGTTCGTCGCGGTGATCTGTGTGGTCTTCGCGCTGGGCCGCCCCACGCCCCGCGAGCCCGGCCCGGAGGAGGTCGAGCCGGACGTGGAACCGGGTCGGGTCGGGCCGATCACCGATCGGTCAGCGGATGAGCAGCGGACGTCGGCCCTGAGCGGGTGAGCCGGCCGGCCCGGTCGGGGCGTCACGGCTCCCGACCGGCCCGGGAAGTTCCTGACCGAACGGATCGAAGGGACGTACCGCATGGAGATCGACCGGACGGACGTGGCCGCCGAGGTGGCGGCGGCCTTCACCGCCTATGAGCAGGCGCTGGCAGCTGGCGACGCCGACCTGATCTGCGGGTACTTCTGGGATTCCGAGCGGACCGTACGGTTCGGCCTCGCCGACCATCAGTACGGGCTTGACGAGCAGCGCAAGTGGCGCGCGGCGCAGCCACCGTTGCCGGCCGGTCGCCGGCTGGTCGACCCGATCATCACCACGTTCGGCCCGGACCTGGCGGTGGTGACAACCCGATTCGGGTACGACGGTACCGCCACGACCGGGCGGCAGACCCAGACCTGGGTACGCCTGCCCGTCGGCTGGCGGATCGTCACCGCGCACGTTTCCGTCTCGGCCGCGGCCACCGACTGACGGAGTACGCGCCGCCCGGGACAGGACCCGGGCGGCGCGTACTCCGACGTGGCGCGCGGTACTAGTTGCGCCTGCTCCACTGCTGGTTGGCGCCGCCGTGGCAGGCCCAGAGGTGAAGTTGTGTCCCGTTGGCCGTGCCGGATGCGACGGCGTCGAGGCACAGCCCCGACTGGGCGCCGGTGATGGTGCCGTTGGAATTCAGGTTCCACTGTTGGTTGGCTTGGCCGTTGCAGTCCCAGATGATGACCGCGGTGCCGTTGCTGCTGCCCGCTCCGCTGGCGTCCAGGCACTTGTTGCCGTACACGGTCAGCGTGCGGTTGGCGGTGTAGGTCCAACGCTGGTTGGTGCCACCGTGACAGTCCCACAGTTGCGGACGAGCACCGTTCGTCGTGCTCGAGTTGGGAATGTCGATGCACCGGTTGGCCGGGCTGCTGGCGATCAGCACGTTCTGCTGACCGGGCGGCGGGGTCGACGGCGGGGGAGTGGTGGGCGGCACTGTGGACCCGAACTGGGCGAAGAAGTTCCAGACCTCCTGCTTGACCCAGCTCCGTGCGCCGCTCTCACAGCCGGCGCAACCGTCCACCGGGCCCTGCTGGTGGCCGCCGTCGAAGGCGGCCCAGAGCACCGGGTATCCGGCCTGGCAGGAGTACGCGGTGGTGATGTGGGTCAGGCTGCCAGCCCTCGGCTCGGGCGGGCTCTGTGCGGCGCATCCGTTGTTGCGGACGAACCTGTCGCGCAGCGAGCGTCCGCTGGGAATGTTGTCGTTGATGCCGTGGATCCCCAGGTACGCGACCGGTCCGGTGCCGCCGCTGCATCCGCTGATCGCCCCCGGGGCCGCGATAGCCGCGACCGCGCGGAACACCGTCGGTCGCGAACACGCCAACGAGTAGCTCATCGCGCCGCCGTAGCTGAACCCGACCGAGAAGCGTTGTGTGGTGTCGACGCAGAGAGCGTTGTCGATCATGCGGATCATGTCGTCGGTGAAGGTGACGTCTTCACCGTTGGAGTTACCCCAGCCGTTGTTGAGGCCCTGCGGGGCAACGAAGATGGTGGTGTTGTTCGACTGGGAGAGCATGCCGTAGTAGGCCCACGCGGCTCCGTCGGAGCCGCCACCCGCGACCTGACTGGCGGTGCCACCCAGCCAGTGGAACCCGAAGGCCAGCCGGTGGGCGTAGGTGTTGTTGTAGCTGTCCGGCAGTCGAAGGATGAAACTACGGCTCTTTCCACCGCTCTGGATGGTGTGGGTGCCGCTGTTCAGCCCGGGCGCCTTGCCGCAGCCGGCAGTGGTGGCCGCCGCCGCCGGTGCGACGGTCGTGAGAACGTACATTCCGACGGCGATCAGAATCATGACCGCCATGGCCGCCCCCAGCCAGGGGCCGGAGAGTTTGCGTAGTGGCACGGTTGCGCCTCCTTGCGAGTGGTGGAACATCCGTTGGACCGGTCCCCTCTGCGGGAACCTCGTCGGGCTCAACTCCGGCTCCAGCGTTGGTTGGCCGCGCCGGTGCAATCGGAAATCTGCACGCGCGTGCCGTTGGCCGTGCCGTTGCCGACCAGGTTCAGGCAGCGGCCCGAACCAACTCCGGTGATCGAGCCGTCAGCGTTGAACCGCCACTTCTGGTTGGACTGGCCGTTGCAGTCCCAAATGATCACCGAGCTGCCGTTCGCGGTGCTGGCGCCGTTGACGTCAAGGCACTTGCCACCAAAGACGCGCAGTTCCTGGGCGGCGGTCGAGGTCCAGCTCTGGTTGCTCTGACCGTGGCAGTCCCAGATGATCGCCGCCGCGCCATTGGTCTGCGAGGCGCCGTTGACGTCGAGGCACCGTCCGGAGGACGTGCTGCGCAGGGCCGACGTGTCGCTCGGCGGCGGGGTGGTCGGCGGTGGGGTGGTCGGCGGCGACGTGGGATCGGTGCCACCGAACTGGGTGAAGAACCTCCACACCTCGCCCTTGGTCCAGGTCCTGGCGCCGCTGTCTCCGCCGCCATCCACCGGGCCGGGGGTGTGCCCGCCGTCAAAGGCTGCCCAGACCACCGGATAGCCGGACCGGCAGCCGGAGTAGGTGGTGGTGATGTGGGTCAGACTGCCCGCCCTCGGTTCGGGTGGGCTCTGGGCGGTGCACCCGTTGTTCCGGACGAACGTGTCACGCAGGGACCGTCCGGCGGAGATGTTGAGCACCGAGTCCCCGATGCCGTGGATTCCCATGTACGCGACCGGCTGGGTGCCGCCGCTGCACCCGCTGAGCTGCCCACCGGAGTAGACCGCGACAGCCCGGAAGACACCCGGCCGGGAGCAGGCCAGCGAGTAGCTCATGCCCCCGCCGTAGCTGAAACCGAGCGCGAAGCGCTGGGTGGTCTCGACACACAGATCGGCCTCGATCAGGCTGATCATGTTGTCGACGAAGGTGACGTCCTGGCCGCCGGGGTTGGCCCAGCCGTTCCCGTTGCCCTGGGGTGCGACGAAGATCGTGCTGTTGTTCGCCTGCTGCCGCAGCCCGTAGTAGGACCAGGCCGCCCCGTCGGACCCGCCGCCGTCGACGTCGTTCGCGGTGCCGCCGTTCCAGTGGAACCCGAAGATCAACCGGTAGGGGTGGTTCCTGTCGTAGTTGTCGGGGATCCTCAGGATGAAGCTGCGGTTCTGGCCGTTGCTCTGAATGGACCGCTGGCCGCTGGTCAACGTGGGCGCCTTGCCGCACCCGGCGGTCGCCGCGGCCGCTCCGATGTCCGCAGCCGACGCGGTGGTGCTCAGACCACCGGCCAGTGCCCCTGCGCTCACGGTCACGACGACGGCCGCCGCCGTCGCGAGCAATCCAAGGATGGGTCTACGTCTTGTCATGAAGGGGCTCCCGCCATTCGGCACGAACTGGTTGAAAGGGGTCCACGGCCGACCGGCTCATCGACGCAGGTTTCTGCCGCTGGTCTCGCCGCCCGCGCGGGACCACTCGGCAATCGATTCAACAGTGGTCACCTCGTGCGCCCAAACATCACGAGACCGTTCGACCGACGGTGCCGGAGCACCTGGCTCGGCGTCGAATCGATTCGTTCCGACGCTAGATCGCGCAGTGAAAGATGTCAATGCCGTGTCCGGCAGGTTGCGGGCCGGTCCTGTCGGTCAGGCGCTCGTGAGATCGGCCGCGCCGAAGGAGACCGCGAACCGCTTGCACCAGATGGAGACGCTCCGGAAGTCACCTGGATCCACCGACGCCGGCAGCTCGTACACCTGGTTGCCCTTGTTGCCTTTGAGCTTGGCCAGCTCGACCCATTCGCCGTCGTCGAACACCCGCCAGCCGGCCGTGCCCCGGATGACCGGTTGGTCGGTCAGCCACACCCGCAGGTCCGGGCCGTTCGACGTGTCCAGGTCGCGGATGACCAGCTGGTGGCGCCCGTCGGCGAGCCGGTGGATCTCGGCACTGCCGGTCGTCCGGTGCTCATGGGTGACGAACTCGCCGGCGGTCAGGATCTCGTTCGCCGCCGGGGTGGCTGCCGACGCCGCCGGGGCCGGGCTCGCGGACACCGAGGTCGGGGTGACAGATGTCGTCGCGACGCGGGGAACGGCCTCGTCGACGTAGGTGTCGGTGACGAGCTTCCACGGCTGGAACCAGTACAGGGCCAGCATCGACACGACGGCAGCGCAGGCGAGACCGGCTCGGACCACCGGCGACCGGAACATCCGTTTCCCCATCACCGCAGCGTACGGCCGCAGCCGTCGTCGAACTGTTCGCGAACCATTTCGGAACTCTTACGACGGTCACCCCTGCGTATCTGCCAGCGCCTGTCCGCACCGGCAGGCGCCCTGGCCCTCCGGCAACGTCTGCACCGCGTCGCCGAGCAGGAGGCGCAGGCGCTCGATGTTCCGGGCGAAGACCGTGAACACCTCCTGCTGAGTCACGCCCTGACCGACCTCCACGCCCGAGTCGAGGTCGGTCACCAGGGACAGCGCGGTGTAACACAGTGCCAGTTCGCGGGCCAACACCGTTTCCGGGTGACCGGTCATGCCGACGACCGACCAGCCCTGCCGGCCGTACCACAGCGATTCCGCGCGGGTGGAGAACCTGGGCCCCTCGATGACGACCATCGTTCCGCCGTCGACCGGCTGCCAACCAGCGGTTCGGGCGGCGTCGAGGACAGTGGCTCGTCCGACCGGACAGTAGGGGTCGGCGAAGGGAACGTGAACGACCGGGGCGGGCTTCCCGTCCGCGCGCGGCTGTCCGTCGTAGTAGGTCTGCTCCCGGCCGCTGGTCCGGTCGACCAGTTGGTCCGGTACGACGAGGGTCCCCGGGCCCAGATCCGGTCGCAGGCCGCCCACGGCGCCCGGTGCGAGCACCTGGCGGACGCCGAGTGCGCGCAGCGCCCACAGGTTGGCCCGGTAGTTGATGCGGTGTGGGGGGAGGGTGTGCCGGCGTCCGTGGCGGGGCAGGAACACCACCGGCCGGCCGGCGACACTCCCGACGGACAGCGCGTCGCTCGGCGGCCCGTACGGTGTGTCGACGGTGACCTCGGCGACGTCGTCGAGAAACTCGTAGAACCCGGATCCGCCGATCACGCCGATCGGCGGGCGACCGGTCGTGCTGGTGTCTCCTGCTGACATGTGTACCCCTCCTGGACGAACAGTGAAGAACGGCTGGGGCCGACTCAGCGACGCTCGGCTCGTCGGCCCGCGACACGTCTGTCGACAGTGGTGGCGACGACCAGGACGACCACGATCGCGGCCCAGAGCACAGCCAGCCCGACAGCGAGCCCCAGCGGATAGTCGCGGTCCGGGAGGCCCGGGTTCGGCGGCGCCGAGGGTGGTCGCCACAGCAGGGGCACAGCGATCAGCAGCAACGTGGAGCTGGCCAGCAGACCCGCGGCGATCCAGGCCAGACGCAACCGGTTCCTCACCAGTCGGCCCAGCGCCAGTCCGACCAGTCCGACCAGCGGCGCCACCAGGACGTCGTGCAGCACCGGGCCGCCGATCAGCCACGGCAGGGCGCTGCCGAGCTGGGGGAGGAGCAACCAACCGCCGTACGCGGTGGCCGCGGCACCGACCACGAACAGGACCAGCCGGACGGTTCTCACCGCAACACCTCCAGCCTTGCCACCCACTTGGTCTGCAGGACGCCCGGCCGGCTCGGCGCGATGAGTCGGCAGGGATAACCGTGGTCGGGAGACAGTTGCTGGCCGTTGATCCGCAGAGCGAGCAGGGTCAGCGGGTCGCGGGCATGGGCCGCAGGGAGTGTGCTGGCCGCGTACAGGCCCTCGGTTTCCAGTGAGGTGACCCGAACCGGTCGGCCGGTCGGTGCGCCGGCCCGGCGCAGCAACTCGACGACGGGCACGCCGGTCCAGTGGGCCGACGCGCTCCAGCCCTCGACACAGGCGATCGGCAGTTCCGCCGTCAGTTGCGGCAGGGCCGCCAGGTCGGCCAGGGACAGGCTGCCCCGCCCGCCCGGCCAGACGATCTCCAGTCGCCAGTCCGGGGGAACGGCGATGTGCGCGGCAGCCGCCGTACGGTTGATCGGTACGCCCTGCGGCCCGGACGCGGAACGCCACGCCAGCGGCGACACCCGACGTAGCCACGGCACGGTGACCCCGGCGGTGGCCAGCACGGCGATTCCGGCGACGCCCGCCGAGGTACGCAGGAACGCCCGTCTCTCGGACGAGTCCCGGTCGTCAGCGCCCGGTGTCGCAGCCCGCACCGCTCTGCTGCGCCGCAGTGGGGTGCTCAGCGCCGCGCGTGCGATCGGGAGCTTCACCGCGACGTGCAACAGCACCGCGCCCGCCACCAGCCAGGCGACCGCGTAGTGCGCCGTCGGGAAGAAGAATCCCCACGGGTACGACTGGGCGACGTTGAACAGGCCCGTGACCAGTTCGAAGAACGCGGCGCAGACCAGCACCAGGACGGAGATCCGTTCGAGGGTGTGGGCGGTCAACCGGATCGGCTGACGTAGGGGCGGGCGGACGAACAGCCGGGGGTAGACGCTCCACAGCTTGGCCAGCAGCAACGGGATCGCGGCGACACCGGAGAGCACGTGCACGCCCTGGGTGACCCGGTACAGGTTGACCGGTCGGGTCGGCCAGGTGAACCAGCCTGGCGGGTGCTGGATGTAGTGACTCAGCAGCCCGGTGCCGAAACACAGCCCGAACGCCACCCCGAGCCAGAGACCGAGCCGTGCGGCGACCAGCGGTGAGTGCGAGGGCGCTGTGAAGTCCTCGGGTACGGGGACGCGGGGCCGGCGGATCATGAGCGCGCCAACTCGGCGAACCAGCGTGGACCGAACCGGAATCGGTCGACGACCCGCAGGCCGGCAGCGGCGGCGGCCCGGGCCACCGCCTCCGACCCGACCCGCGCCCAGCGGAACACCGGTCCGCGCGGCTCCCGATCGCCGGACGACCCGGACACGACGTACGCCTTCCCCTGCCACAGCCCGGCCCCCGGGCGTTCCACCTCGACCACCAGCGTTCCGTCGGCGGCAATCAGGGTGCCGCACCGGCGCAGCAGGCGGACCGGGTCGCCACCGATGCCGATGTTGCCGTCGATGAGCAGGGCGTGCGCCCACCTCCCCTCCCCAGGAAGGGGTTCGAAGACGTCGCGTCGCAGGGCGACCACCCCTCGGTCCTGGGTCAGACGTACCGCCTCGGCGGAGATGTCCACCCCCAGTGCGACGAGGCCGCGGCGAGCGAGCGCCATCGTCACCCGCCCGGGGCCGCAGCCGAGATCGATCGTGGGCCCGGTGCAGCGTGCGGCGACGGACTCGATGGCCGGCTCGGGCGGCCCGTGCCATCGCCGTACCGGCAACAGGTCACGTCGCCCGTCGGTGTGCACCAGCCAATGGTCGGGTTGGGTAGCAGGCCGCCTCGGGCCGACCGGCGTGCCGTCGGCGTCATGATCGGCGGACCACCCGCCGAGTCTGCCCAGCACCACGTCGAAACCGTCGAGACTGACAGTCGAACTCACCGGGGGTGTCCGCTCAGCAGATGGCCGTCCACCGACGCGACGGCATCCGCGAACCGGGTGCCGGGTAGGTCGGCCGCGACCGCCAACGCCGTCGACCAGTCGTCGACATCCCGCTGCACGGGCAGGATCGCCGGTTGTACGCCGTGCCCGCGCAGCGCGGCGAGGGTGCGGCGCCCGGTGTCGTCGGTCGACATGGGTACCTCGCGTAAGGCGCTCGCGTACCTCGAATCGCGTAACCCGAGCGCCCACCAGCCGCCGTCCAGCGCCGGCCCGAACACCGCCTCGTGTTCGGCGAGCCGGTCCAGCGCGGTGCTGAGCAGGGCCGGCCCGATCTGCGGGGTGTCCATGCCGATCTGCAGCACCGGTCGCCCCGGAAATGCGGCAGCGGTGTCGGCGTGGGCGTTCGCGAGGCGGTCGGCGAACGTGTCGCCCCGTTGCGGAAGCAGGTGCCAACCCGCCAACGCGGCGGTCAGCTCCGCGCTGTACTCGGCATCGGCGAACCGACCGGTGTGGGCCAACACGGCAATGGTCGAGGCGGTGGCGCGCACCGCCGCGAGGGTGTCCAACAGCGACGCCGCAGCGATCCGGGCCGCCTGGGTGGGATCGGCGGGCGGGCAGAGGCGCGTCTTGGCCTGCCCGGGGACCGGTGCCTTCGCGACCAGGAGCAGGACGTTCACCGGCCACCACCGGCGTCGGCGCGCAGCACTCCGGCGAAGTCCCGGGTCGCTCGCAGCGTGCCCCGGACCGACCCGGAGACCTTCGACCTGGTGCCGGCGGCGCGGGGCGCGTACGCGACGTCCAGTTCGAGGATCCGCCAGCCCGCTCCGGCCGCGCGCAGCAGCAACTCCAGGGGGTAGCCGAACGCGCGGTCCTCGACACCGAGGCCCAGCAGCGCCGCCCGGCGGGTCACCCGGATCGGGCTGATGTCGTACACCGGCACCCCGCGACGCCGCAGCAGGGCGGCAACCACAGCGTTCCCGGCTCGGGCATGCCATGGCCAGGCATCCGCCGAGACCGGCCGACGCCGCCCGACGGCGAGATCGGCCCGCCCGCCGTGCACCGCCGAGACGAGCCTGGGCAACTCGGCCGGGTCGAACGAGCCGTCCGCGTCGAGCACGCAGACCAGATCCGCCTCCGCCGCCAGCAGGCCGGCGTGCACCGCCGCTCCGTATCCGCGTCGAGGCTCGTGGACGACCCGGGCCCCATGCTCGGCCGCGACGACCGGTGAACCGTCGGTGGAGCCGTTGTCGACCACGATGGCGTGGTAGCCGGGCGGTAGCCCGCTCAGTACGGCAGGCAGTGCGGCCGCCTCGTCCAGACACGGCAGCACCACGTCGATCGTTGTGTGCATACCGGCGACGCTAGGCCCGTCACCGGCCGTCGGGACCGTGGTTCGTCCTTACGAATCGCTTACACGGCAACGGATCTTACGACTCGCTGACGTATCACCTTCGGACAATCGGATGCCTGGTGGGAGGCCGTAAGGTCGGCCGTCACCATGACCATGATGACCCGCCCGGGACGAACCCGGTCCGCCGACCTGATCGTCCTCGGCGTCGAGGTGGCAGTGCTCGCCGTCGCTGTCGCCGTCGGCGCTCTGCTCAACCATCAGGGCGTACGGCTGCACGCCGACGCGGCGCCGCTCTACGCGAGTTGGCAGCCCCATCTGGGCCCCGGTACCCCCGCCGCGTTGCTCGTCGCGGCGCTGTTCGTCTGGCGGGGCGTGCGCTGGGCGACCGACACGTCGTGGCCGCGGCTGCTGGCGGTCGGCTATCTCGCCTCGCTGCTCTGGACGCTGTCGCTGGCCCTTGTGGACGGCTGGTCCGCGGGGTTGACCGAGCGGCTCACAGTGCAGGCCGAGTACCTGCACGAGGTGCCCCGGGTGACGGACGTCGGCATCATGCTGTCCGGCTTCGCCGACCGCATCCTCGACTTCCAGCCCGATTCGTGGTCCACCCACGCTGCCGCTCATCCACCGGGGGCGTTGCTGTTCTTCGTCTGGCTGGAGCGGATCGGCCTGGGCGGCGGGACCGCCGCCGGGCTCGCCTGCGTGCTGCTCGGTGCCACGGTGTCGGTGTCGGTTCCGGTGACGCTGCGGGCACTCGGCGTCGAGGACGCGGCCCGGGCGGTGTTGCCGTTCCTGGTGCTCCTGCCGGGGGCGGTCTGGGTGGGCGCGTCCGCGGACGGGATCTTCGCCGCGGTGGTCGCGGCCGGGTTGGCGCTGCTGGCGGTGGGTGGTCGACCAGGTGCCGCACTGGGCGGGTTGCTCCTCGGCTTCGCGCTCTACCTGTCGTACGGGTTCGTCCTGGTCGGGATGCTCGCGTTGACGGTGGTACTGCTCCGGGCGCGAAACCGCCTCGGAGTGCTCCTGGTCGCGGCGACGGCGGTCGCGGCCGTCGTCGCCGTGTTCACCCTGGCCGGCTTCTGGTGGCTGGACGGCTACCACCTGGTGGCGCGTCGCTACTACCAGGGTTGGGCGGCGGAGCGTCCGTACGGTTACTGGGTCTGGGCGAATCTGGCGGCCCTGCTGCTCTCGGCCGGCCCGGTGGTCGGGCCGGCGCTGCGGCGGGCGGTGGCCGCCGTGTCGATCCACGCACCGCACCCACCGCTCGCCACGACACTCAGGCAGCGGCTCGTCAGCGCCGGACCCACCGTGTGGTTGCCCGTCGCGGCGACGGCGGCGGTGCTCGCGGCGGACCTGTCCGGGCTCAGCAAGGCCGAGGTCGAACGGATCTGGCTACCGTTCGCCGTCTGGCTGCTGGTCGCCACCGCGCACCTGCCCCACGGTCACCGACGGTGGTGGTTGGCCGCCCAGGCCGCCACGGCTCTCGCCGTCAACCACCTGCTGTGGACCGTGTCGTGACCGAGGCCGGATCCCGCATCACTGCGTTGGTGAAGTCGGCGACGCCAGCGGCGAAGCCGACTCGGGCGGTGAAGCCAAGCATCCGGACGGCGCGCGCCGGATCGGCCACGACGTGCCGTACGTCCGCCGCCCGTCCGCCCCCGACCGTGACCGGCGCTGGCCCGCCCATCGCCGACGCCAGCTCGTGGGCCAACTCGCCGACGGTGTGCGGTTCGCCCGAGCAGACGTTGATCGGGGTCAGGGGATCCGGCGCCGGTGTCGTGAGGGCCAGCAGATTGGCCGCGGCCACGTCGGTCACGTGGACGAAGTCGCGCCGCTGCCGGCCGTCCTCCAGCACCCGGGGCGGTCGTCCGGCGGCAAGGGCCGAGCGGAAGATCGACGCGACCCCCGAATACGGGGTGTCGCGGGGCATTCGCGGACCGTAGACGTTGTGATAGCGCAGGGCCCACACCGATCCGCCGGTCTGCCGGGCCCAGGCACCGGCGAGGTGTTCCTGGGCCAGCTTGGTGGCGGCGTACGTGCTGTGCGGCTCCAGCGGCGCGTCCTCGGGCACGAGACCGGGGGAGAGCGCCTGATCGCAGCGAGGGCAGGTTGGCTCGTACCGGCCCTCGGCCAGGTCGACCACCCGGCGGTCGGCAGGCCGGACGATGCCGTGGGTGGGGCAGTGGTAGCGGCCCTCGCCGTAGACCACCATCGAGCTGGCCAGCACCAGTCGGCGCACCCCGGCGGTGTGCATCGCCGCGAGGAGGGTGGCCGTGCCGAGGTCGTTGTGCGCGGCGTACCGGGGGGCGTCGGCGGGGTCGAGGCCATGGCCGACCATGGCTGCCTGATGGCAGACCGCGTCGACCCCGGTCAGTAGCCGGGTCAGCAGTTCGTCGTCGCGGACGTCGCCGACCACCAGGTCGTGCCGCTGGGTCCAGGGCGGCGCCGTCGCAGCGTGCGCCTCGGGCAGGAGCGCGTCCACCGCCACCACCTCGTGCCCGTCGTCGCTGAGCAGGTCGGCGATGTGTGAGCCGATGAACCCGGCCGCACCGGTGACAAGGATCCGCATTCCGGTCACCGTATGACCCCACGTACGCCTGGGCGGGTTTCCGCGTCCAGCCGTAAGAAGCTCGCAAGGTTTGCTGGTCCGGGTGGACTCTGCCGCGTGGCTAGGCTGGGCCGATGGACATCTGGGGGAGACGTTGACGGGGCGGAACGGGGAAGGCCCGTGACGCAGCGCGTGCTGGTGGTCGACGACGACCAGACCGTGAGCGACGTCATCCGTCGTTACCTCGAGAACGACGGCTTCCAGGTGAGCCTCGCGGCGGACGGTGCGGCGGCACTGGCGGCCGTGGAGCGGCAGGCGCCAGACCTGGTCGTGCTCGATTTGATGCTGCCGTTGGTCAGCGGCCTGGAGGTGTGTCGGGCGCTGCGGGTACGGCCGGACGGCGTACCGATCGTCATGCTCACCGCGCGCGGCGACGAAGCCGACCGGATCCTCGGTCTGCAACTCGGCGCGGACGACTACCTGACCAAGCCCTTCTCACCCCGGGAACTGGTGCTGCGGGTCCGTTCGGTGCTTCGTCGCGCCGGCGGTGGGATTCCACCGGAGCGGCCGGAGGCGCTCACCGACGGCAACCTGGTGGTGCACACGGCCTCCCGAACCGCAGGCCTCGCCGGTGCGGATCTGGCCCTGACGTTGCGCGAATTCGACCTGCTCGTCCACCTCATGCGGCATCCCTCCCGGGTCTTCGGCCGGGCCGAACTTCTTGAGCAGGTCTGGGGCTGGAACTTCGGGGACCACTCCACAGTGACAGTGCACGTACGCCGGCTGCGGGAGAAGATCGAGGCCAACCCCGCCGATCCGCGGCGGATCGTGACCGTCTGGGGCGTCGGCTACCGGTACGAGCCAGCCAGTGCGTGACATCGTCCTGATCTTCGCGATCGCCCTCGGCGCGGCACTCGGCATCGGGCTCGCCGGTGCGGTGCTGCTCCGCGCCCTGCGACGCAGCTCGATCACCGTGCACCTCAACGTGCTGCTCACCACCACTGTGGTCGCCGTCGCCGTCGGGGTGATGGCGGTCGCGGAAGCGATGTTCCTCTCCGCGCACGACAGTGAGGTGGTCCTGATCACCGTCGCGGCGGCAGCGGTGGTCAGCCTCGCCGTCGGCGGGCACTTCGGCCGGCGACTGGCTCGCGCCGCGGTCTGGCGCGACCAGGCCCGGGAGCGGGAACGGCAACTGGAGAAGGGCCGGCGCGACCTGGTCGCCTGGGTCTCCCACGACCTGCGGACCCCGCTCGCCGGGCTGAGGGCCATGGCGGAGGCGCTGGAGGACCGGGTGGTTCGTGATCCGGACACTGTCGACGAGTACCACCGACGCATCCGACTGGAGACCGACCGGATGACCCGACTCGTCGACGACCTGTTCGAGCTGTCCCGGATCAACGCGGGAGCGTTGCGGTTGTCGTTGACGGCGGTGCCGCTCGGAGAGGTGGTCTCGGACGCGCTGGCCAGCACCACCCCGTTGGCCGACGCTCGCCGGATCAAGCTGATCGCCAGCGAGTCGGGGTGGCCCACGGTTGCCGCGAGCGAACCTGAGTTGGCCCGGGTCGTGGCCAACCTGCTGCTCAACGCGGTCCGCTACACCCCGGAGGACGGCACCGTACGCATCGAAGCCGGCCGGGAGGAGGACCACGCCTGGTTGTCGGTCGCCGACACCTGTGGCGGCATTCCCCCGGCCGACCTTCCCCGCCTGTTCGACATCGCGTTCCGTGGTGAGCCGGCCCGCACGCCCGGCCCCGGCGACAGTGGGGCGTCCGGAGGGCTCGGCCTGGCCATCGTTCATGGCCTGGTGGAGGCGCACGGCGGTCGGGTCGAGGTGCGCAACACCCCGGACGGCTGCCAGTTCATGGTCCGCCTGGCGACCGCCTGAGACAACGTCTCGCTCTCCGGTGGCCCACCGCCGCCAGCGCGGTCTCGGTCAGCACCCGCACGTCGGGCGGCACCGCCTAGCGGGACTACACGATTTGCCGGATCTGACTACGCTTTCCACTGTCTTGGAGGCGATCGATGGGGGGCGCATGTCGGTGAATGAGCCGGCGAGCGGGGAGTTCGCTCGCATGCTGGACGCGACGGTCGGCGCGTTGCGCGCCGCCGGCACTGCGCCGGAGGACGAGGAGGCCGCGCGCCTGCGTCGGCTCGGTGAGTCCGCCGAGGGGCAGGTCCGCGCCGAGTTCGGCGCTGATGGCCGGTTGGAGTCGCTGACGCTGGACCCACGGATGATGCGACTCGGCTCGGCCGAGGTCTGCGACCACGTGATCGAGGCCGTGAACGCGGCAATCGACTCGATGCGCGGCGGCCCAGCCGTGGCCTCCGGCGACCTGTCGCAGCTCACCGAGCAGCTGGAACAGGTTCGTGACACTGCCGTGCCGCGGCTCGGTGCGTTCCTCCAGGCGCTCACCGACGCGCAGGAGCGGATGGCCCGAGGAGGCACCCGGTGAACGGGTTCGAGGTCGATCCGGCGCTGCTGCGTTCTGGCGGCGACGAGGTCATCGGCGCCGCCGAACGCTTCATCGGCCAGCTGGAGAGCTTCGAGGCGCAGATGCAGGGGTACGGCGAGCCGTGGGGCGCCGACGACATCGGCTCGCTCATCGGCATCGCGTACACGGAGGCGTCCACCTGGGTCCTGGACTGCATCGGCGTCGCCGCCGAGGAGATCGGCTCGGCCGGTAGCGACCTGACCAAGATGGCCGACAACTACGAGTCGGTCGAGGAAGCCTCCGCAGGCGCGCTGCGGGACATCCGGGGAATGCTGGGGTGACGGCATGGGGCTCCAACTGCCCGGCGAGCTGATCACGGCTCTGAGCTGGATCGGCTACACCTGGCCCGAGGCCGACGAGGAAAAGCTGTTCGAGATGGGCCAGGCCTGGTTGGACTTCTCCGGCACGGTCGCCGAGGCCTCCGGGCAGGCCGGAACGGCTGCGGCGGCGATCTGGTCGCAGCACCAGGGCGAGTCGATGCAGGCGTTCCAGAAGTGGTGGGCCAACCCGGAGAGCGGTCCCGGAACCCTCTCGGACTACTCCCAGGCCGCGATGCTGATCGGCACCGGCCTGATCATCGCCGCCGCGATCGTGCTCGCGCTGAAGATCCAGGTGATAGTGCAGCTGGCGATCCTCGCCTTCGCCGTGGCGCAGGCGATCGCCACAGCCGTCGTCACGTTCGGCGCATCGCTGGCCGAGGTTCCGATCTTCCAGATGATCACGCGGGAGATCGTGGGCCTGTTGATCGACCAGGTGATTCGGGAGCTCCTCGATGCCTAGCAGGGCGCCGAAGAGTTCGAAGAAGCGCGGCGGCGCGGCCAAGCCGAAGGTCGGCAAGGGCGTCCGGGCAGCGGTGAAGAAGGCCGCCGCGAAGCCGGTGGTGCGCAACAACAGCCTGCCCGAGGTCACGATCAAGGTGCAACGCAAGCCGTTCCACGCGCGCGGCCAGTTCGACCGCAAGATGAACGCGCTGAAGAAGCTCAGCGACGAGGGCAAGCTGTTCAAGCAGGCGAACCCGGTCGCTCGGGACAAGAAGATCACGGCCGACTACAAGAAGCGCATTCGACAGAAGATCTTCGACAAGTACTGGCCCCACGACAAGAAGATGGCGAACGCCCTCGCCGCGCGACTCCGTAAGCAACAGCCGGACCATGTGTGGGAGCTGCAACTTGGCGGCGCCGACGACGTTAGTAATCTGAAGCTCCTGCACGGTCAGACAAACTGGGATGTCGGAGGGCAAATCTGGCAACAGATCAAGAACCTGCCCGACGGCACACCGATCCGAATAGAGGTAGTGGATTGAATCCCGAGCTGCGGGAGCTCATCGCGGAGCTGCGTACCGACCTGGAAGCGGACCAGCCGGCGACGCTGGCGTGGGCCCAGATCAACGAGGGCGCTCCGGCCGACCAGATTCCCGCCGAGCTGCCGCAGCCGGTCCGGGAGCTGCTGGGGACCGCCAACGGCATCCTGGCCGGCGCGTTCGACCTGCCCGCTGTCGCGGATCTCGACGACATCCAGTACTACCTCGAGCAGATGCCCGAGTTCACCGGCGTCGCCGACGAACCCGCCGAGTGGCTGGTCATCGGCACACTGAACGACGAGCCGCTGCTGATGCGACGCGACACCGGCGCGGTCTGGTACTTCCCGGCGGAGACCACCGACGAGTGGTTCATGCGTGAGATGTTCCTCGACGTCGCGCCGGACCTCGACTCGTTCCTCGCCTACTACGTCTTCGGCGCCGGTTACGGCGAAGTCGGCTTCGACGACGACGAGTGGTGGGGCTTCCTCGACGAGCACGGTCTCACCACGCCCGGTGACGATGACGAGGAGGCGGACGATTGACCGCGACACATGAGGAGCTCACGGCGCTCTGGGGCGCCGATGGGATGATCTACTTCCCGGTCGACCGGTTCGACGACGTCCTCGGCCCGCTGACGCCAGAGGTCTTCCCGCCGTTCGGGGCCATCCCGGTCGACGTGCCGATCCTGTTCACCGTCGACGTCGACGTGTCCGGCTTGGAGTTGTTCTCCAAGCTGAAGATCGAGATCGGCGAGGCCAGCCCGCGCATCCACATCGTCCTCGGCAGCTCACCCGAGGACCTGCAGCTGCTCTTCTGCCTCGACGCGCTGACCGGCGCCGTCGTGTTGCTGGACCTGGAGACCCCCAACTTCGAGGCGGTCAACGCGACCTTCGCGGCCTTCGTCGAGTTCCTCTACCGGCTCGGAGGGCTCATCGCCACGGACCCGGGCGGTCGGGCCCGCGCTGCCCGCGCCGCCGCGATCCGCGAGGAACTGATGGGCGTCGACTCGTCCGCGTTCGCCGACCCGAAGTCGTGGTGGAGCATGGCCTTCGATCAGCTGGAGTCCACCAGCGGCTAGCCTTCTCGCCGCCGCGACCACGCGGGTCGTCCAACCGTGACGCCGTAGGTTCACTGCGCTCGCGGCACCGGCATGGACGCGGCCGGGTGCTCCGGCGGTGGTCCCTCTCGATGCCGTGCCTCGGCGAGGAGGGCGTAGGTGCAGCCGTCGACCCAGCCCAGTTCGGCGTGCCAGGAATCGCCGACGCCGTACTGTTCACGATGCATGCCGACCTTCTCGAGGATTCGCACCGAGGCGAGGTTGTCCGCGAAGCAACCGGCGGTGATTCTCCGAACGCCCAGCCGGTCGAATGCGTACGCCACCACAGCGGTCACGGCCTCGGTCGCGTACCCGTTTCCGCCGTAGGCGGGATCGAAGACGTAGCCCAGGTGGGCCTCGGTCCGTGGTGGCATGCCTGGTTGACCCATGCCGTCGACGACGTCGAGCGAGACGGTGCCGATCACCACGCCGTCGAGGGTGGCCGCCATGCTGTGGTCGTCGGGGTCCGCGGCCGCGCGTCGCCAGGCCGTGCGGAAGGACGCAGGGTCGACCTGCGTACGGAGTAGCCAGCGCGTGACCTGCGGCAGGTTGCGGTACTCCAGGATCCGGTCGATGTCCTCGTCCCGCACCGGGCGAAGCTCGAGGCGTTCAGTGCGTACTGTGGTGTTCGCCATGAGGCGGGACGCTAGTGGACGCAGCCGGGCGAGACGCCCGAATATCGCTCCGATGGCCCGCCCCACCCTCGGTGGCAGACGGCGCGGGGCTCAGTCGACCCGTTGGGCCAGCACCTGCCCCGGCCAGGATCCAACCAGGAAGGTTTCGGTGGGTGTGAACCCGTGGCGCTCGTAGTACGCCACCAACTCGCCACCGCCGCCCGCCCAGCAGTCGACCCGTAGCAGTCGCACGCCGGCTTGCCGGGTTTCCTCGACGGCGTGCGCCAACAGGGCCGACCCGAGTTTCCGGCCGGCGAATCGTCGGTCGGAGACCAGGAGGCGGACGAACCGCTCCGGTTCTTCCGCAGGCGAGATCGGCACCCGGGGGTCGGGCCCCGAATCCAACACGAGGGCTGCGGCCGGCGTCCCGTCCACCTCCGCGATGTACGGGAGGCTCTCGGTCAGGTACCGGTCGACCTGTTCAACCCTCTCGGGCTTCTTCGAGAACGACGTCGTGCCCCACTGCTCGGTGTTGCCGCGGTCGTTCATCCAGACCACCGCGGAGTCGAGCATGTCCAGTACGGCAGGTGCGTCGGCCGGGCCACCGTGTCTGATGCGTACGCCGCGGGTGGTGTCGTCCATGGCCGAATGGTAGTCCGATGACTGGTCGACCCAGGTCTGTCGATGCTTCGTCACCGGTTGTTCGGCGTCGCGTCGGCTCGAATCGATAGTGTCCGTTGGCCGGCCACCGCCGGCGGTCCACGCGGAGGGGAATCGAGTCGCGGCGCTCCGGATGCCCCCGGTGCGCCGCTCACTCGGGCGCGCCAGCCTGGCAGCGCGGAGCCGTTCGCTGCGGACGAAAATGCGGGGTACGCGGAGCGTCGGTGCCGCACACTCGCCATCATGCTGGCATCGGTTCGTAGCGTCGAGGATCTGGCCGCTGCGCAGGCGCAGGGTCATCGGGTCAGGTTCCTGTTCTTCTGGGGGCACCAGCCCGAGCGTGACGGGGGTGTCGGATCAGGTTGCCTGAGCCAGTGGTGGCCTACCCCGTTCACAGTCGACAAGCTGCGATTCGCCACCGCGGAGCATTACATGATGTGGCGCAAGGCCACCCTGTTCGGCGACAGCGCGATGGCGGAACAGATCCTTGCCGCGCCGCATCCCCATGCCGCCAAGGCGTTGGGAGGACGCGTCGCGGGCTTCGATCAGCAGACCTGGAGCGAACACCGCTTTGCGATCGTGGTGGCCGGCAACCGTGCGAAATTCGACCAGAATCCGGCGCTCCGGGCATTTCTGCTGGCTAGCGGGCAGAGGGTCCTGGTGGAGGCCAGCCCGCTCGACCGGATCTGGGGTATCGGCCTGAACCGCGACGATCCGGCCGCCGGCGACGCGGCCCGTTGGCGAGGGCTCAACCTGCTCGGCTTCGTGCCGTTATGCCGACTTCGGCATAACGGCACTTATGCGGACCTGGTGGTTATGCCGAACTGACCAGCGGGCAGCCGCATATTCCTGGTGTTCGATGGTTCACAGGTCGGCATAAGCCGATCATCGGGCGAGGTTGCCTCCTCCTGTCGATGACGAGGGAGGGGACTGAACATGTCGAGTGATGCCGTGCCGATGTCCGGGCCGCTGATGCCGCACGTTGACGGCTTCGCGGCAGTGTTGGCCGCTCAGGGCTACGCGGCTGGGACCGTGACGCTTTACCGCCAGCACGTGGGACATCTGAGTCGCTGGTTGGAAACCCGCGCACTCGGGGCCGGCGTACTGAGCGAAGGGCTGATCGAAGAATTCCTGGTTGAACGTCACGCAAGAGGCCGTCAGACGCGGTTGCGGGTCAGCTCATTCGCGTCAGCGTTGGCTTACCTTCGCGGCGTCGGTGTGATCAGGTCACCGGAGCAGGCGCCTGTCGGCGAGGTCGATGCACTGCTCCTCCGGTTCGCTGGCTATCTGGCCAAGGAGCGGGGCCTGGCGCAGCCGACGGTCTCGCTGCGGACACAGCTCGTGCGCCCGTTCCTGGTGAGCCTGACGGAGCGCGGTGGGCTGGATCTGCCGTCGCTGACTGCTGAGGATGTAACCGCCTTCATTGTCGCGGAATCCCAGGTCCGGCCGGCGTCGGTTCCACCGACGGTCACTGCGCTGCGTTCCCTGTTGCGTTTCCTGCATGTTGAGGGCGTCGTTTCGGCAGGATTGGCCAGCGCGGTGCCGGCGGCCAACAGCCGGAGACTGGCCGGGTTGCCCAAGGCGCTGCCCGCGGAGCAGGTTGCCGCTATGTTGGCGACCTGCGACCTAGCCACTGCGGTGGGGCGTCGCAATCTGGCCATCCTCAAGCTGCTTGCCCGGTTGGGCCTGCGTTCCGGTGAGGTGGCTTGCCTGCGGCTCGATCACATCGACTGGCGCCGCGGCGAGGTCATGGTCATGGGCAAAGGAAGCCGCTATGAGCGGCTGCCGCTGCCCGGTGACGCGGGCGGCGCGATCGTGGCGTATCTGAAGGACGGCCGACAGGCGGGTGCACATCGGGAGGTGTTCCTCTCTGCCCGGGGCCCATACCGGCCCATGAGCCCCGACGCGGTCAGCAACGTCGCCGCGGCGGCCGCTCGTAAAGCCGGCCTCGGAATCGTCCGTGGACACCGGCTGCGGCACAGCGCCGCGACCGCCATGCTCGCCGCCGGCGGTTCGCTCACCGAGATCGGTCAGGTGCTGCGCCACCAGCACACGGCAACGACAGCCATCTACGCCAAGGTCGACATCGAAGGACTGCGTCGCGTCGCCCGTCCCTGGCCGACGCCGGAGGCAGCCGCATGAGCGCCCTGCGGCAGACCCTCGCCGATTACCTGGCCGTCCGCCGGGCCTTGGGCTACAAACTCGAACGCGCGGGAAAGCTCCTCGGACAGTTCCTGGACTACTTGCACGACGAAGACGCCCACACGGTCACTGTCGAGCATGCCATCGCATGGGCGACCGCACCGGCCGGGGACCCCTGGTGGCACGCTCTACGGCTGAACGCGGTCCGCCCGTTCGCGGTCTACCTGCACGCCCGCGATCCTCGCCACGAGGTGCCTCCGGCCGGGCTCATCCGCTACGGATCGAGCCGGGCAACCCCGTACCTCTACTCGCCTGCTCAGATCGAGGCGTTGGTAACGACAGCTCGGCAGCTGCCGTTCCCGCTCCATGCCCTCGTCTATCCGACATTGTTCGGACTGCTGGCCGTGACCGGGATGCGGATCGGCGAGACGGGCTCTGCAGGATCAGGACGTCGACGCGCAACAGGGCATCGTGACAGTGCGGGACGGCAAGTTCGGCAAGTCCCGGCTGCTGCCCGTGCACCCGAGCACTATCGACGCGCTACTGCGCTACCGGCATGCCCGCGAACAGTTCGTCCCTGCGACGGTGGTCAGGGCGTTGTTCGTCTCGTCCTCGGGCGGCCCGATGGACCGCCCGAACGTGGGCCGAACGTTCCGACAGATCGCCAAGAAGGCCGGCGTGACGGCCAGGTCGGCGGGTTGCCGGCCGCGGGTTCATGACCTTCGGCATAGTTTCGCCGTCGCGACGCTGCTGGACGCCTACCGCAACGGCGACGACGTCCAAGCGATGCTGCCGCGCCTGTCGACCTACCTGGGGCACGTCAAGCCGAAAGACACGTACTGGTACCTCTCGGCAGCTCCGGAGCTGCTCGCCCTGGCCGGCGAGCGACTGGAACGCCACCTCAACACCGGAGCAGCCGCATGAGCACCCTCGGTCCCACCCTGCAGTCGTTCTTCACCGACAGGCTGGCCCGGCAGCGTCACGCCAGCAGCCACACGACCGCCGCCTACCGGGACACCTTCAAACTCCTGCTGACCTTCGCTACGGCCACTACCGGCCGGGCACCCTCCAACCTGCAGATAGCCGACCTGGACGCGCCATGATCAGCGCGTTTCTCGATCACCTGGAAACCGGGCGCGGCAACAGCGCCCGCACCCGCAATGCCCGCCTCGCCGCGATCCGTTCCCTGTTCAGCTACGCGGCTCTGCGCCACCCCGAGGACGCGGCCGTCATCCAGCGCGTGTTGGCGATCCCGACCAAACGCTTCGAGCGTGCGATCGTCACCTACCTCACGGACCCGGAGATCGACGCCCTGCTCGACGCCCCCGACCAAGGGACCTGGACCGGGCGGCGCGACCATGCGCTGCTCGCCCTCGCCATCCAGACCGGCCTGCGCGCGACGGAACTGACGACCCTGAAACTTCACGACACACACCTGGGCACCGGAGCGCACGTCAGCTGCATCGGCAAAGGCCGCAAACAGCGGATCACGCCGCTGACCAAGGACACCGTCACCACGCTGAAGAACTGGCTCAAAGACCGCGGCGGAGTACCCGCCGACCCACTGTTCCCCACCCGCTCGGGCACCGCCATCACCCGGGACGCGCTCGAACGGCGAGTAACCAAGCACGCCGCGACCGCCGCACTGGCCTGCCCGACCCTCGCCGAGAAAAAGATCTCCCCGCATGTCCTGCGCCACTCCGCAGCCATGCGGTTGTTGAACGCCGGAGTCGACACCACCGTCATCGCCCTCTGGCTCGGCCACGAAAGCGTTGCCACAACCCAGATCTATATCCACGCCGACCTCGCACTCAAGGAACGCGCGCTGGCCCGAACCACGCCGCTCGGCACTACTCCAGGGCGCTACCAGCCCACCGACACGATCGTCGCCTTCCTGGAGAACTTGTGATTATGCCGACGCCACCCGCTGGCTCGCCGACGAGCCAGCAGGTCGGCTGCACACAGGAATCCTCGATTCAACGAGGGGCTCGTCGACCCGACGACGTCCGGAGCCGAGAGGAGGGTGTTGTCCGCTTCCTCAACTTGCCCGATCCGCATTGATCCGGACCGTGGTTTCACTGCCGGGATACTCGGCGTGAAGGTCGCCGTCGAACAGGCGCCAGCAGAAGTCGTTCATCCGGGCGGCTGCGGGGGCGTGTCTGGCGATGATCTCCCTCACGGGCGGCGGCACGTCCGGTGGGATGTCTCCGGTCGCACATCGGCGCACAAACTGGTCGCGGGCGATGGGACCGCTGTCGGCCGGCACGGGCACCCCGCACACCGAGGTGACCAGCCAGTTCACCAGCCGCATGGAAGCGTAGTCGGCATCGTGACCGGCATTGCGGGCAGCGAAGTCGCGCTCGGCGTCCGACAGGTCGAAGCGCGGTGAGGTGGCGAGCCCGAAGTCGACCAGGTAGAGCCGGTCGTCGTCGGCCCTGATGTTGCCGAAGTGTCCGTCCAAGTGCAGCAGCTCGCGGTGACACAGGAACGCCACCATCTCGAACAGCTGCCGCTCGACCGTCGCGGCTCTGCCGACCGGGTCGTCAAGCCAGCGGGGCAATCCGTCGGGGAGATATTCGAGAAACAGCACGAGGCTCGCGGTCGCGCCCGCCAGCGCTTCGAACCGGGCACGCACGGCCTGGTTACCACCGAACTGGGCGACGACGGCGTCGATGTCGAGGTGCTCGGGCGCGACCGGCGGGCGGCCGGGCAGCACCCGCCAGTGGTGCAACAGCGGGAACGATTCCGTCTCCCCGGCGAGGACGCCCTCGGTGACGCTCTGGTTTGCGGCCAGCTCGCGCCACGCGCCGAAGCCCGGACCGGCCAGGCGGTACATGCCGTATTGGCAACGGACCGGCAGGTCGAACAGGTTCGCCGTGCTGTGCGGATGATCCAGCTCCCGGTCGGTGATCGGAACCCGCTTGACGAACACGGGCGTGCCATCGACATCGGCGATCGAAGAGCCGCCTCCCACGCCTACACCCACGGGTGACGCGGCCTGCAACAACGCCGACAGTTCACCGTCGGCGCAGGCGTCCAACGACGCCGCGACGCGGTCATGAAGGGAACGGCGGGTAGGGAGCATCGCTGCATCATGCCATCGGGCGACAGCCCTCTTGGTGCAGTGCCGAGCGCCTTCCTGCGGCAGGCGTCGATGATGCGCCGAATGCGACGGTGACGGCGCCGCAAAGGTTGGAAGAGTACTGGTACAGAACGTGACGACTCACTGTCATGCGCGATCCGCGCGTCATCTCACGCCAACGATCCCTCGCCGCTGGCAACGACGGCGGGTTGCCCGGCTCACCCGGCGTCGCAATACCGATGGCCCGGGTGCCTCACGTTCCTGAGCGGGACGAGACTTCTCCGGAGGCCCCATCGGCATAACCGTGAGGTCCGCATAAGCGCTCATGCAGGTGCGTGAGGTGCTCGGGGATCACGGCGCTCAGGATGCGGGTCGAGCGTGACAACCGGCTTCGTCAGGTGTCGGGGGAGCGGCGGCGATCGATGCCTTGACACTCGTGGATGCGATCGCTAACACTTGTCCGCAACGCGAGCTTAACGAACCGAACACATTGTGCCTGTGTCGCGACGCGGCCAGAGGCACGTATGCGAAGACTTCAAACCCGTCGCCAGGGCCTCCCAGCCTCGGCCCGGACACTGCCGGATGTGTTAACGCTAACATAGATGATCTTGCGAGAAGGGCTGGGGCGGTGGTTCCACGGCGCAGGACAGCGGCATCGCTGTCGAAAGCATCCACCGCCCGCCTACGTGCGCTCCTCGTGCTCTCCGCCGTGGCCGCAGCTGCTGTCGTGGTGGTGGCCGACGGGTCGGCGCACGCCGCCACACTGCCGACCGGCGCCGTCTCGCTGGAGGCGGTCAACCAAGCCGGACGGTACATACGCCACATCGACTACCTCGGGCAGCTCGATCCGGTGACCTCCGGCAGCGCCAACCAGACCAAGCTCGACGCCACCTTCACCGTGGTCAACGGCCTGGCGTCGCCGGCCTGCTACTCCTTCCAGACGAAGGCTGGCTTGTTCCTGCGGCACCGCGACTACCGGCTGAGGGTCGACCCGAACACCGGCGACGCGTCATTCCGGGCCGACGCCACCTTCTGCGCTGTGGACGGCTCGGTCAGCGCTTCGGTGGCGCTCGCCTCGTACAACTACCCGACCCGGCGGATCCGGCACCGCGACTTCGCCCTCTGGCTCGACGCCTACCAGGACACGGCCGCCTTCCGGGCGGACAGCTCCTTCCGCCTCGTCGTGCCCTGGTCACCCAGGACCACCAAGGGGCCGGTGATCCCGGGCCTCTTCGCCGACCCGCACATCGCCGTGTTCAACGGCCGCTACTACCTGTACCCGACCACCGACGGCTACGCGAGCTGGGCCGGCACCTACTACAAGGCGTTCTCCTCCACCGACCTGGTCACCTGGACCGACCACGGCGTGATCCTCGACCACGGACCGGACGTGTCCTGGGCGGACAATTCGGCTTGGGCACCGGCGGTGGCCAGCGCCAACGGCCGCTACTACCTGTACTTCAGCGGTGGCGCGGCCAGCGGCAACACCGCCAAACAGCTCGGCGTGGCGGTAGCCGACAGCCCCACCGGGCCGTTCCGGGACGCCCTGGGCCGACCGCTGATCCGCAGCGACCAGTTCTCCGGCGGGCAGACGATCGACCCGATGGTGTTCACCGACGACGACGGGCGGTCCTACCTGTACTGGGGGCAGGGCGTCGCGCGGGCGGTGCGGTTGAACGCCGACATGGTCTCCTTCGACGCGGCGCAGGCGCGGGTCATCACCCCGTCGGGCTACAACGAGGCGCCGTTCGTGTTCAAGCGCAACGGTCTGTACTACTTCATGTGGTCGGAGAACGACACGCGCAGCGAGGACTACCGGGTCGCCTACGCCACCGGCTCCTCACCCCTCGGGCCGTGGACGAAGCGCGGCGTGGTGCTGCAGAAGCGCCTCGACGTGGGCATCAAGGGCACCGGCCACCACTCCGTGGTCCGGGCTCCCGGCAGCGACACCTGGTACATCGCCTACCACCGGTTCGCTGTTCCGGCCGGCAACGGCACCAACCGCGAGACCGCCATCGACCGGATGGAGTTCAACACCGACGGCACCATCCGTCCCGTCGTACCGGCCCTGTAGCTGACCGGTAAGCCCCTGCGCTAAGGAGATGACACATGTCGAGAGTCCTCGCCCGGCTCTGCGCGGTCATGGTCGCCGCTTGTCTGCTGTTCACCACCTGGTCGGCGGCGACACCGAAGGAGGCGGCCGCGCTGGACCCGACCGTCGGCTACCTGATGGCGCACTTCACCGGCGAGTCGTCGACCGACCAGCAGATCTACCTCGCTCACAGCACCGACGGCCTCCGCTGGAACGACCTCAACAACGGTGGGCTGGTGCTGCGGTCCACCGTCGGCACCCGCGGCGTGCGCGACCCCGCCCTGGTCCGCTCGCCGAACGGCGACCGGTACTGGATCATCGCCACCGACCTGTGCATCGGCTGCGGCCAGGACTGGTCGTCCGCGATCAACAACGGCAGCCGCAACCTCGTCGTGTGGGAGTCCACCGATCTGGTCAACTGGTCGGCACCCTGGCTGCTGAACGTCGCCGGCGCGATCCCGGACGGACGCAACGCCTGGGCGCCGGAGGCGATCTGGAACCCCGCCACCAATGACTACGTCCTCTACTGGGCGACGAACGTCCCACTCAACGGGGCGACCAAGCACCGCATCTACTACGCGCGGACGACGAACTTCCGTAGCGTCACCGCGCCACAGGTCTACATCAACCGGCCCGGAAACCAGGAGATCATCGACACCCAGATCGTCGAGGTGCCGACCGGCGTCGGCGCCTACCGCTTCGTCCGGGCCTCCCGGGACGGCCAGATCGGCATCGAAGGCAGCAACTCCATCCTCGGTACCTGGACCAGCCTCGGAAACCTCTCCGGCATCGGGCTGACCGGCGCGCAGGTCGAGGGCCCGATGTGGATGAAAGTGAATGCCCGCAACGAGTGGGTCCTCTACCTCGACCAGTACTCCAGCGGACGCGGCTACCTGCCGGTCCTGACCACCGATCCGTCGAGCCCGGGCAGCTACCGACTGCCGGCGTCCGGCTCGTACTCGATGGGTGGCACCAAGAAACGGCATGGTTCGATCCTCAACCTGACCGCCGCCGAACAGAGCCGGGTGCTCGCCCGCTGGCCCGCCACCGCTGTCAACCGGATCCAGTCGTACAACTTCCAGGACCGGTACGTGCGGCACTACGACTACGACGTCCGCATCGACCCGAACGTCAGCCCGGCGCAGGACGGCCAGTGGCGGCTGGTGCCCGGCCTCGTCGGCTCCGGCACCGTCTCCATCCAGTCGGTCAACTACCCGGGCCACTACCTGCGCCACTACGGGTACGACTTCCGACTGGAGGCCAACGACGGCACCGCCACCTTTGCCGCCGACGCCACCTTCCGGCAGGTCGCGGGTCTCGCCAACTCCTCGTGGACGTCGTTCCAGTCCTACAGCCACCCGGACCGCTACCTCCGGCACTACGCCTACCTGCTGCGACTCGACCCGGTCCCCGACGCGCAGAGCCGGGCCGACGCCACCTTCCGCCTGACCAGCTGACCCCCTCGAGATGTCGGGCCCGGAGAGGCACGAACTATTGATTGGACAACGCATGAAATGGATCAGCCGGTCGATGCGCCGGACGTTGATCGCCCTGGTGGCCGCCATGACGGCGATGGTCGGCGGCGTGGTCGTCGTCGCGTCGTCGCCCGCCGCCGCTGCCACCAACCAGTTCCGAGGCATGAACTGGGCCCAACTGGGTGACAACTTCAGCACCAGCCCGCTCGTCGTGCAGGGCCTGAGCCAGTCCGACGGCTACGCGACAGTGCAGGCCAAGGCCAACGCCCTCTACGACGACATGGCCCTCAGCATGGGGATCAACACCGTCCGGCTGCCTATCAACACTCAGACAGTGGCCAACACCACCTGGTGGAACGCCTACCGGGGTGCCATTGACGCCGCTACTGCCCGCGGATTCAAGGTCATCCTTACTTTTTGGACGGACCATTCCTCCGGCGCGAGGATCGCCAACCTCGCCGCGTGGAACACGATGTGGTCCAGCGTGACCAGCGCCTACGGCTCAAACACCAACGTGTACTTCGAGCCAATGAACGAGCCAGGCGGTTACAGCTCGGCACAGTGGCGCGACATAGCAGCCAACTGGCTCAGCACCCACTACTCGGCCGTGCCCAGCCGGGTGCTCATCGGCGGCACTGGCGCAAGCCAGGACCTGCGCGACATCTGCAACGACAGCCGCTTCAACAGCACGCTGCTGTCCTTCCACCACTACGCCTTCTTCTACGGCTCGATGACCTACGACGCCTGGCGAAGTCACATGCAGACGCGACTGGGCAACTGTGCCTCCCGGGCGGTCGCCACCGAGTTCGGCGGGCCCATGGACAACGGCCTCAACTACGCCGACGCGAACAGCACCGACAACTTCGTGCGCCACATCCGCGCCATGGCTCAGGTCATGCGTGACAACCAAATGGGCGGCACCTACTGGCCCGCCATCGGCGGCAAGAACTCCGGCTCCGGTCACGACTGGTATTCGATGTTCGCCCTTAGTGGCAGTGGCACCGATCTCAACTTGACCATCCGCAACACTTCTGGCGCCGACCGGATCCGCTATGCCTATGGCGACACCATCGGCGGCGGCGACCCGACGACGCCTCCGCCCACGACGGGGACGTTCTACCGGATCGATGCGCGGCACAGCGGCAAGGCCATGAACGTCCAGCAGCCGAACACCGCCAACGGCGCTCGCGTCAGCCAGTACACCTACGGCGGCAGTGCGTGGCAGCAGTGGCAGTTCCAGGACGCCGGCAGCGGCTACTGGCGCATCGTCAGCCGGCACAGCGGAAAGTGCCTCGACGTGGTCAACGCGTCGACCGCCGACGGCGCCGAGCTCGTCCAGTACACCTGCGGCACCGGGGCCAACCAGCAGTTCCAGATGCTCACCAACGGCGCCTACTTCCAGCTCCGGGCACGACACAGCAACAAGTGCGTGGATGTGCCGGCCGCGGCGACCGCGGACGGAGTGGTTCTCAAGCAGTATTCGTGCAACACCGGCACCAACCAGCAGTGGTCCCGCACCGCCGTCTGACGGTCGTCCCGACGTAACAGCCCGGGAAGGACCACGATCGGCAGCGTGGGGATCGGCGAGCCGGCGGTGACAACGTTTGCGCTGTCACCGCCGGCGGGGCCTATCCGGCGGCAGTTACGGCAGCGGACGGCCGAGACGGGCACAGGTACGGGTTCCGTAGGTTCCGCCCTGGTAGGCGGGGAACTTCAGGGACGCGCGTGACTGCGGCCCGAACTGGCCGTCCGCGCTGATGCCCGCCTTGCTCTGAGCGAACTTCAGCGCGTTGAAGGTCAATTGGCCGAACGCCGCGTCCTCGCTGAGCAGCGCCTTGCCAGCGGGTGCGAGGTAGCAGTCGTTCAGGGCCGACTGGAGGGCGCCCGTGCCCGGTCCGCCGTCGCCCCAGACCAGCGAGCACGGCAGGACGCCGTACTTGCCGACCGGTGCGGCGACCTGATAACCGGCCTGGTTGCTGACGACGTCGTAGGACTCGCATTCCGGCTGACTGCGAGCGTGGGCAGGGCTGGCGACGACGAGCGTGCCCGCGAGCACGGTCACGAGCAATGCGAGCAGTGCTGCCAAACGCTTCATCGAGTTCTCCCTCATCGCGGTGTCGTCCGATGCCCGGGACCCCCGTTGGGCTTCTCCCCGGGCAGTCGGACTCCTGGCAGGACATCCACCGCACGGCTCGTGTCCTGGAGTCAGGCTGGTTCGACGCGAGGTTGTCCAACAGGGCGGTGGCGCCGGACAAACAACGTCGGACAAACCTCAGGACGTTGGGCAGCTCAGTCAGCGACTCGGCGGTGAGCCGCAGGAAGGGTCGTACCGCTCTGAGGGGATGTGCCTCGCCCACTCCTGCCGGGTCAGCGCACGGCCGGCTTTGGCGCAGATCTGAGCCCTGGCGGCGCGGAGATCGAACGACCAGCGGACAATTCGGCCGTCCTCGGCACCGGAGATGAGAGTTCCGGCCGCAGTGAAGGCGAGCCCGCGGACTCTCGCACCATGGCCGCTGAGGGTCGTAACCCGCTGCTGGGTGACGGTGTCCCAGATGATGATGGTCCGGTCGTCACCGGCGGACGCGATCCTGCGGCCGTCGCGACTGAAGGCAAGGACCTGGACGGGTGCGGTGTGGCCGTGCAGAACGGCGAGTTCGCTGCCGGCCACGGCATCCCAGAGCTTGACGCTACGGCTGTCGCCGGCGGTCGCGAGCAGAGCTCCGTCAGGGCTGACAGCGATGTCCTGCACTGTGCCCTGCTGGCTCTTCACTCGGCTGAGGAGTTTGCCGGTGGTGACGTCCCACGTGTTGACGAAGCCGCCCACGCTCGCGCCCAGGAGACGGCGGCCGTCCGGGGTGAAGGTCAGCGACGTGACGATCTGCGCCGGGAACCTGGCTGTGATGTCCGTCGGGTTGTTGATATCCCCGACGTCCCAGATGAAGGGGCCGAGCGTGGCGGCTGCGACGAGACGGCCACCAGGATCGAAGGCAACGTCCGTGGACGCACCGACTCCCTTGGACACGATCGGTCGGGTGGCGTGTCGTCCACGTTGGAGATCCCAGATCGTGACGGTGTTGTTCCGGGTCACGGCGGCGAGCCGGAGCCCGTCGGGGCTGAACGCGACGGCCTGGACCTCGTCTGGGTGCCCGCTGAGAACGGCCACCTGTTCACCGTCGGTGTCCCAGAGGCGGACGGTGCCGTCGCTGCCCGCCGAGGCGACACGTGTTCCGTCCGGGCTGATCTTCAGGTCTTTGACCTGTGCCGCGAAACCGCTGAACGGGGCGTCCTCCAGATTGTGGAGCACGATGGTTCCGTTGAAGCCGGCCGAGGCGAGCATCGCCCCGTCCCGGCTCAGTGCGACGGACACCGTTTCGGTGCGGCCGCGGTCCTGAAAGGTCTGCAGGGACTCGCGGCGTCGCACGTCCCACATCGTGATCGCGCCGTTCTCGTCGGCCACGGCGAGCTTGCTGTCGGTGGGCGCGGAGATGGTCCATGCGTAGCGGCCGGCCAGCGGTAACGGCGGAAGGCGGACCGGCTGGCCGGTGGCAAGATCCCACAGGTACACCCCGTGGTCGTCGGCGGAACCCGCGAGGACATACCCCGAGGGACCGAAGGCGACCGAGAAGACATGCTGGGCGGACAGTCTGGCGAACACGGTGCCGGTCGCCACACGCCAAGCGGCCGGGTGCTCCACCCCGTCGCTGGAGACAAGGATCGCGCCGTCGTGGCTGAACGTGAGGGATCTGACCGGACTCCGGTGCTCGCGGAGCACTGTGCGAGTTGTGGTCCGCAGATCGTAGAGGGCGATGTCGCCGGCACGGCCGGCATTCGCGTCGGCGCCGGTGCCGGCCGTGAGGCCGACGGCGAGCTTGGTCCCGTCCGGGCTGAAGGCCATGCCCGACCCGAGGCTGTTCTCCGTCAACCGGGTCTTCTGTTGGCGCGTCGCGACATCCCAGATGATGATGGACTTGTCGATCCCGACGGAGGCGAGCAGCCTTCCGTGGTCCGCGAAGGCCAGGTCGGAGGTCCTACCGGTGTGGCCGGAGAGGATGGCGATCCGCTCGCCACGTGCGGGGTCCCACAACCCGATGGTGCCGTCACCGGCCGCGGAGGCCAACAGGGAATGGTCCGGGTTGAACGCGACCGTGTAGATGGAGGGCCCGCCGACGTTGAGTTCGGTGCGGCGGGGCGCGGCCGCCGCGCTCAGCACGCTGCCCTGGGTCTCGGTGTTGGAGTTGAGGTGATCGGCCTCGACGGCCAGCAGGCCGGCCAGATCGGGATCGGTCGCGAGCAGGGATCGGGCTTGCAGCGACAGTTCGCTGGAGAGCGCGGCAACCTGCTGTCGGCGGGCGTCCTGGCGTTGTCGTACCGCGACGGCGCCACCCAGCAGGGCGAGTACGAGCAGGGTGGATATGCCTGCGACGAGACGCTTGAACAGGCGGGCCTGACGTCGGCCGGCGTTCTGCTCGGACTCGGCGAGAGTGGAGCTGGCGTGCAGGAAGGAGCTTTCGAGTTCGTTGAGCTCCTCCGGACGGTCCTCGGCCAGGGCCTGCGCGCCCAGGAGTTGGGTTCCCCGGTACAGGGCTCCGGCATCACGGTCGAGCGTCGCCCAGGTCTGCGCGGCTTCGGTGAGACGCCGGTGGATCAGCAGGTTCGCCCGATCATCGGTCAGCCATCGGTGCAGCCGCGGCCAGGCCCGGATGAGCGCCTCATGGGCCACCTGCACGGTGCCGTCGCCCATGACCACCAGACGGGATTCGGCCAGCTGGTCCAGAACTCGGGCGGTGACCGCCTCATCGGCGATGCCGTCGAGCTCGGTACGCATGATGGGCCGCCGGGTGTCCTCGGTACCGTCGCCCAATGCGGTGAGCCGCAGGAAGACCCGGCGAGCGGCTTGTCGCTCGGCTGCCCCGAAGTCGCCATAGGCCCGCTCGGCGGTCTGGGCGATCGCCCCGCGCACGCCGCCGCTCGCCTGATAGGCCGACAGAGTGAGGGTTTCCCCGCTTCGTCGTTGCCACGTCTCGAGGAGCGCATGCGAGACGAGCGGCAGAGCGCCCGGCTCGTCGGCGGCATCGGCGAGCACCGTACTGACCAGGTCGGCTTCGACGCCCATGCCGACCTGGGCGGCGGGCCGAATGATGATCTCCCGCAGGTCGGTGGCGCTCACCGGCCGCACCAGGAGGTGCGCCTCGTCCTCCAGCGCGACGGCCAGGTCCGGATATTGCATGAGGTGGGCGAGGAAGTCGGCGCGTACCCCGAGTACCACAGTCGTGCGGCGATCGGCCCCCTGCGCGGCGTCCAGCAGCGCCTCGATGAACCGGCGGCGTTCCGCCTTGTCGGGGCAGAGCGTGAACACCTCCTCGAACTGATCCACCACCAGCAGCGCGCGGGTCTGCGGGGGGCCGCCTGCCAGTGCGCTCCGCACCGCGATGTCGAGCGCGGCGGCATCCGCCGCCAGCTCCTTCCGGATCTCTGGGGCGTCCTGGCCGGTCAACTTCGCGATCTCGGCGGCCAACGCCTCGAGCGGGCGTTCGGTCGGCGTCAACAACATCGTCTGCCACCGCTGGGCGAGCCCACGGTCGGCGGTGATGGCTCCCAGCAGACCGGCCCGCAGCAACGAGGACTTGCCGCTTCCGGAAGCCCCGACGACCGCGGTCAGGCACCGCCGATCGGCCCGTGCCAGCAGCCGCTCGACCAGCTCCGTACGGCCGAAGAACAGCTCCGCCTGCTCGGGCTGGAATGCCGTCAGCCCCTGATACGGGCAGCGTTGGGCGATGGTCTCGGCGGTGCTGGAGGCGGCCGCCGCTTCGGCGATGGCCGACCACCGTGCCCGCCACTCGGCCGGGTCGCCGCCGCAGGCCTGAACGTACGCGAGCGTCACCTCCAGCGTCGGCAGCCGGTCACCCTTCGCCGCGTCCGCCAACGTGCTGGCCGAGTAGTGCGCGCGCCGAGCCAGGAGCCGGTAGCTCGGGTTGCCCGCGTGCTCCCGCAACTGTCGTAGCTGCCACGCCAACCGTTGCACCGGGCCCGCCGCCGGGTCCACTGGCTTCTCCGGACGGCCCAATACCCACCTCCGCATACTGGGCCGCAACTCTGGCCGCGCGATCATGGCGAGCTTCGGCACGGGCGCCCATCGGATCGGGCCAGAAGAAGTATCCAGTTGCGGCGATGCGGTTGCGGCCCGGGGCCCGGTCCGCGCCGCCAGGCAGCAGGTAACGGCTGTCCCATTGGAGCGGGGGACCACGCGGTCGGGCCTGGCGTTGCGCTACCGTCAAGGCGCGCGCCCCAGCGTCGATCAGTCCGCGTCCGCCGGCCGTCGATGGCCCGCAGGACCCCACCAATCCAAGGAGAACCGATGCCGGAGCCTGAGCCCGCCCAGGACGCCGACGCGGCGGCAGCCGACACCTCAACCACGGCCGAGACCGAGGGTGAGACCGATCCGCCTGCCGTTCCCGCGAATCGGGCTGCCCGACGCGCGAAGGGCAAGGCCGCCTCACCTCAACCGTTCGGAAAGGGTCAGAACCCCACCGGCCGGGGCTCGGTCCAGAGCCCCCGCCAGTGGGGTAACCGCCGTAGCGGCTGATCCGCGACAGGCGCTCTGTCACCGCGCCCATGATCAGCGGTGGTCGGCATCATGCCGGTGCCGGTCGTGAGCGCCGTGGCGTCCCCGCCGCGGCGCTCACGACCTTGCGCGCATCGGGGTGCTCGCCACGGAGTCGGCGCGGGCGGCGATCGCTCCGACCCGTCCGCAACCTCCGCGCCCCGGTCCAGGACCGGTGTCGCTCGTGCTGCGGGCCAAGCCGACCGGGCAGAGTGGAATCCGGCAGCCGCCGTCCGTCGGCTTTGTCGGCGACCACGGGTACGGTTTCGGTGCTCGGCACGTTTGGGCATCGGCGATCCGTCGTCGGGGCGGGAGCGGCCAGCCCGGTGACGACGGCCGTGGGAGGGAGCGACGGTGGCGCAGCGCAGAGCACTGGTGGTTCGGGGCGGTTGGGAGGGGCACCAGCCGGTCAAGGCGACGGAGTTGTTCCTCCCCTTCCTCGAACGTAGCGGCTATGCCGTACGGGTCGAGGAGTCGACGGAGATCTACGCCGACACCACCGAGATGGCCGAGACCGACCTCGTCGTGCAGTGCATGACGATGTCGCAGATCACCGCGGACCAGGTGGCGGGCCTCAGCGCGGCGGTCATCGCCGGCACGGGCTTCACCGGCTGGCACGGCGGCATCGTCGACTCGTTCCGCGCGTCAGCCGAATACCTGCACCTGGTGGGCGGCCAGTTCGCGACCCATCCGGGCCTCGAGCCGTGTGAGCGTCACGGTGGCCCGGAGGACAACTTCCTGCCGCACACGGTGCGCGTCACCGACCTCGGCCGGAAGCACCCGATCACTGCGGGCATCGAGGACTTCGACCTGGTCACCGAACAGTACTGGGTGCTGCACGATGACCTGATCGACGTACTGGCCGTGACCACCCACCCGACGCAGGCGTGGCATCCGTGGCATCGGCCGGTCACCTCACCGGCCATCTGGACCCGGCAGTGGGGTGCCGGGCGCGTCGTCGTGACGACCCCGGGGCACAGCCTCGACGTGCTGGAGCACGCGGATGTCCGTACCGTGATCGAGAGGGGGATGGTGTGGGCGACCCGCACCGCGTCGGCGTCATAGGTCTCGGGGTCATCTCCCGCGCGTACCTGGACACCCTCGCGGACCATCCCGAGATCGACATCGTCGCGGTGGCCGACCTCGACGCCTCCCGGTCGGCCGAGGTCGCGGCCACGATTGCTGGAGCCGAGGCGATGAGCGTCGAGCGGCTGCTCGCCCGCCCGGACGTGCAGACCGTGCTCAACCTGACCATCCCCGCAGCCCATGCCGACATCTCGCTGCACACCATCGACGCCGGCAAGAACGTCTATGTGGAGAAGCCGCTCGCCGTGACGTTCCCGGACGGCCGCTCGATCATCGAACGGGCCGCTTCGGCCGGCGTCCGCGTCGGGTGCGCGCCGGACACCGTCCTGGGTACGGGCACGCAGACGGCGCGGGCGGCGATCGACGGCGGGCTCATCGGCCGCCCGATGTCCGCGTCGGCCGTCATGGTCACTCCGGGGCACGAGCGCTGGCATCCCAATCCCGACTTCTACTACGCCCCGGGCGGCGGCCCGATGCTGGACATGGGGCCGTACTACATCTCGGCGCTCATCCATCTGCTCGGGCCGGTCCGGTCGGTGACCGGCGCCGCCAGCCGCCTGCGCGCCGAGCGCGTCATCGGCTCGGGCCCCCGCACCGGCCAGCGGATCCCGGTGGGGGTGGACACCCACCTCACCGGCGTGCTCGAGCACACGAACGGTGCGCTCTCCACCATCACGACGAGCTTCGACGGCGTCCGGACGACGGCCGCACCGATCGAGGTGCACGGCGAGGCCGGCACGCTCGCCGTGCCCGACCCGAACTACTTCGACGGTGAGGTCCGCCTCTTCCCGCTCGGCGGCACCGACTGGCGCGCTCTCGAACCGCAGGCCGGTTACGCCAAGGCTTCCCGGGGCATCGGCCTGATCGACCTGGTCAGGGCCGACGATCAGCGTGCCCCGCGCGCTGACGGCGAGGTCGCACTGCACGTACTCGAAATTATGACCAGCCTGCTGCGGTCGGCGGCCGAAGGCCAGCGGATCGAGCTGACGACCGTGACGAAGCGGCCCGTGCCGGTTCCTTTCACGCCGACCGAGGACTGGAAGGCGTACCAGGTCTCGTGAGGTGGTCGCGTTGACAGGCGGAAGGGCCGGCCTGCGCCGACAATGGGGGAGTGGCACCCGCCTTCGTCCTGCACCACCACCGCAAACCACGACCGCACTTCGACCTGCGGCTTGAGGAGGACGGTGTGCTGCGCTCGTGGGCGGTGCCCCGCGGTCTACCGGACAGCCCTGGCGACAACCGGCTCGCGATCGCCGTGCCCGACCACGACCTCGCTCACCTCACCTACGAGGACGTCGACAAGTCGATCGCCGACATCGGCACCTGGGAAGAGCATGATCGCACCGACCGCCGGATGCTGTTCACGTTGCACGGCCGCACCGGTCGCCGGCGATACGCGCTCATCCGCACCGGCGAGGGGTGGCTGCTCCACCTGACGAAGGAGCAACTCCCGGACGATCGCGGACGGTAGTGCGGTAGGCGGCTACGACGGTCAGCGAGACGTGGGCACAGGCCCTAGCATCGCGGCATGGCGACGCGGCTTGTGCAGATCAACATGAAGGCTCGGAACGACTCCGCGCTGGGCGGTTTCTGGGCGCAGGCGCTCGGTTGGGAAATCTCCAGTGAGGGACCCGGCGTGACCAACCTCGAACCCGAGGGCTTCGTCTACCCGGACCCGGTCGCTGTCTGTATCGACCTCATCGTCTCGTCTGAGCCCAAGACGGTGAAGAACCGCGTGCACGTGGACCTCGCCACCACCTCGGCGGCCCACCAGGAGCAGGTGGTGGCCCGTCTGACGGAGCTCGGCGCGACCGCCGCCGACGTGGGCCAGGGTGACGTGCCGTGGACGGTCATGGCCGACCCGGAGGGCAACGAGTTCTGCGTGCTGGAGCCCAGGGCGGTCTACCGGGACACGGGACCGATCGCCGCCGTGGTGGTCGACTGCGCCGACCCGCGAGCCATGGCCCGGTTCTGGAGCGAGGCCACGGACTGGACCCTGCACGAGGTGAACGATCAGGGTGCGAGACTGCGCTCCGCCAAGGGCGTCGGCCCCTACCTGGAGTTCGTCCGAACCCCAGACGTGAAGAGCGGGTGGAACCGCGTCCACCTCGACGTCCGTCCGTACCCCGGTGACGACCCGGAGGTCGAGGCGGCCCGGCTGCGGAGTCTCGGCGCGACCCCCATCGAGCTGGGGCAGGACGTCCCGTGGCGGGTGCTCGCCGACCCTGAGGGCAACGAGTTCTGCCTCCTCACCCCCAGCTGACAACCGGTCAACAGTGAGCATCATTGAACGTTGGCATTAGGGCAACGCCACTCTATGGTTGGGGCATGCCGCCGGTGACCTTCCGCTCGCCCGCCGCCACTGACGTGGCGGTGGGCGGTGCTGTGCGGGTGCCGACGGCCACACGCCCCGAGGCCGACATGCGGGTGCCGGTTGTCCGCGCACCGCACACCGTGTCCGCGCACACACCGTCGTGCCCGATGCGAACCGGCCGAGGCCCACCTGCGGAGTCGTTGCATACCCAGAACGACCGCCAGGGCGAAGCTATCCAAGCTTCGGCCCTTTTTGTTTTTCCCACCCGTTTTCCTGAAAGGCAGATCATGAGCGTCGATCATCGTCCTACTCTCGACCAGAGTTGGCTGGCTGACCTACGAGCGTCCCTGGCGGACGACTTCGCCACCCAGACGGCTCGGCTGCGGGAGTTGACCGAGCTCAACGCGGACACCGGCGACCCCGGCGAGGCCCACAACCAGGCCGCGCTGCTGGTGGCCACCCGCCAGAACATCGAGCAGATCACCGGTGCGCTGAACCGGATCAGCGACGGCACCTACGGCGCCTGCCAGAGGTGCGGCCGGAGCATCCCGGCCGAGCGGCTCGAAATCCTCCCGCACGCCCGCTTCTGCGTGCCGTGTCAGGAGAAGCAGAGCAGGTGACGCCCGGGTGTGGCTGCCGTGCCGCCGGTACGGCAGCCACACCCCTCCGGCGCGAGTGTCGACCTTCCACTCAGTGAAAGCTCTGGTTCCTGGGAGGAGACTCCGCACGGGACGATCCGGATCCATCGACGTCCGTCTGCGTGGAGGTCCGGTCGCATGGTGTTCGCGCGTAACCAGTGGTATGTGGCGGCCTACGGCAGTGAGGTGGGGCGGAACCTGCTCGCCCGCACGGTGCTCGGTGAGCCGATGGTGCTGTACCGCACCGGTGCCGGGAAGGCGGTGGCGCTCGCCGACCGGTGCGTGCACCGGCGCTTCCCACTGTCGGAGAGCCGGCTCGACGGCGACACCATCGTCTGCGGTTATCACGGCTTCACCTACGACCCGACCGGCGCGTGCGTCTTCGTACCCGGTCAACAGCGCATCCCGCGAACCGCGCGGGTGGTCTCGTTCCCGGTGGTGGAACAGGACTCCTTCATCTGGGTCTGGATCGGCGACCTGGACCGGGCCGACCCGGCCGCGATTGCCCGCGCGCCGTGGCTCGCCGACCCGCGCTACGCGGTGGTGCGGGGCATGGCGCCACTGAACGCGCGGTACGGCCTGCTGGTGGACAACCTCCTGGACCTGTCCCACGAGACCTACCTGCATGGCGGTTACATCGGCACTCCGGAGGTGGCGAACACCCCGATCACCACCGAGGTGGACGAGGACCGGGGGATCGTCTACGTCAGCCGGCACATGGACGACGCCGAGTGCCCGCCGTTCTACGCGCGCTCGACCGGGATCCAGGGCCGGATCACCCGGTGGCAGGACATCGAGTACCACCCGCCCTGCCTCTACCTCCTGCACAGCCGGATTGCGCCGCAGGGTGTCTATCCGCCCGCCGAGGGCGAGGACCACGAAGCGTTCCACGCCGAGATCGTGTACGCCATCACCCCGTCGACCGAGCACACCACCTACGACTTCTGGGCCGTGGCGCGCGACTTCGCGATCGACGACGAGTCGGTCAGCGAGTACCTCCACCACAGCAACCACACAGTGGTCATGCAGGACGTGACAGCGCTCAACATCCTGGAGCAGGTGATCGCGACCGAGCCCGACCGGTATCAGGAGCTGAGCATCAACATCGACACCGGCGGCCTGGCCGCCCGGCGGCTGCTGGCCCGGATGGTCGGGTCGGGGACGGTGGGAGCGGCGCGGTGAGTTCCCGAGCAGGCACCCTCAGCGGGGACCGGGTCTACCGGATCCACTGGGTGCCGGGCACCGACACGCTGCGCGGGATCTGTCACTGTGGGGCCGAGCGTCTCGCCGAGGAGCCGGTCGAGTTGTGGGACTGGCTGCTCGCCCACCCGCAGGGGCACCAGGGCGTCGCCGTGCCGGTGCCCGGGCAGCCGAGACGGCTGGCGATGCGCGAGTGACAGGGGACGTTCTGACCGGTGCGGAGCTGGTGGTTGCCGCCCGGGAACAGGTGGCCGCCGAGGTCGTGGCCATCTGTCTGCGCCGCGCGGACGGCGGTGACCTGCCCGGTTGGACGCCGGGCGCGCACATCGACCTGGAGTTGAGCGCCGGGCTGGCCCGCCAGTACTCCCTCTGCGGCGACCCGGCGAACCGCTCCGTACTGCGGATCGCGGTGCGGCGCGAACCCAACGGACGTGGCGGCTCACGACTGGTGCACGAGCGGCTCACCGTCGGCGCGACCGTCCGGGTGAGCGGACCGCACAACACCTTCCCGTTGGTCGCGGCGCGGCGCTACCTCTTCATTGCCGGTGGCATCGGTATCACCCCCATCGCACCGATGGTCGCCGCCGCCGACGCCGCGGGCGCCGACTGGCTGCTGGTGTACGGGGGCCGCAGCCGTGCCAGCATGGCCTTCGCCACCACCCTGCGGGAGAGGTACGGCGACCGGGTCAGCCTGCACCCGCAGGACGAGACCGGGTTGCTCGACCTGGTCGGTCTGCTGGGCCACCCCGGCACCGGACTCGTCTACTGCTGCGGCCCGGAAGCGCTGATCAGCGCGGTGGAGGAGCACTGCCGGGGCTGGCCACCCGGCTGCCTGCACGTCGAGCGTTTCACCTCCCTGGGCGACACCGGGGCGCCGGAGACGACGATCGAGGTCGAACTCGCGATCTCCGGGCGGACGGTGACCGTCCCGCCGGGCACGCCGATCCTGCAGGCGGTGGAGGAAGCCGGCGTGCCGGTTCTCTCGTCCTGCCGGGAGGGCACCTGCGGCACCTGCGAGACCCCGGTGCTCGACGGCGTGCCGGAGCATCGCGACAGCCTGCTCACCGAGCAGGAGCGGGCCGCCGGGGACACCATGATGATCTGTGTCTCCCGGGCCCGTACGCCCCGACTCGTGCTGGAGCTGTGACCGTCCGGCGCGGGCGGGGATGATGACGGGGTGCGCGCAGAGCCGGGACGGTCGGTGACGAGCAAGGTGCTGGCGCTGCTCGACGCGTTCAGCCCGGCCACCCCGGCGTTGACATTGAGCGAGATGGCCCGCCGCACCGGGCTGCCCCTGCCCACCGTGCACCGTCGGGCCGCCGAACTTCTCGCGTGGGGGGCGCTGGAACGTGGCGACGACGGGCGGTACCGGATCGGTCTGCGGCTGTGGGAGGTGGGCTCGCTCGCCCCGAGGGGCCTGGGGTTCCGGGAGCTGGCCCTGCCGATCATGGAGGACCTGTACGAGGTGACCCACGAGAACGTCCAACTCGCCGTCCGGCAGGACCTCGAACTCGTCTTCATCGAACGGATCGCCGGGCGCCACGCGGTGCCGGTGCTCACCCGGGTGGGGGGTCGTTTCGCGCTGCACGCCACCGGCGTCGGGCTGGTCCTGCTCGCCCATGCGCCCGCCGAGGTTCAGGAGCAGGTGCTGGCTGCGCCGCTGGAGCGGTACACCGACATGACCATCACCGACCCGAGACGGCTGCGTAGCTGCCTCGCGGAGGTGCGCCGGATCGGGTACGCGGTCAGCGACCGCCAGGTCACGATGGACGCCCTCTCGGTGGCCGCACCGATCCGCGTACCGGAGGGTGTGGTGGCGGCGATCTCGCTGGTGGTCGCCCAGGACCGGGCGGACCCGGTGGCGTTGGCCCCGCTGGTCCAGGCCGCCGGCCGGGTGGTCTCCCGGGCGCTGAACAACTCCGTCTGATGTAGACATACTGCAAATCGTTGACGCCCGATCAAAATCTGCATTACGTTGCCCGTGCGCGTGTCACTCCCCACCTTCGTGCGCGGATCGGCATCGACGAAAGCGAGCACCCATGTCACTGGACAGCAAGGTTGCCATCGTCACCGGAGCCGGGCGGGGCCTCGGCCTGGCCTACGCCCAGGAGCTGGCGCGGCGGGGCGCCTCGATAGTGGTCAACGACGTCGACGCCGGAGCTGCCGCCGACGCGGTGGCGGCGATCCAGTCATCCGGCGGTCGGGCCGTCGCGGTGGTGGCACCGGTCGGTCCGACCGAGACCGCCAAGGAGCTCGTCAGCACAGCGGTCGAGCACTTCGGACGGCTGGACATCCTCGTCACCAACGCCGGCGTCCTGCGCGACACGGTGCTGTGGAAGATGAGCGACGACGACTTCGACACCGTCATCAACGTGCACCTGCGCGGCACGTTCACCACAGTGCGCGAGGCGGTGCAGCACATGCGGCGGGCCGGCGAGGGCGGCCGGATCATCTGCGTCGGGTCACCCACCGGGCAGCGGGGTACCTTCGGCCAGACCAACTACGCGGCCGCCAAGGCGGGCATCGTCGGCATGGTCCGTACCTGGGCGCTCGAGCTCAAGCGGGCCGGCATCACCGCCAACACCGTTGTTCCGGTCGCCGCGACCGCGATGACCGCCACCGTCCCCTACTTCGCCGCGGCCGTACGCGCCGAGGCGAACGGCGAGCCGATGCCCGCGTTCTTCCGACACGGCCTGGGGTTCGGCACGGCGGACGACGCGGCCGGGCTCGTCGCGTTCCTCGGCTCCGACGCGGCGGCCTCGGTGACCGGGCAGGTGATCGGTGTGGGAGGGGACCGCCTCCAGATCTGGACCCATCCGGAGGCGGCGCTGACCGCCCACCGCGAGGGCGGCTGGACGTACGAGGCGCTCGTGGACGCCTGGCCGACGACGTTCGTCGGCGCCGAGCAGAGCGTCGGCGAACGCTTCCCGGACCTCCCCGAGGAGTTCGAGCCCGCGACGTCCTGACCCGCCCCGACGAAGGTTGGCCCCATGTACCAGCCCGCGATCGACCTCGACACCGTCACGGCGATCGACATGCACGTGCACATCGAGGTCGACGACCACAGTCACACCTCACTGCCCGAACCGCTCGTGGCGGCGGCGTCGGCGTACTTCAAGACGGACGGCCCACGGCCGGCGGTCGGCGCGGTGGCCCAGTACTACCGCGAGCGGAGCATGGCGGCCGTCGTCTTCACAGTGGACGCGCGTACCCAACTGAAGCACCAGCCACTGTCGAGCGCCGACATCGCCCGTGCCGCGGCAGAGCACGCCGACGTGCTGATCCCGTTCGGGTCGGTCGACCCGCGCACGGGCCAGGCCGCCCTCGACCTCGCCGCCCGACTGATCGAGGAGGAAGGCGTACGAGGCTTCAAGTTCCACCCCACCGTGCAGGGCTTCGACCCCAGCCACGACGAGTACGCGCCGATGTGGGGCCTGCTTGAGCGGGCCGGCGTCCCGGCGCTCTTCCACACCGGGCAGACCGGCATCGGCGCCGGCACCCCGGGCGGTTACGGCCTGCGGCTCGGCCTGTCGAATCCGATCCTGCTCGACCCGATCGCGGCCGACTTCCCCGACCTTCAGATCATCATGGCCCACCCGTCGGTGCCCTGGCAGGACGAGGCGTTGTCGGTGGCCACGCACAAGCACAACACCTGGATCGACCTGTCCGGCTGGAGCCCGAAGTACTTCCCGGCCGAGTTGGTGCGTCACGCCAACTCGGTGCTGAAGCGACGGGTGCTCTTCGGCACCGACTACCCCCTGCTCACCCCCGACCGGTGGCTGCGCGACGTGCAAGCGACCGATCTCAAGCCGGACGTGCTCCCGGGCATCCTCAAGGACAACGCGGCCCGCCTGCTGGGCCTTGCCCGGTGACGACGAGAGGAAGCGCCATGACGACGACCATCACCTACGAGCGGCTGGGCGACCTCGCCGGCACCGATCTCGGCCACACCGGGTACCGCACTGTCACCCAGGACCAGGTCGACCTGTTCGCGGACGCGACGGACGACCACCAGTGGATCCACGTCGACCCCGAACGGGCGAGGACCGGGCCGTTCGGCGCGCCGATCGCGCACGGCTTCCTCACCCTCTCCCTGGCCGTTCCGTTCTGGACCGAGCTGCTTGAGGTCAAGGGTGTGACCACGAAGGTCAACTACGGCCTCGACAAGGTGCGCTTTCCCGCGCCGGTCGTGGTCGGGGCACGGGTACGCATGCGGGCCGCAGTCGTCGAGGTCGTCGAGGTGCGCGGCGGCTACCAGATCGCCGTCGACCAGACGATCGAGATCGAGGGCGGCGCCAAGCCGGCGGTCGTCGCGCGAGGGCTGTACCGCTTCTACGCCTGAGGCCCGGGGGCATCCGACGAGCCGGGCGAGCACACCACCTCCACCCCCCGGGAGAATGATGATGCAGCAGCACGGAATTGGCGCCTGGGTGACCAAGCGCCGGCTGAAGTCCCCGGACCAGGTCGCGATCATCCACGGCGACCGGCCGCCCATGACGTACGGACAGTTCGCCGACGCCGCGGACCGGATCGCGGCGGTGCTGCGGGAGCGAGGCGTCGGCAGGGGTGAGTGCGTCGCCTACCTGGGCGAGAACAGCCCCGAGCTCCTCCTGGTGATGTTCGGGGCGGCGCAGGTCGGGGCCGTCTTCGTGCCGATCAACACCCGGCTCGCCGCACCCGAGATCGTGGCCGTCCTCGCCGACTGCGGCGCGCGGGTGCTGATCCACGACCCGGACTTCGCGGCGCTGGTGGCCTCCGCCGCGCCGACCGTCCGGACCCCGTACGTCATCGTCAACGGTGAGGGCACCGCGGACCGGCACGGGCTTGCCCGCCTGGCGCGGGCCGCCGTCTCCCCGTTCACCGGCCGGGTCGACACCGCTCACGAGGACCCGGCGGCGATCGTCTACACCTCGGGCACGACCGGCCGGGCCAAGGGTGCCGTGCTGACCCACGGCAACCTCACCTGGGTGGCGCTCAACTGTGTGGTCGACTACGACGTCGTCTCCACTGACGTCGCGCTCATGATCTCGCCGCTGTTCCACGTCGCGTCGCTCGGGATGGGTGCCCTGCCCGTCATCCTCAAGGGCGCCACGATGGTGATCGAGAAGGGCTTCGAGCCGGGCCGCGCGCTCGCGCAGATCGAGCGGCACGGGGTGACCATGCTCAGCGGCGTGCCGACCACGTACCAGCTCATGGCCGACCATCCCGCCTGGGCGTCGACCGACCTGTCCACGCTGACGAAGCTCACCTGCGGAGGTTCGGCGGTGCCGGCCCGCATCCTCAACGCGTACGAGGCGCGGGGCCTGTCGTTCTCGCAGGGTTACGGCATGACCGAGGCCGCGCCGGGCGCGACCGCGTTGCCGCCGACGATGACCCGCGTCAAGCAGGGCAGTGTCGGTCTGCCGCACTTCTTCACCGATGTGCGGATCACCGATGCGGCCGGTGCTGTGGTGCCCACCGGCGCTGTCGGTGAGATCGAGGTGGCCGGGCCCAACGTCTTCCCCGGCTATCACGGCCTTGCGCAGGCGACCGCCGAGGCGTTCACGGCCGACGGGTGGTTCCGCTCCGGCGACCTCGGACACCTGGACGCCGACGGCTACCTCTACATCTCCGGCCGACTCAAGGACATGATCATCTCGGGGGGCGAGAACATCTACCCGCTCGAACTCGAACAGCTGCTCACCGAGGTCGACGGGGTGACCTCGGCGGCGGTCATCGGCGTGCCGGACGAGCGTTGGGGTGAGGTGCCGTGGGCGATCGTGACCGTCCGGGAGGGGGCGTCGGTGGACACCGCCACCGTCCGGGCGTGCCTGGACGGCAGGATCGCCCGCTACAAGCTCCCGAAGAACGTGGTCATCGTGGATGAGCTGCCGCGGACGGCGTCGGGGAAGGTGCGGAAGGCCGATCTGAGGACCCGATTCGGCTCCTAGCGGCGGGCCGGGCCGCGACGAGTTCGGCGAACTCCGCCGCTGACGCCTCGGCCAGCTTCTCGTGCGTCCGGCGGTAGGTTTCCACCGATCTCGTGGCGGGCCATTCGTCGTCCATGAACTCGGCCGGCAGCCTCGGGTCGGTGCGCAGCAGCGCGAGCCAGTCCGCCACCAGCATCGTCCGTACGGTGAGGGCGCTCGGTGCCATCGCCGTCGCGGACGGGTCGTCCCACACGTCGATGAAGGCCAGGTGGGCGCGCCGGATCGCCTCGATGTCCCACGCGGCGCGTACGCTCTCGCCGATCGGGAACCCGGCGAGTTCGCGGGCGTGAAAGGCGACCACGGTGTTGGGCGCGAGGTCCTGCCGCAGCGGCTCCAACGAGCCGGCGAGGTCGACCTCGCCAGGCGCGAGCCAGAGCCCGTCCCGGATCGGCGCGAAGCCCTCCCAGATGAGGGTTGAGCGCAGTCGGTGCCGCAGCATCCGCTGGCCCTCCGGGATCGAGAAGGTGACAAGGGTCCACCCGTTGCCCTGTGGGTCGAACGGCCGCGGCCCGCGAACGCGGTACGTCGCCTCGCGCAACACCGCGACCCCGTGCTCGGTCAGCGAGAACAGCGTCTCCCGGCCGCTCCTGCTGCGGGCGAGGATGCCGCTGTGCACGAGTCGGTCCAGGGTCGCGCGGGTGGCCGGCGCGGCGACGTCGGCGCCCTCCAGCACGTTGATCAGGACGCTCGCCCGGATCGGTCCCGTGTCACCGTCGACGACGTGCTCCCCGAAGAACGCGAGCAACAACTGCTTCGGCTGACGACTACCCACAGCCCTTCCCTTCGGCGAACTCGTTGGTTGGCCGCCGATCACCGCGCGGATCGCGGGGCCACTGCCTGCCCGCGCTTGGCCCGCTGGATCTGGTCGTAGACGTGCGTCCGCAGTTCCGTGAAACGGGGCAGAGCGCGGGTCGTGATCTGATCGCGCTCCGGCGGCAGGTCGATCGCGAGGTCCTCCTGGACCCAGGTCGGCGACGTGGACAATACTAGAACCCGCTGACCGAGATACACCGACTCGTCAATGTCGTGGGTGACGAAGACAACCGAGATGGTCCGGCTGGCGTGCAGCTCGCGGACCAGGTCCTCCAGGTCGGCCCGGGTCTGCGCGTCCACGGCGGCGAACGGTTCGTCCATGATCAGGACGTCGGGCTGATAGGCGATGGCCCGCGCGATCGCCACGCGCTGTTGCATCCCCCCGGAGAGCTGCCACGGGTGGCTCAGCGCGGCGTGCCCGAGACCCACCGCCTCAAGAGCGTCGACGACCAGCTTGTTTCGGGCATCGCGGTTGAGCCTCTTGTGCCGCAGTGGAAGCTCGACGTTTCCGCGCACCGTCAGCCAGGGGTAGAGGCTGCGACCGTACTCCTGGAACACGACCGCCATAGCCGGGCTGGGCCCGGTCACCGCAGAGCCGTCCATCTCGACCAGGCCGCTGGTGGGGCGCAGCAGGCCGGCGAGGCATTTCAGCAGGGTGGTCTTGCCGCAACCGGACGGCCCGACGATGCAGACGAGCTCACCGGCGTCCATCGTGAAGCTGATGTCCCCGATCGCCTCGACGTTGCCCGTGGTGGTCTCGTAGACCTTCCGCAGGTGCTCCACCAGCAGCAGACTGCTCCGATCAGGCACGGTTGACCTCCCTGACTCCGTGGTACCAGCGCAGAACGCGCTGTTCGACGAGACCGAAAGCTACGGCGAGGAGAACGCCGACGAGACCGAGGAGGAGGATGCCGCTCCACATCTCGGCGATCAGGTAGTTGCGCTGGAAGTAGGCAATGCGGTAGCCGAGGCCGGAGGAGGAGGCGAACATCTCGGAGATGACCATCAGGATCAGCGCGACCGAGAGGGCCTGACGAACCCCGGCCATGATCCGTGGGCTGGCAGCTGGGAGTACGAGGAACCAGAGCCGCTCCCACCAGGAGACCTGGAACGACTCCGCGGTCTCCTTCATTACGCTGTCGGTTCCCCGGACACCCTCGATCGTGTTCAACAGGATCGGCCAGACCGCGCCGGAGACGATCACGACCACCTTCATGGTGTCGGTGATTCCGAGCAGGAGCATCACCACCGGAATCAGCACCGGCGGCGGGATGGCCCGGAGGAACTCCAGCAGCGGTTCGAGGAGTTCCCGCAACCAGGGGGTCAGCCCGATGACGGTGCCGGCGCCGATGCCGAGCACTATCGACGCGGCGACACCGAGGCCGAGGCGGGCGAGGCTCGGCAGGACGTCCTCGACGAAGGCCGGACCGACCCAGGTCTCCCGAAAGGCTCTGGCGATCGTCAACGGGTCGGGGAAGAACCGGTTCGTCGCCCTCGTCGCCGCCAGGCCCCAGACCACCAGCAGCATCGTCGGCAGGCCCAGTGGGTAGAGGATGCTCGCCGCGATCCGGGTTCCGACCGTCCGGCTGCGTGCCGTGGTGGCGATCCGCCCGGGGTACGTGGTCACAGCGCCTCCTCTCCTCGTACGGACTGGTGCCAGGACAGCACCCGACGCTCGATGAACCGGAAGACGATGTTCACCATGAGCCCGAGCAGGCCGGTGACCACGACCAGCGCGTACAGGCCGGCGGCGTCTCCGGCGGACCGGGACAGCTCGATCATGCGCCCGAGACCGGGGTTGCCGATCACCATCTCCGCGGTGATGGCGAGGATGAGCGCGACCGCCGCCGCGAGCCGCAGGCCGGTCATGAGGTACGGCAGGGTGGTCGGCAGGACGAGGTGCGACAGCTGTTCCCGCCGACTCAGACCGAAACTGCGGGCGGTGTCGCGAGCCACCGAGTCGACGTCGGCGACGCCGTAGATGACCTGCACGAACACCTGCCAGAACGACGCGTAGATGATGATGACGAGGGCGGCCTGCCGCTGGATGCCGAACATCAGCACGGCGAGCGGGATGAGGGCGACCGACGGGATCGGTCGCAGGAACTCGACCATGGTGTGGGTCGCGCGCCGTAGGAACGGCACCAGCCCGACGACCGTGCCGAGGACGACGGCGGCGACCGTCGCCACCGTCAGGCCGATCGCCCAGGACGTCATGGTGCTGCCCAGCCGCCGCCAGAACGCGAGGTCGACGAGTTGCTCGACAAGCCGCGCCAGCACGTCGGTCACGTACGGCAGGTAGAGCGGGTCGATCAGGCCCAGCGTCGGGATCAGCTGCCAGACGACGAGGAACGCGGTCAGGCCGACGACGCCCAGCATCGCTTTGCGTAACGCGCGTAGGCGTCGGGTGGGAAACACGCGCATGTCACTCCCGTCGTCAGGCGGGCGACGAGGCCCTCCCCGCTGGGGCCAGTGAGGGCGGGATCGCGCCGGCTACTGCTGCTGGATGAGACGGTCGAGGTTGGGTTGCCTGTCGAGCACCTTGTACTTCTGCGCGAGCTCGGCGAGCGTCTGGAGGCTCGACCGGTCGACCTCCCAACCGAAGGCCGGTAGCCGCACCGACTCGGCCACCGGTGGGGGCAGCTGAAGGTTGTCCTTGATGGCCTGCCGAAGCGCCGCCTCGTTGGCGGGGGCCTTGGCCCACTCCAACGTCTTCTTCATCGCCGCCGTGAAGTCCTCGACCAGCTTGGCGTCCTTCTCCGTGCGTTCCCTGGTGGTGATGGTGGTGAGCGTGGTCAGGCCGGGCACCACCGCCTGGTAGGGGGCGACGATGAAGGTGTCGCCGCGGGTCTTCAACTGGGTGACGAAGGGCTCCGGCACCCAGGCGGCGTCGATGTTGCCGGATTCGAGTTGGGCCGGGGCGTCCGGAAAGGCGACCTCGACGAACTTGATTCTCGACGGGTCGCCACCGTCCTTCTCGACCGCCGCCATGATCGTCACATCGCCGGCGGCGCCCAGGCTGTTGACCGAGACCCGCTTGCCCGCGAGGTCGGCCGGCCGCTTGATGCCTGACTTCGCCGAGGCCACCACGGCGTTGATGTCGTCGCCGTCGGCGTACGAGGAGGCGTAGTTGCCGATGATGACGACGCCGAGATCCCGCAGGTCGGCCCGGAACGGCCCGAAGGGCTGGCCGATGGCGAAGTCGATGTCGCCGTTCAGGAGCGCGGGAATGGCCTGCGCGCCGCCCTGGGCGGGCAGCACCTCGACCTGGAGGCCGCGCTCGGCGAAGACGCCGGCCTTGATGCCGCCCCACAGCGCGGCGGTCTCGGTGATGGGCAGCGCCGCGACCCGGACCTTGCGCAGGTCGCCCGAGGTCTGTTCGGACGGGTTGGAGGCGTCGGAGTCGGTGCATCCGGTGAGGGCGATCGCGGTGACGGCGATCAGCCCGAGAGCCATGACCTTCTTCATGGACGAGGCCCTTCCTGGGCGGGGGTGGTGGGTGCCTCGGATTTTCAGGTGACCAACGGCGGCGCGGGGGCGCACTTCGCTGTGTTGGCCATGGTCAGTCACCCCGGCATTGAAAGTCAACAATTTCTGACGCCCGTCAGAAATAAGTTGAACAACGCTCTGCTGTGGTGACGTCTCGCACGCTCGCGTTCAGACCTCGGGCAGGCCCACGTAGTTCTCGGACAGGCTCGCGGCGTACGTCTCAGAGGTGGCGACGTACCTCAGCGTGGCGGTCTGGAGCTTCGTCTCGTACGGGTCGTCGCGCTCCAGCCGGTGCAGCATTGAGGTCATCCACCAGGAGAAGTGCTGGGCCCGCCAGACCCGACGTAACGCCGTGGCCGAGTAGGCCTCCAGCAGATCTGTGCTGCCCCGGTCGTACCAGGCGGCGAAGGCATCCCCCAGCAGCGCGACGTCAGCGAGGGCGAGGTTCATCCCCTTCGCGCCGGTCGGTGGGACGATGTGCACGGCGTCCCCGGCCAGGAACAGCCGCTCCCACTGCATCGGCTCGACAACGAAACTGCGCATCGGGGTGATGGACTTCTCCAGGATCGGCCCCTCGTTGAGCGACCATCCCGGCACCGTCTCCAACCGTGCCCGCAGCTCCGTCCAGATCCGCTCGTCCGGCCACGCGGCGATGTCCTCGTCGGGCGCGACCTGTAGGTACAGCCGAGAGATCTCGGGGGAGCGCATGCTGTAGAGGGCGAAGCCACGCTCGTGGTTGGCGTAGATGAGTTCGTCCACCGCCGGCGGTGCGGCGGCGAGGACGCCCAACCAGGCAAACGGGTACACCCGCTCGTAGGTGGTCAGCACCCCTTCCGGCACCGCGCCGCGGCTCACCCCGTGGAACCCGTCGCAGCCCGCCACGAAGTCGCAGCGCAGCTCCTGGACCTTCCCGTCGCGTCGAAAGTGGACAACCGGGGAGTCCGAGTCCAGCCGGTCCAGGCGTACCGCCTCGGTCTCGAAGAGGATCGAGCCACCGGCCGCGAGCCGGGCGGCGATCAGGTCCTTGACCACCTCCTGCTGTCCGTAGACGGTGATCGCCCGCCCGGTCAGGTCTGCCATCGGCACCCGGTGCGACTCCCCGGCGAAGCGCAGCTCGATGCCCTCGTGGCGCAGTCCCTCCCGTTGCAGCCGCTCGCCGACGCCGTTGCGGCAGAGCAGGTCGACCGAGCCCTGTTCGAGGACGCCCGCCCGGAGCCGGTGCTCGACGTGGTCGCGGCTGCGGCTCTCCAGCACCACGGACTCGATTCCGCGCAGGTGCAACAGGTGCGACAGCATGAGCCCCGCCGGCCCGGCGCCGACGATGCCGACCTGGGTACGCATTCCCGCCATGCCCGATCCTCCCGGTGTCAGAACGGGTACCGCGTGATGGCGCCGCGCACGGTGAGCCACTGGGTCTCGGTGAACGCCTCGACGTTCGCCGCGGGCCCGCCGAACCGGGAGCCGGTACCGGACGCTCCCACCCCACCGAACGGCGCCACCGCCTCGTCGTTCACCGTCTGGTCGTTGATGTGCACGATGCCGCTGGGGATCCGGTCGGCGAGGGCCATCGCCCTCATCACGTCACGGCTCAAGATGCCCAGCGACAGGCCGTACTCGGTCTGGCGGGCCAACTCGACGGCCTCGTCCTGGTCGGCAAAGGTGATCACCGGGGCGACCGGGCCGAAGACCTCCTGGGCGTACGCCGGGGTCGCGGGGGTGACGTCAGTGAGCACCGTCGGCCGGTAGAACAGTCCCTCGTACGTGCCCCCGGCGGCCAGCCGGGCACCGGCGTCGACGCTCGCGGTGACCAGTGCGTGGATCTTGTCGCGCTGGTGCTCGTCGATGATCGGCCCGAGCGCCACCTGCTCCTTCGCCGGGTCGCCGACCGGCAGGTGGTTCGCCTTCTCCGCCAGCCGCTCGACGTAGCGCTCGGACAGACTCTCGTGGACCAGGTGCCGGCCGGTGGTCATGCAGATCTGACCCTGGTGCAGGAAGGACCCCCACGCGCCGGCGGAGACAGCGAGGTCCAGGTCGGCGTCGTCGAGGACGATCAGCGCCGAGTTGCCACCGAGTTCGAGGTGCGAACGTTTGAGGTGGCGTGCCGCCGCCTCACCGACCTTGCGGCCGGCAGCGGTCGAGCCGGTGAAGCTGATCACCCGTACGTTCGGGTCGGCCACCAGCGCCTCGCCGGCCTCCACCCCGCCGGGAAGGACGTGCAGCAACCCTTCGGGCAGGCCGGCCTCCTCGAAGACCCGGGCGATCGCGACGCCACCGCAGACTGCGGTGCGCGGGTCGGGCTTGAGCACCACGGCGTTGCCCAGCGCCAGGGCCGGGGCCACTGAACGGGTGGCCAGGATGAGCGGGAAGTTGAACGGCGCGATGACCCCGACGACGCCGACGGGCAACCGGCGGGCCAGGCTGAGCCGCGGTTGCGCGCTCGGGATGATCTCGCCCAGCGGGTGCGAGGCCAGTGCCGACGCCTCGTAGCATTCCTGCGCGGCGGCGGCGATCTCGACGCGGGCCTTGGATGGGATGGACCCGGACTCCCGCACGATCCAGTCGGCGATCTCGGCGGCGTGCCGCTCGAACAGTTGCCCGGCCCGGCGCAGCACCGCGGCCCGCACGGCGTAACCGGTGGCGGCCCAGGCGCGTTGGGCGGTGGCGGCGCGGGCGCAGGCGCGCGTCACGTCCTCGGCGTTCGCCACGCCGACCTGGCCGATCTCCTCTCCGGTGGCGGGGGATCGCACGGGCGCCGTGCCGCCGGCGGGTTTCACCCAGCCGTCGCTGTGCAGGGTGCCCTGCCAGGTCGTGGCGTCCAGCAGTGTCATGGCGGTCCTCCTCGGAGGTGTTCGCGTACCGAACGGCCGTTCTCTGCTTGAACGTTGGCACGTGGCCCGGCTCGCGTCAACGCATCGGCCGACGTGACTGCCGAACACAGTGGACGACACCGGTCGTGCCCGGCCAACCTGTCGTTGACGGATGTCGTCCTCCGTCGTACGTTCGATATGAGTACGGCAGTCCGCATGGCGAACAGCTGGCGGCAGCGCGGATGTCGCAGGATGCGGGGAGGCCCATGGCGAAGCTCGTCTCGCTTGCCGACGGTGTGGCGCACCTGGTCCGCGACGGTGACGTGGTGGCCCTGGAAGGGTTCACGCACCTCATCCCGTTCGCCGCGGGTCACGAGATGATCCGCCAGGGACGGCAGGAGCTGACCCTCGTGCGGATGACCCCCGACGTCATCTACGACCAGCTCATCGGCGCGGGTTGCGCCCGCCGCCTGGTCTTCTCCTGGGGCGGCAACCCGGGCGTCGGGTCGCTGCACCGCTTCCGGGACGCCGTGCAGCACGCCTGGCCGCGTCCGCTCGAGCTGGAGGAGCACAGCCACGCGGGCATGGCGAACCGGTACGTCGCCGGGGCGTCCGGGCTGCCGTTCGCCGTCCTGCGCGGCTACACAGGCACCGACCTGCCCGGGCACACGACGAACATCAGGCCCATCACCTGCCCCTTCACCGGCGAGACGCTCACCGCCGTCCCCGCCCTGCGTCCCGACGTGACTGTGGTGCACGCCCAGCGCGCCGACCGTGACGGCAACGTGCAGATGTGGGGCATCACCGGGGTGCAGAAGGAAGCCGTGCTCGCCGCCCACCGGTCCCTGGTCACCGTCGAGGAGATCGTGGACGAGTTGGAACCCGTACCCGGGCAGGTGGTCCTGCCTGGTTGGGCGGTCACCGCGGTGGCCGAGGTGCCCGGCGGCGCGCACCCCTCCTACGCCCACGGCTACTCGGTACGGGACAACGACTTCTACCGGGACTGGGACGCCGTCAGCCGGCACCGCGACACCTTCCGCGCCTGGCTGGACGAGCACGTGCACACGGCCGGGGCGGCGGCATGAGTCAGCGCGGCGAGCGGGGGGAACGCGATGGCTGACTGGACCGCCGACGAGATGATGACTGTCGCCGCCGCCCGCCAACTGCGCGACGGCACCGCCTGCTTCGTGGGGATCGGGTTGCCCAGCACCGCGGCGAATCTCGCCCGGGTGACCCACGCCCCGAACCTGGTGCTCATCTACGAATCGGGGTGCCTCGGCGCGAAGCCAGACCGGCTGCCGCTCTCCATCGGGGACGCGGTCCTCGCCGAATCGGCTGACGCTGTGGTGTCGGTGCCCGAGGTGTTCAACTACTGGCTCCAGCCGGGCCGGATCGACGTGGGCTTCCTCGGGGCGGCGCAGCTCGACCGGTACGGCAACATCAACACCACTGTCGTCGGCGGTGACTACGCCGCCCCGAAGATCCGGCTGCCCGGCGCCGGTGGCGCCCCGGAGATCGCCGCCTCCTGCGGGGAGGTCGTGGTGATCGTCCGGCAGGACCTCCGGACGTTCACCGAACGGGTCGACTTCGTCACCTCGGTCGGCTACGGAACCGGCCCGGGCGACCGGGAGCGACTCGGCCTGCGTGGCGCCGGCCCCCGCGTGGTGATCACCGATCTCGGCGTCCTCGAACCCGACCCGGTGACCTGCGAGCTCACGCTGACCCGCCTGCACCCCGGTGTGACCCGGGAGCAGGCGCGGGCGGCCACCGGCTGGGACCTCGCCGTCGCCGACGGGCTGACCACCGGTGAACCCCCGACGGCGCGGGAACTCGTGGCGCTGCGGGCACTGGAGGCGACGAAGTCCGACGGGAGACGACGATGACCACACAGGACGCCGGGGCAGACAGGCGCCTCGTGCTACCGCGGTACCGGCGCGACGACGTCGACGTCCACCCACCACTGCTCAGCCCCGGCTACGGGTCGACAGTGACGCGGGCGCCGCGACACCCGCTGATCCACCTGCCGCAGCGGCTGACCGAGGTCACCGGACCGCTACTGGGGGAGGGACGGCTCGGGGCGCTCGACCACGACCTGACCCGCCAGCACGACGGCGAGCCGCAGGGACAACGGATCATCGTGCACGGGCGTGTTCGTGACGGTGACGGTCGACCCGTGCCGCGCACGCTTGTCGAGATCTGGCAGGCCAACGCCGCCGGCCGGTACCGCGACGCCCGGGACACCTGGCCGGCCCCGCTCGACCCGTACTTCGAGGGGGTGGGCCGGGCGCTCACCGACGACCAGGGGCGGTACCGGTTCATCACAGTGCGGCCCGGCGCCTACCCCTGGCGCAACCACGACAACGCCTGGCGGCCGGCGCACATCCACTTCTCCCTCTTCGGCCGCGCGTTCACCCAGCGGCTGGTCACGCAGATGTACTTCCCGGGCGACCCGCTCTTCTTCCAGGACCCGATCTTCAACTCGGTCCCTGACCCGAAGGCACGGGAACGGATGATCGCCCGGTACGACCACGCGACCACCGCACCGGAGTGGGCACTGGCTTACGAGTTCGACATCGTGCTGCGCGGTCGGGAAGGTACCCCCTTCGAGGACGAGGACGACGATGACTGAGCAGTTGGGCGTCATGCCCGCGCAGACCGTCGGGCCGTACCTGCACATCGGCCTCCGCTGGCCCGACGGCCCGTACGTCGTACCCGAGGGCACGCCGGGCGCGTTCTGGATCAGGGGGCGGGTCTTCGACGGCACCGGAACGCCGGTGGTCGACGCGATGGTGGAGAGCTGGCAGGCCGACCCGGACGGCCGGTTCGACCATCCGGACGACCCACGGGGTGCCCGGCCGCCCGCGCTCGCGGGCTTCCGCGGATTCGGTCGGAGCGAGACCGACGGGCAGGGGTGGTACCGGCTGTTGACCGTCAAGCCGAGTTCGCTGCCCGAGCCGGACGGCGGCACCGAAGCCCCCCACCTGACCCTGTCGGTCTTCGGGCGTGGGCTGCTGCACCGCCTCGTCACGCGGCTCTACTTCCCCGACGAGCCGGCGGCGAACGCCGCCGACCCCGTGCTGCGCATCGTCGACGCCGACCGCCTCGACACCCTGCTGGCGAGTCCCGCCCCGGACGGGTTCCGGTTCGACATCCACCTGCAGGGCGACCATGAGACCGTCTTCTTCGCCGTCTGACGGTCTGCTCGGCGGCCTCTCCGGCGCCCCGGACGTCGACGCGGAACTCAGCGACCCGTCAGTGCTTCAGGCGATGCTCGACGTGGAGGCCGCACTCGCCCGGGCTGCGGCGGACGCCGGCATCCTGCCCCCGCCGGCGGCCACGGCGATCGTCGAGCAGTGCCGCGCCGAGCGGTACGACCCGGGAGCGCTCGGCCGGGCGGCCGACGCCACGGGCAACCCGGTCGTCCCACTGGTGGGTGAGCTGACCGCCGCCGTGCCGAAGGAGGCCCGAGCCTGGGTGCACTTCGGAGCGACCAGCCAGGATGTCCTGGACACCGCGCTGGTCCTGGTGGCCGTGCGGGCGCTCGGGCCGCTGCTGCGTCACCTCGACGCCGCCGTGGACGCCGCCGCCCAGCTGGCCGACGCGCACCGGGACACCGTTATGGTCGCCCGGACCCTCGGGCAGCAGGCGGCGCCCACCACGTTCGGGCTCAAGGCCGCCGGCTGGTTGACCGGGCTGGTCGAGACCCGGGACCGACTGCGTCAGACCCGCACCGCACAGCCTGCGCAACTTGGTGGCGCGGTCGGCACCCTGGCCGCGTACGGGCCGGCCGGCGCCGAGGTCGCCGAGCGGATCGCGGCGCACCTGGGCCTCCCGCCGAGCCCGCTGCCCTGGCACACCCGTCGCCAGCCCTGGCTCGACCTGGCCGCCGCCCTCGGCGGGTTGCTCGTCGCCGCCGGTAAGGTCGCCCTCGACGTCGGGTTGCTTGCCCAGAACGAGGTGGGCGAGGTCGCCGAAGGCGGTGCCGGACGCGGCGGTTCCTCGGCAATGCCGCACAAGCGCAACCCCGTGGACTCGGTGCTCCTCACCGCCGCGGCGCGACGCGGCCCGGGTCTCGTCGCCACCCTGTTCGCCACGGCGGTGCAGGAGCACGAGCGGGCCGCGGGCGCGTGGCACGCCGAGTGGGAGCCCCTGCTGGAGCTGCTGCACGTGGCCGGCGGTGCCTCCGCCCGGTGCGCGCGGATGCTGCACGGCCTACAGGTCCGTCCGAACAGGATGCGGGAGAACCTCGACGCTACCGGCGGCCTGCTGCTCGCCGAGGCCGTGGCCGCGCGACTGGCGCCCGCTGTCGGTCGCGGCGTCGCACACGACCTCGTGGCCCGCGCTGCCTCCAAGCCCTCGTTCCGCGCCGCGCTGCTCGCCGACCCCGAGGTGCGCGCCCACCTGTCCAACACGGAGATAGCCGAGGCGCTCGACCCGCACCGCTGGCTCGGCTCGGCCGGCCGGTTCGTCGACAATGCGCTGGCAGCCGCCCGAGGAGTGGGCCGATGACGTCCCGATTGCATCTCACAGTCGACGGCCCGGCCGCCGCGCCGGTGCTGCTGCTCGGCAGTTCCCTGGGCACCGCCGCCGCCCTGTGGGAACCCCAGGTCCCGGCGCTCGCCCAACGGTTCCGAGTCATCCGCTACGACCACCTCGGCCACGGGCGTTCCGCCGTGCCGCCCGGGCCGTACACGCTGGACCTGCTGGGCCGGGAACTGCTGCGGACGCTGGACGACCTCGACGTGCAGTGGGTCCACTACGCGGGGCTGTCCCTCGGCGGCATGGTGGGCATGTGGCTCGCCGCGTACGCGCCGGACCGGGTGCGGCGGCTGGCGCTGCTCTGCACGTCGGCGTCGCTCGGCCCACCGGAGCAGTGGCGGGAGCGAGCCGCCACGGTACTCACCGGCGGGATGTCGGCGATCGCCGACGCGGTGGTGGCCCGCTGGTTCACCCCGGCCTTCGCCACGGCCCGGCCGGAGGTGGTCGCCACCCACCGAGCCATGCTGACCGCGAACGCGCCGACCGGATACGCCGCCTGCTGCGAGGCGATCGCCACCATGGACCTCCGACCTGACCTCGGCCGGGTCGTCGCGCCGACGCTCGTCATCGCGGGAGCGGACGACACGGCCACCCCGGTGGCGCACGCCCGCGAGATCGTCGAGCGCATCCCGCGGGCCCGGCTGGCCGTGGTCGACGCGGCGGCGCACCTGGCCAACGTCGAGCAACCCGAGCAGGTGTGCCGACTCCTGTTGGAACACTTCCACGAGGGACGGGGTGACGGGTGAACGACCACGAGCGGCACCAGGCGGGCATGGCGGTGCGACGACAGGTGCTGGGTGACGCACACGTGGACCGCGCGGTCGCCGGCACCGACAAGTTCACCGCCGACTTCCAGGACTTCATCACCCGCTACGCCTGGGGCGAGGTGTGGAGCAGGCCGGGCCTCGACCGGCGAACCCGTAGCTGCATCACCCTCGCCGTGCTCGCCACCCTGCACCACGACGAGGAGTTGGCGATGCATGTCCGGGCCGCGTTGCGCAACGGACTCAGCCCGGAGGAGGTGGCGGAGGTCCTGCTCCAGGTCGGCGTCTACGCTGGTGTACCGGCGGCGAACCGGGCGTTCAAGGTGGCCCGGGAGACCCTGCGGCAGGAGGCCGGGTGAGCGTGAGCGAGGAGGCGACGAGGTCGCCGGAGTTCGTTCAGTCGCTGGAGCGCGGCCTCGCGGTGATCCGGGCGTTCGACGGCGACCACCCGCAGCTCACGCTCAGCGACGTGGCCAGACGCACCGGGCTGACCCGGGCCGCGGCGCGCCGGTTCCTGCTCACGCTTGTCGAGCTGGGGTACGTGCACACCGACGGTCGGCTCTTCTCGCTGCGGGCACGGATCCTCGAACTCGGCTACGCGTACCTGTCGAGCCTGAGCCTGCCCGAGCTCGCCCAGCGGCACATGGAGGCGCTCGTCGCGCTGGTGCACGAGTCCTGTTCGGTGTCGGTGCTCGACGGCGACGAGGTGGTCTACGTCGCCCGCGTGCCCACCAAGCGGATCATGACGGTGGGGATCAGCGTCGGGACGCGCTTCCCCGCGTACGCCACCTCCATGGGTCGGGTGCTGCTCGCCGCGCAACCGGCGGACTGGCTGGACGACTACCTCGCCACCGCGCAGCTGCGGCCGCTGACCCGGCGCACGGTCACCGACCCGGCGAAGCTGCGCACCGTCCTGACGAAGATCGCCGCTCAGGGGTACGCCATCGTGGACCAGGAGCTGGAGGAGGGCCTGCGCTCCGTGGCCGCGCCGATCCACGGCGAGAACGGGTCGGTGATCGCCGCGGTGAACGTCTCCGCGCACGCCACCCGGGGGTCCTTCGAGATGATCCGTCGGGAGCTGCTCCCGCCGCTGCTGGCCGCCGCGAAGCGGATCGAGGAGGACATCCGGGGCGGCTTGAGCCGGTCACCGACGGCCGGCGGGCTCAGCTCAGCTTGAGGGCCGGCGCGGTGACGACCCGCGCCGGACGGCGCAGGTACCACTCAGCCACCGCAAGGTTGATCACCCAACCGGCGACCACAAGGCCGGCCCGCAGGTTCCCGTCGGGCTGTTCCCCGGTCGCGATCAGGTACGGCGCGTGGGTGAACGCCTGCGTGCCGGCGCCGAGGCCGATCGCGTAGCCGCGCACCATCCACCTGCGGTGTAGGGCGATGTCCCGGCGCAGCGCGGCGGCGAGACCGAGCAGGATCGAGCCGGCCATGGCCGAGCCGAAGACGAGCCGCATACCGGCGAGCACGTCGTTGTCGTGGGCCGGCAGGTCGTACGCGACGGCCATCCACAGGCCGGTGAACGCCACCGCCAGCCCGCAGGGGACGAGCGCCCGGCCGGCACGGCGGTGCCAGGAGTGGCGGCGCAGCCGGGGCACGAACTGGAACGCGCCGAGGATCGTGTAGACCACCGCGCCGACGACGTGCAGCACCACCGGCAGCGGATCGGCGACGAAGCGGGCGTTGGCCGGGGTGACCTCCGGTCCGCTGCCCAGCTCGGTGAGCCGTCCCGCGCCGGCGAGCATCGGTATCAGGCCCAGCAGGATCAACGCGGCCGGTAGCCGCCACTCGCGGATCGTCATGCCACCGATGGTGGACGCCGTACCCGCCCCCGCTCATCGGCACATGGGCCGCGATCGGGTCGGCCCATGGTCGGACGCCGTCGTCGTACTTCCGTCGCTCACCAGTGCCGTCGGCTGCGGTTGGTCTCGTACGCCCACATCGCCACCTCGACCCGGTTACGCACCCCCAGCTTGGTCATCAGGCTGGTGACGTGCGACTTGACGGTGCTCAACGTGATGTAGAGCTCGTCGGCGATCTCCTTGTTGGTGCGCCCCCGCGCGACGGCCACCAGGACCTGTTCCTCCCGGTCGGTGAGCGCCTCGACGGGCTGCGTGCGCGGCGCGGCCGGATCCGCCTCGGCGAACGCTTTCAACAGCCGCGTGGTGACGCTCGGCGCGATCAGCGCGTCCCCGTTCGCGGCGGCGTGCACCGCCTGACTGAGCAGGGCGGGACCGGCCTCCTTGAGCAGGAAGCCGCGGGCGCCGGCCCGTAGTGCCGCGTACACGTACTCGTCGAGGTCGAAGGTCGTGATGACGACCACCGCGAGCGGGTCCGGGACCGTTGGCCCGGCGAGCGCCCGGGTGGCCTCGATGCCGTCCATGTCCGGCATCCGAATGTCGAACAGACACACGTCGGGGCGGAGCCGCCGGGCGAGCGCGACCGCCTGCCGGCCGTCACAGGCCCCAGCGATGACCTCGATGCCGGGCTGTGTGTTCAGGATGATGGTGAGCCCGGTACGGACGATCTCCTGGTCGTCCGCCACGAGCACGCGAACCGTCACCTGCCGACCCCCTCGCGCGGCAGCACTGCCGTGACGGTCCACCCACGGCCCGGGTTGGGGCCGGCCTCGCAGGTGCCGCCGAGCAGATCGGCACGCTCCATCATGCCCACCAGGCCGAAACCGGGCGAGCCGGCCGGACGGGAGGTGCCGGCCTCGCCGTCGTCGCTGACCCGTAGGCGCACGGACGTGTCGTCGGCAGCGACGCTGACCTCGATGCGGGTGGCGTGGCGGGCGTGGCGTCGGGCGTTGGTGACCGACTCCTGGGCGAGGCGGTAGAGCGCGGAGCCCACAGTGGGCGGAATATCGCCGAGGTCGCCGTACAGTTCCACGTCGACGGTCGGCCCGGTGCGGAACTGCCCGGCGAGCCGTCCGATGTCGGCGACCTGCGGGTTGGGCCCCAGGTCGGCCGGCTCGTCGCGCCGCAGGACGCGAACCATCGACCGCATCTCGGCAAGCGCACGGGACGCCTCGGCCTCGATGGTGTGCAGCGCCTCGACGGCGGCACCCGGCTGGCCCGCCGACGCGGCGATGCCGGCCTGGGCGCGGATCGCCATCGCCGACACGTGGTGCGCCACAGTGTCGTGCAGGTCACGGGCGAGCCGCTCCCGCTCCAACAGCTTCACCTGATCGAGTTCGCGCAGCCGGGCGGCGGCGCGGAAGCGGATCGCGACACCCAGCGTGGCGGCGGCGAACATCACCGCGAAGCCGGCGATCAACTCGCCACCGTCGACCGACCCGACCAGACCGGCGGTGGTCACCTTGGCCACCACGAAGAACGAGCCGAGCACGGCATCCCGGCCGGAACCCCAGCGGAACAGCGCGTGGACCAGGACGACCAGGAAGCTCGCCGTGAACAGTTGGCACGGATCGCCGGGCAGCACGAACGGGGCGACGGTCGTGCAGCCGAACGCGATCACCACCATCGCGAGCGGCGCGATGCGCCGCCACAGGAGCGTGGGCAGCAGCGCGAGCGCGACGACGGCGCAGCCCACCCGCCAGGGCAGATCAGGTCGGAAGATTGCTTCCACCACGATCGCCGGCCCGAGGACGGCGACCACCGCCCAGTCGCGCCACACCCGGGACGGGGCGGGGGAGACACGCGGCTCGGCCAACACCGCGTGCAGGCGAGGGTGCATGGGATTCATCGTACGAACGGTGGTGCGACTTCAGATCGTCCCAAAGTACGACTCGGGTGGCCTTGTTGCTGGTGGATCAGGCGGGGTGGAGTCCAGTGCCCGCACCGGTTGCCAGCTGATCTCCATCGAGTTACGTTGAGATGTCATCGACGCTCGTCTAATTTGTGAGGTACGGGGGCCGCATGTCCACGCCTGTCACTCGTCGCACCGTTCTGGCCGGAGGGGCCGGTGCCGCCATCGGCCTGGCTCTGCCCGGCGTCGCCGCCCACGCCGGTGGCCAGCATCCCACCAGCGTGAGCTTCACCCTCGACGCGAGAACGCTCGACGGTGGTGAGCAGGTCACCTCGGTCACCCTCGACACCGCCCGGCTCGGGCCGATCGATCCGGCCGGGCTGACTCCCGGCACGTTCAGCGTGCATGCCAAGGCCACCAGCCCGATCCCGATCGCCCCCGGCGACCTGATCTTCAGCGAGTACGACCTGGACCGCACGGTGACCGCCGCCCGGCTCGACCGGCACGGCAACATCGTGCTGGAGCTGAGCCACGCCGAGGGTCAACCCGGCGGTGGCACCCTCGGCTACATCCTGAGCAGGGGCCGCAACGTCCGGCTGGACCTCGTCTACACCATCACCCAGAACACCCCGATCGTCCGACGCCACGGCTCGCCGCTCACCATCACGCGCTTCGTGCAGGGGCGGCTGTCCAACCCCGAGGTCGACGCCTTCAGCCACCACGTCTCGGGTTCGGGTATGAAGTACCGGCTCTACTCTCCCGACCACTCGCCCCGGCACGGTAGGCGGCCGCTGATCCTCTGGCTGCACGGTGGCGGCGAGGGCGCCTCGCTGCCGGACGGCTACTACGACAACGAGACCACGCTGCGCGCCAACCGGGGCGCACTTGGCTTCGCCACCCCGCAGGCCCAGCGGATCTTCTCCGGCGCGTACGTCGTCGCTCCGCAGAGCACCTCCTACTGGATGGAGGACGGCCCCCGCTTCGCCCCGCTGATCCGCGAGATCGTCCAGGACCTCGTCCGCCGCAAGCATGTTGATCCGGACCGGATCTACGTGGTCGGGTGCAGCAACGGTGGCTACATGTCACTGGAGATGACAGTCGCCTACCCCGACCTGTTCGCCGCGTCGGTGCCGATCTGCGGCATCGTCGAGCCGCTCAGCGGGGAGGGCCCGCCGCTGATCACCGACGCGGAGCTGGCGCAGATCCAGACTCCGACCTGGCTGGTCACCTCGCTCGACGACGACACGGTGCCGCCCGAGACCAACACGATCCACGCCCACGACCTCATCCCGGGATCACTGGTCAGCCTGTACGACCACGTCGTCTGGAACGGCTACCAGTTCCCCGGCCACTGGTCCTGGATCTACGTGGCCCGCAACGACCCGAGCCTCAACGGCACCCACATCTGGCAGTGGATGGCCCGTCGTCGTCGGTGATCTGCCGTCCAGGGTCGTGCCAGCCGGTGCCGGTGGCACCGGCTGGCGTCGATCACCGGTTGCGGCGTAGTTCGCGCAACACGCCGTGCCGGCGCAGGGCCCAGGCGAGGCGCCGGACGCTCGGGTGCCGCACGAACAGCACCGCCGTTCGGCGGACCAGACCGAACCGGTCCTCGCTCAGCTGGTTCTCGATCGCCTGCCAGATCAGCTCGCGCACCTTGGCGCTGGCCAGCACCGCCCGCACCTCACGCCGCACCACAGGATCCTCGGCCGCCGACGCGATGGCGGCAGCCTGACCCGGCCGGTCCGCCAGCGGCTCCACCGCGGCCGCGACGAGCGGCCTGCGCACGTCGTCCTGCTCCAGCAGCAGCAACACCGCTTCGCGAATCTCGACAGTGTCCAGGGCGGACCGCAGCAGGCTCAGCAGGCTGCGTTCCACCTCGTGGTCATGGTCCGGAACGGACAGCGTGGCCAGCAGCACCGCGATCTCATCGAGATCGACGACGTGCCGCACCCCGGTGCGGAACTCCGGCAACTCCCACGCGACCTGCAGAGCCTTGACGAGATTGCGGTTCATGGGCCATCGCTACCCGCAAGCGCCAGCGGGCGAAACCCCGCCACCGGCCCGGGCCGGCGCACCGACCACGATCCGGCTCGGAGCGGCCGCCCCGATCCGGGCGGCCGCTCCGCACCGGGTCAACACCAGGTCAGCGTCGAGTTCACCCGGGTGACGTTGCTGATCGTGTTGTTCGCCCCGCCGCAGGGGCTCTGGGTGATGTTGGTGCCGCTGACTGTCAGATTCTGGAACCGGATGCCAGAGGAGATCGGGAATTCGCTCCGGGCCGCGATCCGCACCTCGCCGCCGCCCGTCACCGTCCCGGAAACCCCGGCGATGACGACGTTGTAGCAGTTCTCCACCAGGATCGCGTTGTTCCCCGTGTTGGAGATCGTCACCCGGTCGATGACAGCGCCACCGGACTCGGACACGCAGAAGATCCCCCGGCCACCACCGGACGCGAGCACGGTCCCGACCCGGATGTTGGTCGGATACGAGTTGCCCACCCGGCCGTTGCGGTTGGCCATCCGGAACGCCGCGTACCCGGTTCCGGCTCCGGCGCCCTGCGCGTCGACAGTGCCCACCGTGGCGTTGATCGTGTCATTGAGCAGCAGACCGGAATCCCGGGTGTTCCTCGCGGTGACAGTGCCGATCGTCAGACCGTCCACGCCGTACGTCTCCACCCCGTGGGTGCCGGTCCCCGACACGTACACGGTGTCGATGCGGATGTTGCGCACCTTGACCGCTCGATCTCCCCCGTGGTTGTCGATGCGTACGCCCAGACCGCCGGAGAGCCGCATGTCGATCTGCCCGAGGGTCAGGTTGTTCACGTTGCGCATGAAGATTCCGTACAACGGCGAACCGGTCAGCGTGAGGTTCTGCACCTCGACGTCGGTGGTTCCCCGCGAGTACACCGGTGCCTGGTCACCCGAGCCCGACCCGGTCACGTTGATCGTGCCGCACACGGCCAGGGTCGTGTACGACGGCAGCGACAACCGCGAGCCCGCACTCATCGAGCCGGAGCCGCGAACCACCACCCGCTGCTTCGACGTACGACCCGCCGAGAGCGAGTTGACCGCCGCCTGCATCGCCGACAACATGTCCGAACCCGAGTAGACCGTCGACGAGCCGTTGCGGGCCGTCCAGGTGCTCCCACTCAGTACGGCCTCGGCGTTCGTCGACCCGCTGCCACAGCCGGTGGTCGGCGGCGTGCTGACACCTCCCACCGCGACCAGCTGCCACTGCTGATTAGTCCCGTTCAGATCGGCGTACTGGCTGATCCGACCGCCGTCGGCGGTGGACCGCTCCCAGACCTCAAGTGCCTTCGCCGAGTGGCGGTTGATCAGCCGGACGTGGCCGCCGTCGGAGTCGAGAACCTGGAACTGCTGGTTGGTGCCGTTGACATCGGACCACTGGCGGTACTCGGCGCCGTCGGCGGTGTTCCACTCCCAGAGGTCGACGACCTTGCCGCTGTGCCGGGCCTTGAGGCGGTAGTAGCCGCTGCCGGAGGAGACGAACTGGAACTGTTGCCACGCGCCGTCGTTACGGGACCACTGCTGGATCACCGCGCCGTCCGCCGTCGAGGTGTCCCGGACGTCGAGGACCTTGCCGCTGTTCCGGTTGACCAGGACGTAGTAGGCGTTGGTGTCGATGTTCGCCGCTGCTGCCGGCGGTGCGCCGACCAGAACGGCACCGGCGGCGCCGACCAGCGTGGTGATCATGGCGAGCACCAGGCCCGTACGCCGGCCGCGACGGAACGACCCACCGCCGGACGGTCTTCTCGTGCTGCTGAAGGGCATCGCTCCTCCTGGCTGGAATGGGCTCCGGGCGAACCGGAACGGGTGTCGACGACCGTGGGCACCTCGACCTGTGAGCGGTTACTCCAGGTGGAAGGTGGCCGAGGCGCGTTCGGCGCTCGAACTGACGGCCTCGATGTAGAGCAGTCCGTCGCGGTGGCGCACGTGGCGGCCCGGGAAGTTCTGCGACTCCAGGGAGATCCCGGCGCTGTCGGCGAGGCCGGCTTGACGGCGGAAGCTCGCGTCGCCGCCGAACAGCGCGGAGCCGTCGCTCTTCTCCACGTACAGGGCGTAGCCCCGGTGACGTAGGTAGTAACCGGGGAAGTTGGTCGACTCCAGCGACACCGAACCGCCGCCGGCGAGACCGCTGACGATGCGGAACTGGGAGTCGGCCAGGTTTGTCACGTTCGGCTCGACCCGCGCCCGGTAGTCGTAGTGCCGGATGTAGCTGCTCGCCTGGTCGTGTGACCGCAGCCGCACCGGCGTGGCCCCGTCGGGCACCGGGATGCCGAAGTTCGGGGTGCCGTCGGCGTTCCAGTACACCTTCTGTAGCCGGGTCCGTCGGTTCGGGTCGTTGAGCGGATCGCCGGTGATGTCGCGGTAGTTCCGGTCGTGGTAGACGAGGATGTCGCTCTGCCCGTCCTCGGAGACGGTGAACGAGTTGTGGCCGGGGCCGTACTGGCTGGTGGCGGCGTTGCTGGCGAACACCGGGCTGGGGCTCTTGCTCCAGGAGGCGGCGTCGAGCAGGTTCGCGCTGGCGGAGGCGCTCAGCATCCCGAGGCAGTAGTTGGCGTCCGTGGCGCTGGCCGAGTAGGTCAGGAAGATCCGGCCGTTCCGTTGGATCACCGCCGGTCCCTCGGCAACCCGGTAGCCGCGGGTCTCCCAGTCGTACGTCGGGACGACGAGCCGGGTCACGGTGCCGGTGATCTGCCACGGGTTGGCGCCCATCCGGGCGAGGTAGACGTTGGAGTTGTTTCCGATGGCCGGCTCCTGCTGGGCCCAGGTCAGATAGCGCACCCCGTTGGCGACGAAGGTCGAGGCGTCCAGGCTGAAGGTGTCCCAGGGTGTGGTGATCCGGCCGCGTTCGGTCCACGAACCGGTCAACGGATTGGCGTTGGCGTTCTCCAACACGTACATCCGGATCCGCCACACGTCGTCGGTCCGGCCCGCGGCGAAGTAGACGTACCACCGGTTGTTGATGAAGTGGATCTCTGGCGCCCAGATGTGGGCGCCCATCTCTCCGCTGGTGTGGCGGCTCCAGATCGTCGTCTCCGCCGCCGTTGCCAACCCTTGCAGGGTGGTGGCCCGGCGCAGCACGATCCGGTCGTACTGTGGCACCGTCGCGGTCAGGTAGTAGTAGCCGTCGGTGTGCCGGAAGATGTGCGGGTCGGCCCGCTGGTTCACCAGCGGGTTGGTGTAGTTGACGGCGGGCGCGGCGTGCGCGGGCGCGGCCACGGGCAGGCCGGCCGACACGGACAGCACCACCAGGACCGCGGCCAGCAGCGACCGCACCCGCCGAGGGACGCCGTGGCCGGCAGGCCCCCGGTGGACGGCCCGACGGGTGTTCGGGTCGGTTCGACGGGACGGCAGCGGCATCTGTCCTCCGCGAGCTTGGGATGGCCATTCACCAGCACCTTCAGCACCGCGGCGATGCCGTAGCCGATCCGGCCGACGCCGAGCGGTGACGTCGGACAGGACCGGGGGAGAGGCACGAAGGGCTGGGAATGTGACGGTGGCGTTGCTACCAGGTGGCGGAGTTCATGTTGGCGTTAACATCGATGCCTGTCAAGGTATGCCAGCCGCCCACCTGGCCGGAACAGCGGCCATCCGCGTACCTGGAGGTAGGGTGCTCGGCGTGCTGCGACGGTGGATTCTGGCGATCCTGATGGCGACCTGCGGTGTGCTGGTGGCGGTGACGCAACTGGCCGACGGTCTGCCCGTCGTCGGTGGCGTCGAGTTGTTGGTCTTCCTGGTGTTGGCGCTGCTGCTGTCGCCGTGGGCCTTTCCCCGCTCGGTGGACGCCGCCGAGGCGCAACGGGCCAGCGCCGTCGACGGCCGGCCGATCGTCTACTGGCGTCCCGGCTGTCACTACTGCCTGCGGCTCCGGTTCTCTCTCGGCGGGCTCGCCCGGCGGGCGCACTGGGTGGACATCTGGCGTGACCCGGCCGCTGCCGCCGCCGTTCGGGCGGTAGCTGGCGGCAACGAGACAGTGCCCACCGTCGTGCTCGGTGATCAGGCCGTCGTGAACCCCGACCGGGCCTGGTTCCGCGGGCAGCTCCGCGCATCCTGACCCTTCATCTCACCGGCAGACCGGCGCGGTACACCGCGAGCGGGCGGCGCAGCACAGTGATGTCGCTCGTGGGATCACCGTCCACGATCAGCAGGTCGGCCTCGAATCCGGCGCGGATCCGGCCCTTGCGCCGCCCCAGACCACACACCTCCGCGCCGACCGAGGTCGCCGCGGTGAGGGCAGCGGTGGCGGGAATACCGCAGGCCACGTACTCGACAAGCGTCTCGGGCAGGACCCCGTGCGGCTTGGCGGGGCCGAGGCCCGCGTCCGAACCGGCCACCAGGCGGACCCCGGCCCGGTGCAGAGTGGCAACGCCGTCGCGCAGCGCGGCTTCGCTGAGCCCGGCCCGCGCCGCCATGTCCACCACCTCCGGTGGCGTGACCACGGCCGGGTCGGTGCCGAGCGTGGCACAGACCGCCACCCCGGACGCGGCCAGTCGGTCCGCGAGCTCCACGGGAACCCGGGCGCCGGCCGAGGTCACGCAGGTGCAGTGCTCGATGCCGTCCACACCGACGCGCAGCGCCTGCTCGACCGCGCTGAGCGCGTGCGCGTGCGCGGTCACCGGCAGGCCCAGATCATGGGCCTGCGTCAACGCGGCGGTCAGCTCCTCGTCGGTGAACTGAGGCCTCGTGGTGTCGGTGCCCGGGGTGAACACCCCACCGCTGGCCATGACCTTCACCAGATCGGCACCGGACGCCGCCCGCAGACGTACGGCCTCGCGGACCTCGTCGACACCGCTCGCCTCACCCCCCAACGACCAGCAGTGCCCGCCGACGCTGGTGAGCGGCGCGCCGGACCCCACCACCGTTGGCAGGTCGCCCCGCACCCGCCGATCCCGCCAACTTAGCACCGCGCCACGCCGGTCGCCCAGGTCCCGAACAGTCGTGACGCCAGCCGTCAGGTGCGTTCGCAGTGACGCCTCGACGACTTCGTCGAGGTCCGACTCGGGACGCTCCACGAGCCGGCCGAGCGCGTCGGGCCCAGCGTCGGCGCAGAGGTGTACGTGCGCGTCCACCAAGCCGGGTAGCAGAGTGCCGTTCGGCTTCTCGCGCACCGGCCAGCCTTCCGGCGCCTCGGTGTCACCCAGGTGCACCTCGGCGATGCGCCCCTCGTCGAGCAGGACCAGCACCCCGCCGTCCACGAGCCGTTCGCCGTCGAACATCCGAGCCACCCGGACCGCATGTTTCGTCATCGTCATCCCAGCCCACCCCGCTCGGCGCAGTTACCACCGGTCATGGCCTGACCATCGCACCGCCGAGCGCGCGCAGCATCCCTCGCCAGAGCGATGCCTCGTCCCCCAGCCGAGTTAGCGGCCCGCCGCATGGTGTTCCGCGCCGGGAATCCGCCCTTTGCTCTGCACCCGCCCACGCACCGGGCACGGTCCGTAACTGGCGCATGGGCGGGTGCAGAGCAAAGGTGGGGTGTCTCCGGTGTGGATCGTGCTGGCCCATGGATCATCAGGGGCAGTTTGGTCGTGCTGCGCGGGATTTGAGCATCCGCCACGACGACCTCGCCGCCGGTCGGCTGGACGAGACGCTCTCGGTGACCGAGTTCAGTGATTAGAACAGGGGCGGCACCGCACCCGCGCTGCCTGAGGTCATCGTCCGTCGATCAAGCGGCAGACTACCCTGACCTGCGGTGCCTCGGTACCGCGTGACCAGAGGAGTCGATGCTGACATGACGGCAGGACGACCGTTGCCGACCCAGGACGAAGTGCTCGGGTACTTCGACACGCTGTCGAACTGGCGGCGATGGGGTGACGACGACGAACTCGGCACGCTCAACCACATCACCGACGACGTCCGGCTCGCCGCGGCGCGGGCTGTGCGGCACGGCAGGAGCGTGTCCTGCGCCTGGGAGGTCACCGCACCGGGAGACATGGAACGGTCGACGACGACGTGCCCGTGCACCGCCGACATGCCGGGTGCGGAGAACATGCCGCCCGCCTTCCACGCCGACCGGCGCTGGGGCTTCTCGTCCGAGCGGCTCGGCATCTCGTTCCACGGCAACACCCTCACCCACCTCGACTCGCCGTGCCACATCTACTGGGACGGCACCATGTACAACGGACGGTCGCACTCGTTCGTCGACCCCGCGACGGGCTCGGCGTGGGCGGCCGTCACGGCGGCCGCGAATGGAATCCTCACGCGTGGTGTCCTGCTCGACGTTGCGGCTGCCCACGGTGTGCCGTGGTTGGAGTCGGGCCAGGGAGTGTTCCCCGACGACCTCGAAGAGGCCGAGCGCAGCCAGGGCGTACGGGTACGACCCGGCGACGCGGTACTCCTGCGGACCGGCTACGGGCGCTTCCGGCACGAGAACGGTGCGGCCAGCGGCTTCACCCAGGCCGGCTGGCACGCGTCCTGCCTGCCGTGGCTGCACGAACGGGGGGTGGCGCTGATCGGCGCCGACACCCCACAGGACGTTCAACCGTCGGGGTACGACGACGTGTTGATGCCGGTCCACGCCGTGAGCCTCGTCGCGATGGGTCTGTGGATGCTCGACAACTGTGACCTGGAGGCCTGCGCGACGACGGCTGCCGAGCTTGGCCAGTGGGACTTCCAGCTGGCGGTCGCACCGGTTCGCTTCGCCGGCACGTCCGGCAGCCCGGTCAACCCGATCGCCACGTTCTGACCGCTGCGGCACACCCGACGCGACGAGGGCTCGCCACGACGCCGCGCAAGAATAGGACCGGACGTTCCGCTCCCGCAGGCGCGGAAACGTCACGACCCGAACGCGTAGCCGCCAGGTCGAACCGGGTAGCGGGAGAGGCTGTACGGGGCGGTGTCGATGCAGTACCGCTTGGCGGGCCTCGTTGGATCGCCGCCGGCCTGGAGCGTCTCGATCTGGTCGGCCCGACCCGGACCACCTTCGATGATCTTGACAACGAAGACGTGGTTGACCATCGGGCTTCCGCCCTCCGGCACGACCGCGGTCACCAGTGCGGTGTTGCCCACCACGCTGATGCACGTCACCTCGGCCTGCCCCTCGCTCGCCACGGTCCCGGCGAGCATCGTGACGAGCATCCTGCGGATTCTCATGCCTTCTCCATTCTTCGAATCATGGCTGCGCGCCGGCGGTAGTCGGCGGCCACGGATATGACGAGCGGGCCCCACGCGAGCATGGGCGCGTAGTAGCGGAGCACCTCCCAACCGGGAGGCGGGTGCACCGGTTCGTCGTCGCCGATGCCCACCCAGCCGCTCTGCACCAGGTGGAACCTCTGGTTCAGGAGGAAGTAGACGCAGATGGCGACGAGCGACCAGCCACCAGCCATGGACCAACGATCGCCGGCTGCGGACCAGGTCTCCTCCCCGACGGAAGGGGAGGCGCTCCCTCCGCCGGGGGACAGGCTGCCGGGGGTACGGACGTGGCGGCGCGGGACGCCCATCGACTGTCGCCTCAAGGAATGCTCAAATTCGATCGACGTGATCCATCGAAGCCGCCCACCCGCATACGCTCACCGGACCGGTCCGCCGGCAATCACCCGTCGTAGGCAGAAGGAGGGGGAATGCGGCGATCACAACGGCGCATCGCGCTACTCGCGCTGTCCACCCTGGTGGGTAGCATCCTCGTGACGACCGGCCCTGCGGGCGCCGATCCCACGGGGCTCGCAGCCGCCGCCAGCCGATCCCAGCCTGAGGATCGTGCAGCGGTACGCCTCGTGCACGTCAGGCTGACCGGTGCCGACATGCTGGACAAGGTGTCCGCGGCCGGCATCGACCTCGAACACGGCCTCCGGCGCGTGCCTGACGGCATCGAGGGCGAAGCGGTGGTGACCGCCGAGCAGGTCACCGAACTCACGGCGATGGGCGTCGAGGTGCTCGGCGACGACGCGGGCTTCGCGTGGAGCGACGAGGCCGACGGTGGCCTTGGCATCGACGCGGCGAGCGCGCGGGCCCTCCAGCCGGCGAACCACGACGCGACGGTACGCGTCGTCCGCGCCGACTGGTTCACCACGAAGGGTCAGGGCTTCCTCTACGTCGAGGCGCGCACCACCGAGGGGCAGCAGGAGGACCCGATCGTCGGGATGCAGCTGGAGAACGACTCGGGGAAGGGCACGCCGTTCGGCTTCGCCCGGACGATGAGCCGGTTCGTCGACTCGGGGCAGTACATGTTCCACCGGAACCTGTTCAAGCTCGACGTACGCCCCAACAAGATCAAGCTGACGAGTTCCACCGGTGGTGTCGCGACCGGCGTCGTCTCCAACTGGCTGGAGGGCGCCCCGCCGCCGCTGACGGCAAACCCGTCCTACAAGTCGGACTTCGTGGACGGCTACCGGCACCCTCAGCAGCTCTACAGCCGGGCCAAGGAGATCGCCCGGCAGTACCCGGACATCGCCGAGATCGTCTACCTGCCGAACCAGACGAACGGGTACCAACGCAAGGCGCAGGCCCAGATCGGCGGTACGGGGCAGTCGGCGGTCGTCGTCTCCTCGGCCGCGTGGGGTCACCAGGGCGGCAACGACATCACAGTGGACTTCGTGGACCGGCCGGACCCGGATCTCCCGCTGGCGGTGGAGGTCACCGGCGCGGCGGTCCGTGTCCTGCTCGCCACGGACGCCTTTGGTGCACCGACGAGCACGGCAGTCGAGGTGGCCGAGGCGCTGCGGACCCGCTCTGCGGGGCTCATCGACCGGGCGCACCCGTACCGCGCCAACGAGGGCACCGGCATCGTCGCTCCGACGGCCGGCCCGGTCGCGCTGACCGACTTCCTCGACCAGAAGCGCGTCGGAGCACCGGAGGGCGAGGTGCCGCGCGGGCCGGCGACGATCCCGGTCCTGCGGATCGGCAAGCACCGTGACGGTAAGAAGCCCGGTGTCCTCATCCAGGCGCAGGACCATGCCCGCGAGTGGGTGCCGGCGACGACCAGCCTGGAGTCGGCCGAACGTCTGGTGCACAACTACCGCTCCGACCGGGAGACGAAGAAGATCGTCGAGAACACCGACGTCTTCTTCATCCTGTCCAACAACCCCGACGGGGCGAACTACAGCTTCTACAACTTCGCCTCCCAGCGTAAGAACATGACGAACCACTGCCCGGACGCGAGCGCCGAACCTGGGCAGCGGAACTCCTGGGGCGTCGACCTGAACCGGAACTACCGGGTCGGGTCGGGCCACGACGGCTACGCGGGAGGGTCGACCAACTGCGTCAGTGGCACCTACCAGGGGCCGGAGGAGCTGTCCGAGCCCGAGTCGAAGAACATCATCTGGCTGGTCGAGAAGTACAAGAACATCAAGTTCATGATGTCGGTGCACTCCAACGGCGGCCAGCTCTTCTGGCAGCCCGGCGCCTACATCGCGGACGGCCGGATCACCACGCCGCGCCCGCCGCTGGGTGACGAGGCGTTCTACTGGCAGTCCGCGGCCCGGATCCTGTCCCAGGTCAAGGCCCACCGGGAAACCGTCGTCACGCCGGAGAACGTCGGCGGCTCGTCCGACGTCCTGTACTCCTCGGCGGGCAACGTACGCGAGGACCTGTACCACACCTACGGGATCTACGCGTTCGGCTGGGAGGTCGGGGGCTCCGTCTACAACCCGGCCACCGGCGACTGGCAGGGCGGTTCGTTCCAGCCGGAGTGGGACGGGAACCCCGAGCTGGTCAGTGGCCACGCCGAGACCATGGAGTACGCCAACGGGATCATGGAGATGTTCCGGGTCGCGGCGGACTGGGGCAGGGACAACAAGAACCCCACGTCCCAGCTGGTCCCCGGCGCGGGGCGTTACTCCGGGCCTGTCGACGTGCGCTTCGAGACCAGCGAGCCGGCCACCATCTACTACACGACCGACGGCAGCCGGCCCACGCTCGAGTCGCCCCGCTACGCGGCGACCGAGTTCCGTGAGCCGGGGCAGGTGTTCCACGTGACCGAGACGACGACGTTCCGCTGGTTCTCGGTCGACAGCGCCGGCAACATCGAGAAGAACTACGACCCGACGAAGAACGACAAGCGCAACAACTACCGCACCGCGACGATCAAAATCGCCAAGAGGTAGCGCCCCGCGAGAACCGTTGCCCCGTCGGTGCGGACCACCCGCGCCGACGGGGCAACTTCTGCACGAACACGTCAGGGCGCTCAGCCGTGCCGACCTGCCCACAACGAGCTGTCCACGTAGTGGTTGTCGTAACGGTCCTGGGTCTCGCCGACGTCCTGCCAGGTGGCTTCGCCCAGGTGCACCTTGTCGAGCAGTCGGTAGTAGTCGAACCGGGGCTTGCCGGGCGTGATCACGACGAGGAAGTCGGCGTCCTGGCCGTCAGCGGGGGCGAAGGCGTGCGGGGTGTTCGGCGGGACGAAGAGCGCGTCTCCCTTGTGCAGGGTGCGCAGTTCATCGTCGACGAGCATCTCAAGGGCGCCGTCGAGAATGAAGAACAGCTCACCGGATTGGGTGTGCAGGTGCGGCGGCGCACCGTCGGTGCCGTGCTTGAGCAGGGTGCGGTTGCTGGTCAGGGCACCGCCGGTGTGCTCGGGGTCGAGGAGCAGCGTGATCACGCTGGCCGGGTCGCTGTCGAGAACCTCGGCCTGGGCCGCGCGTACCAAAGTCATTGTCGACTCCTTCGTCGTTGGTCGATTCCTAGACATTAGGTGTCCAGAATACGTCAGCGCCAGTGATCATGGCCTGCGTCACAAATTCTGGACAGGTAGAGTCCAGGATCATGCGGATGAGTCAGGGCGTCGAATGGGCCCTCCACACGTGCCTCAACCTGAGCTGGCTGGACGCTCCGGTGCCGACCAGCACCCTTGCCGCGTTCTACGAGCTGCCGCCGGCGTACCTGAACAAGCAGCTCCAGGCCCTGGCCCGGGCCGGGATCCTCACGTCGACCTCGGGGCCGCGCGGCGGCTTCCAACTGGCCCGGCCCCCGACGGCGATCTCTCTGCTGGACATCGTGGCCGCGATCGAGGGCCCGGAGGAGCTGTTCCAGTGCGACCAGATCCTTGGCAAGGGGCCGGGCGAGCACGCAGGCGTCGACTATCGACAGTCATGCGCGTTCGCCCAGGCCATGCGCGGCGCCGACCTGGCCTGGCGGCGGGAGCTGGCCGGCAGGACCGTGGCCGACGTCCGGGCCGACGTCGAGCGCGGGCACCCCGAAGCCCCAGCCAACACCCGCGCCAGGATTGTGGAACTGCGCTAGGGCAGGTGCCGGCCTGCGGTCAGCGGCCGTACACCTCCAGCTCCCACAGCGAATAGCCGTACGCGGGCAGAGCCCGCTGGCTGCCCTGGACACGTAGGTAGCGACCGGTCGCCGAGACGGCGATGTCGTCCACACCGCCGTCGCCCGTGGTCGTGGTGTGCACCGGTGACCAGGTGGCGTTGTCCGGGGAGACCTGAATCTGGTAAGCCCGTGCGTACGCCGCCTCCCAGGTCAGCCGGACCCGGTCGAGGGCGCGGGACGCGCCGAGGTCCACCGAGATCCACTGCGGGTCGGCGTACGCGCTGCCCCAGCGGGTGGTCGTGATGCCGTCCACGGCGTTGCCCGCCACGTGCGTGCTTCCCGGCTCCACGCTGGACGTAGTGACCGGCTTGCCCCGGGAGAGCAGCGTGCTGCCGACGGCGGTGCCGTAGACGTTGAGGTCCCACAGCGAGTAGCCCCACTGCGTGGCGCGTTGGGTGCCGTACACCCGCAGGTAGCGGCCGGTGCCGGTGACGGTGAGGTCGTCGACGCCGCCGTCGCCGGTGGTCGTCGTGTACACCGGCGACCAGGTGGCGTTGTCCGGCGAAACCTGGACCTGGTACGCCCTCGCGTGGGCCGTCTCCCAGGCCAGCCGAACCCGGTTGATCGCGTACGAGGCTCCCAGATCGACGGTGATCCACTGCGGGTCGGCGTACGCGCTGCCCCAGCGGGTGGTCGTGTTGCCGTCCACGGCGTTGGCCGCCGCGTGCGCGCTGCCCGGCTCGACGCTGGACGCCGTCACCGGCCGGCCCTGGGCCAGGTCGGTGGCGGGCGGCTCACTCGGGCCGTCGGTCCTGATCCGCACGTTGCGATAGTTGATGTCCATTCCGGCGCCGTCGTTCTGCAACCCGATGTAGCCGTTGGCGATGGCCCGGCTGCTGACGTAATCGTTGATCTTGACGCCGTTGAGCCAGATCTCGACCCGCTGGCCGTGAACGCCGATCTCGTAGGTGTTCCAGGAGCCGGGTGGGTTGAGCGCCGCCGCGCGAGCGGCCTGGTTGGGTGCCTGGAAGCCGTAGACGCTGCCGGTGGTGCGCGTCGGGTCGCCGTCGGTGGCGTCGATCTGGATCTCGTGACCGGCGGCGACCGGGCCCCACGGGTCGCCCTGCGGATCGGGGAACCCGATGAAGACCCCACCGTTGTCGTCGCCCGGCATCATCCAGTCGACCTTGAGCGAGTAGTTGGCGAAGGTACGCACCGGGTACCAGAGCAACCCCATGCCACCGTTCGACGTGAGGGTGCCGTCGGCCAGGGTGAAGCCGCCCGGCCCCGCCTGCCGCCACTGCCCGAGGCTGGCCTGGGTGCCGTCGAACAGCGGGGTGTAGCCGGGCTCCGGCCGGCAGTCGGCCGCCACCGCGCCCCCCGCCACCTGGATGCCGCCCAGCAGCATCCGGGTGAAGTTCGGGTCGGTGTAGCTCTGCTCGGTGTGGCCGAGGCCGGTGTACCAGGAGCGTCCGCCGCCGTAACTGTGGCACCAGGTGATCGGGTGATCACCACCCATCGACCCACCGGTGTACGACGACTCGTCGAGGTTGGCCAGCACCCTGACCGCCGAGCGGGGGTTGGCCCGGTAGTTGTACCACTCGTCGGTGCGGGTCCAGGTCGACGGCAGGTGCGCGGTCGAGGCGTTGGCCCGGTCCTCGACCCGCACTGTCGCCTGCTGGGTGGCCGGGTGCGAGGCGAAGTACCCGCCGACCAGCCCGCCGTACCACTGCCAGTCGTACTCGGTGTCCGCGGCGGCGTGCACTCCGACGAAACCCCCGCCGGCGCCCACGTACGCCTCGAAGGCGCCCTGCTGGCCCGCGTTGAGCACGTCCCCGGTGGTGCTGAGGAAGACCACCGCCTGGTACTGGGCGAGGTTGGCAGTGGTGAAGGTCGCCGCGTCCTCGGTGGCGGTGACTGTGAAGCCGTTCGCCGCTCCGAGCTGCTGGATGGCGGCGATGCCGTTGGGGATGGAGGAGTGCCGGAAGCCGGCGGTCTTGGAGAAGACCAGGACCTTGCCCAACGGTGCGGCTTCGGCAGGGGCCGAGGTCACCGTCGCCGCACCGGCGGCGAGGGTGAGTGTGACGACGGCGGCGGCGAGCGGAGTCAACTTCATCGACACGATCTCCTCTGGATCGTCGTGCGGATGCAGGTCTCGCACCCCGGGAAGTGCCCCGGTGTGCCCGCGTCCGCCGAAACGAGGGCGATGTCGAGACAACGCGGAGCGGCGTCACCGTGCCGGGTTGGCGGCATCCGGATGAACATCGATCCACATCGTTGATGTGCAGTTAACAACGGGCGCCACTGAGGGTCAATCCCCTGGGACGGCCCGGGTTTCCTCAGGAGCGGTGAGCGGCCACGTTGATGACGTTGCCGTCCGGAGCGCGGACGAAGAACCTGCGCACGCCCCACGGCTCGGTGGTCAGCGGGTGCACGATCTCGTAGCCGAGCCGCTGTGCCTCCGCGTACGCGCCGTCCACGTCATCCACCTGCACACTGATGACCGAGTCCTCGGGTGCGGTCGCGTCGCCGGAGACGAGCTGCACGGCGGCGGCCCCGACGCCATTGTCGGCGTCGGGCGAGGTGTAGCGGGCCACCCAGCCGAGGCTGAACTCCTCGGTGCCGAGGCCGAGGAAGTCGGTGTAGAAACCCTTCGCGGCGCCGATGTCAGCCACCGGAAGGTTGGGGAGAATACGGATCACGCGCACGCGAACCTCCAGCTCAGACGTCTCGGCCCGCCCGATTATCCGCCTGACCTGACCCTGACCGCGCACTTCGGTCTCGGGTGGCGACGGCTGGTCCTGGCCTCCTAGTCTGATGACCATGAAGACGCGCAGGCCGGTGCTGGTGGTCGCCTCCGTCACGGTTGCCACGATGGTGCTGGTGGCCGGCGGGTGCGTCGCGGCCGGAATCCTGGCCGTCCGAGATGATCCTGCCGACATGCGTTCGTGCCAGAAGTCGTTGCAGGTCGCCGAGGCGAAAGTTCGGACCGACCGCTGGGATCCGCCAGAGGAGATGCCGGACCTCGGCGATTACCTCGAGATCCACTGGCAGGTTCGTGCTGGCGGCAATCCGTGTTCCAGAGCGCCCGGCCCGACGGACTGGGAGTACCAGGGTGTGATCAAGCTGCGGCCGGAAGACACCAGAGCGTTGGCAGAGCGGTACGAATTTCGGCCCTGGTCCTCCGTCGACCTGGATGAACTGTCCCACTCCAGTAAGCCCACGGACGCGTGGTCGGCCCTCGTGCCCTTCCTGCCGACCGCGCCGACCTGGCTGCACAGCACGTTGTACAACGAGTCGAATCCGTCGACACGATGGCGTGTCGGATTCCTCGACGTCGAGCATCAGACGCTCTTCTTCATGCTGAACGACCACTAGGTCAGCTCAGCGCGGCCGCCTTACGCAGCAGCACCGAGCGTTCGCGCTGATTGGCGCAGCGCCGGGCGGCCAGCTCCAGCTCGGCGCGCGCCTCCGGAAGCCGTCCGAGGCGGGTCAGCAGCTCGCCGCGCACGGTCGGGACGAGGTGTGACCCGGAGAGCCGGTTGGCGGCGATCAGCGCGTCCACGATGGCCAGGGCTGGCGCCGGACCCGAGGCCATGGCGACGGCGACGGCCCGGTTGAGTTCGACCACCGGCGAGGGCGCGACTCTGCCGAGTGTCTCGTAGAGCCGGACGATCCGGGCCCAGTCGGTCTCCTCGACCGAGGGCGCCGACGCGTGCGTGGCCGCGATCGCGGCCTGTAGACCGTAGGGGCCGAGGCCGCGCTGCGCTGCCCTGGCCAGCGCGGCCAGCCCACGGCGGATCGCCGGGAAGTCCCACAGCCGGCGGTCCTGGTCCGCAAGAAGGATCGGGGTGCCGTCCGGGTCGGTACGGGCCGGGAAACGCGCGGCCGTCAGCTCGCACAGGGCGAGCAGGCCGTGCACCTCCGGCTCGTCCGGCTGGAGCGCGGCAAGTGTGCGGGCCAGCCGGATCGCCTCGTACGCCACGTCGGGGCGAAGCAGGTGGTCGCCCGACGTGGCAGTCGATCCCTCCGTGAAGATCACGTAGAGGACGTTGAGCACACCGCCCAGCCGTTCGCGGCGCTCACCGGCCGGCGGCAGCTCGAACGGCACCCCGGCCGCAGTGATCGCCTTCTTGCCCCGGGTGATGCGGGCCTGCACGGTCGGCACCGGCACCAGGAACGCACGGGCGACCTCCTCGGTGGACAGGCCGCCGACCACCCGCAGGGTCAGCGCCACCTGCGACTCGCGGGAGAGCACCGGGTGGCAGCTCACGAACATCAGCGCCAGCACATCGTCGTCGATCCGGTCGGTGTCGATGTCGATGTCCTGATCGAGCGCGGGATCGGCCGCCAACAGGGCGTACCGCTCGTGGAGGGCGACCCGGCGGCGGATCGCGTCGATCGCCCGCCGCCGGGCCGTGGCCATCAGCCACCCGGCCGGATTGGCCGGAGAGGCGCGCGGCCAGGACACCAGCGCCTCGGCCACCGCCTCCTGGGCCGCGTCCTCTGCCAGCCCGAAATCACCGGTGAACCGGGTCAGCGCGGCCACGATCCGCGCCGACTCGATCCGCCAGACGGCCTCGACGTCGGCCGTACCCATCAGACCTGACCGTTGCTCTCGCCGCCCTGCGGGACCTCGTCGGCCTCGGCCACCCGCCGGACCTCGATCTTGGACCCGCGGACCGCCGGGACCCGCGTGGCCCACGCGACCGCCTCCTGTTTCGTGGCGACATCGAGCAGGAAGTAGCCTCCGAACAACTCCCTGGTCTCGCCGTACGGACCGTCGGTGACCACCGGTGCCGCGCCACCGAAGTCGACAACGACGCCCTGGCGCGGATCGTCCAGCCCTTCGGCCGCGACGAGAACCTCGGCCTTCATCATGTCCTCGATGAACTGGCGTGTGGCGGCCATCATCTCGTCGAGGTCGGCCATCATGGCCGCGTTCGTCTCATCGGTGCCCCGCATGATCAACATGTACTTCGACATCGTGTTCTCCTCATCCGACGGGGCCGCCTCTCGACCCTCGCACGCACTCGTCGAATGAGCGGCCCGCGAATCGACATCGCCCGAGGATTCTCTCGTCGCGACGCGACCGATTCCCCGAACTGCGCCTTCGCCCGTCACACCGCGCCAGGAGGCGACGAGTCATGACCGCGTTCTCGGTTGGGCGAGGAATCGCAGGTACTCCGTCCGGTCGAACGGGTTGCCGTCGGTGCGGGGCCGGCCCGGCGGGTCGCCGGACACCGGGCGGTCGCCGCCGGCGACCGACGACCACAACCCCTCTCCGCTGGACAGGTCCGGTAGTCGCCGCTGCGCCTCCGGTTCGACCCGCACGGGTAGCAGCCCACCGATCCGCCAGCCGGCCGCGATCGGGTCGGTGCCGTCGATCCGGGCCCCGAGCCGGACCAGGTATGAGGTGACCGGGCCGAGCCGGTCGGTCGGCACCTCGGCCTCGAACCGGCGGCACGGCTCGAACACCCGGGTGCCGGCCTCCGCGAGCGCCTGCATGAGGACGTACGGGGCCAGATCCCGGAAGTGCCCTGCGGTGGTGATTGGTGACCAGTAGCCGCTGTGGGTGAGGGTGACCCTGATGTCGGTGACCGGCCAGCCGTGCCGTCCCTGGTCGAGCGCGGCCCGGGTGGCCTCCTCGATGGCCTTGTGGAACGACAGCGGCAGCGAGCCGAGCTCGACCTCGAGCCGGTAGTCCACACCGGTGCCGGGCTCGACCCGAAAGCCGACGGTGCCGAAGAAACCCTGCCCGATGATCTCCAGTGCCGCGCCGACACCGGTCGGCCGCTCGACGTGCATGAGTCGACCCGGACCACACTCCGTCTCGATCCCGTACGCCTCGGCCAGCGTGGCGGTCAGCACCTCGCGCTGCACCTCGCCGTAGAGCAGCACGCTCGTGCCGCCGTCCGGGGCCACCCGGGTCCGAAGGAACGGGTCGGCGTCCGCGATGGCCAGCAGCGCGGCGTGCAGCGCCAGCGTCCGCGCCGGGTCGCGGGGCCGGACCACCACCTCCAGGGTCGGCGCCGGAAAGTACGACCGTCCGTCGAGGCCGGCCGGGCTGCCGAGCTGGTCGCCGAGGCGTACCCCGGTCAGCCCGGCGACCCGGGCGATGTGCCCGGCGGTCAGCGCGGTCGGCCCGTGCCCCCGCCCGGGTGGCTCGGCCCGGTCGATGGTCGCGCCGACCCGGTCGAGCCGGGTGATCCGGGCGCGGGTCGCGGTGATCCGACCGTCCGGCTCCCGGCGGTACGCCACGACCCGCTGCCGCGCCCGGAACTGCCCGCCGTAGGCGCGCAGGTACGCGACCCGCTCGCCGGCGGCGTCGCGTTCGATGGCGAAGACCCGGGCCCGTGGCTCGGGCTCCGCTGGTGGCGACGCCGGCAGTAGGGCCGCGATGCCCTGCAGCAGCTCGGCTACGCCCGCCCCGGACAGCGCCGAGCCGAACAGCAGCGGGTGGATCTGGCCGGCGGCGGCCTGCGCACGTAGTGCCTCGTCCAGTTGGCTCGGATCGGGTGGCAGGTCGTCGACCACTGCGGCCAGCAACCGGTCGTCGTGCTCGGCGAGGGCTTCGGCGAGCCGGTGTGCCTCGCCGTCGGACCGTGGGTCGTAGAGCCGGAAGGCGGCCTCGGGAGTGCCGGGCGCGTGAACCGTGCCCAGCGGGGCGACGGCCGGGGTCAGGAGCCGGCGCACGTCCGCGACCAGTTCGTCGGTGCGGGCGCCCACCCGGTCGATCTTGTTCACGAAGATCAGCGTGGGTAGCCGGAGCGACCGGAGAATTCGCATGATCCGCCGACTGTGCGGTTGGACCCCCTCGACGGCCGACAGCACCAGGATCGCCGCGTCGAGAACCCCGAGCGCGCGTTCGACCTCGGCCACGAAGTCGCTGTGCCCCGGGGTGTCGAGCAGGTTGACCTGGCGGTCACGGACCGCGAATGAGGTGACTGCGCTGCGGATGGTGATGCCCCGGCGGCGCTCGATCTCGCCGGTGTCGGTCTGGGTGGTGCCCGCGTCGACGCTGCCGAGCTGGTCGATGACGCCGGTGCTGTGCAGCAGGCGCTCGGTCAGGCTGGTCTTACCGGCGTCGACATGGGCGAGAATGCCAAGATTGACGGTCTGCATGGGCTGACGGGTCCTCGAAAGCTCGCGTCCGGATGGGCGGGAAGGTGTCGAGGCCTCGCATCGCTGTGCTCCCGTCGGGTCGGTCCCGTCATGACACCGGGCCGTTCGTGGCCCGGGCCGTCTTCGGGCCAGCCTGGCACAGGCGGGACCGGCCCTGCCATCGAATAAGCCGCCCCGCCGGTCGTCACCTGCCTCCACCCGACGCTTGATTAGATAGTCGTGTATCAATAGATTGAGGATGGGCGCCGCCGAGGCCCGGGGGACCGGGCCGTCGGCGGCTGACAGGTCCACCCCGAGCCGGGCACTTCGGTCGTACGCGCGACCGGTCGCTGTGGCGCACCGCCGCGCCGCATCCAGGGCACGTTGTCGCGCCGCGTCCGTCCAGGACGCGCCGCCGTGCCGCCTCCGCTCAGCTCGATGGCAGAAGGACCCTTCATGACGATTCTCCGTGCCCGCCCCGCCGCGACCCTGGTGGTCGCCGCCGCGCTGGCCGCCGCCGCGACCACCACTGGAGCGGCAGTGCTCACCGGCCCGGCCGCCGCCGCCCAGGGCTGCCGGGTCGACTACACACCCAACCAGTGGCCCGGCGGATTCACCGCCACCGTCAAGGTTTCCCCGGGGGACGCCGCCGTCTCCGGTTGGACCGTCACCTGGACGTACGCCGGAGACGAGCGGGTCACCAGCGGCTGGAACGCCACTGTCAGCCAGTCCGGATCGACGGTGACCGCCCGCAACGCGTCGTACAACGGCAGCATCCCGGCCGGCGGCTCCACCGAGTTCGGGTTGCAGGGCACGTACGGCACCAGCGGTGGCGCCCCGACCGGGTTCAGCCTGAACGGCGTGCTGTGCAACGGCGCCACGCCGCCGACCACCCCGCCGCCGACGACGCCTCCACCCACCACCCCGCCGCCCACCACGCCTCCGCCGACCACGCCTCCGCCCACCACCGAGCCGCCGGCCGGGTGTGCCGGCGCGGTGCTCTGCGACGGCTTCGAGGGCCAGACCGGTTCGACGCCATCCGGTGACTGGACCGTGGCGAGCCCGGACTGTTCCGGCGCGGGTACCGCCACCATCGACACGGCGACCGCACGCAGCGGCAGCCGGTCGGTCCGGATCAACGGCGCCGCCGGGTACTGCAACCACGTCTTCATCAGATCCACGAAGAACCTCGGCAGCGTGGGCAACGTCCGGTACGGCCGGATCTGGGTGCGGCACACCACCGCCCAACCCACCGAACACACCACGATGATGGCGATGGCCGACGCGGCCGACGGCAACAAGGATCTGCGGTTGGGTGGCCAGAACGGCGCCCTGCAGTGGAACCGCGCCTCCGACGACGCGACTCTGCCCGAGCAGAGCCCGGCCGGGGTGGCGCAGAGCCTGCCACTGCCCACCAACCGGTGGACCTGCGTGGAGTTCATGGTGGATGGCGCGGCCGGTCAGCTGCGTACCTGGGTGGACGGGACCGCCATTCCCGGTCTGACGGCGGACGGCTCACCGACGCACGACATCGACGGCCAGTGGTACAACCGCACCTGGCGGCCGCAGCTCACCGACCTGAAGCTGGGCTGGGAGAGCTACGGCGGCGGAGCCGACACCCTCTGGTACGACGACGTCGCGCTGGGGTCGAGCCGGATCGGCTGCTGACCCTTCGGGGTAGCGGGCGGGGCCGTCGGCGGCGCCCGTCCAGATCATCGAATGTGTCAAGGGTGTGATCCGGAGGCCGGGTCACACCCTTGATCGTCATTGATCTTGATCACATCACGGCGGGCCCCACAGCTGCTCACCTCGCGCGGCAGGATGTCTCAAGACTGTTTGGTCGCGCGGTGACAAGGGGCGGGACGCGCATCGCCGCGTCCGCCCTCGGCAGCCGCGCGGTCGGGGGACCGAGGAGAGGGCGACAATGGCCAGCACGTTGACCGACATCCTGGACGCGGCGGCGCACGGGCACTTCCCGCCACCGGACGGTGGAACCACAGTGGTGCCACAACCAAGCCGCCGTGACGCAGGAGTCATCGCCTTCACCGGACACTCGGTGGTGTTCACCGACGAGGACCCCCAGTGGGTACGCCGTACGTTGGCGACTGTCGAGTGCGACCCACTGGCGGCCACGATGAATCCGCGTTTCCTGGGTGCACTGCTCGACCAAACTCGGCGCTCCATGGACACGATCGATCTGCTGACCGTGGCGAGCAGCCTTGACGGGCCACCTCCACTGCCGCTGACCGAGCTGGCCGACGCGGGTCATCCTCGCGAGGTCAGGGCACGTCGACGTCGTGACGACATCCGTGTCTGGGCCGCCGATGGTGGGGTGGTCGTGCTCGGCCGCGGGGTGGCCGGCCGATGGGAGGCGGCGACAGAGGTCGACGACGAGCGTCGTCACCGGGGTCTGGGAAGGGCGCTGGCGACGGCCGCCCGACACCTGGTGCCCGACGGTCAGCCGGTCTGGGCCCAGCAGGCCGTCGGCAACGCGCGCAGCGTGCGCGCGTTCCAGGCGGCGGGTTTTCGACCGGTGGGCGCCGAGGCGCTGCTGCGCGCGACGTAGACACCGCGGACGCACCACTGTGGGCCGAACCGTGATCAGCAGGAGGTTTTCCGAGATCACGCCGGGGGGTATCCCGGCGGTTGAAGGCAGCCGCCCGCTACCCCTGATTGAGGAGAGCACCATGTCGGTCCAGGCATTTCTCTACGTTGTCGCCGTCATCCTGATCGTGCTCGCTGCTCTGCCGCTCCCCACGAGGGGTGTCTCGCTCGCGCTTCTGGGCGCCGCCTGCGCCCTGCTGGCCTACGCCTGGCCGGTGATCACCGACTGACCTTCTTCTGAGGCGTCGTCGCGCGGCCGGTGGCCGGCAGCCAGGGTGTGTGGGCTGCCGGCCACCGGCCTGCGTCGGGCAAGGTCACGGGCGGACACATCGATGCTTGCTGAGTTTCTTTCACAAGCGTAGGAAGGACACCACCCGTCGATCCGCCGTCCAGCGTCGAAGGAGATGCGTGTGACCACCTCCAGAGGGCTCCGTCTCGCCGTGTCCGTGCTGGTGACGGCGGGTGCCGTACTGCTCGGCACGGCGGCCCCCGCCGCACCGCCAAGGACACCCTCACCGGCCGGGCATCCGTCCTGCGACCCGATCGACCCGGCGGCCTGCCTGCTGCCGTTCCCGAACGACTACTTCACCGTGGCGGACCGGAGCAGCCCCACCGGCAAGCGGGTGCGGTTCGCCACCGCCGCGATGCCCGCCAACGTGCAGGGAACCCCGATCGACCCGACGGAGTGGAACCGGCAGGACGGGTTCAGCCCCGGCTCACCGATCCTGGTGCGCGTACCCGGTCTCGACGCCGCGGCCAGCGGGATCGCGCCGGTCACCGACATCGGCCGCTCGCTGGCGCCGAACGCGCCGATCGTGCTGCTCAACACCCGGACCGGTGAGCGCACGCCGTACTGGGCCGAGTTGGACGCGCACGCCACCGGCCAGCCCGACCGGCAACTGCTGATCATCCGGCCGGCGGTGGCGCTGACCGAGGGCACCCGCTACGTCGTCGGGTTGCGCGGCCTGCGGGACGGTGACGGGGCGTCGATTCCGGCGCCGAAGACGTTCACGGCGTACCTGTCCGGTGCCGGCCTCAAGCAGCGGGACGCGCGGGGGTCGCAACTGAGGCGGATCGTCGCCGAGCTGAGCCGGGCCGGCGTCAAGCGGCACAGCCTCTACCTGGCCTGGGACTTCACGGTGGCCAGTCGGCAGGGGCTGACCGGGCGGATGTTGGCGGTCCGGGACGACGCGTTCGCCGACCTCGGCCGGGCCGCGCCGCCGGTCACCGTCACCCAGGTGACCGACTATTCACCGGAGCAGGATCCGCTGATCGCCCGGCAGGTGACCGGCACCGTCGGCGTACCGTCCTATCTGACCGGCGATGGCGGGCCCGGCTCCCGCCTGCACTACGGGCCAGCCGGCGGCGCCGGGACGCCGCCCACGCCGAACGCCCTGCCCACACCGTCCGGCGCGACGGTGGCGGCCGACTTCGTCTGCAACATCCCGCGCAGCGCCTCGGCTACGCGGCCGGCTCACCTCTCGCTCTACGGCCACGGACTGCTCGGCCGACCGACCGAGATCAACGCCGGCAACGTCAGGACGATGTCGAACACCCACAACTTCACCTTCTGCGCGACCAGTTGGATCGGCATGGCCGCCGCCGACGTTCCCTTCGTGGCCAACGCCTTCACCGACCTCAGCGCCTTCCCCGCGGTGGCGGACCGGTTGCAGCAGAGCTTCCTGAACTTCCTCTTCCTGGGTCGCGCGATGATCCACCCGGCTGGGTTCGCCGCCCACCCGGCGTTTCGGGACGCCACCGCCCGGCCGCTGATCGATCGCGTCGGCGGGCTGCACTACGACGGCAACAGCCAGGGCGGCATCAACGGAGGTGCCCTCACCGCCATCGCCCAGGACTGGACCCGGTCGGTGCTCGGCGTACCGGCGATGAACTACTCCACGCTGCTGCAACGCAGCGTGGACTTCGCGCCGTTCCAGAGCGTGCTGGACGGCTACTACCCGGACAGGGTCGACCAACAGCTGGTCCTCGCGCTGCTGCAGATGTTGTGGGACCGGTCCGAGGCCAACGGGTACGCCCAGCACATGACCGATCGGCCGCTGCCGCGTACACCGGCGCACCAGGTGTTGATGCACGTGGCCTTCGCCGACCAGCAGGTCTCGCCCGCCGCGGCGGAGGTGCAGGCGCGCACCATCGGCGCACGCCTGCACACCCCCGCGCTCGCCGACGGCTGGTCACTGGACGTGCGACCGTACTGGGGCATCACGCCGATCCGCCGCTACCCGTACACCGGCTCGGCGATCGTGATCTGGAACAGCGGCGCGGCGTACGCGCCGCCACCGACCAACCTCGCCCCGGCGGGGCCGGAGTACGGCGACGATCCGCACGAGTTCCCCCGCGCCCAGGCCGGAGCCCAGAAACAGAAGGCGGTCTTCCTGCTCACCGGCAAGGTCGTCGACGTCTGCGCGCAGACACCCTGCCCGTGACGCCCGGCCCGCCGGGACCACCACCCCGGCGGGCCGGCGCGGTGCTAGGTCCGTGGCGTCATCCCCACGAGCAGAGCAGTGAGTACGCGATCGACGTACTCGTGGGTCAGCGGCTCCTGCGTGATGAGGAGCTGGAAGTAGAGCGGGCCGGACAGGATCGACATGGCCACGGCCAGGTCGAAGTCGGATGAGATCTGCCCCCGCTGCTGTGCGCTCCGCAGCCGGGCGACGGTCCGGTCGGCCTGCGGGCGGATGAAGCGTTCGTTGAGCGCGGCGGCGACCATCGGATCGTGCTGGGCCTCGCCGATCAGGGCCCGGTAGAGGGGGCCCAGTGGCGGCTGACCCAGGAGGTCGACCGCGGCGTGGATCTGTTGGCGCAGGTCGGCCACGATGTCGCCGGTGTCGGGATATTCGAGTGCGGGTTCGCCCGAGGTGAGCACCGCGTCCAGGAACAGGGTGCCCTTGGAGGGCCAGCGCCGGTAGATCGTGTGCTTGCCGACGCCGGATCGGGCCGCGACCCCTTCGATGCTGAGTTTGGCGTAACCAATTTCCTGCGCCAACTCCAGCGTCGTTCGCATGATCGCGTTGGTCCGGTCGGCGGCCCTGGTGCGGCGGTCGTCGGTCATGCCGCCACTGTAGCGGCACGGCACGTGCCGTTGACAATTCGCTGGGTGCGTGGCCAGACTGAGCGCGGCCCACGAGCGGCACGGCACGTGCCGTGCCGATGCCTGATCGACTGAAGGGAAGCACCATGACCGAGACGCTGAGCCGGAACGCCGACAGCGGCCCGCACCCCCCGTCTGTACGGAGGTCGAGCACCAGTCGATTCGACGTCGACAGCTGGCAGCGGCGATTCGACGAGCTGCGCCACACGCACCACGTCCCCGGCGCGAGCCTGGCCGTGCTGCTGGACGGGCAGATCCACGAGCTGGCGAGTGGTGTGCTGCACCGGGACACCGGCGTGGCGGTCACCCCGGACTCGGTGTTCCTGTCCGGCTCGATCGCGAAGGTCTACACCGCAACGCTCATCATGCGGCTCGCCGACGAGGGAAAGCTGGACCTGCACGCTCCGGTCGTGGACGTGCTGCCGGAGTTCGCCACCCCGGATCCGGAGGCGACGAGGACGATCACCATTCGGCAGTTGCTGTCCCACACCGGCGGCGTGACGAATGACTTCAACTTCGACGGTGGCCGGGGTGACGACTGCCTCGCCCGATACGTCAGCGCCGCCCGACGAGTGGCGCTGGACTGCCCGCCCGGCACCGCCATCTCGTACGGTGGGCTCGGTTACATCGTCCTGGGTCGCGTGGTTGAAAAGCTCACCGGTCTGACCTGGGACCAGGCCCTCAAGAGCCTGCTGTTCGAGCCGCTCGGCCTGGAACGCTCGATGACGCTGCCGGAGGAGGCCCTGCGCTTCCGCGTCGCCATGAGCCACCTGGGCGAATCCGGCGGCTATCCCGACCCGGCCCCGTCCTGGGACCTGATGCCCCGCTCTATCGGTCCGGCAGGCAGGGTCATCGTCTCTGCCGCCGACATGGCCCGCTTCGCCCGGATGCACCTCGACGGCGGCCTCGCGCCCGACGGCACGCGGGTGCTGTCCACCGATGCTGTCGCCGCCATGCGACACCGAGCGGTCGACGTACCCGACAAGTGGACGGTGAGCGCCGACGGGTGGGGCCTGGGTTGGACGCTCTACGACTGGGACGGCATCCCCGGCTACGGCCACGACGGCGCGGCCATCGGCCAGTACGCGTACCTGCGTGTCGTCCCGTACGCGAACCTAGCGCTGGTCCTGATGACCAACGGCGGGGCGGCCCGCCTGCTCTACGCCGACCTGTTCCGCGACCTGCTGGCCGAACTCGCCGACGTCACAATGCCCGCGCCGTTCGCCCCGGCCCCCGTGCCACAGTCGATCGACCTAGAACCGCTGCTCGGCACGTACCGGCGCGAGGGCGTCGTCCTCACCGTCTCCCTCACCGACGACGGCTCGCCCCACCTGCGGTACGAATTCGTCGACGAGATGGCGGACATGTCCCCACCCCTGGAGATGGACCTGGAACCGGTCACCGCAACCGTCTTCGCCGCCTCCGGCGCGGGACCGTCCTTCAGCGAGGACTACATGCCTGTGGTCTTCTCCACCCTCACCAACGGCACCCAGGTCTGCTACGTGGGAATGCGCGCCACGCCCAAGGTCGCCTGAACAGCCCGGCGGGGCGTCGGCTGTGCCAGCGCCCGCCGGGGGAGGCATCGACCTCGCCCGGTCAGCAGCGCACCTCGGTCGATGCACCACATTGATGGCGGCCTTGTCCGGATCGGTACCCTCTGGCACGCTCTGACAACGCCGGACGACGTCGTCTGACATGGGGGAGTGATGAAGGACCAGCGTGCCGCCACCCAGTCGCTTCAGGACAGACAGGCCGCCGAGAGGTTCGCCGAGCAGCTTCGGACCTTGCGGACCAGCGTGGGTGACCCGTCGTTCCGGAAGATGGCCGGGCGCTCGGGCCGGATCTCGCACACCACGCTGCACGAGGCCGCCGCCGGCACCAGGTTCCCCTCCTGGGAGACGGTCCGGGAGTTCGTCCGCGCCTGCGAGGCGGATGAGGCCCAGTGGCGGCGTCGCTGGGAGGACGCGCAGCGTCCCGCGTCCGTTCACGGCTCAGCGGACGGCGATACCGCCCCGGAGACGACCGGGCCCGTCGCGTCTGTCGTTCCCGTGCCGTCGCCGGAGCGGCAGAACCCGCTGCGGGGCACCGACTATCCGCCGACCGACCAGGACGCCGCGAGGGGACGGCGGCACCGTTTGCCGTGGCTCGCCGCCGCCGCTGTGGTCCTGGTGGTGGCGATGGTCGCCGTGCTGGGCGTCGTCGTCCGCGGCCGGTCGTCCCGGGACACCCCCGGCACCGTGGCGGCGTCGTCCACACCGACCGTGTCGCCGTCGGCGTTCTCGGACTCGCTGATCCCCGGCGACTCGAGCAAGTTCATCGCAGACGTCACCATTCCCGACGGCACCCGGGTGCGGGTCAACTCCCAGTTCGTCAAGGTGTGGGCGCTCAAGAACGTGGGGAAGGTGGCCTGGCACAACCGTTTCCTGGCGCGGACCAACCCGACCGCCGATGCCGACGGTTGCCAGGTGCCGGATCGGGTGGCGATCGGTGACACACCACCTGACGAGCAGGTGATGATCAGTGTCGAGGTCACCGCGCCCAGCCGCCCCGGAAAGTGCTGGGTGAGCTGGAAGATGGTCGACGAGAACGGACAGGAGTTTTTTCCCACCCGCCGGCCGGTGTACTTCATGGTCACCGTCACCACCTGAACGCGCTCTCGGCCGCTGCCGGAGTGCGATCGCCCGATGTCAGCCCGGACGCCACCGAATCTGACAACACCACATCCATCGAGGTCGGCGAGGGCCTGACGGATCTGACAGCACAACAGGGGTACCGAACAGCAGGCCGCTTCTCGCATGGTGATGTCCGTTCCGAACGACTCACCAATTGCGAGGAGGATCGACAGTGCGCCGTCCCTGGTTGTCCGTCGGGCTCGCCGCGCTCTGCGTGGCCGCCGGCGTCCCGGCCCACGCCGGAGCCGCGACATCCGGCGCCACAGCGCAGCAGCCCGTCACCACGGCCGCGCGGCCGGTCGTGGACATGGAGGCCACCGTCCTGGCGGCCCAGATCGACCCCCGCCGTGCCGACAACACACTGACCCCGGGCGCGAAGAACTCCGTGCTCGCCGTCGAGCAGGCACTCCAGGCGCGGGGCCTGCTGAACGCACAGTGGGTCGACGGCTACTTCGGGACCGTCACCGTCTCGGCGTACGCGGCGTACCAACGCTCACTCGGCTACACCGGGCTGGCCGCCAACGGGCTACCCGGCACGACGTCGCTGACGAAGCTCGGGCTGAACCGTTACACAGTCGGCAACACGATCGGCCCGGGCGCGAAGGTCCCGCGTGACGGCTACGTCGTCAACGCCCGCACCCAGGCCATGCTGGCCGAGGCGCAGCGTCTGCTTGGCTACTCGCTGGTGCTCGAGCAGGGCTCCTACAACCCCGGGGGCGACCCCACCTCGGCCGGTACGCACGACGGCGGGGGTGTGGTGGACATCGCGGTCACCGGCATGACCGCGGCCAGGCGCACCGCCGTCGCCAGGGCCCTGCGTCAGGTCGGCTTCGCCGCCTGGGTCCGTAGCCCGAGTCAGGGCGACTGGCCGTGGCACATCCACGCCACCGCGATCAGCGACACGGACCTGTCCAGCCAGGCACAGCACCAGGTCGGCGACTACTACCTGGGCATGAACGGCCTTGCCAACCAGGGACCGGACGACGGCCCCCGGGTCCCGATCACGACCTGGGAGCAGTACCAGCGCGGGCAGTGACCCGCACCCTCTCACCGTTCCGGAAAGGACACCATGAATATCCGTAAGAGCCTCGCCGCCGTCGGCGTCGCGCTGGCCGCGACCACCTCGATCCTCAGCGTCGCATCGCCCGCGTCGGCGGCGGCCCGAGACGGGGTCTGCGACAGTGGCGAGTTCTGCTACTACTACAACAGCGACAACGCGGGTTCGGTCTCTGACTTCACCGGGTCGCTCGACGACTACGGCACCGAGCAGCCGTCGTGCTACGACTTCAAGGGCGCTGGCGCCGGAAAGGGGCTGTGCATCAAGAACGAGGCCGCCTCGGTCTGGAACCGCAGCACCAAGACCGTGCGCGTCTATTACAACAGCGGCTACGCCGGTTCCTACCAGGACTTCGCGGCCGGCGCGAAGGGAAACCTCAACGCCACGCTGAAGAACAACAACGCCTCGCACCAGTTCTCGCCGTCGGCGCGCACGAACCTGTCGTACGGCCTCTACCAGGCCAGCGGCGGCACTGTCACGTGCGGCTTCGACGGTTACACCACCACGCCCGGGCGGCACGAGGGCATCGACATCGCCCGCAGCGTCGGCTCGGACGTGCGGGCCCTGGTCTCCGGAACGGTCATCTACGTCGCGCGGGGCAACACCGGCAGCGGCGGCCTGTCCACGATCTCCGTCTACAACTCCTCGCTCAACAAGACGGTGATCTACCTGCACACCGCGCCGAAGTCCGGGGTGAGCGTGGGCGACGCCATCAGCAAGGGCGAGATCATCGCCGATGAGTCGTGGCACGGGGTGTCGTCGAGCTCGGGCGCGCACACCCACGTCGAGGTCCGGGCCGGCCGGCAGACCCACGCGGCCGTCAGCGTCGGCGACCCCACCCTGGACAACGCCGACCCGACCTCGTTCTGGAACTCCCAGGGCTACAACGAGAAGTAGGACGCGATGAATTTCCGCAAGGGCCTCGCCGTCGTCGGTGCCGTCCTCGCCATGTCCACCTCCATCCTGAGTGTCGCGTCGCCGGCAGCGGCGGCCACACGGGACGGAACCTGCGACAGCGGTGAGTTCTGCTACTACTACAACAGCAACCAGGCCGGCTCGGTCTCCGACTTCACCGACTCACTGGACGACTACGGCACGACCCAGCCGACCTGCTACGACTTCAAGGGTTCAGGCAGCGGCAAGGGCCTGTGCGTGAAGAACAACGCCGCGTCGGTGTGGAACCGCACCGGCAAGACCGTGCGGGTCTGGTTCAACAGCAACTTCGCCGGTGCGAGCCAGGACTTCACGTCCGGCACGAAGGGCAACCTCAACGCCACGCTGAAGAACAACAACGCCTCGCACGAGTTGCTGAGCGGGCCGACGGGCTGTAGCACCGACGGCACCAACAGCAAGCTGCCGAGCACCATCCTCGTCTACCGGGTCGGTCTCGGCCGGGTCGACCGGGTCGACTTCAAGACGTACGTCAAGAACGTCCTCCCGAACGAGTGGATCACGAGTTGGCCGTCCGCCTCGCTGGACGCCGGTGCGATGGCCGTCAAGAGCTACGGCTGGTACTGGGCGCTGCACTCGACCCGGAAGACGTCCGGCGGGCAGTGCTACGACGTTCGTGACGACACCGGTGACCAGGTCTACCGGCCGTCGTCGGCACAGACGTCGACGTCCGCAGCGGTGGACCGGACCTGGTCGGCCCGGATGACCCGGAGCGGCAACATCCTGCGGGCGCACTACTGTGCGACGACGACCGCATGCGGTGGCTGGGTGGACGGGGACTGGCTGTCGCAGTACGGCTCGCGTGACCTCGCCAACGAGGGCAAGAGCTACCAGGCGATCCTGCGCTACTACTACCGCGACATCGCCCTCTCCTGAGGGTTCCACGCACCGAACGCGCCGCCCGCCGCAGATCCGTGGCGGGCGGCGCGCTCATGGGCACGGCGCCGGTTACGCCAGCGGCTCGATCGCCTCGACGAGCACCTCGAGCACATGCCGGTACGGCTGGCCGGTGGCCCGGCTCATGCCCATCTCGCAGGTGCGGTTGCAGGAGGCGTACGCGTCGTGGTCGCGCTCATTGATCTCGGCGGCCTGCGCCGCCGTGGCGCCGGCCGTGACTTCGGGGTGCAGCAGCCCCCGGTCACCGGCGAAGGCGCAGCACCCCCAACTGTCCGGCACGGAGACGGTGTCGGCGACCGCCCCGGCCACGGCGCGCAGGTCGTCGATGCCGCCCAGGTGCACAGTGGAGCAGGTGGGGTGCAGCGCCAGCGAGCCCAGTCGCCGGGGCTGCGGCAGCGCCGGCAGGAGGTGCTCGGCGGTGAAGGTCACGCTGTCGACGAAGCGCAGCGCGCCGTAGCGTGCCTGATCCTCCTCGGCCAGCGCGGCCGTCAGCTGCGTCAACCCGTGCGTGCACGATGACGCGTCGCACACGACAGGCAGGCGACCCTCGTCACTGGCCGTCCAGAGCGCTTCCAGGGTCCGCTGCGCCATCTCGCGGTGGCCGGCGGGGTAACCCTTGGACTGCCACGGGGTTCCGCAGCACAGCCCCGCCGTGCCGGTCGGTACGACGAGCGGCACCCCCGCCAGTTCGCAGAGGCGCAGAAACGCCGCCGCCGACCCGCCGGACGAGCCGTCCTCGGGAGCGAAGAGACTGCCGACGCAGGCCGCGAAGAACACCGCCTGGGCGTCCGGCGCGCTGCGCGGGGTGGGGCGGGGCGCGCCGGCACGGGGCATGTCGTCGGTCCACAGTGGCACTAGCTCGGCCGCGCCGAGCCCACGGATCATCCCGGTGGCGGCGCGGGTGACCGGTGTCGGCACTGCGTGCGCGGCGGTCAGCCCCACCCGGACGCCCGTCACGGCGGCCTGCCAGTGCTTCGCGGCGGTGCGGGCGGTGCGCTGGGCGCGAGGGCTGTGCCGCTCGGCGCGCAGCCGTTTCATCGCCGCCCCGGTGTCGATGCCGACCGGGCAGGCGGTGACGCAGAGGCTGTCCGCGGCGCAGCTGTCCACTGCGGCGTACTCGTAGTCGGCGGTCAGCTCCCGGCGGCGCTCCTCGTCGCCGGCGGCGGTGGCGAGGGCGATCTGCCGTTGCAGGACGATGCGCTGCCGGGGTGTGGTGGTGACGTCGGCGGTGGGGCAGACCGGCTCGCAGTAGCCACACTCGACGCAGGCGTCCAGCTCGGGGTCGACCGTCGGGACGGCCTTGAGCTGCCGCAGGTGCACGGTCGGGTCGTCGTTGAGCAGCACACCGGGGTTGAGTAGGCCGCTCGGGTCGCACAACCGCTTGAGTTCACGCATCACGTCGTACAGTTCGTCGCCGTACTGCCGGCGGACGAAGGGTGCCATGGCCCGACCGGTGCCGTGCTCCGCCTTGAGTGTCCCGCCCTCGGCGAGCACCAGGTCGACCATGTCGTCGGTGAACCGGGCGTAGCGCTCGATCTCGGCGGGGGTGTCGAAGGACTGGGTCAGCATGAAGTGCAGGTTGCCGTCCCGGGCGTGTCCGAAGATCACCGCATCCGGGTAGCCGTGCCTGTCGAACAGGCGGATCAGCCCGTCGCAGGTGCCGGTCAGGCGTGGCATCGGCACCGCGACGTCCTCCAGCAGGGCCGTGGTGCCGGGCGGGCGGGCCCCGGCGACGGCGGTGTAGAGGCCCTTACGCAGGTGCCAGAGGTTGGCCCGTTCGCGTGGGTCGCGGGTCAGCTCGGTGCCGGTGACGGCCGGCAGCCGGTCGAGTACGGGCCGGGCGTCAGCCAACGTCGCGGCCAACTGCTCCGCGCTGTCCTCGGCGAACTCCACCAGCAGCGCGGCGTGCCCGGTGACCGTCAGCCCGCGCAGGGCCGTGCTGGCACCCGGGTCGCGCTGGCTGACCCGCAGCGCGGCCGCGTCGAGCAGCTCGGCGGTACGGGCGCCGGCGGCGAGCAGCGCCGGCAGCGCGTCGGTGGCGTCGGTGAGACCGGGCAGGATCAGCAGGCCGGTGGCGGCGTGGCCGTGGATCTCGACGGTACGGAAGACGGCCTCGGCCACGAAGCCGAGCGTGCCCTCGCTGCCGATCATCAGGTGGGCGAGCATCTCGACCGGGGTGCTGTGGTCGAGCAGGGAGTTCAGCCCGTACCCCATGGTGTTCTTCATGGCGAACAGCCGCTCGATGGTGGCGCGCGACCCCGGCGTCGAGCGCACCCGGTCGCGCAGGCGCAGTAGCCCGGCGTGCAGCTCGGGCTCGTCGGCCCGCAGCCGGTCGTCGGCGTCGCGGGCGCCGGAGTCGACGACGGTGCCGGACGGGAGCACGAAGCGCAGCGACTCCATGGTGCGGTACGCGTTGTCGGTGGTGCCGCAGGTCATCCCGCTGGAATTGTTGGCGACCATGCCGCCCACAGTGCAGGCGGCCTCGCTGGCCGGGTCCGGGCCGAGTCGGCGTCGGTAGCGGGCCAACCGGGCGTTGGCCTGCCGGATCGTCAGGCCCGGCTGGAGCCGGATGCGGCGGCCGTCGTCGAGGACCTCGGCGTGACGCCAGTCGGTGCGGACGTCGACCAGCACGCCCGCGCCGCCGGCCTGCCCGGCCAGGCTGGTGCCGCCGCCGCGCAGGGTCAGCGGCACGCCGGCCTCGCGGGCGCCGGCCATCAGCGCCCCCACCTCGGCGGCCGAGGAGGCGCGGACCACGGCCTGCGGCTCGAACAGGTACGGCGAGGCGTCGTGTGCCGCCGCCAGCCTCCGGGGCAGCTCGGCGCTGGCCCGGTTCGGATCGTCGAGACGCGAGCGCAGCAGGTCGGCGACCTCGCGGGCGCGAGCGCCGGCAGCGCTCGGCGGCGGCACGGGTACGACGGTGCTCATGGGCGGATCCTCCGAGAAGGGATGGTCAGTCGGCCACCGGAGACGCGACGACAAGCAACCGGGCGGGGGCGGTGCTGGCCGGAGCCGGCAGCCGCAGCGGCTGCCGGCCAGGGGTGATGCTGCCGAGCACCGAGGCGTGCCGCGCGCCGGTGCCCGAGGGCAGGGCGCCGGGCAGCCCGTGCACGGTCAGGTAGCCCAGCAGCGCGAAGGCCAGCGCCTCCTTGGCGTCCGACGCGATGCCCAGGTCGTCGCTGGAGGACAGCTGGACGCCGGGCAGCTCGTCGGCGAGCATGCGCATCAGGGTCGGGTTGTGTGCGCCGCCGCCGGAGACGACGAGCCGGGTGACGCCGTGGTCGCGGCAGGCGCCGGCCACAGTGACCGCCGTCAGCCGGGTGAGCGTGGCCAGCACGTCCTGCGGGTCCGGTGTGGGCGCGTCGGCGAGGGCGGCGAGCAGGTAGGGCAGATGGAACAGCTCTTTCCCGGTGCTCTTCGGGCCGGGCAGCCGGTAGTACGGCTCGTCGAGCAGCCGCCGCAGCAGGTCCGGGTTCACCTGCCCGGCAGCCGCCCCGCGCCCGTCCCTGTCGTACTCCTCGGTGCCCCCGCTGAAGTGGCGGGCGGCGGCGTCGAGGAGTGCGTTCGCCGGGCCGGTGTCGAAGGCGAGTGGGTCCGCGTCCGGCGCTACGACAGTGATGTTGGCGATGCCGCCCAGGTTCAGCGCGGCCGGGACGCCGGGTAGGCCACCCAGCAGCAGTGTGTCGAAGAGGGCGACCAGGGGGGCGCCCTGGCCGCCGGCGGCCACGTCGCGGCTGCGCAGGTCGGACACGACCGGAAGGCCGGTGGCCTCCGCTATCCAGGCCGGCTGACCCAGCTGGAGAGTGCCCCGAACCCTGCCCGCCTCCACCCAGTGGTGCATGGTCTGCCCGTGCGAGACGACCAGGTCGGCTTTGCCGTCGCACAGCTGGGCGAGGGCCCGCACGCCGGACTCGGCGAAGGACTGGCCGATGCCGGTGTCCAGCACGCAGATCGCCTCGGTGGTGGTCGGCGCCGGCGGCAGGGCGGCGGCGATCTGCGTGCGCAGCTCGTCGGAGTACGGATGGCTGAGCCGCCCCAGCGGTCGCATCCGCACTGTGTCGCCGCTGAGGTCGAACTCGGCGGCGGCGGCTTCGATGCCGTCGTAGGAGGTTCCGGACATCAGGCCGATCACGCGCATCAGATCCTCCTTCAGGCCCGGCCGGCGGCTGCCGCCGCGTCGTCGACCTCGTCGGTGCGTCCATGGTCGTACGGCGTCTCCGGTGCCGGGTGGAACCGGCTGGACACCGCTCCGACGACCAGGGTGATCAGGACGCCGATCGGGACCAGCCACTGCGCGGCGATGGCGGTGGCGGTGGTGGTCCCGGCCGTCGTCACGTCGATCTTGACGTAGCGGACGATGTAGGTCATCACCGCCACGGTGACGAGGAAGGCGATCACCGCGTCGACCTGGTTGGCCCGCTTGACGAGACGGCCGAGCAGGAAGGCACCGAGCAGCGCCCCGTAGGTGTAGCCGGCGATGGTCAGACCGGTCAGGTAGACGTTTCCGGTGCTGGAGCTGAACGCGCAGGCGAAGATCGCCATCAGCACCGCCCAGACCAGGGTCATCACCCGGGCGAGCCGGAGCATCGCGTCGTCGGACGGGACCGTGCGGAAGAAGCTGTGGATGAAGTCGGCGACCGTGGAGTTCGACATCGAGTTCAACGCCGAGGACAGCGAACCCATCGCGGCGCCGAGGATGCCGGCCACCAGCAGACCCGAGATGCCCACCGGCAGGGCGTGCAGGATGAAGCTCGGGTAGAGGTTGTCGCTGCTGGCCAGGCCGAGCTCCTTGAAGGTCTGACCCTTGTTGTACGACCACAGCAGCGCCCCGACCAGGGAGAACGCCGCGAACTGGATCACCACGAAGATGCCCGAGGAGATCATCGCCTTCTGTCCCTCACGCAGTGTGCGGGTGGACAGGATGCGCTGCACGATCAGCTGGTCCGAGCCGTGGCTGGCCATCGCGAAGATCGCGCCACCGATGATGGCGGTCGGCAGGGCGAACGGGCTGGTGAGCACGTGCGCGAGGTTGAAGTTGGTGTCGAAGAGCTGGAACTTGCCGGCGTCCAGCGCCTGCGAGTAGCCGTCGAAGCCGACGGCGTGGCTGAGCACCGCGATGGCCAGGATCGCCCCGCCCAGGTACAGCCCCATCTGGATGGCGTCGGTCCAGATGACCGCCTTGATGCCACCGAGGTAGGTGTAGACCACAGTGATGAGCGTCAGGACGATGATGATCGCCTGATAGCCGACATTCAGCCCGAACTCGTCGAGAAGAAGCTTGATGGGGATGGCCGAGGCGAACAGCCGTACACCCTCGGCGAGCAGGCGGGTGAAGACGAAGGTCACCGACGCCAGCCCTTGAAGTTTCAGGCCAAACCGCTCACCGAGGTACTGGTAGGCGCTGACGAACCCACCCCGCTTGTAGAGCGGGATGAGCACCGCGGCCACCACGACCCGACCGATGACGTAACCCAGGGCCAGCTCGACGTTGCCGAAGCCCTGACCGCTGTAGGCGCCGCCGGGAACACTGATCACGGTCAGAACGCTGGTCTCGGTGGCCACCACCGAGAACGAGACGGTCCACCAGGGCAGCCGACCCTCGCCCACGAAGTAGTCCTTGGCGGACTTCTGTTTACCGGACAGGCGTAGTCCGACGAAGGCGATCACCACGAGGTACAGCACGATCACGACGAGGTCGAGTTGACGCACGGCTCGCTCCCAACCAGCGGTTGTCAATAAGTGACGTTGAGCCAGCCTAACTCGAAACTTTTTGCCACCGCCGGTCCGGGCTGGTTACGCTGTGGTTTCAGCCTGCTGATACGGGGACTGTTCGCAGCTGCGCCCTCGGCCTGGCCGCGGCGGCGGGTCGCGAGACGCGCTCGACGACGAGCCGCCACCGGGCGACCGGAGACCTCTCCCCGCCGGCCGGCGACTGCACACCAGCGAGAGGAACGAGCACCCCGTGGACCTCAGCACCCTCGGTACCGAGACCCGCAACGACAAGACCGGCGACCTCGACCGGATGTCTCCCACCGAGTTGCTTCTCGCGATGAACGACGAGGACCAGACCGTCGCCGCCGCCGTCCGCCGAGCCGTGCCGGACATCGCCGCCGCCGTCGACGTCATCGTGGCCTCGCTCCGTCAGGGCGGACGGCTGATCTACCTCGGCGCGGGCACCAGCGGCCGGATCGGCATGCTCGACGCCGTCGAGATCCCACCCACCTTCGGTACGACGCCCGAGCGGGTCGTCGGTCTGCTCGCCGGCGGGGCACGAGCCTTCGGTGTCGCCGTCGAGGGCGCTGAGGACGACCCGACCCGCGCCGTCTCCGACCTCGACGCCGTTGGCCTGACCGCCCGCGACACTGTGGTCGGGCTCGCTGCCAGCGGCCGTACCCCGTACGTGGTCGGTGGGTTGGATCATGCCCGCGCGCTTGGCGCGGCGACCGTCTCGGTGGCCTGCAACACCGACGCGGTGACCAGCCGCCACGCCGACGTCGCCATCGAGGTGCCCACCGGCCCCGAGGTGCTGACCGGCTCCACCCGGCTCAAGGCCGGCACCGCCGAGAAGCTGGTCTGCAACATGCTCTCGACGGCCACGATGGCCCGGCTCGGCAAGGTCTACGGGAATCTGATGGTGGACATGAACGCCACCAACGAGAAGCTCGTCGACCGGGCGCGTCGGATCGTCGCCAACGCCGCCGAGACCGATCTCGACACGGCCGCGAGGGCGCTCGCAGCGGCGCACGGACACGCCAAGACGGCCATCGTGCTGCTGCTGGCGAACTGCACCGCCGAAGAGGCCGCCGCTCGGCTGCGCGCCGCCGACGACGACGTACGGGCGGCCGTCGCGGCCTGATCCTCGGGTTCGCGGTGAGACCCTGATCCGGTCAGGTGCTCGTCACCCGGTCGGACGTCAGGTCTCCAGGTCGAACGCGAACGTGCCCGCCTCGATGCGGTCGATGAGCTGACGGACATCGTCGGCCAGCTGGACGGCGTCCTCCCAACCGCCGCTGGTGATGTCGACCAGCAGCACCGGGGCGGGGTCACTGCGCAGGTCGAGGACGAGCTGTTCTCGGGAGCCGTCACCGCCGATGATGGCGATGCCAGGATGCGCGACGGTGGCCTCGTCCCACGCCTCATGCAGCTCCAGCATCTCGCGGGGGGAGTTGAGCCACACGTAGGCGTCGGTGGTCATCCAGCCGCGCCGGAACCACGACTCACCCTGCAGGTAGGTGCGCCAGGCGTCCGGCAGCGCCCGGCCCAGGGTCCTCTCCGCGTCGGCGAACTCCTCGTCGTCAACCGGGCCCCGGTACTCGGCCTCCGCGATGATCGCGCCGACGATGTGGGCGTTGAGGTCGTCGAGCTTCTCGGCGGGAATCCAGTACTCCAGCACGTCGCGGCCACCGGCCTGCTGGACCTCGTAGTGGTCGAGGTACGACCGTTGCACGTCGAACCGGGTGACGTAGCCGACGCCTTTGGCGGGGACGTTCCACTCGCGGGCGATCTTCGTGGCATACCAGCGGTTGAGCACCGGGTAGAAGATCGGCTGGTCCGGCAGTCGTGGAGGCCAGGCCCGCCAGCCGGCCGCCGCCACGAGGTCGAGTTCGGCCTGCCCGGTGGGCCGCCACAGAGTGATCGCGTCGGAGTTGCCGATGGGTCTGCTCCCTACCGGTTGCGGTGTTGGCGCCAGGACGCCGCCGCCCGACATTCTGACCGAACCGTGCGACGAATTCGGAACTGGCCGGCGCCTTCGTCTTTCCCGGCCACGCGATCTCGTCAGGTCGACGAAGCGCCCCGTCCGCAGCGGACGGGGCGCTTCGTGGTGTCAGTTGAGCGGTGAATCCGGAACCGTTCGGTCCTCGTCGACGTCGGGCGCGCTGGCCAGCTCGATCCGGGGGGACCGGTCCGGCGGGAGGTGGGCGAAGTCGGCGATGACGACGACATCCACCTCTCCGTCGATCATCGACTGCTCGATGGTCTCCCAGGGGGCCCGCATGACTCCTGCGAATCGGTAGGAGTTTCGGCGGAGGTGGCTGAGACACCTCGCGACGACGGGCTCCGACGGCTCGATGTCGGCGGGGATCCAGATAACGGCGATTTCCATGAACCTCTCCTGATCAACGTCGTGGACGCGAGTGGGTGATCAGGAGTTGTCGGGGCGGGGGAGGGCCCCGCTCGACGGGTCGGCTGGTAGCGCGCATGTCGACGGCGGTGACGGTGAGCCCTGCGCGCAGAGGCGAGGTGTGCGGCGGAGCTTCGGCCGTTGAGGTGGGTGGATCGGCGCCGCCGGCACCGACGCCGGTCGGTGCGGACGCGAGCGCCAGTACGAACGCCGGTGGCCCCGGTGCGGGCCGGGCGGGCGGGTTGGGCCGCTGTCCGGTGACAGCGGCCACCGTCTTCCTCGCCTGCCTCGACGCCTCGCCGTCGGACGTGCCGTCCGCGCCGCCCCGGGACACCGTCGACGGCACGCGCGTCTGCGGTTTCTGCGGTGTCGGCGGTGGCTGCGAGCCGGCCCGTGCCTCCGGGGACTCCGAGGTGGAGGGTGCCGGTGTGGCCTTGGGCGACGACGAGGGGGTCCCAGCCGGCCGACTCGGCCGGGCGGTGGAGGGCTTGGCTGACGGCGTCGGCACCGTAACTGGAACCGCCGACGGCAGGGGCAGCGGGTCCGTCGACGGTAGAGGCACGGGCACGGAAGCGACAGCGGTCGGCAGGGGCAGGGGGACGGTCAGATCCACCTCGACCACGTCGGCCACCGAAACCTTGATGGCCTCCGGCGAGGTGGCGACCTCCACCAGTGGGAGCCGCGACGGCGACGGGGTGTCGGCGTGGGCGGGGTCGGCACCCAGAGCCGCGCCGAGCGCCGCCGCGCCGAGCGCCACCGCGCCGAGCGCCACCGGGGGGAGGCTGTGCCTCAGCCGCATCAGCCGCAGACTGCCGTCAGTGGGATCGCCAGTCCTACCTGGCCCGGGTCACCGGTTCGGTGCTGCTGGCCGTGCGGATGCCCCGCGCACCCTGCCGTTCCCTCCATGGGCGGGTTCTTGCCCCAGGGGACTGAGGGCTACACCTCCTGTCGATATCCGGTGAGCGTTGTGGGCAGATCGGGAGCGCATCCGGCTGGTTCACACCCGTGCCTCGGCGGGTGTCGGCGTGGCGTCGAGCGGCAGGTCACGCATCTGGCGGATCGGCGTCGACAGGTAGATGATCGGGGACAGCACGGTGAGCGCCCCGAAGATCAGCAGGGTGGTACGGGCGCCGAGTGGCCCGGCCAGGATGCCGGCGAGCAGGCCGCCGACCGGGATGGCACCCCAGGAGACGAACTTGACCGTGGCGATCACCCGGGACAGCAGTTCCGGTGGGCTGGCGATCATCCGGTAGGTGCGGGTGGTCACGCTGAGCACCACGTTGGAACTCGCGAAGATGAGGTTTCCGACGGCGAAGGCCAGGAACGCGGCGGTGCCGGTGCCCAGCGGGATGATGAGCGCGCCGGCCACACCGACGAAGGCCGCGATGATGAGGCCGCGGGCGGTGCCGAAACGGTTGGTGAACCGGGTCGTCAACGCCGCGCCGATGAGCGCGCCGAGGCCGTCGGCGGCGATCAACAGCCCGACCATGAGTGGCGGTGCGTGCAGCTCACGCACCAGGTAGAACGGGAACAGGGCGAGCATGCCACCGTTGACGAAGTTCGTCGCGGTGGCGTCCCACATGGCCGGTCTGATGATCGGGTGCCGGATCACGAAGTGCCAGCCCTCGCGGATCATCGTGGTCATCGGCGGCCGCTCGGCCGGTCGCTGCACCCGCCGGGCCGGCAGGGTGCGCAGCAGCGTGGCGGAGAGCAGGTAGCTGACGGCGTCCACGAACAGCGTCGGCACGGCGCCCAGCAACTGCACCGCGAGACCGCCCAGGGACGGCCCGCCCAGCGAGGTGGCCGCGTGCGTGCCGGAGGTGAGGCTGTTGCGGGCCTGCAACTGCGCGGCCGGCACGATCTCCGGCAGGAAGGTCTGGTTCGCCACGTCGAACAGCACGTTGGCGAAGCTCACCACCAGGGCGACAGCGATCAGCTGGGCCACCGTCAGCATGTCGAACCACCAGGCCAGCGGGACCGACGCGATGGCGAGGGCCCGAACCAGATCCAGGGCGACCTGCATGCCGCGCAGCGGCAGACGCTGCACGATCACGCCCGCCGGCAGGCTGATCAGGAGGTACGCCAGATAGCCCGCCGCCGTGATCAGACCCATCTCGAAGGCCGACGCGTGGAGCACGGTCAACGCGGTCAGCGGTAGGGCCAGCGCGCCGACCGCCGAGCCGAGTTGACTGGTCGTGCCGGCTACCCACCACCGCCAGAATGCAGTAAGTCCCATAATGGAACTCACTATAGGGTCCGGCGCTCGGGCAGGCGACCCCGTGTTTCCGGGTGGTCATTGGCGGGCGGTAGGGGTCATCGGCGAGCCGGTCGAACCCGACGTTTCACGCTCGCGTGACGGGTATCCAGGCGTACCAGTGCGACCTGCGGTAACAGCTTCACGGAGTGAGGGGGCACCTGTCATGCCTGATCCACAGCCCACGCTCGTGCTCGTGCACGGCGCATTCGCCGAGTCGGCGAGCTGGAACGGTGTGCTCGAGCGGCTGGGAGCCGGGTACGACTCGGTGGCCGTCGCGAACCCGCTGCGCAGCGTGGCGGGCGACGCCGCGTACGTGCAGGATGTCGTGCGGGGGATCGGCGGTCCGGTCGTCCTCGTCGGCCACTCGTACGGCGGCATGGTGATCACGCAGGCGGCAGCCGGCGACACCTCGGTGCGGGCTCTCGTGTACGTCAACGCCTTCGCCCCGGACACCGGTGAGTCGGCGTTGGCGCTGTCCTCGAAGTTTCCCGGCAGCACTCTCGCCGACACGCTGGTGCAGTACCCGGTGTCGACCGGTGGGAATGAGGTGGCGATCGGCCAGGAGCAGTACCACGCCCAGTTCTGCGCGGACGCGTCGGACGACATGGCCGCGCTGATGGCCCGGACCCAGCGGCCGATCACCGAACAGGGTCTGGGCGACAAGCTCACCGGCGACCCCGCCTGGCGATCGTTGCCCAGTTGGTTCGTGTTCGGCGACGCTGACAAGAACATCCCCGCCGAGGCGCACCGGTTCATGGCGGAGCGGGCCAACCCCCGGGGGCAGCGCGAGGTCGTCGGCGGGTCGCACGCGATGGCGGTGGCCCGGCCGAGCGAGGTCGCCGAGACGATCATCGAGGCGGTTCGGGGCGTGAGCTGACGGTTCGGACGGACAGCCGGTGGTGGGCCGACGACGAGAGGTCGCCGGCCCACCCCTGCCTGCTTGCCTAGCGGACCCGCAGCTGCTGGTGGACCGCAGCGGTGGGGGCGTGGGCCGCGTCACCGGAGTACGCGACGTGCACCGGGTGCACCCCTGCGGGCAGCCCAGCGGTCGGCAGCTCGACGACGGCCGTGCCACCGCGGAGGGCAACCACCCGGGTGGTGCCGCCGAAGGTGACGGCTACCTCGCCGGTCACCTTCGGAGCCTTCGGGCGCGGCGACTGGGCCCGGACGTCGACGGTCAGCGTGAACGTGCCACCGCGGACGACCGAGGCCGGCGTGGCCTTCGCCTTGACCGCGACGTGTCCCGGGCCCGGAGGCGTCAGGGTGACCTGGGCCGAGCGCGACTTGGACGGGTCGGCCACCGACGTCGCCACGACGGTCAGCGACGACGCGGTCTCCGCTGCGGCGACCGACAGCAGACCCTCAGCGGAGATGCTGGTGTCGGTGGAGGTCGCTCCCTGCACCGACCACGTCACCGCCGGGCTCACACCCTCGTTGGTCGTCACCTGGGCGGTGAACTGCCTTTCCCAGCTCCAGCCCTTCGTCAGGTTCACCGTCGCGGGCGTCACCGACACGGTGTCGACCCCCGACCACAGGTGATCCCGGGCGAAGATCGTGAACAGCTGGCCCGCCGTCATCCCGTCGTGCGCGCCGGGGACCTGGGTCGTCGCGGCGGTGTATCCCCGCGCCCGGAAGTTGTCCGCGATGGCGTTCTGGGCGTTGAGGTTGCCCTCGAAGACGCCATTGCCGAGGAAGACCGAGAGATCGTCGTTTCCGACCGCGTTCGCGATGGTGTCGTAGTCCTGGGTGGTGAGCGACGGGTTACCCGAGAAGTGTCCGTAGAACGCGAAGGTGGTCGGGTAGTTCTTCATGACGACGCCGCCCGTCATCCCGCCGTACGAGAATCCCGCGTAGGCCCGCCCGGAGCGCTCGGTCGAGACGTTGTAGCTGCTCTCGACGAGGGGCAGGATCGTCTGGACCAGGTTGTTGGCCGCGTTGGTCTGGTTGTAGGACGCGAAGCCGAGGCTGGTGCCCGTGAAGTGGTTGCCCATGGTGACGACCACGGTCGGCTCGATCTCGCCCCTGGCCGTCATGTTGTCCAGGATGTTCGGGACGTTCGCGGGCACCATGAAATCGGTCTCGTCGCCGAAGATGCCGTGGGCGAGGTACGCGACCTTGTACGGCTCCGCGCGGTTGGCGTCGTAGTTGGCCGGCAGGTAGACGCCGAGGTAGTGGCCACTGTCGCCAAGGATCGTGGTGTACGGGACGTACCTGACGGTTCCCCGCTTCGCGCGGTCGGCAACCGGCAACTCGTAATCCGCACGCGCCTTCAGCACCGGGTCGTTCTGCTTCTTGGCGTACGGCACGTGGACGGCATCGAGGACGTCGTTGTTCCTGACCCGGAACGAGGACTCGCCCGGCGGCCGAGGGTTCGTCGAGGCGGGGTCCCAGATGCGCTTGTTCTCCCAGCCCTGCGTCGGATCCCAGACGCGGTACCAGTAGCTGAGACCGCCGGCGTGCAGCGGGACCGAGACCGACCAGTTCCCCTTCGGGTCCCTGGTCATGTCCCGGAGGAACTCGGTGCCGCCCGCGTGATAGCGCCCCGGCTGCCACTCTTCCGGCTGGTAGCGGGTGGTGCCGGTGCCGACGTCGAGCACTGTCAGGTCCCCGGCGAGGCGGACCTGGGTGGCCTGCGGATTGCGGTAGACGAACGTGACGGTGTATCCGGTCGGTGAGTTGCGGTCCGCCTTGACGGTCGCACCCGGCACGGGCGCGGGCTTGCCGGCGGCAGCAGCCGGCGCGGGGACGACGGCCCCCGCAGCGAGCGCTGTGAACGCGAGAATCGAGATCGCAAGCCGGAGCCTGCGTCTTCCGGTCGTTTCCCTCATGCGCGAAGACTCCTTTGTGGTGGTCGCTCGTCGCGGTCTGGTCCGGTGTGGGGAGTTGAGGGCTTCGGTGGTCGCTAAATCGAATTAGCATCGGGAGTGTGACATGGGTACCCCTTTCGATGTCAAGGGTGCCCTGGTTCGGGGCCCGCGCCCGCCGCGACAGGTCCACCACCCCCGACCTGCGGGTTTTTCCGAGCCGTATTACCGTCGCTGCCCTGCCGAGCGGGCGGCGACGCCCCAGCACCACCTACCGTGAGCTGAAGCGTCGCCGTGACACCGCCGGCGCGTCAGACCGGGGCGGCCGGGCAGCTCGCACCGACCGGCGGCGTGGTTCTGGTGATGAGGTATCGCTCCACCTGACGGCGGGTGCACTCGGTCCTCGGGTAGCTGGCATGGCCCGACCCCTCGTAGGTGAGGAGGTGGCCCCGGCTGCCGAGCTGGCGCACCACCCGCTGGGCCCCGTCGTACGGGGTGGCCGGGTCGTACCGCCCGTTGAGCACCAGCAGCGGCGCGCTCGTCCGGACCTGCAGTCGATGTTGTGGGTTGGTCGCCGTCCAGCCCAGGCACACAGCGGCGAAGCGGACGGCCAACGGGGAGGCTCGCAGGTGCGGTGCCGTGGCGCGGGACAGGTCGAGATACCGGTTCCAGTCGGCGAACCCGTCGATCGGCAGCGACCAGTCCTGGCAGAACGCCGGTAGCGCGTACTCGGTCAGGTTCTCGTCGCCGTCGACCGGCACCATCGGGGACGCGAGTGAGGCCGGCTCGCCCCGCTCCAGCGCGAGCAGCATGGTCGCGAGATCGGCCCAGGTCGCGTCGAAGAAGTTGACGAACGTCGCGAACCCAAGCTCGAACCAGCTCAGCGGGGTGCCGGTGGCCGCGTCGACGAGTGTGCCGGCATCGGCACGGCGCATCAGCCGGTCGTAGAGCGCCGGCACGTCACGTCCGTGCAGCGCGCAGCCAGGGTTTCGCTCGCACCAGGTCACGAACTCGTGGAACAGCGCCTCGTTACTGGCCGCGCCGCCGCGGAAGTATTCCCGTACCCCCTGGCTGTGGTCCATCACGCTGTCCATGACCAGGGCGCGGACACGGTCGGGGAACAGCTCGGCGTAGGACTGCCCGATCAGGGTGCCGTAGGACCACTGGTAGAGGCTCAGCTGCCGCTCACCGAGTGCGGCCCGGACGGCGTCCGTGTCGCGCGCGACGCTCACACTGTCCAGGTGGTCGAACAGCGGGCCACTGTTGGCACGGCAGTCGTCTCGCAACTGCCGGTTGTAGGTGCGGAGCCGCTCGAACTCCGCGGCGTTCGCGGGTGTCAGGGAGGGCTGCTGACCCAGCAGCGCCGATGAGCAGCGCACCGGTGCGCTACGGACCGTGCCCCGGGGGTCGAAGCCGACGATGTCGAAGCGGCGCAGCACGTCCGGCCCGAGCTGGCTGGCAGCCGTCAACGCCACGTCCACCCCGGACAGGCCGGGACCGCCGGGGTTGAAGACCAGGACACCGATGCGGGCGGCCGGGTCGGTGGCGGGACGCCGGGCCAGCGCCAGAGGGAAGGTCTCCCCTCCCGGTCGGGCCCAGTCGACCGGCAGGCGCAGGGTGCCGCATCGCGTGCCCGGATCGTCGGGCTGTTCCGGGCACGCCTGCCAGTCGATGCGAGCGTTCCCACCGCCGGTGACGTCCACGGTGACCGGCCTGGCACCGCCGCTCGTCGGCGTGGTGCCCGCGAGCGACGGTGGGGCGTTGAGCGACAAGGTGACGAGGGCCGCGACGACGACCGAGAGGCTGCCGAGGAGCCGCCGTCGTCGACGGTCGACCCCGCGCGGATGCCGGCGGGTGGTTCTCTTCGTGGTCAACATTCGTCCAGCCTGCCGACGCCCGGTCCACGTCGGATCCATGCCGGTCCGGGGACGGCCGGCGCAGGACGTTCACTGGTACGCGGCCAGCCGGTCGGCCAGCACCGCGGCCTGTGGATGACCGACCCGGTCGAGGATCGCCAACGCCTGCCGCCACAGGTCGACCGAGGTGTGGTGGTCACCCAACACCTGATGGGTGTCGCCGAGGCGGACGAGCGTGTCCGCCCTCCCGCACGGGTCCTGGACCTCGGAGTAGAGCGTGAGCGCGCGCCGGTAGCAGTCCGCCGCGCTCGGGTGTTTTCCGAGACCGTGATAGGCGAATCCGAGACTGTCCCAGGTGTGGGCCGTGCCGAGCCGATCCTCGGCCTCCTCGTAGAGCGCGAGAGCCCGCTCGCAGTAGGCGATGGCGCGGGCGTGCTCGTCCAGCCGCGCATGGCTCCAGCCGAGCGCGTTGAGCGCCGCCGCCTCGCCGAGCCGGTCGCCGATGTGGCTGGCCAGTGCCAGCGCCTGCCTGGCGTGCGGCAGCGCCGCCCCGGCGTCTCCTTCGATGTCGGACAGCCAGGCGAGGTGCAGATGGGCGCTGACCTGACCCGGGCGGTCGCCGGCCTGGTCGTACCGTGCCATGGCGCGCCGGAGGTGGTGGTGGGCCGCACCGAACCGGCGGTTCTGGATATGGGCCAGCGCGAGGTCCCGGTGGGCCAGCGCCTCGGCCTGTGGGTCACCGCGGCGGCGCGCGACCGCGACCGCGATGGTCTGCACGGTGGCCAGGTCGTGCCACTGCGAAAGCCGCCCGAGCAGGGGAGTGAGGGCCTGGGCGAGCTGCCCGGCGTGGGCGTCGAAGCCGTGCGCGACCGCGTCGGCGACCGCGGCCAGCAGCACCCGCTGTTCGATGGTGAACCAGGCCAGCGCGGCCCGGTGGTCGGCGAACGCCGACGGTGACGCGTCGGTGGGCAGGGGCGGCGGGTCGAGCGGCTGCCAGCCGGGGTCGACAAGCCTCGCCGCGTCACGAGCGACACGCAGGTAGTGGTCGAGCACGCGCCTGCGGACGGCGCCACGGTCGGCCGGAGGGTCGAGAGCGCGCGTCAGTTCCTCCCCGTACGCGCGGAGCAGATCGTGACAGCGGAAGCGGTTGGGGGACTGCTCGGCCAGCAGGTTCGCCCGGGCCAACTCGTCGAGCGCCGGCCGGATCAGGTGCGATGGCGCACCGGCGAGGCTGGCCGCCGCCGCCGCGCTGACATCCGGGGCGGGATGCAGGCTGATCTGCCGGAACAGCCGGGCCGCGTCCGCGCTGAGCAGTCGGTACGACCAGGAGAGCACCGTGCGCACGTCGGTGGCGGCATCGTCGGTGGCCAGGGCCGTGAGCCCGCCCCGGCTCGCCGCCAGGTCGTCGGCGATGGCCTGGAGCGGAAATGTGGGCCGGGCGGCGGCTCGCGCGGCCACGATGGACAGCGCCAGGGGCAACCGCGCGGTACGTCCGATCAGCTCGTCGACCGCTGCCGGCTGGGCGATGACCCGCTGCGCGCCCAGTCGGCGGACGAGCAGTTGGCGCGCTTCGTCGTCGCTGGGCAGGTCCAGCGCGAGGAGATGGGCGCCATCGGTGGTGACCAGGCCGGGCAGGGTGTGGCGACTCGTCACGAGCACACCGCAGCGGGTCGACCCTGGAAGCAGCGGCCGCACCTGTTCCGCGTCGCGGGCGTTGTCGAGCAGCACGAGCAGCCGTCGAGCTGCGGTCAGGCTGCGGTACAGGGCGAACTGGGCCGCCGGCTCCGCGGGGATCTCCAGGAGCTTCACACCCAGGGCGGGCAACAGCGAGCGTACGACGGCCGAGGGTGACGCCTCCTGCGTCGCGGTGCCGAATCCGGCCAGGTCGACGTGGAGCTGCCCGTCGGGGAAGTGATGCCGGTTGTCGTGCGCCCAGCGCAGCGCCAGCCAGCTCTTCCCGACGCCGCCCGTACCGGTGATGACGACGGTGCTGGCCGAGCGCGGGTCATCGAGCAGCAGCGAGGTGAGCCGGGCCAGCTCCCCGGCCCGGCCGGTGAACAACGTCGGTGGGGCCGGCAGCTGCCGGGGGACGAATCGCGGCGGGGTTCCTTCCGAGGGCCGCGGATCGGATGCCAACGGCTCCCGTTCCGCCCGCAGGATGCGGGTGTGCAGCTGTTGGAGATCGGGACCGGGCTCGACTCCCACCTCCTCGGCGAGGAGGTGGCGAAGCTGCCGGTACGTCGCCAGCGCGTCGGCACGCCGGCCGGTCCGCGCCAGGGCCACCATCAGTTGCCCCCATGGGCGCTCGCGCAGCGGGTCGTCGTCGACCTGGCTCCGCAGCGGTTCGATCAGCTCGTGATGCTGTCCGGCGCGCAGTTTGAGGTCGACGACCTCCTCCACCAGGCTGGACCGCTGTTCTTCGAGGCGCGCTCGGATTGAGCGCAACACCCCCCAGCCGGGGAGGCCCGCGAACGGTTCCCCACGCCAGAGCGCCAACGCGGCCTCGAACGTCTCCTGGGCGGCTGACCAGTGACCCTGCCGCAGCGCGGAATACCCGCGCTGGGCCAGGTCGTCGAAGGCCACGCTGTCCACCGCCAGCCCGTCCAGGGCAAGACGGTAGCCGGTGGGCCCGGCGACGATGGCGGGGTCAGGGAAGCCCGGGGAGCGCAGCGCCCGGCGCAGCGCCCAGACATAGGTCTTCACGTTGCCGGCTGCCGTCTTCGGCGGTCGCCCCTGCCACAGCTCGTCGACGAGTTGGTCGATGGACCACCCGGTGCCCGGCTGCGACATCAACACGGCCAAGAGGCGCACCTGCATCGGCGTGCCGAGGGCCAGCGGTTCCCCGCAGGCCGACCGCGCCTCGACCGGCCCGAGCAGGTGGTAACGCGCCGCCGGTGGCGTCCCCGCGGGGTCCATCACCTCATCGTAGGGGCGCGCACATTCCGCCTCATCGGCTGGACGGCTGCGGCCCGCGCCCGTCTCCTGGTGTGCTCCGTCACGCCGGTGGGCGTGGTCAGGAGGTTGGGACACCGCGAGAGGGCTGCTAATGTCGAGATTGTTGCGGCCGCAAATTTATCAGCGGCAACTACTTTCCTGGGAAGGATGCCTCCGATGACCAAGCTCTCCGTCATCTACTACTCGTCCACCGGCACTCTGCACGCCATGGCCAAGCGCCTCGCCGAGGCTGGCGAGAAGGCTGGCGCCGAGGTGCGTCTGCGTCAGGTTCCGGAGCTCGCCCCGGCCGAGGCCATCGCCTCCAACGCCGCCTGGAGCCAGCACTTCGACGCCACCAAGGACGAGGCGAAGGCGACCGCCGACGACGTCGTCTGGGCGGACGCGGTGCTGTTCGGCACGCCCACCCGCTACGGCAACGTCGCCAGCCAGCTCAAGCAGTTCCTTGACACCCTCGGTCCGCAGTGGGCGCAGGGCCAGCTCGCCAACAAGGTGTACGCCGGCTTCACCGCCTCCATGACCGCGCACGGCGGCCAGGAGTCGACCCTTCTCGCGCTCTACAACACCATCCACCACTTCGGGGGTCTGGTCGTCGCCCCGGGTTACACCGACCCGCTGAAGTTCGCGGACGGCAACCCGTACGGCGTCTCGCACGTCACCGGGGGCAGCAACGACGCCCCGCTGGGCGACGCCCAGTTCGCCGCGCTCGACCACATGGCCGAGCGGGTCGTCACGATCGCCGGGAAGCTCAACGCCTGAGTGCTGACGCCCGCCCGGACGCGGGTGCTCAGCTGGGCGAGGGCCGGTCTCCCAGGACGGGAGGCCGGCCCTCGGCGTCCTCACACCGCGATCGCCGCGATGGCGGCAAGCGGCCGGTGCTCGTCGGTGGCGGACCGCCGGAGGCGTTCCACCTCGCGGAAACCGGCCCGGCCGAGTCGTTCGGAGATCTCGTCGACCGGCCAGCGGTAGGCGGTCAGGACCTTGTGGTCGAAGGCGCCGACCTCCTCGGCGTCGAAGACGCCCAGGACCAACCGCCCGGCCGGGACCAGCACCCTTCGGAACTCCTTGAGCATGCCGTCCAACTCGGGCGGCGGAAGATGAATCAACGAGTACCAGGCCAGGATGCCGTCGACGGAGTCTTCGGCGATATCGAGGCGTTCCATCGAGCCGAGGTGGAACTCGACGCCCGGGTGGGCCGCCCGCGCATGGGCGATGAACTCGGGGACCAGGTCGATCCCTGCTGCGTCGACGCCCAGCTCGCGAAGGTATCCGGTGAGGTGGCCAGGCCCGCACCCCAGATCGAGCACCCGGCCGGGCCGGCTGCCCAGGTGTCGCCGGATGAGGGCGAGGTCGTCGGCGTCCACCTGCTGGCCCGTGCCGAACAGCTCGATGTAGAGCTCCGCGACGGACGTGTAAGCCTGTCGCACCGTGTCCGTTTCCATCGCCGAACTATATGGGTCACCGGGCCCTTGCCAGGTCGGCCTACCGTGACGGGCATGACACGTCGAGCCACACTGGCCGGCATTTCTGCGGGTCTGCTCATGCTGGGTTGCTCGGTTGGCGCACCGAAGGACAGTGCACCCAAGCCTCGATCCGCCCCGGCTTCGGCGGCCAGCGCCGATGCCACAATGACGGCCGAGGCGATCGGTCTGCTGCGGACGGGCACGGCGTTCGTCGATCGGACGAGTTTTCGCAGCGACGTCGATATCGCCAGTCAGATCGCGGCGCTGTCGCACAGCGACAACGTCCGCAAGCGCTCGATCGCCACCATCTCGGCGCCGGGTGGGGTCATCGAGATCCGGATGATCGACGACGAGGTCTACATGAAGGCCGGCGCACTCCTTCGCGGTGTCGGCGACGGTTGGATGGTCCTCGACCCGGCCCGGTTGCCGCCGGACTTCGCCCTGAGCTTCGCGCCGGGCAGAAACGACTTCGGCGGCTCCGGCCGCCTCATCGACGCGATCGTCACCGCACGGGTGAACGGCACCCAGATCACCGGGACGATCGACGTGACCCGGGTTGCCGCCGGCAACGGGATCAGCTTCCGCCCCCCTCCCGGTGGTGTCTTCCCGGACGGCGCGCGCAGCCACATTTTCCGGGCGACGCTGGACACCGAGGGTCGGCTGGTCAGCTTCCTGATCCCGGAGGCCAACGGGTTGCCGAACGCGTCCCTGCGCTACAGCGACTTCGGTACGACAGTCACTGTCGCTCGGCCGACCGGGGCGGCCGCCGCCCCCGATGCCCTCTATCCCCAGCTCGGCATGGGTGGAGGGAAGTAGCGGTGACCGGCACTTGCCCATCGCGGCTAATTCGGTTAGCCTTTAGCTAATCACATTAGCTTGCTGGAGGACGTCATGACCGAATACCTGAACATCGCCGGCAACACCCTCGCGTACGAAGTGACCGGGCAGGGCCCGCTTGTCGTCCTGGCGCACGGCATGGGCGACAGCCGGCACTCCTACCGGTTCGTCGCGCCGGCCCTCGCCGCGGCCGGATACCGGGTCGCCAACGTCGACATCCGTGGCTGCGGCGACTCCAGTCTCGGCTGGGACGGCTACAGCCGCACAGACATCGCTGGTGATCTCGTCGCCGTCGTGCGCCACCTCGGAGGCCCCGCCGTGATCATCGGCCAGTCGATCAGCGGCGGCGCCGCGACCATCGCGGCCGCCACCGCCCCCGAGCTGATCACCGGCGTCATCGAGCTGGCGCCGTTCACCCGCGCGCAGTCCTTCGACCTGGGTGGGCTGGTGCGGGTGAAGCGCTTCCGCGCCGGCTACCTCCAACTGGCGCAGGTGCTCGTCCGGGGCAGCGTGGCGAACTGGCGCAGGTACCTCGACGTGGCGATCCCCACCAAGCCCGCCGACTGGCACGGTGAGCTGGCGCGCATCGAGGCCAAGATGAGTGAGCCCGGCCGGATGAAGGCCCTCCAGTCCATGGCCAAGAGCAGCCCGGCCGACGCCGGTCGGCAACTGCCGAACGTCACCTGCCCGGTCCTGGTGATCCAGGGCAGCGTCGACCCGGACTGGGCCGACCCACGGGCCGAGGGTGAGCGCATCCTCGCCGACCTGCCGCGAGGGCTCGGCGAGCTGGCTGTCATCGAGGGCGCGGGCCACTACCCGCACGTCCAGACGCCCGACGAGGTCCTCGCGCTGGCCCTGCCCTTCCTCGCCCGGACGCTGACCAGTGCCTAAGGCGCGGCTCACCCCGGCATCGGTCACCGAAGCCGCCGCCGCGCTGGTCGACGAGGTCGGCTTCGACAACCTCAGCATGGGTCTGCTCGCCGAACGGCTGGGAATCAAGACCCCCTCGCTCTACAAGCACGTCGCCAGCCAGGCCGACCTGGCACACCGGATCGCCATCCTGGGGATGACCCAGGCCGGCGACGCCCTCCGTGACGCCATCCAGGGCCGCTCCGGCAGTGAAGCCCTCGCCGCCGGAGCGCAGGCGATGCGGACGTTCGTGCGGGAACACCCCGGCCGGTACGCGGCCAGCAACGCCGCCCGCCCGACCGGCCCGGACGACCCGTTCATCCCGGCCAGCGAGCGGGTGCTCGCCTCATGGGCGGCCATGCTGGGCGGGTACGACCTCGAACCCGGCCAGGTGATCCACGCCATGCGGACGCTTCGTAGCGTCCTGCACGGGTTCGCCACCCTTGAGGTGGCCGGTGGGTTCCAGATCGACGCGTCCGTCGACGAGAGCTTCAGCTGGCTGGTCAGCTTCATCGATGAGGGCCTTCGCGCCGGCGCCGTCAGTGGCAGCGACGTCGCGAACTGACACCGGGTCGCCTGCATGCGTACGGACTGCCTCGCCGGGCGGTGCCTACCCCTGGCAGGGAGTGGTTGGGGCCGGCAGGGCTCGCAATACTTCGAGTCATGAACGCGAGAGGACAGCTCGGCGACTTCCTCCAGGCCCGGCGCTCCCAGCTGCGGCCGGAGGACACCGGCGTGGCGACGTACGGTGAGCGGCGCCGGGTTCGAGGGCTGCGGCGGGAAGAGTTGGCCCTGCTGGCGGGGGTCAGCGTCTCCTACTACACCCGGTTGGAGCAGGGACAGGCCGTGAACGCCTCACCCGAGGTGCTCGACGCGCTTGCCCGGGCACTGCTACTCGACGACGCGGAACGCCGCCATCTGGGCGAGCTGGCGGCCGGAACCCGCCGCCGGCCTGCCGTACGTCGCCCGGCCCCGGAACGAGTGAGCCCGGCGCTACGCCAGCTCGTGGCGACGCTTGGTGACGTACCTGTGGTGGTGCTCGGTCGCCGCGCCGACGTGCTGGCCTGGAACACCGCCGGTCACGCCCTCTTCGCCGGTCACCTGAACCCGGAGATCCCGGAGTGGCCGAACCAACGGCCGAACATGGCACGGCTGGTGTTCCTGGACGCGCACACGCGTGACCTGTACGCGGACTGGCCCGCCAAGGCCCGCGCGGTGGTGGCGACACTGCGGATGGCTTCCGGGCAGCACCCGGACGACCCGCTGATGGCCGCGCTGGTCGGTGAGTTGACCGTGCGGAGTCCGCAGTTCGCCGCCATGTGGGCCGACCACCGGGTGAAGGCCGGCGGCGACACCGTCTACCAGATGTGTCACCCGCTGGTCGGTGCGATGGACGTGACACAGCAGACCCTGCGCACCGAGACCGGCCAGACCGTCATCGCCGCCACCACCGAACCCGGCTCGGCATCCCACGCCGCGATGACGTTGCTCGCGCACAGCGCCGTCACCACCCGTGCCGGTGCTTCGCAGCCGCTCGTCAGGCGCGAATAGCGCCGTCCCCATCGGCTCGACACGAGGTGCTCCGCAAGGAGCGCCGGACCCGTCGCGCCCTGCTCAAGCCCACCAACAACACCGTGAGTAAGGACAGAAATGCGCAAGAGAACAATGACCCTCGCAGTCGCTGTCGCAGCAGCCGGGTTCGGTGTCGTGACGGTCGTGCCGTCGAGCGCCGCACCGGCCGCGACCACCCGGGCGCTCACCGTCGGGCCGAGTCGAGCGTCGGCCGCGCCGGTGCCCGCGCGGATCGCGGTCCACTTCGACCTGGCGAAGGGCCAGTTGCCGGAGAACGTCGCGCTCGGCCCGGACGGGACCGCCTACGTCACCTTCGCGGCGGCCCGACAGGTCGCCGCGGTCACCCCGTCCGGCGGGACGCGGGTTCTGGCAACCCTGCCGGCCCCGGCCGACGGCGGCGTCAACACGCCGGTGCTCGGGTTCGCGCTGACCACGGGCATCGTTCGAATGGCTGACAGCACCATCTATTTCCTCTACGCGAGCGGCGACGCCGCCACCACGGGGCTGTACCGGCTTCGTCCCGGCCGGTCCCCGTACCGCATCGCGGCCCTGCCGGCCGACGGGCTCCCCAACGGCCTGACGTTCGACGCGGGGACGAAGAGGTTCTACCTCACGGACTCGGTGCTCGGCACGATCTCGACGGTTCCCCTGCAAGGCGGTCGCGCCGAGGTGTGGTCCTCGGCACCCGAGCTCGCCCCGGCGGGCTTCCTCGGTGCCAACGGCATCAAGGTCCGAGCCGGCGCGGTCTGGGCGACCAACCTCGACCAGGGCACGCTGCTGCGCATTCCGCTGCGGCACGGCCGACCCGGGCCGGTCCGGGTGGTGGCGACCGGTCTGGTCGGTATCGACGACTTCGCCTTCGTCGATGCCGGTGACGACACGGTCATCGCCACGCTGAACGGGCCGAACACCGTGGTGAGCATCGACGCGGCCGGCCGTTCCCGAACGGTGATGACTGCGGCCGACGGGTTGCAGAACCCGACCTCGGTGGCCGTGCGCGGTCGCACCGTCTACGTGCTCAGTGCCGCGTACACCACCGGCGTCGACCCCAACCTGGCGCTGGCCACCCTGCCACTTCGCTGATCCGTCACGCGCCAGGACAGTTACCGAGTGCTCGGATCGCCCGCCACCGTCGGATGACGGCGACGGGCGATCCGGCGCTTCCGCTCGCGGGGGGAGAATTGGATCGGTCACGGCGCGGCCCGGGAGGACGTCCGCTCGTTCGACGAGCCGTCTGGTCCGCTCGGACGCCGCCTGCCGAGGTGGAGGGCAGCTGCCGTAGCCAGCGCGGCCACGACGATCAGCGCGGCGAAGACCGGGTGCATGTCCTTGGACAGGCTCGGGGCGCGGTCAGGCCCGATGGCCCAGAGGATCAGCGGAGTGGCGTAGGCGGCGGCGAGAGCGATGGTCCAGCGGCGTAGTCGGCGTAGGTGGGCGTGCCGCAGGCTGACGGTCAGCGCGAGGACGACCGGGACGATGGCCAGCATGGCGAACTGTCCGACGACCAGGACCGGGACCGCCCAGATCGAGATGGTGACGGTCCGGTCGACGCGGCGGAAAGGCGAGGTGGAGGGCATTGTCGTCTCCGTCATCGGGTCGGGTTGGTGGTCGCGGGACGCCACGCCAACCAGCCGCGGCACAGCACGTACGCGGCCGCGACGACGGCGACGAGCCCGAAGTCGATGACGGCCGACAGGCGGGCCTCCGGAACGTCTCCGATCAGCGCGCCGAACACGACGAGAGCGGCCTTGCCGGCGAGCACGATCTCCCAGACGCCGGCCGCCTGGCGCGGCCTGACCGCCAGCAGGGCGAAGAGCGCGGCGAAGATGCCGAAGCTGGAGACCCGCCAGCCCTCGATGAACAGGCGCTCGTCGCTGGCGTTGATGGTCAGTAGTACGCCGTTGACGAACGCGACGCCGGTGGCGAGGGACGCGAGGGCCGCCAGCGCACGGCCGGCAAGGTCGGCGCGGTGGGTGGGGGCGGCGGTGTCGATTCGGGTAGCGGTCGCTGTGGTCATGAGAGGCTCCTTCTTGAGGAAACGTACGTCAACTTACAGCCGTTAACTTACGCGCTCGCCTAACGTCTGTAAAGTCAAGGAGTGACCACACCGAGAACACGGGCCCGTAACAAGCGCGGCGAAGGTGCCCAACTGCGCGACGAGATCGTCGACGCCGCGATGACGCTCCTTGAGGACGGAGCGCCGCAGGGCGTGACCCTGCGCGGGATCGCCCGGCAGGCCGGCATCTCCGCGCCGTCGATCTATCCGCACTTTCCGGACCTGGACTCGATCCTGCTCGCGGTCGCGCAACGCGCGTTCGACATCCTGGAGCAGGAACTGGGCACACCAGAGGACGCGGATCCGGTCGAGCGGCTACGCGCGACCTGCGCGGCCTACCTGGCCTTCGCCGAACGCCGGCCCCACCAGTACCGGGTGATGTTCGGCGCCGTCTGGGACGCCGGGCAGGCCCTTGAGCGGGCGCCCGGCATGGCGGACGAGCTCGCCGTGCTCGGCATGGGGGCCTTCGAGGTCCTGCGGCGTACGCTCGCGGACTGTGTCGCGGCGGGACGGTCGACCAGCGCCGACCCCTTCGGCGACGCGGCAGCGCTCTGGGTCGGGCTGCACGGATTTGCCCAGCTCCGCGTGGCAGCGCCGCTGTTTCCCTGGCCGCCGGAGTTGCGCGACTCCATCATCGACCGGATGGCGCTGCTGCGCTGAGCGGGCGGCTCAGGCGTACGCCAGCAGGAAGTCGACGGTGCCCGTACCCCCGGGTTGACCGGCCGGGACGGGCAGGCCCGGCTCGCTGTTCAGGACGTAGAACCCGCCGCCGCCGATCAGGCGGGGCGTCACGGCCAGCATCTGCGCGGCCATCGCCGCTCCGGTCGGCCGCACGACGCTGTCCAGCAGGAGCCGGAAGAGGTTCCCGTTCAGGTTCGCGACGTGCAGAACCCGGTATGAGCGCGGGGCGGGCAGGCCGGTGCTCGTCAGGCCCCAGATCGGCACGATCTGGTTGCGCCACCGGTTCGGGTCGTTGCTGATCGCGCTGTCGTGGTTGTTCAGCTGCGTCTGGATCCCCGAGTGGATCCCGGCGAGGTGGATGTGGAGCTGGTCCTGCTGACGGATCGTCGGGTCGGCCGAGTTGACGCCCAGCCCGAGGTGGGGATAGACGACGTGCCCCGGCTGCCCCGGCTGGGCGTTGTCCCAGGCGTCCAGCCAGTAGTTCGGCGCGCTGGCGGTGGTGATGAACGGGCACTCGATGCCGCTGATCCGGCAACTGGGCACGAGCAGGAAGTCGTGGTTCGAGCCCGACCCTCCATTGAGGACGACGTACGTGGGAGTGGTCCGCAGGCACTGGGGGAATGGCGGCCCGGTCTTCGTGCCCTCGCAGACCTGGACCCGGTCCCACAGGTCGTACCTGCCACCGGTGTCGGCGGGGTAGCCGCACAGGGCCGAGGGTGTGGGGCAGGCCGCCGCGCCGGGGCCGCCGGGTGTCGAGGGCGACGGCGCGGGGGTCGGGCCCCCGTCGGCCAACGCCCGGTCCGCGCCGACCAGTCCCAGCAGTCCGGTGGCGCCGGCGGTTCCGGAGAGTCTGACGAACTGACGCCGTGGCATTCCGCCCATCGTCACCCTCCGTGGTTGCCGTGCCGAGGCGAACATGAACGTGTCGAGATTAGGGTGATAGCCGGCATTCGACGCGTCGGCCGGCGAACGGGTCCCCTGATCGTGTCGCTGTCGTGCGACGATTTCCGGCGTGGCAGAGACCGCGACGACGTTGACAGCGATCCGCGCTCGGATCGACGAGCTGGATCGGGACCTGGTCGGGCTGCTTGCCCGTCGGGAGGAGCTGGTCCGGCAGGCCGCCCCGCTCAAGAGCGACGGTCAGGCCGTCCGTGCGCCGGACCGGGTGGCGCAGGTGGTGGCCCGGGTCCGCACGTTGGCCAGCGAGGCCGGTGCCGACCCGGATCTGATCGAACGGATCTACCGGGGCATGATCCAGGCCTTCATCGACATGGAGACCGACGAGCACCACCGCATCACCGGCGGGTCGGCGCCGAGAACGCGGTGATCGCCCGGGGCGTGCGCGGTCAGGTCGCCGAGAGGATCTCGCCGTCCGGGCTGGCCACGGTGGGCGGCGGCGCGTAGCCGAGCTCGTACGAAATCTTGTTGGCGGTCTCCAGGAGCAGCGGAAGGTTGCTCTTGAGCTGGTCGAGGCTCGCGATGACCTCGATCGCCGTGATCGAGGCAGCGGCGATGACCTGCCCCCGTGAATCCCTGATCGGCGCGGCCACGCACATCACGTAGGCGTCGTGCTCGCCGTTGTCCATGGCCCAGCCGCAGTCGTGGATGCGGGCAAGTTCGGCTTCCAGGGAGTCGTGGTCGGCGAACGTGGTGTCGGTGAACTTCTCGAAGACGACGTGGGAGAGAAGCCTGTCGCGTTCCTGCCGGGGGAGGTAGGCGAGGATGGTCTTGCCCACGGCGCTCGCGTAGATCGACACCGCGCGTCCCACCCGCGACGGCAGCTTGACGGCGTCGAACGCCGGGCTGTCGACCTTGTCGATATAGATGATCTCGTCGCCGGTCAGTTGCGCCAGGTGTACGGTGTGGCCGGTCTCGCGTTGCAGCGCACGCAGGTGTGCGGCGGCGGGCTGGCGAAGGTCCATCGAGCCGAGCGCGAGCTCGGACAACTCGATCAGGCCGCTGCCGAGCACGTAGGTGCCCGCGCCCGTCCGGCGGACGAAGCGCGCGGACTCCAGTGTTTGCAGTATGCGGAGCGCTGTGGACTTGTGGACGCCGAGCACGTCCGCAGCCTCCGTAAGGGACAGCGGGTGCTCCGCGGATCGACGGATGAGGTCGATCGCGCGGCGAATCGATTGCGCCAAGGCTGTGTCTCCCCTCGCGCGACGGTAGCGCCGTCGCTGTCATTGCATATTGTGCAATATAGATGACGCGATGCGCAATCGCCACTTGACACCGTTGCACATGACGCTACGATCGTTGCAATTTCATCGGCTTGACGTCATCTCGTAACAGTGGAGTAACGATGGGTAATAAGCGCGCTTATTTCGGCATCGCCAGGGCGACATGTGCCCTCGGCCTTGCCGCCACGCTCCTGACCGGTTGCGGCTCCGACGGCGGCTCCGGCGACGGCGTCACCAAACTGACCTTCGCGGCCTCGACCTTCGGCGACCCGGGCCGCGGGCCCCTGTTGACGAAGTGGCTCGACGAGTTCAACCAGAGCCAGACCAAGGTCCAGGTCTCCGCCGCCGCGGTGCCGTACCCGACCTTCGGTCAGACCGTGCTCACGCAGATGGGCAGCGGCAAGGGTCCCGACCTGGTCCGCTTCGACATGCCCGAGTTCGAGGCGGCCTCGGACGCCGGTCTCGTCGCACCGCTGGACAAGGTGATCGACGCCAGCAAGTACGACCTGCTCAAGCAGCCGGACCAGTTCATGGTCCACGACGGTGTCCGGCACGGCGTCATCTTCGAAGCGTCGAACTACGCGATGTTCTACAACGCGGACCTGATCCCGACGCCGCCGACCAGCTACGAGCAGTTCACCTCCACCGCCAAGTCGCTGACCAAGGGCGACGTCTTCGGCCTGGCGTTCCGCCAGACGGAGGCCGAGGAGGCCGGTGTCTGGCAGGACATCTTCAACTACGTCTACGGCTTCGGCGGCGCGTGGTCCGACGGAAAGAACCTGACGATCAACTCGCCGGAGAACCTCAAGGGCCTCCAGGCGTTCAAGGACCTGTACGACGCGAACGTGATCCCGCGCGGCGCGGACGCTGCCACGTTTCGGCGGATGTTCGCCGAGGGCAAGGTCGGGATGGAGCTCAACAACGGCGGTTACGTGACCGCCACGCGTGGCCAGAACGCCAAGCTGAACTTCAACGTCGCTCCCATCCCGTTCCCGGTCCGCAAGCAGGGCGCGATCCTCGCACCAATCGTGATCAACGAGGCCAGCGAGGGCAAGGACGAGGCCGCCACCTTCATCAAGTGGGCGCTGGAGCCGCAGAACCAGGTGAAGCTCCAGGAGATCCTCGGCGCGAGCAGCGTCGCCACCACCACGCAGCGCAGCGCGGAAGCGCTCAAGGCCACGCCGTTCCTCCCCGTCTTCGACGGGCTCACCGAGACCAGCCTGCCGCAGATCGTGCTGGGGTTCGAGGCCAAGACGCCGGACATCCGCAAGGTGGTCGTGCAGAACGTGGTCGCGGCACTGCAGGGCAAGGCCGACCTCAAGTCGGCACTCGACCGCGCCCAGCAGCAGGCGACCGAACTGGTCCGCTGACCGCTCGACACGGCGACGCCGCCGACGCAAGGATTCGTGCGTCGGCGGCGTCCTTCCCCCAGAAGGACCGATCCGATGACTGTGGTCGAGCAGACCGGAGTACCGAAGACAACACCCTCAGGCCGGCCCCGGCGTCGGCCCAGCCCGCTGGGCAGCAAGTGGACGCCGTACCTGTTCCTGGCACCCGCCGCACTGTTCATCCTCGTCTTCCAGGCGGTACCCCTCGTCCAGGAGGTGTACCTCAGCTTCACCAGGACGAGGCTGCTCAACCCCACCCGCAGTGAGTGGGTCGGGCTCGACAACTTCAACCGGATCTTCGGGGACCCCGAGTTCCATCGCACCCTGCTGATCACAGTCGTCTACGTGATCACCTGCGTGGTCGTCGCGATCGGCGCCGGGCTCGCCGTCGCGCTCCTGCTCAACAGGAAGTTCCGCGGCCGTGGCGTGGCACGGGCGCTGGTGACCGTCCCCTGGGCGGCTCCGGGCATCGCGGTGGCGCTCATCGCCACCTGGATGCTCAACGCGCAGTACGGCATCGTGAACCGACTCCTCGACGCGGTCGGGCTCGGCGTCCCGGGTGGCGCCATCCTCGACAGCCCGCGCTACGCGCTCCCGGCGGTGCTCGCCACGACCATCTGGCAGCTGTTCCCCTTCACCTCCGTGGTGCTGCTCTCCGCCCTGCAGTCCGTACCGCAGGATCTCAACGAGGCCGCCACCGTGGATGGTGCCGGACGGTGGGCGACCTTCCGGGCCGTCACCTGGCAGGTCATCAAGCCGACTGTGGGTCTGTTGGCCCTGCTGATGACGATCTGGTCGCTGCGGCGGTTCGAGCTGATTTGGCTGATGACCAAGGGCGGGCCGGTCGGTGCCACCGAGACGCTCGTCATCGACCTCTATTCGCAGGCCTTCGACTCGAAGGAACTCGGTTCGGCGGCGGCCATCGGCATGGTCGGCGTCGTCATCTCGCTCATCGTCGTCATCGGCAGCCGCCTGGTCGCCCGCGCTGTGGAGAAGGGGGACGTCCGATGAGGCGCTTCCGTTTCGGTGTCACCGCACGGATCGTCGCCGTGCTCGTCGTGCTCGGTGTCGCGGTGTTCCCGCTGTACTGGATGTTCGTCACCGCGCTGTCCAGCAACAGCGACCTCTTCGCCGATCAGCCCCGGCTCACGCCGGACCTCGGCCAGTTCGGGGTCTTCGTGGATGCGCTCGCCGAGGGCAAGGCCGCCGGTTGGCTGCTCAACAGCCTGATCATCGCCGTCGGCACGATGGTGCTCTCCGTCGGCCTGGGCATCCCGCTCGGCTACGCGTTGTCCCGGTTCTCGTTCTGGGGCAAGGCCGTGCTGACAGTCGTTCTGCTGTTCACGCAGATGCTTCCCGAGGCGCTCATGGTCGTCCCGCTGTTCGCGCTGTTCCGCCGCTTCGAACTGCTCGACTCGCTGACCGGCCTCATCCTGGTGAACTCCGCCTTCGTCCTGCCGATCGTCGCGCTGATCCTCAAGGGCGCCATCGACGGCATCCCGAAGGAGTTGGAGGAGGCCGCGCGTGCCGACGGCGCCCGGCCCTTCACCACCCTGACCCGCATCAACGTGCCGCTCATCGCCCCGTCGATCGCGGCCACCGCTGTCATCGCGTTCTTCCACGCCTGGAACGAGTACGTGTTCGCAGTGACGTTCATCTTCAACCCGGACCTGCAACCCGCCTCCGTCGGCATCGCCAACTTCATCGGCGAGCTGGGTACACCGATCCAGACGGTGATGGCCGTCGCCTTCCTGTTCACGCTGCCGGCCGTCGCCTTCTACCTGTTGGTGCAGAAGTACGTGGTGTCCGGCATGACCGCCGGCGCGGTGAAGGGTTGAGCCGAAAGATGAAGATCGTCTCTGTCGACACACTCGTCGTCGACTTCTACCGCACGAACCTCGTCATCGTGCGGGTCCACACCGACGAGGGAATCGTCGGGCTCGGCGAGGCCACCCTGGAGGGCAAGGAACGTGCCGTCCAGGGCGCCATCGCCGAGCTGGCCGAGGCGGTGGTGGGCCTGGATCCCACAAACATCTCGAAGATCCTCTACGAGACCGCGCGGGACTGGTACTGGCGCGGCGGCCCGGTGATCATGACGGCGTTGAGCTCGCTGGAGATGGCCCTCTGGGACATCTCGGCGCGTGAGCTCGGCGTACCGGTCTCCCGGCTTCTCGGCGGCGCGACCCGCGACCGGGTCCGCGCGTACGCGAACGGTTGGTTCTCAGGTGCCGTCACGCCGGAGGACTACGCGGCCGCCGCGCGCCGGACCGTGGAATCGGGCTTCCGGGGCCTCAAGTGGGACCCGTTCGAGAACTACGACCTGACCATCACCACCGCCCAGTTGGACCGGGTCCTGGCCCAGATCGACGCGGTCCGTGGCGCGGTGGGCCGCGAGGTGGAGCTGTTCGTCGAGGGGCACGGGCGCTTCGACGTCCGCCACGCCATCAAGGTGGCGAAGGAGATCGCGCAGTTCGACCCGGTGTGGTTCGAGGAGCCCTGCCCACCGGACAACCTCGACGCGCTCGTCGACATCCGTCGCGCGTCGCCGGTGCCGATCGCCGCGGGGGAGCGGTGGTACGGGCGGCAGGGCTTCGCGCCGGCGCTGGCCCGCCAGGCGGTCGACTTCGTCCAGCCCGACGTGACGCACGCCGGCGGGATCGCCGAGCTGGCCTTCATCTCCACGCTCGCGGCGACCAGCTACGTGGGCTTCGCGCCGCACAACCCGAGTGGTCCACTCAGCACCGCGGCGACGCTGCAACTTGGGGCCACGTTGCCCAACTTCCGGTACCTGGAGATCATGGCGACCGACGTGCCCTGGCGCCCCGAGATCACCAACGAGCGGCTGGTGTTGACCGACGACGGCGACATCCTCATCCCGACCGGGATCGGCCTGGGCATCGAGGTGGACCTCACAGCGATCGAGCAGCATCAGTTCACACCGCACCCGCTGCGGATGTTCCAGGACGCCGTCTTCGACATCCGTCCCCGCGACGAGCGGTCCTTCTTCAACCTGGAGAGCGACTCATGACGCTGCCACGGCCCCGAGGGTCGGCCGCGGACTGGGTCGGTACCGCCGCCGAAGCGTTGCCGGACGATGCCGACAGCGTCCTCATCGGCCGGATCTGGGACCCGTCCAGCGACGGACCCTCACCGGTGACCGTCCGCGACGGCGAGGTCATCGACATCAGCCGCCGGTTCCCGACCGTCCGCGACATCTGTGAGCTGCCCGATCCCGCCGCGACAGTGGCTGGGCTCGACGGGCCGAGGGTTGGCGACTTCGCCGAGATACTGGCCAACACGGGGGCCGCGACCCGCGACCGCAGCCGGCCCTGGTTGCTCGCCCCGGTCGACCTCCAGGCGCTCAAGGCAGCCGGGGTCACCTTCCCGATCTCGATGATCGAGCGCGTGATCGAGGAGCGGGCGCGGGGAGACCTGGCACTGGCGGCGGACCTCCGGCACCGCATGCTCGCCGACGTCGGTGTCGACCTGCACAGCCTGGAGGCGGGCTCACCGGAGGCGGATCGGCTCAAGAGTCTGCTGATCGCCGAGGGCATGTGGAGCCAGTACCTGGAGGTCGGCATCGGCCCGGACGCCGAGATCTTCACCAAGGGGCAGATCCTCTCCGCTGTCGGCACCGCCGTTCCGGTCGGCGTACTCGCCGCCTCGACCTGGAACAACCCGGAACCCGAGGTCACGCTCATCGTCCAGTCCAGTGGCCGGATCGTGGGCGCCACCCTCGGCAACGACGTGAACCTGCGCGACATCGAGGGCCGCTCGGCGCTCCTGCTTCCCCTGGCCAAGGACAACAACGCCTCCTGCGCCCTCGGCCCTCTGATCCGGCTCTTCGACGACCGGTTCGGCATGGATCGGGTACGCGAACTCGAGGTGCGCCTGGAGGTTCGAGGCGTGGACGGCTTCCACCTGGAGGCGGTCTCGGAGATGACCCAGATGTCGCGTGACCCCGAGGAACTGGTCCGGCAGCTGATCGGGCCGCACCACCACTATCCCGACGGCGCCGCCCTGATGCTCGGCACCATGTTCGCGCCCATCCAGGACCGGGACCGCCCTGGTGAGGGTTTCACCCACAAGGTCGACGACGTGGTACGGATCAGCTGCCCAGCGCTCGGGACCCTGGTCAACCGGGTGCGGCACGCGGAGGAGTGCGAGCCCTGGCACTTCGGCGTCCGCGATCTCATGGGCAATCTGGTGAGGAGAGGACTGCTGTGAACGTGGTCAACACTGTCGATCCGCGCGACGGTAAGAGTCGCGCGACGGATCTCACCGAGACCGACGAGTCTCGGCTGGAGGTGATCGCCGGTCAGACGTCGGCGGCGGCGCAGTGGTTGGCCGCCCGTGGGAGGCTCGGCCGCGCGGAGCTGCTGGACGCGATCGCCGCGTCGCTGGAATCCCGCCGGGAGGTTCTGGTCGCTGCCGCGGAGGCGGAGACCGGGCTGAGCCACGCGCGCCTCAACGGGGAACTCAGCCGGGCGGCGCTCCAGTTCCGGATGTTCGGCGAGGTGCTGCGCGACGGAGCGTACGTCGAGGCCGCCATCGACCACGCCGCCGACACACCACTCGGACCGGGCCCGGACCTGCGGCGGATGCTCGTACCCCTCGGGCCGGTCGCCGTCTTCGGCGCCAGCAACTTCCCGTTCGCCTTCTCGGTCGCCGGCGGTGACACGGCCGCCGCGCTCGCCGCCGGGTGTCCGACGATCCTGAAGGCCCACCCGTCCCACCCCCTGACCTCGCACGCCTCCGCCGCCGCTATCGAGTCGGCCGTCCGCGACCTCGGCGGACCCGGGGGTGTCGTCGCGACCGTGTACGGGGAGCAGGCCGGCCGCTCACTGGTGCGTCACCCGGCGATCCGCGCGGCCGCCCTGACCGGCTCGGTCAACGCCGCCCGCGCCATCCAGGCGGCCATCGACGAACGACCCGACCCGATTCCCCTGTACGCCGAACTGAGCAGCGTGAACCCGATCGTCGTCCTGCCCGACGCGGCCGCCGTTCGGGCAGACCAGATCGCCGAGGGCCTCTTCGGCTCCTTCACGAACTCGGGCGGCCAACTGTGCACCAAGCCCGGCCTGGCGTTCGTTCCGTCGGATCCAGGTGGTGACGGCCTGGTCAAGACGCTGCGGGCGAAGGTCGACGCGTCGGGCGGCACGGTCCTGCTCAACGAGCGCATCCGGGACGCGTACGAGAACCGGTCCACGGAGTTCGAGCGGGCCGGCGCCCGGGTGTCGGCGCGGCCCACTGTCGAACCCGGGGCGGGCTTCACAGTGGCGCCGACCCTCCTGGAGGTCGGCCTCGCCGGGCTGAGCGCCGAGATCGCCGACGAGTGCTTCGGCCCGCTCCTGATCGTGGTCCGCTACGACGACGCCGCCGACCTCGACGCCGCGCTGGCCGCCGTCCCGCCGTCGCTGACCGGTTCGCTGCACCGCGGACCGGGCGACGACGCCGAGGTCGTACGTCGACTGGTCGACGTGCTCGCCGCCCGCGCGGGTCGCATCGTGTTCGACGGATACCCCACCGGGGTCCGGGTGTCGTGGGCCCAGCACCACGGTGGACCGTGGCCGTCGACGAACGCCGTGCACACTTCGGTGGGCGCCACGTCGATCCGACGGTTCCTGCGCCCGCTGGCGTGGCAGGACGCCCCGGCCTGGATCCTGCCCGAGGAGTTGCGCGACGAGTACACCGCCATCTCCCGGCGGGTCGACGGGAGGTTGCAGCCAGCGGTCGAATAACCGCGTCCGTTGGCTTTTCCCGGGCGCGTTCCGGGCCACCTGTGACTGGCGCGCGAATTCCTTGAAGAATCAATCCGACAGAGAATTTGCGCGCCAGTTGCCCGGTGTTGCTGAAGCGCGCCCGAATGGTGGGGATGCGATTTTCCGATCGAATTTCCGCCTTGACCGTCAATGCAATTCATGGTTGTGTTTTCGACAGGGAACGATGTTAGCGCTCGCATCACTGCATCGCTCGTTACTGGTATCCCTTCACCTCACCATCGAATGGTCGGTCGACCGCTCGGTGCGGTCTGACCACACGCCGAAGAGGGAGCAGGAACATGCCCGTCGCACCTCCCCGTCCCCCGACGCCGGCACCGACACGCCGGCTGCTGCTCGCGCTGCTCGCCGCCGTCACAGTGACGGCCGCAACGGTCGCCGCTCCGGCGGCCTCGGCCGCACCGCCGGCGCCGCTGGGCCCGACCGTCACCCGCACCGACAAGCCCCCGACCGGCTACACAGTCACCTTCCGGTACCGGGCGCCCGAGGACGTCGGGCAGGTCCACGTCTACGGCGACTGGTTCTATTCCCGACCGGAGAACATCGCATGCCAGGACTGCGGTGACGCGCGACCGCCCGCCGAGTGGCAACCCGGCGACGTCGCGGCCACCCCGTGGCACACCCAGGCGATGCGGAAGGGCCCGGACGGGGTCTGGACCTTCACCACTCCGCTGCCGGCGGGCACCTTCCGCTACGCGTTCACCCACGACTGCGCCAACGAGCTCGCCACCGGCTGCGCCCTGCACGACGACCCCGCCAACCGCTGGCAGATCCAGCCGCAGTACCCGGGAGCGCCCGGCGCGGTACGCAGCACGATCTACGTCCCGACCAGCAAGAAGTTCCCGACGTACGACACCGGTTACCAGGCTCCGGTCGCCAGGGTCGGCCGGCTGGAGTCCCGGCGGTACACCTCGCCGCTGTCGACCAACCCGGCGGGAGTCCACGACATCGTCGTCTACCTGCCACACGGCTACGACCCCAACCGGGCCACGCCGTACCCGACCCTCTACCTGAGCCATGGCAGCGGCGACCACTCGACCGCCTGGACGATGCAGGGCGTTGCCCACCTCATCCTGGAGAACGCGATCAAGGAACGTGCGGCGCAGCCCATGGTGATCGTGTCCACCGACTTCAACGGCCTCCCCGGTGGCAACGAGGGCTACGTCAACGAACTACGGAACAACATCTTCCCGTTCGTCGAGCAGAACTACCGCGTCTCGACCCGGGCGCAGGACCGCGCGTTCGCCGGCTTCTCCGCCGGTGGCAGCCGGGCGTACACCATCATGTACAACCACACCGACCTGTTCGGCTACCACGCGGCCTGGAGTGCGGGCGGCCCGGCCGCCACCCAGGCCCAGGTCGACAGCATGAAGGCGGTGGCCGGCGGCATCATGATCGGCACCGGGTTGCAGGACCGGCTGGGCAACATCGCCGAGAACTCGCAGCGCAACGCCGCTGCCCTGCGCGCCGCCGGCGTCGAGCTGGACGAGTACAACGTGCCGGGCGTGCACACCTGGCACGTGTGGCGTCCGCTGCTGAACCACTACCTGCGTACGCTGACGTTCCGGGCCACCACCACCGACCTCGTCGTCACCACGTCACCGGTGGGCGGCTCGCAGCACACGAAGGTCACCGCCACCGCGACGGTCGGCACGGTCAGCACCAGCACGTCTGCGCCCTCCGGCACTGTCGACTTCTACGCGGGTGACACGCACCTCGGGTTCCGGTAACAGCCGGCTCGACGCCGTACTCCCTGTGGTGGGGAAGCCCCGGCCGCGCGGCCCCTGGTGAAGCCAGGGTGTGCGCGGCCGGGGCACGTCCCGGTCCGTTCGTCAGCCGGTCACGGGGGTCGTGTCGGTGGCGCGGAGTCGCAGCATGGTCCAGGACGCGGGCGGGAGAGTCAGCTGCACGCTGGCGTCGGCGCCCCGTGCCGTGCCGTTGGAACGCGGCGCGGCGTGGTCCGGACCGTCGGCCGTGTTCTTGGCGTGCAGGTCGGTGCCACCGACGGTGACGCATTCGACGATGTCGCCGACCTGCGCGCCGGCGACGTCGATGGTCACCTCGGCCGGGGTGTCGAGGGCACGGTTGACGAGGAAGACCGTCATCTCCCCGGTGGTGTCGTCCCAGGTGGAGACCGCGTCGACAGCGTCGATCTCACCGTAGCGGTCGGTGGTCGTCGTGCTGCCCTCGCGCAGCACGTCCAACACGGTGCCCTGGGCGTGCCGGGCGGTGCGGGCGAAGGGGTGGAAGATGGTCTGCCGCCAGGCCGGGCCGCCCGTCTCGGTCATGATCGGCGCGATGACGTTGACCAGTTGGGCCTGGCAGGCCGCGCTCACCCGGTCGCTGTGCCGGAGCAGGCTGATGAGCAGGCCGCCGACGACGACAGCGTCGGCAACGCTGTAGTGGTCCTCCAGCAGGGGCGGCGCGACCGGCCAGTCCTCGCCGCTCGGGGGCGTGGACGGGGCGGCGGACTGGTACCAGACGTTCCACTCGTCGAACGCGATCATGATCTTCTTGGTCGACCGACGGATCGCTCCGACCGAGTCGGCGATGGCGGTGACGGCGTCGATGTACCTGTCCATGTCCTCGGCCGAGGCGAGGAAGCTGGCCAGGTCGTCGTCGACCGGCTGGTAGTACGCGTGCAGCGAGATCAATTCGACGTCGTCGTACGCCTCGGTCAGCACGTCGCGTTCCCAGCTGCCGAAGGTCGGCATACCGAGGTGTGAGGAGCCGCAGGCGACGAGTTCGAGATCGGGATCGAAGCGTCGCATGGCCTTGGCGGTCTGCGCAGCGAGTCGCCCGTACTCGGTCGCGCTGCGCTGACCCACCTGCCACGGGCCGTCCATCTCGTTGCCCAGACACCACAGCTTGATGCCGTACGGGTCGACAGCGCCGTTGTCGCGGCGCTGGTCGGCGAGGTGGCTCCCACCGCGGTGATTGGCGTACTCGAGCAGGTCGACGGCCTCGGCGGTGCCACGGGTGCCGAGGTTGACCGCCATGATCGGATCCACACCGGCCTTGCCGACCCACCGCATGAACTCGTCGAGCCCGAACGCGTTGGTCTCCAGGCTGTGCCAGGCGAGGTCGAGTCTCGCCGGGCGTTTGTCGACCGGACCGACGCCGTCCTCCCAGCGGTAGGAGGAGACGAAGTTGCCGCCGGGATAGCGGACGGTGGTGACGCCCAACTCGCGCACCAGCGCGAGGACGTCGCCCCGAAAGCCGTCGGCATCGGCCGTCGGGTGCCCCGGCTCGTAGATTCCGTTGTAGACGCAGCGCCCCAGGTGCTCGACGAACGAGCCGAAGAGTCGACGTGGCACCGGTGCGACGCGTCGGCGGGGGTCCAGGGTCAGGCGGGCCGTGTGCACGCCGTTGTCCGGCGCGCTGTCGAGGTGGGTGTTCAGGGCTGGCTCCCTTCGTGCGGGTCCGACGCGACAGCACTGCTCGAACGCCGGGACCGAGGGGTGGTGGAGGCGGTGTGAGCTCTGGACAACGTGATCGTCTTCGATTACGTTCTCGATCTATGTAAACGTTACCGATTACGTTTACGTAAGGGAACATGGCACCTGGATCAATGTCCGGCCGGCACGCCCTCCGGGGCCGAACGACCAGCTTGTCGCGGTGATTGGGGTGACCGGGTGACCACTGTTGAGCCGGAGATCAAGGCGACCTACGCGGATGCGACAGCGTCTGTCGAGGATCGGGTGTCCGACCTGCTGGCCCGGATGACCCGCGAGGAAAAGCTCGCGCAGCTGGGCAGCACGTGGGCGTTCGCCCTTCTGGAGGGCGGTCGGTTCGCGGCGGAGCGGGCCCGACCGATCCTTCGACACGGCCTGGGGCACGTGACCCGCGTCGCGGGCGCGACCAGCCTGAAGGCGGCGCAGGTGGCGCGGGCCGCCAATGCGATCCAGCGCTTCCTGGTGACCGAGACCCGGCTGGGGATCCCGGCGATCGTGCACGAGGAGGTCTGCTCGGGGGTCATGGCCCGCGAGGCGACCATCTTCCCGCAGGCGATCGGCGTGGCGAGCACGTGGGCGCCGGAACTCAACCGGCAGCTGGCCGACGCCGTTCGCGCACAGATGCGCGCCATGGGAAGCCACCAGGGGCTCTCGCCGGTGCTGGACGTCGTGCGCGACCCGCGGTGGGGCCGGACGGAGGAGACCTACGGCGAAGACCCGTACCTGGTGTCCCGGATGGGGGTGGCGTTCGTTCGGGGCCTGCAGGGCGCCGACCTGACCGACGGCGTCCTCGCCACCGCCAAGCACTTCGTCGGCTACGGGGCGTCCGAGGGTGGGCTGAACTGGGCGCCGGCCCACCTGCCGCCGCGTCTGCTGCGCGAGGTGTACCTGTATCCGTTCGAGGCGGCGGTCCGCGACGGCGGGCTCCAGTCGGTGATGGCGGGCTACCACGAGCTCGACGGCGTCCCGTGCCATGCCAACCAGGAACTCCTCGCTGACGTCCTGCGGGGGCAGTGGGGGTTCACCGGCAGCGTGGTCTCCGACTACTTCGCCGTCAACGACCTCCACTCGTACCACCACTTCGCGCAGGACAAGCAGCAGGCCGCGACGGTGGGCCTCGGCGCGGGCGTCGACGTCGAGCTTCCGGCGACCGACGCGTACGCGGACGCCCTCACCAATGCCCTGGACGCCGGCGAGGTCAGCGAGGCCCGGCTCGACGAGTCGGTCGCACGAGTCCTCCGGCACAAGATCGAACTCGGGCTCTTCGAGAACCCGTACGTCGACGAGGACGCTGCCTCGACGTCGGCCAACGCCGAGCGGCACCGGGACGTCGCGCTGGAGATCGCCCGCCGCAGCCTCGTCCTGCTCAAGAACGACGGCGTCCTGCCGCTGCTCGGGGGCACCGGAACTGTCGCGCTCATCGGCCCCAACGCCGACGACGCCCGGCACCTGCTCGGTGACTACTCGTTCGCGGCGCACATCGAGGCGTTGGTCGAGGCGCGCAAGCGGCGCGGTCTGCTCGGCGAGATGATGACGATCCCGGACGATCTGGAGATCGATGAGAGCACCGGCGGTGTGCCCACGGTGCGCGACGAACTCGTGGCACGGCTGGGTGACCGGCTGCGCTTTGCGCCGGGCTGCGACGTGCTCGACCCGTCGACCGAGGGGTTCACCGAGGCGGTCGCTGCCGCCGCGGCGGCCGATGTCGCGGTGCTGGTACTGGGTGACCGCTCGGGGCTGACGCCCGGGGCCACCACCGGCGAGTCGCGGGACCGGTCCAGTCTGGACCTGCCAGGCGTGCAGGAGGAGCTGGTCCGTGCCGTCGTCGCCACCGGCACACCCGTCGTGGCGGTGCTCGTCGCCGGCCGACCGGTGGGCAGTGACTTCCTGCACGAGGAGTGCGCCGCCGTGCTGATGGCCTGGCTGCCGGGGGAGACCGGGGCGCAGGCGATCGCCGAGGTGCTGCTCGGTGAGGTCAACCCGAGCGGGAAGCTGCCGATCTCGTACCCCCGAAGCGTTGGTCAGATCCCCGTGTTCTACGGCCACAAGGTGTCCGGCGGGCGGTCACACTGGCACGGCGACTACGTGGACTCGCCAGTCTCCCCGCGCTACGCCTTCGGCCACGGCCTCGGGTACACCTCGTTCGTGATCGAGGACGCCGTCGTGGACAGCGCCGAGGTCCGCGCCGGGGACAGCGTCGGTGTCGAGGTCACTGTCGCGAACACCGGACACCGGGCGGGGGAGCAGGTAGTGCAGCTCTACGTCCGCGACCCACAGGCCACTGTCACCCGGCCGGTGCTGGAGCTGAAGTCCTTCGCCCGCGTCGAGGCCGCCGCCGGCCAGCGGGTGGCGGTGCGGTTCGCGCTCCCCACCGGCCAGCTCGGTTTCTACGACCGGAGCATGGCCTACGCGGTGGAGGCCGGGCAGATCGAGGTGTACGTGGGCTTCTCGGCTGCCGACCACACCCATGCCGGCACTTTCGTCATCGGTGCCGACTCGGACCGGTCGACGTCGAAGGTCTTTACCGGGACCGTTGAAGTTCGGCAGCTGTGATCGTTCACCCGGGTCGGAGAATGGTTCTTGACGGAGCGTGCCGTCCTGTTGTCGACGGGTAGTACCGACGCGGAATCGGCCCCCACTTCGACCCCTGGCAGACGACGCCGATTGCGTTATCCGCAACGGCATCCGAGGATCACCGGCATCCTCGCCGAGCTCCACTTAGGACAGCCCATTCGAAGGGGTCGGGTAAGGGTGAAGAGGTCTTGTGTTCGTAATAGTTCTCAGTTACCTTGGCAACATCCTGGAAACGTAACCGATAACGATTGCAGTCCAGAGAGAGCGGCATGATTGAAGTCAATGCGCCGGTGACAATGAGTGATGTCGCCCGAGCTGCTGGCGTTTCCACCGCCACCGTCTCGCGTGTCGTCAACGGGCATTACGGCGTCAGCGCTCGCACTGTCGCTCAGGTGCGCTCCGCCATCGAGCAGCTCGGCTACGAGTCGAGTCTGGTGGCGACCAGCCTTCGGCGTAGCCGCACCAACGTCCTGGGCCTCGTGGCGCACAGCTTTCAGTCGTACACGGCGGAAGTGCTCAAGGGCGTGATGAAGGCGCTGAGCCGCTCAGGCTTCGATCTGATCATCTACGCCAACAGCGACCTCTACGGTTCGTATTCGGAGGGTTGGGAGCAGCGGCACCTGACCCGCCTGTCGGGCACCCTCACCGACGGGTGCATCGTCGTGACGCCCTGGGGTGACATCCGGAGCAGGACGCCGGTCGTGGCCATCGACCCGGTGCGGGGCTCGACGGCGCCCTCGGTGATGGCCGACAACCTCGCGGGCGCCACCACCGCGGTCGAGCACCTGGTCGACCTGGGTCATCGGCGCATCGGGTTCATCGCCGGCCGCGACAGCCTGGCCTCGGCCTGGTCGCGGGAGGAGGGATACCGCGCCGCGCTGACCAACGCCGGCATCCCGGTCGACCCGACGCTCATCGGTCGAGGGGACTTCAACCCCGAGTCGGCGACTCCGTTGGCGCGTGACCTGCTGCGACGAACGGAGCCTCCATCGGCGATCTTCGCGGCGAGCGACGGGATGGCCCTCAAGGTTCTGGAGGTCGCCCGGGAGCTGGGGTTCTCAGTGCCGGGGGACCTGTCCGTCGTCGGCTTCGACAACATCCCCGAGGCGGCGTCGACCCAACCGGGTTTGACCACAGTGGACCAGTCGATGTATCAGCTCGGGTACGAAGCCGCGCGGATGCTCAAGTCGCTGGTGACCGGTGAGTGGGACGAGCCGAGCCAGATCGTGCTTCCGACAAGCCTCGTCGTGCGCGACTCGACCGCACCACCCAGGAGCGCGGCACGGCCATGACCTCAGCCCACTGGTGCGCGAGCCTGATCGCTCCCGATACAGCGATCACGGCAGGTGTGCCCGTGGCGGCAGCCTGAAGGAGGTGTACGCAGCACGCACGGCCAGATCCACCGTTGAGTTGAGCCGGTCAGACGGGTCGCATCCGCTGCCGGCGCATGAAGGGAGTGGAGTGTGGTTACCGGACAGTATCACGGGCGTTTACGCCAGCTAGGCGTACGCCGTCGACTCTCGGCAGCGTTCACCGCCGGGGTCATCGCCGCCGCGGCGGTGCTCCTCGCGCCGCAACCAGCTGCGGCGGACACGCCGTGGCTGAACGTCTCCGCGGACCGCTACGCCACGTTCGCCGTCCCGGCGGCGTACGTCCAGGAGCACCTGGGCACCGTCTCGCAGGTCGTCGTCGAGGGAAACTTCGGCCCGTCGGCCAGCTGGGCGGAGTTCGGTCTGACCCGTCGGGGTGACGTGTGGTCGGGTGTTCTCGGCGCGTTGGAGCCGGGGCTCTACAACTACCAGCTCACCGCCGACGACACCTTGACCATCAAGGACCCGACGAACAGCACCAGTGTCGCGTCCAACCCGCTCCTGAGCACCTTCCTCGTCGCGGGTGACTCGGCACGATGGCTGCTCGACGCGCCGGCCGGCACCGGCGGCAAGATCGAGACGCTGACCTATCGGGCCGGGAACGCGCAGCGCTCCGCCCTGGTCTGGACGCCACCGGGTTACGCGGCCAAGAGCCCGAAGGGTTACCCGGCGCTCTTCCTCCAGTCGGGGGACGGCGTGGCCGCCACCGACTGGCTCGACCTCGGTCGAGCCAAGCAGATCCTCGACAACCTCTCGGCCGCGGGCGCCATCCGTCCGATGGTGGTGGTGATCAACGATGTCGACGGCTCCGACGACAAGGGGTTGAAGGACCTCGGGAAGTCGGTCACCGACAGGTACCGGGTCCTTCGCGACCCGGCGCACCAGGCCATCGCGGGCGTGTCCGACGGTGCGACGGACGCGGTGCGGGCCGCGCTCACCAAGCCGGGTCAGTTCGGTCACGTGGGTTGGTTCTCGGGCACGTCGGCGCCGGAGATCGACCGGAAGGACGCCAAGGCGATCAACCGCGGTGTCAAGCTGCTCCGCCTCTACACGGGCAACGTCACCGATCCCGCGTACAACACCACCTACCGGCTGACGAAGGCGTTGGAACGGGCCGACGTCCGGTTCGAGTTCGACGGGGTCAACCCGGACGGCGGCGCGACCTGGACCACCTGGCAGGAGAACCTCGTCGACTTCCTGCCGCGACTGTTCGGTCACGTGCGGGACCACGGGCCGAGCCCCGGTCACCAGCCGCTCAAGCGGGAGTTCACCCCGCCGCCGGCCGGCACCACCCCGACGCCCTTCGTCACCGAGGACGGGTTCGTCACCTTCGAGACGACCACTGACTTCGCTGACGCTCAGCACGTCACGGTCTGGGCGAACGTCGCACCGGGCGGCAGTTGGCTGCGACTGCCACTGACCCGCGACGGTGACCGGTGGCGGGCCACGGTGGGCCCGTTGAAGCCCTGGTTCTACTACTACCGGCTGATCGTGGACCGGGTCGCGGTCAAGGACACCTCCAACCCGACGACTGTCACCACCGAGCCGATGTGGAGCACCTTCTTCATCCCCGGGCCGGGTGCCCGACTGCTGTCGGACGTACCCGCCGGTCGTGGCGGGAAGGTCGAGAGCATGACCTACCCCAGCACGGTGGCCGGCCAGGACCGCACCGCGCTGGTGTGGACCCCACCCGGGTACGACCCGAACCGTACGCAGCCGTACCCGGTCCTCTACCTCCAGCACGGCGGCGGCCAGAACTACACGGACTGGGTGGAGATGGGCCGCGCCAAGCAGATCCTCGACAATCAGTTTCTCGACGGCGACCTGACGCCGATGGTCGTCGTGATGGGCAACGGCAACTCGTCGAACTTCAACCGGGAACTGCGGGAGAACATCGTTCCGACGGCCCGTGACCGCTACAACATCTCCAGCGATCCGTCGCAGCAGGCCCTCGCCGGTCTGTCGATGGGCGGCGGGCAGGCGTTCGGAGTGCTGCGGGCCTACCCGGGTGAGTTCGCCTACGTCGCCGCGTTCTCGGCCGGTTTCGGCAGCGGCACCGGCGTCGACGTGGCGGCGATCAACAACGGCACCAGGATGCTGCGCCTCTACGTCGGTGACCAGACCGACTTCGTGTACCCGAGCTTCATGGCGTCGCTGACCACGTTGGACAACCTCGGTATCCGCTACGAGTTCGACGGGGTCACCCCCGGGCCGCACGGCTGGGACGTGTGGCAGAAGAACCTCATCGACCTGGCGCCCCGTCTGTTCAAGCGCTAGGAGCCGTCGCTGGCGACGCCACCGGGAGCAGGGCTTCCTGCCCCCGGTGGCGCCCGCCAGCGCATGGATGCAGTGCACCGCCATCGCCGAAGGGAACCATCTCAATGAAGAGAAGACGAATATTCGCCACGGTAGCCATGCTCGCGGCGGGGACCGGCCTCGTCGCCTGCTCCTCCGACGAGGGCGGCAGCAACGCGAGCAGTTGCACGAACACCATCACCAAGCAGAACGTGCCGGTCGTGACGATGTGGGGCTGGTACCCCAACACCCAGCTCGTCGTCGACAACTTCAACAAGCAGCACGACGATGTGCAGGTCTGCTGGACCAACGTCGGCCAGGGCAGTGACGAGTACGACAAGTTCCAGACCGCCATCTCGGCGGGCACCGGCGCACCAGACGTGATCATGGTCGAGGCGGACCGGATCCCGACGTTCCAGATCCAGGGCGCGCTCGTCGACATCAAGCAGTACGGCTTCGACGCGGTCAAGGCCAACTACGGCGAGGGCGCCTGGAAGGACGTGTCGGTCGGCGACAAGGTCTACGGCGTCCCGGTCGACGGCGGCCCGGTGGCGATGATCTACCGGAAGGACATCTTCGACAAGTACAAGATCACGCCGCCGAAGACCTGGGCCGAGTACGAGCAGGCCGCCCAGAAGGTCAAGGACGCCGGCGGCCCGCTCTTCGGTGACCTCGGCGCGAACGTCTCGGCGCTCACCATGGCGCTGCAGATCCAGAAGGGCGCTGCTCCCTTCACCTACGATCCGGCGCAGCCGAAGGCGATCGGGGTGAAGCTCAACGACCAGGCGTCCAAGGACGTGCTGGACTACTGGGGCGGCCTCGCCAAGAAGGGCCTGGTCGGTACGCAGGACCAGTTCACCCCGGAATACATCTCCGGCGTCATCAACGGCAACTACGCGACGTACATCTCGGCGGCCTGGGCGCCCGGCTATCTCACCGGCGCGGGTGTCGGTAAGGGGCAGGACACCGGCAAGTTCGCGGTGGCGCCGCTGCCGCAGTGGGACTCGGCCAACCCGGTGCAGGTCAACTGGGGTGGGTCGGCCTTCTCGGTGACCAAGCAGGCCAAGAAGCCGGAGCTGGCCGCGAAGGTCGCCTACGGCCTCTACGCCGACAAGGAGTCACTCACCGACGGCTGGACCAACCAGATCATCTTCCCGCTGAACCTCACGGCGCTCAAGGACCCCGCGTTCGTCGACCTGAAGGTGGCGTTCTTCGACGGCCAGCAGGCGAACAAGGAGGTCTACCTTCCCGCCGCGGACGCCTACAAGGGCGTCGCGTACGCCCCGTTCGGTCAGTACTACCTCGACGCCATGACGAAGCAGGTCAGCGAGATCATCAAGGGCTCCGTCACCGGTTCGCAGGCTGCCGACCGGCTCCAGGAGGACGTGGCGAAGTACGCCAAGGAACAAGGCTTCACCGTTCAGTGACCGGATGGGTGGGCCGCGCCGCACTGAGCGGCCGGCCCACCCTCCACCCTCACCGTCCACGTCCCGGAGACCAAGATGACACTCCTGACCGAGAAGCGCGCACCGCGTCCTCAACCTGAGACGCGCAAGATCCGTGGCAAGGTGCACCTCCGCGAACACCTGATGGGGTGGCTCTTCGTCGGGCCGTTCGGGATCGTGTTCCTGGCGTTCCTCATCGCGCCGCTGGCCTACGCGCTGTACCTCAGTCTCTTCCAGAAGAAGCTGATCGGCGGCACCAGCTTCGTTCTCTTCGACAACTACGTGAAGGCGTTCACCGACCCGAGCTTCCTGTCCGGGGCGTGGTTCGTCATCCGCTTCTCGCTGGTCTCGATCCCGCTGCAGATCGTCATCGCGCTCGCGCTGGCCCTCATCCTGGACTCGGTGACCACAGTGTTCGCCCGTTTCTCCCGCCTCATGATCTTCCTGCCGTACGCGATCCCCACAGTCATCGGGGCCGTGATGTGGGGGTTCCTCTACAGCAGGGGCTTCGGCCCGCTCACCGACATCTTCGGGCTGTTCGGCGCCACCGCACCCGACTTCCTGAGCAGCGACCTGATCTTTTATGGGCTGCTCAACGTCGTCACCTGGCAGTGGGCCGGCTACTACATGATCATCCTGTACGCGGCGTTGCAGGGCGTCGACCCGACGCTCTACGAGGCGGCCCGGATGGACGGCGCCGGGCGGTGGCAGATCGCGACCCGGATCAAGATCCCGCTGATCGCGCCCGCCCTGATCCTCATCCTGGTCTTCTCGCTCATCGGCACCCTGCAGTTCTTCAACGAACCGCAGATCCTGCGATACCTCGCCGCGGGCACCATCGGCTCGGACTTCACCCCGAACATGTACGCGTACCAACAGGCGTTCTCGCTCGCCAACTTCAACTACGGGTCGGCGATCTCCTTCGCCCTCGGCGGGCTCGTGTTCATCTGCGTGTACGCCTTCCTGTTCTTCACCCGCAAGCGGAGGAGCTTCCTCTGATGACCAACCACACCAGCGTCCGCGCCGGCGCCCGCCGACCGCAGCGCTATCTCCCCCTGCAGATCCTCCTCGGCTTCCTGGTGATCTACTTCCTCGTACCGTTCTGGTGGGTCATCGTCAACAGTTCCAAGGACGCACCCGGGCTGTTCGGCGGCGGCAACACCCTCTGGTTCACCGACCAGGTCGACTACCTCGGGAACCTGCGGCAGCTCTTCACCTACGACGGTGGCATCTACCTGCGGTGGATGCTCAACTCCACGCTCTACGCCATCGCCGGCGGGGTCGGCGCCACCGTCCTGGCGGTCATGGCCGGTTACGGGTTCGCCAAGTACCGGTTCGCCGCCCGACGCTTCAGCTTCGCCATCGTGCTCGGCGCGCTGATGGTGCCCGCCACCGCTCTGGTCATCCCGACCTTCATCATGTTCTCCCGGCTCGGCCTCACGAACACGGTCTGGGCGGTGATCCTCCCGTCGCTGCTCAACCCGTTCGGCGTCTACCTGATGCACGTGTACGCGCGCGACGCGGTGCCCGACGAGCTCCTGGACGCGGCGCGGGTCGACGGCGCGGGAGAGATACGGACCTTCATCCAGATCGCCCTTCCGCTGATGCGTCCCGCTGTGGTCACCGTGCTGCTCCTGTCGGCCGTGGCGTCCTGGAACAACTACTTCCTGCCGCTGGCCATGCTCTCCGACAACCGGCTCTTCCCGGTCACCGTCGGCCTTGGCCTCTGGCAGGGAATCGCGTCCGCGAACAACGCGGGAACCACCTCGCTGTGGAGCCTCATCATCCTGGGCTCCCTGGTGTCCGTGATTCCGCTGATCATCGCGTTCTTCAGCCTGCAACGACACTGGCGCGGCGGCCTCTCCGTCGGAGGTCTCCGGTAGGCCGCGCGGCGCCACCAGCCAATCCACCACACGCGCATTGATCGCCGCGCAGGACGCGGCCGGACGGATGACAGAGAGGTGTGCTGATGTCGACGACGAATCGACCGCTGCGCAGCGGGGAGTGGTTCGGTGCGGAAGGCCGCAACGGGTTCATCCATCGGTCCTGGATGCGCAACCAGGGGTTCGCGGACGACGTCTTCGACGGTCGCCCGGTGATCGGCATCGCCACCACCTGGTCGGAGCTGACACCCTGCAACGCCCACCTGCGCGACCTGGCCGAGTCGGTGAAGCGGGGCGTGTGGGAGAGCGGGGGCCTGCCGCTGGAGTTCCCGGCGATGAGCCTGGGCGAGCCGCTGATGCGACCCACGACCATGCTCTACCGCAACCTGCTGGCGATGGAGCTGGAGGAGTCGGTCCGCGCCAACCCGCTCGACGGGGTGGTCCTGCTCTCCGGCTGTGACAAGACCACCCCCGGCCTGCTGATGGGAGCGGCGAGCGTCGACCTGCCGACACTGATGTTGACCGGTGGCCCGATGCTCAACGGCAAGTTCCGCGGCCAGGACATCGGCTCCGGCACCGTCGTCTGGCGCTTCACCGAGGAGATGCGGGCCGGTCGGATGACGGCGGCCGACTGCTCCGAGGCGGAGGTCGGCATGTCCCGCAGCCGGGGCCACTGCATGACAATGGGTACCGCCTCCACGATGGCCTGTGTGACCGAGGCGCTGGGTGTGCAGCTACCGGGGGCGGCCGCGGTGCCGGCGGTCGACTCCCGGCGGTACGCGCTCGCGCAGGCCGCCGGACGCCGGATCGTCGCCATGGTCGAACAGGACCAACGGTTGTCCTCGGTGCTCACCAGGCAGGCGTTCGAGAACGCCGTCCGGGTCAACGCCGCCATCGGCGGCTCCACCAACGCTGTCGTACACCTGCTCGCGATCGCCGGACGCCTCGGCGTCCCCCTGTCGTTGGAGGACTTCGACACCCTCACCGCCGACGTGCCCATGCTCGTCAACCTCATGCCGTCCGGGACGTACCTGATGGAGGACTTCGCCTATGCGGGCGGCCTCCCGGTGGTGATGAAGGAACTCGCCCCGCTGCTGCACATGGACCACATCACCGTCAGCGGCAGGAGCGTGGCGGAGAACGTCGACGGCGCCCAGTGCTGGAACCGGGACGTCATCGCCACCATGGAGGAGCCGTTCCAGCCCGCCGGGTCGGGCACCGTGGTGCTGCGCGGCTCGCTCGCGCCGTCCGGGGCGGTGCTGAAGGTCTCCGCCGCCTCCGCCCACCTCCTCACGCACACCGGCCCGGCGCTCGTCTTCGACCGGATCGAGGAGTACGTCGTCGCCGCCGACGATCCGGACCTCGACGTCACCCCCGACACGGTGATCGTCGTCCGCAACGCCGGCCCCCGGGGCTACCCCGGCTTCCCGGAGGTGGGCAACGTGCCCATGCCACGACGGTTGCTCGCCGACGCCATCACGGACATGGTGCGGATCTCCGACGCCCGAATGAGCGGCACCGGCTACGGCACCTGCGTCCTGCACGTGGCACCGGAGGCGTCAGTGGGCGGTCCGCTCGCGCTGGTACGCAGCGGCGACCTGATCTCCGTCGACGTCGCGACGCGCCGCCTCGACCTGCTGGTCGACGACGCGGAGCTCGCCGTACGCCGCGCCGCCTGGCAGCCTCCGAAGCCGGTGGCCGACCGGGGATGGGTACGGCTCTACAGCGAACACGTTCAGCAGGCAGACAGCGGCGCGGACCTCGACTTCCTCGTCGGTGGCAGCGGCAGCGCGGTGCCCCGTCACTCACACTGACGGCCACGAACGGACGAGGCCCACGAGGAACTGACTCCATGGAAGAACGGATGGCCCGCCAGTGCGAGTTCACACAAAGGCCGCTGTGACGGCGGCCGACCGGCCACCGGTCATGGCTGACGTCGCTCGTCTGGCGGGCGTGTCACACCAGACGGTGTCCCGGGTCATCAACGGCGCGCCCAGCATCAGGCGCGAGACCCGGGAACGGGTCCTCGAAGCGATCCGACGGCTCGACTACCGCCCCAACACCGCGGCCCGCGCGTTGGTTCGCGGACGGTCCGGGATGATCGGCATCATCGGCACGGCCAGGACACTGTTCGGTCCGACCAGCATCCATCGCAGCGTCGAGGACGCGGCCCGGGCGGCCGGCTACTTCGCCACCTCGGTGAGCCTGTCCGAGGTGACGGTACGGGCGCTCAGCGACGCCACCGAACACCTCATGCGCGTCGGCGTGGAGGGCGTCGTGATGATCGCCGGCAACGACGAGGCCCTCGAGGTGGTGCGGATGACGCGATCGAGCGTCCCGTTCGTCGTCGTGGAGGGCGACGTGTCCCGGGCCAGCGTGACAGTCGGCGTCGACCAGGTGCTCGGCGCCCGGATGGCCACCGACCACCTCCTCGACCTCGGGCACCGGGAGATCGTGCACGTGAGCGGCCCGCTCAACTGGGCGGAGGCCCGTGCCCGACTCGAAGGCTGGCGTCAGGCGATGAGTGCGGCGGGTCTACGCCCGCCGGAGCCGGTCGAGGGCGACTGGAGAGCGCACAGCGGCTACCTCGCCGGGCTGCGGGTCGACGAGATGCCCGGGGCCACGGCGGTGTTCGCCGCCAACGACCAGATGGCCATCGGTGTGCTGCGCGCGCTGCACGAGCGTGGACGGCGGGTGCCGCACGAGATCTCCGTCGTCGGATTCGACGACGTCCCCGAGGCGCCCTACCTCATCCCACCCCTGACCACGATCCAGCAGGACTTCGACGCGGTCGGGCGGCGGGCCATCACCGCTGTCACCCAGGCCATCGACGACACGGTGCCGCACCGCCTGCCGCTGGTCGTCCCCAAGCTCGTGGTGCGGCAGAGCACGGCGTCGCCGACAGCCACCTGACCAGCCGACCATCCGAACCCCGTCGACGGGCGGGAGCCCCGGCGTATGGCCGGGGCTCCCGCGACGTACGTGGTGACCGAGGTGTTCAGAGGGTGAACACGAGGGTGGAGATGCTGCGGGCGCCGACGTTGATGGTGGCCTGACCGCCGTTGACGCTGGTGGGCTGGCTGGCCGCGTTGGCGTTCTGCGAGGTGAGGTAGTGCTCGGCCCGGGTGACGTTCTGCGGGGCCTGGACCACGGCGTTGTTGACCGCGCTGTTGGAGCGGTTGAGGATCACCAGGGTGATCTTCCCGTCGCCCTGGTAGGCGGTCACCTCCAGCGGAGAGGCTTTCGAGCTCTTCGTCAGGGCGACCCGCTGGTAGCCGGGGCGCACGTACTTCGCGTACTGCGAGAAGGCGTACCCGCGCTTGAGGGGTGCGCCCGCGACGGTGCCGAACGCCGATTCGCCGTCACCGATGAAGGAGTAGTAGCGCTTGCCGTACCACCAGATGTAGGCGTTCCAGTTGGCCTCCATCGACTTGTGCACGGTGCGCATGATGTCGTCGAGGGTCTCGTTCCAGACCGCCGCGTTGGCGGGGTTGCCCCAGATGTTGGAGCCGCCACCGTCGGCGGCGTGCAGGTTCCACTCGGTCATCCACACCGGCTTGTTGTGCTGCTCGGCCAGCGAGTACGGCCGCAGTCGGCCGGACTCCTCGGTGCCGTAGAGGTGCCCGCCGATGTAGCCGATGTTGTTGCGGGCGGTCGCGTCGTTGAGGGTCGGGTCGGTGAAGTTGTAGTTCATGTTCACCGCCTCGGCCACCATCAGCTTGGTGTTCTGCACCCTGGTGCCCTGGTCGCGGACGAAGGTGCGCAGCTCGGTGCCGCTCCAGTCCATCGAGTCGTAGTCCGGGTGCCAGTCCGGCTCGTTCTGCACCGAGGTGACGTCGATGGGTACGCCCTGGCCACGCATGTACTGCACGTAGCTGTTGAGGTGGTTGGCGTAGTCGTCGTAGTAGTCGGTCTTCAGCTTGCCGCCGTTGACCCGGCTGTTGTTGGTCTTCCACGCCGCCGGCGCGGTCCACGGCGAGGCGAGGATCTTCACGTTCGACCCGTACGACTTCGCCGTCTTCAACGAGTTCACGTGCGTCGCCCACTCGCTGGACACTGGCGACAACCCGGTCCGCACGATCGACAGCCCCAACTGGTTGGCACCCATCCCGACCAACGTCTGGGTGTCCGTCGTCGACCAGGCGCTACCCCAGATCGACTGCGCGGCCCCGAACCCGTCGACGGTCTGGTACCTGGTCGCGTTGTTCACAGTGATGTCCGCCGGCCCGGTGGGTGGCGGCGGGTCGGTCGGCGGCGGAGTCGTCGTCGGTGGCGGGGTCGGCTCTGTGCCACCGGTGCAGCCCACCCCGTTCAACGCGAAGGTGGTGGGATCGGGGTTGCTGCCGGTCCAGGATCCGTTGAAGCCGAACGAGACCGTCCCGTTGGTCGGTATGGCCCCGTTGTAGCCGACGTTCCTGGCGGTGACCGCGGTCCCGCTCTGCGTCAGTGTCGTGTTCCAAGCCTGGGTGACGGTCTGGCCGGCGTTGTAGTTCCAGGTCAGCGTCCAACTCGTCACCGCGTCACCGAGGTTGGTGATGGTGACGTTCGCGCCGAAGCCACCCTGCCACTGCGACGACACGCTGTAGTCCACCCTGCAGCCGGCGGCTGCGGCTCCCGCCGGCACCGCCATCGCGACCCCGACCGACGCCAGCAGGACGGCGCCGGCCGACAGCAGGGCGACGTTCCTCGCTCTTCCGCTTCTTCTCATTGAAACTCCTCCTGAACTGGTGGTGGTATCCACGCCTCGGGAGGGCTCAGCTGTGGCGAGTTTGAGCGATGGTCGGACGGTGAGTGGTTGGGAGCGCTCCCAGGTGCTTGATTCAGAAAGTTAATTCGTCCAACGATTCCTGTCAATGCAATCGACCCTCGTTCAGCGGCCCCGTCACCGGCCGCACGCACCGCACGGGCTGCGAGTGCGCAGGTGGTGGTCGGTGGAGGCGACGAGCAGGCCCAGCCCGATGACGAGGTACGCCGACATCGCCACCCACAGGAACGCGTCGGAGAACTCGCTGTGCGAGCCCGTCGTCACCTGCACCATGCCCATGCCGAAGTAGGCCACGATGCCCGCGCCGAGCCCGAAGCCGGGCACCAGAAGCACAAGGCGAGGAATCGTCCGGCCGGCGAGCAGCGGAACCCACCACGGCCAGACCTCACCCCAGTGATGCACCAGCGCCAGTGGCAACAGCACTCCGGCCAGCACCAGGCCGATCTCCAACCCGAGCAGGGAGGCGCTCTGGTCGACGCTGTCGAAACCCACCACGAACTGGGCCGCGAAGCGGGTCACGAGACCGCCCACGGCGACCCACGCGGCCCAGCGCGCCCACCGCGCGGGTGCCGAGCGCCGCGTACCTGGTCGGATCGTCCGGCAGCAGGCCGGGCAGTCGCCCCGGGTGCGCCGCTGATAGCGCCCGGTGGCCAGAGCGAGCAGTACCGCTCCGGTGACACAACCGAGCCGACTGACGAACGCCAACGGGTCGAAAAACGGGCCGACGGTGAACAGCAGGAAGCCCACCAGCTCCGGCAGCAGGATCGCGGCCGCCGCGACCAGCGCTCCAGCGACAGCCCAGGCGAGCCCGGCAAGCGCTGGTCGCCAGGTCGCCACCCGGTCCAGGGCAACCGCCAGCCCGCCTGCGGCCGCGCACAACGCCACCGACCACCAGCCGGTGAAGCCGAGCAGGTCGAGCCCGAGCCGCCCGAACTCCGGAGCCTCGCCGACCGTCCAGGCCAGACGCACGCCCCCGTATGCCACGGCCCAGCCGAGCACCGCGTACGTCAGACCATGGACGCTTCGCCCGACGATCCGTGTCGATGTCGTCATGGACCGATCCTGCCGGCGTCCCAGCGTGGGCGGGCCCCGCTGGCAGGGGAAGGCACTCCCTCTCAGGAGGGAAGGGCCGACGGGGACCCAGGAATGATTTGCGTCGCAGATAAGTTGTCTAACAAACGATAGGCGCACAACATGATCAGTTGATCGAACGATCGGTGGATGGTGAAGCAATGTCGGACTACGGGCACGAACTCCGGTTTGGGTCGTTCCTGACACCCAGCGTGCACAACCCGGACCAGGTGGTGGCGCTGGCCGAGCAGACCGAGGCGGCGGGGCTGGACCTGGTCACCTTCCAGGACCACCCGTACAACGCGGAGTTCCTCGACACCTGGACACTGCTCAGTTGGGTCGCCGCCCGCACGCAGCGGCTTCGGATCTCGGGGAACGTCCTCAGCCTGCCGCTGCGCCCGCCGGCCGTGCTGGCCCGGGCTGCGGCGAGCCTGGACCGGCTGTCGCACGGCCGTTTCGAGCTGGGCCTCGGCGCCGGAGCGTTCTGGGACGGGGTCGAGGGCATGGGGGCTCGTCGGCTGACCGCGGGGCAGGGCGTCACTGCGCTGCGGGAGGCGATCGATGTCCTGCGCGGCGTCTGGGACGACACCGCCACCGGACCGCTGCGGCTGACCGGGGAGTACTACCCCGTACCCGGCATGCAGCGCGGCCCGAAGCCGGCACATGACATCGACATCTGGCTCGGCGCGTACCAGCCGAAAATGCTGGCCCTGACCGGCCAGAAGGCCAACGGCTGGCTGCCGACGCTGGAATACCTGCGGTCCCCGGACCGGGTGACCGCCAACCGGCTCATCGACGAGGCGGCCATCGCCGCGGGCCGCGAGCCCCGGGAGATCCGACGGCTGCTCAACCTGTTCACTGTCGACGTCTCCTCGCGCAGCCGCGGATTCCTCCAGGGTCCTGTCGCGCAGTGGGTCGACCAGCTCCTTCCGCTGGTCGTCGAGGAGGGGTTCAGCACCTTCCTGATCGGCCGTGACGAGCCACGCCTCATCCAGACCCTCGGGCAGGAGATCGCCCCCGCGCTGCGGGAGGCGGTAGCCAGGGAGCGCGCCGGCGGTGAGGTCGGCGGCGGGCCGACCCGCACAACCGTCGCGTTGGCCGAGCGGCACCCCGCTCTCGACTACGACGCGCTGCCCCCGTCGCTGGTCAGCAGCTCCGTCGAGCCCGGTGACCCGGAGTACGAGCGGGTGCGCCACACCTACAGCCGGCAAGGGTCGCCGGCGCTGGTGATCCGTCCGCGGAACGCCGCCGAGGTGGTCGACGCCGTGTCGTACGCCCGGACGCAGGACGTCCCCCTGTCGGTGCGCAGCGGCGGGCACGGCATCAGCGGCAGGTCGACGAACGACGGGGGAGTCGTCATCGACATGTCGAGGATGAACAGGGTCCAGGTGCTCGACCGGGCGACCCGTCGGGTGCGGCTCGAACCGGGTGCCCGGTGGGGCGACGTGGCCCAGGCACTCGCCCCGCACGGCCTGGCCATGAGCTCAGGCGACTACGGAGACGTGGGCGTCGGTGGTCTCGCCACCACCGGTGGCGTCGGATACCTGGCGCGCAGGTACGGCCTGACCATCGACCACGTCGTTGCCGCCGAGATCGTCACCGCGGACGGCCGCCTGCTCCGCGTCGACGACGAGCATCACCCCGACCTGTTCTGGGCCGTCCGGGGCGCCGGCGGGAACTTCGGTGTGGTCACCGCGCTCGAGCTGGAGGCGTACGAGGTCGACAACGTCGTCTACGCGCAGCTCGTCGCGGACGCGACCGACACCGCCCGACTGCTGCGCCGGTGGGGCCGACTGGTCGAGGACGCGCCACGGGAGCTGACGAGCTTCCTCTCCCTCTTTCCCGGCCGCCGTGGCAACCCTCCGGCTGCCCAGGTCACCCTCGTGTACGCCGGTGACGATGTCGAGGCGGCGCAGTCCGCCCTGGGCCCGTTCCTGGAGATCGGGCCGATCCTCGACCAGCAGGCGCAGCTCGTGCCGTACCCGGCGATCGTCGTGCCGCCGGGCAACCAGCATCGGGGGCAGGGGCTGGAGGACACCCGCAGCGGCCTGTTGCACCACGTCACACCGCAGGTGGCCGACCTCATGGACAACATGATCCATTCCGGCGACGTGATGATCATGCAGGTGCGGTCCGTCGGTGGGGCGGTCAACGACGTCGCCCGGGACGCGACCGCCTACCCGCACCGGCAGCAGAACTTCTCGGTGCTCGCCGCCACCGTCCCGGAGCGCCGACCCCAGCTCGACAAGCTGTGGGCCGAGCTGTACCCGCACCTCGACGGCCTGTACCTCAGCTTCGAGAGCGACACCGATCCGGCTCGACTGCTGGATGCCTGGCCCGAGCCCACCCTCGGCCGCCTGCGTGCCATCAAGGCCAGCTACGACCCGGACAACGTCTTCAACCGGAACTTTCCCATCCCACCGGCCGGGGCGGTCGACTAGAGCATGCCGGACAGGTACTCGCGGCGACGCTGCGGTTCGAACTTCTCGATCGCGTACCGCAGCATCACCCGTGGCATCACCCGGTAGCGGCGGGCGAGGAACTCCTCCTCCGCCGCTCTGTCCCGGTTGCCCACCTCGCGCAGCATCCAGCCCACCGCCTTCCGAACGAGGTCGTGCGGGTCGTGCAGGAGCCGGTCGCCGAGCCGGAAGGTCCACTCGAAGTCACCGGCCTTGATGAAGGCGAAGGTCGCCATGACGGCGGTGCGCCGCTCCCACACGAGGCTCGACTCGGCCAACCGGTCCAGGACGCCCCGGTCCCTGTCGATCAGCCAGGGGCCGACGATGTACGGCGCGGACGAGTCCACCAGGTCCCAGTTGTCGATGCGGCTGGTGTTGGCCAGGACGGTGCCGAAGATCCGACCCCGTTCCTGCTCGTCGCCCTTGGCGAACTTCCGCACCAGGATGAACAGCGCGGTCAACCGCTCCTCGTGCGCGCCCTCGATGAGCAGCTTCGTCGTCTCGGCCAGCGACAGGTCGCGCCAGAACCGGGCGGCCACCGTGCGCTGGTCAGGCACGGAGACACCGAGGGCCCGGTCGCCCTCGCCGTACCCGCCGGGAACCATCTGGAGGAACCGGCTCGATGCCTCGGCGCGACGGGGGTCGGCGAGGCTGGCGAGTGCCCGACGCACGTCGACGCTGGTGGCCATGACCGTCGACGCTACCGGGGGTCAGCCCGCGCGGCGTAGGCGCCCGAGCATTCCGTTGAGGTCCTGGACGAACAGGTCGTGGCGGAAGAAGTGCCCACCCGGCACCTCGCGCCACTCGTGCGGGATGCCGGCTCGGGCGAGTGCCGCGCGGAACTCGCGCTGACCGGCAAGGACCTGGGTCTCGTTGACGGTGTCGAACCAATTGACCGGGTCGGGGGAGGTTCCGGCCGCCAGGAAGATCCGCTTGTTCTGGAAACTTGGAATGCGCTGGACCGGGTTGTCGGCGCTGACCCGGGCCTCATCCCACAGCGGGACCCCGTAGACGGTGCCTCCACCGAGATCCAGCGCGGCGGAGGTGGCATTCGCCCAGTGCACGACCAGTCCGAAGTCTCGGCGGAGACTGGCCGGCCCGGAGTGCGAGCTGACCGAGCAGAAGTGGCCGTAGTACTTGGCCGCGTACTTCAGCGCGCCGAAGCCGCCCATCGAGAAGCCCGCGACCGCACGCCCGTTGTACTCGGCGAACGTCCGGAAGTTCGCGTCTATCCACGGGAGCAACTGGGCGATGTGGAACGTCTCCCAGTTGCGGGGTCCAACGAAGCTGGTCACCGGATTGGAGTACCAGCCGGTCGACGCGTCCGGCATGACGACGATGACCTCCCGGCCGGCAGTCAGACCGACGATGTTGTCCTGTAGGTGGAAGGTGCGGAAGTCGGCGTTGCCGCCGTGCAGCAGGTACAGCACCGGATACCGCTTGCCGCTGGTGTGGTAGCCGTCGGGTAGCAGCACGTTCACGCCCGGATCCCACTCGACGGCGTCGGTGGCGAAGCGGTAGTACTGCAGCCGGCCGCCGTTCTCGTGCGGTCGACGATGCGCAGGCCGTACCCGTCACCTGCGGCCTGGGCGGCGGACGACCCGGCGAGGGCGCCGCCGAACAGCCCGGCGGCGGCCGCCGCTGCCGAGCCACCGATCAACCGGCGCCGGCTGATCGACGTGGACGGGGGAACGTCGAACATGTGCGGTCTCCCTTGGGTCAGAGGGTGGTTTCGCCGTTGAGGCCGAAGAAGTCGTGCCATTTGGTGGCGCCGAGGAAGGTGGTGCCGGTGGAGAGGCCGACGTGGACGTCGTTGAAGCTGCCCTTGGTGAAGGCGACGATGTCGTCCTTGCCGTCGCCGTTGTAGTCGCCCAGGTAGGGGAACTCGCCGGGTAGGCAGAAGAGGTCGTTCCATTTGACTGTGGTGCCGACGAACGAGGTGCCGGTGGAGACGGCGGCGTAGACGTCGGCGTCGGCGTTGCAGGTGAAGGTGACGATGTCGTCGCGGCCGTCGCCGTTGATGTCTCCGACGCGGGGTTGTTCTGTCCGGACGGCGAACAGGTCGTGCCACGTCTGGGGCGCGCCGAACGAGGCTCCCGTGGACAGGGCGACGATGACGTCCGATGCCGTGGGCGGCCCCTGGGTGAAGGTGATGATGTCGTCGCGGCCGTCGCCGTTGACGTCGCCGAGGGCCGGGTACTCACCGGCGATCGAGAAGTACTCGTGCCACTTGAGGCCGGGGCCGAAACTCGTGCCGGTGGACAACGCCACGTACACGTCGGCGTTGGTGTCGTGGGTGAAAGCGATGATGTCGTCGCGTCCGTCGCCGTTGACGTCGCCGACCGCGCCGACCTCCGCGCCCGGCGCGAACCACTCGTGCCACTTCTGACCGCCGCCGAAACTGGTGCCGGTGGAGAGGGCCACGTAGACGTCACCGAGAGTGCCGTGGGTGAAGGCGATGACGTCGTCCCTGCCGTCGCTGTTGACGTCGCCGCTGAGCAGGGTCTCGCCGTTGAGGCCGAAGAAGTCGTTCCACTTCACCGAGGTACCGGCGAAGGCGTTGCCGGTGGACGTGGCCACGTAGACGTCGTTGAGGCTGCCCTGGGTGAACGCGACGATGTCGTCACGGCCGTCGCCGGTGAAGTCTGTCGGTGAGCCGGCCAGGTACCGGCCCCCCGAGCCGCCGGCGTTGACCAGGGAGACGTAGTAGTTCCAGTTCCAGTTCGGCCCCGGGTCGGTGTGGTCGTTGCCGGGCAGCTCGTTGTGTCCCTTGATCGACGCACGGGTCTTCGGCAGCCCGTACTTGTCGCAGAGGTAGCGGGTCAGCGCGGCGGACGACCGGTACATGGCGTCGGTGAACCAGGCCGGATTGTCGACGAAGCCCTCGTGCTCGATGCCCACCGAGTAGGGATTGGCCGAGCGTGCGTGATACGCCGTGTCGCCCTCGCGCACCATCTGGGTGATCTCGCCGTTGCTCGATTTCACCACGTAGTGCGCGCTCACCCCCGCCGACGGGTTCTGGAACCAGCTCACCGTGCCGGCGTACGACCCCTGGGTCACGTGCACCACCACAGTGGTTATCCGCGCCGACCGGCCGGCCTGGTAGTTGCCGCCGTAGGCGGACACCCAGCGGGCCGGCGCGTACTCCGGCACCGCCGCCGCGACGTTCGCGCCGGGGGCGCCCGCGGGGGCGACTCCCGCGTAGCGACCGAGTTCGGGTCGCAGCGGTCGCGGCGCGACCCGTACCGATCCGGCGGCGATTCCGGTACGCAGCAGGTCGTAGACGTGGTCGGCGTAGAGCCGGGCGGTCGACGCGTCGACGGCCGCGCTGTAGCGCGCCACCACCGGATACCAGGCGGAGAGCCGGTCGCGTGCCCCGCCGGACAGCCCTTCGTCGTCGGCCAGGTCGCGGAGCACCGCCGCACCGCCGCGGATGTTGGCGAAGGTGACCGAGCGCAGGCGGTCGACCGGTTCGCCGGTGAGCGTGGCCGCCCGCTCCAGGCTGTGCTGGGTGGGATTGCTGACCAGGTGCATGACCCCGTACCCGTTGGCCTGACTGGGCAGGCCGCCGTGCCCGTCCAGCCGGGACTCCCCGTAGGCGACGGCGACCAGCAGGTCCCGGGGCACGTCGAACTCGGCGGCGGCCCGGGTGAAGTCGGCGGTGAGCGAGCCGGGTGCCGCGGGTCCGGCCGCGTCGGCCGGCGCGACCGCGACCTGGCCGGCCAGCGCCGCCGCCAGGAGGAGGGTGCACGTGCGTCTGGTCAGTCGCATGAGATCTCCAATCCGCTGATCACAGCGTCGTCTCGCCGTTGAGGCCGAAGAAGTCGTGCCATCGGGTGGCGCCGAGGAAGCCGGTGCCGGTGGAGAGCGCGACGTTGACATCGTTGGTGGCGCCCTTGGTGAAGACGATGAGGTCGTCCCTGCCGTCCCCGTTGGCGTCGCCGAGGTAGGGGAACTCGCCGGCCAGGCAGAAGAAGTCATGCCACTTCACAGTGGTCCCGGCGAAGCCGGTGCCGGTGGAGGTGGCGACGTACACATCGGCGTTGGGATCGCAGGTGAAGGTGACGATGTCGTCTCTGCCGTCGCCGTTGACGTCACCGACCCGGGGTAGTTCGGCGCCGACGGCGAAGAGGTCGTGCCACTTCTGTGCCGCGCCGAAGGAGCTGCCGTTCGACAGGGCGACGACGACGTCGCTGGCGGTGGCGGGGCCCTGGGTGAAGGTGATGAGGTCGTCGCGCCCGTCGCCGTTGACGTCGCCGAGCGCGGGGAACTCGCCGAACGGGCTGAAGAACTCGTGCCACTTGAGGCCGACGCCGAAGCCGGTGCCGGTGGAGAGTGCGACGTACACGTCACCGGCGGGGTTGTGGGTGAACGCCACGATGTCGTCGCGCCCGTCGCCGTTGACGTCGCCGAGCGCGCCGATCTCCGCGCCGGGCGCGAACCAGTCGTGCCACTTGAGGCCAGCACCGAACGAGGTGCCGGTGGAGAGCGCGACGTACACGTCGCCGGTGTTGCTGTGGGCGAAGGTGACGATGTCGTCGCGGCCGTCGCCGTTGACGTCGCCGGTGGAGGCGGTCTCGCCACCGAGGGAGAAGAAGTCGTTCCACTTTGCTGAGGTGCCGCTGTAGGAGCCGCCGGTGGACGTGCTCACGTAGACGTCGGCGAGGGCGTTCTGGGTGAAGGTGACGATGTCGTCCCGGCCGTCGCCGGTAACGTCCGTGGCGGATCCACCGGCGATGGCGTGGGTGCGGGCCGCCTCGTTGAGCTGGGCTCGGGCGGTGGCGGCCGCCTGGTCGTACCGGTCGGGGAAGCCGGACCGTTGGACGCACTGGGCGATCTGGCCCGCGCTGTATCGGGGGTTGTCGCGGTCGCAGACGATGGCCCGGGTGACGTACTGGGTGCTGGCGTAGACCGGGTCCATGATCTGCTCCGGAGTGCCCCACCCGTAGTCCCAGCGCTGCTGGAACACCCCGAGCGACGACTTGTCGCCACACGGCAGGTTGTTCATGTGTGACTCGACCCAGCCCGCCTCGAACGCGGACAGCGTCACCTTGTCGTTGGCGTTGTAGGCCCGGGCGACCCGGTAGACGACCAGGGTCACCGCCGGGTCGCGGTTGGCGGGGATGGAGGGGCAGGCCAGGGTGCCGACCGGGTCCGCGTGCGCCGGAGTGGCCGGGACCGTCGTGCCGGCGACGCCGAGGGCCATCAGCAGGGCCAGGAGAATACGTCTCACGCTGCTCCTCGTCGGGTCGGAGATGGTCGACTGATGGCGTCACGAGACCGCCACCGACCGGGGACCGATTGCTGAGAGTTTCTTCAGGGCGCTGACGACTGTCAATGTTGTATGAAAAATTCCTTCAATGCATCGTTCATGGCGGGCAGGTATTGACAGCGGTTGTCGTCCGCGGGTTTACTCGCCCGCAACCGCTGTCCAATCACGCGGCAGGGCCATGACGAGTGCGACAGGAGAGGGCAGCCATGGGCGTACGTCGTCGCTCGTTGCTCGGCCGCGCCGCCGCGATCGGGGCCGCCAGCGCGGTCGGTTCAGTCGGCGCGATCCTGACGTCGGCCGCTCCGGCCCAGGCGGCGGTCTGGAAGAAGCGGCTGACCGGTGCGGACCTGGACACCAGTCGCCGATGGCGGGTGGCCGGCACCGATCTGGGCATCCCCTACGTGCTGGAGAACGGATCCATCGGCTACCTCTTCGGCGACACCTTCGACACGCCGTGGCCCGAGGGCCCGCCCCTGCCGAACGACTGGCGGTCGCCGGTCATGTTGCGCTCGGCCGTCCACCCCGGCGCGCCGGGCGGAATCGTCTTCGACAGCGCCGCACGCGTCGCCGGCAACGGACGGGCACCGGAGCTGATGCATAACGGCCACCACGGCATCGGCATCGACGGTCTGCCCGAGGTGACCGTCATCCCCAACGACGGCATCAGCTTTCCGGAGACCGGTCGGCAGCTCATCTCCTACATGAGCATCGAGAACTGGAACTCCGCCGGCCCGGCCGGGCCGCACTGGAAGTCCCGCTACGCGGGGCTGGCCTACTCCGACAACGGCAACGACTTCATCCGTACGCCGCTGAAGTGGTGGAACAGCCCGGACAACAAGGACCCGTTCCAGATGTGGACCATGCAGCGCGACGGAGAGTACGTCTACGTCTTCTCGGTCCGGTCGGGTCGGCAGGACGGTCCGATGATGCTGCGACGCGTCCGGTGGGATCAGCTGTTCTTCCCCGAGTCGTACGAGGGCTGGGGCTGGAACGGCACCAACTGGGGCTGGGGGAGACCCTGCACACCCATCCTCACCGGCCGCTTCGGCGAGCCATCGGTGCGCCGATTGGCCGACGGGACCTGGGTGATGGCCTACCTCAACTGCCAGAACGGATGTCTGGTCACCCGTACCGCGTCCGGGCCCGACCGGGCCTGGACGGGGGAGAAGATTCAGCTGACTGGCTGGCAGGAGCCCGCGCTCTACGGTGGGTTCATCCATCCCTGGTCCAGCCGGAACGCCGACGACCTGCACCTGATGGTCTCGAAGTGGACCCGCACCCCGGACGGCCGCAGCACCGCCTACCACGTCAGCCAGTTCACCGGATCGGTGTGACGGGGGCACTGGCCGACCTCGTCGTGGGTGTGAGTGGGTGATTCAGGGGGTAGGACCACGGTTGCTGACGACCGGCCCGGGGCAGGGCTGCCGAGTATCCGACGTGATGCCGGCCGCGCCGGAATCTTCGTCCCGGCGGACGCCGATCGAGGAGGGCGTACTGCGATGACGCAGCCAACGATGGATCCCGCGGACGCGTTGGCCGAGTTGGGCAAGGTCAGATTCGACGAGGTCAGCCTCGACGAGATGCTGCTCCGGATCGCTGAGCTCGCCAAGGCGAGCATCGCCGGGACGAGAGAGGTGACTGTCACGCTGGTTCGGGGTCGGGTCGGCTGGACCGGGGCATCCACCGGCGAACTGGCCCGTCAGTTGGACGAGTGGCAGTACGAGGAGCACCGGGGTCCCTGCCTGGATGCCTCCGCCAGCGGTGACACCATCTCGGTGCCGGACATGGCGACCGAGGACCGCTGGCCGGTATGGGCGGAGAGGGCTCACGCCGCCGGGGTGGGGAGTTCCCTCTCCATCGGGCTTCCCGTCCAGGCATCGGTGGTCGGCGCGTTGAACGTCTACAGCGATTCGGTGAACGCTTTCGACCCACCCTCGATCACCAGCGCGGAGGGCTTCGGCGCGTACGCGGCGGTGGCACTGGCCAACGCACACCTGTACGAGAACGCCGCCACGCTGGCGGCCCAGATGCAGGAGGCGATGCGCAATCGGGCGGTGATCGAGCAGGCCAAAGGGATCATCATGGGGAGCCGGCGGTGCTCGTCCGAGGAGGCGTTCGCACTGCTGTCGAAGATCTCCCAGGACACCAACCGGAAGGTGCGCGAGGTCGCGGAGTCCCTGGTCGCCCAGGCGGAGGGCAGGACCCAGCGGTGAACACGCCCGCCGCTCCTCGTCGAGCCGGTCGTCGACACTGGCGTCACCGTCCCCGCCCGGCAGCGTCCGGGCGAGCGGATTGAACATGTAGCTCCTTGTCGGGGGGACGGTGGCCGCGCCGCCTACGGTTGGGCGGCGACGGACGGGCCGAGTGGCTGATGCGGCGGTGTGGCACGGCGGGGCAGGGGTGGAACCACGCCGCTGAGGCGAGCACTGGTCGGTGTGGATGTGCCGTGAAGGTGGAGATGCCCCAGCACGCCGGCCACGTCGAGCACCCGGAGGACGAACGGCGAGGGGTCGCGAAGCGTCAGTCGACCGCCGGCCTGGGCGGCCACGTGGCCGGCGTGGAGCAGGGCGCTGACGGCGTGCGCGCCGAGGAAGCGGACCGCCGCGAGGTCGACGACCACCAGTGGCGTGGGCGTGCGGCAGAGGACCTCCACCAGTTCGGTGAGCAGGTGGGCGTTGCTCATGTCGATCTCACCGACGACCCTGATCTGGCTGACGGAGCCGTCACGGCTCAACGACAGCGACATGATGGGCCGGTCCGGGCCGTACTGCGGGTCTGGTCCTGAAAACCCGACTGGGGGGTCCTGGTCGGTCACACGATGCCTCCGCCCTCGACGAGGGTGGCCGCCCGCCGCGTGCGTGCCGAGGCGAGGTGACCACTGGAGGGCGCGTGTCTTGACCCGACAAAGACCCTACCCGGGGGGTTGGGGCTCAAACCAACCCGGCACCCACCGGACGGCAAATCGTGGGCCGCCGGCATGTGGGGGGGTGTAGGGGAGCGCCCGGGGGGTAGGGCCCGCACATGCTGAAGCGAGCGGTGTGGCAGGGACTGGTGGCGGGTCTGGCCGGGGCAGCGGTGATGACGGCCGCGGAGAAGATCGAACAGCGGGTGACCGGTCGACCCGACTCCTACGTTCCGGCCCTGGTTCTGGCACGGTTGACTGGCCTGCCGGAATCCTCCGGGCAGCCGCCCCGGTGGCAGAACCTGGCAATGCACTACGGCCAGGGCGTGCTGGTCGGTGTGCTGCGCAGCGTCATGGCGCAGGCCGGGTTGCGGGGCGTCTGGGCGTCGACGATGTTCACCGCGCTGCGCCTGAGTAACGACCAGATCCTGGAGAACGCCACCGGCGTGGGGGCGCCGCCGTTCACCTGGCCCCGCTCCGAGCTCGCCATCGACGTGTTGCACAAGTCCATCTACGCGTTCGCCACCGGAGCGGTGGCCGACGCGCTCGCCGCCCGCGACGGGGCGGGTCCCGGGCAGCGGCACGCGGCGCTCCGTCCCGGTCGTCACTCGGACGTCGGACCGCTGTCCCGGACAGCCTGGGCGCGGAGTGCTTAGCTGAACGGATGATCACACCCGTTCCCCTCGGTACCTGGCCGACGCCGCTGGAGGCCGCGCCCCGGCTCGCCGCCCGGCTGGGGCTGGCCGAGCTCTGGTTCAAGCGTGACGATCTCAGCGGCCTCGGTGGGGGTGGTAACAAGATCCGCAAGCTCCAGTACACCTGCGCGCAGGCGATGGCCGTCGGCGCCTCCACTGTCATCACCTCAGGGGCGCCGCAGAGCAACCACGCCCGGCTCACCGCGGCCGCGGCCGCGCGGCTCGGCCTCCCCTGCGTGCTGGTGCTCGCCGGCCCGCCCCCGGAGACCAGGCGGGGAAACCTGCTGCTCGACGAGTTCGCGGGCGCGGAGATCGTCTGGAGCGGAGACCGTCCGCCCGCTGAGGTGGCGGCGGCCGAGGGAGAGCGACGATCGGCGTACGTCATCCCGTTCGGCGGCACCTCTCCCGCGTCGGTACAGGGTTATGTGGACTGCGGTCGGGAGCTGCGGGCCCAGTTGCCGGACGCCGACGGCGCCGAGGTCGTGACGGCGCTCGGGTCCGGCGGGACGATGGCCGGCCTGGTGCGGGAGTTGGGCGCGCGGCGGGTGGTCGGCGTGGACGTCGGCGCTGTGCCCGACCCACGGGCGACGGTCGCCGGGCTGCTCGTCGGCGAGGTGGAGCCCGGGGAGCTGCGGATCGACGGCACCCAGGTGGGTGCGGGTTACCGCACGCTGACCGACGCCGTTCGCGACGCGCTGGAGGTGACAGCGCGTACGGAGGGGATCTTCCTGGACCCGACGTACACCGGTCGGGCGATGGCGGCGCTGCTGGCCGGCAGCTTCCCGCGCGGCGACCGGGTCGTCTTCCTGCACAGCGGCGGGCTGCCGGGGCTCTTCGGCCACCCCGAGCTGTAGGGGCGCCGGCCGGGCACGCACGGCGGTGCCCTCCGGCCGATCGCGCCGGAGGGCACCGCGCCGAGCTGTCGACGGGTCAGACGCTGGCGAAGTGCTCGCGGTGATCGCTGGCGAACTCGGCGAAGGTCCGCGGCTGCCGGCCGAGGACCCGCTCGACATGGTCGTTGGTGAAGTCGCCCCACCCGGAGCCGTAGGCGACCCGGTACTCGGCGAGGACCTCGGCCGACCACTGGTCGAGGCCGGCCTGGAGCAGGCCGTCGCGTGCCTGCTGCGGGCTCTGCGGCACGTAGCGCACCGGCTGGCCGAGGGTGCGGGTGATCTCGTCGGCCGCTTGGTCGAGGGTGATGCTCTCCGGGCCGGTGGGCGTGTAGATCCTGCCCTCGTGCTGCTGTGGCGCGGCGAGGATCGCCGCCCCGGCGGCGGCGATGTCCCGTGCGTCGATCAGGCCGACCCGGGCGTCACCGAAGAGGCCGTAGAGGTGGTCACCGGCCTTGGCCGCGAGCAGGTTCTGCATGAAGTAGCTCGGTCGCAGGATGGTCCAGGCAATGCCCGACGCCTGGAGCTCCGCGTCGGAGAGCGCGTGCAGGCGGCCGTTGCGGGTTGGCGCGTCGTGCGCGGCGCCGATCGCGGAGAGCCGGACGATGTGCCGCACGCCGGTCTGTCGGGCCGCCCAGACCGCGTTCATGCTCTGGCTCGGTGCCAGCGGGCCCATCGGCATCAGCAGCCAGAGCGTCGTCACACCCTCGAACGCCGGGGTCAGTGTGGTGGGGCGGTCCAGGTCGCCGACGACGTACTCGACCCCGTCGAGCCCTGGCGTACTCGACGCGTCCCGGACGAGGGCGCGAACCGGCTGCTTGCCGGCCAGCTCCCGCAGCACCTCCCGCGACACGGTGCCGTTCGCCCCGGTTATCAGAATGGTCATGGTCATCCTCTCGGTCAGGCGGACCGAGGTCGGACCGCCGGTCGCCGCCAGCGACGATATAGTCCATAAGCTGTACAGTCCAATGATTGGACCAAATTATGAAGCGCAGCACACTGAAGGAGCAGGACCCCGACCTCGGGATCCTTGTCGTGCAGCTCTCCACGCGCGTTCAGCGGGAGATCTTCCGCCGCTCGGCGGAGCAGGGATTCGACGACGTGCGGCCCCGCCACGGCGCGGTCCTCGCGTACCTGGACGCCGAGGGCACCCGCCCCGGTGAGCTGGCCCGGCTGGCCGGCCGCAACAAGCAGACGATGGGCGCGATCCTCGACGAGTTGGAACGGCTGGGCTACGTGCGGCGTACGCCCGACCCGGCCGACCGGCGGGCGAAGTTGATAGTGCCGACGGATCGGGGCCTCAGCTTGATGGCGGCCTCCGACGGCTTCGTGCGTCAGATCGAGCAGGACCTCGCCGACACGCTCGGCCCCGACCGGTACCGCGACTTCAGGGATGCGCTGGCACGTGGCGTGGCGAGCCTTCCCGGGGCCGGCCAGGACACCGAGGGCTGAGTCGTGGGCATGTGTCGGCGCCGAACGGGTACGCCGTCGTGGCCCCGGGGGCCGGCGGAACGCCCAGGCTGACCGCTCTCCACGCAGCCGAGGAGCACCGACATGCCAATCGCGGGGCGGGCCCGACTCACGCCGACGGTCTCCCTGGTGCTGTTGGCGTCCATCCTCGTGTCGTTCCTGGCCGCGTCGGCGGCTCCGACCCCGCTCTACGGTACGTACCAGGAGCGCTGGCACTTCTCGCCTGTCACCACGACGATTGTGTTCGCCGTCTACGCCCTCGCGGTGCTCGCTTCGCTGCTCACCTTCGGCAAGTTGTCCGACCACGTCGGTCGGCGGCCGGTGCTGGGCGTCGCGATCGCGGTGCAGATGCTCGCGCTTGTCGTCTTCATCTTCGCCAACGGCGTTGCGTCACTGCTGGTCGCCCGACTCGTGCAGGGGCTGGCAGCCGGGGCCGCCACCGGCGCCGTGGGCGCCGCCATGCTCGACATCGACCGTGCCCGTGGCACGCTGGCGAACTCTCTCGCCCCCGGTATCGGCACCGGAAGCGGCGCCCTGCTGTCGGCGTTGCTCCTCCAGTTCCTGCCCGCGCCGACGCGACTGGTGTACGTCGTGCTGCTCGTCATCCTGCTGATCCAGGCCGTCGGAGTCGTGCTGATGCCGGAGACGGTGAGCCCGATGGGCGGCGCGCGCCGCAGCCTCCGGCCGGACATCGCTCTGCCCCGTCCGGTGCGCAAGCCGGTCCTGGTCGTGGTGCCGGTGCTCTTCGCGGTCTGGGCGCTGGCCGGGTTCTTCGGCGCGCTCGGCCCAGCGCTCGTCCGCAGTCTCATGAGCACGTCCATCGTGATCGGCGGTCTCGTCCTCTTCGTCTTCGCCGTCTTCGGGTCGGCAGCCGTTCTGATACAGCGCAACACCGCCGCGCGGACCGTGATCCTGACCGGGATCACCGCGCTCATCCTGGGCATGGTGGTCACGTTGGTGTCGGTCATGGCGAAGTCCGTCCCGGGCTTCTTCGTCGGCCTCGCGCTCGGGGGCGTCGGCTTCGGCAGCGGCTTCCAGGGCAGTCTCAAGACGGTCATGCCGTTGGTCGAGGCTCACCAACGTGCCAGCGTGCTGTCGGTGCTCTACGTCGTCTGCTACGTCGGCTTCGGTCTCCCCACGGTGATCGCCGGCTTCCTCGTGGTCTACGCCGGCGGCCTGCCGAGGACCGCCGACGAGTACTCGGTCGCCGTCATCCTTCTCGCCGTGGTCGCCCTGTTGGGGGTGCGCAGGGCCACCAGGACAACGCCGGGGTGATGCCGGAGAGCCGGGGTCGAGCAGTAACGCGGACAGTAGCGTGATGATCAGGAAGGGAGCGGGGGATGAGCCCGAAGGTTGACCAGGGAGACGCGGGCGCGACATCGCGCATCGAGAGCCTCGACGTCAAGCTCGAGGTGATCGTCATCCCGGTGTCGGATGTCGACCGGGCGAAGGCGTTCTACGAACGGCTCGGATGGCGACTCGACCAGACGCCGCCCGGCATCGTCCAGCTGACTCCGCATGGCTCCGCGTGCTCCGTGCAGTTCGGCCCCGGGCTCACGCCGGCGGCACCCGGCTCGGCCATGGCGTATCTGATCGTGTCCGACATCGAGGCGGCCCACGACACCCTCGTCGCCGCCGGTGTCGAGGTCGGTGACGTCTTCCACGTCAGCCCGGACGGCCCGGTCGACGGGCCGGACCCGCAGCGGCGCAGCTACTTCTCGCGTGCCACGCTGCGCGACCCGGACGGGAACACCTGGCTGATGCAGGAGATCACGAGCAGGCTTCCCGGGCGCATCGAGGGCGGCCTCACGTCGTTCGGCTCCACGAGCGACCTGGCGAGCGCGCTTCGGCGCGCGGCCGCTGCGCACGGTGAACACGAGAAGCGTACGGGCGAGCATGACGACAACTGGCCCGACTGGTACGCGGCGTACATGGTCAGCGAGCAGTCCGGGGCCAAGCCGCCCGAGTGAGCTACGCCCATGCGTGGGACCTACTGATCGACGTGCTGCCGGTGAGTCACCTGATGACTCACCGGCAGCACCATCTCCGCTTCGGAGTGCGCGCCGCCACCTGCTGCGCGCTGTTCGTACGGGCGATATACGCGAGTTGTACGCCGAGCGCCCTACCATTCCCCCGGACGCGATGATCTTCGATCCAAGCGGCACCGCCGGGTTCAGAGCTGAATCGGGCGTGCCGTGCCTCGTCGCCGGGGCGCGGTTCCCCGGCCGCCGGTAGGGAGGAGACCTCGATGACGAGTCCTGGTGCGGGCGGTGCGGTGCCGTGACGCGGGTACGGTTTCACGCCCTCGGCCCGCTTCACGCCGAGGTCGGCAGAGAGTGGCTCGACCTCGGGCCCGTCCGGCAACAGGCGGTCTTCGCGATCCTGCTGTTCAACGCGGACCGTGTGGTCACACCGGCGTCGATCCTGCAGGGCGTCTGGGGCGGCCAGATCCCGGCGACCGGCGCCAAGCTGATCCCGCCGTACATCTATCGCCTGCGACGCACGCTTCAGGCGGCGTGCGGAGGCCCCGACGACCCCTCGATCGACAGTTCCCGGATCGGCTACCGGCTGCGTCTCGGTTCGGCCCGCACCGACGTCGCGGACTTCGACGAGGCGATGGAACGGGCCGCCGTGGCCGAGGCGGCCGGCGACCTCGCCGGGGCGGCGGCGTTACTGGCCAAGGCCGAGCAGAGTTGGGCGGGCGAACCATTGGCGGGCCTGACCGGCCCGTACGTGGAAAGCCGTCGACAGCACCTGCTCGAACGCCGCATCGTCTGCCTGGAACACCGGCTGGAACTGCACCTGCGGCTGGGCGACTGCCGCCGGGCGATCCCCGCGCTCACCGCGTTGCAGACGGAGTATCCGCTGCGGGAACGGCTGGCGATCATGCTGATGACCGCCCTGTACCAGACCGGCAGGCAGGGCGAGGCGATGGATGTGTTCGCGGCCTTCCGTACCCGCCTGGCCACCGAGTTGGGCGTCGAGCCGACCCCGGCGTTGTTCGCCGCGTACACCTCGATGTTGCGGGGCGACCTGGGCCCGACCGTCGGGGCCGGGCCGTTTTCCCGAAGGACCCGCCCGGGGTCCACGGCCACCCGCACCTGTCGGCCGAGGCGCTGACCACGCGCTGGGGGCGTGGGGCCGGTCGACACCGTCTCCGGCCGCTGTAGCCGGTGGTCTCACTCGGGCGGGGTCACCAGGCGGGAGTGGCCGGGCGCGACGCGTACCAGCAGTTGCCGCACCACGTCCGCGGCGGGGTCGCCCAGGTCGTCGTAGATCCGGATGGCCCGCAGCCATGCCTCGGCAGCGGCCGGAGGGTCCGCCATCGCCTCGCGCGCCTCGCCGAGCCGGACGAGGGTCAGCCCCTCGTGATACCGGTTGGCCGATTCCTGGAAGCGTTGGACGGACTGCTCGTAACAGACCGCAGCCTTGGCCGGGTCACCGAGCCGGTGGTACGCGAAGCCCAGACTGTCCAACGTCGCGGCCTGCCCGACGCGATCGTCGATCGCCTCCTGTTGGGCCAGCGCCTCGGCGCAGTCGACGACGGCCTGCTGGTAGTCACCGATCAGGGCGTGCAGGTAACCCTTGACGTTGAGCGCGCGCGCCTCGGCGTACCGGTTGCCGATGAGTTGCGAGACCCGCAGCGCCTCGGCGCTGTGCTTGAGCGCCTCGTCCAACCGGCCGTACTGGGTGCAGTGCTCGGTGTACTGGCGCAGGATCAGCGCCAGGCTGTCCAGGTCCTCAAGCTGTTCGTACAGTTCCAGTGCCCGCTGAACGTGGTGCTCGGCCGCGTGCTGATCGCCGAGCCGCATGAGCGCGCGGGCGAGCATCCGGCTGGCCTGCGCCTGCGCCCGGACGTCGCCGATCCGCTGCGCCGCCGCGAGCGCCGCCTGCTGGGCCGCGAGCTGCTCCTGGAACATGCCTCTGGGCGCGAGGTACGCGGCCAGAGCCCAGGCGAGCTGGCAGGCGTACCGCTCGAAGCCGGTCTCCGCGGCCTGACGCAGCACCCGCAGCAGGACGGGATGCTCGGCGTGGAACCAGGCCGCCGCGACGACCCGATCGGGCATCGGCACGTGCACGTTCGCCAGCATCGGTGGTTCCAGCTCGATGGGTGTCCAGGTCGGCTGGAGCAGCACCGCGCCGGGGTGCGCGCTGTGCAGGTAGTGGTCGTGCATCCGGCGCGCGGCGACCTGTCGCTCCTCGGCCAGGTCGGATGCCTGGGCCAGTTCGGCGGCGTACGACCGGAGCAGGTCGTGCAGGGCGTACCGCTCGGGTAGGTGCTCGGTCAGCAGGTGCAGCCGGGTCAGCTCCTTCAGCAGCGGGGTGACCGCCGCCCGGGGGCGGCCGAGCAGCGCGGCGGCGGCGTCTCCGGTCAGGTCGGGGCCCGGGTGCAGGCCCAGCAGGCGCAGCAGGCGGGCCGCCTCGGCGCTCAGCGCCCGGTACGACCAGGAGAAGATCCGGCGGACGTCCCCGTCGGCCAGCTGCTCGAGGCGGGACTCGGACTGGCGGAGTTGGGCCGCGACGGCGTCGATCGGGAAGGTGGACCGGGCGGTCAGCCGGGCCGCCACGATGGACAGGGCGAGCGGGAGGCGTCCCGTCGATTCGATCACCTCGCTGGTCGCCGCCGGTTCCGCCGCCACCCGGACGTCACCGAGTCGGCTGCGGAGCAGCCGCGTCGACTCGGCGGCGGTCAGCACCTCCAGCGTCAACGGTCGGGCGCCCTCGGCCACCGCGAGGCTGCTGAGCTGGTCGCGGCTGGTCACCAGGACCGCACACCGACCCACGCCGGGCAGCAGCGGGCGCACCTGGTCGGCGTCGCGCGAGTTGTCGAGGACGACGAGCATCCGACGCGAGGCGAGCAGGCTGCGGTACAGCCCGGCCCGAGCGTCGACGCTGCTGGGGATACGGCCGACAGGTACGCCGAGCGCCTCGAGGAAGTTGACCAGGGCATCGGCGGGGGATACCGCGTCCGCGTCGTCGTAGCCTCGGAGGTTGACGTACAACTGGCCGTCGGGAAAGTGGTCGGCGGCCCGGTGGGCCCAGTGCAGCGCGAGCGTCGTCTTGCCCACGCCGGCCATGCCGCTGATGGTGACGACGTCCACAGTGGCGTGTCGTGCGGATCGGGCGCCGAGGGCCGCGTCGAGGAAATCGAGTTCGGCGCAGCGCCCGACGAAGCCGGGCAGGGCGAGTGGCAGTTGCCGAGGGCGGCCCGGTGCCGCGCCAGCCGACGTGTCGTCGACCGGCCCCGTCGTCGCGGCCTGCTGGCTGAGGCGGTGGTGCAGGATGTCGTCGTGCAACCGGGTCAGCTCGGGGCCGGGGTCCATCCCGGTCTCCTCGGCCAGCGTGCGCCTGGCCTGCTGGAAGGCTGCCAGTGCCCCGGCGATGTCACCGATCTGGTAGAGGCCGGTCATGAGTTGGGACCAGGCCCGTTGCCGCAGCGGGTGACGGTCGAGCAGTGCCCGCAGTCGGGGGATCACCTGGGCGGCCTCCCCGAGCGCGAGCCGCGCTGCGGCGTGGTCCTCCTCGGTCAGCAGACGCCGCTCGGTGATCCGCGCGACCCGGCCGGTGAGGAGCCGGGGCAGCGGCAGCCCGGCGAAGGCCGACCCCCGCCACATGCCGAGCGCGCGGGCCAGCTCCGGCTGCGCCGCCGCCGGGTCGCCGGCGGCCAGTGCTGCCCGTCCGCGCGCCGCCGCCGCGTCGAACCGGTCCACGTCCCGCTCGTCCGGCTCGACGCGAAGCAGGTAGCCGCCCGGTGTGGTGAGGATCCGGCGGTGCTCGTCCGCTGCGCAGTCGAGCGCCTGGCGCAGCCCGCGCAGGTAGGTGCGCAGGTTCGCGGCGGCCGAGGCGGGGGGCTGGTCGCCCCACACCATCGCCATCAGCTGGTCGGCGGAGATCGCCTCACCCGGGCGTAGCAGCAGAGCGGCCAGCACCAGCTGCTGTTTCGTCGACCCGAGCGGGACCGGCCGGCCGTCCCGCGACGCTGTCAGCGGCCCGAGCAGGTCGAAGTGGAGGGGCATCCTCACCTCAGGTTGCGGTGCCGGCCGGGCGAGACTGACGATCGCTTGAGCATCGATCGATGACGTTAGCACCGATTGAACATGATCTTCATGTTTGGTCGGGTGGTCGCCTGTGCGCCCGGTCGGTCAGTGGCCTGTGGTGGCCGGACCGGTTGTCGGTCAGCGCAGTCCGCGGATGAGGTTGTCGATCAGGGTGCGGGCGAAGTCCTCGGTGAGCGGCAGGTCGGCGATGAGAAGCCGGTGGTAGCAGGCGCCCCAGAGCTGGTCGACGACGGATTCGGGGTCGATGTCGGCGCGTAGCTGCCCCCGGGTCATGGCCCGGGTGAGGGTTTCGACGGCGAGGGCCCGGCGGGGGGCGGAGTAGCGCTCGCGGTAGGCGGCGGCCAGTTCCGGGTCGGTCTGCGCCTGCCCGATGAGTTGGCTGATGACCCGTCCGGCGGTGGTGTCCCGCACCAGGTGGACGAAGGCGACCAGTTGGTCGGTCAGGTCGGCCACGATGTCGCCGGTGTCCGGGAACGCCAGCGTGGGCGCGACGACAGTGAAGTAGCCGTCCAGGGCGAGCGCGCCCTTGGAGGGCCACCACTTGTAGATCGTCATCCGGCTGGCCCCGGCGAGGGCGGCGACCTTCTCGATGGTGAAGCCGGCCATGCCCTCGGCCAGCAGGAGTTCACCAGCGGCCGTGAGGATCTCCGTTCGTACCTGATCGGTGGGCCGGCGGCCACGACCACGGCGTGCTGGCGGCTGGGCATCCGTCGTGAGCTCGGCCACTGGTCCTCCCGGTTATATGGACACGCTGTCTACTTGCTGGTTATATGGACACAGCGTACACAGCGGTGCCTGGTCGCCACCACGCACCGACGACGACCGAAGGAGACGAGGGACATGACGGGTCTACGACGGCGACGGCTGGGTGCCTCCGGGCCGGAGGTTTCGATCATCGGGCTCGGCGCGATGGGCATGTCCGACCTGTACGGGCCGGCCGACGAGGCGGAGAGCGTCGCGACGCTGCACGCCGCGATCGATGCCGGCGTGAACCTGATCGACACCGGCGACTTCTACGGTTCGGGTCACAACGAGATGCTGATCGGCCGGGTGCTGCGGGAGCGTCGCCGGGACGAGGTGGTGCTCAGCGTGAAGTTCGGCGCACGCCGTACACCCGACGGCGGCTTCCAGGCGGCACCGTACGACGTGTCGGCGGCGGCGGTGAAGGACCGGCTGGCGTACTCGCTGCGACGGTTGGGCACCGATCACATCGACATCTACCGGCCGTCGCGGCTGAACCCGCAGGTACCGGTCGAGGAGACCGTCGGTGCGCTGTTGGAGATGCAGCAGGCCGGCTACATCCGGCACATCGGGCTCTCCGAGGTGGGTGCCGACAGCATCCGTCGGGCCGCAGCGGTCGCACCGATCAGCGACGTCCAGATCGAGTATTCGCTGCTCTCCCGAGGCCCGGAGGCCACCATCCTGCCGGCGCTGCGCGAGCTGGGCATCGGGCTGACCGCCTACGGGGTGCTGTCCCGAGGTCTGCTCAGCGGCCACTGGTCGGCGGAGCGTGAGCTGACCGGCACGGACTTCCGGGCGAACAGCCCACGGTTCCAGGGCGAGAACCTGGCCGCCAACCTCCGCCTGGTGGACGCGCTCGGCCGGGTTGCACAGCGGCTCGGGGTGACCACCAGTCAGGTGGCGATCGCCTGGGTCGCGGCACAGGGCGAAGACATCGTGCCGTTGGTCGGGGCGCGGCGGCGGGACCGGCTGACCGAGTCGCTGGCCGCTGTCGACGTGGTGCTCGACCAGGACGCGGTGGACGAGATCGAGCGTGCCGTCCCGGCCGGAGCAGCCTCCGGCCAGCGGTACGCGACCGCCATGATGGGCCTGCTCGACAGCGAGAAGTGACGGCGGGAAAGCGGGCTCAGGAAGCTGCTCGCCAGACCCAGTTGCGGCGTTCGTAGAGCGGCACCAGCCCGGCCCGGCGCATGTTGTTCAGCGACGGGCGCGTTCCCAGGCCCGCGCCAACTGCATCCGATTGTGAATGCCCAGCTTGTGGTATATGGAGCGGAGTTGGGTGTCCACGGTGTGGAAGGAGACGAAGAGGCTCCTGGCCGCCTCCTTCTTCGTGGCACCGGTGGCGAGCATCTCGGCGACCCGCTCCTCCGCGGGGGTGAGCGCGTCGATGCCCCGGCTCGGCAGCTCGTCCATCGAGGACCGGTGGCGCGGGGTGGCGGCGAGGGCGGCGCAGCGCTGGTCCGCGATCGCCTGGTCGCCTGGGGCACCGATCCGGGCGTACAGGGCAGCCGCCTCGTGCGCGGCATCGCGCGCTTCTCCGGACCGCGCCCGAGGGCAGTTCGCGAGGTCCAGCAACGCGTCGGCCAGCGCCGGCCGGGCGGCGGTGGTGCGCAGTTGGTCGACCGCCGACCGGAGCGCGCCAGCGTCACCGTCGCGCAACCCTCGGCTCTGGTCGGCCAGTGCTCGCCACAGCGGCACCGGAGTACGGGTGGACACCAGCTCCACCAGTTCGGTGACCCGACCGGCAGCATGGGTGTCGCCGGCGGCCATCGCCGCGCGTACCAGTCGGGGGCCGAAGTGCGGCACGGGCAGGAGCGGCCGGACCGACCGGTGCAGGTCGGTGACGACCCTGGTGAGCAGGCCGGCCGGCGTGCTGAGGGCGGCGTCGCGCACCGCCACACAGAACGCGAACGTCCACATTGTACGGTCGGGCCACCGGTCCTCGGCCAGGCAGGCGCGGAGGATGGCGCGGGCGTCGTCGTGTTCGCCACGGCGGTAGCGGACCTCGCCGATCACCGCGACCAACAGGGCACGCACCTCCCTGCTGAGGTTCGCCGAACCGGAGCTGAGCGTCGTGACGGCCAGCGCGGCCGCCTCGGGTAGCTCTCCCACGGCCACCATGCGCAGGCAGTCCAGCGCGGTCAGCCCGGTGAGTGAGACGTCGGTCGCCTCGGGCGGCTGACAGGTCGCGGCCCGCGCGTCCTGGTGCCGGCCCAGACCGAGCTGCACGAGGATGCGTTCCGCCCGGATGGATGCGGCGTCGGCGCGTGCCGCCCAGGAGTCCGGGTCGAGGGCCGCCAGCACGGCCTGGGCGCCCGGCAGATCGCCGTGCGCGAGTGAGCGGGCGGCCCGGCCGAGGGCGAGATGGCGAGCGGACGCCTGATCACCCGACGCGGCGTGCGCGGTACCCGCGTCGCGCAGCAGGGCATCGGTGTCCGGATGTCCCGTGCGGGCCGCGATCGTGGCGACCAGGGCGAGCACAGTGCTGCGGCTGGGGGCGTCCAGTCGGAGGTGCAACGCCTCCCGCAGACCGGCGAGGGCGATGGCCGGCTGCTCCAGTGCCACGATCTGCGCCAGGCGCCCGAGCAGGAGGGTGCGGTGGCGCTCGCCGCTGCTACTCGTGGCGATATCCGTCGCCAGGACGTGCAGCGCCTCCACTCCGCGCCCGGCCAGCCGGAGCTGGTCCGCCGTGGCGAAGAGCCGGTGCCGTCGTTGTTCGGCGTCGGTGGCGATGTCGTCGGCCGGAAGCGTCCCGGCGTTGAAGGGTGATTCGGACAATGGCGTTCTCCCCGGTTGTTACCAGGCTCGTCGAAGGGCCGTCCTGCGACCGAGCCTATCCATGGCGTCAGGGAGGGGCGACCAGATCGACGAACCGGCTCGATTGGGCGGAATGGCCTGCGCCGTCCGGGATCTGACCGGCGGCAATGGCGCGATCACGTGATGCGTCGGACGGTGTTCGGCGCCAATCATCGAGTCATGGCCCAGCTCATCGAACTTCCCGGTCTGCATCGGCTCCGGGTCGTACTGCTGATGTTCGTCCTCTACGCCGGCACCGGGGTGGGTGGTCACGCTCCGGCGTGGACCCGTCTGGTGCTGACGGCGACCGCCGCGGCGATTCCGGTCGCGATCACGGTCCAGTACGGCTGGCCCGGACTTCGTGCCCTGCTGGGGGTCTCGTCCCGGCTACGGCTGCGGGGCGGATCCCTTCCCGCGCCCAATCCGATCCAACCCGACTGAGGAGGCAGCGATCATGGCGAACAGCGACCCCCAGCCGCGGCGCGGCGATCAGGGTGCCGCGCCACTTGCGGGCCGCAACGTCGAGCTTGAGCGGCAGAATCCTGATCTGGTGGTGCCGCCGACGACCGACAGCCGGTTGGTGCCCAACCTCAAGTTCTCCTTCTCGCAGGCGCACACCCGGGTGGAGAAGGGCGGCTGGACCCGGGAGGTCACCAGCCGCGACCTCCCGGTCGCCACGCAGTTGGCTGGTGTCCAGTTCGGCTTGGAGCCGGGCGGATACCGGGAGATCCACTGGCACCAGCAGTCGGAGTGGGCGTACATGCTCAGCGGCAGTTGCCGGATCAGCGCCGTCGACCACGAGGGACGCAACTTCATCGAGGACGTGAAGGCCGGCGATCTGTGGTTCTTTCCGCAGGGCGTGCCACACAACATCCAGGCCCTGGAGGACGGCGCACAGTTCCTGCTGGTGTTCAACGACGGGGCGTTCTCGGAGAACAACACGTTCCTGCTCAGCGACTTCTTCGCACACACCCCTCGGCACGTCCTGGCGAAGAACTTCGGCTGGACGCTGGAACAGATGGAGAATCTGCCCGAGCGGGAGAGGTACATCTTCCAGGGTGACGTCCCACCGCCCCTGCAACAGGACCGGGTGGTCAGCCCGACCGGTGACATCCCCCGGAGCTTCAAGCACCGGATGCTCGCGCAGACCCCGCAACGGTTCCGCGGGGGTACGGTCCGGATCACCGACTCGACAAACTTCGCCGCCTCCGTGACCACCGCCGCTGCCCTGGTGGAGGTCGAGCCGGGAGGGATGCGCGAGTTGCACTGGCATCCCACCACCGACGAGTGGCAGTACTACATCTCCGGCACCGGGCGGATGGGCGTCTTCGCCTCGCAGGCCGCCGCCCGGACGTTCGACTTCCAGGCCGGCGACGTGGGTTACGTCCCCTTCGCGTACGGCCACTACATCGAAAACACCGGCGACGAGCCACTGGTGTTCCTGGAGATGTTCCGCCATCCCCGATTCGAGGACATCTCGGTGATGCAGTGGATGGCGAACACGCCCCACGAGATCATCGCCGACACGATCAACGTGCAGAAGTCGATGGTCGACAGCCTGCCGACCACCAAACAGGTGGTGATCTGAGCGAAGTGTCCAGCCGGCCGTCCGTCCGACGACGGACGGCCGGTCCGGTGGATCAGCTCCCCGCGGGTGCCGGCGAGGTGGGAGCTGCCGCAGGTCGTCGGCGTCGGGACACCGCACCCACCACCACGTCGATGAGGAGGAAGGCGAGCAGGGTGAGCCCGAACAGGGGCAGCGTCCAGCCGAGCGCCACCGTCACCGGTACGCCGATCAGCAGCGCCCAGAGCGGCAGGCCGCGTACGCCGCCGCGCGCCGGTGGGGTGCCGGCGATCGCACGGCGGTCGGCGCGGGTGGGCCGGCGTTGCCACCACATGCGGTAGCCCCAGAAAATGACGGAGAGCAGGCCGAGGGCGAGCGCGGCGAGCAGGATCTGGTTGACCAGGCCGAAGAGGATCCCCATGTGGGCCTGGATGCCGAGGCCGCTCAGTTTGGCCAGCAGGGGCCAGTCGGCGAAGTCGCTGCGGGCGGTGACCGTGTCGGTGGCTGGGTCGACGGCGATCCGGTCCTTCTTGACCGGCCAGGTGTTGTCGACCTGCGTGACGGTCCAGGCGGAGCCCGGCTCCGGCGCGGGACTGATCTCAACCGGACCGGAGAGGCCCGCGCCGCGAGCGACAGCCAGGACCCGATCGAAGGCCGCCGACTCGACGATCCCGCCCGCCCCGGCGGCACCGTGCTCGTGACCGCCGCCGGTCTCGGCAGGGGCGGTGGGGCCGGCGGTGAGGCTGGTGGAGATCTCCGGAGTGCGGGCACTCAGCGCGTCGAGACCGGCAGCGAAGTTCGCGCCAGCGTATCGGGACCAGGTCAGGCCGGTGACGGAGAGGAAGAGGAGACCGACCGTGAGCCAGATGCCCGTGGTGGCGTGCCACCCACGGGTGCGGCGGACGCCCTTACCCGTGGACAGGTCCGGCACCAACAGGTGCCGGGCGGCGGCCCGGGCGGCGCCACGTCGCCGCCACCAGAGGACGACCCCACCGAGCGCCATCACCCACAACCAACTCGCGGCCAGCTCGGAGTAGTGCTCGCCCACCGTTCCCAGGTGCAGATGGCGGTGCAGGTCGTCCAGCCAGGTGGTGATCGGCGTGGACCCGAACCAGGTGGTGAGCTGCCCCTGGGACTCGCCGGTGTACGGGTTGATGTAGACGGTGTGCTGGTTCTCGCCGAGCTCGGGCAGGGAGAACACCACAGTGGTGGTCTGGTCGCCGGCGCCGGGTTGCACTGTGGTGATGCTGCCGTCCGGGTGCGCGTTGCGCGCGGCCCCGATCTGCTCGGCCAGCGGCAGTTGCCGGTCACCCACCTGGGCGACCTTCAGCTGGTCGCCGTAGAGGATCGTGTCGAGTTGCGGGGTGACGGTGTAGGCAAGGCCGGTCAGTGCGGCGACCACCAGGAACGGGGCGACGAGGATCCCGGCGTAGAAGTGCAGGCGCAGCAGCAGCGCGCCGAACGGCGACGTGCGCCGGGCGGCTCGGGCCGGTTTCTCGACGGTGGTGGCGGGCTCCGGCTGCGGGGTGCCGGACAATTCAGTCAGAGACATGGTGATCCGATCGGAAGAGTCGGGAAGCACGAAGGTGTTTCCCGTACTGGTCTGGTCGCCCGGTGAGGTGTCGCATCGGCCCTGACTGGTAGTCGGGGGGAAGACGCCGGCGGTTCCCGAAGATCGGTCATCGATGTCAGGGCTGGTCCGGCCGGGCCGTGCGGCGCGGATCGATGTCGGGACGTCGGGCCGCGGCGAGAAACGCGTTGTAGCGGGCGAGGTCGTCCTCCGCGCCGGTGGCGTCGGCCCGATCGGCGGCCCGGTCGAGGCGGTCCTGTTCACGCTTGTCGGCGCGAATCCACTGGCGAATCAGGACGATCATGACGACGACGGCGGGCAGCTCGCCGAACGCCCAGGCGATGCCGGCGCCGAGCTGCTGATCGGCGAGCAGCGACGATGCCCAGGCGGGGTGCACAGCGAGGTACCAGTCGGGGGCGATGACGGTGGTCGTCTGCATGAGGTGATGAGGCGAGCCGACCGCACGGGGGCGGGTCGGATCAGCGTCGGGCCGCCCGTCGCCACAGCAGCCCAGCCGCCACCAGGACGAGAAGGGCCAGCGCGGCAGCCGCAGTGAGGACACCGGCACTCGGACCGTCGCTGGACGCAGCCCCGGCGGCGGGCGGGGCGGGCGCTGACGCGCTGACGGCGACAACTGGCGCGGCGCTCGACGAGGGATCGGCCACCGTGAACGGGTACGAACCCTGAACCGGGTGCCCGTCGACGGAGACGACCCGGTAGGCGACCGTGTATGTCCCGTTCGGCAGGGGGTCGGTCACCTGGATCGTGCTCTTCGCTCCGGTGACCACTGGTTCGCCGGTGGGAAGCTTCCGCTTGGCGGCGTCGGTGAGCACGATGGTGGTGAACGCGGGGTCGAGTCGCTGCATGAATTCGAGCGTGACCTCGGTCGGTGCGCTCGGCAGTGTCGCGTCCCGAGCGGGCGTGGCCGTTCGGAGCGAGTTGTGCGCCCAGGCCGGGCTGGCCGGGATGAGCACCGCAACGAGGACGGCGAGCACCGCCGCGCCGAGTCGGACGGCCGCGGGACAGGAGGGGACGCTCATCCGAGCACCTGCTCGCCGATCCAACCGCCGGGACGACATCCGGGCGGGATGGCGAAGACAGCGGAGCCGATCGGAGTGGTCCACTCGTTGAGCAGGTCCCGGTCGGCCAGCCGGCGCTGGATGGGCAGGAACTGCTGTGCGATGTCGGCCTGGTACGAGGCGAAGATCAAGCCGCTGTCCGCGTGGCCCTCCGCCGTCGGCACCCCGTCGTAGTTGTAGGGCCGGCGCAGAATCCTCAACCGGTCGTCGGTGACGTGGGCGCGGGTCATGTGCGAGAAGTCGGGGATGACCGTGAGGCCGTCGGCGTCGTTGGCGGCGAAGTCGGGTTCGTCGTGTTCGGCGGTCCCGGTGAGCGGGGCGCCGGTGTCGAGCCGTCGCCCGACGGCGAGTTCGCGGTCGGTCCGGCCGAGCAGGTCCCAGGTCTCCATGTTCATGCTGATCCGCCGGAGCACCAGTGTGGTGCTGTCGCGCAGCCACGCCGGGCCCTCCGGGACCCAGAGCGCGGTGTCCATGGGCGCGCCGGGTCTGGGGTTGGCGGTGCCATCGAGCTGACCGAACAGGTTGCGTTGGGTGTGGCCGCCCGGCTCGACACCAGGGCTGCGTCGGAAGCCCTGCTGGACCCACCGCACTGTCGCGAACGGGCGGCTGTCCTTGATCAGGACCCGCTGGGCGTGGGCGACGGAGATCGCGTCGTCCGCGCAGATCTGCAGCAGCAGATCACCGCCGGACCAGGCCGGCTGAAGTCGGTCGATGCGGAACGACGGCAGTTCGGTGACTGATGCCGGCCGGCGGTCGTCGACGCCGGCCGCCCGGTAGAGGCCCGGCCCGAAGCCGAAGGTCACTGTCAGCCGTGCCGGCAGCAGCCCGAGTTCGGCCTCGGTGTCGGCCAACGCGGGTCGGCCCTGGGTGAGCCGGGCGGCGTCGTCGGTGAGCAGCCGCAACATCCGGCCCAGCGCGGCCCGGTCGGTGCCGGCCCGCACTGTGAGCGCCACGAACGACGCGTGCGCCTGCGGTTCGGTGGACACCCCTGCCTGCCGGGCGCCATGGAACGGCTCGACCAGGCCGCCGACGCTCGCCACCGGCGTGGTGTCGGCGGCGGCCGGTGGTTGCCCGCTGCCGGTTCGGGTCGTGGCGATGGCGGCGCCGCCGGCCAGGGCCCCTCCGGCAGCCAGGGCACCGCCGGTGAGCAGGCCGCGCCTGCTCATCGGCCGGACGGGTGGCGTCTGCGTCACGATGACGGGCTCATGCTCATCTCCGGCGTGGCGCTCACGCCGGGCATGGGCTGACCGTGCCCGGGGGCGTAGCTCTCCTGCGCCCCGGTGAACGGCTTGGCCACGGCGCTGAACTGCTGGGTCCTGCCGTCGGCGAAGGTCAGCGTGAAGGTCAACTCGTCGCCGGCCTGAACGGGCTTGGTGAGGTTCATCAGCATGAGGTGGTCGCCGCCAGGCTCCAGCGCATGCGTGCTCTTGGCCTTGATCACGACGCCACCCTGCTTGGCCTGCATGACCATCTTGCCGTCCTTCATGGTCATCTCGTGCAGCTCCATCGGTGACAGGGGGTTCGTGGCGCCCGTCACCGTGACATCGCTGTCGCCGTCGTTGACCAGGGTCCCGAAGGCCGCCGTCATGCCCTTGTCGGCCGCCTTCACCCACGGGTCACGAATGCCGAGCACACCAGCGTCCGGGTTGGCCGGGGCCGACGCGGACGGGCTCGTCTGCGCGGTCGACGGAGAGTCGGACGATCCGCACCCGGCGGCGCCCACCGTCAGGATCGCGGCGGCGAGGATCGCGGCCGAGCGGCGGCGTGAAACGTTCGGGCTGGTGGCGCGCATGTGTTCTTCCTCCGATGGTTGCTGCTGGGAGGTTGGTCGGCCGCAGCAGGGAGAAAGTTCCGGGCTCAGGGAACGTTGATCGTGAACTCCCCGGCGTGCACCTTGCCGGCGACCTGGAAGTCGAAGAAGGCCCGGTACCGGCCTGAACTCGGCGCGGTCAGCCAGAACTTGACAGTCCCGTCGACCAGCTCCGGCTCGGGGTGCACGTGCACGTAGCCGAGGTCACCCTCACGAACCACCACCAGGTGCCCGTACGCGGCAAGGTATCGCTCCAGCTGCGCGGGCGTTGCCGTGTCGGCGCTGGCGACCTGGAAGTGGATCGGCGCCGTCACCCCCACCGTCGGGGTGCCGGTCATCGACACCGTGTACGGACCAGCCGTCGCCTGCGCCTGTGCCGGCGGCAGCGCGGTCGGGGTGTGCGCACCGGGCACTGTGTGGTCGACGCCCAGCACGAGCGGCAGCGGCGTGCCGTTGGCAGCGGTGACGGAGAAGTCGGCGTAGACGCGGTAGCCGCCGGGTCGGGCCAGCGTCATGGGGACGCTCCAGGTGCCGTCGGGTGCCATCGTCGGGTGCAGGTGCTGGTAGCCGCTCAGGTCACGGCCCACGACGATCATGTGCAACGGCTTGTCGTGGACGACCGCGAAGCGAGTCGCCGGCTGCCGGTCGGTGCCGACGATGCGGAAGCGGTAGTCGGCGCGTACCCCGGCGGGTTGGGTTCGTTCCAGCGGTTGCAGCGTGTACCCGCCGGCGCTGACGGTCGTCCCGGTGGCCAGCGTCTCGCCCGTGCCGCCGTCGCCCCGGTGCGTGTGCGGCCCGGTGCCCGCCGGGTGTTGGTGTCCGTCGGCCGCGGACCCTTCCGGGCCGGAGGCGGGCGGACCGCCCGCCGGCTGCCGGGCGTTGTTGGCGGCCGGGCCCTCGTTGCCGCTGATGCGCGCCAACCCGAACCCGCCGAGCAGGGCCAGCACCAGGGTACCGACGAACAGTGCCAGGCTGGTGTTGCTCAGCCGGGACCCGGGCGTCGCCGTGGCGAAATCCGGGTCGGGCGATGCCCCGGAGTCGACGGGCAGTCGACTGTCCGTCGTGGCGGGGGCTTTCGCGTCCTCAGCGGTCGGAGTTGGATCGACAGCGACGCCGGTCCGAGCCACGACGACGGCGGTGTCCTTACGCGCGGCCGGCACGGCGCTGGGTCGCCGCTTACCGTCCGAGGTCTGCGTACCGCTGCCGGTCGCCGCGAGGCTCCTGTCTGCGTCGGTCCTGCCACCGACCGCTCTGCCGCCGCCGGTTCTGGCAGCGGCGGGCTTGCTACCGGCGCCCTTGGCGCCGGTGGCCTTGGCGCTGGCGATCCTGGTGCCGGCGGTCCTGGTCCCGGCGGTCCTGGTCCCGGGACGGGTGCCGGCGCCGCGTCGAGCGGATGTCGCCGACGCGGTACGGCCCCGGCCGGCGGGTCTGCCGGTGGGGGTCGTCCGCCGACGCCAGACGACGAATCCGGCCGCCGCCGCCGCCACCGCGACCACCGCCAGGCCGACCCACGCGACCGCTCCGGGGCCGCTTTCGTCAGTCGATCCGGTCGGCGCAGCCGCTGCCGCGGACGGCGGAACCGCCGTCTCGGCCGCGACTGTCGGCACCGCCGACGCCTGCCCGGACGACCCGTGTTGCTCGGCGGTGGCCAACAGCGCCGGATCTGGCTGGGTCGACGGCGGGCTCCACCCCTTGGGCGCCGCCGTCACCGGCCCGTCGTAGCGGAAGGTCAAGGTGCCGCGTACGGGGTCCCCGTCCGAGGCGACCGACAGGTAGCTCACCGAGTACTGGCCCTTGGCTGGCAGGTGCGCGACCGCCACCGTCGCGGGGAACCCGGTCGTGTACTCGCGTGGCTCGAACTGGCCGTTGACCAGGAAGTACTCGCGCACCGGCTTGTCCAGCGGCTTCGGCTCCCCGTACGACCAGCCATTGTCGACCCGGATGCCACCCGGCGCGGTGATCGTGAAGAACGCGTTGGCAGCGGCCTTCTCGGTGAAGAACAGCTGCACCGACGTCAACGGCTCGCGCACGGTTGCGCCGCTCGCCGGTGTGGACATGGCGAGGGTCCCGTGAGCTGCGGCGGGCTGGGCGGACACGAGGAGAGCGACCGCCGAGGCGAGGAGGAGCGCGAGGAGGCCCGAGACCACCCGCCCAGGATTCTGAGGGTGACGACGCATCTGAATATCCTCACTGGGCTGAGACTTTTTACAAGAGGTGACGAACTTTTTCCTCACATGGCTAAAGCCGAACACCTCCCGGGTGGTCGGCCGGGCTGAGGGGCCGTCGCCCCTGGCCAGCTATGCTCCCGGTGGCGCTGGTTCGCCCCGTCGTGACCGGCTGGGCGTCGTAAGAGGGAACCCGGTGGGAATCCGGGGCTGCCCCGCAGCGGTGAGTGGGAACGACCGCCGTCATCAGCACTGGGCCAGTGGCCTGGGAAGCGACGGCCAGTAGGGGACCGGCGTGGAGCCGGTCAGGCCCGCGAGTCCGAAGACCTGCCCGCGCCGCGTACACAACCGTGTGCGCTGCCGTCGGCCTCGCGGGTGGGCTGAGCGGGTGACGTGCCGGGCGGTGTGCGCCGGTGTGTCCTCGTCAGCGTGTGCCCGTGTTCCGGCGGTGTGGTTTCCCGAGGGACGGACTACCGCTGTGCACGACACCACCACGATCGCCGGCCGAGCGCCGTCGGCGTCGCACCTGACCCTGTCGCAGATCATGGACCAGCATCACACCAACCTGATGGGTACGGTCCACGGCGGCCGGATCCTCAACCTCATCGACTCGGTGGCCGGGGTGGTCGCCGCCCGCCACTCCGACGGGCCGGCGGTCACCGCCGCGATCGACGAGACCGCGTTCCTGCGCGCGGTGCGGGTCGGCGACGTCGTGCACGTCGACGCCCGGATCACCTGGGCCGGTCGCAGCTCGATGGAGGTGGCGGTCAAGGTGACCGCCGACCGGTGGGACCGGGCGGTGCCGCCCACCGACGTGGCCACCGCTCACCTGGTCATGGTCGCGATCGACGACGACGGCCAGCCTCGTACGGTGCCGCCGCTGCTACCGGAGACCGACGGTGACCGGCGGCGGTACCGCGAGGCGGAGATCCGCCGCAAGCACCGGCTGGCGCTGCGGCGCGCGCTGCTCGACGGTGCCGAAGACGACTGACCCGTGCGCGGTGCGCCCGTCGCGGCGCCGGCGCGGTCTGAGGAACCCGCCCCGCCGTCGATCTGGTCGGATGGCGTCCACGTCAAGTCTCGATCACGCAGAGTGTGGATGCTTATGTGCGCCGCGTTGTTGCGGGAGCTCGATGCCGCGGCGGCGGGTGCGTTCGGCGCGGATGAGGTCGGCCAGGTGGTTCAGAGTGCGGCCGGACAGCGCGACCGTAGACGGGTGAGACAGCACAGTGAGGCTCCCGGTTGGGGCATCGGATCTTGGTCGCCTGCTGTCTTACCGGGAGCCGCGTCCTATCTCGACACACGCTGCCCGCCACCCATCGCGACCAGGCCCATCACGATGAAAAGCCCTCAATGCCTGACCCGCGCCCTAACTCGCAACGCCGGTATATCGACGCCAGGCTATCGTGATCTGACCCCTGCAGCGACAGTGCGAAGGTGAGTCATGGACGTAGTCAGCACCACCGAGGTCCCGGTTGAAGACGGGTTCGCCTTCTGGCGCGAGGTGAACTCGAAGCTCTGGGTGCCCTACGATTTACGCTGTGAATCGCAGTGGGAGCCCGGATTTCGAGCTCAGGTCGGAATCAGCGAGTTCGGTCCCGTGCAGGCGACATTAATGACCACGATGCCGCACTCGGTCCACCGCACTCCCAAGCTCATTCGGCAGGCCGATCCCGAGGTGTTCAAGCTGGGCTGCCTTGTGCGCGGTGGCGGCATGATCACGCAAGACGGCCAGCGCACAGATTTCGGCGTGGGGGATCTGATTCTGTATGACACCTCCCGGCCCTACCTGGCCGAATTCAGCCCGGATGTGCCAGTTAGTCAGCTGCTGCTTCTGCGCTTCCCGCGCTTGTTACTGCCGTTGCCCCCTTGGGAGTTGCGGCGCCTGAGCGCAGTTCGCATCCCTGGCGCCCAAGGTATCGGCGCGTTATCTTCACAATTCCTGCTGCACCTTGCCCGGCACATGGACGAACTCAGTCCGTTGGACGCCGCCCAGCTGTCCACCCTCACCATTGACGTGTTGACAGCGGCACTGGCCAACGCGCTGGACGTCCAAAGTGCGGTGCCCTCCCACACCCGACGTCGAGCGTTGATGGCTCAGATCCACGCCTTCGTCCGAGAGAATCTCGGCGATCCGCGCCTGACACCGGACGCGATTGCCGCAGTGCATCACATCTCGTTGCGATACCTGCACAAGCTGTTCCACGAGGAAGGGCGCACGGTTGCCGGCTGGGTCCGAGAGCGTCGCCTGGAGCAGTGCCGACGCGACCTCGCCAACCCCCAACTAGGCGCGCGCCCGATCCACGCGATCGCCGCCCAGTGGGGGTTCACCAGCCCGGCGCACTTCAGCCAGGCGTTCCGCAGCGCCTACGGTCTTTCGCCACGCCAGTTCCGCGAGCAGTGCGCGAGAGTACGCGCAGACTAAAGACTTGTGCGCTTACCAGTAACGACAGACCCGACTGTGGCCTGCACTCTTATCTGAGGAAGTCCGCTCAGTCAGGATTGAATCTGATTCCGGCTTACGGAAGAAGATTCACTTGAGCGTGTTACATCGATCCGTGTTTTCGCGATGGAAGGAGCGCGAGGAAGTACATCGATCACTTCATGCAGTCAGCAGCATCATCTAGGCCGCAGCGGCGGCTGACAGGAGACCATTGTGAAAATGTGGTGCAGAACGGCGTTTCGGATCTCGGCAGTGACCGCGATCCTCGGCGCACTCACCCTGTCCGGGACCGTGGCACAGGCAAGTCCGGGCGCCAGCTCCCGCCTGTCCCAACCCGAAACCACCGCGGTTTCGGAGCAGGCCAAGCCCGGCAGCGAGGACTTCGCCACGCAGGTCTGCGGCTACTACGAAGACGCGGTGACGGCCTGGTACAACCACTGCGGGAACACCCATGTGCTCATCTACGTCGACGCGACGTGGCCCCGCGACGACTGGACATGGTGCATCGGTCCGGGAACGTGGGACATCGGCGGCGCCAACGCCGTATCCAACGCGTGGTACTCGGGTCAAACTTGTTGAACGGCCGGCCAGGCGCTACCTGCGTTCGGTGGTCGCGGATCAGGCCAGCGAGGCAATTGAGGGCGCGGTCGGACAGGGGAATCGCGGCAGGGTAGGACAACAGCGAGGCTTCCGGTTGGAGCATCGGATCCTGGGTGTCTTGCCGGGAGCCTCGCCCTACGTCGATCCCTGCCCCCACCCCGCCGCCGTGACCAGCCCCGTCACGATGAAATAGGCTTATTCGACATCGCGCTCGCCCTCAGCAACATCGGCGCTGTCAGGTCGCGCCTCGGCCCACACAGCATCGCGGCGCGCTACCTGAGAGTCTCACTGGGACTCATGGGCCGGCTGGGCATGAGATTCGGGACAGCCTCCTCGTTCGATGAACTGGGAGGGGTGCTTCGGAAGCTGCAGCAACTGAGCGAAGCACAGAAACAGCATGAATTTGCAATGACCGCCGGGCCGATGAGCACCACCCGAAGTGACAGAAAGTCAACGGATCAGTGCCCGCGATCGTGGTCGCCTACGCCACTGGCTACCGCGAGCCCGGTCCGGGGGAGCAGGTTGGGAGCAACAGGGTGCTCTGAACGGTCTTGAACTGCGTCCAACGGCATCGAAGGTCACTCAACTGTGCCCACCCTTTTCTGTGGCTCCACGTTTGCGCAGGTCAAAGAGGGTGTGGCGTCCTGTTTCACCCCGAAGAGGCCGCTGGTTCGACACCAGCATCGCCCACTCTCAGTTCGTGCAGGTCAGTAGCCCCTTGCCGGAGTAGCCGGTAACGGGCTTCGCCGTATGTGCGGCTTACGTGGGGAGCAGGCTGGGAGCAGCGTGGCTGGCTCTGGGTTCGGACCGGCATGGACCCGCCTGGCTGCGAGAGGGCGCCCCCGCGCTGTGTCTCGCAGGCTGACTGATGGCCGTCGGTCTGGTGATCTGCCCACTCGCCGGGTCCACATTGTGGGGTCGCGTACCCGGCGCTCGGGTTTCTGCCGGGACGATCAGCCATGGGCGGGCTGTCCGTTGTCCTGCCGGCGGCAGGACTGCCGTTCGTGCCTTGACAGGAAGGCGGAGCAGCAGGACAGTCGACATATTCATAGACGTTCAACTATCTACGGCGAGGTGTGCCATGCGGAAGTCGCTGACTGCTGTGGCCGCCATCGCTGTTGCCATGGTCGCGATGATGGCCGCGATCTCACACGCCAGTGCGGCGAACGCGGCGGCCGGGTGTCGGGTGAACTACGTCGTCACCAGCCAGTGGACCGGTGGCTTCCACGCCGACATCGCGGTCACCAACTTGGGTGACCTAGTCAACGGGTGGACGCTGCGGTTCGCGTTCCCCGCAGTTGACCAGCGGCTCACGCAAACCTGGAGCGCCACCTGGGCCCAGGCGGGCCAGCAGGTCAGCGCGACCAATCTGGGCTGGAACGCGACCCTGGGCACCAATGGCTCCGCGAACATCGGTTTCGTTGGCGCCTGGTCGGGCAGCAACCCCATACCGGCGTCGTTCACGCTCAACGGTGTCACGTGCACCGGCGGCGTCCTGCCCAGCGTGACGCCGACCCGGACGACCACACCGCCGGTCGCTGACTGGCCGGCGATCGTTACCTGGCTCAGCCCGACCGCCGGCGCGGTGTACACCACGCCGGGAACCGTCCCGCTGGTGGCGAACGCGACCGTGGGAGGCGGACACAGCATCACCTCGGTGTCGTTCCGGGTGGACGGCGTCACGGCGGCCCGGGGGGTGAGGACGACCGGTGACCGGTTCGAGGCGCTGTGGACACCACCGATCGGGGAGCCCGGCACCAGCACCACCTTCGTGCTGTACGTCTCGGCCGGCACCGACCAGTCGCTGTCTGGCGCTGCGCCGCCGTTGCTGGTCACGGTGGTGACGCCGGCGTCCACCGGCACCAACCATCCGCCGGCGGTGGCGTTGAGCACCCCCGGCGGGCAGACCTACTTCCTCGAGCCGACGACCGTCACGTTGGTCGCCGACGTCGCCGACACTGATCCCGGGGACCTCGTCAGCCGGGTGGAGTTGTACCTCGGCGCAACCCGGCTGGCCGTGACGCCGACCAACAGCGGACAGCGCTACCAGTTCCAGACGGCCCTGTCGGCCGGCACGTCGTCCACCTTCACCGTGCGGGTCCATGATTCCCACGGTGGCATCGGCATCTCGAACCCGCTGACCTTCACCATCCGTTAGCGCCTCGGCCCTCCGTGGAGAACGTCGCCGCCCTCTTGCGGCGAGGATTCGACGTCGTCGAAGCCAACATGGCCACGATCGGGTACAACACGCGCTGGCTATGCCTACGCGCGCCCGACATGGGCGCCGCCCACCGCCGCGACCGGCTGTTCCTGCTTTATCTGGACACTTGGAGCACCCTGGGGGCACCTCACAACTGTCGAGTGCCCTGTCAGGCCGTTATGGCGAGAGTGCGGTTGTACTCATCGCGGGTGATCGCATAAACGCGGGTCGGGCGGTTGCAGGAGGGGTCGATCGTTTCGCGGTCCAGCCGCATTCCGATTTTCCGCATGACACGTTCAGATGCGTCGTTGCCGATCTGGTGGATGCTGAGGATCCGATCGAGTTCTCGATCGACGAACGCGAAGTGCAGCGCTGCGTGGGCGGCCTCGGTGGCGAAGCCTTGGCCCCAGTACGGTCTACCCAGCCGCCAACCGATCTCGACCGCGGGCATAACCTCGGGCAGGAAGGTGGGGATCGCCAAGCCGGCAAAACCCGCCAGTTCGCTGGTCTGGCGGACCTCGACCGCGAACAGCCCGAACCCGTGTTCGTCCCAGGCGCGTTCGCAGCCGGTGATTCCCGCCGCTGTGCGTTCTGGATCGGCAGGCGTCCCGTTGCCGATCCAGCGCATGACGTCCGGATCCGCGTTGATCGCCGTCATGGGCATGATGTCGTCATCGCGCCAACGGCGCAGCACGAGTCGTGGAGTTTCGAGTCTCGCCATCGTCCTATCTTTCATGATCCGCACTATCGCCGACCGCTGCGGGGCGGATCGCATGAAACCAGTCGAGGCGTGCTGAGCCGAGGCGGTCGTTGACCATGCTGATGGCCGCCGTGGTCTCGCCGTACGGAAGTGGACGTGGCTCGGTCGCGCCTGGTAGGCAGGCGGTTGTGCGCATCGTTTCCCTGCTGCCGGCGGCTACGGACATCGTGGCCATGCTCGGCCTGACCGGGCACCTGGTCGGCCGTACCCACGAGTGTGACTGGCCGCCGGGGGCCCTGGCCGACGTCCCGGCGGTGACCGCGACGTCCCTCCCGGAGACCTTGACCAGCCGGGAGATCTCGGCGGCGATCGCCGGTGACGCGCACCGAGGCTCGTCGTTGTACCAGCTCGACGTCGCCATGCTGGAGGGGTTGAAGCCGGATCTGATCCTGACCCAGGATCTGTGCGACGTGTGTGCGGTCTCCTACCAGCGGGTCAACGACGCGGTTGGTCTGATCGATCTCGACACCACTGTGATGTCCCTGGAGGCGCGGACCATCGGCGGGATCCTGGACACTGTCGATGCCGTGGCCGCGCTGACCGGCACCGAAGGCCGGGCGGCGGAGATCCGAGCCGACGCCGAGCGTCGCCTCGCCGCGTTGCCAGGGCCGGTGCCCGGCGCGCCGACGGTGCTGTTCGTCGAGTGGCTCGACCCGTTGATGCCGGGCGGGCACTGGGTGCCGGAGCAAATCGCCCATGCGGGTGGGCGGTCTCTGCTGCTCGGGCCGGGCGCGCACAGCACCCCGCACCGGTGGTCGGTGGTCGCGGATCTGGCTCCCGAGGTGGTGGTGTTCGGGCCGTGTGGGTTCACGCCCGAGCGAACCTTCGACGAGTTGTCCGTGGCGACCGCGCAGCCCGGTTGGGCGGACCTGCCCGCGGTCCGTCAGGGGCAGGTGTGGTTGGTCGACGGGCCTGCCTACTTCAACCGCCCCGGCCCGCGAGTCGTCGACGGCGCGGAGATCCTCGCCGGCATCCTCGCCGACCGCCCCGACTCCCGCGCTCGGCGGGTGCCCCTCGACGTCGGTTGACACTGCCGCGCCTGACCGGCCGGGAAGGACATCGGTGGCGCCGGCGAAGCCAGGGCCACGGTGGGGCGGCGGCAGACCACCGCCCCACCGTGCGCTCAGGGGAGCGTGCTGCGGACTTTGGCAGCGGCCGCGACGACGCGGGTCAGGGCTTGTTCGACCTCTGCGTACCCGCGGGTCTTCAGGCCGCAGTCCGGGTTGACCCAGAGCCGACGGCGGGTACCGCGGCGACGGCGCGACGCAGGGCGTCGGTGACCTCCGCCTGTTCCGGTACACGCGGGAGTGGATGTCGTACGCACCGGGCCGGACACCGCGCTGGTAGCCGGTGGTGGGCAGGTCGTCGAGGATCTCCATCTTCGACCGGGACGCCTCGATGCTGGTGACGTCGGCGTGAACCCGCACCGGGGTGCCACGTCCGTGATCAATCACGTCCCCTGACGACAATCCGGCTCTTGTTGCACGACAATGGCAACAGCCAAACTGTGGCAGCAATGAGAGGACGTGCCCCATGGCCGTGTACAACCTGCCCGACCTGCCCTACGACTACGGCGCGCTCGAACCCGCCATGTCCGGCGAGATCCTGGAGCTGCACCACGACAAGCACCACGCCGCGTACGTCAAGGGCGCCAACGACGGGCTGGACAAGCTCGCCGAGGCACGCGACAAGGGCGATTACGGGACCCTCGTCGGTTTGGAGAAGACGTTCGCGTTCAACCTGTCCGGGCATGTCCTGCACTCGATCTTCTGGAACAACCTGTCTCCGGACGGTGGTGACCGCCCCGACGGTGAGTTGGCGGCGGCGATCGACGAGCACTTCGGCTCCTTCGACGGCTTCGCCGGTCAACTGTCCGCGGCGACCAAGGGTGTGCAGGGTTCCGGCTGGGGTGTCCTGGCCTGGGAGCCGCTGAGCCAGCGGCTGATCGTGGAACAGGTCTACGACCACCACGGCAACGTCGGGCAGGGCTCCACCCCGATCCTGGTGTTCGACGCCTGGGAGCACGCCTACTACCTGCAGTACCGCAACGTCCGCCCGGACTACGTGGACCGGCTGTGGAACCTGGTCAACTGGACCGACGTCATCTCGCGTTTCGACGCCGCCCGCGCCGCCACCCCGAAGATCTGATTCCGGCGTGAGCGGGTACACCCCCGAAGCGGCCGAGATCGTTCAGCGCGCGGCTGGGGTCATCGCGGCCAAACACCGTGGTGACCTCGCCGGCGCTGAAGCGCTGATGTCGGCGTTCAGCTCTGAGCAGGCCCGCACCCTCGGCTTCTACCTGCTGGCCGATCTCGCACTCGGCCTGGTCAAGGCGCAGAGCGGCCAGTCGATGGACGACCTGGTCCGGGAGTTGTCTCTGCTCCTGGCCGACACCGCGCAGTCCCCGCCAGCATGATGGTCCGCTGGGTTCCGCCTCAGGCGGAACCCAGCGGACAACCCCAGCTCCACCGCTCACTTGAGCGGGGACGTCAGGCCAATGCGGCTGCCGTGCTGGCCAGGTCGACGATCCGGTCACTCCAGCGGGCCAGCAGGGTCTGGTCGTGGCTGATGACCAGGACCCCGGCCTGCTGGGTCCGCTGGTAGTCGCGGATGACGGCGGCGACGTGCGCCTGAGTGGAGGCGTCCAGCATCGCGGTGGCCTCGTCGCAGAGCAGGTAGTCCGGGCGGTGTGCCAGGGCCCGGGCGAGGCAGGCGCGTTGCAGTTGCCCGTCGGAGACGGCGTGTGGCCGTCGGCTGCGCAGGTCGGCGGTGAGGCCGACGAGGTCGGCGAGTTCGGCCACCCGTTCGCGGACCGCCGGCTCGGGCGTCCGGGTGGCGCGTAGCGGTTCGGCGATCAGGTCGGCGAGGCTCAGTCGGGGGTCGGCGGCGGCACGCGGGCTCTGGAAGAGGGCGGCGACGCGGGTCCGCAGGGCGACCGGTACGGCGTACCGGATGCCGTCGACCGGTGTGCCGTCGATGCTGACCCGACCCTGATCGGGGCGGTGCAGCAGGGCAAGGACCCGAACCAGCGTCGACTTTCCGCAGCCGGAGGGCCCGCGCAGCCCGACCGTCTCTCCGCGGCCGATCCGCACTGTGACGCCGTCGAGGACGACCTGGCGGCCGTACCCGACGGTCACCTCGTCGGCGAGCAGGTGCTGCGGGCTGGTCACGTGGTGGCTCCCGTGGGTATCGGGTGGTGGCAGGCCACAGTGCCGCCACCGGCGACCGGTGTCGGCTCTGGTCGGTCCGCGCAGGTGTCGGTGCGGCGCGGGCAGCGGGGTGCGAACGCGCAGCCGGGTGGCAGCGCGGTGAGCATTGGCGGGTCGCCCGGCACCGGCCGGAAGGCCCGGTCCGGCAGGGCGTCGAGCAACGCCGAGGCGTACGGGTGGGCCGGCGCGGTGAAGAGCTGGTCGGTGTCGCGGTGTTCCACGATGCGGCTGGCGTACATCACGGCGACGGTGTCGGCGACCCGTTGCGCGGCGGCCAGGTCGTGCGTGATGAGCACGACTGCGGAGCCGTTGTCGCAGCGACGTCTCAGCAGGTCGAGGGTGTGGTCGACCAGGGGTCGGTCCAGCCCGGTGGTGGGCTCGTCGGCGATGAGCAGCGACGGGTCGGGTGCCAGCGCCAGCGCGGTGACCAGACGCTGTGCCATGCCACCGGAGAGTTCGTGGGGGTAGCGGTCCAGGTCCGCCGGGTCGAGCCCGACATCGACAGCGAGCTGGTCGGCGTCGGCGCGGTCGCGGCCGTGCGCCCGCAGCGTCTCGGCGAGCAGTCGGCGTCCGGTGCGCACCGGGTTCAGGGCGGTGGCCGGGCTCTGCGGCACCAGCCCGACGCGGCGCCCGCGCACCCTGCGCGCCAGGTGGCGCTGACCGCAGGTGATCAGGTCGACCGGTTCGCTGTCCCTGGCGTGCAGGACGGCGTGGCCGGTGGTCGTGGCGTTGCCGGGTAGCAGGCCGAGCAGGGCGTGGGCCAGGACGGACTTGCCGCAGCCGGACTCGCCGACGATGGCCAGCAGTTCGCCGGCCCGTACGGTGAGGCTGAGGTCGGTGACGGCACGCACCGTCGTGTCGCGGAGCCGGAACTCGACGCCGAGGCCGTCCACTGTGAGCAGCGGCTGACCCGCGGCGGCGCGGGGAGAGGCGAGGGCCGAAACGGATTCGGTGGTGGTCACAGGTGCAGCTCCGCTCGGATCCGGGGATCGAGGCGGTCGCGCCAACGGGCGGCGAGGACCGCGATGGCGAGGGTGACGACGACGATGACCGCGCCCGGTGCCAGGCTCGCCCACCAGGCACCGGTCAGCAGCGACCCCTGGCCGTCATTGATCATGTTGCCCAGTGAGGCGAGGTGTGGAGGCAGGCCGAGGCCGAGGAACGACAGGGCGGTCTCGTGCCACACCGCGTGCGGGATCATCAGGGTGGTGGCCAGCGCCAGCCGGGGCAGGACGTGCGGCAGCAGGTGCCGGGTGAGGACCCGGAGTCGGCCCGCCCCACCGCTGATGGCGGCGTCGATGAACGGTCGGGTCCGCAGGCTCAGCAACTCGGATCGGACGATGCGGGCGGTGGAGAGCCAGTGGGTGAGCCCGACGGAGGCGATCACGGCACCGAGGCTGGGACGCAGCATGGCGACGATGAAGATGCCCAGCAGCAGGTGGGGCATCGCGGCGATGGTGTCCACGACCCGCATCAGGATCCGGTCGACCCGGCCGCCGAGCGTGCCGGCGATCCCGCCGACCACGCCCCCGAGAACCGTGGCCACGAGGGCGGCGACCGCGCCGACGAGCAACGAGACCCGCAGCCCGTAGACGGCCCGGTGTGCCACGTCGCGGCCCAGGTCGTCGGTGCCGGCGAGGTGGGTCCAGGACGGTGCCAACCGGGTCTGGTCCAGCGCGACCGCGCTCTGGTCGAGTGGCCAGACGAGCGGTGCGAGCAGCGAGCCGGCGACTGCCACCAGCAGGACCAGACCGGCGATGACGACACCGGTCTGGCCGGGTCGCAGCCGCAGCCGGGACCGGGCCAGGTGGAGCAGCGGCGGTCGGGTGACAAGGTCAGCCATCGAGTCGCACCCTCGGGTCGGCGGCGGCGTAGGCGAGGTCGGTCGTGAGGTTCGCGGCCAGCACCACGGCGGTGGTGACCAGCGTGATCGCCGCCAACAGCGGGAAGTCGCTGCCCAGCGCGGCGGCCACCGTGACGGCACCGAGGCCCGGCAGCGAGAACACCGTCTCGACGAGCACCGCCCCGCCGACCAGCTCGGGCAGGTGGGTGCCGACCAGGGTGAGGAACGGCAGCAGCGCGGTCCGTAAGGCGTGCCCGAACAGGACCGTCCGCCCGGGCAACCCGCGGGCCCGCGCCGCGAGCACGTGGTCGTCGCGCATGCTCTCCGCCACCGCGTCCCTGACGAACAGCACGAACCACGGCGCCTGGGAAACGGCCAGCACTCCGACCGGCAGGATCAGGTGGTGCGCCACGTCGCCCCAGGAGGTGCTGGTCGCCGTGACATCGGTGAGCCCGCCCGCCGGGAACCAGCCCAGGGCCAGCGCGAACACGGCGATCGCGGCCAGGCCCAGCCAGAACACCGGCATCGACTCGACCGCGTAGGCGGCCGCCCGCAAACCCCGGTCGAAGAACCCACCCCTGCGGTACGCGGCCAGCGCGCCCAGCAGCAGACTGCCGACCAGGACCAGGGCGAGGGTCACCCCGATCAGCAACAGCGTCCAGCCGGCGCGGGCGGAGAGCACCGAGGCGACCGGCTCGTGACGACTCGTCGACCAGCCCAGATCGCCCTGGAGCAGGTTGCCGATCCAGCGCAGGTACTGCACCGGCAGTGGGTCGTCGAGACCCCAGTTGGCGCGGATCTGCGCCAGGTTCTCCTCGCTGGAGGTGAAGGCCGCCGCGCCCGCGTACTGCTTGGCGGGGTCCACCGGCGAGGCGGCACCCAGGGCGAACATCCCGATGCTCGTCGCGGCGAGCACGGGCACGGCGACCAGGAGGCGGCGTCGGACCACCACCCCGGCCCCGGCCAGTCGCCCGGAGCGGGTCACGAGCGCGTCCAGGTGTTGATGTTCCACCAGATGCTGTTCGCCACCCCGTGCTCGTGCGCCTCGACCCGGGGGGCCGCGCCCTGGACGGAGGACTTCAGCACGTAGGTGTGCCGCAGGTAGGTGAGGAACAGCCACGGCACGTCGGCGGCCAACTGCTTCTGGAACTGCGCGTACGCGGCCTTGCGGAGAGCCGGGTCGATCTGGTCGCGGCCCTCCTGCAGAGCGCGGTCCGTCACCTCGGAGCGGTACGAGCCAGGGTTGAAGTAGCCCTGCCCGGCGAACTGGGAGCTGAACAGCTTGTACGAGACGAAGTCCGGGTCGTACGGCGTGCCGTAGCCCATCAGCAGGGCGTCGGACTTCATTCGCGGGTCGATGGCGTCCCAGGTGAGCCCGGCCGGGGTGACCTCGATGCCGATCTTCTTCGCGTCGGCGGTGACGGCCAGGGCCAGGTCCTTGCGCAGGGTGTCGGTTGCCGGGTACATCAGCGTGAACCGGGCCGGCCGGCCGTCCTTGGCCCGCACCCCACCCGCACCGGGCTTCCAGCCGGCCGCGTCGAGCAGCGCGCTCGCCGCCGTCGCGTCGGCGGTCGGCGTGCCGACTGTCGAAGGGTCGGCGAACTCGGAGGTCGGGGGGACCGGTCCGAACGCCGGCTCGCCGGCGCCACCGAGGATTCCGGACACCATCGCGGCCCGGTCGACGGCGAGGTTGAGCGCCCGGCGGACCGCCGGGTCGGCGAGGACCGGGTTGCCCATCGGCAGCATCACGCCCCGGTAGTCGGCGGTCGGCACCCGCTGCACCCGGTACGCGGTGTCGGAGTCGAATCCGGAGGCGAGCTTCGGCGGCAGCTCGGCGGCGTCGAACTCGCCGGCCCGCATCCGCTGGGCGCGGACGTTGTCGTCGGCGACGAACGCCACCACGACCCGGTTGTTCGCCGGTCGACCACCGAAGTAGCGCTCGTTCGCGGTGAGCACCAGTCGGTCACCCGGCGTCCAGGACTCGACCCTGTACGGCCCGGTCCCGATCGGCTTCCGGTTGAACCCGGTGGTGTTGATGTCCTGCCCGCTGAGCAGCTTCGACGGCACGATGCCGAGGGTGAGTCGCTGGAGGAACGGCGCGTACGGGTAGCGCAGCCGGAACACGACGGTGGCCGCGTCGGGCGCGGTCACCGACTCCACCATGTCCAGGTCGGAGCGGAGCGTGGAGTCCACAGTCGGGTCCAGCACCGCCTGGTAGGTGAAGGCGACGTCCGCCGCGCTCAGCGTGGTGCCGTCGTGGAACTGCACCCCGTCACGCAGTTTCGCGGTCACTGTGCGTCCGTCGGCGGACAGCGCCGGCAATGCCGTGGCCAGCCCAGGAACGAGCCGGTTGTCACTGTCGCGGGCGACGAGCCCGTCGAAGATCAGCGCGGCGCCGTCGACGCCGAAGTTGAGCACCGGGTTCAGCGCGTCGGGCTCGTCGGAGGTGGCCACGACCAGGGTCGCGCCGCCGGCTGGGCTGTCCGGGGTGGTCGGGGCCGAGCAGCCGACGAGGACGAGCATCCCGGCCGCTGCTGTCAACGCCACGAGGCGTCGGAAGGTCGGACGGATCCGGGTCACGGAACGCTCCTGTGGTGTGGGGAACGGGGTGTGGGCGCGCAGGTGCAGCCGCCTACAGTTGATGATCACGGTGGCACAGTTGCAAGTTCTTTGCAATTGCCACACACCTGCATCATGCCCGGCGCGGCCCGTCGGAAAGGCCCTCGCTCCGGTGGTGACGGTCACCGGTGACCGGCTAGGGTTCCGGGATGTTCCGCGCCGTCGTGTTGATCGCTGCCGTGGTGCTCGCCGCCGATCAGGCCACCAAGTTCTGGGCCGAGTCAGCGCTGTCCGACGGGCAGACCATCACGCTCCTCGGTGAGCTGCTGCAACTGCGCCTCTTGTACAACCCGGGTGCTGCCTTCTCGATCGGCTCCGCGTACACCTGGATCTTCGCGGTGTTCGCCGCGGCGGCGGTGGTCGCGGTGACGGTGGTGGCCCGGCGGGTCACGTCGCGTCCCTGGGCGGTGGCGTTGGGCCTGGTGCTCGGCGGCGCGACGACGCACCTGCTGGACCGACTCTTCCGCGAGCCGGGGTTCGCGCGGGGGCACGTGGTGGACTTCATCGACTACGCCGGGTTCTTCGTCGGCAACGTCGCCGACATCGCCCTGGTGGTCGGCGTGGGCATCGTCATGCTGCTCAACGTGCGCGGCGTCCCGCTGCGGGACCCGGCGGGCGAGACCCGCGAGCAGGTGTCGTCAGACTCCTGAGCTGACCAGGACGACCTCCAGGCGGCGCGGGCCGTGCACTCCCTCGACCCGGTTCAGCTCGATGTCGCTCGTCGCTGACGGGCCCGAGATCCAGGTCAGAGGCGCGCGTGGGTCCAGCCGGGCCAGCGCCTCCGGCAGCAGGCCGACGACCTGGTCGGTGCGGACGACACAGATGTGCCGGTCGGGCACCAGGGTGAGCGCGCGTCGCCCCTGCGTCGGGCCGGCGTCGAGGATGATGGTTCCCGTGTCGGCGACCGCCACGGCACAGCCGGTCAGGACCGCATCCAGGCCGTCGAGCGCGGCCGGTGACAGCGGGGGCGCATCGCGGTGCAGCTCTCCGGCGTAGCCGTCCAGCCAATGGGCGGGGGTGTCGGTGGGGACGGCGAGCCGGCCGACCTCGCCGAGCAGCCGGTGCAGGGCCTCGGTGCCACGGTGGACGACGGCCCGGTAGTCCTCCAGGCGGTCGACGAGGGTTTCGATCAGGTCGGGGTGGTCGCCGACCCGGCGATAGCGGCGGGGCACCTGCACCGGCGGCGGGCTGTCGGCCAGGGCTGTCCGGAGCCGCCCCAGGATCTCGTCACGTGCGCTCACTGTTTTCCCCACCATTCGCGGAAGGTCTGCGGCGCGGGCAGCGGCAGGTCACGCGACCGGGTCCACGCCGATGCGGGCCAGGGCAGTCGCCGCAGCGTGCGAGCGCCGGTGCGCCGCTGACGGTACGCCCCGAGCGGCCCCGCGCCGGCCCGGGCCAGGCGCAGGGCGGCGGCCCAACGTCGGGGGCTGCGCATCACCCAGGACAGGAGCCGCATGGTGGCCCGTTCCGCTGGCGGGTGCGGTGCCTGCTGGCGGAGGTGGACCAGAATCTCCGGAATGTTGATCTTCACGGGGCACACGTCGTAGCAGGCGCCGCAGAGGGTCGACGCGTACGGCAGTGAGGCGTTGTCGGCAACGCCGGTCAGCTGCGGCGACAGGATCGCGCCGATCGGGCCCGGGTACACCGAGCCGTACGCGTGCCCGCCGGCCCGTTCGTACACCGGGCAGACGTTGAGGCACGCGGAGCAGCGGATGCAGGACAGCGCGGGCCGTCCGACCGGGTCGGCGAGCACAGCGGAGCGGCCATTGTCGACGAGCACGACGTGCACGTCCTGTGGGCCGTCCCCGGGGGTGACGCCGGTCCACATCGAGGTGTACGGGTTCATCCGCTCACCGGTCGAGGACCGCGGCAGCAGTTGCAGGAAGACCTCCAGGTCGGTGAAGGTCGGCAGCAGCTTCTCGACGCCGACGACGCTGATCAGCGTCTCGGGGAGGGTGAGGCACATGCGGCCGTTGCCCTCGGACTCGACCACCACGAGGGTGCCGGTGTCGGCGACGGCGAAGTTCGCGCCGGAGACGGCGACCCGGGCCGAGAGGAAACGCCGTCGCAGGTGAGCGCGGGCGGCTTCGGCCAGCGCGGCCGGCTCGTCGCTCAGGTCGGGCGGCGCGTCGGCCATTCGACGTTCGAAGATCTCCCGGATCTGGGCCCGGTTGTAGTGGATCGCCGGCACCAGGATGTGCGAGGGGGTGTCCTCGCCGAGCTGCACGATCAGCTCGGCGAGGTCGGTCTCGTACGCGGCGATCCCGGCGGCCTCCAGCGCCTCGTTGAGCTCGATCTCCTGGGTCGCCATCGACTTGACCTTCACGACCTCGTCGGCCCCGGTGGCCCGGGTCAGCTCGACCACGATCCGGCACGCCTCGGCCGCGTCGCGCGCCCAGTGCACAGTGGCGCCGGCGGCGGTGACGGACGCCTCGAACTGCTCCAGCAACTCCGGCAACCGACGTTGGACGTCCGCCTTGATCGCCGAGCCGGCGTCGCGCAGAGCCTCCCAGTCGGGTACCTCGTCGACGACTCGGGCTCGCTTGGCCCGGATGGTGCGGGTGGCCCGGTGCAGGTTGGCCCGGAGTTGCGGGTCGGCGACTGCCGGCCTGGCGGCGGTGGGGAACGGCAGCGGGGTGCGGATCCGCCCGCCCCCGGTGGCGGGTGCGACCGGATGGCTCATGAGCTGGCTCCCGTCTCGGCGAGAATCTCGGCGTAGTGCACGGCCCGTACGCCTGAGCGGTGGCGGTCGAGACCGCCGCCGATGTGCGCCAGGCAGGAGTTGTCGGCAGCGGCGAGCACCCGTGCGCCGGTGTCGCGGACCCGGGCGCACTTGTCGGTGAGCATGGCGGTGGAGACGTCCGGGTTCTTCAGTGCGAACGTGCCGCCGAAGCCACAGCACTCCTCAGCGTCGCCTAGCTCGACCAGGTGGATTCCGCGCACCTGGCGCAGCAGGGTCAGCGGTCGGTCGCCGAGACGCAGCATCCGCAGGCCGTGGCAGGTCGGGTGGTAGGTGACCGTCTCCGGGAACTCGGCGCCGACGTCGGTGACGCCGAGAACGTCGACGAGCAACTCGGACAGCTCGTACGTGCGGGCGGCCACCGACGTGGCCGGCGCGTGCAGGCGCGGGTACTGGTCGCGGATCATCGCGGTGCACGACCCGGACGGCGCGACGATGGCGTCGTAGGAGTCGAAGACGTCGACGTAGTTGCGCACCAGAGGCATGGCCTCGGCCCGGTAACCCGTGTTGGCGTGCATCTGCCCGCAGCAGGTCTGGTCGGCGGGGAAGTCGACGGTGTGGCCGAGTCGCCGCAGGATGCGGGTGACCGCGATGCCGGTGGCCGGGAAGGCGAGGTCGTTGACGCAGGTGATGAAGAGGGCGATCCGCATGGCGGCTCCTCGGATCTGTGGGGGTGGGTCAGGCCGAGTCGCGGGGTGTCGCGGGGGTGGGGAGCCGGTCGAAGGCGGGCAGGTGGCGCTCCCGGGCGGCGCTGAGGTGCGCCCGCATCGCCTCGGTGGCGGCTGTCGCGTCGCCGGCGACGATGGCGGCGGCGATGCGCTGGTGCTCGGTGTTGGTGTCCGGTGCGCCGGCGACCGGGAAGTACAGCCGGTGCAGGTGCAGGTGTGAGTGCAGCCGCGTGATGGTGTCCCGCAGCAACGGGCTGCCGGAGACCTCGGCGATCAGGTCGTGGAACGTCGCGTCCAGTGCGGTGAAGGCGGCGTGGCGGCGATATCCGTCGCCGGCCTCCACGTCGATGCTCGCCGCCGCCTCGACGCTGATCCGTTGGCGCGCTTCGTCGGAGGCGTGGGTGGCGGCCCGCCCGGCGGTGGCGCCCTCCAGCAGTTGCCGGACGTCGAACAGGTCGTCGAACTCGGCACGGCTCAACAGTGGCGTCGTGGTGTAGCCGGAGAGTGGGCGTTTGCGGACCAGGCCGTCGGCCTCCAGCCTCGCGAGGGCCTCACGGACGGGGGTGGGGGAGACGTCGAGCTCCCGGGCGAGCGCGTCGATGTTGACCCGCTCGCCAGGCGGAAGGATGTGGTCCATGACCAGCGTCTTTATCGACTCGTAGACGTCCTCGGCGAGGGTGAGTCGACGGGCGGGGCGGAGTCGACCCTCGCGAGGTTCCTGCTGGGCCATCTCGTCTCCTCAGCGACCCCTTGACTGTGCCGGTGTGAGCGAGTACACACGAGCCGAACAGCATCCTATAGGAAATTGGGTTCTCAGCGACCCAGGCGGTGGAGGTTGGTTCGTGAGATTCATGCGCGTCGGGCCGGTGGGACGGGAACGCCCCGTGCTGTACGTCGATGGGCGGCACTTCGACCTCTCGTCGCTCACCGTCGACATCGACGGCGAGTTCCTTGCCGGCGACGGCGTCCGGCGTGCCCGCGAGGCCACCGACCTGCCCGAGATCGACGTCACCGGGCAGCGGGTCGGCGCGCCGATCGCCCGGCCGGGTGTGGTGCTCTGCGTCGGGCAGAACTACGCCGCGCACGCCGCCGAGTCCGGTGCCGCGCCACCGTCCGAACCGATCATCTTCTACAAGGCGCCCAACACCGTCGTCGGCCCGTACGACGAGGTCCTGATCCCGCGCGGATCGACGAAGACCGACTGGGAGGTGGAGCTGGCGGTGGTGATCGGCCGAACGGCCCGCTACCTCGCCTCACCGGCCGACGCCCTCGGGCACATCGCCGGGTACGTGCTGTCCAACGACGTCTCCGAGCGGGACTTCCAACTCGCGGTCTCCGGCGGCCAGTGGTCCAAGGGCAAGTCCTGTGAGACGTTCCAACCGCTCGGCCCGTGGCTGGTCACCGCCGACGAGATCGGCGACCCGCAGGCGCTGCGGCTGCGCTCCCGGGTCAACGGCGAGCCCCGCCAGGACTCCAGCACCAAGGACATGATCTTCGACGTGGCGTACCTGGTCTGGCACCTGTCCCAGTACACCGTCCTGGACCCGGGCGACGTCATCAACACGGGCACCCCGGAGGGAGTGGGACTCTCCGGCCGCTTCCCGTACCTGACCGTCGGCGATGTGATGGAGGTCGAGATCGACGGTCTCGGTCGGCAGCGCAACACGCTGCGGGACGCCTGATGCGGTGTGACGGTCTCGTGGCGGTGGTGACCGGAGGTGCATCGGGGATCGGCCTCGCCTGCGTGCGGGCGTTCGTCGCCGCCGGCGCCCGGGTGGGTGTCCTGGACCTGGAGCTGTCCGGGCTGCCCGAGACCCCCGGGGTGCTCGGCGTCCAGGCGGACGTGGCCGACCGGTCCTCCCTCACCACGGCCGTCGCCTCGGTCGCGGAGACGTTCGGCGGTATCGACATCCTGGTGAACAACGCCGCCATCTCGGCCGTGGGCACTGTGGAGGAGAACGACGACGAGCAGTGGAGCCGGGTCCTCGACGTCAACGTCTCCGGCGTGGCCCGAACCAGCGCCGTCGCCCTGCCCTACCTGCGCCGGTCGTCGTCCGCGGCGATCGTCAACATCTCCTCGATCGCCGCGACCACCGGTCTGCCCAAACGCGCCCTCTACTCGGCGTCGAAGGGTGCCGTGCACGCCCTCACCCTCGCCATGGCCGCCGACCTGGTGACGGAGGGCGTCCGGGTCAACTGTGTCGCCCCCGGCACCGTCGACACGCCCTGGGTGGCCCGTCTGCTCGCCGGTGCGGCCGACCCGACGGCGGAGAAGCGGCAGTTGGCCGCCCGCCAGCCGACCGGCCGACTGGTGACCGCCGACGAGGTGGCCGCCACCGTCGTCTACCTGGCCTCGCCCGCGACCAGGTCGGTGACCGGTTCGTCGCTGCCGGTGGACGGCGGCATGTCCGGTCTGCGCCTGCCCGCCCCGGTCCCGCCCGTGGCCAATCCTGCCGAATCGGGCGCGTGACATGATTGCGGCATGGGGAAACAGCACGATGTCGGCGAGGCCGACCGTCACAGCGCGTCCGGCACCACCGCCCACCGTCCGATCGGTGGCGGCGCTGACGCTCGGCTCGCCCTCGCTCAGGACCCCACAACGCCACAAATGACCCTCATCGACCTGGCGTCCGACCCGTCGGTCCTGGTCCGCAAGGCGGTCGCCTCTCGGGCCGACGCACCCGCGCAGGCCCTGCGACCGCTCACCCGCGACCAAGATCGTCAGGTCCGGGAGGCAGTGGCGAGGAACCCCTCCACGTCGATCGCCAACCTCATGCGCCTGGTCAAGGACGACGACCGGTGGGTCCGCTGGGCCGTCGCCAGCAATCCGGCCTGTGACGAGTCGATCCGCCAGGTCATGTTGAAGACCTCGGACAAGGAGCTTCGCGGGCTCCTCGCGGAAAGTCGTCAACTGGAGCCGGAGCTGGCCGCCAAGCTGATCGACGACGTGTCACCCGAGGTGCGGGAACGACTCGGCACGCACACCCACGACCCCAACGTGATCGACGCCCTGCTGGCCGATCGCACCGCACGCGTACGCAAGGGGGTTGCCCGCAACCCGCGGACCACCGCCGCGCAGCGCAGCGCGCTCGCCGCGGACCCGGTGGTCGACGTCCGCGCCGCGCTGGTGCGGGCCGTCGAGCTGAGCGAGGCGGACCTCGCCCGCCTGGTCGACGACCGCGCGGTGCAGGTCCGACTGGCGATGGCGACGTCCGAGTTCGTCCCGGCGCACATCCGGGAGACGCTTACCCGCGACGCCGACGAAATGGTGGCCAGCGCGGCACGGGACTACCGCCCGGGGTCGGGCACCGCCTCCGCCGTTCGGGCGCCCCGCATCGCGCACCGGCCCTCCGCCACCGGCACGAGTCGATCGAGCGGCGGCACCTCGCACTAGCGCGACGACCGTCGCCTCCCGGGGACCCGTGCCTGCGGCCGGCGGGTCGCCTCCCGTCGCCACCCAGGTCGTCCAAAGCGACCTGGGTGATGAGTTGTCGCATCCGCGCCCGTCATACCTGCGACAGGACATGACGAGGCGGAAGGATGACGTGATGAGTGCGGACACGCGGCTGCAGGAGCTGGGCGTGAGCGGTCTGGGCGAGGTCGACGAGCCGGCGTTCTCGGGGCTGGCGCAGCGGCACCGGCGGGAACTGCACGTGCACTGCTACCGGATGCTCGGCTCGTTCGAGGACGCCGAGGACACCGTGCAGGAGACGTTCCTGCGTGCCTGGCGGCGGCGGGAGACCTTCGAGGGGCGGTCGACGTTCCGGGCCTGGCTGTACCGGATCGCCACCAACGCCTGCCTGGACCTGCTCGCCAAGCGCCGCCCGGAGCCGGCGACCGGCGGCGAGGTGCTGTGGTTGCAGCCCTACCCGGACCGGTTGCTCGACGAGCTGCCCGCTGGCGACGCGGACGAGCCGGAGACCGTCGCCGTCGCGCGGGAGACGCTCGAGCTGGCGTACCTGGTCGCGGTCCAGCACCTCGCGCCGCGTCCACGGGCCGTGCTGATCCTGCGGGACGTGCTCGGCTGGCCCGCCAGGGACGTCGCGGAGCTGCTCGGGGACTCGGTCAACTCGGTCAACAGCGCCTTGCAGCGGGCTCGCGCCGGCATGCGGGAGCACCTCCCCGCCGAGCGGCAGGACTGGACCGGCGGCGACGAGGACGCCGGCACGCGCGAGCTGGTGCGGCGCTTCACCGACGCCAGCGTGGCCACGAACGTCGACGCGCTCGCAGCCATGCTGCGAGACGACGTCCGCTATTCGATGCCGCCCACGCCGGGCCTGTACGTCGGCCGCGACGCGGTGGTGAACAGCTGGGTCGAGGACGGCTTCGATGGCATGAAGGGCCTGCGTGCGGTCCCCACCTCGGTGAACCGCCAGCCCGCCGTCGCCTTCTACCACTGGCGGGAGCAGGAGGGCGCGTACCTGCCGTTGACGATCGACGTCCTGCGCATCACCGGCGGCGCGATCACCGAGGTCTTCATCTTCCACGACGACCAGTTCCCTCGGCTCGGGCTGCCGGAACGCCTGCCGGCGGACGGCACGGAGTAGTCCCGGTGCGGACGCTCACGCTGCACGGCGGCGCGCGTGCCGAGGTGGTCGCGGCGGAGTGGCACGACGCGTTCGGCGTGGTCACCAGCGGGCGCGTGCAGTTGGAGCTGCGCGACGGTGAGCCCGGGCCGGTCCTCGGGCGCGATGCCGGCTTCTGGCTGCGCGGCACCGGCGTCCGTGCGCTGTGCAACCCCGGCCGTCGCACGGCGCGAGTGCGGGTCTTCACGCCCGGTGCCGTCACACATCGGTCAACACATCCGGTACGCCAGCCTCCGTCTGAAGGAGACGACATGAACAGCATGAAGGACACCGGGATCGTCGCCGGCCCGGCATCGGGCCAACCCCGCTACACCCACCGATTCCGTGGGCTCGCCGGCACCGGCGTGATCGCCACGCTCGCGGCGATGGTGATCACCACCCTCGCCGCCGCGCTGGCCCGGGCCGCCGGCGTCGACTTCGAGATCCCAGACGGTGGCGAGATGATTCCGTTGTCCGGGATCGCCGTGGTGACCGGCTTCTTCTCGGTGGTGGGTGTCGTCATCGCCGTGGCGCTGCTGCGGTGGAGTGCTCGGCCCGCCGACCGGTTCGTGTGGACGGCGGTGGCCCTGACCGTGATCTCGCTGGTCCCGCCCCTCATCTCCGGGGCGAACGCGGCCACCGTCACCGCCCTTGCCGGGCTGCACGTCGTCGCTGCGGCGGTGATGATCCCGGTCCTGACCCGGAGCCTTCGCTCCCGGACCGACTGAACGTTGCTGCCTCCGATGAGCGGAGAGCTGGCCCGGTAGGCCGGCTCTCCGTTCGTCGGGCCGGTCGCCGGCCGCGCCGATCGCCTTTGTCAGCCTAGAATCCACCCCCGGTTCTGAAAGACGAAAGGCACCCCGTGAAGATCGTCGCAGCAGACATCATCGTGACCAGCCCCGACCGGAACTTCGTCACCCTCAAGATCACCACTGATGAGGGCATCACCGGTCTGGGCGACGCCACGCTCAACGGCCGCGAGCTCTCCGTCGCCTCGTACCTGCGCGACCACGTCGCTCCTCTGCTGATGGGACGGGACCCGCACCGGATCGAGGACACCTGGCAGTTCCTGTACCGCTCGGCGTACTGGCGGCGGGGCCCGGTCACCATGGCGGCCATCGCCGCGGTGGACGTCGCGCTGTGGGACATCAAGGCCAAGGCGGCCGGCATGCCGCTGTACCAACTGCTGGGCGGTGCGTCCCGCACCGGCATCATGGCGTACGGGCACGCGTCGGGGCGGGACATCCCCGAGCTGTTCGACTCGATCCGCCGCCACCTCGACGAGGGCTTCCGGTCGATCCGGGTGCAGACCGCGGTGCCGGGGATCAACGCCGTCTACGGCGTGGCCGCGCAACCCAGCGCCACCGGCCAGCGCTACGACTACGAACCCGCGCAGCGCACCCCGCTGCCCGCCGAGGAGGACTGGGACACCCGCGCGTACCTGCGCCACCTACCGTCGGTCTTCGAGGCGGTGCGTGGCGAGTTCGGCCCGGAGTTGCCGCTGCTGCACGACGGTCACCACCGGATGACCCCGATCCAGGCCGCCAAGCTCGGCAAGGCCCTCGAACCGTACGACCTGTTCTGGCTGGAGGACTGCACCCCGGCCGAGAACCAGGAGGCGCTGCGGCTGGTCCGCCAGCACACCACCACCCCGCTGGCCATCGGTGAGGTCTTCAACACCGTCTGGGACTACCAGACCCTGATCCGGGAGCAGCTGATCGACTACGTCCGGTCCGCTGTCACCCACACCGGCGGCATCACCGCGATGCGCAAGCTGCTCGACTTCGCCGCCCAGTACCAGATCAAGTCGGGCATCCACGGCCCGACCGACATCTCCCCGGTGGGGATGGCCGCGGCCCTGCACCTGGACCTGGCCATCCACAACTTCGGGATCCAGGAGTACATGAAGCACACCCCGTTGGCCAACGAGGTGTTCCGGCAGTCGTTCACCTTCACCGACGGCTACCTGCATCCGGGCGACCAGCCCGGGCTCGGAGTGGAGCTCGACGAGGAGGCGGCGGCCCGGTTCCCGTACGAGCCGGCGTACCTGCCGTTCAACCGGCTCAAGGACGGCACGGTCCACGACTGGTGAGCCGGGTGGCCGGCACTCCGGCGGCTGCGGCTGGCCGAGGGCGTGTTAGGTTAGCCTGCCCTCACTACTGGAGTCTGCCGCCATGCCCCCATCGATCCGAGCATGACAGTCGCCGAGGTCAGTGGGAGCGTGGTGCTCCGCCGCGCCCTGCGCCGACAGCGCCGCCGGGTGGTGCTCGGCATCGTGCTGCTCTGCGCCCACCAGGCCACCGAGGCCCTCGTACCGGTCGCCATCGGCGTGATCATCGACCAGGCGGTGGCCACCGGGGACGTCGCCGCGCTGCTGCTCTCCCTCGCCGGCCTCGCCGCCCTGTTCACCGCCCTCGCCTTCGCCTACCGCACCGGCGCCCGGCTGGCCTACGCCGCCGTCGAACACGAGGCGCACGCGACCCGCGTCGAGATCGTCCGGAGCGCCCTCGACCCGCGCGGACACCGCTCGGGTCTGCGCGATGGCGAACTGCTGTCCGTCACGGCCTCCGACGCTGAGCTGTCCGCACTGGTCGTACGCGTCGCCGGGCTCACCGCCGCGGCGCTCACCGCGATCGTGGTCGCGGCCGTCGCGCTGCTCGTCGTCGACGTCCCCCTCGGGCTCGGGGTGCTCGTCGGCGTACCGCTGCTGGTCGTCGCCCTCCAGCGGATGGCGCCGTTGCTCACCAGGCGCAGCACGTCGCAGCAGGAGGCCCTCGCGGCAACGACGGCACTCGCCGTCGACCTCGTCAGCGGGCTGCGCGTGCTGCGCGGCATCGGCGCGCAGGACCACGCCGCCCGACGGTACGCGGGCGCCAGCCGGCACGCCCTCGACGTGACCCTTCGCGCCGCCACCACCAAGGGCCTGCACCTCGGCCTCACCACCATGGTCAACGGACTCTTCCTCGCGACGGTCGCCGGTGTCGCGGGCTGGCTCGCGCTCCAGGGTCGGCTCACCATCGGCGAACTCGTCGCCGTCGTCGGGCTGGCCCAGTTCATCGCCGAGCCGGTGCAGACGCTCGGGTACTGCGTACAACTGTTCGCCATGGCCCGGGCCTCGGCGGCGCGGGTCGCCCGGGTCCTCGGCGCGGCGCCGGTCCTCGCGCCGGGTGACGCCGGGCCGCCCACCCCGAGCCCTTCCCGGCTCGCCCTCGACGAGGTCTCGCACGCCGGCCTCGACGCCGTCAGCCTGCACGTCCGCGCCGGTGAGATCGTGGGCGTGCTCGCCTACGACCCGAGCGAGGCCGAAGCGCTCGTCGCGCTGCTGGCCGGCCGGGTGCACCACGCGGACCACCAGGGGACGCTGTACGTCGACGGCGTACCCGTCGAGGACCTGCACATCGACGCCGCCCGCGCCGTGGTCCTGGTGGAGCCCCACGACGTGGCGCTGTTCGAGGGCACCCTGCGGGCCAACCTCAGCGCCGATGCCCACGTCGACGACACGGTCCTGCGGGCCGCCGTGCGGGCCGCCGCCGCCGAGGACGTGCTCACCGCACACCCGGACGGCTTCGACCGCCGGCTCACCGAGCGGGGAGCGAACCTGTCCGGCGGTCAGCGGCAGCGGATCGGGCTCGCCCGTGCGCTCGTCGCCGACCCACCGGTACTGGTGCTGCACAACCCCACCACTGCCGTCGACGCGGTGACCGAGGCACTGCTCGCCGAAGGGCTGGCCTCGGTTCGCGCGGCGGACACCCGCGCCACGGTGCTGATCACCACCAGCCCGGCCCTGCTGCACGTCTCGCACCGGGTCGTCGTGATCGACAAGGGTCGGGTCGTCGCCGAGGGGCCGCACGAGCGGTTGCTCGCCAGCGACACCCGCTACCGGGAGGAGGTCCTACGATGACCGACCCGTCGACCGCGAGCGGCGTCGAGGCCCGGCAGTTGCTGCCAACGGCCACCGGCCGGCAGACCTGGGCCGCCCTCCGGACCGAGCTCGCCCGCCTGCCGGTACTCAGCGCCGTCGCCGGCACGTTGCTGGTCGCCGCGTCCGCGACCGGGCTCGTCGCGCCGTGGGTGCTCGGTCGCCTCGTCGACGACGTCATCGCCGGCACCGACACACCGCAGGTAGTGGCCTGGGCGGGCGTGATCGCGGGTGCGGCGGTGCTCGCGGGGCTCCTCACCGCGGCCGGAGCCGCGGTCGCCGCACGCCTCGGCGAGACAGTGCTGGCCCGGCTCCGGGAGCGGGTCCTCGACCGTGCGCTGCACCTGCCGTCGGCCACCCTGGAACGAGCCGGGACCGGCGACCTGGTGGCCCGGGCCGGCGACGACGTGGCAGTGGTGACGAACGTGATCGCCACCAGCGGCCCCGCCTTCCTCGGCGCGACGCTGTCCGTCGTGTTGACCGCGCTGGGGCTCTTCGCCCTCGACTGGCGGCTCGGCATCGCCGGGCTGGCCGCCGCACCGGCGTACGCGCTGGCGCTGCGCTGGTACCTCAAACGGTCGGTGCCGTACTACGCCCGCGAGCGGGTGGCGACGGGCGAGCGGACGCAGGCGACGGCCGAGGCGCTGCGCGGCTCGGCGACGGTACGCGCCTACCGGATGGAGGACACGCACGTCGCCCGGATCGCGGCTCGCTCGGGCGTCGCCCGCGACCTGTCGCTGGAGATCTTCGGCCTGTTCACCCGGTTCGGGCTGCGCATCAACAGGTCCGAGTTCGTGGGGCTGGCCGCCGTGCTGCTCGCCGGCTTCCTGCTGGTCCGCGAGGACCTGTCCACCGTCGGCGCGGCGACCACCGCCGCCCTCTACTTCCACCGCCTGTTCAACCCCATCGGCCTGCTGCTGTTCGAGTCGGACTCGGTGCTCCAGGCCGGCGCGAGCCTCGCCCGGCTCGTCGGGGTGACCACACTGCCGGACACCGCGTCGCCCGTCAGTCGCCACCCGGCCCGTCCGGAGCGGCCCGAGCCCGCAGCGCTGGAGGTGACCGTCGCGCAGCACCGCTACGACGACGGACCTGTCGTGCTGCGGGATATCGCCCTGCGTCTCGCGCCCGGGGAGCGCGTGGCGCTGGTGGGCGCGAGCGGCGCGGGCAAGAGCACCCTCGCCGGCATCATCGCCGGCATCGTCGAGCCCAGCCAGGGTTCGGTGCGCCTACGCGGCGTGCCGTTGGCCGACCTCGGCGAACACCAGCTCCGGCGCGAGATCGCCCTGATCAGCCAGGAGGTGCACGTGTTCGCCGGACCGCTCGCCGAGGACCTGCGCCTGGCCGACCCGGACGCCACCGACGCCGAGCTGACCCGCGCCCTCGACCTCGTCGGCGCCACCGGGTGGCTGCGTACCCTGCCGGACGGGCTGGCGACCGCGGTGGGGGAGGGCGGTTGGCAGCTCACCGCGGCGCAGGCCCAGCACCTCGCGCTGGCCCGCCTCGTTCTCGCCGACCCCGCCGTCGCGGTCCTCGACGAGGCCACCGCGGAGGCGGGCAGCGCGGGCGCGCGTGACCTCGACCGGGCCGCCGTGGCGGCCACCGAGGGCCGTACCACGTTGGTCGTCGCCCACCGGCTCAGCCAGGCGGCCACCGCGGACCGCATCGTCGTCCTGGACCAGGGTCGCGTCGCCGAGCACGGTACGCACGCCGAGCTGCTCGCGGCCGGTGGCGGCTACAGCAACCTGTGGCGATCCTGGCGTACGCCCGGCCCGGTGCCGCCACCAGCCCGGGAGAACACCGAGCGGATCCAGGACCAGAGTCACCCGAATGTGGGAGCCCCGGGAACTTTTCCGGACCGGCCGGCGACAACCAGATTGCGCGGCTGACCGGCGGCGTCCCGACGACGGCCTCTCGGCCGAAAAGGAGCGCCCGTGGCACACAGGACGGTGGTCTGTGCGGACCGGCGGCGTTGACGACGCCCAGGTCACCCGGTGGGCGCAGGAGGCGGGCCAGGGCGACCGGCAGGCCGCGACGGCGTTCATCCGGGCCCTCCAGGACCAGGTCTGGCGGTTCCTGTCGCATCTCGCCGGGCCGGGTGAGGCGGACGACCTGACCCAGGAGACGTTCCTGCGGGCATTCCGCAACCTCCCCGGCTTCGCCGGCCGTTCGTCGGCCCGCACGTGGGTGTTCACGATCGCCCGACGGGTCGCCGTCGACCACGTGCGCACGGCGGTGGCCCGGCCGAGGCTGGCGTCCGTGCCGGACTGGCAGGCGGCGGCCGAGGCTGCCGGGGCGATCACCGCCGGGGCCGACGAGAGCGTGACAGTGCACCAGCTGATCGCCGGCCTGGCCCGCGAGCGCCGCGAGGCGTTCGTCGCCACCCAGGTGCTAGGCCTGTCGTACGCCGAGGCGGCGGAGATCTGCCAGTGCCCGGTCGGCACGATCCGGTCCCGGGTGGCCCGGGCCCGCGAGGATCTCGCCGCGGCCTGGCAGCTCGACAGCGGCCCGAGCCACGAGCGCCGAATCGGCTGAGGGCGGATTCCACAGGCACCGTGCGGCGTCGCCCTCCGCCTGCCTGCTGCGGCGACAGGACCGACCCGCATGATCAACGGGATGGACGACGCGGACGGCGGTTCCTAAGATCACGCCGGTGAACACCGAACCTCTCAACGTCGCCGGCGTAGCTGGCCCGATCGTCATCGCCACCAAGGCGCTCTTCGGCCACCCTGCCGTCACCGTCGGCGGAGTGCCGGCCCCCAGGACGGGCAGGCGTTACGCGTTGCCGACAGTGGACGGTGGTGTCGTCCAGGCAACGGTACGCACCGTTCTCGCCGACCCTCACCCGACCGTGGAGATCAACGGTGTGCAGCACCGGACCGGGCCCTCCATGCCGATCTTCCTGCGCATCCTGGTGCTGCTGCCGATCCTGCTGTTCACCGTCGGCGGCATCCTGGGCGCGCTGATCGGGGCGTTGGGCGTCTGGGGAAACCTGACAGTTGCCCACACCCGGATGACACCCGCCGTCAAGGCGCTCGCCATGGTCGGCGTCGGCATCGGCGCGGTCATCGTCTGGCTCGCCATCGCCGTCGCACTGAACGTGGCGCTCAGCTAGACCGCCACGCACCTCACCCCTTCCACACGTCAGCACCACCGGTCGACGACCGGTGGTGCTGACGTGGTTGCGGGCGTTCCGACCGCTCTACCCCAGGCGGGCCTCAATGGCCTCGATGATGCGCGGACGCAGCTCGGCGGCGCGGATGACGGCGTCCACCGAGCCGACCTCGACGGCGCGGTGGATGTTGTGCACCCGGTCGAACTCCGCCGCCACCTCGCTCAGTTTCTCCGCGCGCACCGAAGACCGCAGCTCGTCGAGCTCCGCGGTCAGCGCGGCGCGTTCGGTGCCGCTGGCGGCCGCGACGCTGGCCTCCAGGTCCCGCACCCGCGCGTCGGCAGCCGTACGAGCGTTGACGTCGGCGGAGAACACCACAGCGGCAGCGGGTGCGCCACCGAGCACCGAGGCGAACGAGCCCTCCAGCGCCAGCACCGTCATGTTCGGGTTCAGCGCCTTCGAGAACACCACGAACGCACCGCCGTGGTAGCGCGAGATCACGCAGAAGACGATGGGCCCCCGGAAGTTCACGATCGCCCGGCCGATCTCGGCGCCGTACTCCAGTTGCAGCTTGCGCATCGACTCCGGTGAGCCGTCGAAGCCGGACAGGTTCGCCAGCACGACGAGCGGCCGGTTGCCGCTGGCCGCGTTGATCGCCCGCGCGGCCTTCTTCGACGAGCGGGGGAACAGCGTGCCCGCCGTGTAGGTGTCCGGGCCGTCGGTGGGCGGGAAGCCGTGCCGGGGCACCGACCGGGACTCGATGCCGAGCAGGCAGACCGGGATGCCACCGAGGTGGACGTCCTGCACGACGGCGGTGTCCGCGTCCGCCATGCCGGCCCAGCGCTCCAGCACCGGGTGGTCCTGGTCGGAGAGGGCCCGCATCACCGTACGGATGTCGAACGGCTTCTTGCGGTCCGGGTTGGACTCGACGGAGAAGATCTCCCCGACGGTGGCGAAGGCGCTGCCCGCCACGTCGTGCGGGAAGCCGGAGATGTCGCGGTCGACCGGGTCGGTGGTGACCGCCCGCCGGGGCGCGTCCTCGCCGGGCGCGACGTAGGAGTGGTCGTAGTGCGCCATCACCACGTCCCGTGCGGCCGTCAGGTTCGGCGCCCAGTACTGCGCCTGCCCGTTCGGCCCCATCACCCGGTCGTAGCCGCCGATGCCGAAGTTGTCCTCAGCCGACACACCACCGGAGAAGTCGAGCGACTGCTTGCCGGTGAGCACCATCGCCGAGTCGGGCGTCATCACCAGGATGCCCTTGGTGTGCATGAGCATCGTCGCCTCGGCGTTCCAGTACGGCTGCGCGCCGACGTTGATGCCCGCGACCACGATGTTGATCTCACCGCCGGCCTGGGTGAACTCGACGATCCGCTTGAGCGCCGCGGCAACCCAGTCCATGTTCTCCGTACCGGAGGTCATCGAGATCCGGGCACCGGCGGACAGCGCCCACCACTCCAGCGGCACCTGCATCCGCTCGGCCAGGTCCAGTGCGGCGATCACGCGCCGGCACTCCGGCTCCGACAGGGCGCCCAGCGACTTCGTCGGGTCGCCGAGCAGCACCACCCGGGTGACGCCCTGGGGGTAGCGCTCGGTCGGCGTCGTGACGACCCCGGCGACGATGGCGGCGCTGTTGCGCCCCTTCGGCCGATCCACCGGCACTAACGACGGAGCGCAGTCGGAGCCGGTCTTGGGCGGAGACGAGCACCGTCCATCCTGCACGGCGTGGTCGGCGTCGAGGTCGTGCTCGACGAAGTCGCCGAGCCGGCCGGTCAGCTCGTACGGGTACACGGTGTTGCGGCTGCTGGCCCGCAGCACCTTGAGCCGGTACTCGTCGAGCGGCTCGAGCGGCTCGACCGGCGGCTCCCCGACGGCCAGTTCGGCACCGCCCGCGGCGTCGAACGAGATCCGTACGGCGATCTTGGTCAGCTCGCCGGTCCGGCGGTCGCGCTGGCGCGCGATGAACAGGATCTCCTCCAGGCCGGCGCCCGCGGTCGTCGGGCGGACCCGCCCGGCGATCATCTCCATCTCTTCGCGGGTCAGCTCGCTCGGCGGCCACACGTAGACGACGATGCGGTTGGTGTTGAAGCGCGTCTTCGACGGCCGCCGCGACTGGGCGCGGCGGATCGAGTCGAGGCAGGCGGCGATGGTGTCCTCGGCCGTCGGCAGCGCGACCAGTCGGCCGTCCTGCTCGCGGAGCTCGGTCAGGTCACGCACCTGCGCGAACGCGACGAGGCGCTCGTCGGCGCGGTTTTCCCGGGCCACACACTGGAAGAGGTAGACCTCCTCGTCCGACGACGGCAGCCGGGTCAGGTCGAACTTGTGCAGCCGCTCCAGCTGCATCCGCTGCGCGATGTACGGGTGCAGCCCACGGATCAGCCGGTCCTCGGTCAGCTGGGCGCCCGACGGACGGAAGGTGAAGTGGTGGTGCATCACCGCTCCGCCGCGACCCGCGACGGTGGTGGTGACCCGACGGACCTGGGGCGGCAGCGGGTGCGCGGCGATGACCTCGGCCAGCGCGGCCGCCATCGCGTCGAAGTCCTCCGGCTGGTTCTCCCAGCCGAGGTAGATGTCGGCGTCCACGGCGTCCTCGCCGGTGGCCAGCTCGGCCAGCCCGCGCAGGGCGCTGCCCAGCGCGTCGAAGCTGACCGCGGCGGAGACCACGCTGGAGTCGACGCGCTCGGCGACCACGAACGTGCAGCCCGCGACCTCGCGGGTGAGCACGCTGGTGAGCGACCGGTTGCCGTAGTACCGCCGGGTCAGCACCTCCAACATGACGGCGTTGTCGAGGTGGTCGCGGACGAGCCGCTGGCCGAGCAGCCGGACCAGCGGCTCGGTGCTGCGGACCATCGCGGCGATGCGCTCGGCGCGGTCCGGGGCGTCCGGGTGCGCGTCGAGGTGCCGCAGGTGCCCACGGACCTCGGCGTAGACGCGCGCGCGGTTGCGGCGCAGCAGCGGCTGGGCGAACCAGGCGAACACCACGCCGCGGGCGAGGTCCGCGATCACGGGGAAGCGGACCTGCGTCGCGGCGATCAGCCGCTCCAGTGCGAGGCCGGCCGGCTCGCGCAGCGTCTCGTCCGGCGGGGTCTCCAGCAGCCAGGCGCGCAACAGCGCCGCGATGACCTGCGCGTCCGCGGAGGCGCGCTGCTGGGCGAGGAAGATCCGGAAGACGGCGGCTTCGAGGGCGGGGGTGCGGTCCAGGTCGGTGACGCCGTACCGGCCGAGGGCCTTGCCGAGCCTGGTCTGGAAGGCGTCCGGCAGCCCGGCCCGCTCGACGTCGAGGCTCTGCAGGTAGGTGTGGAAGTACTCCCGGGCGCTGTGTACGTGCGCGGCGCCGCCGTCCTCGCCCGTCGGCCGGTTGCGGCTCAGTTCGGCGAGATCGGCGAACACCTCGATGAGGTCGAGTTCGGCGGCCAGGGGCCGCTGACCGGCTTCGGTGGCTGTCCGCCGCGCGGTGAGGTAGTCGTCGAGCACCCGGCGGTCGTCGTGCGGATCGACGTCGAAGCCGAGCAGCAGACCCCGCAGGTCCTCCTGGCCGCGCCTGCTGCGCTCGTACGCCGGGATGTCCGTGGCGGCGGTGGGCAGGTCCAGTTCGACGGTCTCGGTGCTGGGGTCGTCAGCGGTCTCCTCGGCGTCGTCCGCGAGCGGCTCCAGGCGCAGCAGCGGCGCACCGGCCTCCACCTGGCTGCCCACCGAGACGGCGCACTCCTTGAGCCGTGCCTTGAACGGCGCCCGCAGCACCGTCTCCATCTTCATCGCTTCCAGCACCAGCACCGGCGCGCCCGCCTCGACCTCCGCGCCGACCTCGAGGGGCGTGGCGACGACCAGCGCGGGCATCGGGGAGCGCAGGACGCCACCCTCGTCCCGGCTGACCCGGTGCGTCACGCCGTCCACCTCGACCAGGTGGGTCGGCCCGTACGTGCCGGTGAGCAGGCGGTAGCGGATGCCGTTGACGACGATCTGACCGGTGTGCCGGTCGAAGCGGTCGAGCTCGACGTCGGCGGTGCGCACGACGGGGCCGGTCTCGATGCCGACCCGGAACCGGTGCGCGCCGATCCGCGCCACCCGGGTGCGGTAGTCGACGCCGCGCAGCTTGAGGTCCAACGGTCGGCCGCTGGCGTGCTGCACCTGCGGGCGCCCGCCGGCCGCCGTCGACAGCAGCCGCTGACGCTCGACGCGCTCCTCCTCCTCGTACGCCTCGATGGCGGCGGCGGCCAGGGCGACGGCGGAGTGGCGGTGCGTGACGAGGCGGCCCTCGCCGCGGACGCGGTCGATCCATCCGGTGTCCGCGCTGGCGTCGATCACCTCGGGCTGGTCGAGCAGGTCGAGCACGAAGCTCTTGTTCGTGGCCCCACCTTCGATGATCACCGTGGTGTTCGCCATCGCCCGGCGCAGCCTGCCGAGCGCCTCGTCGCGGTCCCGGCCGTACGCGATGATCTTCGCGATCATCGAGTCGAAGTCGGCGGGGATGGTGTCACCCTCGCTGACGCCGGTGTCCACCCGGATGCCGGGGCCGCTGGGCAGGTCCAGCCGGGCGATGCGGCCGGGGGACGGTGCGAAGTCGCGGTCGGGGTCCTCGGCGTTGAGCCGGGCCTCGATGGCGTGCCCGCGCTCTGCCGGCGGCGCACCGTCGAGCCGCCCGCCGGAGGCGACGTGCAGCTGGGCCTTGACCAGGTCGAAACCGGTTGTCAGCTCGGTGATCGGGTGCTCGACCTGGAGGCGGGTGTTGACCTCCAGGAACGCGAACAACCGGTCACCGGGGTGGTAGAGGAACTCGACGGTCGCCGCGCCGCGGTAGCCGACCGCCACGGCCAGTCGCTCGGCCGACGTCTTCAGCTCGGCGGCCTGCGCCGGGTCGAGCACCGGCGACGCCGACTCCTCGATGACCTTCTGGTTGCGTCGCTGCACCGAGCAGTCGCGGACGCCGAGGGCCCACGCGGTGCCCTGCCCGTCGGCGATCACCTGGACTTCGACGTGCCGGGCCCCGGTGACCAGGCGCTCCAGGAACACGATGCCGCTGCCGAAGGCCCGTGCCGCCTCCTGGCTGGTGCGCTCGTACGCGTCGACCAGCTCGGCCTCGTTCCTGATCACGCGGATGCCGCGTCCGCCACCGCCGGCTGTCGCCTTCAGCATCAGCGGGTAGCCGACCTCGGCTGCCGAGGCCTGGGCGGCGGCGAGGGTTTCGACCGCGCCTCGGCTCCACGGCGCGACCGGCACGCCGACCTTCTCGGCGATCAGCTTCGAGCCGATCTTGTCGCCGAGTTGGCGCATGGCGTCGGGGCTCGGGCCGACGAAGGTGACGCCGATCTTCTCGCACAGCTCGGCGAACGCTGGATCCTCGGCGACGAAGCCCCAGCCGACCCACGCGGCGTCGGCCCCGGTCTCGATCAGGGCGCGCTCCAGCACCGCCAGGTTGAGGTATGGGCGGGCGGAGGCCGGGCCGAGGTCGTAGGCGATGTCTGCTTCGCGGACGAATGTGGCGTTGCGGTCGACATCGGTATAGAGGGCCACGGTTTCGAGCGGGATGCCGGTCTCCGCGGCCAGCTCGCGGACCGCGTGGATGAGCCGCATGGCGGCTTCACCACGGTTGACGATGGCGACACGGTTGAACACCCGAAGAACCCCTTAGCTAGACCTCGACCTGCGTGCGGAGAGACGGCGGCTCCCAGCAGTGATCACCTTTCCGGCTGACGGCGGCAAGCGCTATGGCGCAACCACCGAACCCACCGTCCCTCAGTTGTAGGAACTCCACAAAACTTTTTGGCACCCCCGAGTGATCGGCTGACCAGGAAGATCATCGCCGGTCCGGTCAACAACCGCCCGGCCCGACCATCCCGGCCCAGGCCAGGAACGCGCCAGGAAAGGAGCGGCAATGAGGTCACCGCACCTCGTACGCCCACGTCTGGCGCTGCTGCTCGCGGCGGGACTCACCGCGCTCGTCACGCCGGCAGGCGTCGCCCACGCCGCGACCGCCACGGTACCCGCGACCGGCACCCCGATCACCATCACCTCGACCGAGCAGCTCGCCCCGGGCGTCACGTACGGCTCGTTCGAGGTGACAATGCCCCGGGGCGTCACCGTCGGTTACCTGCTCACCGCCGACCTCTAGAAGAACAAGGTCTCCCTGGACCTGCTGCACCCCGGCGCGGTGGCGCAGCGCACTGTCGTCGCGGCGATGGCGAACGAGCACGGTCGCCGTCCGTGAGCCGGGCCAGGCCGCGGCCACCGCCCGCAACAGCCCGTCCGACGGTACGGAGCGAATGGTCGCCAACGGCATCGGGATCTTCGTCGGCAAGCACTGATCGGTCCACCCCGCTCGAATTCGCCCCGTCCGGCCTCGCCGGGCGGGGCGAGTCCGCGTACCCGAGACTGTCGGCCCCGGGTCGGATAATCAGGCCGGCCGAAGGGACCCGATGACCATTCTCGACACGCTGGCGCTCAACCGTGCGACGCTCGCCCGGCAGCTGCTGCTCGACCGCGCCGACCTGCCGGCGCTCGACGCCGTCGCCCACCTCGGCGGCCTGCAGGCCCAGGAGCCGCAGGAGCCGTTCGTCGGGCTGTGGTCGCGGCTGCGCGCGTTCGACCCGACGGTGCTCTCGACCCTGCTGACCCAGCGACACGTGGTGCGTACCCACCTCATGCGCCGCACCGTCCACCTGCTCGTCGCCGACGACGTCGTGGCCTGGCGCACCCGTCACGACGCCATGCTGCGCCAACGCGTGCTCGGGGTCTACCGCGGCGCGCTCGACGGGGTGGACCTCGACGAACTCGCCGCTGCCGCGCTTGCCGTGGTGACCGACGGTGAGCCCCGCTCGATGCCCGACATCGGGCGGGCGCTCAGCGAGCGGTGGCCGACGCCGGGGCTGCGCGTGCTGGGCGAGATCGCTGTCGCGCTGCTCCCGATGACGCAGGTCCCGCCGCGCGGGGTGTGGCGGGCGAAGGGAGGCGCGCGTTACGTCCTGCTCTCCGCCTGGCTCGGCCGGGAGATCGACCCGCCGGCCGCGACCGGGGTCGACGAGGTCGGCCGGCTGCTCGTGCGCCGTTACCTGGCCGCGTTCGGCCCGGCGGCCACGGCCGACCTGCGCGCCTGGTGTGGTCTCGCCGGGCTGCCGGCAGTGGTGACCGCCATGCGGGACGAGTTGGTGACCTTTCGCGACGAGCGTGGCCGGAAGCTCATCGACCTTCCCGCCGCACCGCGCCCCGACCCGGACACACCCGCCCCGGTGCGGTTCCTGCCGGCGTTCGACAACGCGATCCTCGGCTACGACGACCGCAGCCGGATCATCGACGACGCGCACCGTAACCTCTCGGTGGCCGGTGAGCGCGTGGTGCTCGTCGACGGCCGGGTCGCGGCGACCTGGACCGTCGATTCGGGGACGGTTGTCGTGAGACCGCTCGGCGGACTCTCTCGGACGGACCGGGATGCCGTGGCCGAGCAGGGGCAGGCACTGGCGTCCTTCCTCTCCGACCGGGAGAGCGATCGGGTGCGGGTCGATCCGTCTCCCCGGTGACGGGCCGGCGGGATCGGGTTGTATCGATGCCTGTCGACTGCCATGCTGTGGTTCGGTCGTGCTCGGGGAGCCAGCGCGCACCAGATCTCCTCCGGTCCACGGGGCGCGCGGTGTGACCATGTCACCCGTGCCGGGCAGCCTCGTCGATGACCGGAAACCCGAGCGCGCGCCGGATACCACCTCGGTCATCGGTGCCCGCTGACCACGGAGGTTCCGATGCTTCGCATGTTCCTCGCTGTCACCACCATGGCGCTGGCCGCCTGGACCGGGACGACCAGCGGCACCGACGCGACGCCCACCCCCACCCTGTCGGCCACGCCGTCGCCGTCGCCGACCATCGCCTGCCCGCCGGCTCTGCCGATCACCGGGAGCGTCGCCGGGGTCACCACCACGAGCGTGACCATCTCGTACTCGATCTTCTTCCGACCGCCCTGCGGCTACGACCCGCCGATGACCGTCAGCCTCTTCGCCAGCCGCGAGGACGCCCAACAGTGGCGGACGCCGGTGGCCGAGGCCGTTTCCGGGCCGGAGCGCTTCGGCACGGTGACCATCGGGGGTCTGACCCCCGACACGGAGTACTGGTACCGGTTCAGCGACCCCGACGGCAAGCGCGACCCGTACATGATCGGGTCGGCGCGGACCGCCCCGCTGGCCTCGTGCCGGGCGACGGCCACGATCGACGCCCGCTGGGGCAACGGTTTCGTCGCCACGGTCACGGTCCGCAACACCGGGACGCAACCCTTGGACCGCTGGCACGTCTCCTGGCGGTGGTCCGGTGACGAGCGGATCCAGACGGTCTGGGGTGGGGTGGTCGAGACCACCGGCGCCGACGTGTCGGTCCGCAACGCGTCCTACAACGGGACGCTGGCGCTGGACGGGGCAACGACGTTCGGGATGCTCGTGACGGCCAGTGCGGTTCCCGACGGGCTGACCATGAGCTGCGCCCGGTGAACGACGCCCGGTGAACGACGTCCGCCCCGCTTCCGGCGCGACGGCGGGAGCGGGGCGGACGTCGTGTCGGTCAGGGCTTGCGGGCCACTGCCCCGTAGGCGTCGATCCCGACCGCGTCAGCGTCGTCCGGTCGCCACAGCGGGATCGGCACCAGGCCGGGCTCCACCTTGGTCAACCCGGCGAAGCAGGTGTCGAGCTCCTCCGGGCTGCGCAGGATGTACGGCACTCCACCGCTCTGTGCCAGCCGTTCGGCACCGGCGACCACGGCGGGGCTGGTGTCGGTGCCGTCCCAGAGCACGAGATAGCTGCCGGACGGCATCGCGGCCATCGTCCGCTCGACGATCGACCGCACCTCGGCCAGGTCGGGCTCGTAGCCCATCACGCCCATGTACATCACGGCGATGGGCTGGCTGAAGTCGAGCGTCTGCGCCGCCTCGGCGAGGATCTTCTCCGGGTCGTGGTAGTCGGCCGGTACGTAGGTGGTGACACCCTCCGACGTCGTGCTGGCCAGCAACGCCCGCGCGTGCACCAGCACCATCGGGTCGTTGTCCACGTAGACGATGCGGGAGTCGGGCGCGATGCCCTGGGCGACCGCGTGCGTGTTCTGCATGCTGGGTAGGCCGGTGCCGATGTCCAGGAACTGCCGGATGCCCGCCTCGGCCGCGAGGTAACGCACCGCCCGCACCAGGAACACACGGGACTGCTGTGCCATGAGGACGATCTCCGGGTAGACCTCGGCGACAGCGTCGCCGGCCGCCCGGTCGGACTGGAAGTTGTCCTTGCCGCCCATCCAGTAGTTCCAGATCCGTGCCGCGTGCGGCACGTCGGGCTGAAGCTTCGCGGCGAGTTCGGGGTCCGGGCCGGCCATGCCAGGCTCCTATCGAGGGGTCGTCAGCTGGAGGTCACCACAGCGGTACGACCCGGATCGTACTCCGACAATGTCCACTCTCGACGCCGGGTGCACGCGCCGCCGCCGGGCAGCGGACCACTGTCGCTGTCACCGGTGGACCACCCCGTTCTGGTACGCCCACACGACGGTCTGTAGCCGGTCCCGTGCGCCGATCTTGGTCATGGCGCGCCCGAGGTGCGACTTGACAGTGCTGGTCTCGATGAAGAGCCGCTCGGCGATCTCGACGTTCGACAGGCCCTGCGCGAGCAACTCCACGATCTCGGTCTCCCGCGCGGTCAGCTGGTGCGCCGCCGCCGCGTCCGAGCGGGGAGCGGGCGTACGCCTGGCGAACTCGGAGATCACCCGACGGGTGACGGCCTGGTCGACGAGCCCGTACCCGCTCGCCAGCCGACGGATCGCCTCGATCAGCTCCTCGGGCTCACAGTCCTTGAGGATGAACCCGCTGGCGCCGGACTCCAACGCGCCGAAGACGTACTCGTCGAGGTCGAAGGTCGTCACGACCAGCACCGCCGGTGGCGTCCCGCTCGCCTCGGCGACGATCTGCCGGGTCGCGGTGAGTCCGTCGCCGTGCGGCATCCGGACGTCCATGCAGATGACGTCCGGTTGCAGCCGGCGGGCCAGCTCGACGGCGGTGGACCCGTTCGACGCCTCGGCCACGACCTCGATCTCACCAGCCTGCTCCAGGATGACGCGAAAGCCGGCGCGGACCACTGCCTGGTCGTCCACGAGCATCACTCTGATCATGCTGGGGCCTCTTCCTTCGGGCGGGATGCGGCGGGACCGTTCGTCGGGAGCGTCGCGGCGACCGACCAGCCACCGGCCGCCGTCGGACCGGCGGAGAACGTCGCCCCGACCAGCTGGGCCCGCTCACGCATGCCCACCAGGCCGACGCCACCGGTGCGTGCCGCCGGTACGCGTCGCGGCGCGGCGGGTTCGTTCACCACCTCCAGCGACACCGAGCGGGGCTCGAAGCGGAGCACCACCCGCGCCGCAGCGCCCGGAGCGTGCTGGCGTGCGTTGCTGAGCGACTCCTGCGCGATCCGGTAGAGCGCGACGTCAGCGATCGGCGGCACCTCGCGCTGCTCGCCCTCCCGGACGAACTCCACCGGACCGGCGAGGTCGCCCGCGGTGCGGACGAGGTCGTCGAGCATGCCCAGCCCCGGCACCGGAGTGGCACCGTCGCCGCCCTCGTGCCCCGGTCTGCCGCGCAGCACACCGACGACCAGCCGCAGGTTGTCCAGGGTCTCCTTGCCCTGGCTACGGATCCAGGCCACACCGGCCTTCGCGGCCGCCGGGTCCCGGTCGATCAGGCGCTCGACCGCCGCCGCCTGCACGACCATGCCGGAGAGGTGGTGCGCGGCCACGTCGTGCAACTCCCGGGCCATCCGGGAACGCTCCGCGCCGATCGCCGCCTGGACCTTCGTGCGCTGCTCCCGGATCGCCTCGTCCGCCCGTACCCCGACCAACTCCACGTAGCGTCGGTAGGTGGCCACGTAGCCGCCGACGAAGGTCGCGCCGGCGTATGTCAGGGCGCTCGCCGAGACGTACGCGATGGCCGTCAGCAGATCCGGGGTCACCACGACGGCCGCCCCGATCGACTCCACCACCACGACCGCGCTGCCGGCCAGCAGCGCACGGCGAACCGGCAGCAACGACCCGACCGTGTACGCCGCGACGAACGGTGCGAGGCCCCGGATGGTCGCCTCCGGCAGTGAGAAGCCGATGATGGGCAGTTGGAGGCCGACGACGAGCGCGAGGCAGAGCAGTGGCCGGACCCGACGCAGGCACAGCAGCATCGCCTGCGCGCAGCTGATGGTGACGAGCAGCCAGGCCCGCGCCGGGTCGAACGACACCCCATCTTCCGGTGCCACGAACCAGAACAGCGCGGTGAGCAGTACGAACGTCAGGACGGTCAGCGCCGCGGCCAGCAGGCAGTCCCGGCGGAACACGCCGTTCACCCCGAGCCGGGTGAGCCGTCCGTCGAGCCACTTCGTCAGTCGCGGTGTGCCGGGTTCGGTGTCGACGTGGTCCCTCATGCGGTGCGCATCCTTGCTCCGGATCGTCCCGGGTCGGGCGGGTCAGTAGGAGATGCTAGGCGCGAGCAGCTGGAACTCCACGGCGAACCAGCCCGCTCCGGCGAGAGCGAACAGGATCAGGCTGCTGCCGGTGATCCGTCGCCAGCCGACGTGGCGTCGCAGGTCGTCGACGAGCCGGACGGCGGCGGGCAGCACTCCGAGCAGACCGACCAGTTGCAGCACCTGGACGGTGCGCAGTGCGGGCCCGGGAACGTCCTGGAGGCTCATGATGCTGCCGATGGCCAGCACCCAACCGGCGAACGCGAGCAGCGTGCCGGCGACGGCGAGGCGGCTCAGGATCCGCGCGGTGCGCCCCGCCCGTTCCCGGGGAGCGCGCCCGAGCCGACGGCGGACGATCGCGCCGACCGGCCAGGACAGCACGGCGAGCAGCAGCACGACGGTGGACATGGCCAGCACCGGGACGGCCACGGCGGAGGCGCGGGCCGGCTCGGCGGGCAGCAACGCGAACGCGGAGTCGAAACTGATCGCCTCGACCCGGTCGTCGGTCGCCCGCATGGCGATCGTGCGCTGCCCGTCGACCTCGCGCCAGACCCAGGGCGCCACCTCCTCGTAGAGGGCGGGAGAGTCCGACAGCGGGCCCGGGTCCACCAGCAACCGGTCGCCGTCGGCAACGCTGACAGTGGTCCGACCGACCAGGCCGATCGCCGTCAGGAAGTTGCTCCCGATCGCTCGCGATGACTCGTAGGTGCCGGCGGCCAGCGCGGCGTGCTCGGCGGTGGTCGCCGGGTCCACGCCGACGGTCTGCTGGTCGCCGCGGGCGGGGAAGTAGCGGTCGGCGAAGCCGTTCACTACCGAATCGCGAAGCTCGTGGCTGTCGAGGGCGCCGGAGCCGTTGCTGTTGAGGGACAGGAAGATTCCGGCGCGGTCGTCGGGGTAGATCTGCAGGTGCGAGTGGAAGTACTTGGTGTCGCCGCCGTGGCCGAGGATCCGGTGGCCGTTGCGGTCCTCGGCGAAGAATCCGAGGGTCATCCGGGGCCCGGCGGCCAGCGTGCCCAACGACGTCGCGTCGAGTGCCGGCCGCTGCATGAGCTCACGGGTCGGTTGGTCCAGCAGGGGCGCGAAGCCCACCGGCTCGCCGAGCTGGGCGAGCATGAATCGGGCCATGTCCGTCGCCGGGGCGCTCAGCGCACCGGGCGGGGGCGTGCCGACGATCTCGAACGGCACGGCGGGCCCGGCGGAGGTGTCGTACCCGTTGGACATCCGGTCGCGCAGCGCCGCCGGGAGGGGCTGCTCGAAGGTCGACGACGGCATGCCCGCGCGGTCCAGGACGTTGCGTTGGACGTACTCCTCGAAGCGCGTTCCGCTGACGCGTTCGACGATGTAGCCGGCGAGCGCGTTGCTGTAGTTGGAGTACGCGGGGACGGTGCCGGGCTGGTAGATCTGCTCCGGTGGGTCGGTCATCAGGGCCTTGCGCAGGTTGAGGTCGCTGCCGTCGGTGCCGATGAGGCCGGCGATCCGCTCCTCGAAGCCGGCGGTGTGCGTCAGCAGGTGCCGCAGGGTGACGGCCCGCTCGTGGCGCAGAGGCAGTTCGAAGTCGAGGTACGTCCTGACGTCGGTGTCGAGGTCGAGCTTCCCGTCCTGCACGAGTTGCAGCACCGCGGTGGCGGTGACGAGCTTCGACACCGATCCCATCCGGAACAGATGACGGTCCGGGTCGACCGGTACGCCTGCCTTTCCGCCTCCGCCGGTGTCGGCGTACCCGTACCCCCGGGTTGTGAGGATCTTGCCGTCGTTCACGACGGCGACAGTGGCTCCCGCGATGCCGGTACGGTCGAGTGCGGCCGGCAGCAGGCCGTCGAGCCAGGCGTTGACGTCGGCGCCCGTCAGGGTGGAACCCGCCCCGCTCGCGGCGGCCGGTGCCGCTGGAGCGTCGATGGGCGGTGCGGGGTCGTGCTGCGCCGCTCCGCAGCCAGCGGCGCTGACAGCGATGACGACAGTGGTCAGGAGCACCGCGCCGAGTCGGACGACCGGCCGGGGTGCAGCGGGGGCGAGAAGGGAAAGAGAGCGCATCGTCTGCCTGTGCCTTTCCTAAGCGAACGGGTGTCCGGAGCAGGTCCGTACGGCGTCACCCGATGCCGTGGAACAAGCCTGTTCGAGTGACCGCCCCGAGCCATCTGGCGCGAGACGGCAATGCGCTTACGACTTGAGGTGGAGGGCGGGTGCGCCGATGGTGGGCAGAAGTGCCGCCCCGGTCGCGTGAACCATCGCCCGTACCGGCGCATCAGACCCTGTGACAGACCCCGCGGAGGAAGGACCACCCATGCGCGGCAACCTGCTCGTCGGTGCGATGCTCACCCTCACGTTCGTCGCCGGTTGCACGTCGCCGGTGAATCGGGTCGGCGGCGACGCCGGGCCCGCCGGCTCTCCGTCCACCAGCGCGAGCCCGTCGAGCCCGTCGGTGTCGAGCGCTGCGGCGACCGGCAGCGCCACCCCGGGTGCTCCGACCACCCGTAGTACCACCCCGGGTGCTCCGGCCACCCGCACCTCAGGGCCGGCCACGCCGGTGAGCGAGATCAGGCGGACCGACTGGCCCAACGCGGTCATCCGCGATCTGAAGTTCTGCGGCGAGTCCGACGACTCCGTGACGTTCCGGAACGGGTCGAACGGCTTCGACATCCCCTGCCGGATCCTGCCGAACGGCGCCCGGCCGGTGTACGCCGAGTTCATCACCGAGGAGCCGGCGAACGCGCCGTCGACCGAGGACGCGCTCGTCCTCGTCGAACTGGGCAACTCCGGCGCCGCGCGGCGGCAGGCCCTCGTGCCGGTCCAGCTCGACTACACCGGCCGGGTGCGGTGGGCGCGGCCGGTCATTCTGGGGGACGCTCCGAGTCCGAGCGGAGACCGGGTCATGACGTTCGTCTCGTATCGCGTCGTGCGTGACAACACCGTGCAGGCCACCGTCCGCAAGCTCGACGGCGGCACCGAGACGCGTCGATGGCGCACTGTCGATTTCGCCGGCAACTGGGAACGGTACTAGCGTTGCGTGGCCCGCGACGTGTCCACCCGCAGTGTGCCGAGGATCTCGTCGGTGCGGTCGACGTCGTCGATCTGTTTGACCTGGACGTACACCCCGAAGGTGCCGGCGGCAGCGACCAGGGTGACCTCGCTGAACGACGTCTGCGTGCCCCCGCAGCGCGCCCAGTGCCGGACGGTCCCACTGAACGCGGCGACGCTGACCGCCCGACCGGCGACGGGGGCGCATCCGCTGTGATCGGGCAGCGCCGGCTGCTCCGCTCCGCGCAGAGCACGGCTCACTCCCACGAAGACCCCCGGTGTCACGCTGTCGACATCGGACCAGTCGCTGAGGTCCGCCCCGATGAGCAGGCCGGGGCGGCGCTCGTCGGAGAGACCGATCACCGCCGGGTCCCAGCCTCCGTCGCGCAGTTGCCGCGCCCAGCCGTCCGGAACGGCCACCGAGACAGCGCCGGTCGCGTCACCCACCCGTGTCCAGCTGTGCGGCGCGGTGGAGGCGGTGGCGGATCCGGCCATGACCAGTGTCGCGGCCACGGTGCCGACGGCGGCGAGGAGCCGGCGGCTGCGCCGCAGCGGCGGTCGGGCCGCGAGCTGCCGGCTGGCCAGCAGACCCTCCAACGCCGAGGCGTACGCGGCAGCGGTGGGCCAGCGGCGGCCCGGATCGCGATGCAACGCCCGGCGGACCGCGCGTTCGACGGCGACGGGCACGCGGGGTGCCGCCACCACCGGCTGCCCGGGCGGCGAGCCGGTCACCATGTGGTGCGTCAGCGCGCCGATCGCGTACACGTCGGCGCGCACGTCGATCCCACCGCCGGGGACGAGCTGCTCCGGCGCCATGTAGGCGGGCGTGCCGGCGACCACTGTGAACCCGGACGCGTGCGCGAGCGTCTTGGCCAGCCCCAGGTCGGCCACCAACACCCGGTCGCCGGTCGGGGTGGGGTCGAACAGCACGTTGGACGGCTTGAGGTCACGGTGCAGCACGCCGTTGTCGTGCAGCACCGCCACCGCTCTGGCGATGGCGGCGGCTATCCGCAGCGCCTCGCGCACCGGCATCGGCCCGCCGGTCAGCCGGTCGGCGAGCGTGCCGCCGGCGGCGTACGTCATCACCAGGTACGGCCGGCCGTCGGGCAGCTCACCCACGTCCAACACCCGGACCAGGTGATCGGAGTCGACCTGCCGCATGAACCGGGCCTCCTGGCGGAAGCGCCCCCGGATGTCGGCCCGCTGCGCCCAGTTGTCGGCGAGCACCTTCACGGCCACCGACGAGTGCAGCTCGTCGTCGTACGCCAGCCACACGGTGGCGAACGCACCGGCGCCGACGGGGCGTGCGATGCGGTACCGGCCAACCTGCGGCGGGATGGACACGGTCGTATTATCCGGCGGCCGGGGCTCCGGTGACGCCCACGAGCGGGGGAGCGCGGGTGGTGAAGGAATCTGACACCGAGGAGCTGGCGAGGCGGGCGGCGGCCGGTGACAGCGCCGCACTCGACGCGCTGCTGGCCGCGATCGGTCCACGGGTGCTGGAGCAGTGCGGGCGGTTCCTGCCCTGTCGGCAGGACGCGGAGGAGGCGGCGCAGGACGCGTTGTTGCAGGTGGCCCGGCACATTCAACGCTTCGAGGGGCGGTCGCTCTTCTCCACCTGGTTGCACACCGTGGTCGCCAACTGCGCCCGCCAGACCTACCGCTCGTTGCGGCGACGAGCAGCCGAGCGGCCCAGCGCGCTGCTGCCCGTCGACGTGGCCGACCCCCGTACGACGAGCGTCATCGCCGGGTCGCGCCTCGACCTGCTGGACGCGCTGGACCGGCTGGAGGCGCACCGGCCGGAGTTGGCGACGGCCCTCGTGCTCCGCGACCTGTGTCAGCTCGACTATCAGGAGATCGCCGGGCAGCTGGGCATCCCGATCGGCACGCTGAAGTCGCGGATCCATCACGCCCGTCGCCACGTCCGGGAGACGATGCGGGACAGCTGAGCGATGCGTACGCCGTTCTGCAGGTTTGCCCCCGATCGAGGGACATCGTTTGACTTGTGCGACCAATGCATCTTTGATGGTCGATGTGCATGTTCGGCGTGGTCGGGCGATTCGTCGTCTGGGTGGGCCGGTCGATGCCCTGAGCCTGGAGGACTGATGCGAGTCGTCGCACGGAGGAACTCACTACGCCCACGACGACGGCTGTTGCCGGTGGCGATGGCGGCGGTGACGCTGCTGAGCCTGGCCGTCGGTGTGCCGGCGTCCGCCGCGGCGCCCTCGACAGTCGTCGGCGTGGCCAGCGGTCGTTGCCTGGACGTGGTCGGCAACGTCAGGACCGCCGGTGCCGGCATCAACATCTACGACTGCACTGGCCAGGCCAATCAGGCGTGGACCTTCACCTCGAGTGGTGAGCTGCGGGTCTACGACGACACGATGTGCCTGGACGTGGTCGGTCAGGACACCACCGCGCCGGCGGCGCTACAGATCAACAACTGCACCGGTGGGGCGAACCAACGCTGGCGGACCACCACCTCGGGGACGATCGTCGGCGTCCAGTCCGGCCTGTGCCTGGACGTGAACGGCGCCGGCACCGCCAACAGCACCACAGTCGGTCTCTGGACCTGCAACGGGCAGTCCAACCAACGGTGGACGACGTCCTTCGGCAGCGCCGACAGCCAGCCGCCGACGGCGCCGGGCAGCCCTCGGGTCAGCGGTCTGACCTGCAACTCGGTGACGTTCGCGTGGAACGCCTCGACGGACAACGTCGCGGTGGCCTTCTACGACATCTACCACGACGGCCAGCTGATGACGTCGGTGAGCGGTACGACGCTCTCCACCAACCTGACCGTGGTTGCCGGGGCGACCTGGGGTCTGTACGTCAACGCCCGCGACGCCGCCGGCAACGTGTCGCAGGCGAGCGCCACCGTCTCGATCACACCGCCGCCCTGTCAGGCCGACAGTCAGCCGCCCACCGCGCCGCAACAGCTCACCGGCACCGCGTCGGGCACCACTGTGACGCTGCGCTGGACCGCGTCGACCGACAACATCGGGGTGCGGGCGTACGACATCTACCGGGCCGGCGCGAAGGTGGGCACGGTCACCGGCGCGCCGCCGGCGACCACGTTCACCGACAGCGGCCTGACGGCGAACACCTCCTACCAGTACTACGTGGTGGCTCGGGACGCGCAGGACAACGCCTCGTCGCGCAGCGGCACCGCGACGGTGACCACCGGCGCGGCGTGCGCCAACCCGGTGTGCGGGGTGCGGCAGGTCACCACCGACACCGACATCCCGTGGGGTCTGGTGACGTTGCCCGACGGCAGCGTGCTCTACAACCGGCGCGACGCGCACGACATCATCCAGCTCAACCCGAGCACCGGGGCCAAGACCAACCTGGGCACCGTGCCGAACGTGCAGAGCACCGACGGTGAGGGTGGCCTGTTGGGGCTCGCCATCTCGGCCAGCTACTCCAGCGACCGTTGGCTCTACGTCATGCACACCTCGCCGAGCGACAACCGCATCGTCCGGATCCGGCTGGAGAACGGGCGACTCAACACCGCCAGCGAGCAGGTCCTGCTCAGCGGCATCCGGCGTAACAAGTACCACGACGGTGGTCGCCTGCGGTTCGGCCCGGACGGCAAGCTGTACGCCAGCACCGGCGACGCCCAGAACGGCAACTACGCCCAGGACCGGTCCAGCCTCGAAGGCAAGATCCTGCGACTCAACCCGGACGGCACCGTCCCCTCGGACAACCCGTTCGGCAACTACGTGTGGAGCTACGGCCACCGCAACCCGCAGGGGCTGGCGTTCGACTCGCAGGGCCGGCTGTGGGAGCAGGAGTTCGGCAACTCGGTGATGGATGAGACCAACCTGATCACCAAGGGTGGAAACTACGGCTGGCCGGCCTGTGAGGGCACCAGCGGCGCTTGCGGTACGGCCGGCTTCATCGCGCCGGCGCGCACGTACCCGACTGCCGAAGGGTCCTGCTCCGGCATCACGATCGTCCGCGACGCGCTCTACGTGGCCTGCGCCCGAGGCGCTCGGATGTACCGCGCGGTGATCAGCGGCAGCAGCCTGACGAACGTGCAGACGTACTTCAGTGGCACCTACGGCCGGCTGCGGACGGTCGAGCCGGCTCCGGACGGCGGGCTGTGGCTGACCACCACCAACGTCGGTGACAAGGACAGCACCCCGAACAACAGCAACGAGAAAATTCTCCACGTCACGTTGGGTAACTAGTTCCGCATCCCACCAGGGCCGCCTCGGGGCAGCCCTGGTGGGATGAGCGGTGGGACGGCCCGGTCAGAGGCCGAGGTCCGGCCAATGCGGGTCGTCCCAGCGGGCCGGTCCGGCGAGGCCGAGCAGTCTGATCCGGTGCAGCCGCTTCGGGTCGGCGCCGATCATCCGCAGCCGGGCCGGGGCGTGCTGGAGCAGCCAGGCGGTCAGCTCCACGCGGAGCCTCTCCTCCTCGTCGCCCGTGAGTTCCCAGGTGCTCCACGGCAGATCTTCGCAGAGCAGGTCGTACTCCCACTCTCCGAAAGCCTCGGCGAGCCGCTGATTCGCCAGGGGGCTGGTTGCCGTCGCCCAGGCGTCGAGCCAACGGCCGAGCACGCCAGAGGCTTCCACGAGCATGGCCAGCACCGCGTGCGGCGGCACCTCGGCGTCTGGGTCGGTGAGCGTGACGACCCACCAGGCGTCCAGGAACTCGCGGATCGCCGTCGACTGCTCGGTGGGCCACTCCTGCCAGCGGCCGAGCGCGAACGCACGGCCCGCATGGTCCATGCTGGCCAGACGCTCTACCTCGCCGCTGACCAGGGCCGCGGCGAGTTGGGGCAGGATCCGGCGCAGCATGGCGGCGGGGAAGCCCCAGTCGCCGGCCCAGTACGTGCGACGCAGGAGGTCCGGGTCCAGCTCGACGTCCGGGGTCTTGAGCAACGCAAGTTCTTCCGCGCTGCCCCAGTGGCACTCGCAGTTGCCGTCGTCGGGGTGGGCGGTCATCCCACGGAAGGTAATGGCGAGATGGGCCAGTGCGGCGTCGAGTCGACGCCGTGGGGGCGTGGGTTGCGTCATGGGGATGCGCCTTCGCGGACTCCGGCGGCGCGGCAGCCGAAGAGCGCGACGTTACACCCTCAGCTGCTGGTCAGAAGCACGAGTTGCTGGGTCGCCCTGGTCATCGCGACGTAGCGGTCGACCGCCCCCTCGATGCCGGTGCCGAACGCCTCCGGGTCGACGAGGACGACCAGGTCGAATTCGAGGCCCTTGGCCTGCTCCGGGCTCAGAGAACGGACCCGGGACGTCGGCGCGAAGGTAGGGTCGCCGATCACGCAGGCGATTCCTTCGGCGTGGTCGGCGAGCCAGGTGTCGAGGATCGACAGCAGGTCGGCGGCCGAGCCGTGGACGACGGGGAGCCCGTTGCCGCGGATGGAGGTGGGCACGTTGGCGTCGGGGAGTACGCCCCGGATGACCGGTTCGGCCTCCGCCATGACCTCCGCCGGCGTCCGGTAGTTGATGGTCAACGAGGCCACTGTCACCCGGTCGAGCCCGACCCGCTTGAGCCGTTCCTGCCACGACTCGGTGAACCCGTGCCGGGCCTGGGCGCGGTCCCCCACGATGGTGAAGCTGCGCGACGGGCAGCGGGCCAGCAGCATCTGCCACTGGGCGTCGGTCAGCTCCTGCGCCTCGTCGACGACGATGTGTGCGAACGGGCCGGCCAGCAGGTCCGGGTCGGCGTCCGGCAGCGCGGAGTCGTCGACCAGGACGTCGCGCAGGTCGGGTTGGCGCAGCATCGCCAGCAGACCCTCGCCGTCGTCGTAGGTGTCGGCCGCCAGCAGCTCGTCGACGACCCGGGCCATGTGCTCGCGTTCCACGGCGGCGGCGGGGTCGCGCCGCCGGGTGCGCCCCGCCCTCTCCGCGTCGCCGAGCCGCTGCCGGGCCGCGTCGAGCAGCGGCAGGTCGGACACGGTCCAGGCCCGGGGCTCGTCGCGTTGCAGCTTGCGGACCTCCTCCGGGCTGAGCCACGGCGCGCACCTGCGCAGGTACGCGGGCACCGACCACAGGTCACCCACGAGATCGGCCGCGTCGAGCAACGGCCAGGCGCTGTTGACGGTCGCCCGCAGCTCCCGGTTCCGCAGCAGCGAGTCACGGAGCACGGCGTCCGGCTCCTCGCCGTCGTACCGGTCGATGAGGATGGTCAGCAACTCCTCCCAGATGTCCTCGCGCGCCTCGTTGTGCGGGGTGCCCGGACCCGGCGCCTGGAACGCGTCGGCCCAGTCGTCGGCGCTCAGGCGGACGTCGGAGTCGCCAACCGTGATCGTCATCGGGGCGACGGGTGGGTCCTCGTAGAACCGGACGGCCGCGTCGATCGCCCGGACCAGCTCGGCCGAGGACTTCAGCCGGGCCACGTCCGGGTCGGCGTCGACGGTAGCCGTGGCCCCCTCTTCGACGAGGTCGCGCAGGGTGCAGGTCTGCACGTCCTCCTCTCCGAGGCTGGGCAGGACGTCGGCGACGTAGGCCAGGTAGGGCTGGTGCGGCCCCACGAAGAGAACTCCACCCCGGCGTTGACCGAGGCGCGGGTCGGAGTAGAGCAGGTACGCGGTGCGGTGCAGGGCGACGACGGTCTTGCCGGTGCCCGGACCGCCGTCGACCACGAGGGTGCCGGCCGACCCCGCCCGGATGATGGCGTCCTGGTCGGCCTGGATCGTGCTGAGCACGTCGCGCATCCGGGCCGACCGGGCGCCGCCCAGACTGGCGATGAACGCGGACTGGTCGTCGAGCGCGACGGCGTGCCCCACGAACCCGTCCGGGGTGAACACCTCGTCCCAGTAGTCGCTGATCCGGCCGCGGGTCCAGCGGTACCGGCGGCGGCTCGCCAGGCCCATCGGGTTGGCATGGGTCGCGCCGAAGAACGGCTCGGCGGCGGGTGAGCGCCAGTCGAGCAGCAGCCGCTGGCCCGCGCTGTCGGTGAGGCCGCGACGTCCGACGTACACCGGCTCGGGGTTGTCCGCCCCGACGACGTGGCCGAGGCACAGGTCCAGCCCGTAGCGGCTCAGCGAGCGCAGGCGGGCGGTCAGCCGGCGGACCTCCTCGTCCCGGTCGACGGCCTGCCGGCCCTTGCCGCCGGGCGCCCGGCGGGCGGTGTCCAGACGGTCGGACAGCTCGGCGTTCAGCTGCGCGAGGCCCTGCGCCATGGCCGCGAAGTGCCGCTCGTCGTGGGCGATGAGCGCCGGGTCGGCCTTGGGGGCGAGGTGATCGGGAAGGTCGAACACGGAGGTGGGCAAGGAATCCAATTCATGACTTCCATTTCGGCAGAATCTGGCCTCGGCCGACGATTCTGCGTCATAAACGGGGTCTTGCCGCAAGCCCCCCAGTGCGCTATAAATTAGAAGTGGCGGGAGACCAGAGGTCTCCCGTTTTCCCTGTTCAGGGCGCGTCGACGACCTCACGGCCGAGCGGCCAGAACGCCGCCGGTACGAGCTTGAAGTTGGCGATGCCGAACGGGATCCCGATGATCGTCACGCAGAGGGCGATGCCCGCGAGGATGTGCGAGAGCGCTAGCCACCAGCCGGCCAGCACCACCCAGAGGATGTTCGCCAGGCCGGAGCCGACGCCCACGCCCGGCTTGGGCACCAGGGTGCGGCCGAAGGGCCACAGCGAGTAGACCGCGAGGCGCAGCGAGGCGACGCCGAACGGGATGGTGACGACCAGGACGAAGCAGATCAGCGCGGCGATGCCGTAGCCGACCGCCAGCACGAGGCCACCGCCGAAGACGAGCCACAGCACATTCAGTACGAAACGAATCATTACTCCAGCATGAAACATGCTCGCCACCTGGTCGCCTCGCCCCCGTTCCCTCAACGGGAAACGGCCACCGCGTGGCCCTCGGGGAGGGGCCTCCCGCCACCTTCGGAGAGCTCGGCGAGGGCGTGGTCGCGGCTGTCGAAGATCGGGAAGGCCCCGTCCAGACGCATGGTGTGCAGCACGGTGCGGATGAATCGCGACGGCGCGGCGAGGCAGAGCGTGACACCCCGTTCCCGGGCGTCACGGTGGGCGCGCACGAGCAGACCGAGGCCGGTCGAGTCGATGATGTGCACCCGGCTCAGGTCGACCACGACATGCCCGCCCACCTCGGCCACGTGCCGCAGCGCCGTGCGCAGGTTGTCGCCGGTGTCGAGGTCGATGTCACCAGTGGCGGCGATGACTGTCGTGCCGTCGAGGTGGTCGATGCCGAGGATGCCACCGGGGCCATGCTCGTCGCACGACGCCTGGCCACCGGTCGAGGCGGGCAGGAGGCTGCAGTGCGGGCAGCGGTGCGGCCCGGTGGCGAAGGGGGAGCCGCTCCAGCCGTGTTCGGCCACCAGGGTCCAGACGACCTCGGCGTCGGGGAGCACGCACGCGGTGCCGCGGATGGTCTCGCCGCAGGTGTCGCAGATCAGGGTCATCAGATACTCGTCCGGGACGACGGTCATGCTGCTGGTCCTTCCTAGTTGACGATCGGGAGCACCTGATCCAGGCGGGTGATCTGCAGGATGCGCCGGACCCGGGGGTTCGGATCGCGGACGGTGAGGGCCGCGTCGGCGCGAGTCAGCCGCCGGTGCACGTCGAGCAGCAGGCCGATGGCGGCGGCGTCGAGGTGTTGGCAGTCGGACAGGTCGAGCACGACCTGCGCGGGGCGCAGCGCCAGCAGTCGGTCGAACACTGCGCCGACCTCCGGCAGACAGGCCAGATCGAGTTCGGTGACGCGAACCTCGACCAGCGGCAGCGTGTACCTCGCGGGCAGCACCGGCGTCGCCATTGCCGTACCCCTCTCCGTCGACCTTGCCTCCTCCCCACCGTGCTGCGCGGGGTTGGCGGTCACTGCAAGGCTCTGTGACAGTTGTGTGACAAAACCGCCGGCCGGCGGGCACGGTTGGCCGCCCGGCGGTCGGCCGAGGATGATTCCGGGATGACGGCCGTACTGGTGATCGAGGACGACGACCGCATCCGGCTCGCGCTGCTGCTGGCACTTGAGGACGAGGGCTACGACGCCCTCGGCGCGGCCACGGCCGAGGAGGGCCTGCGCGCCCAACGCCACCACCCGGCCGACTACGTGCTCGTCGACCTGATGCTGCCCGGCCTCGACGGCTTCGAGTGCATCCGACAGTTGCGCCGAGACGACGACGTGCCGATCGTGGTGGTCAGCGCCCGTGACGGCACCGACGACATCGTGGCCGCCCTCGAAGCCGGCGCCGACGACTACGTGGTCAAACCCGTGGCCATCCGGGAGCTGACCGCCCGCCTGCGGGCTCTGCGCCGCCGTGCCCGGCCGGTGGTCACGACGCCGGAGCCCGTGCCGGCGGTCGCCTTCGGCGAGTTGGAGATCAGTCCGGAGGCGGGTGAGGTGCGCCGCGCCGGCCAGCAGGTCACTGTCACCCGCACCGAGTTCCGGCTGCTCTGTGAGCTGGCCGAGCACGCTGGTCGGGTGCTGTCGCGTCAGCAGTTGCTGCAACGGGTCTGGGGGTACGACAGCGGCGACGAACGGCTCGTCGACGTGCACGTCGGTCGGCTGCGGCAGAAGATCGAGCTGGACCCGGCGAACCCCCGGCACCTGGTCACCCTGCGGGGCCTTGGCTACAAGTTGCAACGATGAGACGCCTCGGACTGCGTACCCGGGTGACCGCCGCGTTCGCCGTCGGCGCGCTCCTGCTCTCGGCGTCGATGGCCCTGATCTCCTACGAGTTGACCCGCCGGTCCCTGCTCGACGACCGCGAACGCATCGCCCTGCGGGCGGCCTACTTCGACGCCGCCGTGGTGCATGCCGGCCTCGATACCGACACCCCGGACGTGGTGGAGGTGCTCCGGTCGTTGGACACCGGCGGAAGCCGTCGACCGGTGCTGCACCTCAACGGCGAGTGGTACGCGAGGGCCGCCGATCCCGGCACCACGGCCGCCATCCCCGACGAGCTGCTCCGGGTCGTCTCCGCCGGGGAGCCGGCCGTGCAGCGTGTCCGCGTCGACGGGCAACCGGCCCTGGTGGTCGGTGTGCCGTTGTCCGCGTCCGCGACGTACTTCGAGGTCAACTCTCTGCGCGAGCTGGAGCAGACCTTCCGGGTGCTGGCCCTCGCGCTGACCAGCGTCGCGGTGCTGGTCGCCGGATCCGGCGCAGCCCTCGCCTGGTACGCCACCCGACACGGGCTGCGGCCGCTGACAGCGGTCGCCGACGCGGCCGAGAAGATCGCTGCCGGTGACTTCACCGCCCGGCTCGACCCGGCCACCGACCCTGACCTCACCCGCCTCTCCTCGTCGTTCAACCAGATGGTCGACCGCCTCGCCCTCCGCATCGAACGGGACCGCCGGTTCGCCGCCGACGTCAGCCACGAACTGCGGTCCCCGTTGCAGACCCTCGCCGCGGCGGCCAGCGTCCTGGCCCGCCGTCGGGAGCACCAGGACCAACGGACCGCCACCGCCGCCGGGCTCGTCGCCGACGAGATCGATCGTTTCCAACGGCTCGTCAACGACCTGATCGACCTGGCCCGCAGCGACCAGCCGGCCCACCGTGCCCCGGTGGACGTGGTGGAGCTGGCCCGGGAGACCTGCGACGCGTACGACCTGCCGGGCACCCTCGTCAGCCTGGCACCGGACGTGCCCACGACGTGGCAGGTCGAGCGGCGGCGGGTCGCCCAGATCCTGGCGAACCTGCTCGACAATGCCGTCACCTACGGCGGTGGCCCGGTGGCTGTTCGCCTGGACCGGGACGGGGACAGCGGCGTCATCGAGGTCGACGACGACGGTCCGGGCGTTCCCGTCGAGGACCGCGAGGCGATCTTCGACCGGTTCGTCCGGGGGCGAGCCGCCCACACCCGTGGCGCCGGCGACGGCACCGGCCTGGGGCTGGCGCTGGTCGCGCAGCACGCCGCCGCGCACGCGGGGCAGGTGACGGTCGCCGACCGTCCGGGCGGGGGCGCCTGTTTCCGGGTCACCCTGCCGGGGAGCCTGTCGTGATGCCCCGCCGTCTCGTCCCGTTGGCCCTCGTTGTGCTGTTGACCGGATGTGGCATCCCCACCGACGACACCCCACGCGCGGTGCCGGCCCCGCGAGGGCCGCTGAACAGCGCCGCTCCCGCCGACACCACCGCACCGGCCGGCAGCGCCGCCGAGACGCTCTGCCTGGTCCGGAACAACCGCATCGTCCCCGTGGTCCGGCGCGTCGACAGGGCACCCAGCATCGCGGACCAGTTGCGGCACCTGCTCGCCGGGCCCAGCGGGGCCGAACGGGACAGCGATCTGACCAGCGCGCTGCCGGGGGCGGTCAACGCCGCTCTCGCGACAGTTACCGGGACGCAGGCCGTCGTCGCTGTGGACGAACCCGCCGAGGTGGGGGGTCGCAGCGACGAGGTCCTCGCCTTCGGGCAGATCGTCTGCACTCTCACCAGCCGCGAGGACGTCTCCACAGTGGCCTTTCTGCGCGACGGCAGGGCTCTGGGCGTGCCCCGGGCCGACGGCTCCCTGTCGAGTGTGCCGCTCACCCGCGGCGACTACGCCCCCCTCATCAGCGAACGCTGAACGCGAGGTCTCGGGGTTGCTCGGTGGAAGACCTGAGACGAAAGCCAGGGCGAGGCGAGGGAAGCTCCCGGAGGTCGGCAGTCGCCGGCGGACACATGCTGACTGGCATGAAACGCGCTGCGCTCTACGTGATCGGCGGCCCGGTCGGCATCGTGGCCTACGGCCTGGTCCGGCTGTGGGGAAAGTCAGACGGGGTGTACGGCCCCGGGCTCGACTGGCAGGCCGCCCACCTGGCCGCCCTCGCCGGCATGGTCTGCTTCGTCCCGGGTGTGCTCGCGCTGTCCGGCCTGCTGCCCCGCAGTCCGTGGCGCACCGGGGTGGTGGCTGGCACGTTCGTCGGCCTCGCCGCGACGATGGTGCAGTTCGGCGCGGACATCGTCGAAGGTCTGCTGGCCGAGGACCGGGCGGAGATGTCGAGGCTCGGCGCGGAATTCAAGGACATCCCCGGCGTGGAGGTGGCCTTCTACAGCGTCGTACCCCAGTTCTTCTTCCTCGGCCTGCTCGTGCTCACGGGCATGCTCGCCGCCCGACGGCGGCTGCCGTGGTGGAGCGTGCCGCTGCTCCTCGTCGGCATCGTCCTGCCGGCGGTCACCCTCGACCTGCTTCCCATCGGCGGCCTGTGCATGGCGCTGGCGTTGGCCCCGGCGCTGCCACTGGTACGACAGCGGGGCGAACGTGCCGGGTCACCGGTCGGCATCCACTGAGGACCGGGGTGGCGCTGGCCCCATCGGACCAGCGCCACCCATCGGGTCGTTACTTCAGGGCGAGGGTGCGGGCGTCGGCGGCGATGACGCTGGCGACCTCCGCCGGCACCAGCTTGCCGGCCTGCCGGTCGGCGTAGGTGGCCAGCTCGGCGTACTGGGCGTGGGCCAGCCTGATGGTCATCGCAGTGACGGCGGCCGGGTCCGCGCCTGAGGTGAGGATCAGGTAGCCGAGGCCAGACTGGCTAACCGTCACGGTGAAGGTGCTGGTCGCCGTGGCGGTGCCCTCGGGCCCGGTCGCCTCGGTGGTGATGGTGTGCCGGCCGGCGGTCAGCTTGGCCAGGTCGAGCTTGCGCCCGGCGGCCGACTTCTTACCGTCCAGCGTCACGGTGACGGTGTCGGCGTTGGTCGCGGCGACCGCGATCACCGGTGACTGCGCCCGGTCCAGCCGAGCCCCGTCGGTCGGCGAGGTGATCTGCACGGTCGGGTCGGCGGGGGCCCGCTGGACGAACGCCGAGTTCCAACCGACCAGCTCCGCCGCCCGGTTGGTGATGATCGCGTCGGTGCCGATCCGCTCCAGCCGCTGCCACAGGCCGGCGGAGTCCATCGTCCACGCCATCACGGCGACACCGGCTGCGTGCAGCGGGGCGACGACCTCGGGCTTGGCCAACAGCACGTTGCCGTCCGGGTTGTACGCGGTCAGGTGCAGCTCCTTCGCGATCGCCACCGGGTCGGCGTCCAGGGTGCTGCGGAGCAGGCCGAGCGGCAGCTCGGGGGCGATCTCGTAGGTGTACTTCAGAGCGTCGACCTCGAAGCTCTGGATGAAGACCCGGCCCAACATCTGCTCGTCCCGGATCACCTGGATGATCGTGGCGACCTCGTCGCGGGTGTGCTTGCCCTTGATCTCCACGAGCAGGTTTCCACCCCGCATCCGCAGGTCGGCGAGCTGCTCCGCGAGGGTGGGCACCCGCTCGCCGACGTACTGCGGGCCGAACCAGGAGCCGGCGTCGAGCGCCTTGATCTGCGCGGCGGTCAGGTCCCGGATGTTGCCGGTGCCGTCGGTGGTCCGGTCGACGGTGCCGTCGTGCAGGATGAACGGGACGCCGTCCCTGCTCGGCTGGACGTCGTTCTCGATCCAGTCGGCGCCGCCCCTGCGGGCGATCTCCTGGGCGACGAGGGTGTTCTCCGGTGCGGCGGCGGACGCGCCCCGGTGGGCGATCACGGTGAGCGGGCTGCCCTCGGGGCGGAGGTAGCCGTTCGGCGCCAGCTCGGTGACGGTGACGTCGTCGTACGACACGGTCGCGCCGTTGACGAAGAGCCCTTGGACGCCGTCGGCGGAACGCTGGAGGCTGCTGGTCCGCATCGCCTCCCGCCCGTCGAAGATCCAACGGGCCTGGTTGCCGTGCACCTCGACGGCGACGCGCACGTCCCGGCCGGTGCCGGCGGCGGACGGGGCGGAGGCGGTGTTCGTCACGACCCAGGCGTTGGCAGCGGTCCGCTGGGCGAATTCGAGCCCGTTGGCGGCGGTGGTGCCGCTGCGCATGGTGGCGATCCACCAGGGGGTCGCGCCGCTGGCGGGGACGTCGATGCCGAGCGAGGCCCAGCGGGTGGCGGCCGAGACCGACTCGAAGCGCATGGTCGCCTCGAGGCGGAAGTCGTTCAGGTGCCGACCGAAGGTGATCTTGTTGTTCTCGCTGGAGCTGGCGGAGGTTCCGTACAGTCGGCCGTTCTCGACCTTCCAGGTGCCGTCGACCGCGTGCCAACCGGCGGGCAGCGACCCGGCCGAGAAGTTCTCCGAGACGACGACGTTGCCCGGCTCGGCGGTGGCGGGCGACGAGGTCGCAACCGCGACCGCGACGGCGGCGCCGGTGACGGCGAGGACGGAGATGGAGGCAGCGGCCCGGTTACGCAGGGCGCCGAGGCGCGACCCGGCGCGACGAAGCGACGGTGATGCGGCGAGGACAGTCATGGTCGGAACGCTACGAAGCACGCCCGAACTGATGATCAATCAAGCATGGCTGCCGCCGGAACGCCGGGTGTACGCGCTCGATCTACGCGTCCCGGCACGCTAGTGATTGAGGTAGGCGAGCACCGCGCGGACACGTCGGTTGGCGTCCTCGGCAGGCGGCAGGTCGAGCTTGGCGAAGATGTTGGTGATGTGCTTCTCCACCGACACCGGCGCCAGGACGAGCGCCGCGCAGATGGCCGCGTTGGACAGGCCCTGAGCCATGAGGCCGAGTACCTCCCGTTCCCGTGCGGTGAGCCCGTCGATGCCGTGGTTACGGCTGTTGCGGGTGAACAGCTGGCGCACCACCTCGGGGTCGAGGGCGGTGCCCCCGTTGGCTACTCGCGTCACCGCGTCGAGGAAGTCGTCGAGTGCGGTGACCCGGTCCTTGAGGAGGTAACCGACACCGCCCCGGCCGTCGGCGAGCAGTTCCACGGCGTAGGCCCGTTCGACGTACTGGGAGACGATGAGCACCTTCGTGTCCGGGTCCGTGCCGCGCAGCGTCAGGGCGGCCTGGAGCCCTTCGTCCCGGAACCCGGGTGGCAGCCGTACGTCGACGATGGACAGGTCGGGCCGGTGCTCGGTGACGGCCGCCAGCAGGGCGGGCGCGGTGTCGACGGCGGCTACGACGGTGTGGCCGGTGTCGGTCAGCAGCCGCACCAGGCCGTCTCGAAGCAGTAGCAGGTCCTCTGCGATCACGATGCGCATCAGTAGGGCAGCCTCGCGGACAGGACGGTGGGACCGCCGAGTGGACTGGTGATGGTGAGCCGGCCGTCTAGTGCCTCGACACGGCGGCGCAGGCCGTCGAGCCCGGACCCGGCCGGGTCGGCGCCGCCCTGGCCGTCGTCGGTGAGCGTGACGGTGACCGTACCGGCGCCTCGGACGAGGGTGACGACGCAGGTCCGGGCCTCGGCGTGCTTGCCCGCGTTGGCGAGACCCTCCGCGATGACGAAGTAGGCCGCCGACTCGACCGCTGGTGGGTACCGCTCCTCCGGGTCGCCCCGGACCTCGACGGCGAGAGGACTGTCGCCGGCCAGGGCGGCGACAGCGGCGTGCAGCCCCCGATCGGTGAGGATCGGCGGGTGGATGCCACGCACCAGTCGGCGTAGCTCGGTGAGGGCGTCATCGAGTTGCCGGCGGGCAAGATCCACATCGGACGCGGCGGTCGCGCCGCTCGGCAGCTTGCGGGAGGCCAACGCCAGCGTCATGCCGGCGGCCACGATCCGGGCCTGGGCACCGTCGTGCAGATCCCGCTCGATCCGACGCAGCTCCGCGGCCTGGGCGTCGACGACCCGACGGCGGCTCTGCGCGAGGCGCGCGGCCTCCTCGACCAACTGCCCGTGTGCGCCGGGCGCCAGCAAGCCGCGGGCGGCGCGGGCCTGGGCCCGCCCGGCGGTCCGCAGCAACCACGCGGTCACCGGTAACAACAGCACGCCGAGCACGGTCAGGCCGAACCGACCCGGCACCGTCGTCATGAGCGGACGCATCGGGAACGGCGCGTGCGGGTTCGGCACCGCCCACGCCCACAGCGGCGCCACGACGGCGGCGAGATCGACGACGGTGACCACGATGGCGGCGATCCCGCCCGCCAGGCCCAGCGGGAAGACCGTGATCAGCCAGGCCAGGTCGCGCCAGGTGGCGGGCTGCACGGCGACCGCACGGACCCGCTGCCGGACGGTGGCACCCTCGATTGGCAGGTACGGTGCCGCGATGGCGCCGCCGAGCACCCAACCCGCCCGGCGGCGCTCCAGGTCCGCAAGGCGTCGGGTCACCCAGGTCGCGCCGAGGAAGGCCGGGCCGCCGAGCTGCGTGATCGCCAGCAGGCCGACCCCGATGGTGGACGCCAGGCTCCAGCCGAGACCTACGACGCCCGCGACGAGGCTGCTGAGCAGGTATGCCAGCGCCGAAGCCGTGGTACGGATCATCGCGGCGATCCTACCGGCGGCACCGTCCCGGACCGCCGGCCGGACCCGGCCCCGGATGATCCCGAGGACGAGCCCGAGTGGCGTTCCGGCCGGCACCACCGTCAGCGCCCGTCGCTCAGCGCCGGCAGGCCGCGTCGGCGCAACAGAGCCCGGGCCGGTACGACGCCCGCGACCAGCCCGAGCGCCGCCACACCGCCGAGCATCCCCACGTACGTGCCGGCGTCGACGACAACCCGCAAGGTGCCGTCCTGCGCCGAGCTGAACGCGCCGACCACGATCGCGGTGACCAGTGCGCCCAGCACCAGCCCGACAGCAACCGTGATCATCGCCTCGCGGTCGACGAGCCGGTGCAGCTGCCCTGTCGTCGCACCGGCCAGCCGCAGATCGGCGAACTCGCGGCGGCGCGCCGCGGTGGCGATGGCGAAGGTGTTGACGACGGCGACCGCCGTGAAGCCGAGGGAGATGACCACCATGAGTTCCCAGGCGCCCTGCTGGTTCTGCGAGTCACCGGCTGGCGCCGCACCGAGCGCGGGAGTCAGCCGCAGTCCGGGCCACGACGCGGCGATCCGGTCCGGCACGTCGCCGGAGTAGCGCAGTCCAACCGTGTTGACCAGCCCGCGCGGGTCGTGTGCCGCCACCAGCTCCGCCGGCAGAACCAGGTCGCCGAAGCCACGGGCCCGGGCGTACACCCCGGCCAGGCGGAGGTCGACCTGGTGGCCGTCGGCAAGCCAGACCCGCACGTCGTCGCCCACCCGCCAGCCGTACTGGTCGGTCACGTACGCACTGGCGGCGAACGCGCCCGTGCCCGGTAGCGTCCCGGCACGCAGATCGAGGTCGAGCGCCGACTCGGTGCCGGCGGTCAGCAGACCCTGGCTGGCGAAGTCCTCGGGCTTGCCACCCTGCTCCACGATCGCTCGGGTCGGCAGCGTCGCCGCCGCACCGGTCACCCCGTCCAGTGCGACGAGCCGTTCGACGGTGTCGAGCGGAAGGCCACCGGGTGCCGTCACCTGTGCCGTCGCGGCCGCCGTCCGGTCCTCCTGCTCCTGCCCGGCCAGCTGACCCAGAAGGGCACTGTTGAGCAGCATGGTGGCGTTGAGCGCGAACATGAGCACGAGCGGGACGGCGACCGCCGCGACCCTTCGCCGCTCGGCCCTGGTGACCAGACCGGCCAGCCAGCCGGTCGGGCCGCCGACGCCGACGACGCGGGACACCGGTGTCGTCAGCGCCCGGACCAGCGACGGGCCGAGGGCCGCGACCGTGCACAGCAGCAGGGCGGACGACACGAAGCTCATGCCCATGCCGAGGGGCCCGTCGAGCGGCACGAAGACGAGCAGGGCGATCGCCCCGGCGGTGGTCACCACCGCGACGGCGATCCGGGCGACCAGCCCACCGGTGGGTGCGTTGGCGGTCTCGGCGAGTGCCTGCGTCGGGGCGATCCGCACCGCGCGGCGGCCGGCGACCCGGGCACCGACGAAGGTCACCACCATCCCGGCCGCCACGGCCGCGACGAGCACGATCACGTTGGTCCGTACGACGAACTGGGCCGGCACCGCGCCCAGCTCCCGGAATCGGGCGGCCACCACGTGGGCGAAGACCACACCCAGCGGCGCGCCGGGCAACGCGGCGGCCCCGGCGAGCAGGAGACTCTCCACGCCCAGGAGGCGGCGCAGCTGACCGGGGGTCGCGCCAGCGGTGCGCAGCAGAGCCAGCTCGCGCAGCCGTTGGCGGACGCCGAGCGTCACCGTGCCGGTGAGGACGAAGACGGCCGCGAACGCCGTGATGCCGATGACGAAACCGAAGATCGAGATCGGGCCGATGTAGTCCGGCAGCGCGCCGGGCAGGTCGGCCCGGACGCGGTCGGCACCGGTGAGCACCTCGTGGTCGCCCGCCACCTGCCCGACGGCGTCGCGGAGCGCGACCGGGTCGGTGCCCGGTCCGGCGAGAACGGCCACCGCGGTCGGACCGGGCAGCCCGGAAACCATCGCCACCTCGCCGTCGGCGACGAACAGCGCGCCCTGGGCAGGCAGCCCGTCCCGACCGGACGGCGCCGCGACACCGGACACGGCCATCGTGCGCACGCCCGTCTTGGTGGTGACCATGAGATGCCCGCCCACCGAGGTGCCCGACCGTCTGGCCAGGTCGGCGTCGATGACCACCTCACCCCGACCGGGTGCCGCACCGCTGCGCAACAGGTACGGCGTCAGTGCCGCGGAGGCCCACCCGTGGCCGATCACCAGGGCCCCGTCGGCCCCGCGCAGCGGCCGTCCGTCCGGCGTGCTCGCCTGGACCGGAAAGGCGACGTCCGCGACCGCCGCCGCGACACCCGGAAGGTCGCCGAGTCGGCCGGCGAGGTCGACCGGCAGCGAGCCGGCCCCGGTCAGTCGCTCGGACTTGACCTTGCGCTTGACCTTGGACTTGTCCTTCTTCTGCGTGGTGGTGACCTTCTCGAGGGTGACGCCGCGGTCGCCCGAGACGACGATCGGCGCTGCCGCGAACCGGTTGGCCGGCGGCTTCGCCGTGAGCACGGAGGCGAGCAGCAGGCCACCGCCGACGAACAGGGCCACGGCCAGCAGCGCGGCGAAGAACGTGCCGGCGTAGGCGCCGCGGTGCTGGCGCAGGCTGCCGAGAGCGAGCCGGATCATCGGACGGTCACCGCCATCATCTGCGCAGCGACCTTCTCGGCCGTCGGGTCGGCGAGTTCCGCGACGATTCGTCCATCGGCCAGGAACACCGCGCGGTCCGCCCACGCCGCGGCGGCCGGATCGTGCGTCACCATGACGACAGTCGTGCCCGTCTGGTCCACGGCCTCACGCAGCAACCCGAGCACCTCACGGCCGGTCGACAGATCCAGCGCGCCGGTCGGCTCGTCGGCGAAGATGACCTCCGGCCGGCCGGCGAGCGCACGGGCGAGTGCGACCCGCTGTCGCTGACCGCCGGACAGCCGGCCGGGTCGGTCGTCTTCCCGCCCGGTGAGCCCGACGCGCCGGATCACCTCCCGCGCCCAACCCTGGTCCGCGCGCACCCCGGCCAGCCGTTGTGGGAGCAGGATGTTGTGCCAGACCGACAGCGAGTCCATCAGGTTGTACGACTGGAAGACGAATCCGACCCGCTGTCGCCGGGCCTCGGTGAGTCGGGGCTCACGCAGCCCGCCGATGTCCTGTCCGACGAGGAGCACCCGGCCGCTGTCCGGCCGATCCAGGCCCGCCGCGCAATGCAGGAGCGTTGACTTGCCCGAGCCCGACGGACCCATCACCGCGGAGAACGAACCGGCCTCGAACCCGACCGACACCCCGTCCAACGCCCGGACACCGCCCCCGCCGGCATATGCCTTCGTCACGTCGAGCACTTCGACGACCAGCCCGCGAGCGGGGGTCCCATCGCTGTTTCGCATGGGGAAAGCCTGGTCGAGGCGACGTTCCCGGACCACACGGCGACCCATGATCTGGAGGGTGGGGAAACCCCTACCGTGGGAGCGCGGGGAAGAACAAAGATCAGCTCGGCAGGCCCGAGCAGGCGGCCCCGTCGATGGTGCACGCCTTCGGGGCGGCACCGGTCAACGATCCATTGACCCGGAACGTCACCCGGACCGAGGCGCTGCCGGGCACCTGACCGGTGTTCGGGTCCGGCACGAACGTCCACACCGCACCGTCCCGGCTGGCCTGTGCCCCCTCGACCCCGCTGACCCCCAGCGACTCCCGGGGCAGGGTGACGACCAGCGTCCACCCCGGTGCCGGGACCGGGCCCGGATTGCTGATCGTCACTGTCGCGCCGTAGCTGAGCAGGGCGTTGTCAGTGATGGCGAAGTCCGCGCCCAGGGCCGCCGGGGTGGGTTCGGCGGTGGCGCCGGTCGGCGTGGGCCGGGTCGACGACGTGACTGCCGGTGGGACCGACGAGGCCGAGGCGGACGGGGGCGCGGCCACCGCCGGGCTGGTGAGCGCCGGTCGCGCCTGCGCGCGGGGGGTGGCGGACGGCGACGCGCCCACCTGCTCGTTCGACGGCGGCGGGTCGAGGGTCACCGGCGTCAGCTTCTCCGGCGTACGCAGCATCCCGACGACGGACACGGCCGTCGCGATCAGCACCCCGAGCGCCGCGACGAGAGCCACCCAGGTGGCCCGCGAGACGTCCTCCCGACCGGTGAGCACCCGCCGTGCGGCCGTGACGAGGGCCACGACCCGATCCAGCAGGATGATCGCCACGGTACGGCGTGGTTGGGGTGGTGTTGCCGGCACTGCCAGTCTCTCTTTCAGTTCGTCGCCGGGTGCGTGCCCACGATCCGTCCGGGTCGCGGGTGGCGGCTGCCCGGTCACAACCCGCGAAGCCCGACGAGTATCGCCTCGAGCAGGTCCTCGGTCGGCAGCTCCGACAGCATCGGCGGTTCGTGCGTCTCGATCAGCCCGGCCGCGAGCAGGTCACCGAGCAGCACCCGGACCGTCCCCAGCGGAAGATCCAACTCGGCACCCACCTCGGCCACCGACACTGGATGGTGACACAGCTCGACGATCCGCGCCTGTTCGGGGAAGAGCGGCGTGGGAGGGGCGACCCCCCGCCGGGCGACGACCAGCGAGATCAGGTCGAACTGGCCGCGTGCGGGCGCGGTACGCCCCCCGGTCATCGTGTAGGGCCGGGCGACCGGGCCCGCGTCGTCGTCGTACCACGCCTCGTCAGTGGCGCCGCTGGAGTGCACCTGTGTCCCCGATCGTCACCGAGGAGGCCGGGCCCAGCGTGATCGGCAGGTGCTGCTCGGCCTGCCCCACGAAGAGCGCCACCTCGTACGCCATGTCACCGACCTCGACGTCGTCACCGGCGATCCGCACGGTGAGGATGGTCCCGTTCGGGATGGTGGCGATGAACAGGAACGCTCGCGACATCTGCACCACGACCTGACGCAGCTCACCCGCCTCACAGGTCCGGGTGGCGGCCAGTCCCAACGCGATCAGTCCGGCGACCACGCCGGAGATCTGCTCGGCCAGCTTCGCCCCCACCCGCCGCGAGCCACCGAGCGGCAGCCCGTCCGGTGAGAGCACCACTGCGAACTCCGCACCGTGCACCCGGTCGACCAGGTCGTTCAGGGCGTCGGTCAGGCCGCCCTCGGTGACCACTGCAGACGTCATTGTTGTCTCCTCGCTGTTCTGGCGACCGGCAACTCAACCGTGTCGAGGCTGGTCCGGACGTGTTCCGGGCCGTTCGGCCCGGAGTGGCGGACCCGCGTCGGCAGCGCGCCGTTGCCGACGGGGTCGGTCAGGTCGGCGCCGGTGTGGGCCGGTGGGTACGGGCTGTCGGGTGGTGCGTTGGCCGGGATACCGCCGGTGCCGGTGACCGTGATCAGCCGGGAGGGTAGGAGCACGACAGCGGCCGTCCCGCCGCGCCGGCTGGGGCGCAGCGAGACGTGGGCACCGCATCGGTCGGCCAGTACGGCGGCCGCGTACCAGCCGGCGCGGCCCGCGGGCGGGCCGTCCGGCGGCGGACTGCCGAGCAGGTGGTTCGCCTCGGCCAGCGCGGCGGCGTCAAGGCCCGGCCCGTCGTCGACGACGATCACGGCACATCCCTGCGGTCGCTGTTCGCCGCTTACCCGCACGGTGGTCTCCGCCCCGGAGAAGGCCAGCGCGTTCTCGATCAGCTCCGCCAGTAGGTGGATGACGTCCGTGACGGCCGGGCCCGCGAGCGACCATGGCCAGTGCGGCGCGATCAGGACCCGGTGGTAGTCCGGCACCTCGGCGACCGCGCCGCGCGCCACGTCGAGCAGTGGCACCGGGCGTCGCCAGCGGCGGGCGGGTGTCGCGCCGGCCAGGGTGATCAGCTTCTCCACGTTGCGGCGGACCCGGGTGGTGAGGTGGTCGAGTTGGAACAGCTCGCCGGTCTCCTCGGTGGACCGTTCCCGACGTTGCATCCCGTCCAGCAGGCTGAGCTGGTCGCGCAGCAGGACCTGGTTGCGTCGGGTCAGCCCCAGGAACAGCCCCCGCTCGGTGTCAACCTCCGGCGTCGGCGGGGCCGGGAGTGGGGCCGGCGTGCCCGGCAACGGAGTCGGAAGGTCGGTGCCGCTCCTGGCCAGTTCGTCGGTCAGGCGTCGGACGGTGCCCGCCCAGCTCAGCAGGAGCACGAGCACGACGATGAGGCCGAGCCCCACGACGGCCCCGGTACGCGCGATGAGCATGGCCGCACCGGGGGTGGCCCGCTCGACGCTGCCGCGGGCGGTGTTCGTCACCACTGTCTGCAGCGCACCGAGGGCGGCGTCCGTCGCGGCCCGCCACTCCTGGACGGTGAGACCGGCCAGGGCGTTGGCGGCGCCGCCCCGGAGCAGCAGCCGGTCCTCCAGGGCGAGCAGCGCCGCGAACTCGGGACCGGCCGCGAGGCGCTGATGCTCGGCCCGGCCGTCGGGCGGGAGCCCGGCCACGGCCGCGGTGTGCGCGTACCGCTGGATGCTGACCAGCGCGGTCAGCCGGCGCTGCTCGTCGGCGCTGAGCCGTGCGGCGGCCAGACCCGCGCTGACCGCTGTGTCCTCCCGGGCGAGCAACTCCCGGGCGCGGGCCAGCGCGATCACCGCGCGGGTGTCGGCGGCCAACCCGCTCTCGTACGCGCCCCACTCCGGGCCGTACACACCGAAGGCGATGTCGATGACCTCGTCGTACCCGTCGACTGCCGCGCCCTGGTCGAGCCGCCCGGTGTCGATCCGGGACCGGGTCGTGCCCAGGCCGTCGAGCCGGCGGACCAGCTCGCCGGCCCGGTCGCGGACGGTGCCGGCGCTGAGCAGCCGAAGGTCGCGGCCCCTGGTGAACTCGCGGATCTCGGCGGCGGCCCGGTCGGTGCCTTCGCGGGCCCCGACCAGCGCGGGCGTCGGCTGCCCCGCCCCGGCGATCGTCTCGGCGGTGATCCGGCGTTCCGTCTGGAGGCTCAGGATCAGGCGGTCGATGGGCTGGCCCAGCGTGTCCGCCAGCGTCCGGACGCGCAGCAGGTCGACGGCGTCCTGGCTGGACACGTAGGCCGCGTACGACCAGAGCGTGACCAGCACGGCGGCCAGCACGGCCAGCCTGGTCCGGATCAGCCGGACGTCGTCACGGGTCATCGGGTCGCCCGCTGCGGCCATGGTTGCCCGGCCGTGTCGCTGGCCCGGTCGGCGACGAGGGTGCGCAGCAGCGCCAGCAGTTCGGTGCGGTTGGCGCAGTTGAGCCGGTTACGCATCCGTGCCACGTGGTGTTCGACGGTCTTGGCGGAGATGAAGAGCCGATCGCCGATCTCCCGGTAGGTCAATCCGGCGAGCACCAGCTCGGCGACCTCGTACTCGCGGTCGCTCAGGCCGTGTTGGGTGGGGCCGGCGACCCGCGCCGTGCTCGCACCTGTCGTCGGTGTCTGCCCGCTCTGCCCGCTGGAGGGCCGCCCCTGCAACGCGCGGGCGCATTCCAGCAGGGTGGTCATCGCCCGTCGGTCCGCGGTGCGGATGGCGGCCTGCCCGGCGAGGCGGGCGCCGTCCCAGCACAACCCGGTGTCGTGCAGCCCCCGGGCGGCGGCCTCCACCCGGATCGGGTCGACGACACCCCGGAGCACCTCCACCCAGCTCTCCGCGGCGGCGGCGACCACTGCCGCGTACCGGCTGTGGCCAGCGGCGGCCAGCAACGCCGTGACGTGTCCGTCGGCGATCGTCGGCTCGCCGGTCAGGATGGCGGCGTGCAGCCCGCTCCAGTGCAGCGGAAGACTCCACAATGGTGGGTTGTCGAGGCGGTCGAGGAGCTCACGCCCCTGGTGCAGGTACGGCTCCAGCCGGGCCAGGTCACCCAGTCGTGCGCCCGCGATGGCCAGCTCACCCAACGGCAGCAGGGTGAACAGGTCGACGGGATGCCGCACCACGGCCTCCTGCGCCTGCTCCCAACCACGCTTGAGCGCCCCGAGGTCACTGTTGCGCCGGCCGATGCCCATCCGGATCGCGGCGGCGAAGAGCTGGTCGCGGGACTCCAGTGGCCGCCCGTCGAGCGTCACAGTGGCGAGCCGCTCGCCGGCGGCGTGGATCTCGCCACGGACCATCAGGATCCAGGCCTGCAACAGCCGGTGGCGGCGGGCCATCAGCGGGCCGCCGACACCGGCGCCCAGGGCGCGGTGCAGCACCCGCTCGGCGATTTCCAGCTCACCGCAGTGCACCGCCGTCAACGCGGCGAGTGCCGCCGGGCTGTCCGGCAGCAGCGCTGCCCGGCCGTCCGGCTCCAGCAGCGCGGCGGCCTGCACGAGCGCGGAGAGCGCGGCGGTCGGCGGGCCGGTCACGCTCTCCCGTACACCGTTGGCCATCAGTCGGGCGGCGCTGGCGTGCAGGGTCGGGGGTTCGCCCGCCGGGTCGCCCGCCGGTGACTCGGTGCTGGCGGCGGGGTCACCGATGGCCAACCCGCCGACGATGGCGAACGCCGCCGCCGAGGCGGTGCCCGACCACCGGAACAGCTCGACGCTGCGACCGATGTGACCACGGTGGGCAAGGGCGGTGGCGGCGACCACGGCCGCCTCGGAGCGATCCGGGGGAGCGGCCGTGGCCAGGAGTCGGTCCGCCAGCCGAAGCGCGTCGTCGAGGTCACCGGCGAGCGCGGCGGCGAGCGCCTGCCGTGCGTTGGGCGGCCGGCCGGCCGCCGTGGCCGCCGCGAACAGCTCGGCGGCGAACGCCGGCTCGTCGGCCAGCGCCTCGTCCGCCGCGGCGGCCAGGGTCGCGGCCGGGCAGTCGCCGAGCGCGCCGAGCGCGAGCAGGGAACGGACCAGCGGCAGCACCGCGCCGCCCCGGGCGAGTTGCAACTCGGTGAGCCCTCGCCAGACCGCTGTCCGCTCGGTGGTGGGGCTGAGTGTCGCGACGGCCCGCCGGACGATCGGTGCGAGCCGGCCGTCCGCGCCCAGCAGCCCGGCCGCCCTGGTCGTGGCGATCAGTTCGTCCACTCCGGCCGGGTCCCGGCCCAGCAGCGCGCCGAGCATGCTCACCGGCAGCGCCCCGCCGGCCGCGACAGCGAGCAGCAGTCGCCGTACCCCGGCGGGCTGGACGTCCAGGTCCGGCCCGAATTCGAGGATGACGGAGCGGGGTGGGTCCACCATGCCGGTCCGGGTCTCCGCGCCGGCCAGGCCGCGGGCCAGCCGTGCCACGTCCCGGGGTACGCCGGCAGTCTGCGTGTGGACGAAGTCGACCAGGTCGGCCGGGCGGCCCAGCTCCGGCGTGGTGGCGAGATGGGCGGCGGTCTGCTCCCGGGTGAACGGTGTGAGCAGCACGGCCTGCCCGTCGCGTCGCAGAGCGTCGACCAGCTCACTGAACGCCGCCGAACGGGGCCACGGGCGGTGGGCGACCACCAGCCGGTGTCGCCGGCCCGCGACCAGACGCAGCAGCGCTTCGGTCCGTGCGTCGTCGAGCAGGTGCGCGTCGTCGACCAGCATCACAGTGTCGGGGTCGACCGGCTCGTCTGGCTCCGGGGCGGCCGTGCGGACGGCGATCCCGGCGCGCTGGTGAACCCGCTCCAGTTCGGTGAGGAAGGCGGTCTTCCCGTGACCGGCCGGGCCGGCGATGCCGACGGCGAGTGGGCCGCTCGGGTCCTGCGCGACAGTGTCCAGTAGCGCCTGCAACCCGCTGTCCAGGATCAACCCTGGTGCGGCGAGGTCATTCATGATCATCGGGGTCATCCTTCGCGTCCGCGGCCGCGGGCCAGCGCCAGTCGGGACGGCTTCGGCAGTTCCAGTGGGAGGACCCGGACCGGGGGCCGCGGTGGCGGATCGCCCGGAACGGTGTGATGAGGGCGGCGTGGTGCCGGGAGGGTGGCCCGGCCGGCGCCGCTGACCGGGGCCGGAACTCGGGCCGGCGCTGGCTGGCGAGGGCGTGGTGACACCACCTGGCAGGCCGCCATCGCCGCCCCGGTGGCGGCGGTCAACTGTGCGTCCGGCTCCACCTCGACGGGTACCGCGAGAGCCGCGCCGATCAGTTCGGTCACCAGCGGGACCCGGGTGGAGCCGCCGGCCAGCAGGACGCCGTCGAGCTGCGCCGGGGTCAGATCGGCACTGCGCACGGCCCGGAGCAGGAGGTCGACGGTGGCCTGCACCGTCGGGCGGATCATGGCCTCGAACTGCGCCCGGGTCACCGGCACCCGCGCCGGGCCGCTCGGCAGGGTCAGCACCACGTCGGCCGTGAGGTCGACGGTCAGCACCCGTTTGACCCGGTCACACTCCGCGCGCAGCCCGCGCAGCGCGGCCTGGGCCCCGCGACGCCCGGTCGCGGCCAACTCCCGAGCCAGCACGGTACGGGCATGCTCGGCGAGCGCCTCGTCGAAGTCGGCGCCGCCGATCGAGTCGAGACCCTGCGGGGTGCCGAACGTCTCGTACGTGCCGCGCGGGGTCCGGCGCACCAGAGCGGCCTCGAAACTGTTGCCCCCGAGGGCGTAGACAACGGCAGTGCTTCCCGCGAACCCCCGAGCGGCGTGGCTCTCGGCGACGGTGACCGTGCGGGGGAGCAACGTCACGTGCCGTAGACCGAGGTCCGACAGGGCCCGGTGCAGCACCTCCCGCCGGTAGGGGCGCCACCCTGCCGGGTGGCTGAGCACGATCGCCTCGGCCGCCCCGCCCTCCAGGGCGTGAACCCGCTCGACCACCCACGCCGCCAGTTCGGCGGTCAGCGTCTGCGGCGCGCACGGCTCGCCGCCGAGCAGCACCGGCACGTCGTCGCCGATCCGGTGGACGAAGTCCCGGGTGGTGCGGCTGCCGTCGTCGGTCACCGGCTCGCCGACGCGCAGCGAACCGTCCTCGACCAGGCACAACACCGACGGCATGAGGGGTGAGTCGGCGCTCAGCGGGACGGCTTCGGGACGGGTCCAGGTCGCGCCGCGGCGCCGTGCGACGGCGGCGGCAGTGTTGCTGCTTCCGATGTCTATCCCCAGGACGTACGGCATCGTCTCTGTCTCTCCCCGTGAGTCAGCCGGTCGGTGGCGATGGCGTCGGCTGCCCGACGACCCACCCCCGGCGAACCCCGCGGGCTCCTACGTTCGTACCAGAGATCAGTCCCTGGTCGGGACCCTAATCTCGTCGGGACGGTTTCCCCCTGTCCCCCTAACGTACGAGGTGGCGCAGCCCCTAGTTCAACCGGCCCGGATGCGGGCTCAGCCCCGATGCCCGGGGGTGAGCCCCGGCAATAGCGTCGTCACTGTCGACGTACGACACCCCGCCAATGCCACATCCGAGGAGAACCGGCACATGGACTCGCAGCAGACGCTCCACGACTTCGTGCTCGACCTACTGACGAACCCGGATTCGCGGTCGGCCTTCGACCTCGACCCCGAGGGTGCGTTGCGGGGCGCCGGGCTCACCGACATCACCGCTGCGGACGTGCAGGACGTCGTACCGCTGGTCGTCGACTACGCGCCGGGTGCCGGTCTCGCGCCGTTGGCCTCGCCGGTCGGGCAGCTCGGGCTGGACCCGCTGCTCACCGACACCACCGACGTGGTGGGTCAGTTGCAGAGCGTGGCGCAGCAGATCAGCGTCACCAGTTCGCCCAGTGGTGTGGACGTCAAGGCCGGCGTGCTCGGCGCCATCGCTGTCGACCCGTCGACCGCCGCCGCCGGGGTCACCGTGCTGCCGGGCATCGGTCTGGGTGTCGGCCCGTCCGGCCTCGACACCGACCTGGCCGGTGTCTCCGACGTGGCGCACACCCTCGACGCCGACGTGGTGCAGCCGGTGGACGCGATCGCGGACCCGGTGCTCGGGGACGTCACCGGCACCGTCGGCGACCCGAGCGGTCTGCTCGGCGTCGCTGACTCGAACCTGATCGGCGGCGACCTGGCCGGCGGTGTCCTCTCCGGCACCCACGGTCAGCTCGGCGGGGTCGTCAGCTCCCTCGGTGTCGACGACACCCTTGGCGGGCTGGGCCTCGGGCACGGCGACGGCATCGTCGGCGGGGTCCCGCCGCTCGACGTGTCGTCGACGGTGGGCGGCGTGACGCACCAGGTGGACAGCCTCCTCCCCGGTGTCACCGACACGGTCGGTGACGTGACCGGTGGGGTCACCGATGGTGTGCTCGGCGGCGACTCGCACACCTCGTCCGATCACGGGCTGCTGGGTATCACCGGCGGTCTGCTCTGATCCGGATCTCCGGTCGGAGCGGAGGGCCGGATCGTCTCGGGCGATCCGGCCCTTCCCGGTTCCACATCCGGTCCCTCTTGATAATTGAGCCGAAATCCGCACACTTGGTGCGGTGATGGCCGGGATCTGGTTGGACGTGCTGGACGAAATCGCCCGCACGTGCAGTGCACACGGTCGCGGTGACCTACTTCAGACGGTGCGGCAGAAGCGCGCGCAACTGCTGGACCCGACGCTGCGTGTCCTGGTCATCGGCGAGCCGAACCAGGGCAAGAGTCAGCTGATCAACGCGATCATCAACGCTCCGGTCTGCCCGGTCGGCGACGGCCGGACGACAGTCCTGCCGACCGTGGTGCGGCACGCCGGGGCCCCCACCGCGGCGGTGGCGCAGGCGCCACCATCAGCTCCGGGGCACCCCACCGGCGCTGCCGACGCGGTGGCCGTCGAGCGGACCCCGGTGGAGCTCAACCAGGTCGCGGCGGGCGTGGCCGGCCTGGTCGGTCGTCGGCCGGGCGGCGGCCCGGCGTACGTCGAGATCGGAGTGCCCCGTGCGCTGCTCGGTGCCGGGTTGGTGCTGGTGGACACCCCCGGCACCGACGAGGTCGCCGGCATCGGCGCCGCCGCTTCGGTTGCCGCGCCGGCCCGCGCGGACACCGTGCTGCTGGTCTCCGACTCCACTCGGGAGTTGTCGGTCGCTGAGCTGAACATGCTGCTGCACATCACGCGTTCGCATCCGAACGTGGTGGTGGTGCAGAGCAAGACTGATCTGGTGGCGGACTGGCGGACTGTCGCCGAGCGCAACCGGCAGCACCTGGCCGAGGCGAGGGTTCCGGCGACGCTGATCCCGGTTTCGGCGGCGCTGCGACTGCGCGCGGCCGCCGCCGACGACCGTGGGCTCAACGCGGAGTCGGGCTTTCCCGCGTTGATCGCCCGACTGCAGGGTGACCTGGCCGGCAAGGCCGATCACCTGGCCCGGGCGGCGGTGCAGACGGTGGCCCGGACGGTGGTGGAGCAGTTGGCCGCGCCGCTGCGCGCCGAGTTGGCGACCCAGGAGGCCGAGGAGCAGTCCGGGCCGATCTCCCGGCTGCACGCGGCGCAGCGCGAGGTCGACGAGTTGCGCCGGTGCTCCACCCGGTGGCAGAACACGCTGACCGACGAGATCACCGACCTGCTCGCCGACCTTGAGTACGACCTGCGTGACCGGACCAGACAGATCCTGCGCGCGGTGGACGAGGCGTTCGACACGGCGGACCCGTTGGTCGCCTGGGACACCTTCCAGGACTGGTTGGAGCGGAGCCTGGTGGAGGCGGCGGAGGCGAACCACGAGTGGCTGATCCAGCGCTGTGACTGGATCGCCCGGCGGGTGGCCGCCAACTTCGACAGGTACGGCTACGACGTGCTGCCGCCCTGGTCGATGACGATGCCGGACGACATCGGCGAGCGACTGCCCGACCTGCAACGGCCGACGATCGACAGGTTCACCACCGGTCAGAAGCTGTTCACCGGCATGAAGGGCTCGTACGGCGGCATGCTGATGTTCGGTCTGGCGACCACCCTGGCCGGCATGCCGATGATCAATCCGGTTTCGGTCGGCATCGGGGCGCTCTTTGGCGGCAAGAGCATCCGTGACGAGAGCAAGCAGTTGCTCCGTCGGCGGCAGGCGACGGTCAAGACGGCCATCCAGCGGCATGTCGACGATTTCTTCGTCCGGATCATCCGAGACTGCCGCGACGCCGCCCGGCAGGTGCAGCGGATGCTGCGGGACCACTTCACGGGGCTGACCGAGGAGCTGCAGGAGGCCATCGTGCAGTCGTTCCGCAGCGCGAAGCAGGAGGCCGACACCGATGCCTCGGTGCGCGAGCAGCGGCAGCGCGAGATCCGGCTGAAGATGACCAGGTTGGCGGCGGTGTACGAGCAGGCTCAGCAGTTGACCGGCGCCCGTTCCGCCCCGCTGCTGTTGGAGCCGCAGGCATGACTGTGGGAGTGCGCCTGGACGAGGCGGCGTGGGGGTTGCTGCACCAGGCCATCGAGCTGTACCAGGACAATCCCCGGGCTGTCGCCGAGCTTCGGCAACAGGTGGCCCGGTTGGAGCAGCCGCTGCGGATCGCCATCGTCGGCCCGTGGCGATCGGGTAAGTCGACGGTGCTCAACGCGTTGATGGGCGAGGAGGTCGCGCCGGTCGAGCGGGCGGACGGGGCCTTCACCTGGTACGAGGACGGTGCCGCGCCACGTGCCACCGCCTACCCGGTCGGGCAGCCACCGCAGGAGTTGGCAGTGGTGAAGTCGGCGACCGGGCTGCGGGTGGATCTGGGCTGGGGCGCGGGGGAGGTGCGGGACATCGTTGTGCGGTGGCCGACGCGGGCGCTGCGGCAGATCACGCTGATCGACACTCCGGCGGTCGCCGGTGGCGCCGAGCAGGGCCGGACGCCGGTGTTGGAGCGGGTGTTGCACGACTCGGACGCGGTGCTGTACCTGACCCGCGACGGTCGCGACAGCGACCTGCGGGTGCTGGAGTCCGCACGGGACAGTGCCGTCGGGCAGTCTGCTCCGGTCAACGTGATCATGGTGCTGTCCCGCGCCGACGAGACCGGTGGCGGCCGGATCGACGGCCTGCTCACGGCCCGACAGCTCGCTCGCCGGCACTACCGCGACCCGAGGGTGAACGCGCTCAGCGTCAACGTCGTGGCGTGCAGCGGCATGATCGGCCTGGCCGGCCGGTTGCTCGGTGAGACCGATTTCGCCGCGCTCGCGACAGTGGCTCAGGTGCCCCGGGCAGAGCTGGACGCCCACCTCATCTCCGCCGACCGCTTCCTCCGCGGCGAGCTGCCGGTACGGCTGGACACCGAGGTGCGCGCCGCGCTGCTGGGCCGGTTCGGGATCTTCGGTGTCCGGCTGGCGGCCACGCTGGTGCGCAGCGGGTTCGACAGCCGGGTGAAGCTCTCCGCCGAGTTGATTCGGCGGAGTGGTCTCACCGAGCTGCGTGAGTCGGTGACGCGGTCCTTCATCGATCGCCGCGACGCCCTCAAGGCGCGGTCCGCGCTGGCCGCGGTGGAGGCGCTGCTGCGGGCCGAGCCGACTCGGGGCTCCGCCGAGCTGGTCGGCGCGGTGGAGCAGATCCTCGCCGGCGCGCACGAGTTCCGGGAGCTGCGCCTGCTGGTGGCGCTGCGGAACACCCGGCTGGGGTTCGACGCGGAGCTGGCCGCCGAGGCGCAACGGCTGGTCGGCGGCGACGGGGTGGGCCTCGCGGCTCGGCTCGGTGTCGAGCATGAGGCCGACGTGCGGCAACTCTGGGAGGTCGCGGCCGAGGCGCAGTGGCGGTGGCGGGACCGGGCGGAGGATTCTCTGCTGCCGCTGGCGCAGCGCCGCGGCGCTCAGGTCGTCGTCCGCAGTTGCGAGGGGATGATCGCCGAGCTGGCTGCGGGCGGGCGCTGAGCACTCGCCGTCCGGTGGCGGGGCGTCTTTCGAGGTGGGGGGCACCCCGGCATTAGCCAAAACAAAAAGTGTTGGTTAGCCTAACCTAACTTTCGGGCCGGCTGGCTCGCTTGTCTTCGAAAGATCGGGAACCTCACCATGCAATCCTGGCGTCCGATCCTGGCCGTCGCGGCGCTGAGCGCCGTGCTCGGCGGGCTCACCGCTTGCGGCAACGACACGGGCGCCGGTGACTCCGCCGCCGCTGCCACTCCCTCCGGCCCCTGGTCTTTCAACGACGGCTCGGGCACTGTCGTCAAGGCAGACAAGACGCCCACCCGGATCATCGCGCACGCCGGCGAGGCCGCGGCGCTCATGTCCTTCGGCATCAAACCGGTCGGCGTCTACGCCGACGAGTCGGTCAAGACCGACCCCAACCTGAAGAACCTCGACCTCACCGGCATCCAGATCCTCGGCGAGGAGTGGGGCAAGATCGACGTGGAGAAGGCCGCCGCCCTGCGCCCGGACCTGATCGTCGGCGACTGGTGGCCGGCCGAGAAGGCACACAGCGGCATGGAGGAGGGCGTCGACGAGAAGAGCAAGAAGCTCGCCGAACTGGCCCCCATCGTCGGTGTCGCGCAGGGCAAGTCGATCGTCGCGCTGGCCGAGGGGTACGAGGACCTCGCCGAGAGCCTCGGCGCGGACGTGGCCAGCCCGCAGATTGCGGCGAACAAGAAGCGCTTCGAGGACGCGGTGACCGCGTTCAAGGCGGCCACCTCGGCCAAGCCGGACCTGACGGTCGCGGCGATGTCGCCCTCGACCGAGAAGGTCTACGTCGCGAACCCCGAGTACGCGCCCGAACTGCTGGACCTGCAGACCTGGGGTCTGAAGGTGATCAACCCGGCCAGCCCGGACCCGGCCTTCCCGTACTGGGAGAACCTCAGCTGGGAGAACGCCGACAAGTACCAGCCGGACCTGATCCTCTGGGACGGCCGATCCTTCACGCCCACCGCCAACGCCGAGTGGAGCACGAAGCAGCCGACCTGGTCCAAGATCAAGGCGGCCAAGGTCGGTGCCACCGTCTCCTGGCCGGCGTTCTGGCTGCACACGTACGGGGACTTCGCGACCGAGCTGGACAAGCTGACCCAGGCGGTCAAGGCCGCTGATCAGAATGTCGGCAACTAACCAGATCGGGACGCGCACCTCGACGGGAGGCGTGCGGCGAGCCTCTGCCCTCGGGCCGGGGCTCGCCGTCCTCTGTGCGGTCCTCGCCCTCGTCGGCTTCCTCAGCGTGACCCTGGGCTCGCGTTCGATCGGGCTCGCCGAGGTGCTGCACGCCCTGTTCAGCCTCGACAGCGACGGGCCGATCAGCAGCACCGTCACGCTGGAGATGCGCGTACCCCGCACTCTGCTCGGCATCCTGGTCGGCGCGGCGCTCGGGGCGGCCGGGGCGATCCTTCAGGGCGTCACCCGCAACCCGCTGGCGGACGCGGGGATCCTGGGCATCAACTCCGGTGCCGCCGCGTTCGTGGTCCTGGCCATCACGGTGCTCGGGGTACGCGGCGTCGGTGTCTACGTCTGGTTCGCCTTCGCCGGCGCGATCGCGGCGCTGGCACTCGTGTACGCGGTCGCCTCGCTCGGCCGCGAGGGCGCCACCCCGGTGAAGCTGGCCCTGGCCGGCGCGGCGGTCACCGCCGGCTTGACCTCGGTGACCAGCGGGATCGTGATGACGAACGTGGACGCCCTCAACGAGCTGCGGTTCTGGCAGGTGGGATCCCTCGCCGGTCGGTACACCCCGATCCTGACCGGGGTCGCGCCGTTCCTGCTGATCGGCCTCGTCGCGTCGCTGGGCCTCGGGCGGGCCATCAACGGCCTCGCGCTCGGCGAGGACGTCGCGCGTGGCCTCGGCCAGAACGTGACCCGTACCCGCGCGGTCGCCTTCGCCGTGGTCGCGATCCTGGCCGGCGCAGCCACCGCGGCCTGCGGGCCGATCGTCTTCGTCGGGCTCGTCGTGCCGCACCTGGCGCGGTTCATCTGCGGCCCCGACTACCGCTGGATCCTGCCGTACTCGATGGTGCTGGCGCCCATCGTCCTGCTCCTCGCCGACGTGCTCGGCCGGGTGGCCGCCGCCCCTGACGAGGTTCAGGTCGGCGTGATCCTCGGGCTGATCGGCGCGCCAGCGTTCATCGCTATCGTGCGCTACGGCCGGCTGTCGGAGGTGTGAGCATGGTGACGACAACGACAGGCCTGCGCTCTGCCCCGTCCGGTACGGCGGCGGCACTGCGCGCCAACCGGAGGCGTCGAGCCGGCCGGTCCATCATGGTGACCTGCGCCCTGACCGTGACGGTCATCGCCCTCTTCGTGCTCACCATGATGGTGGGCAGCTTCCGCCTCGGCGCCGCGGAGGTCATCGCGTCGGTCCTGCACCTGTCCGACAACCCCAGCGTCGACTTCGTCGTGCGTGGCCTGCGACTGCCGACCGCGGCCGCCGCACTGACCGTCGGACTCGCCCTCGGCGCGTCCGGGACGATCTTCCAACAGTTGCTGCGCAACCCCCTGGCGTCGCCGGACTTCGTGGGCATCACCTCGGGGGCGGGGCTGGCTGCCGTCACCGGGATCGTGCTCCTCCAGGCCGGTGGGCTCGTCGTCAGCGGGCTCGCCCTCGGTGGCGCTGTCGCCGCCGCAGTGGCGATGTACCTGCTGGCCTGGCGCGACGGCGTCAGCGGCTACCGCTTCATCCTCATCGGCATCGGGGTGGCGGTCTTCTTCGAGGGCGTTATCGGCTACGTGCTCAGCCGGGCACAGCTCTTCGAGGCCCGTCAGGCCATGCACTGGCTGGTCGGGTCGGTCGGTCAGGCCAGCACCACGGAGCTGTGGGTGCTCACCGGTGCCCTGATCGTCCTGCTGCCGGTGGCCACGCTGCTGCAACGGCCACTGAGCGCCCTCGCGCTCGGTGACGACGCCGCCCGGATGCTGGGTGTCCGGGCCGAGCTCAGCCGGGCCGGGCTGCTCGGCACCGCCGTCGTGCTGGTGGCCCTGGCGGTGGCGGTGGCGGGCCCGATCGCCTTCGTCGCCCTGGTGGCCGGCCCGATCGCCAACCGACTTCTCGGCCCCGCGGCCCAGGGCGTCCTGCCGGCCGCCCTGGTCGGTGCCGCGTTGCTGCTCAGCGCCGACCTCGTCGCCGTGCACCTGCTGCCCACACCGTTGCCCACCGGCGTGGTGACCGGTGCGGTCGGCGCGCCCTACCTGCTGTGGCTGCTCGCCACCACCAACCGACAAGGAGCGGGTGGATGACCCGACTACGCGCCGAGGGTCTCACTCTCGGCTACGACGACCGGACCATCGTCGACCACCTCGACGTCGCCGTGCTCGACGGCAAGGTCACCGCGATCGTCGGCGCCAACGCCTGCGGCAAGTCCACTCTGCTCCGCGGCCTGGCCCGACTGCTGGCACCGCGCGACGGTGCCGTCTTTCTCGACGACAAGCCCCTGGCCGACCTGCGCAACGTCGACGTGGCCAAGGTGCTCGGGCTGCTCCCGCAGACTCCCGTCGCGCCCGATGGCATCACCGTCGCCGACCTGGTGGCCCGTGGCCGCTACCCCCACCAGGGTTGGTTCCGACGGTTCAGTGGCGACGACCACGACGCCGTGGCCCGGGCCCTCGATGCCACCGGCACCGCGGATCTGATCGACCGTCCGATCCGGGAGTTGTCCGGTGGCCAACGCCAGCGGGTCTGGGTCGCCATGGCCCTGGCGCAGGAGACCGACCTGCTGCTGCTCGACGAACCCACCACCTACCTGGACATCAACCACCAGGTCGAGCTGCTGCGGCTGCTGCGGAAGCTGAACGCGGAGTCCGGCAAGACCATTGTCATCGTCATGCACGACCTCAACCTCGCCTGCCGGTACTGCGACCACCTCATTGCGATGTCCGGCGGCGCGATCGTCGCCGAGGGAGCGCCGGTCGACGTGGTCACCGGTGACCTCGTCGAGCAGGTCTTCGGTCTCAGCTGCCTCGTCGTACCCGATCCGATCGCCGGCACGCCGATGGTCGTCCCCGCGTAGCCGGCCTCCAACGCGGATGAGGGACGGCCGTGGTGGCCGTCCCTCATTCACGTCGCGCCGGGATCAGCGCGGTTCGTACGTCTGACAGTCCGCGATGTCCTGACCCGGACCCACCCGGATGGACGGCGCGTGGCACTCCAGCTCGGCGTTGTGCTGACAGTCGGACCGCTTGCAGGCACCGACCTGGGCGATGACGCGGTCCAGCCCGCCTTTCGCCGAGGTGTCGATGAACGTGGCGCAGCTGGCGTTCTGCTGCCCGATGGTGATGGCGAACGCGTGGCAGCCGTCGTGGTTGTAGCCGCAGTCGGTGACTGTGCACTCGTGTACCCGCGGCATCTCCAGCATGTCGGTCATGGCGATCTCGCTTCCGTCGGTGGTGCCGGGTCACCGTCATACCGGCTTCGACGGGACAATTCCCTATCTTTTGGGATGTTTTGTGTAGGCCAGCCTTGCCTAACCGCTGACGAGGGCGGCGATCGTCAGCGGGCGTGCCGGGCGTGCCGGGCGCGGCAGCCGCGCGAGTGCCGAAGCAGTTCCTCGATCCGCGCGCCGAGTTCGGCCGGATGCCGCAGTGGCGCCCGGAAGTTCAGCCGGACGTCCCGGTCACCAGTGCTCAGCTCCAGCCGGAGTACGACACCGTGGCGGTCCAGGCGTACTGGCCGGACCCGGCGAACGCCCTGAAGGTGGCGGGCGGGTATCAGTCGGCTCAGTCCCTCGACGGTGTGTGGGTGGTGGTGGTCGAGGTGACACAACAGATCAGCCTCGACTGCGGCCAGCGGGTCGGGTTGGGCGATCGCGAACTCGTCCGCGTCGATGCATGTGGTGCGGCCGTCGACGGTCAGCTCGGCGGCGGCGAGGTCGAGGACCGTCACCAGCTCCTGATCGCTCCCGGTCATGACGGCCTCGGTCGCCAACCAACCGCTGAGCGTGGCGTGCCCGCGCACCCGGTCGCGGACCGGGGTGGGCGCCAGGTCGGTCATCTCGACCATCGCGACGGTCTCTCGCTGGTGCGCGAGGTGATCGGCCAGGTGGCAGCCGACCGGCAGGTCGATCCGCAGCCGACCGTCGCTCGTCACGACGTGCCGTCCGACGACGTACGCCTCGACGCCCGGGATGTGCAGGGTGAGGGAGTCGGCGGCGACGAGCATCGATCGGATTCGGACACCTGCGTCGTCCGTGGAGTCCGCCGTGCTGGTCGAGGGCTTGCTCAAGGCGATCATCTCCTAATAAGGTTAGCCTTACCTTACTTGAAAGGCGAAGCATGAATCAGACCCGTCCCAAGGTCAAGCGCTCTCGCGCCCTGGGCATCGCACTGACCCCGAAGTGCGTGCGCTACTTCGAACGCCGTCCGTTCCCGCCCGGGCAGCACGGCCGTGCCCGACGCACCACCAGCGACTACAAGGTCCGGCTGTTGGAGAAGCAGCGGCTCAAGGCGCAGTACGACCTGCACGAGGGGCAGCTCCGGCGCGCGTTCGACCGGGCCGTGCGCCGGCCCGGCAAGACCGGCGAGGAGTTGATCGTCGAGCTGGAGAGTCGGCTGGACGCGCTGGTGCTGCGAGCCGGTTTTGCCCGCACCATCTACCAGGCCCGCCAGGTCGTCACCCATCAGCACGTCACTGTGAACGGCCGTCGCCTGGACCGGCCGTCCGCGCGGCTGCAACCCGGTGACGTCATCGAGGTGGCGGAACGCAGTCGGGGCAAGGCGCCGTTCGTCGTGGCGGCGGCTGGGGCGCATGCCCCGGAACGTCACGCCCCTTACCTTGAGGTGAGCCTGCCCGGCCTGACCGCTCGGCTGACCCGGCTCCCGCTCCGCTCGGAGGTTCCGGTGGTCTGCGACGAGCAACTCGTCGTCGAGTACTACTCACGCTGACCGAGGAGGGGGAAGGGCCCTGAGTGCGGGCATCTGCGCCGGGGCCCTCCGCGGATGATCGTGGCCCGAAAACCGTTATTCGATCTCGCTTCACACAGTCGCCCCTGACCTGCGGAGATAACGCTCTCACGGATGCTGGGAGAGTGCTTGACGCGCCCGTGATCCGACCGCAACGATGCATTCACATGTCTCGTCCCACCACCGCCTGGCGTGATCGGCGCACGCCGTCCCCCGCACCGCGAAAGGACCCCACTGTGCGCAGATCCCTGAGATCGTGGCTCGGCCTCGCGCTGAGCGCGATCCTCGTGGCGGGCGGCATCGTCGCCTCGCCACCCACTGCCAGTGCCGCACCGTTCACCGTGCTGGTCTTCAGCAAGACCGCCGGGTTCCGGCACGGATCCATCACCCCGGGCATCGCCGCGATCCAGCAACTCGGTGCGGCAAACGGCTTCACCGTCGAGGCCACCGAGGACGCCGCCCAGTTCACCGACGCCAACCTGGACCGGTTCGCCGCGGTGATCTGGCTGTCCACCACCGGTGACGTTCTCAACGCCGCCCAGCAGGCCGCGTTCGAGCGCTACATCACCGGCGGCGGTGGGTACGTCGGCGTGCACTCCGCCTCCGACACCGAGTACGACTGGCAGTGGTACGGGGGACTGGTCGGAGCGTACTTCGCCTCGCACCCGGCCGAGCAGAACGTCACGGTCAAGGTCGCCGACCAGGTGCACCCATCCACAGCGGGGCTGCCGCAGCGGTGGAGCCGGTTCGACGAGTTGTACAACTACCGGACCAACCCCCGGGGCAACGCGCACGTGCTGGCCACCCTGGACGAGACCACCTACACCGGCGGCAGCATGGGCGCCGACCACCCGATCTCCTGGTGCCAGAACTACTCCGGCGGTCGAGCCTGGTACACCGGCCTGGGGCACACCGACGCGTCGTACACCGAGGCGAACTTCCGTCAGCACCTGCTCGGCGGCATCCGGACGGCGGCCGGCGCGGTCGACGCCGACTGTGGTCCCACCGTCACCAGCAGCTTCCAGCAGGTGGAGCTGGCCAAGGGCGCGGCCGAGACCGGTGAGCCGATGAGCCTCACCGTCCTGCCGGACCGAGGCGTGCTGCACACCTCCCGCAACGGCGTGATCCGGCACACCGACGCCGCCGGCAACACCAAGATCGCCGCCACCCTGCCGGTCTACACCGGCGACGAGGAGGGTTTGCAGGGCATCAAGGCCGACCCCAACTTCGCCACCAACCGCTGGGTGTACGCGTACTTCGCCCCACCACTGAGCACCCCTGGCGGTGGTGCGCCCGCCGAGGGCACGCCGGCCCAATTCGCCGTCTGGGAGGGTGTCAACCGGTTGGCCCGGTTCACCGTCAATGCGGACAACACCATCAACCTGGCCAGCGAGACGTTGATCCTCAACGTGCCGACCAGCCGGGGCATGTGCTGCCACGTCGGCGGCGACATGGACTTCGACGCGGCCGGCAACCTCTACCTGTCCACGGGCGACGACACCAACCCGTTCGACTCGGCCGGCTTCACCCCGATCGACGAGCGGGCGGGTCGTAACCCGGCGTTCGACGCGCAGCGCACCTCGGCGAACAGCAACGACCTGCGCGGCAAGGTCCTCCGGATCAAGCCGAGCGCGGCCGGCGGCTACACCATCCCGGCCGGCAACATGTTCGCCCCGGGCACCGCGCGGACCCGTCCGGAGGTCTACGCGATGGGCTTCCGCAACCCGTTCCGGATGAGCGTGGACAAGGCCACCGGCATCGTCTACCTCGGTGACTACGGCCCCGACGCGGGCACCGCCGACCCGAACCGAGGGCCGGCGGGCAACGTCGAGTTCGCCCGGATCGACAGGCCCGGCTTCTACGGCTGGCCGTACTGCACCGCCCGCAACGACGCCTACAACGACTACACCTTCCCGTCCGGGCCGTCCGGGGCGAAGTTCAACTGCGCCGGTGGGCCGGTGAACAACTCGCCAAACAACACCGGCATCACCCAGCTGCCGCCGGCCGTTCCGGCCTGGTTGCCGTACGGCGGCTCCGGCTCGCCGCCGGAGTTCACCGGCGGTGGCCTCTCGCCGATGGGCGGGCCGGTCTACCGGTACGACCGCAACAACACCTCGCCCGTGGCGTTCCCCGAGTACTACGACGGGACCTACTTCGCCGGTGAGTTCGGTCGCCGCTGGATCAAGAACATCAAGCTCGACGCGTCCGGCCAACCGCTGAAGATCAACCCGTTCCCGTGGACCGGCACCCAGGTCATGGACATGGAGTTCGGCCCGGACGGCGCGCTCTACGTGCTGGACTACGGCACCGGCTGGTTCAACGGCGACGCCAACTCGGCGCTCTACCGCATCGAGTACGCCCGCGAGGGCAGAGCACCCATCGCCAGGGCCTCGGCCACCCCGACCAGTGGCACCGCGCCGCTGACAGTGGCCTTCTCCTCGGCCGGCACCCTCGACCCGGACGGGGACCCGTTCACCTACGCCTGGGACTTCGACAACAACGGCACCACCGACTCGACCGCGGCGAACCCGAGCTTCACGTACACCACGAATGGAACCCGAAGCCCGACGCTGACGGTCCGGGACACCACCGGAAAGACAGCCACCGCGAGCGTGGTCGTCACTGTCGGCAACAGCGCCCCGGTGGTCACCGTCAACACCCCGTTGAATGGGCAGACCTTCACCTTCGGGGACGCGGTGCCGTTCTCCGTGACGGTCACCGACGCCCAGGACGGCGCGATCAACTGCGCCCGGGTGAAGGTGAACTACGTCCTCGGCCACGACTCGCACGGCCACCAGCTCGGCAGCGTGCAGGGCTGCACCGGGGTCATCCAGACCTCGAAGGACGGCGAGCACGACGCGGCGGCGAACATCTTCGGCATCATCGACGCCGAGTACACCGACCTGGGTGGAGGCGGCCAGCCGGCGCTGACCACGCACACCCAGGCCGTCCTGCAACCTCGGGTACGCCAGGCCGAGCACTTCGGTGACTCGTCCGGCATCCAGATCGTCGCCGGGGCAGCGGGCAACGGCGGCGCGGCGGTCGGCTACGTCGACAACAACGACTGGATCTCGTTCCGCCCGTACAACCTGACCGGCGTCCAGTCGTTCAGTGCCCGGGTCGGCGCACCGGCCGGTGGCGGCGGCACGCTGGAGTTGCGGGTCGACTCGCCCACCGGCCCGTTGGTCGGTTCGGCCACCGTCACCTCCACCGGCGGGTACGCCAACTTCGCCACGGTCACCGGTGGGGTAACCGCCCCGACCGGCACCCGGACCCTGTTCCTGGTCTTCAAGGGCACCGGCCCGTACTTCGACATCGACGAGTTCACGCTCTCGACCAGCCCCGGCGGTCCCGGACCGGATCCGGACCCGGACCCGGATCCCGAGCCGGGCGCCAACCTGGCCCGGGGCAAGCCGGCGCGCGCGTCCAGCTTCGAGGGCGCGTTCACCGCGGCGAACGCGTTCGACGGCGCGGCCGGGACCCGGTGGGGCAGCGCCTTCGGAGACCCACAGTGGATCGACGTGGACCTCGGCGCCACGTACGCCATCAACCGGGTCAAGCTGACCTGGGAGGCGGCGTACGGCAGTGGCTACCAGATCCAGACCTCGCCGGACGCTGTCAACTTCACCACGATCCGTACGGTGACCGGCGGTGACGGCGGGGTGGACGACCTGACCGGGCTCAGCGGCTCCGGCCGGTACATCCGGCTTCTCGGCACCACCCGGGGGACCGCCTGGGGCTACTCGCTGTTCGAGTTCGAGGTGTACGGCGGCGGCGGTGGAACCGGTCCGCCCGGCGGCAACCTGCTGCTGAACAAGCCGGCGTCGACGTCCAGCAACGAGGGGGCCGACGTGTCCGGCGCCCAGGCGGTCGACGGCAGCCTCACCACCCGCTGGTCGAGCACGTTCTCCGACCCGCAGTGGATCCGCGTCGACCTCGGCAGCCCCACCGCTATCGGTCGGGTCAAGCTGAGCTGGGAGGCGGCGTACAGCAGCGCGTACCAGATCCAGACGTCGAACGACGGCACCACCTGGACCACGGTGAAGACGGTGACCGGGGCCGACGGCGGCGTGGACGAGCACACCGCCCTCGGCGCCAACGGCCGCTACCTGCGGATCCTTGGCACGGCCCGGGGCACCGGTTATGGCCACTCGCTCTGGGAGTTGGAGGCCTACGCCAGCTGAACCACCACCGGTGACGTGGCCGGCACGGGGATCCGTGCCGGCCGCGTCTGTTCACGGCCTTGCATATACCGTCTATCGGTATATGCTCCCTGGCATGGCTGAGGCTCCACTGCGGGAACCGACGTTCCTGGTGCTCACCGCGCTGGCGGAGGCGCCCATGCATGGGTACGCCGTCATCGAGGACGTGCTGCGCATCTCCGACGGCCGGGTGCGCCTGCGCGCCGGCACCCTCTACGCCGCCCTCGACCGACTCCGCGCCGACGGCCTCATCGAGGTCGAGCGCGAGGAGGTGGTGCAGTCCCGACTGCGCCGCTACTACCGCCTCACCGCGTTGGGCGCGCGGCGGCTCAGCGAAGAGGCGGCCCGCCTGCGACACAACGCGGACGCCGCTCGGGTGCGGCTGCGCCGCGGCGGCCTACTGACCGACGGGGGTGCGGCGTGAGCGGCGACGAGCTGGAGCGCGGTTACCGGCGACTGCTGGCCGTCTATCCCTGGGAACACCGGCGGGTGTACGAGGACGAGATGCTGGCCGTGCTCCTCGCTGGTGCGCGACCGGGTCAGCGGCGACCTGACGCCGCCGACGTGCGGAATCTGGTCGGTGCCGGCCTGCGGGCGCGGCTGCGGGTGGGCGCACGGGGGTTCACCGAGCCGAGCTGGGCCGACGCGGCGACGGTGACCGGCCTGCTGATCGGGGTCGTCCTGCTGGCCCTCGCCGCGAAGGGACTGCTCAACCAGCTCGTCCGTGCGCCAGGCCTGCCGCCCGGGTTCGCGCCGAGCGGCCCGGATCTCGTCGACTGGCTGCGCGTCGCCGGCTGGGCGGGCGTCTGCGCCGCGGTGCTGATCGGGTGGCGTTGGCTCGCCGCCGGTCTGGCCTGGGCCGGCGTGCTCGGCTGGGGTGCGCTCGTCGCCCCGCAGACCGGTGACAACCCGACGTACGTGGTGGACATGCTCCCGCAGCTCGCCCTCGCCGTGGTGGGTGCCGTCGCGCTCACCGTGCCGGCGCCGCGTCGCCGGGCGATCGCGCTGCTGGGCGTACGCCGACTGCTGGCACTGGTGCTCGCGCCAACCGCGATGGTCGCGCTGTTGGTGGCGAACCGGGTGGGCAGTCCCACTTTCGACTTCTCTGCCGATGGGGCGTCCTACCAGGTCTTGTACAGCCTTGAGGCGAGCAGTGAGCTGGTCCTCTGGCTCTACGTCGCGGGCCTGGCGGCCGCCGCGTCGGCCATGGTGATCGCGGTGGTCACGCTCCCTGCGGAGGTACGCCGACGGATCGTCGTCATGCTCCTGCCCGTGGCGGCCCTCGCCCTGGTGATCGACAGCGCCCTGGCCGGGTGGGTCACCTCGACGATGAACATGGGGCACGCCATCCCCCTGGTGCCGGCGCAGTGGGCGATGCTGGTGCTGGTCGCGCCGGTGACCTTCCTGGCCGGGGCGTTGCTCGTGCGACGTCGGGAGGAGACCCTGCGCATGGTCGCCCTCGGCCGCAACGCGGACCGTGAGCACCCGATGGGTGGGTGAGGCGGGGGGCTGCTCATCCGACTGCGGGTCTGCTGTCACCGTCGCGGAACACCGCTCGGCTGAGATAGTGCCGGGACTGCCGATCGAAGCTTTCGAGCAGATCACTGGCAGCGGGCGGGACAACGGAGGTTGACGGCTCGCCGCCGGTGAAGGCCGCCACCGCAGCGAAGTCGGTGAAAATCATCGCGGTGAGAAATTCGCTGCCCCTGGCGGGATCCAGCTCCTGCGGGGAACGACGCAGAACCCGAAGCTCCTGTAGCCCAGCCACGCCCCGGGCGAGGATCGCGGGCGCGATGTCCTGCGTCAACAACCGCTCGTAAGCGTCAGCGAGAGCGGGCTGCGTCCATCCGCTCCACAGTCGAAGAATCATGACAGCATGCTGTCATTGCAGTAGTAGGGTGTCAATCTTCCGGTAAGGTCCAGCCGGTGGAGGAACGCAAGCAGGACCGGGTCGACGCCTACCGTCTGCTGATGGCCGACGTGTACGAACTGGCAGGCGAGTCCCGGCGCTCAAGCGAGGATCTCGCCCAAGAAGAGGGACAGACCGCCGCCCGATGGCACGTGATGAGCGTGCTCTCCGACGGCTCCCGCACCGTCGCGAGTGCGGCACGCAGACTCGGCCTCGCTCGGCAGAGCGTGCAGCGGGTGGTCGACGACCTGGCCCACGCCGGGACGGTGGAGTTGCACGACAACCCCGATCACCGCCGAGCGCCACTCGTGACACTCACGGAAGCGGGGCGCGTCACGCTCACCAAACTCGTGAAGCGCTCGGACGCTGACCGCCGCGATGCCGTGGACCGAGCCGGCCTCAGCCTTAACGATCTTGATAATGCTCGCGCGACACTGCGGAGGTTGGTGGATGCCCTGCGGAGCAGGTGAATCGGCCGACATCCACCTCGATCGCCCGCGGGTTGTCAGTCGTCGGCGACGGACACCGGCTCCGAGCCGATGCAGCGCACCTTCAACTCGTACTCCCGATTCGCCCCCTGGAACGTGACCTCGACGTCGTCGTCCGGGCCCCGGTCCACGTCGCGGACCCGGTAGCCCTGCGCGGGCGCCCAGGAGACGAGGCGTACGCCGCCGACGCCGCACTCGGCGACGGCAGTGCCGCCGTCGGTGGCGAACCCCCGGCGGGCCCCGGAGCTGGCGCTCGGCGCGGCGCTCGTCGTGCCCGGCGGGGCCGAGGCGGTGCCTGTCGTGCCCGGCGGGGCCGAGGCGGTGCCCGGCGTGCCCGGTCCGGCCGTGGGCACCGGCTCTGGTGAGGCGAGCGCCCGCTCGATGTCGGCCTCGCTGCGCACCCCACCCGGGGTGCCGGTGAGACTCTCGCCCACCAACCGGATCGCGCCCAGGCCGATCACTGTGGCAATGGCGGCGGTCGCCACCCACCCGGTGGCGACGAGGATCGAACGACGGCCCATCCCCTGACTATCCCCGATCCGGCCTTGTCGTTCGCACATCCGAACGCTAAGGCGTGGTTAACGTACGCCGCACCGACGACGGCAGCGGTTAGCCTGCCAGTTGTGGCCCGCCTGTTGCTCATCGAGGACGACCTGACGATCCGTACCCCACTGATCCGGGCCCTGCGCGAACGCGGCCACGCGGTCGCGGCGGCCTCGACCGCGATGGCCGGGCTCCGCGACGCGCTGGAGGATCGACCCGACCTCGTCGTGCTCGACCTGGGCCTGCCCGACCTGGACGGCCGCGAGCTGCTGCGGATGTTGCGCGCGGTCAGCGCGGTGCCCGTCATCGTGGCCACCGCGCGCGACGACGAGACCGAGATCGTCCGGGTGCTCGACTCGGGCGCCGACGACTACGTGGTCAAACCGTTCACCGCGGCGCAGCTCGACGCCCGCGTCCGGGCGGTGCTGCGGCGGGGCCCTTCCGGCACCGAAGGGCAGGTCCCGGCGCTGGTCGTCGGCGGGCTTTGCGTCGACCCCCGGGCGCGGCAGGTGACCCTGGACGGGGTCGCGGTCGAGCTGACGCCCCGTGAGTTCGATCTGCTGCACCACCTCGCCGGCCGGCCGGGCCAGGTGGTCACCAAACGTGAGCTGCTCACGGAGGTGTGGCAGATCCCGTACGGCGGCGCCGACAAGACCGTCGACGTGCACCTGTCCTGGTTGCGCCGCAAGTTGGGGGAGAACGCCCAACAGCCTCGCTACCTGCACACGGTGCGTGGTGTCGGGGTGCGTCTGGAAGCCCCGGCGGCGCAGCCGTGAGGGCGCGTCTCGCGCTGCTGGTCGCCGCGGTCAGCGTCCTCACCCTCATCGCGTTCCTCGTGCCGTTGGCGTTGCTGGTACGCACCGTCGCCGAGGACCGGGCCACCGTGCGGGCCACCGCCGACGCGCAGAGCCTGGTGCCGGTGGTCGGCACCGCCGACGCGGCGACCATCCGGCTCACCGTCGAGCAACTCGCCGCGGAGTCAGGTCGACCGGTGAGCGTCTTCCTGCCCGACGGCACGGTGCTCGGCGCCCAGACACCGCGTACGCCAGCGGTGGCCCTCGCCGCGCGCGGACAGAGCCTCACCGGTGAGTCGGCGGCCGGCCGGGAGGTGGTCATCGCCGTGCAGGGCCGGACGGACGGCACCGGGGTGATCCGGATCGCGGTGCCGCAGCACGAGCTGACCGCCGGGGTCACCCGGGCCTGGCTGGTGCTGGCGCTGCTCGGCGTGATCCTCGTGCTGATCGGGCTGCTGGTCGCCGATCGGCTGGCGCGCACCCTGGTCCGGCCGATCAGCGACCTCTCGGCCGTCTCACACCGGCTGGCCAACGCCGAGCTGGACGCCCGCGTCACGCCGGCCGGCCCGCCCGAACTGCGCGAGGTGGCCGGTGCGCTCAACCATCTCGCCACCCGGATCCAGGTGCTCCTGGTGCAGGAGCGCGAACAGGTCGCCGACCTGTCCCACCAGCTGCGTACGCCACTGACCGCGTTGCGGCTGGAGGCGGAGTCGTTGCGTGACCCGGACGACGCCGCCCGGATCACCGCCGCCGCCGACGGGCTCGAACGCGCTGTCACCGGGCTGATCCGGCAGGCCCGGTGGCGGCACGCACCGGCGCAACCGGCCTCCTCGGACGCGGCGGCGATCGTCGCCGACCGGGTCGCGTTCTGGTCGGTCCTGGCCGAGGACACCGGCCGGGCCGTCACCCTCGACCTGACGCCCGGCCCTCTCCCCGTCGGTGTGGCCGCCGACAACCTGACGGCGGCCGTGGACGCCCTGCTCGGCAACGTCTTCGCGCACACCCCCGACGGGACGCCGTTCACCGTCCGGCTCGTCCGTGAGGCGGGGGAGGCGGGCGAGGTGGTCCTCACCGTCGCCGACGAGGGGCCGGGCATGCCCGCCGGGGCGATCCGGCGGGGCGCCAGCGCGGCCGGGTCCACCGGCCTCGGCCTGGACATCGCCCGGCGTGCCGCGCAGGCCACCGGCGGTCGTCTGGAGTTGCGGGCCGGGCCGCACGGCGGCGCGCAGGTGCTGCTCCGGCTCGGAGCGTCGACGTCGCCGCCGGACGCATAGGCCCGGCGGTGCCGGGTAGCTGCCAGTCATGGCGCGGTATACGAAACCCGAGCTCAGAGAGCAGATCAAGGAAGAGATCCAGGCCTCCGACAAGGGCGGCAAGCCGGGGCAGTGGTCGGCGCGCAAGTCGCAGCTGGTCACGCAGGAGTACAAGCGGCGCGGCGGCGGATTCCTGGGTCAAAAGGACGAACGGCAGAAGGCGCTCCAGCGCTGGGGCAACGAGAAGTGGCAGACGAAAGAGGGCGACGCCCGGGCGCGCAAGGACGGAACGACGAGCCGCTACCTGCCCAAGAAGGCATGGGACGAGATGTCGGAGAGCCAGAAGCGGGCGACCGACACGAAGAAGCGGGAAGCCTCTCGAACGGGCAAGCAGTACGTCGCAAACACCGGGCCGGCCAAACGGGCGCGTCGGGACGCCACAACGGCCGGCCGGATGACGGAGATGTCGGTCGCGGAGGCGGCCAAGCTGGTCCGTGGCCTCGACACCAGACAGCTCAAGACCGCGCTGCGTAACGAGCGCGCCAGCAAGGACCGCAAGACGCTCGTCCAGCGGCTGGAAGCCGAACTCAACCGGCGCGGCTGACCCGGCCCTTGACCGCCTTAACCCGGCCTTAGCGTCCGGACAGCGCGGTGCTATCCCGATCTGGCCGATCCTCGGAGTCGACAACCGAGGAAAGGTGGACACCACTATGAAGCGCACCAATCTGCTTCTGGCGTCGGTCGGCGGGTCGGCGGTGCTGGCGGTGGCCGGGGTCGCGCTCGGCGTCAACGCCGCGAACGACTCGCGGACCGGCGGCACGGCACTCGCCGCGGCAACCGTCGCGCCGACCGCCACCGACGCGCCGGCAATCACCGGTACGCCGTCAGTCGGCACCCCATCGGGTACGCCGTCGAGCGCAACACCGTCCGGTACGCCGTCGACCGGCAGCGCGCCCGCGGGTAACGCGGTCGATGAGAAGCGCGCCGGTGAGATCGCGCTCGCCAAGGCCGGTGGCGGTCAGATCGTCGAGGTCGAAGCCGAGAAGGAGAACGGCCGACCGGTGTGGAGCGTCGAGATCGTCGCTGGCGACACCGAGCACGAGGTGGACGTCGACCGGGACAACGGCTCGGTGGTCAAGGCCGAGCAGGAGCCGGTCGACGACGACAACGACGCTGACGACAACGACGACGCTGACGACAACGACGACGACAATGATGCTGACGACGACAACGACGACGGTTCGGACGACGACTGACCGACCGCCGCCGCCCGCCCTGGCGTTCTGTCCGGGGCGGGCGGCGCTGCCGTTTCGGCCCAGCGCGCGCAGCACGGCGGTCGGCTCTCCCTCCCCGGACGGGCCGACCGCCGCGACCGTCTCGGGTGGTCGGGGGCCCGTCAGATCGCGACGCGCTGCTCCTGCACGGTCGGCTGCTCCTGGACCGTCGGCTCGTCCTGGGCGAACTGGGTGCGGTACAACTCGTGGTAGCGGCCACCGGCCGCGAGCAGGTCACTGTGTCGCCCACGTTCGACGATGCGTCCCGCCTCCACGACGAGGATCTGGTCGGCCGCCCGGATGGTGGAGAGCCGGTGCGCGATGACCACGCTCGTCCGGCCGGTCAGCGCCTCGGCGAGGGCGTCCTGAACCGCCGCCTCCGAGGTGGAGTCGAGATGCGCGGTGGCTTCGTCGAGGATGACCACGCGCGGGCGAGCCAGCAGCAGGCGTGCGATGGTGAGCCGTTGCCGTTCCCCGCCGGACAGGCGGTATCCGCGCTCGCCCACGACGGTGTCCAGGCCATCGGGTAGCGAGCGGATCAGGTCGTCGAGGCGGGCTCGCCGGAGCACCTCCCACATCTCGTCCTCGGTCGCGTCCGGCTGAGCGAACGCCAGGTTGGCGCGGATGCTCTCGTGGAAGAGGTGCCCGTCCTGGGTCACCACGCCCAACGCCGCCCGGATCGACTCGGCTGACAGCTCACGGACGTCGACGTCGGCCAGCCTCACCGCGCCGTCCTCGACGTCGTACAGGCGAGGCACGAGCTGCGCGATCGTCGACTTGCCCGCCCCGGAGGAGCCGACGAGCGCCACCATCTGCCCCGCTTCGGCGCGGAACGACACCCCGTGCAGCACTTCCTCACCGCCGCGCGTATCGAGCTTCGCCACGTCCTCAAGGGACGCGAGCGACACCTTGTCCGCTGAGGGGTAACCGAACCGGACCCCGTCGAACTCGACCGCGACCGGCCCCTCCGGAAGGGGTCGGGCGTCGGATCTGTCGAGGATCAGCGGCTTGAGGTCGAGGACCTCGAACACCCGCTCGAAGCTCACCAGCGCGCTCATCACCTCGACCCGAGCACTGGCCAGCGACGTCAGCGGTGCGTAGAGCCGCGACAGGAGCAGCGCGAGAGCGACCACCGTCCCGGCGTCGAGGCTGCCCCGTAGGGCGTAGAGACCACCCAGCCCGTAGACCAGGGCCAGTGCCAGCGAGCCGACGACGGTGAGCGCGGTGATGAAGACCCACTGGAGCATCGCGGCGCGGATGCCGATGTCCCGGACCCGGCGTGCCCGAGCCGCGAACTCGGCGGACTCCTCGGCCGGCCGCCCGTACAGCTTGACCAGCGTGGCACCGGGTGCGGAGAAACGTTCCGTCATCCGGGTGCTCATGGCCGCGTTGTGCTCGGCCGCCTCACGCTGCAACTGGGCGAGCCTCGAACCCATCCGGCGGGCCGGAAGGACGAAAATGGGCAGCAAAACGAGCGCCAGCAGCGTGATCTGCCACGAGAAGGTGAGCATCACGGCCAACGTCAGCATCAACGTCACGGCGTTGCCGACCACACTCGACAGGGTGTCGCTGAAAGCCCGCTGCGCGCCGATGACGTCGTTGTTCAGGCGGCTGACCAGTGCGCCCGTGCGGGTCCGCGTGAAGAAGGCCACCGGCATGCGCTGTACGTGGTCGAACACAGCCGTGCGCAGTTGAACGATCAGCCCCTCACCAATGCTGGCGGAGAGAAATCGCGTCACCAGCCCCAGCCCGGCCTCGGCGAGGGCTATCACGGCAATCAGTACGGCCAACCGGATCACCACGCCGCTGTCGGCCCCGTCGACGATCGCGTCGACCACCCGACCGGCGAGAACGGGCGCCGCCACAGTGAGGACCGCCGTCACCACACTCAGCAGCAGGAACCTGACGATCAAGGCGCGGTGTGGCCGTGCGAACTGCGCGATCCGCTTCAAGGTGGCGCGGGACAGCGGTCGCTCGTCCTGCGCGTTCATCGCGTGGTGCAGAGACGTCCACGCGGCAAATTCCATGCTCATGCATTACCTCCGATATTGGAGGCTAGGACCTCACCCGAGCTTGAGGTCAAGTCGCCACGCGATACTGGCGATATGGACCCGGGCGTGCGCGGCGACGACGGCTGCCGTCTGTGGGCGGAACAGGCCGGCGCCGGGCCGCCTCTGGTGCTCTGTCACGGGGGTCCGGGTCTCTGGGACTATTTCGCCCCGGTAGCCCGGCTGCTCGAAGAGCATGCCCGCACCATCCGGTGGGATCAGCGCGGCTGTGGGCGCTCGGAGCGGCGTGGACCGTATGGCATCGCCCGCTTCGTGGCCGATCTCGACGCGGTACGTGACCAGTTGGCCGGTCCGCGGACAGCCCTGTTGGGCCATTCGTGGGGTGCACACCTGGCGTTGCGGTACGCCATCGAACACCCCGAACGGGTCAGCCATCTGATCTACGTGTCCGGGACCGGCATTGATGCCGATCGCGGCTGGCACCCGCACTACAAGCGCAATCTGCGGTTGCGGCTCGGGCCTCATCTGGGTCGATGGGAGGCCCTCAGCGTGCGCGACCGCACGCCCACGGAGGAACGTGAATGGGCGGTACTTCAGTGGTCGGCCGACTTCGCCGACCACGGCACGGCACTGCGCAACGCCGATCGCATGGCCACGCCGTGGCTGGGCATCAACCACGAGTGCAACCAGGCTGTCAACGCCGAGGTCAAGCAAGAGCTCAGCACATTCGACATGGCCGAGCAGTGCCGAGCGCTCGACCTGCCCGTGCTGATCATCGACGGCACCGAGGACATCCGGCCCCGCTGGGCCGTCGACTCGCTGCACCGCGCTCTGGCCAACAGCCAGCGGGTGAGCCTCGCCGGGGCCGGCCACCTTCCGTGGGTCGAAAACCCACACGACTTCCGCCGGGCAGTGGACACCTTCCTGAGGCAATAGGGTCGCCAAATCTCCAGCCGGTCCTGCCGCGATCTCCCGGATCCGCGATAGCGCCGCTGCGCAGCGGGGTTGGCTCCGATGGATCGGCTCACCGATGGCTGTTCCTACGTTCGTCGGTGGTAGTGGTTGCGGCGCGGGATTTGGTCGGGGTCCAGCCAGGCGGGTGGAGTGAATTCGGGGTGTCCGTCGCGGCCGAGTTGGACGGTCCAGTCGCTGTGGTGCAGGTGTCGGTGGTGGTGGCCGCAGAGGAGGACGGCGTTTGTCAGGCTGGTGGTGCCGCCGTCGGTCCAGTGGTGGATGTGGTGGGCGTGGCACCAGCGGGGTGGTCGGTCGCAGCCGGGGAAGGCGCAGCCGCGGTCGCGCAGCACGAGGGCGCGGCGCAGCGGCCCAGTGATGAGTCGGCGTTGTCGGCCCACGTCGAGGATCTGGCTGGCGCCGCCGAGGATGGTGGGCAGGATGGTGGCGTCGCAGGCGAGTCGGCGCACCGTGTCCGGTGTGAGGCTGAGGCCGATGTCGAGAGCGCCGGTGGACAGCTGTCGGGTCAGCGCGTCGTAGCTGGTGGTGATGACGATCTGGGCGGAGTCGCCACCGCTGTCGGGCAGTTCGCCGGTTCGGAGGGCGAGTCGGCAGACCTCGGTGAGGGCGTCGTGGCGGCGTTGCCCGGGGGATCGGGTGTCGTCTGGTCCGGATGGGGCGGTCAGTGGGTCGATGGCGGCGCGGAACAGGCCGGCGGTTTCGGTGTCGAGGGTGCCGGTGAGTCGCAGTCGACCGTCGGTCTGCTCGGACAACGTGAGGTGTCGGTCGCGGGTGGCGCGGCGTGCTTCGGTGTCGAGGGCGGCTTGGGCGGCGGCGTCGGCGATGTCGGGGGCGACGTGGTCGAGGATGCGGGTGCCGAGTTTGCGCAGGTGGGTGGGGTCGAATTGGCTGGCCCAGTCGGTGAGCAGGCTGACGGCCTTGTCGGCGGCCTGCGTGCCGGCGGTGGCCTGGACGGTGGCGGCGGTGTCGGTGATGACCCGGGCCTGGTCGAGGCTGAGGTGCCCGTCGGCTAGCGCTTGTCGTATCCCGGGGTTACCGGTGTCCAAGGCGGTGGCGAGGTCGATCAGGCGGCGGGCGGCGGGAACGGTCAGCCGCAGTCGTTCGCGGAGCCAGACCGCGGTGCAGGAGGCCCCCTGCGCGCGGGGCGTGCCGCGGCCGTCGACCTCGCGAATGAGGGTCAGGGTGACGGCGGCGAGGCGGTGCTGAAGGCGGTGCGCGGCGTCGAGTGCGGCGATCAGCTCGTGTTCCGGGAGGGCCCAGGCGGGGGCGTCGACGCACGCGGCGACCGCGTCGTCTGCCTGCGCCAACTCCTCGAGCATGCCCCGACACTAGAACAGGTGTACGACATTTTCAGTCACCATGATCGATTCGCTCGACCGCTCGTCGGAGGGTTCGTCGGTGCCGAACTTCTCCCAGGTGGCGATCAGGATGGCCTGCTGCTCGGCGCGCCGAGAGCTGGTGTCGACAGCGCTGGCTGTTGCCCGGAGTGAGCGAGGGCTGGGTGTCGACGGCACCGCCCGGCCTCGGTGTGAGCGAGCGCTGGATGTCGGCGGCGCTGCCTGGTGCCCGGGGTACGAGCGAGGGCTGGGACGCTTTGCTAGGAATTTTCTGACGGGCGCTGAAGAGCCTTGGCCCAGGCAATGACGTGATCGATGGAGCTGCGGGTGAGGCCAACCGTCGGGTCGGCGGTGATCAACAGCGTGGGGCTGCTGCGTGCTGCGGCCCAGTTGTGGGCTTGCCGCGTGTGGAGGTCGTCGATCCATGCCGCAGGCCGTCGTTGGGCGTAGGCGGCGATGACCGGAATCTTGTCGCTGGGATGGAACGGTGCGGGTGGCATGGTGATCACGGGCAGGGGAGCGATGCCCAGAAGTGGAGCGAGGAGTCGGTTGGCTTCGTCGTTCCAGCTCGTGGCCCAGGCGATGTCCAGGACCGCGCTCGCCTCGGTGATCCAGCCGCCGTGGGTGGGGTTGACGCGTACGGGTTCTTCGCCGGGGAAGAGGTGGTGCTCGGTGTAGCCGGCGGGAGGTTGAGGAGTCCCGTACGGGCTGAGGACACCGTCGACGTCGAGCAGGAGCAGAGGCCGGTTCACTCGGACGATCCTGCCGTAAGCGCCGGGTGGCGGGGCCGTCGGCGAAACGAACGACGACCCCGCCACCACTCAGCGAGCTAGCCGATGCGGAACTGTTCGCCGTAGACGGCGAACGTCAGGGGCGTGTTCAGGTTGAAGTTGCCGTTGTTGAGGAACACCCGCTGGGCGGTGTCGACGCGGGAGGTGTCCGAGTGGGCCGCTTCCTTCCTCATCTCGAGGACCCGCTCGTCGAGGAAGGCGTTCAGCCAGGTCCGCTCGTCGCCGCCCTGGGCTGGCGGCTTGGCCCGGTTCAGGGCACGGCTGCGGATCTGGCGCATGCCCTCGTACCCGTGCATGACCGCCGCGTCGTAGTAGGCGAACTGGCCGAGCGCCCGGACCTGGTCGTTCTTGCCGTCGCGTACCGATGGATTGAAGTAGACCCGGTCGCGTTCGGCCTCCTGGGCGGCCTGGAACACCGGGTCGTTGGCCGCGGTCCGCCAGTCGCGGGGGAAGTTCGGGTCGAGGCCCGAGTGCGACGGGGTGCCGTTGACGTTGCGCAGCGCTGGCAGGTAGCCGGCGAGCACGTTGCCCGGCTTGGTGCGGGTGTACGCCTCGACCAGTTCGAGCATGTCGCCGGTGCCGGAGCAGAAGCCGATGATGCCGGCGGTGTAGCCGCGCCCGTCGCCGATGTCCTCGATGTAGGAGAACTGCGCGCGCCAGTCGAGCGAGGAGTTCTCGGCGGCCGAGACGAGCTGCATGGCGACGTCCTTCTTCGCCGGGTCGTCGAGGTTGGTGCCGGTCGGGGTGGTGGGCGGGGGAGTGGTGGGAGTGCCGCCGCCCGGCAGGGTCCACCGCTGGTTCGTGGTGCCGCCGCACGTCCAGATCTGCAACCGGGCGCCGTTGGCGGTGCTCCGGTCGGTGACGTCGAGGCACTTGCCGGAGGCGGTGTTGACGAGCGCGCCGTTGCTGGCGGTCCACTTCTGCGCGCCGGTGTTGTTGCAGTCGTACAGCTGCACCTTGGCGCCGTTGGCTGTCGACGCGGCGGTGACGTCGAGGCACTTGCCGAGCGCCCGGATCGAGTTGTCGCTGTTCCCGACGGTCCACGTCTGGGCCGCGCTGCCGTTGCAGTCGTAGAGCTGGACGGCCGTGCCGTTGGCCGAGCTGGCGCCCGCGACGTCGACGCACTTGCCGCCGAGGCCGGTGATCGGGCCGGCGGTCGCGGCGCTCGCCGACGGCAGGCCGTAGCCGACGGCGGCGACGCCGATCAGCAGGGTGCCCACGACGTAGGCGGCTGTTCTCTTGTGAACCATGGGTGTTCCTCGGGGAAGGGGCGGCGTGCCGCCAGCCGGTCAGTTCGCGGTGCCCTACGGCGCCGAACTGCCGCGCCGGGCCAAGCATCAGGAAACTGTATTAACAGATACCAGTACGTCGATTCGCCGTCAATCGACGACCGCGAGGCGTGACGGCCTCTGTTCATCCCGTCGTTGGCGGGACGTACCTGCCGGTGACTATCGTCGGGCCGTAACTGATCAACGGGCCGGTCCGTCGGAACCAGCACCGTCCGACGGACAGAAGATGGTCATGGAGTCGAGTCTGCGCGCTCGGGTACGAGCCGGTGACCACGGCGCGTTCGCCGAGCTGTTCGACGCGTACGCGCGCTCGGTGTACAACCACGCGTTCCGGCTGACCGCCGACTGGGCCACGGCGGAGGACGTCATGGCTGCGACGTACCTGCAGGCCTGGCGCTCCCGGGAGCGGGTGACCGAGGAGGGTGGGTCGCTGCGTCCCTGGTTGCTCGGCATCGCCACCAACGAGGCCCGTAACCACGCCCGCAGCAACCGTCGCTACCGCAGGGTGGCCGCCGCGCTGCTCGCCTCCGACTTCACACTGCCCGACCACGCCGACGAGGTCGCCGGCAGACTCGACGACAGCCGACGCATCGCCGCCGCCATCGACGCGCTCGCCCGGCTGCGTCGATCCGAGCGCGAGGTGCTGACCCTGTGCCTGTGGGAGGGCCTCGACTACGAGTCCGCGGCGGAGGCGCTGGGTGTTCCGGTCGGTACGGTGCGCTCCCGGCTGTCGCGGGCCCGCGCCCGGCTCCGTACCCTCGTCGACGCGCCGCCGCGCGCCGCGCGACCGCCGGTCGTGGACACCTCGCTCGTACGGGAGGGCAGCCAGTGAGCGCGCCGGACCCGGCCGAGTGGGCGAAGATCGCCCCCCACCCCGGCGACCAGGACCTGCCGGAGGGCCGGCACGAGGTGCACCGCCGTCGCCTGCTCGCGGCGATCACGCAGGAGCCGCGTACCCGAAGAAGGGCCTTCGTGTCGTCGCGGCCCGCGCTCGCGGCGGCCGCGTTGGTCCTGGTGGTGGCGGGGATCGGCGGAGGGCTCGCGAGCCGTTCCGGCGACGCGCCCCCGGCCGCGATCCCGTCACCCGAGGCGACCAGTCCGGCCGCTCGGCCGGCGCCGCCGGGCACGGCCGCCAAGAATCGTGGGTACGGCACCGTGCGCCAACTCACCGACACGGCCGACCTGGTTGTCCGCGGCGAGGTGGCGTCGGTGACAAACGGGCGGGCGGTCTACCGCGTGGCGGAGGTGCTGTACCGCGCCCCGGCCGCCCCGGTGCCCACCGAGATCATCGTGGCCGCGGAACTGGCCGGGACGGCCGGCCGGCCGAGCGTCCTCTACCTGGGCCTCGTCGACCCGGCTGCGCGCGTCTACCACCCGCTCGGCGGGGAGTTCGGGATTTTCGACCTCGCCGGGGAAACGGCCACCAGCCGGTCACCGGCGATGTCGGTGACCGGTCTGCGTAGCGAGGACGCCACCGCTGCGGGTCGCGCGTTCGTCACCACGCTTGCCGAGCTTCGTCAGCTCGCGCGCGAGCGGCGCTGACCCCCGAAAAGCTGAGCCGGAAAAAAATGGAACTCGGTGCCCGGGACGCACAGATAGAAGGCGTAAGCAGTGCCGCGTTCCGAGCGAGACGGCCCGGGACGGCACCGAGACGCGAGGAGCGTTCCATGGCAGTCGACCTTCGCCGTACCCGGCCGCTGTGGGCCACGGCCGCCGCCGTGCTGTCCGTCGCGGCCCTGGCCGCCTGCGGCAGCGGCGGTGACGCCGACCGGGCCGCCGGGCCCGCCCCGAGCAGCGCCGCCCCGCCGACGGAGGTCGCGCCCCCGCCGATCAAGGGCAAGCTGCGTGGGTACGCCACGGTGCGGCAGCTCAGCGACACCGCGGACCTGGTGGTACGCGGTGAGGTCGAGGAGACCGGATTCCGGGTCGACGAGGTGCTGCGTGCGACGACCGGATCGACAGTGCGGGCCGGGGCGCGGATCACGCTCGCCCAGCTGCCCGCCGGCGTGCCGGACATGGCGCACATGTCGAAGCTCGAGGCCGGCCAGGTCGTGGTGCTCTACCTCGCCCAGGACCCGGCGGCCTCGACGTTCCGGACGCTCAGCGGCGACTTCGGCGTGTTCGACCTGAACGGGTCCGGCGCGGAGGCCGTCGCCACGACCCGCTCGCAGACCATGGCCGTCAGCGGCCTGAACGCCGAGGACCCCGCCGCCTCCGGCCGCGGTTTCCGCACCACTCTCGGCCAGCTGCGGGCCGTCGCCGCTCAGGCCAGGTAGGAGGAGTGGGCACGCGGACGGCACCCGCCGAGTGCCGTCCGCGTGGTCACTGTTCCCGGTAGGTGGCCAGGTCGAAGTCGGCGTGCACGCCGTCGCCGCCCAGGTCCTGCACCCACAGGCCCAGGAACGCCCCCGTGAAGCCCCACGCCGCCGGCTCACCGTCGATGATCAGCGCGGCGTGCTCGTCGGACAGGATGGTCGCGTCCAGCTCGACAGGTAGCCGCTGCCAACCGGCACCGATGTCGTAGTCGAAGCGCACTGCCGGCCCGTCGAAGACGGCCCGCAGGCCGACCCGGGCGACGCCGTCGACATCGACGGTCAGCTCGGGGTACGCGGTGCGCCGCCCGTTGTCGGAGCTGAGCAGCTCCAGCACCGTCCGGCCGTCGTCGGCCCGGGTCAGGTAGAGGTGGTGCCAGTTGAGCGTGTTGTAGTAGGCGGTGATCCCGGCGAGCTGACGATGGTCGGCCGGTGCGAACTCCACAACGGTCTCCAGCGAGCACTCCCTCGCGCCGACGCGCCGCCCGACCAGGCTGGGTGCCTGCCGACCGACCGGCGACTGCCCGCCGTGGACCCGCAGGTACGACGGGCGGGTGCGCAGGTCGACCCAGTCCGGGGTGGCCGGCCGACGCAGCGTGGACCAGCACCGGCCCAGCTCGGGGGCGTCGAAGTGGTCCGTCTCGGGCTCCGCCGGCCAGGGGTGCGTGGGCAGGTCGGGTGCGACGACATCGTCCGCCGGCACCCCTCCGGCGATGCGCGGCCAGCCGCCCGACGGCCACTCGACCCGCTGGATCGCTGTCTCCCGACCCAGCACGCAGTTGCCCAGCGGGGAGTACGGGCGACCAACCAGGTGGGCCAGGTACCACTCGCCGTTCTGCGTGTGGACCAGACTGCCGTGCCCCGCCTTCTGCAACCGCAGGTCGGGCCGCCCGAAGGAGGTGAGCAGTGGCCCGTCCGGGTCCACCTCGTACGGTCCGAACAGCTCCCGGGACCGCGCCACGGTGACCTGGTGCTCCCAACTGGTGCCGCCCTCGGCGGTGATCAGCCAGTACCAGCCGTCGTGGCGGTACAGGTGTGGACCCTCGGTGAGCCCGGCCGGGGAGCCGGTGAACAGGATGCGGGGGCTGCCGACCAGACGGCGTGCGGCCCGGTCGTACTGCTGTATCTCGATGCCACCGAAGCGGTCGCGGCCGGGCCGCCAGTCCGCGCTCATGCCCAGCAGCCACGTGGTGCCGTCGTCGTCGTGGAACAGCGCCGCGTCGAACCCGCGCCCGTGCAGTTTCACCGGATCGGACCAGGGGCCGCTGATGTCCTCTGCGGTGACCAGGAAGTTCTGCGGATCCCAGTAGCCGCTGGCGAAGCTGGCCACGTCGCTGTAGACGAGGTGGAACTGACCGTCGTGGTACGTCAGGTCGGGCGCCCACACTCCGTTGGAGTCGCCGCATCCGCGCAGATCGAGCAGGCGCCGGTCGGTGATGATCCCACCCAGGCTGCGCCAGTTCACCAGATCACGCGAGTGGTGCACGAGCACACCCGGATACCACTCGAAGGTCGAGGTGGCCAGGTAGTAGTCGTCGCCGACGCGCAGGATCGACGGGTCCGGGTGGAAGCCGGCGAGGATGGGATTGCGGATCGACCGGATAGCGGTCGCCACGTTAGCGATGTCGGTCGACACGAGCACTCCTCTGGACGGGCTGTCTGGAACTTCCGGAAAATCGCGGTCCTGGATCACTGGAGTCCCTGCTTACGCTAGCCGCTCTTTTCGCAATAGGACAGAGGTCTTGACCGCTGGGACAACAGCTCGTAGCGTGCCGGCCATCGATCGGCATTACCGGCGAAGCATTGAAAGTTTCGGAGATCCATAGCTCCGCAGGGGGGACCGTGGGCACGGAGAACGGCCGAAACGTCACCATCGCCATGATCGCGCGGTTGGCCGGAGTCTCGGTGCCCACCGTCTCCCGGGTCATCAACGGCCGCTCCGACGTCGCCCCCGACACCCGGGAACGCGTCGAGGAGCTACTGAACCGGCACGGCTACCGCCGCCGCTCACCGTCACGGCGTACCGACGCCGCCCTCATCGATCTGGTCTTCAACGACCTGGACAGCCCGTGGGCCGTGGAGATCATCCGTGGGGTGGAGGACGTCGGCCAGACCAGTGGCGTCGGCACCGTCGTGTCGGCCATCCACTGGCGCATCTCCTCGGCCAAGCAGTGGCTCGACAACATGCGTACGCGGTCCACCGAGGGAATCATCTTCGTGACCTCGATGGTGAACCCACCGTTGCAGGCCGAGCTGCGTCGGCTCCACCTGCCGGTCGTCATCATCGACCCGGCCGGGGTCGACCCGCAGGAGTCACCCACCATCGGAGCCACCAACTGGGCGGGCAGCCTCAGCGCCAACCAGTACCTGATCAGCCTCGGCCACCGCCGCATCGGCTTCATCGCCGGCCCGCCGCACCTGATGTGCAGCCGGGCCCGGATGGACGGCTACCGGGCCGCCCTCGGCGCCGCCGGGATCCCCATCGACGACGCCCTGATCCGCCCCGGCAACTTCTACCACGAAGCCGGCTTCACAGCGGGTACGCAACTGCTGGCCCTGCCCGACCCGCCCACCGCCATCTGCGCCTCCAGCGATCAGATGGCCCTCGGCGTCTACGAGGCGGTCCGTAAACGGGGTCTGCGGGTGCCCGACGACGTCAGCGTGGTCGGCTTCGACGATCTGCCGGAGGTGCGCTGGTGCTCGCCACCGCTGACCACCGTCCGGCAACCCCTGGCCGAGATGGGCATGCTGGCCGCGCGGACCGTGCTGCGCCTCGCCAGCGGCGAGAGGACCGAGAGCCCCCGGGTCGAACTCGCCACCGAACTCATCGTCCGCGACAGCGCCGCACCAAGACGCTCCTGACCTTGCCTAGTCGATGCGCAACGCGTCGTCGACGCCCGTCTCCCGGCGGCCGAGGTGCGCCGGATCCCGACCGGAGAGCAACTCCAGCGCTGCCTTCAGACAGGCGCCGTTCTCCCGGTACGAACTGAACCACCACGTCTGGGCGTACCGCTTCGCGCTGTCGTCGCCCACGCCATTGGCGTCGATGCCGAGGCGGCGGCACAGTGCCACGGCCCGCGGAAGGTGGAAGGTCTGGGTCACCACAGTGGCTCGCCGCACCCCGAAGATCCGCTCAGCGCGCGCACACGAGTCGTACGTGTCGAAGCCGGCGTAGTCCGGCACCACCTTGTGCGCTGGTACGCCCCGCTCCACCAGCCATTTCCGCATAGCGGCGGGCTCGTTGTAGTCGGCGTTCATGTTGTCGCCGGACACGAGGATCGCCCGCACCTTGCCGGCGTCGAACAGCCGCCGCGCGATCTCCAACCGGGCGGCGAGGACGGGTGAGGGCGTGCCGTCGGCGTCCACCTTGGTGCCCAGGACCAGGGCGACCGGGGCGTCCGGCACCTCGGACTCGCCGTAGAGGTGGCCCTCCGCGGTGTCGCGGATCCACGTCACGCTGGCCACCGTGCCGCCGGTCAGCACCACGATCCCCACCACGAGCGCGAGGACCGTACGACGGACCAACGGGTGTTCCCCGTACCAGCGTCTGGCCGCGCCGAATCGTCCCCGCATGCCGCAAGGCTATTCCGTCCGCGCTCACGACTGTCGTCGGCGGCGACCCGATGCCGTAGCCGAGTCATCGATTGTCTATGGACAATTGCTCACTGTTAACGCTAACGTGACGGACAGTCGTCAACGCTTGACCGATCTCAGGCCGCCGTGACGGAGCTGTCGCCATTGGCCCGAGGCGTGACGGATGACGATCGTGGCGTGGGGCGGGTGGCACGTGGCCGGCGCGAGACGGCCTGAGACCACCACCGGGCGACCCGCGCGCCACGCGGCCGAGGCGTGAACGGCCACCGGGATTCCAGGGCACCGCAGCAGCCGGGACAGTCGTGCGACGACCGGCCCGCCCACCTGCCCAGCGCACTTCGCTGAGCAGTGGCCCGCAGTTGGGCCGCCCTGATGGCGACCGTCGATCCCGGCCCTGGCCGCCGGTTTGCGTCCCGCTGTTCGGAGTCCGGGCCCGAGCAGCGGGACGCACACCCGCACGAACAACCGCACGAACAACCGACGGTGTACGCCGCCGTCGGTCAGGGCGTCAGCTTCGGGACCACCGCTGGCTGTTCGAGCCGTTGCAGCTCGACAGGACCGCAGGGGTGCCGTTGGCGGTTCCGGCGGCGTTGGGCGTCAGGCACAGGCCGGACTGCGCGCCGGTCACCGTGCCATCGGTGTTGACGTTCCACTGCTGGTTGGTGCCGCCGTTGCAGTCCCAGATGATCACCCGCGTGCCGGGCGAGGTTCCGGCGCCCTCGGCGTCCAGGCACTTCGTGCCGTACACCTGGAGTTGTTTCGCGGCGGTCGACGTCCACTGCTGGTTGGTGCCGCCGTTGCAGTCCCACAACGTCAGTTGGGTGCCGTTGTTCTGCGACCGCGACGGGACGTCGAGGCAGCGGTTGGCGGCCGCGTTGCGCAGCGGCGCCGACGTGCCGCCGGGTGGCGGCGTGGTGGGGCTCGTGGTGTCGAAGCCGAGGAACCGGATGGCCTGCGCGGCGTCGAACGGGATGGAGTGGCCGTACCCCTGGAAGCTGATCGCCTCGACGGGTGCCGTGCCGCCGGTGCCTCCGTACCGCGTACGGGTGGCGCTGGCCTGCGGGGAGTCGGTGAAGCTGGGGGTCTGCGACACGCCCTGCACGTTGGTCCACTGCTTGATCTGCTCGCCGAAGTTGACGTAGCTCAGCGTGGTGTCCGTGGTGCCGTGCCAGATCTGGAACCGGGGACGCTTGCCGGAGTAACCGGGGTAGGCGTTGCGGACCAGGTCACCCCACTGCTGCCCGGTCCTGACGATCCGTCCGCCGGAGCACTCGCTGTTCCACTCCGCGCCGTTGGTGGTGGCGAAGCACCCGAACGGGACCCCGGAGGAGCTGAACCCGGCGTGGAACAGATCCGGGTAGAGGCCGACCATGACGTTGGTCATCATGGCGCCGGAGGAGAACCCACCCACGCCGATCCGGTTGGCGTCGACCGGGTAGCGGCTCCGGACGTGGTCGACCATGGACTTGAGGCCCACCGGGTCGCTGCCGCCGTCGCGCCGCAGGGCCTGCGGTGACGATACGTCCCAACACTTGCTGCTCCGGGTCACCGACGGGTAGATCACGATGAAGCCGTAGCGGTCGGCGAGGGTGCTCAGGCCGAAGCCGCTGTGCACCGCCGGACCGCTGCCGGTGCAGTAGTGCAGGGCGAGGAGCAGGGCCGGCTGGGCCGCGACCCGGTCCGGCACGTACAGGTGCATCTGGAGGTTCGTCGGGTTGGTGCCGAAGTTGGTCACCTGGGTGAGCGTCGCGGCCGACGCCGGGGTGGCGACCGTGACCACTGCCGTCATCGTCGCCAGGGCCGTCGCCAGCGTGGCGGCCAGCAGTGCGATCCTTGATCTCATCGGCGGTTCCTCTTGTCGTGAGTCGGGGACCCGGCGGCAGCGCGGCGGTCCGGCGCAGGCGGATCGACGACGGCGCCAGGGTGGCCCCGGGGCGCGCGACGTCCGCCGCGCGTCACCGGCGGCTGCTGACGGATCCTGATGCGACGTCCACCTGCCCCGGGGACGTCCTGACCACTGAGGTCGAACCAGCGAGGGCCTCCCGGTGAGCCGCGGACGCTGACCGCCTCGCATCGACTGTGAGCGATAACATGCCGTTCGTCAAGCTGTAACGTTCGACGACTGTCGATCTCGTGTAGGGGCGTTCACGGGGCGCGGGGAGCGCGGCGAAGACGACGTCTGACGCGTCTTGAGATTGTCCAACCGACAGTGCCATTGTGGTACGTCGATGAAGAGCCGCGCGCGGGGCTGACGTCCGTCCACTGGGCAGCCGGGATCAGATGTGATCTCGGGGGGCGGTGACACGAGCAATGGACCAACCCGAGTCTGCCGTCCACGAGATCGCCCGTCACCGGTGCGCACCCTGACCGGTCGGGCGGCTCATCTGCGCGAAGGAACCCCGCCCATGCGTAAACCGAAGACCCGAGCAGCACTCCTGGCGGGCCTGCTGCTCGCCGCGAGCGCGCTCGCGGGCGTCAACCCGCCAACCGCCAGCGCGGCGGCCGACCCGGTCACCGTGACCGTCAACACCCGCGCGGGGCTGGCGAGCGTGCCGGACACCGCTCTCGGCGTCAACCACGCCATCTGGGACTCGAACCTCGGCACCGCCGAGACATCGGACCTGCTCAGAGATGCCGGTGTGCAGATGATGCGCTACCCCGGCGGCTCGTACGCCGACATCTACCACTGGAAGGACCACACCGCGCCCGGCGGTTACGTCGCGCCGGGGACCGACTTCGACACCTTCATGGCGGCGGTCCGGCGCGTCGGCGCGCAGCCGATGATCATCGCGAACTACGGCACCGGCTCGCCCGCCGAGGCAGCCGACTGGGTGCGGTACGCCAACGTCACCAAGGGCTACGACGCGCGTTACTGGACCGTCGGCAACGAGAACTACGGCAACGGCCACTACGGATCCGCGTGGGAGGCCGACGACCACCCCGACAAGAGCGCCACACAGTACGCGAGGCTGGTCGTCGAGTACGCCGACGCGATGAAGGCGGTCGACCCGAGCATCAAGGTCGGAGCGGTGCTGACCATGCCGGGCAACTGGCCGGACGGGATCACCGCCGGCAGCGACCCGGGCCCGTGGAACCAGACAGTGCTCTCCATCGCCGGCTCGAAGATCGACTTCGTGGACGTGCACTGGTATCCGGGCGGCACCGCCGCCGAGTCGCTGGCCCGCGTCAACCACCTCCCCGACGCCACCTACCTGCTGCGGCAGCAGCTCGCCAGGTACGCCGGCCCGAACGCCGACCGCATCGGCATCAGCTTCACCGAGCTGAACGTCGACGCCGGCCGGAACACCCAACCGGCCGCGCTGTTCCTCGCCGACGTCTACAGCGGTCTGCTGGAGAACGGCGTCTTCACCGCCCAATGGTGGAACGTGCACAACGGCATGGGCACCGTGACGCAGGTGGCCGGTCAGACCGACTACGGCGACTTCGGGATGCTCTCCAGCGGAGCCTGCACCGAGGACGGCTCGGTCTGCCAACCGCCGCTGAACACACCGTTCGCGCCGTACCACGGGCTGAGCATGATGAAGCTCTTCGCGAAGACCGGCGACCAGTTCGTTCGCGCTGGCACCGACGAGCCTCTGGTCACCGCCCACGCCGTCCGCCGGAGCAACGGTGACCTCGCCGTGCTTCTGGTGAACAAGGACCCGGACAACGACCACCCGGTCACCATCGACTACTCCGGGTTCACCCCGTCGACCGTCGCGCCGACGGTGTCCACCCTCACCAACGGGGCCACCGGCATCGTCACCAGCCAGTCCGGCTCGGCGACCAGCCGGACACTGCCCGCGTACTCGTTGACCACGCTCGTGCTGCGGGCGGCCGGCGCGACCGGCGGACGGCCGACGGCACCGGGCCAGCCGACCGCGAGCGGCGTCACCGACCGCGCCGCGACGATCACCTGGCCGGCGTCCGCCCCGGGCGCCAGCCCGATCGCCAAGTACGAGGTGCACCGGCAGTACGGCGCGGTCAGCGAGCAGGTCGGCGAGACGACGAGCACCTCGTTCACCGTCGACAACCTCGTGCCGGGCAGCAGGTACACGGTCAACGTGCTGGCCCGCGACACCGCCGGACGCGTCTCCTGGGCCTCACCGCCGCTGACCTTCGCCACCGGCAGCCCTGCCGCCAGTACGTGCACTGTCCGCTTCAGCGCCAACAACGACTGGGGCAACGGTTACATCGGTGGCGTCGAGATCATCAACAACGGGTCCAGCCCGATCAACGGCTGGACGCTCACCTGGACCTGGCCCACCGGTTGGCAACAGGTGAGCAGCGGTTGGAGCGCCACCTGGGAACAGGTCGGCACCGCGGTGCGGGTCACGCCCACCACCGACAACCGGCAGATCGCCGCCGGCGGCACGGTGAGTGCCGGCTTCGTCGGCGCGTACGGCGGGCCGAACGTGCTGCCCACGGCGTTCACCCTCAACGGCACCGTCTGCGCCACCGGCTGACCGATTGGCCAGGGCGTCCTTGGTCACGGTGGCTCGGCCGGCCCCTGACACTCCCCGGAGTGTGTGATGCCTGTGAGTCATCTCGATGACTCACAGGCATCACGCTCGTTTGGAAAGGGCGCCCCCCACAGCAGGCCGCCGCAGTCAGCGACCCTGACGCAGGATGATTGTGCCCGAGCCGGTGTCGTCCGCCCACGGGTCCAGCACGAGGGTGTACGTGCCGCCCTGGGGCAGCGGACCCGTCTCGAAGCGCCCCGTCCCGCCGATGACGCAGCCGCTTCCGACAGTGTCGCCGGCGGGGCCGTTCAGGAGCAGAATTCCGCACCGGTCGGGCAGGCTGGCGGCAGTCACCTCGACGGTGACGCGACGACCGGCGTCGGCGGGGAACCTCAGCCGGCTCACCGCACCCGGTCTGCTGACCGTCAGGGTGGCGGCTCGGCCGTCCGCGACGCTGTCGGCCTCCTCGTCGTGAGCGTCGCGTAGCCGTACGTCCGCCGAGCCGGTGTCGGTGGAGGTCCCGTCGACCTCCAGCACGTACCGGCCGGTGGCCGGCAGGACGAACCCGTCGACATGTCCCTGGCCGCCGATCACGCAGCCGCTGGTCACCTGTTCACCGGCCGGGTCGCGCAGGCGCAACAGGTTGCACCGGTCCGGCACTGTGGCCTCGGTGACCTGGAGGAAGATCTTCTGACCGGCGCGGCCGTCGAAGGACAGACGGCTGACCGCGCCCGGTTGGGCGAGCCTCGCCCGGACCGCGGGCCCGTCCAGCGTGAGCGTCTTCTCCTCGTCGGTCACCGCAACGACCCGTACGGTTGCCCGACCGAGGTCGGCATCCCACGGATCGAGCACCACCTGATGGTCGCCGGTGGCCGTCAACGTGGTCGTGTCGATGAAGCCGACGCCGGAGATGACACAGCCGGTCGCCAGTTGGCGGCCCTGCGGGTCGAGCAGCAGCAACACGCCGCAGCGATCCGGCACGGTGGCGGCGGGCACCTCCACGAAGATCTTCTGACCGGCCCGGCCCGGCACCTTCATCGCGGCCGTGGCGCCGGCCCGGCTCACCTCCAGCTCGACATCACCGGCAGCGGGCACGTCGCGCTGCGCGCGGGCGGCGTCCTCGGCGAACGCCACCTGCCCGGTGAGGCCGACGTCGAGCACACAGTCGGCGAAAATCTGCGGGTCGGTGACACCGGCCCGCCTGCAGACGAGTTCGGCGGTGGCTCGGTCGGGCAGGTCCCCGACGGTGAGCAGTCGGTCCGGGAACCGCCGGTCGGTGAACGTGCCGGTGTTCTGCCCCGGCTCGTAATCGAACAGCGACCGTTGCGCCTCGACGCGCCAACTGTCGGCGAAGCCCGGGTACAGCGCCTCGAAGGTGGGCGGCTGCGCCACCCGCTTGCCGTTGCGGACCGTCAGGTCGTCGCCGGGGTCACCGTCATGGTCGCCGAGCAGACCCTGCAGCGTCCCGGCCCAGGCAGTGGGCGCGCTGACGCTCACGCTCAGCCCCCACACCCCGATCGGCTGCGCGGTCAGTCGCGCGCCGCCCGGCCACTGCACTGTCACAGTGCCGTCTCCCCAGGTGGTGACGGTGCCACCGTGCGGCAGCCTCACCCCGTCCGGCGCGGCCACCGGCGCGGCGCCGTTCACCCGGACCGCCGGACCGTCGGGCGTGGCGTACACGCCGACCCGGTCACCGGCCACCCGCGCGGCGACCGCCGAGTTGACGGCCACCACCGAACTGGCCGGGAACATCGTCTGTCGTACCTGGACCTCGAAGTCGTCGGTCGTCGAGCGGGTCAGGACGAACTCACCGGCGGCCTGGAAGTCGTAGCGCAGACCGTCGTAGGTGAGCAGGTGCGGGTCGCCGTTGCTGTTCGCGCACCGGTAACCCTTGCCGATCACCGAGATCGAACAACCACCGCCACCGGGTGGTCGGGGCCTGGGCTGGTCGCAGTCCTTGCCGTTGGACGGGAGCTTCACACCGCTGTACGTCGTGCGCAGTGGCACACCGACCGCCTTGCGGTACGCGTTCTCCGCCAACACCGCGTGCACCTCGGCCGGGTCCGCGGTGCTGGCCTGTTGACCGCCCTGCGTGCAGAACTGGCCCCGGCGGGTGTCGTTCACCGCGTCGAGGGCATGGTTCATCTCGTGGATCAGGGTGGCGCACTGATCCTCGGTGAAACCATTTCCCTCCTCCGACAGCGCCCGCCCGTCGTTCTCCGGCACCCAGTTGATCTGCACGTCACTGCCCGGGACGTACGTCGTGGTGCTGCTCTCCTTACCGATGACGGGTCTCCGGACCTTGATTCTCTTGCCGGAGCGTTCCAGCTTGTCGAGGACGGCGCCGTTGCCGGAGCCGCGGATCTGTCCGACGCAGCCCGCGTACTCGACTTGCAGGTCGTCGTTGACGCTGACCACGGCGGACGCCGCCTGTGGGGCGAGCAGCACCAGGACGCCCGCCAGCACGACGCCCGTCCGCACTCGGCTTCGCAACCCGGTCACCCGCCCCTCACCTCGAACGCGACAGTGCCCTGCTCGGCCGTCGCGGCGCAGGCGTCCGCCGGCACACCGCGCAGCGGCGCTCGCAGGTAGCCCAGGACCAGCCGGTACGCCCCCGTTTGGTCGACCGGCCACCACGTGACGGTGGCCCCGCCCCGCCCGTCCGGCGCGGAGGTGGTCAACGCCGCGCCGACCGGGCTCTGCGGGTCGCTGCCCAGCGTCAGCTCCACCGACCCACGCGGGGGCACCCGTACCAGGTTCTCGATCAGGTACGCGGTGAAGTCCCGGTAGTAGGCCGCGCCGCCGATCGCGGGCGCCACCGCCGTGCCGTCGCGGGTCAACGACATGACCGTCACCGCCCCGTCCGGCACCCGACTGAGCTGGCACTCGGCGTCGCGGTTGTTGACCAGCCTCAGCCGCAGGCTGATCTGCTCACCCACCCGGTACGACGGCTGCGAGGAGCTGACCGTCAGGCCGACAGCCGCCGTGCCGCTGGTCGGTGTCGGTGACGGTGACGGACGCGACCGTCTGCACCCGGCCGTGGTGGCCAACAGCAGTAGGGCGAGACCGCCGGCGAGCACCACCGTCCCTGCGCGGGGTACGCCCATGGGCCGCGAGCCTCCTCCGGGTGCCGACGGTCGGCACAGATCCCGGCCAGCCTGCGCCTAAGGGTGCCGCGAGCGCTGTCGTGATCCGGCCCGGTGGATGTCCGCTAACCGACCGGCGGGGTCCTGGAGAGGGCGGCGGCCGTTCTGTTACCGGCGCTCGTGTCTGCCCGGGGTGTGCCCGAAGGCGCGCCGGAAGACATCGATGAACGCGCTGGCGGAGGACCACCCACACTGATGCGCCACGGCGGTGACCGGTACGTCCTCGGCCAGCATCACCAGAGCACGGTGCAGCCGCAGTTGGGTACGCCACTGCGGGAAGGTCATGCCGAGGTCGGAGCGGAACAGGCGGGACAGCGTCCGGTCACTTCCGCCGACCTGCCTGCCGAGCGCGGCCAGGGTGCGGTTGTCGGCCGGGTCGGCGTACAGGATCGCGCAGAGTGCCTTCAATCGGGGCTCGGTGGGCGTGGGCAGGTGCACGGGCTGGGTGGCCGAGGACCGCAACTGGTCGAGCAGTACGGCCCGCAGCCGCGCAGGCGCGGGGCTGTCATCCTGAGGGGCGCGGGTGTAGGCGAGGATCAGCTCGCGCAGCAGCGGCCCGACGGCCAGCACGGTCGGCTCCGTCAGATTCAGCGGGTCCTCAGTCGCGGGCAGGCCGATCAGGTGCAGTTCGAGTGCGCCGTGGGCCTGGTGGCCGTGTGCGGTTCCGGCGGGCACCCAGATGGCGCGGCTGGCGGGGACGACCCAGGCTCCCGCGTCGGTGGTGATGGCCAGCACCCCGCGGGCGGCGTAGACGATCTGATGGTCGTCGTGGCGGTGTACGTCGATCACGGACCCGGACGCCAGCCGCTGGGCGCGAGTCGGTGCCACCGGCCGGTGGCGGATTCTCGTCATTGGTTGGCAGATTATCGGAAGCCCGACAGGTCGGGAAGCGGCGAGCATGGCGGCGTGCGGAGAAAAAGAACGATCATCTTGCTGTCCGTCGGGCATGGTTGCGTGGACGTCTACCAGGGAGCCGTGGCCGCGCTCATACCGTTCTTCATCGCTGAGCGTGCCTACACCTACGCGGCGGCCTCCGGTGTGGTGCTCGCCGCCTCGCTGCTCTCCTCGGTAGCGCAACCGCTGTTCGGTGCGCTGACGGACCGGTGGGCAATGCCCTGGTTGTTGCCACTGAGCACGATCCTGGGCGGACTGGGAATCGCGTGCAGCGGAATCACCGGTTCGTACCCGTTGACGCTGGCGTTCGTGGCCGTCTCCGGGATCGGAGTCGCGGCGTACCATCCCGAGTCCGCCCGGGTCGCGCGGATCGCCAGCGGTGGAAGTCACGCCGGGATGGGTTGGTTTTCCCTCGGCGGCAACCTCGGCTTCGCCGTCGCTCCCATTCTGGTCGCCGCCGTCGTCGCCAGCGGCGGTCTGCGACTCACTCCGCTGCTCGTGCTGCCGGCCCTCGCGGGCAGCGTGCTGTGCCTGCCCGTCCTTCGCGCGCTGCGCCCGACGGCGGAGGCCGGTTCCGATATCCCGCGGTGGATCGGGACCGACAACAGGGCCTCATTCGGCCGGTTGTCGCTGGCCGTCGTCTGCCGCTCCGTCGCGTTCGCCGGTCTGAGCACGTTCCTGGCGCTCTACGCGCCGCAGCGCACCGACGGGGGAACCTCGGCGGGAACGGCGGCGCTGGTAGTGCTCTACCTCGGCGGAGCGGTGGGTACGGTGCTGGGGGGCAACCTGGCCGGCCGCTGGGACCGGGTCACCGTCGTGCGCTGGTCGTACCTGGTGAGCATTGCCGCCGTCGCGGGGGTCGTGCTCGTTTCCGGGCCGGCGTTCTATCTGTTCGTGGCGCTCACCTCGGCTGGGCTCTACATCCCGTTCTCGCTCCAGATCACCCTTGGCCAGGACTACCTCCCGAACCGCGTCGGTACCGCGAGTGGCATCACACTGGGCCTGACCGTCAGCGTCGGCGGCCTGGTCAGTCCACTTATCGGCGGTGTCGCCGACGCGATCTCCCTCCAGGTTGCCCTCGCCCCGCTGATTTTGATGCCCGCGCTGAGTTGGCTGCTGTTCCGCACGCTCCCCGAGCCGGCCGTGCCGAGGCGCTGAAGCATGGATCGACGGGCCACGGGCGACGAAACCGCATCGTGACCGTGAGGATCGTGTGGAAACATGCGCGACGTGGCTGACGAACACCTCTGGTACGCGCTGCCAGTCCTCACCGGTCGAAGAATCCGGCTGGAGCCGTTGACGCTCGAACATGCCTCTGGCTACCTCGCGGCGGCAGGCACCGAGCCCGACGACGCCGAAGTCTTCCGCTGGCAAAGCCCACCCGGCGGCGCGCTGCTCCAACCCGTCACCATCGAGGACGCGACCCGGCACATCACCACCGCGCTCGCCGCCAGAGCCGCCGGCACCCGACTCCCCTACGCCCAGATGGACACGCGTACCGGTGAGTTTGTCGGAACGACATCGTTCGTCGACCCGCAACCCACTCTGTTGGCGCTGTCCATCGGCTACACCTGGCTCGGCCGGGCTTGGTGGCGATCGGGCCTGAACACGGATTCAAAGCTCACCATGATGACGTTCGCGTTCGAAACCCTCGGCGCGGTCCGGATCGCCCTGCAGACCGACATCAACAATATCCGGTCTCAGCAAGCAATTGAGCGATTGGGAGCGTCCCGCGAAGGCGTACTGCGCAAGCACCGGCGCCGGGCGGACGGTACCTGGCGTGACACCGTGCTGTACTCGATCGTCAACGACGCCTGGCCAGCGGCGAAGGAGAAGTTGCTGGCACGGCAGGCGGCCCACGAGCAGAACTAGCGATCTATACCGTCGACAACTCTGACCCCTTGTCCTTCCACCAGCCGCGTCGATACTGACGCTCCGCTGTAGAAAAACCATGCTAAGCAAGGCTCGCCGGATCGGACCGAGCTGACGAAGCGTTCCACGCCGGGTAGCGGTGTGAGTAGTTGTGGGGGAACACAGAATGGCCGACTTGCCACACCCGCTCGCCGCGTTCATAGTCGCCGAGATTCGCCGCGCCCGAGGGGCTTCCGGGATGACCCAGGATGCCTTCGGCCGGGGCGCGGGCTTCAGCGCCTCCCACGTCAGCGCCGTGGAGAGCGAGACACGGGCCCTGACGTTGGACTTCATCAAGGGTGCCGACCGGGCGTTCAAGAACTCGCAGCGAGGCGCTACCCCGCCAGCAGTCGCTGGATCTGATGAAGGAAGTGGTGACGTCATGGACCTGATCGACGCTACGTGGCGCAAGTCCACCCGCAGCGGCTCCGGCGGCGGCAACTGCGTCGAGGTCGCGGACAACCTGCCGGGCATCGTCGGCGTGCGGGACTCGAAGGACCCCGAAGGGCCGGCGCTGATCTTCGGACCGGTGGCCTGGCGGGCGTTCGTCACCGAGGTAGCCCGGCGGTCGTAACGAACCCGACGCGCCGAAGCGCCCGCCCCCAAACGCGAGGGGACGGGCGCTTCACTGTGCGGGGTTGGTCAGCCCACCACCGACCGCAGTGGCACCTTGGCGGCGTTCAGCGCGCGTACCAGATCCCTGGCGAACGGATGTTCGTCCACCTGGAGCCCCTGCGGGTTCGGGATCACGACGTACGCCGAACCGTTCTTCTCGGACGCCTGCGCGTCGGTGGTGAAGCGTTCGACGATCGCCCGGGTGCGGGGCAGGTCGCCGGCCGCCACCTGGATGGTGATCGGCCGCCAGCCGCCGCCCAGGTCCGGCGTCACCGGCGCGGCGGCGGCGCTGGCGCGCGCCGCGTCGACGCCGGCCGGGCGCCGGGCGTCGGGCGCGGGGGTCGCCGGGTAGAGCAGCGCGTTGGCGACCAGGTGCAGGCCATTTTCGTTGTACGCGCGGAAGAGCGGATTGAACGCGAACAGCACTGCCCGACCGGCGCCGGTCGGTTCGTCGACGACGGCCGCCGTGCCCTTCAACGTCTCCGCGCCGACGGTGAAACCGTTGGCCCAGAAGGTGTCACCCGTCGGGTAGGTGAGCACGTTCGTCCCGGTGGTGCTCGGGGTGAGGATCGGGTCGCTGTTGTTGAACTCGAAGTCCTCCGCCGGGCGACCCAGCGCCACCGGGCTGTCCTGGTCGACGTCGACGCGCAGGTGCGAGCCGATCACCAGGTAGTCAGCGGGCTTCGTCTTCTCGGTGGTCGAGGTGAGCCCGGCGGCGCGGGCGACCCGGGTGCCCTCGTTGCGCAGCCCGAGGTAGGTGTGGCCCCGGCCGATCCAGTCGCGCAGGTTGGCCTGCCCGGCGGCGGTCAGGCCGCCGGTGGCGCTGCTGCCGTCCGGCACCAGCAGCACCGTACGCCCGGTGAACGCCTCGGTGTTGTCGTTGATGTCGGCCGTGGTGACCGGTGTGAGGTCGAGCCCCCACCGCTTGCCGAGCACGTAACGGGCCTCGCCGTGCGAACCGGAGGTCGTGGAGATGCCGGTGCCCTGGAACAGCCCCACGTCGGGCAGGTCGAGGCGGGTGCCGGAGGGCCGACCGCCCGGCGTGAGGGTGACACCGAGCCCCTTGGCCAGCTCGTCCACGGTCCGGCTCACCGTGGTGGCCGGGATGGCGACCCTGCTGGTAGTGAGGTCACGGACCAGGGGTACGCCACGGCCGAGCAGGGTGAAGGTGAACTCCGCCGCGGCGGCCGAGTCCAGCGGGTACGTGTACGAGCCCCAGGGCCACGCCGCGCCGGTGCGACCGCCGGAGACCTTGCGCACCAGTTCGGCCCTCGGCCGGACGGTGTCTCCGGTGTAGATGGTGTTGATGCCCATCAGCAGCGGGTTGCTCCAGGACGACACGTCGTAGAAGTACGGGAACGGGACGTACGGGTCCTCGCCCATGACGGCCTGGATCCAGTGCTTCTGCGGCTGGTCCATCGGAATCCAGTACGCGCCCTTGGGCACTGTCACGTTCGTGGCGCTGCGCCCGCCGAAGATCCGCGCGGTGGGCACCCGGGTCGCCTTCTGCACCTCGTACACCTCGACGTCCATCCGGCGTAGCCGCTCGACGAGTTGGCGGACGTCGGCGAGCTGCCGGTCGGGCAGCAGGAAGTACGAGCGGATGGTGAGGTCCGGCACCGGGAACTGCACCTCGTTGGTGGGCTGCACCACCTCGTTCGGCTCCAGGGTGCCCGCCCTGCCCTGGGCGAGCGCGTCGGTCCAGATGTCGAAGTAGCCGTCCAGCACCTCGCGCTTGTTAGCGGCGGCCCAGCCGAGCGTCGACCACTGGGTGTGGAACTGCTGCTGGACCCGGTCTGCCACCGCCGACGCGCTGCCCTTCTCGTACGTCATGCCGGCCGCGCCGAAGCCGGTGGTCGGCACGGTGTCGCCGTAGCCCATGAAGAACATGTCGTACGTGTCGTAGTTGAAGTAGCACTCGGTGGTGACGGTTTCGTCGCAGGCTCCGTTGAAGCCGAAGCCGGCCTTGTTGGCTTCGCCGATGCGGTTGATCCAGTCCACCGCCTCACCGGCGATCTCGTGGTGGATGGGATCGGCGTTGGGCGGGAAGAAGTACTGCCGGCCGCCCATCTCGTGTGCGTCGATGAAAACCTGCGGTGGGTAGCGACGCAGCAGTTCGAGCTTGCCGTCGGTCTCCTGTTGGGTGCGGGCGAACCAGTCCCGGTTCAGGTCGAAGCCGAACTCGTTCTGCCGGCGGGTCGCGTCACGGCCGTCCGGGTTCTGGGTGGGGACGATGATGGTGACCAGGTTGTCGTTGCGCTGGGCTACAGCGCAGGACAGACCCGCTGCCAACTCGTAGAGCGTCTTGAGCGCCGCGTCGGCGCCGCTCTTCTCTCCGCCGTGCACGTTCGCGGTGACCCAGACGATGGCCGGGTTGTCCTTCGCCGTCCGGGCGGCCGTTCGCGCGCTGGTCCGGCGCGGGTCGCGCAGGTCCCGGATGTCATCGGCGATCTCGCGGAGCGCGGCGGGCCGCACGTGGCGTTCGTTGGACACCACCGCGTACGGCAACGGCTGGCCGAGCACACTGGTGGTCATCACGCCGGTCACGACCCGGTTCGAGGCGCGATCGACCGCCCCGAGGTAGGTCCGGACCTCGTCGTTGGTGACGACCCGCTCCTGTCCCGCGCCGAGCGGGAAGCCGAGCACGGCGTCCGGGCTGGGCACTGTGGTCAGCCGGGCGGTCGGGTCGCTGCTGCAGGGGGTCGGCCGGGCGGCGCTCGCGGCTGCCGGGCCGCTGAGCAGGGGAGTCATACCGAGCAGGAGCGCGATCGTGGCGGCGTTGGCCAGCCGCTTCGCAGGGAGGGTCCAGAACGGACGCGACGATGGGGCCATGTCTCGGGTTCCCTTCTTGGGGGAAAGCCTCGCAGTGGCCGGAGCCTATGGACGGGCGGACGCGACGGTCAAGCTCTGATCGACTTCGGTGACTGCGAGGGCTGCCGAGGGCCACGCCGGCTGGCAGGATGACGGAGTGGGGTTGGCCTTCGCCGGAAGGAGAAGACGTTGCCCGCGTCTCAGGAGACGATCACGCTGTCGGTCTGTCCGGATCTTCCCTCTGCCGATGCTCGACGTTCTCTGGGGTCCTGGCTTCGCGCCGAGGACCGGCTCCGTGACAGTGTGACCACCGCGCCCGCCGCCGGTGCCACCGACGTCCTGGTGGTCGCCGTCGACGGTGGCGGCGCCGTCATGGTGCTGGTGCAGGCGATCGCCGGCTGGTTGACCCACCGCCGCGACGACGTGACGGTGCGGCTCACCGGTGCGGACGGCTGGTCGGCCGAGTTGGACGTCCGCGGTGCTCGTGACATGGATCAGGTGACAGCGCTCATCGAGGCTGCGGTGCGTGCTCTGGCCGATCAGCGACCGACGGTCGAGACGAACGACCGCTGAGCCGCTCCGGCCCGACCAGGTCGACCGGTTGCCCGCACCCGACAGTCGTCGATGTACCACCCGCCTCGACGATGACCGATATCGATCGCTGCACGATCACCCGGCTACGCGCTCCGAAGTGGATCCATGTCGGGTTCTCGACCCAGCGCTACCGCCCGAATCCCCTTGCCCGGACAGTGCACTGCGCCGGAGGAGGTGGGGAAGTTGGGGCAACCGACGGGCGAGACCGTCATGATCCGGGACTGGTTCAGTGTGCCGCGGGTGTCCGCCGAGAACCGGGCGGCGGTCTACGGCGTCCGGACCCAGGATCCGCGGGTGGAGTTCGTCGCGCTGACCGTACGGTACTGGGTGGACGCGCACGCCACCCGCTCGATGACCCGCGACCGGGTGTTGCAGGCGATGACCGGCCGGATCTCCGCCGACAACGTCTGGGACCTGGTCGCGATGCTGGCAAGGCTCGGGCTGGCCGAGGAGTTCTTCGACCTGGCGGCCTCCGACGTCGACGCGGACGGCGCGTTCCGACGGTTCCTGCTCGGCCTCGACCCCGCGCTGCTCGACGCGATGCGCCACTACGCGGCCTGGAACGGCATCAATCCGAGGCTGTTCCTCGACGGCTTCCTGGTGGGCGTCGGAGAGTCGTTGGCGACTGTGGTGGTCGACCTCGGCAAACTCGTCCAGCTGGTCGGTCGGCTCCAGCAGGAGCAGTTCACCACCCTGATCGTGCTCACCGTGGACCCCCGGGCCGGCCTGCGACGTCTTGCCGAGCAGGCCACCGTCGTCCGCGAGGCGCTGGCCGGCGTCGTGGCCGCGCTGGACCCGAGCACCGTGCCCGAGCGGCTGCTGACGCTCTGGCGCGGCTGGGCGACGGAATTCGGGCGGCACCTGGAGGATCTCGATCCGTTCGCCGCCGGCCGGCTGCTCGGCCGGATCGCCGGCGACCTGTTCCAGGTGCTGACCGGCCTGGTCCACCTGGTCCGGCTACTCGGTGGCGTGGCGGTGCGCGCCGCTATCCGGTACGTGCCGCTGCTGATCGTGGGCGCCCGGGAGGCCGCCGCCGAGGTCCGTCTCCTGACCACCCAGATCGCCGCGCTGCTCGTCGCGATCGGCCGGGCGACACTGCTCGCCACGCCGCAGGTAGGCCTGGCGGTGCTGCGTACCCTGTTCCCCCCGAAGGTGCTCGACGCGTTGTTCCGGCAGGGCCGGGCGCTGCTCGTCGATGCCGAGCTGACCCTGACGGTGTTCAACCAGGCCGCGCACGCCGAGGCGTTCGCCGGGGCGGGTGCGGGCGCCCGGCTCAGCGCGCTGATCAGCGCCGACGGCAAGCCGGTCCTGATGGCGTGCATGTCGGAGACCCTGTCGTCGGCCGGTCGTTCGGCCAGTCGAGCCGAGCTGAACCAGGCGCTTGACGAGATCATCAAGCGGGTCGAGGACCTGCGCGAGCTCAAACCGCCCAAGGCCCCCCGCGACGTCCGGGCCGCCGCGGTGCGGGCCGCCATCGCCCGACAGCTCGAGCAGCGCCTGACCACCGTGTTCAACCGGGCGTTGCAGACCGCCGCGTACGAGGAGTTCCGCGCGCTGCGGAAGGCCGGGCAGGCGCAACCGTGGCGGCTCGGCCAACAGGTACACCGGCGGATGGCGGCCGAGACCGCCCAGTTGGTCGCCCGCTCGCCGGGGTTGCAGCCGTTCGCGGAGAAGTCGCTCGCCACTGTCGTCGAAGCGGTCCGCGCGGCCAACCCGGAGCTGGCTGCGGCCCTGCGTGGCTCCGACGCGGTGCTACGACAGACGGTCGCCCAGCTCCTGCTCAGCCACCCGGACCGGGACCTGCTGCTGCGTCTCGTCGGGTTCACCAGGAGCCCGGCTGCGGCCGGCGCGGAAAAGGCGTTGGCCACCCACCTCGCCGAACGGTTCGGCTGGAAGGCGTCCACCACCGTCGGTGAGCTTCGCAGCGACCTGCTGTTGGTCGATTCGGAGGCGGCCCGGGTCACCAACGTGGACTGGACCGCGTCGACGAAGCTGGAGCGCTTCGAGAAGACGTGGGGCACGGTCGCCGACGACCTCGGCGAGGCGTTCGACGGTCGCTGGGAGGCGATCGCGGACGCCTACCAGCGGGCCAGCAAGGGCGGGGTGCCGGCTGAGGTCGTCGCCGGCCTGGAGGAGCTGACGGCGCACGCGGTGCGGGAGACCGTCGTCCGGCAGGCCGCCCTCAGCCAGTTGTTTCCCGGGTTCTTCGTCACCTCGCACGAAATGACCTACCAGGGTCTGCACGCCCTTTACAAACTGCCACTTTAGAGGAGCACCGATGGGTGAAGTCGTCGTCGCCGAGGCGGACCTGGCGACGCTGGGGTTCAGTACCGCGCACTCCGACCGCTACGTCTACTCCAACTACTTCGTGCCGGTCCAGCTCACCTTCGACGACGGGCAGACGCCGCTGTTGCCCTTCTACGTCAAGCAGGCGTTGATCGAGGCGATGCGGTACGGCGGGCTCTCCCAGGACCGGCTGCCGCACCTGCTCAAGGAACTCGGTCTGTCGGGGGTGTGGAAGGCCAACGACATGGACGCCGCCGATGCGGCGCTGCCGGGGCAGGACTCCGGCATGATCTACCGGGAGCCGCTGGCTCGGCGCCAGAGCATCCTCGGCGACCAGGAGGCGGAGTTCGTCGCCGGCCTGCTCCAGTCCGACGTGGGCATCGCGTTCCTCGACCGGACCCGGATCCGGCCGGTGGGCTTCGCGCTCGGCGAGCACGTCTACGCGTTGGCGCTCGCGCCCGGCGAGGAGGCGGTGCTGGAGCAGCGCACCTACACCAAGCGTGAGCTGACCCTGGAGGAGCAGGACGAAACCGAGAGGCAGACGGACGTCGAGCTGACCAGCGCGCTCACCACGGAACTGCAGGAGGGCTTCGAGCGGCAGAAGTCGCTCACCGACACCTGGGGGCTCAACGCCAGCCACACCGGCCAGTACACCAGCCCGACCGGCGTCTGGGGCACCTTCAACGCCAGCCACACGATCGGCTACACGCGCAGCGTGACGGCGGCCAGCCAGGAGACCAGCCGCCGTGCGGTGAAGGACAGTCAGACCGCCACCTCCAAGGTCGCCGCCCGCTATCGCACCCAGCACAAGACCGACTTCAAGTTGGTGAGCGAGACCGGCATGGAGTCGACCTCGAAGCGGACCGTCCGCAATCCCAACCGGGTAACGCCGATCACGCTGCACTACTTCAAGGTGCTGCAACGCCTGGAGCTGGCCCACGAACGGTACGGCGCCCGGGTGTGCTGGGCGCCGACGGTGAGGGACCCGGCGCTGGCATTCGCCAAGAAGATCACCGACGGGCGCCAGCGGATCAGAGACAACGCTCTCGCCGCGCTGCCCGCCATGCCGGTCAAGCCGGTGCGCCCCGCACCCGGCGTGCCGGCCGCCGTGGAGACCCGCACCATCCACTCCCCGGTGGTCACACTCGACAAGTGGGGCTTCACCGGCGACATGAGCGCCGACTACGACATCGACGTCACCTTCGACAGCGGGTGGGAGTGGGACGGCGACATCGAGAGCATTCGGCAGAGCCTCAACCTGATCACCCGCCGGCCGCCGACGGGCATCGCGGCTCGGGTGGTCGGCGTTCCGGTGGTCACCGACGCCAACGGTCAGCCGGCACTGCGGGTACGCATCCACGTCGGCGCGGCCAGCTGGCTGGCCGGTCCCGGCGCCGACGTGCAGCTCGCCGCCACGTTCCGGCGTACCCCGACGCTGGTCGACCAGAATGCCGACGACGCCGCCTACAACGCGCTGGTGGCTGGCTATCTCACGGATCTGCAAGCCTGGCAGGACACGCGCGGCGCGGCGCTGGCGGCGGCCGAGGAGGCCGGGGACGAGTTCGAGGCGCGGCTGCGCGGCGGCTACTCACCGGTCAACGAGATGGTCTCGCAGATCGTCGAGGCGCACTTCCCGGCCAGCGTGCGGGACGAGGCGTGGGAGATCGACTTCTGGCACCGCGTCTTCGACTGGGAGCGCGCCTCGTTCGTGTCGTACCCCGGCTGGTGGTCAGCCGGTGACGCCCGTGCCCCCGAGCGCGACCCGAGTGACTTCCTCAACGCCAGCTGGGCCAAGCTCTACCTCCCGGTGCGGGCCGGTATGGAACTTGCCGCGCTGCGGTGGATCTTCGGCAAGGCGGTGGCGACCCGGCTCGCGCCGGCGGTGGAGGAGCAACTGGCCGCGTTCGTCGACGAACTGGCCGCGTTCCGCACCAGTCACCTCGGCACCGGCGACGAGATGCCCGACCTGACCAGCGAGTGCCAGGAGGTGCCGGAGCGGGTCTACTGCCTTGCCAAGTGGGCCGATCTGATGCCCACCGACGGCACTCACCTGGAGGTCGTGCAGGGCGCGACAACCGCGGCCGACGCGGTGACCAGCAGGGAGATCACGGACGCGGAGGCTCTGCGGGCGGCACTGCTCGACGGCGAGCTGCAGACCAACCGGCTCAAGACCAGGGCGTACGACCAGATGACCGGAGCCGCGGACGTCGACATCCACCTCGGCACGTCGGGTAACAGCAGCCCGACGGCGTGACGCAGTGGCGGTTCGCCGCCGGCCCGCCGCCAGCCGAGGAGTCGGCCGGCGGCGGGCCGGGTGGATCGGGTACGGCTACCAGGTCGTCAGACCGAGGCCGATCGTCTTGGTCAACGTGGCATTGTCGTCGTCGCCGTCGAGCGACCAGATCATCGCGCCGGCCAGGCCGGCCCGTCGGATGTAGAGCGTCTTCTGCAACACGACCGCTGGATCGTCGTACGTCCACAACGTCGTACCGTCGAACAACCAGGCGTGTCCGGCGCGTAGGTCGCGATGCACGGTGTAGCCGTTACCGGCCAGGGTCTTGAGGTTCTTGTAGTCCTCGTACCCGGCCTCGAAGGTGGCCGGCGCGGGCCCGGTGGCCGGCTGGAACAGACCGTTGCCGCCGCCGGTGATGCCGGTCCAGCCGCGACCGTAGTACGGGATGCCGAGCACGAGCTTGTCGCGCGGCGCTCCACGGGCGATCCACCCGTCGATGGCGACCTCGACGGAGAAGTCCGGGTTGTCAGGGGCGCCAGCCGGCACGCGGAGCGCTGACTGCTGGTTGGCCCGTGCGTCCCAGCCGCCGTGGAAGTCGTACCCCTGCACGGTGGCGAAGTCCAGGTACTTGAAGATCTTGCGGCCCTCGTAGCCGGCGTCCATGGTGGTCGGGCTGGCCGGCAGGAACGCGGTCAGCGGGTGATGCGCGCGGGTCGTGCGCCCGTACCCGTCGAGCTGCCGGCGGAACTCGGCGAGCAGCTTGGTGAAGTTCTCCCGGTCCTCCGGGCGGATGACGTTGCCGGGCTCACCGTCTGAGCCGGGCCACTCCCAGTCGAGGTCGATGCCGTCGAAGACGCCGGCCCCGGCACCGGCGGTGGTGCCCGGCAGGTTGCCCTTGAGGTAGAGGTCGATGCAGGACGTGACGAACGCCTTGCGGGACGCGTCGGTGCGGGCCGCGTTCGAGAAGTACGTCGACCAGCTCCAGCCGCCCAGCGAGATCAGCACCTTCAGCTTGGGGTGCTTGGCCTTCAGCTTGGCGAGTTGGCCGAAGTTGCCGTTGAGCGCCTGGCCCGGGGCGTCGGCGACACCGTCGACGCTCTCCTCGGCCGGGACGGGGCGCTGGTAGTCGGCCCAGGCGTCGCCCTCACCCGGCCCGCCGTCGACGTAGCAGCGACCGTCCTCGCTGACGTTGCCGAAGGCGTAGTTGAGGTGGGTGAGGCGGCTCGCCGCCCCGGAGGTTTCGAGCTTCTTGACCGGGAAGGCCCGACCGTAGATGCCCCACTGGGTGAAGTAGCCGACCCGGTGGTAGCCGGCGCGGTCGGGTTTGGCGCCCGCGTTCGCGGCGGTCGGTGGGGCGGCGGTGACCAGAAGGGTCGTCAGAGCGACGACGGCGGTGAGACGGCGGTGACGGAATGGTCGCATCGGCACACTCCACGAGAGATCAAGCAGAATTAGTTAAGAGACTTATCTGATTGATGAAGTTAAGCCGGTCACCGTCTGCGGTCAAGAGGCGTCCGTCCGCACGGGGGATTGTGAACGCGTTACCCGGTGGTAACGATGTTGTGCCATGGACTCCGCCCTGACACTGATCGGACTACCCGTCGCACTCGGCATCATCATGCTCGGTCTGGGTCTCGGACTGACCATGGCGGACTTCCGCCGGGTGGCCCAGCACCCGCGAGCCGCCGTCATCGCCCTGGTCTGCCAGGTGCTCGTGCTGCCAGCGCTCTGCTTCTGCCTCGTCCTCGCGTTCGACCTGGCACCCGAACTGGCCGTCGGCATGATGCTGCTCGCCGCGTCACCGGGCGGCACCACCGCCAACCTCTACAGCCACCTGTTCGGCGGGCACGTGGCCCTGAACATCACCCTGACCGCCATCAACTCGGTGCTCGCCGTGTTCACCCTGCCGATCCTGGTCAACCTGTCGGCGGCGTACTTCCTGCCCGACGGCAGGAGCATCGGCCTGCAGCTCGACAAGGTGCTCCAGGTCTTCGCCATCGTGCTCGTCCCGGTCGCGATCGGCATGCTCATCCGGGCGCGGATGCCCCACGTGGCCGAGCGGTTGAACCGCCCGGTCCGGATCTTCTCCGTCGTCGTACTCGTCGCGGTGATCGCCGGCGCGGTGCTCGGCGACCGGGAGAACATCGCCGACTACTTCGTCTCGGTCGGCCTGGCCGTGCTCGCCTTCAACCTGCTCAGCCTCGCCATCGGGTACGGGGTACCGCGCCTCGCCGGCGTCGACCGGAGCGCCGCGACGGCCGCCGGCTTCGAGATCGGCATCCACAACAGCACCCTGGCCATCACGATCGCGCTCAGCCCGGCGTTGCTCAACAGCACCCAGATGGCGATCCCGGGAGCCGTCTACGGCATCGTCATGTTCTTCACCGCGGCGGCCTTCGGCTACCTGGTGACCCGCGTCGGCGCCCGGTCCGCCCCCGCCCTGACACCCTGACGGCCGGCGCCCTGTCGCCCCGACGGCAGCCGTCGAGGCGACAGGGCGTACGGCAACGGTCAGCCGACCTGGTTGTTGTCCTTCTGCGCTCCCCAACCGTGCCAGCGGTCGATCTCGATCAGGGCGCTGACCCGGGCGCGTTCCCGCCGTGGGTACGCATTGCCCGTGTAGTGCTTCGACAACCGGTCGATGTCCGTCAGGCCCTCGTCAGGGCGCAGTTCGGCGACGTGCCCGATGATGCTGACGTGGGTGTACCAACCGGCCTCGTCGAGCACGGTGAGGGATACCCGGGGGTCGTTGCGGACGTGCTCCAACCGGCGGCGGCTCTCGTCCATGTTCACCAGGATCCGGCCGTCCTCCCACAGGTACCAGGTAGCGGCGGACACCGGCTGACCACCGTTGCGAAGCGTGGTCATGACGGCCGGGTTCGGCTTCTGCAGCATGGCGACCGCGGCCTCGGGAAGCGGTGGCTTGGACATGAAGTCTCCTCTTCGCGACAACGTTTACCCCTGCACGTTACGCACCTGCCCACCCGATCGCGCTCGGATCGCGATGGCGGCGCGGCGGGCCGATCCCACCCCGCTGCCCGGCTGCCGTCGTCGGCGGCGAAGATGGGGTCATGAGCATCTCCGCACTGCCCAGGCGTGTCGTCGTCACCGGCGCCACCGGCAAGCTCGGCCGCGCCGTCGTCGCCCACCTACGGGCCGCGGGTGTCGACGTGCTGGCGGTGGACCGCGCCGGCGGCCGCGACCCCCGCGACGTGGACGGCGAGTTCCTCCTGGTCGACCTGACCGACTACGGGCAGGTGGTGGAGGCGTTCACCGGGGGCGCCGACGAGCACGCGGGCAGCGTCGACGCGGTCGTGCACCTGGCGGCGGTCCCGGCCCCCGGGCTGATGTCGAACGCGACCACGTTCGCGAACAACTCCGCCGCCACGTACAACGTGTTCGCCGCCGCGCGGGCGGCCGGGATCAAGCGGGTCGTCTGGGCGTCCAGCGAGACGGTGCTCGGGTTGCCGTTCGACACGCCGCCGCCGTACGCGCCGGTCGACGAGGAGTACGCGCCCCGGCCCGAGTCGACGTACTCGTTGAACAAGGCACTTGAGGAGGAGATGGCCCGGCACTTCTGCCGGTGGGACCCGGAGCTGGTCATGGTGGGTCTGCGCTTCTCCAACGTGATGGACGTCGAGGACTACGCGCCGTTCCCCTCGTTCGACGCCGACCCGCAGCTGCGCCGGTGGAACCTGTGGGGCTACATCGACGCGCGCGACGGGGCCCAGGCGGTCGAGCGCGCGCTCGCGCACGACCAGCCCGGTGCCGACGTCTTCGTCATCGCCAACGCCGACACCGTCATGACCCGGTCCAGCGCCAGCCTGATGGCCGAGGTCTACCCAGGCGTCGAGATCCGCAAGGAGCTGGGTGAGCACGAGACCCTGCTCAGCATCGACAAGGCCCGCCGGGTGCTGGGCTACGAGCCGCGGCACTCATGGCGAGACCACGTGGACGTGCTGTAGGTCAGCGTGCCGCCTGGTAGGCGCGACCGACGGCGGTGGCGGTGCTGCCGGTACGGAACAGGCCGGTCTGGTCCTTGTCGGTGGCGGGCAGGCCGAACCACGCGTACCGCTGAAGCCAGGACAGCCCACCCAGCATCTTCGTCGCCGCGGTGAGGAACGCGGCCTGCTGTGCCTGGGTGGGGAAACGGACGCCGTTGGAGAAGTCGATCAGGGCGAACTCGGTGAGCCAGACCGGCAGGTTGTACCTGTCGTGCACGGCCTGGAGGTACGACTTGAGCTGGTTGACCGCGTTGGCAGTGGTGAAGTCGCCGCCGTACCAGTGCAGGGCGATGAAGTCGACCCGGTAGCCGCGCTGCTTGGCCCCGGCCATGAACCGGTCGAGCCACTCGCCCTGCCGGTCACCGCCCCAGGCCACCGCCGGGCTGCCCAGCGGCAGGCCGGTGGCCTGCAACTGCGGCCACAGCTCAAGCGCCTGCTCGACGGTCATCTCGGCCTGGCCCTTCAGGTCCGGCTCGTTGAAGCCGAGCAGGTAACGGCCGTTCTGCTTGGCCTGTTGCAGGTTGCTCGCGGTGACGCTCTTCGCCCCCCAGATCATCGGGACGAACTCGGTGCCCTGCGGGCTGGTGACGCCCTGGTGCTTCACGTCCCAGGTGTAGTACCAACTCGCCCCGGAGTTGGCCAACGCCTGGCTGACGCCGTCGAAGGTCCACACGCCGACGCCCTTGCGCTTGGAGGTCACCGCAGTGGCCGCCGGGGCGACCGGACGCCCGGATGTCGGCTTCGCCGCCGGCGTCGACGGGGGAGCCGTCCCCGTCGGGCTCGCCGTGGCGGCGGGCGTGGTCGCGGCGGGTGTGCCCGGCAGCGGGCTCGTGGACGGTGACGCGTCGAGCGCCTGCGTCGCCGCCGGGGCGGGCGTCGGCCCGGTCGGCTGCACCACGACGATCACACCCGTCACCAGTACGGCGACCGCGGCGGCTACGAGCAGCGGCCACAGCAGCCGCCTCACGCCGTTCGGGAGGCGGCCGAGCATCCCGCGTCGGGGTTCCGCGTGGACGCCCCGGTTCCCCCTCGCGGCGTCCGCCTCACCCTGGCCGGTTGCGCGCATCGTCTCGACTCCCTCGTTCGGTCGTACCGCTGACTGACGGAGACGATGACGGAAGATCCGTCACCTGCCTCCCCTCAGGAGACTGGCCGGCCGCACCGGGATAACGATTTCCACAGGCCGTTACCAGCCGGCCTGCGCGGTCAGGGTCTCTCGCAGGTACGTCTTAGGCCTGGACCCCACTGTCGAGCCGACGACCTCGCCCTGACGAAACACGAGCAGCGTCGGCAGGGACATCACCCGGTAGCTACGGGTCGCTCCGGGGTTCTCGTCGGAGTTGAGCTTCGCCACGACCATCCGGTCACCGAACTCCTGGGCCAGTTCGGCGAGGCTCTTCTCGATGGCCTTGCAGGGGGGGCACCAGTCCGCCCAGAAATCGACGACCACGGGTCGGTCGCTGGCCAGCACCAGCTCCGCGAATGTGTCGTCCGTGACGGTGACCAGCGAGCCTATCTGCGTCTCCTGGGGCATGTCTTCTCCCGATGTGCGATCGCTTGAGTGAGTTGACTGTGCAGTTGCTGGCGCACCGCGCCGAGCCGGTCGATGACGGCCTCGACCTCGACGATCTTGCGCCGCAGCACCAGCACCGAGTCCGGGCAGACGTCACCTGACGTGTTGCCGGCCCGGAGGCAGGCGACGAACGGCCGGACATCGTCGAGGCCGAACCCGACGTCGAGCAGCGCCCGGATCTCCCGCACGACGCGTAGCTCCGACTCGTCATAGTCGCGGTAGCCGTTGGGGGAGCGCTGCGCCCGTACCAATCCGTGCGCCTCGTAGTAGCGCAGCGTGCGAGGGCTTGTGCCGGCCCGCTCAGCCAGCTCGCCGATCAGCATCCAACCTCCTCCATCGGCCCGTCGCGACCACGCTAAACCTTGTCGTCAGCGTCAAGGCAAGGGCCGACCGTACGAGGCGACGGTCGTCACCGACGCAGGGTCGTGGACGGCGTCTCGCCGAAGCGGCTCCGATACTCGGTCGCGAAACGACCGAGGTGCACGAAGCCGTGTTGCAGGGCAACCGTCGTCACGGACGCCCCCGGCGCGGCCGAGCGGAGCGTGCGGTGCGCCGCGTCGAGTCGGCACGCCCTCAGGTACGCGGTCGGGGTGATCTGCAGTTCACGGCGGAAGCAGTCCTGAAGTGTCCGTACGCTCACCCGTAGCGCCTCGGCGACGTCGCCGACGGTCAGCGCCTCCCCGTGGTGTTCGGCAATCAGGGCGCAGGCCCGGCGGACGAGACGCCCGGGGTGGGCGTGCTGGCCCGGCTCGGCCAGCAGGTGGGAGTGGCTGTGCTGATGGGCCAGCAACAGCTTGCCGATGAGCCCCTGTTCGAAGCGGGCGGCCACCTGCGGGTGGTCGAACAGGGATGCGTCCGCCGGCTGGGACAGCTCGTCGGCGAGGAACGCCACCCCGCGCGCCCACGCCTGCGCGGTCGGCGTGGTCATGAGCATGCCGACGTCGAGGCGGACCGGGTCGTCCACCGGGTGGCCCAGCAGGCGGGCGAGTTCCCGGTCGACGGCGCGCCGGTCGGCGTAGAAGATCCGGTGGGGTGATCCCTCGGACCACCGCATGTCCGAGGAGTCGTACGGGGACAGCACCGAGGCGACGTCGGGGGTCGAGGTCACTGTCTGACCGGCGTGCCGGACCATCGTGCTGCCGGCGCTGGGGATCTGGACGAGGTAGAAGGTCTCCAGCGCTGGCGGTTGGATGCGCACCGCCTGCCCGTAGTCCAGGTCGATGACGCCCACCCCGCCCGCCCGGCGAGCCGCCATCCGCAGTTGCACGGCGTGCACACCCGCCTGCGGGGTGAGCCGGTGTGGACAGAAGACCCGACCCACCTCGGCGCGAGCCCGGTCGACGTCGTCCGTCCGGACCGTCACCGCATCCATCCGACACCTCCCGGGCGTCCCGTCGCGCTGACCGTAAGGCGTGACCGGGCCGGACCAGATCCGAAAGCCGTCGACCCGACAGGAAAGGGTCCGGCTGCGTACCGCGGACAGCGCCCGCGTCGAGCGGATAGCGACCTTCGTGGCCTGCTCGCTAGCGTGCGAGCACCGCGGGCGGTCAGCGCCGGCACGGTTCGTACGTCCTTCGGAGGACATCATGAGGATTGCCGTCGTCGGTGCCGGATTCGCCGGTGTGAGCGCAGCCAAGGTGCTGCGGCAGAGCGGATTCGACGTCACAGTGTTCGAGCGCGCGCCCGACGTCGGCGGGGTGTGGAGTCGTACCCGGCGATACCCCGGCCTGCACACCCAGAACGACAAGGGCACCTACCACCTCTCCGACCTGCCGATGCCCGCCGACTGCCCGCAGTGGCCGTCGGGTGAGCAGGTCCAGCGGTACCTGGAGAGCTACGTGGAGAAGTTCGGGCTGGCCAGCGCGCTGCGCCTGTCCACGGAGGTCGCCTCGGCCGAGTTGGTCAACGACGAGACCGGGTGGCTGGTGACCTCGCGGCCGGCGGGCGCCCCGGCCCCGTTGACCGTGGAACGGTACGACCACCTGGTCGTCGCCAACGGCATCTTCTCCGACCCGGTCGTCCCGTCCTTCGACGGGCATGCGAGCTTCGCGGCTGCCGGAGGGCGCGTCCTGGCGACGGGGGAGTTCCACGACATCGAGGCCGCCCGGGGCAGGAACGTCCTCGTGGTCGGGTACGGCAAGTCGTCCTGCGACGTGGCGGTCCCGGTGAGCGAGGTCGCCGCCCAGACCCACGTGGTGGCGCGCGAACTGCTCTGGAAGATGCCCCGCAAGCTCGGTGGAGCGCTCAACTACAAGTACCTGCTGCTCACCCGGATGGGTGAGGCGCTCTTCCGTTACCTGCACCTGAAGGGCTTCGAGCGGTTCCTGCACGGCCCGGGGAACGGTCTGCGCCAACGCATGGTCGACAGCGTCGGCTCGGTCGCGACCCGGCAGTTCAACCTGCGCGAGCTGGGTCTCGTGCCCAACGGCAGCTTCGAGGACATCGCCCGCAGCACGGTCAGCCTCGCCACCGAGGGCTTCTTCGAGCGGGTCACCGACGGCCGCATCGCCGTGCACCGGGAACAGGTGATCACCGAGTTGCTGGTCGACGGTGGCCGGCCCGCCGCGCGCCTGGCCGACGGCACGGTGCTCCCCGCCGACCTGGTGATCTGCGGTACGGGCTTCCGCCAGCACGTGCCGTTCTTCGACGACGCGTTGCACGCCCGGCTTCAGGACGACGCCGGCAATTTCATGCTCTACCGGCAGATCCTGCCGATCGGCGTGCCGCGGCTGACGTTCGCCGGCTACAACTCGTCGTTCTTCAGCCCGCTCAGCGCGGAGATGGCAGCGGTCTGGACGGCGGCGTACCTACGGGGAGGGATCACACTGCCGACCGAGGTCCAGATGCGCGACGAGGTGCGCGCCCGACTGATCTGGATGACGAAGCGCACCAACGGACGGCACGCTCGGGGCACGAACATCATCCCGTTCTCGATGCACAACGTCGACGAGGTGCTCGACGAGCTGGGGCTCAACGTCGGCCCGCTGACCCGGGCCCGGCAGTGGCTGCTCCCCGTCGACCCGGGCTCGTACCGCAGGGTGACGGCACAGATGATCCGGCGTACCGCCGACCCGGTATCCGCCATCAGCGACGGAGACCCGATAAAGATGGATAAAGTACGCAGATAGCGGATCAGGCGAACCGGCAGGCGAGGGAGGCTCGGGGACGATGGCAGGCCATCAGGGTCACCAGCATGGGGTGCCCGTGCCGGCGGCCCTGGCCGGCTGAGCTGTCCCGCCGTCCGTGCTGAGGCGCGCCGAGCTCTTCCGTGGCCTCGGGGACAGCAGGAGCCCGAACTCGGCGACCGTCCTGGAACTGCTGTTCGACATCGTCTACGTCTTCGCGCTGGCCCGCCTCGCCGGGCGGGTCGCGGACGACCTGACCATCGTCCGGCACACCCTGCTGTCCGAGGCGGGCCAGACCGTCCTGTTCTTCGCGGCGTTGTGGATGATCTGGTCACTCAACGCCCTGCTGTCCAGCACCTACGACCCTCGCCGTCCCGAAATCCAGGCATTCCTGCTGGTGACGATGTTCGGCACCCTGGTGCTGGCGGTCACGTTGCCGCAAGCGTTCGGGCAACGTGGCGTGATCTTCGCCTGCACCTACGTGGTCATCCAGGTCGGCCGACCGCTCTTTCTGGCGTTCGCCCTGCGGGGCCACGCGGTGCACACGTTCTCGCTCCGGGTGCTGACCTGGCACGTGGCGTCCGGCGTGCTCTGGATCAGCGGTGGCATCAGCGGGGGCCTCGGTCGAGGCATCTTCTGGACCATCGCGCTCGCCATCGAGATGATCGGCGCAGCCACCACCTACCCGCTGCCCCGGATGGGCGGGCCGCAGCTCACCAGCCTGGGAGTCAGCGTCTCGCAGGCGCACCTCGCCGAGCGGTACAACCAGTTCTTCATGATCGCTCTCGCCGAGGTGGTGCTCGAAGCCGGCGCCGCGGTCAGTTACCCCGGCTTCTCGACCGGGGGAACCATCGCCCTCATCGCCTCGTTCGTGGCGGTCGTCTCGTTCTGGCGGATCTACTTCTACCACGTCAGATCCGGCCACGCCTCGACCCCGAGCGGGGAGGGGATCCAGCTGTCGCGGTGGGCGAGCTACAGCCTGCTGTTGATCGTCGGTGGCATCATCTGCACCGCCGTCGGTTTCGGTCAGGTCATCGAGGATCCGCACCCGCCGATCGACTGGGCTCTGGTGGTCATCATCTTCGGCGGCCCGGTGCTGTTCCTGATCGGGCGGAGCACCCTGGAGCGGGAGGACCGTACCGCGCCGAGGTGTCGGGCGTTGTACTTCGGCGTGGTGGCGCTGATCCTGGCGGCCCCGCCGATGGTGCTGCTCCCGCCGATCGCCGTGGCGGCCGTCGCGGCCGTGATCCTGGCCGGCATCACCGTGTACGACCAGCGTGCCCACAAGCGTGGGTCGGAGACCAACCCGACGTTGTGACGATCCGTTGCGGGCTGTCGACCCCTGCGCGTATGGTCGTCGGGCACGCCGTCGAGCTGGAAGGAGGTCAGAACAATGTCCGATGTTCTGCGCCCCCTCCGCGCTCCGGCGTCCGCGCGGATCTGATCCGGGGCGCGCGCTTCCCGGAGGACCAACCCATGACTGATCTGGTCATCCGTCCGCTCGTCGCGGGCGAGGAAAACCTGTTCGACTCCATGCCTGATCCGCTGCCCCAACTGCGCCAGGTCGCGTACGCCGACGGGATCGCCGGTGGCGGCTACCGTCCCGAGAACACCTGGGTCGCGCTGCGCGCCGGCCGGGTGGTCGGTCGGGCCGCCTGGGTCCTTCCGCCGGGTGCCGTCGGTGCCCCGTGGTTGGAACGGTTCGACCTGGACGCCGAGCCGGAGGTGGGCGCCGAGCTTCTGCGCGCCGCCCACGAGGCGCTGGGCGGTCCCGGTCTGTACTACGCCGCGCTGCCGGCGCACTGGCGGCGTCGACCCGAGGTGCTGGCCGTGGTGCGGGCGCCCATGGAGGCCGCTCGCCTCGCCGGGCTGGTCGAGCGGGGGGAGCGACTCCGCTGCTCCTGGACTGGCACACCCCTGCCGGCGTCCTCCGGTCGGTACGACTTCCGCCCGCCCGTCGATGCGGCGGAGATCGATGCCCTGGTCGCCAGGATCGCCGAGCCGGACGTGCTGACCGGCGTCGAGATCGCGCGGGTGGTCGGCGGCGTCGACCTGGCCACCGACCCGCTGGCCTGGCTGGGCGACAACACCGGGCAATGGCGCGTCGCGGTGGACGCCGGTGAGCCGGTGGGCCTGGCCGGTACGGCCGGAGACGCCTGCTACCCCCTGCTCGCCTATCTCGGCCTGCTCGACGAGGCGGCCCGGCCCGAGCTGCTGGCCGAGGCGGTCCGGGTGCTGTCCGCCGGCGGTGCCCGCGAGGTCATCGCCGACGTGGACTCGCACCGGGTGGCGGTACTGGCGGAGTTGGAGCGGACCGGCTTTCGACAGTTGCGCACCCGGGTCGTCTTCGCGCCGCCGAACAGCAAGGAATAGCTGACCGGGTGCGCCCGGTCACCCGGGCGCACCCCCTCAGCCGGCGTCGAACGCGTCCCCTGTCAGCATCTGACCATGCCGGAGATCATCGCGCTCCTCGTCGGCGGGTTGGCGCTCGTCGTGGCGGCGGTCGCCGGGCTCTACCTCTGGCCGGTGGGCCGCAGTGGGTTACGGGTCGCGCCGGCCCGACCGCTCGACTTCGACACGGCCACCCGTGCCGCCGCGGCCATCATCGCCGCCGAGACGGCCGATCCGGAGGTGCGACCGGAGTCGCGCAGTCGCCTGCTGAGCCACGGTTCCCGTACCGGCCGGGCCGTGCTGCTCTTGCACGGGTACACCCTCGCGCCCGAGCAGTACGAACGGCTGGCCGAGGAGTTCTTCGACAATGGGTACAACGTCTGGGTTCCCCGGGCGCCCCGGCACGGGACCGTCGACCGGCGGGCCCACCACCGGGTCGAGGCCGGTGAGCTGACGACGTACGCCGCGCAGGGGTGGGCCGTCGCGGCGGCCCTGGGAGACGAGGTCGGCGTCGTGGGCATCTCCGGGGGCGCCGTGCTGGCCGCCTGGCTGGCCCAGGTGCCGGGAAACGTCGTACGGCATCTGCTGTTGCTGTCGCCGTTCTTTGCTCCGAATCCGCGACAGGCGCCGGCCTACGCGGTGAAACCGCTCATCACGCTGTACGGGCGTCGCGTTCTGCGGGATCGCGTCACGTCGCGGGGATACTCCCTCGCCGCCGTCACCCAGTACCTGACGATCGCGCGCACACTGCCGAAGCCGCCGCGGCGGACCGGTCTGCGGAGCGCGGCGGTCGCGATCAGCCCCCTCGACGGCGTGGTGGACCTCAGGGCGGCGGTCGACGTGCCGCGCCGTATCGCCGACGCGAACGCGATACCACTGCGGGTGTGCACCCTGCCGGAGACGTTGGGCGTCGAACACAACACCCTCAACCTCGCCGCCCTCGGCGCTGAGGGCGACGAGCTGCGCCGGCTGTACGTGGCGCTCTACGAGGGTGCACCAGCACCAGAACCAGACCCCACACCAACCCACCGCTAAATCCCCCGCCCCCGCCCCGCCTGCCCCGCCTGCCCCGCCCCGCCCCGCCCCGCCCGCCCCGCCCTGCCCCGCCTGCCCCGCCGATCTTGCACTTGCGGTTGTCGACATGAGTGGGACGCCCCTTATGTCGGGACAGCAAGTGCAAGATCGGCGGGGCAGGGGGTAGGGGGTAGGGGCAGGGGCAGGGGTCGTGCGAGGTTCTACTTGGCGTTGAACACCGGCGGGGCGTAGCCGGCCGGCTTGTCGCCGATGCCGAGGCCGGGGCTCACCACCCAGGACTGGTACTGCGGGGTGAACATCACGTAGGGCACCCCGAGTTGCGGAGCGCTGGCCTCGTCGAGACGGCGACGCGCGTCGGCCGGGATTTCGAAGTCGAGCGCCTCGAAGTTGCTGCCGATCTGCTCGGCGCTGCTCGCGCCGATGATCACCGAGGCCACTGCGGGTTGGGTGGCGACCCAGTTGATCGCGACCTGGGCCATGCTGCGGCCCAGTTCGGTAGCGACACTCTCCAGGGCGTCGATGACCTGCCACTCGCTGGCGCTGACCTCGCGGCCGCCGGTGTCGGGATTGGTCAACCGGCCGGTCCCGCTCAGGCCGTCGCCGCTGCGGCGGTACTTGCCGCTGAGCAGGCCGCTGGCGATCGGGCTCCACGCGGTGAGCCCCATGCCCATGGTCTGGGCCATCGCCACGTACTCCGCCTCGATGTCGCGGCTGACCAGGGAGTACGGCAGTTGCAGATTGATCATCGGGGCCAGGCCGTGCGCCTCGGCGTAGCTCTGCGCCCGGGTGGCATACCAGGCCGGTACGTCGGAGAGGCCGGCGTACCGGATCTTGCCGGCGCGCACCAGGTCGTCGAGAGTGTGCACGACCTCCTCGACGGGCGTGATCCGGTCCCAGGTGTGCAGCAGGTACAGGTCGATGTAGTCGGTGCCCAGTCGGCTCAGCGACGCCTCGACGGCCCGCATGATGTGCTTACGGCCGTTGCCGCTCGCGTTCGGGTCGCTCGGGTCGACGGTGTTGGTGAACTTGCTGGTGAGCACGAGCCGTTCGCGCACGCCGGCCCGCTCGATCAGCCGGCCGAGGATCTTTTCGCTCTCGCCGGCTGTGTAGAAGTCAGCCGTGTCAATGAAGTTGCCGCCCGATTCCAGATACCGGCGGAAGATCGGCTCGGCCTCCTCCTCGGTCTTGCCGTACGCGGCGTGGAACCCGTCGACGCCGAAGTTCATGGTGCCCAGCGCCAGCCGGCTCACCCGCAGACCGGACCGCCCGAGCAGGTAGTAGTGGTTCATCGTTGTGTCCTCCCGATCACGTGGCGGCCCCGAGCGGACCGTTTTCCAGACCTTTGCTCGGCAAAATTGGACCTGCAAGTCCAAAAGCCGAGCTAGGGTCAGTCGGGCATGCACGAGGGGCAAGCGGTGCGGGAGGTCTCATGACAAGGGCGCTGACCCGCAAGGGTGAGGCCACCCGGGCGCGGATCGTCGCCGGCGCCGCCGCCGAGATCCGTGAGCGCGGCGTGGACGAGGTACGCCTCGAGGATGTGATGGCCCACACCGGCACCAGCAAGGGTCAACTCTTCCACTACTTCCCGGACGGGAAGGAAGAACTGCTGCTGGCGGTGGCCCAGCACGAGGCCGACCAGGTCCTGCTCGACCAGGAGCCGATGCTCAGCAACCTGACGTCCTGGCCGGCCTGGCTGGCGTGGCGCGACCTACTGATCGAGCGCTACCGGGCGCAGGGGGTGAAATGCCCGCTCAACGGTCTGCTCGGCCAGACCGGGCGGCGGGCGCCGGGCGCGCAGGCGATCGTGACCGGGCTCATGTGGCGCTGGCAGAACGCGATCGCCGACGGCGTCCGGCACATGCAGTCGACCGGGGACATCTCCGCGGACGTGGACGCCGACCGCGCCGCCGCGGCGCTGCTCGCCGGCATCCAGGGCGGCGTACTCCTGCTGCTCTCCACCGGAAAGACCGACCACCTGGAAGCGGCCCTCGACCTCACCATCGACTCCCTGCGGGCAGGTGCCCGGACGGCCTGATCGTGTCAGGATCTGCCCGTCCGGCCGTGCCGGTCGCGGTCGGAGAAGGGCGGTCGATCATGTCGGCAGGAATGGCGGCGTCACTGGTGGGCGGCGGGGTCGTGCTCTGCGCTGGCCTGCTGCTGGTGATCATCGCCGTGCTGGGGCGTCGCGCTCGGGCCGGGCGACTGGCGGGCCGATACACGTCCCGGCGGGGAAACTCATCGGACAACAGCTCGTCGAGCACGGGCGGGAGCTGAGCCGGAGCCGGCACGGTTATTCTTGCGCCCGAGTTCTGGGAGATCGGAGCAGACGTGGCAGGTGACGACGACATCTCCGGGTGAGCACCCGGACCGGCCGCCGACGGGCGCGTGATCGCGCCTCCGTCGCCGCGGCCGCCGTCGTCATGTCCTGCTTCCGCCGGGGTGCCGGTGTGCGCCCCGGATCGTCGTCATCCGAGGTTCCCCATGTCTGTTCGACCTGCCCTCACCGCCCATGACCTCGTGCGGATCCGCGGCGACCGCCAGGTGCTCGACGGCGTCTCCCTGACCGCCGCGCCCGGCGACCGGATCGGCCTGATCGGTGAGAACGGCACCGGCAAGACGACCCTGTTGCGGGTCCTGGCCGGCGTCGACGTACCCGACTCCGGCACCGTCACTCGTCCACCGGACGTCGGCTTCCTGCACCAGGAACTGCCGTTGCGGGCATCCGCCACCATCGCCGCCGTCCTCGACGACGCGCTGCGCGAGGCTCGCGCCGACCTCGCCGAGCTGGACCGGATTGGCGTGGCGCTCGCCGACGCGCCGGAGGGCGCCGAGCAGCACGACCGGCTGCTGGCCGCGTACGGCGAGGTGCTGGAACGGGCGCAGGACCGCGACGCCTGGGACGCCGACCGGCGTGCCCGCACGGTCCTCGACGGCCTCGGTCTCGGCGGGCTGCCCCACGACCGAATGCTGGGCGCGCTCTCCGGTGGGCAACGTGGCCGGCTCGCCCTCGCGGCGACGTTGATCCGCCGGCCGAGCGCGCTGCTGCTCGACGAGCCCACCAACCATCTCGACGACGCGGCGGCGGCGTTCTGCGAGGACCAGCTCCGTGCCATGCCGGGGGTGGTCGTGGTGGCCAGTCATGACCGGGCCTTCCTGGACGCGGTCTGCACCGATCTCATCGACCTGGACCCGGCGGCCGACGGGCCGGTCCGCTTCGGCGGCGGCTACACGGCGTACCTGACGGCGAAGCGCGCCGAGGCGCAACGGTGGCGGCGGCGCTACGACGACGAGCAGGCGCTCCTCGCCGACCTGCGCGAGGCCGCCGCCGTGACCGGGCACCAGGTCGCTCACGGACGGGGCCCGCGCGACAGCGAGAAGATGGGGTACGGGCACACCGCCGGCCGCGTTCAGAACCAGATCTCCCGGCGCGTCCGCGACGCCGTCCGTCGACTGGAGACGATCGAGCGCGACCCCGTTCCGGTGCCGTCGGAGCCGTTGCGCTTTCACGCGACGGCGCTCACCGTCGGCGACAGTGACGGCGTGATCGTCACGGCGGACCGGCTGGAGGTTCCCGGCCGACTGCGGGTGGCGCACCTGGAGCTCAGGTCCCGCGACCGGTTGTTGGTGACCGGCCCCAACGGCGCTGGCAAGTCGACCCTGCTCGCCGTGCTCGCCGGCCGGCTGACCGGTGCCGGAATGCTCTGGCGACGACCGGAGCTGCGGGTCGGCCTGCTCAGCCAGGACAGCGTCTTCCCGGATGCGCGGCGGACGGCCCGGCAGGTCTTCGAGGCGGCCGTCGGGATGGAACGGGCCGCTGCCGTACCGCTGTCGTCCCTCGGGTTGCTCGCCCCGGCGGACCTCGACCACCCGGTGGCCGACCTGTCGGTCGGACAACGCCGTCGGCTCGCCCTCGCGGTGCTCGTCGCCGATCCGCCGGAGCTGCTCCTGCTCGACGAGCCCACCAACCATCTCTCGCCGACGCTCTGCGACGAGTTGGAGGACGCGCTGGGCACCGGCCCGGGTGCCATCGTCGTGGCCAGCCACGACCGCAGACTCCGCTCCCGCTGGCCCGGCCCAGAGCTCCGCCTCCCCACCTGAACCCACCCCACCCCCACCCCACCCCCACCCCCACCCCACCCCCACCCCACCCCCACCCCTCCCGCACCCCACCCCCCGGAACTGTTGATCATGAAGTTATCGCCACGACACGCCGCTGCGCAGGGCAATAACTCCATGATCAACGCGGCGGGGTGGGAGGTGCGGTGCGGGGTGGGGCGCGGTGGGGCGCGGGGGTGCGGGGTTGGAAACGTTTTCGTAACGGGCTCTTGACCTCTCCGCCACTTGCGGAGCAGACTCCCCGGAAACGTTTACAGCTATCGGGTGGAGGTGCCGAACGTGGGTCGTAAACGTTTACAGGAATCGGCGGACGGCCGGCCCACGGTGCACACCGTCGCCGCCCGCGCCGGCGTCTCCATCGCGTCCGCCTCGCGGGTGCTCAACGGTGTCGGCGGCAGCCCCGAGACGATCCGCAAGGTTCGTGAGGCGGCGGCCGAGGTGGGCTACGTGCCCAACGCGATCGCCCGGTCGTTGCAGTCCCAGCGCACCGGTCTGATCGCGCTCGCGGTGGAGGACATCGGCAACCCGGTCTACGTGGAGATGATGCGGGCCATCGAGGCCGTGGTCGCGTCCTCCGGGCGGCAACTGCTGGTGCACGCCACCGGCGGGCGGATCGACAACGAGACCGCTCTGCTGCGACGACTGGCCAACCGCTACGTGGACGGCATGATCGTCTCGCCGATCCGGGTCACCGACGACCACCTCACCGCGCTGGTGGACAGTCCGGTGCCGGTGGTGGTCGTCGGCCAGCTCGGCGAGGACGCTCCGATCGACAACGTGCGTACCGACTCGCGCCACGGTGTGGCGCTTGCCGTGGACCACCTCGTCGCCACCGGCCGACGGCGGATCGGTTTCGTCAACGGCCCGCTCGACACCGTTCCGGGCGCCGCCCGCGACGCCGGATTCCGGGCCGCCCTGACCCGACACGGCATCCCGCTCGACGCCGACCTGATCGAGGTCGGCGACTTCCAGTACGCGGCCGGCCGCGCCGCCACCGAGCGACTGCTCGCCCGCGCCGACCCGGACGCCCTGGTCTGCGCCAACGACCTCATCGCGGTCGGCGCGCTGCACGCCCTGCTGGTCGCCGGCCGTCGGGTGCCGCAGGACGTCGCCCTGGTCGGCATGGACGACACCGAACTGGCCCGGATGATGTTTCCCCAGCTCTCCAGCGTCTCGCTCGGCTCGGCCGAGCGTGGTCGCCGAGCCGCCGAACTGCTCCTGCACCGCATTGCCGACGCCACATTGCCGCCGCGCCGCGAGCAGGTGCCGCCGAGTCTCGTCGTTCGCGCGTCCAGCGCCGCGACAGTGCCGGTCCCTCGACCCGCCGGCCCACCCACCACCCACCCGTCCAGCGAAGGGGTGACCGCATGACCACCCTGACCGAGCGGCCGGACGTCGAACGGGCCGAGCCGGCCCGCCGGCGCAACCGGTTCCGCTCCGACCGCACCACCATCTACCTTCTCCTGCTGCCGTCGCTGCTGCCGATCCTGGTGCTGTCGGTGTTTCCCCTGCTGCGCGGCATCTACCTCGGCTTCACCGACGCCCGCGCCGGTCGCAACGTCGAGGTCAGCTTCACCGGCCTGGCCAACTACCGGGACCTCCTCGGCGACGAGCTGTTCTGGAACTCGTTCAAGATCGGTCTTCTCTGGGCGGTCGGGGTGACTGTGTTGCAGTTCCTGCTCGCCCTCGGGCTGGCGCTGCTGCTCAACCAGCAACTGCGGTTCCGAGGTGTGGCGCGGGTGCTGGCCGTCGTGCCCTGGGCGATGCCGCCCGTCGTCGTCGGCATCCTGTGGAAGCTCGTCTACCACCCCGACGCCGGCCTGATCAACGAGTTCTTCCACCGCGTCGGCGCCGACGGACTGCGGACGAACTGGCTGGGCGACTTCAGCACCGCACTGCCCGCGGTGATCATCGTCGGGGTCTGGGCGGGGATGCCGCAGACCACTGTGGTCCTGCTCGCCGGTCTGCAGGGTGTGGGTCGCGAGCTGCACGAGGCGGCGGCGGTGGACGGGGCCAGCACCTGGCACCGGTTCCGGCACGTCACGCTGCCCGCGCTGGCGCCGGTGATCGTGGCGATCACCTCGCTGGACTTCATCTGGAACTTCAACTCGTTCGGCCTGGTCTACGTGCTCACCGCCGGTGGGCCGGGCGGCAAGACGATGCTGCCGATGCTCTTCGCGTACGAAGAGGCGTTCCGCTACGGCAACTACGGCTACGCGGCGGCCCTCGGCAACGTCATGGTCGTGATCATCATCGCGCTGCTCGCGGTCTATCTCCGTCGCCGGCTCAGGGAGGCGAACTGACATGTTCGGAAAACCGAGCCGCACGAGCCGGACGCTGCATTACCTGGCGCTCGCCGGCTACCTGATCTTCCTCGGGTTCCCGCTGGTCTGGCTGCTCTCCACGGCGTTCAAACCGCCGCGCGAACTGGTGCGCCTGCACCCGACGTTGATCCCGGACAACCCGACACTGCAGAACTTCGTGCAGGCGTTCACCGAACAGGAGCTGGGCCGGGCGGCGCTCAACAGCCTCCAGGTCTCCCTCGCCTCGGCGGTCCTGACCGTGCTGGTCGCCATGCCGGCGTCGTACGCGTTGGCCCGGTTCCGCTCCAAGCTCGGCACCGCCGCGCTGGGCTGGGTGCTGCTGTCCCAGCTCTTCCCGTTCGTACTGCTGATCATCCCGATCTTCCTGGTGCTGCGGCAGGTCGGTCTGGCCAACACGCACGCCGGGCTGGTGCTGATCTACGTGGTCTGGGCGCTGCCGTTCGCGCTGTGGATGTTGCAGGGCTTCGTCCGCAACATCCCGAGGGAGCTGGAGGAGGCCGCGTCGGTCGACGGCGCAACCCGGGTGCAGGTGCTGCGGCGGGTGGTCTTCCCGCTGCTCGCTCCGGGCCTGGTCGCGACCGCGCTGTTCTCCTTCATCTCGGCCTGGAACGAGTTCTTCTTCGCACTGGTGCTGATCAAGACCCCGGAGCTGGCCACCCTGCCGGTGGCGCTGGCCCGGTTCGTCGGCATCGAGGGCACCGCCCGGCTGGGTCCCCTGGCCGCCGGTTCACTGCTGGCCACGCTGCCCAGCCTGATCTTCTTCGCGTTCATGCAGCGCCGGCTCTCGTCCGGGTCGCTCGCGGGCGCGGTCAAGGGCTGAACCGTCCCCCCAACCACCACCAAGGAGGTACCCCCCATGCTTCGTACCCGATTCCGCCGACTCGCGGCGGGCGCCGCGGTCGCGGTCGTCGGCCTCGGCGCGCTCACCGCGTGCGGCTCCGGCGGCGACGACGAGGCCGCGTCCGGCCCGGCCAAGCTGCGTTTCCTCAGCCTCGCCTGGCAGAAGGAGTCGCTCCAGGTCAACAAGGACCTGGTCGCCAAGTGGAACGCCGAGCACCCGGACATCCAGGTCGAGTACGTCCAGGGTGACTGGAACTCGGTGCACGACCAGCTGCTCACCTCCTTCGAGGGCGGCGACGCGCCGGACATCGTGCACTACGAGGCGTCCTCGATCGGGGAGTTCAGCAAGCAGGGCTACCTGGCCGACCTCTCCGACCTGGTTTCCGACGACCTGAAGGGGCAGATCGACAAGGGCATCTGGGACACCGCCACCGTCGACGGCAAGGTCACCGGCGTGCCGTTCCTGCTGGAGTCGCAGGTCGTCATCGCCAACAAGAAGCTGCTCGACGCCGCAGGTGTCGCGGTGCCGCCGGCCGACGGCGGCTGGACCTGGGACGAGTTCCAGAGCAACGCGCAGAAGCTCACCAAGCCCGGCCAGTACGGCGCGGCGTGGGCGTTGAAGTCGCCGACCAACCGGGTGCTCAACCTGGCGCTCAACTACGACGGCAAGTTCTTCTACGGCGACGGTGGGCGCACCGAGGTCAAGGTCGGCGACGCGGAGAAGGAAATTCCGAAGCGGATCCACGACATGCTCTACACCGCCAAGTCCGCCTCGCCGGAGGCGCTCGGCATGAGCGGCGCGGACACCCTGCCCGGCTTCTTCGGCGGCAAGTACGCGATGCTGCCCGGCTCGGTGTCGCTGCGCCAGCAGATGGTCGAGCAGGCGCCGGCCGGCTTCGAGTGGGTCACCCTGCCCCCGATCAAGGGACTCTCCACCAAGCAGGCCGCCAACCCGCAGACGCTGTCGATCTCCGAGGACAGCAAGCACAAGAAGCAGGCCGCGCAGTTCCTGGAGTACTTCCTCAACCCGACGAACATGGCCGCCCTGGCCAAGGGCGACTGGCTGGTGCCGACCGGCAAGCAGGCCAACGAGCAACTGGTCAAGCTCACCGAAGGCAAGCAGGGCTGGGACGTCGCCGCGGACAGCGCCGCGGACCTGACCGTCGCCCCGTTCCAGCAGGCCGACGGCTACCCGGAGTGGAAGACCAAGTACGCCACCCCGGCCCTCCAGCAGTACTTCGCCAACAAGATCACCCTCGATCAGCTCGGCACGCAGCTGGTCGACGGTGGCAAGCAGGTTCTGAGGTAACGACATGTCACTCTTGCTCGACACATCGGTTGGTTGCCTGGTCGGCGCCGCTGTCGGAGACGCCCTGGGTGGCGCCACCGAGACGGCGCTGCCCGAGCAGATCCGTGCCCGCTTCGGCGGCTGGGTCGAGGGCATCGTGCCCCCGTACCACGCCGACTGGGCCACCGCGCGACCCCTCGCGCCCTACCACAAGGGCGACGGGCACCTCACCGACGACACGTTGATGACCCACGCCCTGGTCCGCGCGTACGCGGCCAAACGGGACCACCTCGATGCCTTCGACGTGGTGGACCTGCTGGTTCCCGACCTGATCGAGCGGGTGGTGTACATCCCCGACCTGGAGCGCGACGGGGTGACCTTCCACCGGCTCGCCGCCGCCGAACGCTGGCTGGTCACCCGACTGCACCACGCCCACGCGGACCCCCGCGAGGCCGGGGTCGGCAACATCGTCAACTGTGGCGCGGCCATGTACATGGCGCCTGTCGGCATCGTCAACGCGGGCGACCCGGCCGGGGCGTACGCCGAGGCGGTGGAGATCGCCGGCGCGCACCAGCACAGCTACGGGCGGGAGGCCGCCGCCGTGTTCGCGGCCTCGGTCGCGGCGGCCGCGACCCCCGGCGCGAGCGTCGAGGACGTCGTCGCGGCGGCGCTGGACCTGGCCCGCGACGGCACCCGCGCGGCCATCGACGCGGTGGTCAAGGAAGCTCGCGGCCACCACGACTGGAAGCAGGCCATCCCGGCGCTGCGGGCCGCGGTCGCCCCCTACGACACGGTGGGGGAGGAGTACCGCAGCCCCGGCCTCGGCGCGCGGCGGCCCAGTCGCCTGCACGCCATCGAGGAGCTGCCGGTGGCTCTCGGCATGCTCGTGGTGGCGGGCGGTGACTTCCGGGCCGCGGTGCTCGGCTCGGTCAACTACGGCCGGGACGCCGACTCCACCGCCACCATGGCCGCCGCCATCGCCGGGGCGCTCGGTGGCGCCGACGCGGTGCCGGCGGAATGGTCCGACGTGGTCGCCACCGCCTCCAAGACCGACCTGGTGGAACCGGCCCGGGTTCTCGCGACGGTGGCCGGCGAGGTCTTCGAGCGCGACCAGGCCCGCTTCGCCCGCCGGGCGGAGCGGTTCGCCGGGCTGGCCGCCGGTGCCACCCGGGGGGTTGGGGGCGAGACCCGGTGAGGATCACCTGGGTTCAGCCGGAGGACCTGCTGCCGCACGAGCTGGCTGCCAGCCGGGACGAGGGGCGTGACGTCGCCGCGATCGCTCAGCGGTGGGCGGCGGCCGGCGGGGACCTGACCCCACCGGTCAGCGGGGCGTCGGTGAACCCGGCCTCGCCGGAGCTGCGGGCCCTCGCCACGGAGCTGCTGGACGCCGCCGACGCGGTGCCCGCCGTCGACACCACTGACGAGGCCGACGACCTGACCTCGCTGCGGGCCGGGTGGCCGACCACCTGGTCGCTGCCGACCGAGGCGGCGTACGACCGGCTGCACGGCGGGTGGCTCGGCCGGGCGGTCGGCTGCCTGCTCGGCAAGCCGGTGGAGAAGATCCCCCGCGAGGGCATCCGGGAGATCCTCACCGCTACCGACCGGTGGCCACTGCGCGACTGGTTCACCGCGAAAGGGCTCCCGGCCGACGTTGCCGCCCGCTGGCCGTGGAACCGGCGCAGCGCGCCGACCAGCCTCGCCGAGAACATCGACGGGATGCCCGAGGACGACGACCTGAACTACGCGTTGCTGGCCCTGCGCGTGCTGGAGACGCACGGTCGGGGCTTCACCAGCGATGACGTGGCGCAGGCGTGGCTGGACTGGCTGCCCGGCGGGCGGGTCTTCACCGCCGAGCGGGTGGCCTACCGCAACCTGCTGCTCGGATACCCGCCGCCGCAGAGCGCCCGCCGGCACAACCCGTTCCGGGAGTGGATCGGCGCGCAGATCCGCACCGACGTGTACGGCTGGGTCAACCCCGGCCGGCCGGACCGCGCCGCCGAACTGGCGGTACGCGACGCGACGGTCAGCCACGTCCGGGGAGGGGTGCACGGCGCGCTCTGGGCTGCGGCCCTGTCGGCAGCCGCGCCGGTGGCCGACACCATGGACGAGGTGCTGGACGCCGCCGAGGCGGTGCTGCCGCCGAACAGCAGGTTCGCCGCCACGGTCCGAGAGGCGCGCGCCCTCGGCGCGGGCACCGACGACTGGGAACGCGTCGTCGACGAGCTGTACGCACGACACGGCCACCTGCACTGGGTGCACGTCCGCAACAACGCGGCGCTGGTGGCCGCCGCCCTGGCGTACGGGCGGGGGGACCTGGAACGGTCGATCACCGCCGTGGTCAGTGGTGGCTGGGACACCGACTCGACCGGCGCGACGGTCGGCGCGGTGACCGGAGCGCTCACCGGCGCGTCCGGGTTGCCGCAGCGCTGGGTCGCCCCGCTGCGCAACCGGCTGGCCAGCAGCATCGCCGGCTTCGACGGGATCGGCTTCGACGAGCTGGCCGAGCGGACCCTCGCCCTGGCACAGCCGGCGACGGAACGGAGCGTGGTATGAGCGCGCGGGTGGCGGTGGTGGGCAGCAGCAACCTGGACCTGGTGGTCACGGCGTCGCGGCTGCCCCGCCCCGGTGAGACGGTGCTCGGCGAGAACTTCCGGACCGTACCCGGCGGTAAGGGCGCCAACCAGGCCGTCGCCGCAGCCCGGGCCGGTGCGGCCTGCGACTTCGTGGGAGCGGTGGGCGACGACGAGTTCGGTACCCGGATGCGGGCGAGTCTCGTCGACGCCGGCGTGGACGTCCGTGGTCTGCGGACCGCAGCCGGCCCCTCCGGTGTCGCGTTGATCGCCGTCGACCGGGACGCGGAGAACTTCATCCTGGTCGCGCCCGGCGCCAACGGAACGCTGACCGAGCTGGACGCGGACGACCGGGCGACGATCACGGCGGCCGAGGTGCTGCTGCTGCAACTGGAAGTGCCGCTGAGCGCCGTGCTCCAGGCGGCGAGCTGGGCCCGGGCCGACGGCACCACTGTGGTGCTGAACGCCGCGCCCGCCGCCGCGCTGCCCGCCGTCCTGCTCGACCTGGTCGACGTGCTGGTGGTCAACGAGCACGAGGCGGCGGTCGTTGCCGAGGTCGCCTCCGACGACCCGCCGGTGCTGCTCGACGCCCTGCTGAAGCTGGTGCCCCGGGTGGTCCTCACCCTCGGCGCGCGCGGGGCCGCGTACGCCGATCGACACGGCCTGCGTCTCGCGGTCCCGGCGCCGCAGATCGACGCTGTGGACACCACAGCCGCCGGTGACGCGTTCACCGGCGCGCTCGCCGTGAGCTGGGCCGAACGCGGCGGCGCCAGCAGCGAGGACACCGTCACCGCCAGCCTGCGCTGGGCCTGCGCCGCCGGCGCGGCCTGTGCCCAGCGGCCCGGAGCGTCCACCGCCCTGCCCGACCGGCCGGCCATCGACGCCCTCTACGACGCGACCTACCGAGGTGCACCGTGAGCTTCAACCCGTACGTCCCGCGCCCGATCGACCGGCCGACCGAGGTGCCGTTGGGCGGGCACGCCGACCTGAGCGCCCTGGACGAGGCGAAGATCTTCGCCGCCCCCGCCGACCCGGCCGACTGGCCGGCCTGGCGGGAACAGATCGCCCGGTGGCGGGTCGACGCCCGGGACCGGATCGGCTACGTCGGCGAGCACTACGACGAGATCGCCGGTGACTGCTTCAGCGTCTGCCTGGCCTGGCTCTGGGACGAGACGCTCTACGACCACGAACGCGGTGTTTTCACCGTCGACGAGTTCCTCGACGCGGCCGGGCGGGACGTCGGCGGTTTCGACGGGGTGGTGCTCTGGCACGCGTACCCGGTCATCGGCCTCGACGACCGCAACCAGTTCGACTGGTACCGGGACGTGCCGGAGCTACCCGATGTGGTGCGCGCGTTCCAGCAGCGTGGGGTGCGGGTCTTCGTCGACTACAACCCGTGGGACACCGGCACCCGGCGCGAGGTGGGCAGTGACGCCGAGGAGGTCGCCACGCTGGCCGGCAAGCTCGGCGTCGACGGGGTCTTCCTGGACACCCTCAAGGAGGGCGCCGGGGAGCTGCGCACCGCGCTGGACGCGGTTCGCCCCGGCATGGTTTTGGAGGGCGAGAGCCGGGTGCCGCTGGCCCGCATCGCCGACCACGCCATGTCCTGGGCGCAGTGGTTCGCCGACTCCGAGGTGCCCGGCGTGCTGCGGGCCAAGTGGTTCGAGCGACGGCACGTGCTGCACCACACCCGGCGCTGGCACCGCGACCACCTCGACGAGCTGCACTCCGCCTGGCTCAACGGCGTCGGCGTGCTGGTCTGGGAAAGCGTCTTCGGCGTCTGGGTCGGCTGGAACGAGCGCGACCGAGCGGTGCTGCGGGCGATGCGCCGGGTGCAGAGCAGCCACGCGGCGTGGTTGCGCGCCGAGGACTGGGTGCCGCTCGCCGACCACCCCGGTGACGGCCAGGTGTACGCGTCCCGCTGGACGCACGACGACGAGCCGCTGTGGACGGTGGTGAACCGGGGCGCTGACCACGACGGCCCGTGGCTGGTCACCGACCCGAGCGCTGGCCGACACTTCGTCGACCTGGTCACCGGTGCCGCGTTGACCGTCACTGAGACCGCCGACGGTCGACTGGCGGTGGGCGGCCCGCTCCCGGCCGGCGCGATCGCGGCCGTGGCGCGCGGACCCGCCTCCGCGCACCGGCACGAGCCGCCGACCGGCGACCCGTCCTTCCCGGCCCGCGCCGCGGTGCGCGTCCGTACGCCCTGGGCGCCCCGACCGCAGGTGCCGCCGGGCCTGGTCGCCGTCGAGGGCGGCCGGCACGACCTGGTCGTACGGCACCGGGTACGGGAGACCGGGCTGTACGGCGAAGCGCCCTACGTCGACGAGTGGAAGCCCCTGCCGCCCCGGCTGCACCACCCCGGCACGCTGCGGCGCAGTGTGCGGCTCGGCCGGTTCGCCATCGCCGTGCACGAGGTCACCCACGGCGAGTACGCCGAGTTCCTGCGCGCCGCCGGCTACGTTCCGGTGCGCCCGGAGCGGTTCACCGCCGGCTCCGGTCCGGCCGACGCCCCGGTGACCGGGGTCGAGCTGGCCGACGCGCGGGCGTACGCCGCGTGGGCCGGGCTGCGACTGCCCACCGAGGACGAGTGGCAGGTCGCCGCCGAGGCGGGGCTGATCGTACGGCGGGAACCGCTGGTGTGGAACCTGACCGAGAGCGAGCACTCCGACGGTCGTACCCGCTTCGCCATCCTCAAGGGCGGCGCCCAGTACCGGGCGCAGGGCTCCGACTGGTACCTCGACGGCGGCCCGCAACCGGCGGACGTGTCGGTGAAGCTGCTGCTCACCGGCGCCGGCCTCGCCCGCTCCGAACAGGTCGGCTTCCGTTGTGCGGCCGACCTGCCGGAGGTGACCCGGTGACCGCGCCACTGGACGGCGTCAAGGTCGTCGACCTGGCCACCCTCTTCGCCGGGCCGCTCGCGGCGGCGTTCCTCGGTGACTTCGGCGCCGACGTGATCAAGGTGGAGCATCCGGCCAAGCCGGACCCGTCGCGGGGGCACGGCCCGGCCCGCGACGGTGTCGGGCTCTGGTGGAAGGTGCTCGGCCGCAACAAGCGCACCGTCACCCTCAACCTCTCCGACCCGGACGGCGCCGCGTTGCTGCGTCGACTGCTCGCCGACGCCGACGTGCTGGTGGAGAACTTCCGCCCCGGAACACTGGAGCGGTGGGGGCTCGGGCCGGCCGAGCTGCACGCCGTCAACCCCCGGCTGGTGATCACCCGAATCAGTGGGTTCGGGCAGGTCGGCCCGTACGCCCGACGGCCCGGCTTCGGCACCCTCGCCGAGGCGATGAGCGGTTTCGCCGCGGCCACCGGGGAACCGGACGGGCCGCCCACGCTGCCCCCGTTCGGGCTGGCCGACTCGGTGAGCGCGCTCGCCGCCGCGTACGCGGTGATGCTCGCCCTGCGGGCCCGCGACGTCACCGGCGCCGGGCAGGTGGTCGACCTCGCCATCATCGAGCCGATCATGGCGATGCTCGGGCCGCAGGTCACCTGGTACGACCAGCTCGGCTACATCCAGCCCCGGCTGGGCAACCGGTCCAACAACAACGCCCCGCGCAACACCTACCGCTGCGCCGACGGGCGCTGGGTGGCGGTCTCCACCAGCGCGCAGAGCATCGCCGAGCGGGTGCTGCGACTGGTCGGCCGCGGCGAGCTGATCGACGAGCCGTGGTTCGCCACCGGCAGCGGGCGGGCCGCCCACGCCGACGAGTTGGACGCGGCGGTGAGCGCCTGGGTGTCGCAACGGGACCGCGACGAGGTGGTGGCCGCGTTCGAGGAGGCCCAAGCTGCGGTCGCCCCCGTCTACGACGTGCGCGACATCCTCGCCGACCCGCAGTACGCCGCGCTGGGCACCGTGCGCACCGTGCCGGACGAGGAGCTGGGCGAGGTGCGGATGCAGAACGTGCCGTTCCGCCTGACCGAGACGCCCGGCGAGATCCGGCACGCTGGCCGGCGGCACGGCCAGGACACCGACACGGTCTTCAGCGCGCTCGGCCTGAGCGCCGAGGAGTTGGCCGCGCTGCGCGAGCGGGGGGTGCTCTGATGCTGTTGAGCTGGCTCTACGTACCCGGCGACCGCCCGGACCGGTTCGCCAAGGCGGTCGCCTCCGGTGCCGACGCGGTCATCCTCGACCTTGAGGACGCCGTCGTCGCCGGACGCAAGGCGTACGCCCGGGACGCCGTCGCCGAGTTCCTCACCGGGGCGCACCCGGTGCCCGTGCAGGTCCGGGTCAACGAGCTGACCGGCCCGGACCTCGATGCCGACCTCGCGGCGGTGGCCGGCCGGCCCGGGTTGGCCGGGCTGCGGCTGCCGAAGGTCGAGTCGGCCGCGTCGCTGGCGGCCCTCGCCGAGCGGGTCGACGTGCCCCTGCACCCGCTGATCGAGTCGGCGGCCGGGCTGGAGGCCGCGTACCCGATCGCCGCCGCTCACCCGGCGGTGGCCTCGATCGGGCTCGGTGAGGCCGACCTGCGCTCGGATCTGGGGGTGAGCGACGACGACGGGCTGCTCTGGGCGCGCGGCCGGGTGGTGGTCGCGGCCCGCGCGGCCGGTCTGGCCCCGCCGGCCATGTCGGTGTACGCCGACGTCGTCGACCTCGCCGGTCTGGCCGCCTCCTGCGCGGCGGGCCGACGGCTCGGCTTCCTCGGCCGTGCGGCGATCCACCCACGCCAGCTCCCGGTGATCGTCGACGCGTTTCGCCCGGCCGATCGGGAGGTGGCCCGCGCCGCGGAGCTGCTGGCCGCCGTGGCGGACGCGCACCAGCGGGATTCGGGGACCGTGGTGCTGCCCGACGGCCGCTTCGCCGACCGGGCGATGGTGGCCGCCGCCCGGCGCGTCGTCGACCTCGCCGCCCGCTACGCCGCCTGAGCCGCGCCGGCCGATCTTTCAAGTCGTCGGTCGCGGGTGGGGCCAGCCAGCGTCGACCCCGCCGGAACGCCCACTGAACGCGCGGCTACGCGGGGTCGAGGTGATCGAGCCGTTCGAGGTCGGCGGTGGCGGACCGAACCACGGCCGCCGCCAGCGCGACGGTCGCCGGCTGGACCCCGCTCTGCTGCTCCGCGGTGGCGATCCGGACCGACTGTGCGAGATGCGCCCGCAGGTGCCCGGCGAGCAGGCGGTGAAACGGCTGCCCGTTGGCCGCCCGCAGCGCGGCCATCTCCTGCGCGGTGGCCATGCCCGGCATGTCGTGGCCCTCGTGCGGATTCGTGGTCGGAGCGGCGGCGTCGGCCAGTAGCCGGCGGGCGCGTTCCAGATCGGCGCGTCGGGTGGTGGCCACCTGGGTGGCCGCCTGCCGCCAGGCTCGGTCGGTGGTCCGCCCCGGCACCAGATCGAGGACGGGCAGCAGGCGTTCGGTCATCGCCACGGTCAGTTGCAGCCAGGCGACGTCGGTCGGGTTGAACGCCGTACCCGTGGAGGTTGGGGTGGTCGTCGCCGGTGGCGCGGCCACGGGTGGTGTGGCGGTGCTGACCGGGTCCTGTGGCCCGGTGCCGCAGCCGGCGACGAGCAGCACGGCGATGAGCACCGTGGACGCTGCGGGTCGGCGCATCCGATCTCCCTTCCCAACCAGGGCGGCGGGCCCGGGTGACCGGACCCGCCGCCGTGGTGTGGAGCTGTCGCTCAGATCGGTCGGCCGTCGTGACCGCACTTGATGACGGGACGGATGCAGTCCTGGACCCGGCGGGCCAACTCCGCGACCGGCCAGGCGTTGAAGAAGTCGCCGTGCATGGTGTAACCCGGCCCGGAGGCCAGCCGGAACCGCGACGGATCGCCGGTGACCGGGTACCGCAGCACCTGGCGCAACTTCGGCACGTGCACGGGGTGGGTGCTCGGGCAGGCCTGGTTCACCGGGTACGCCAGGTGGCTCTTGTGATCCGGCGAGTCGAGGTCACGGCCGTTCCAGCACTGCGGGAAGTCCAGGTACGACTCCAGCATCGTGCCCGACGGGCAGTTGACGAAGTCCTTCGACGGCGGCACGTGCCCGGCGTGCAGGCAGGACCAGCGGGCGATGCTGTCGTTCGGCCCGGTGGCCTTCGCGTTGCCGGCGACGAGCCGCAACCCCTGCGGGAACGGCTGGGTGTTCGCGACGACGTCGGCGCGTACGCCCTCGCCCAGGTAGTAGAACGTGGCGATTGCCGGCTCCACCGCGACGTTGTCCTGGTACAGGGTCGGCACCCAGTACGACGAGACGTCCACCCGCGGGTTGCAGGTGGTGGGCGAGTTGACCAGGTCGGGGAGGGTGGTCCTGGCGTTCGTCACAGTGCTGCCGAAGAAGCTGTGCATGTGCGACGCCCCGGGCAGCCCGGGGAAGACGATCGGGTCGTCCGGCAGCCGGTGGCTGTAGGTGCAGTCGGCGGGGAACTCGGCGACCCGGATGGCGTTGGCGCCGAAGTCAGCGCCGGCTTGGCCGGGGGCGGCGTCGGCCCGGTTGGTGGTGGACACCAGGTACGTGCCGAGTAGCACCAGCAGGGCGCCGATCGCCGTGGCGAGGCGTAGTCGGCGGGGGATGCCGGAGAGGGGTGCGGCCCTGTCCATCGTGACTCCTGTCGGGGGACGGGTCAGGGACAGCTCCGGCGCCGCCGCCGAAGGCATCGGAGTTGTGCCTGGCCAGACTGGGTGGTGGCCGGTTGGGCCGGTGTGAGAGAGCGCTCTCACTGCTCCCAGCCTCACGCCGAAGTCGACAATTGTCAATACGTGCCGCAGATGGTGGAAAGACGACGAAGGGCCGGGCCCCGTGGTGGGGTCCGGCCCTTGGGTCATGTGGTGTGGTTCGGGTCAGCTGGTGGCGTAGCCGCGGGTGGCGATCCAGTCGGCGAGGTGTTCGACGCTGATCTGGTAGGCGGCCTGGTTGGGGTCGGCGGAGTCGGCGATGGTGACGGTGGTGCCGTTGTCGTGGTAGCCGACGACGCTGATGTAGTGCCCGCCTTCGTAGGAGTGGGTCACATCGTTGGTGTCGGTGCTGGTCCCGGCGATGTTCGCGACCACGGCCCTGCCGTCGTCAACCGTGCGGACGATGTCGGCGCGCAGTTGGTCGGTCTGCTTGGCATCAGCGTTCGGGGTGCTGATCTCGACGGAGCGGTAGGCGTCGTTCTTACCGGTTTCCTTGTTCAGCACGGGGGTGATGTCGTTGATGGAGTTGGTGCCGGCCTCGGTGGTGCCCATCTCCTTGGCCATGTCATCGACGTTGATGTTCTTGCCCTGCACGCTCAGGGCGTTACGGGTCGCGGCGGGCCCGCAGTAGTAGAAGTTCGGCTGGGCTTCGTAGCGCACACCGAGTTCCCGCTCGCCGTGGCCGCCCTTGCGGTCGGTCTGCGTCTGCGTGGTGGGCTTGCCGGTGTTCGGGGCGGCGAACGCGGTGGTGACGGGGCCGGCGATGGCGCCGCCGGTGAAGGCGAGGCCGGCGGCGGTCAGGGCGGTCTTACGGATCAGATCGGTACGCATGATGGCGTGCTCCTCTGCCTCAGGGGGATACCCACACCACACCAGGGGGTGAATGGTGGCGCGGGAAAGTTCGTCTGCCCGGCGACCCGCAACGAGGGGGCCGGCGTCGGGACAGCGTGCAACGGGTGCCGGCGGCGAATCATTCCGCCAACCCGCAGGGGGGCGGCCTGTTGTGGTGCTCGGCCGTTCCGGGGGTGTAACCGAGGCGGCCTGCCGGGTGTTCCCGGGGGCGGCCCGGCCGTTGTGGTGCTCGGCCGTTCGGGGGTGTAACCGCAGTGGCCTGCCGGGTGTTCCCGGGGGCTGTTCCGGCGGCCGGCCCGGGGTGAGCCGGGCTGTTGCGGTGGTCTGCCAGGTATAACGACCCGGCCCGGCCCACGATTCCGCCGCCGGGGTGGCCCCGACCACCCGACACGCTAGGCCGAACCCGACAAAACCCCCGCCCTCCCGGCCCAACGAACCCGACACGGCCGCCAGGCCAACATGATCCACTCGGATTCCTGCAAGTCGTGGTGTCCCGCTGCCCAGGATGCCCCGACTTCACGGAATCCGAGTGGATCATGCTTACGTGCACCGTTCGTGTCCCCGGACCGGGACTGACCAACAGGTCGGCGCGTCGTGAGGTCGACCCGGGTCGGGGTTGCCGCGTGGTGCGGGTGGGGCGTGGTTGCTTTGCCGTGTGGGGCGGTAGGGGCTGGTTGAGGTTGCCGAGCGGTGCGTAGGCCTGGTTGAGATTGCCGAGTGGTCCGGTCGCGTCTGGTCGGGGTTTCCGCGTCGTGTGGTCGGGCCTGGTTGAGGTTGCCGGGTGGTGCGGGGGGCCTGGCTGAGGTTGCCGCGTCGTTTGGTGCGGCCTGGCCCAGCTCAGCGCAGTGCGAACCCGGCGCAAGATCGTGCTTGATCCAGGAAACAGGGCCTTCCTCGTGCCACGAGAGCGCTACATCAAGGATCGAGCACGACCTTGCGGACTTTGGGCAGGGCACCGGAAAGCTCGCTCGATCCCGGCATGAACGACGTCGCGTGAGGAGAGTGGCTGTTCGTCAACGCCCGGCCAGCGTCGATCAAGGAGTTGTGGTGGGTGACAAAATGCTCCGTCGTGGCCAAGCCGGGCACCACAACTCCATGATCGCCTCGACCGGGCGGGGGTCGCACCGGCGGGGTGTTCGGACGTGCGGGTGGGGCAGCCCGAACGTGTCGGACTGCCCCACCCGGGAGCGCGAAGAGGAAATCAGAACCCGAGGACGCTCCGCCCGCCGACAACCGGCAGTCGCAGTTCGCTGTCGTTCGGCGCGACCCGCAGCTCGGTGCCGCCCAACGGCAACAACGTGTACTCCTGGTCGCTGGAGAAGACGACCACGCCGATCCGGTGTTCCGCCGGGAAGATGTAGTCCTTCGGCTCCATGGTCCACCGGTAGTCGTACAGCTTGCCCTGGCGCACCGGCGACGTTCGAGCGGCGCTCTTGCGGTTCTGCGGGTCCATCCAACCTCGCGTCACCACGGTCGGGGCTGCGGTCGACCCGGCCGGGCCGTAGTCGACAAGGTACGCGGTGAGGTTCGCGTCCGGCTTGTTGTCGATCGCCATCCGCAGTCGCATCTCCGGACGCCCGGAGATCCGCACGCTCTGCGTCAGCTCGGGGGAGCGGTAGGCGAGTCGGTTGGCGCTCGCGGTGTCCGGGTTGGACACCAGGGTGTCCGGGTGGATGGTCCGGCCCTCGTCGACGAAGCTCTGCTCGACACGCGCCTTAGGCGGCTTACCCGTGGTGAGCGCGCCCGGCGCGGTGGTGTCCGTCGCGGCGAAGCGCAGCCCGACCTCCCGTGCCGCCGGGTCGGGCCAGTTGGCGTACGTGGTGTAGGCGCGGTCCTCGCGCTGGAGCACCGCCGTCGGCTCGTCCATGATGCCGTTGCGCACGTTCCACAGCCAGAAGTCGAACCAGCGGTTCTCGGTCTGCTTGTACGTCCACGTCTGCCCACCGGGCAGGGTCACCGACGCGCTGCTGCCCGGACCACCGTGGCCGCCCTGGTGCAGCCAGATCTTGCGGGGGACGTCGCGCTTGGCGAGCTGGTCCCACCAGCCGGCGAAGTGCTCGGTCTTCACGTTCCAGTCGTTGAGGCCGTGCACGACGAAGACGCTGGCCTTGACGTCGCGGGCGTCGAGGTAGTCGCGATCCTGCCAGAACTTCGAGTAGTCGCCGGTGATCCGGTCCTGCTTGGCGGTGATGTCCGCGAGCTCGTCGGCGCAGGGCCCTTCGGCGCGCGCCTGCCCGGCGGTGTACTGGGCCAGGATGTCGAGGTCCTCGCCCTGGAACGTCCCGGGCGCGACCACCAGGCCGTTGGCCCGGTAGTAGTCGTACCAGCTGCTGATCGCGGAGACCGGCACGATGGTCTTGAGCCCCTTGACGCCGGTGGTGGCCACCTGGTTGGGCAGTGTCCCGTTGTAGGAGACACCGGTCATGCCTACCGCGCCGGTGGTCCAGCCGGCGGTGACCGGGGCGCCGTTGGCGTCGTACCCCTTGGCCCTGCCGTTGAGCCAGTCGATGACCGCCTTGGTGCCGAGCGTCTCGGCCTGGTCCCCGCTGGTCGGGCAGCCGTCGGAGTCGCCGGTGCCGACGCTCTGGCCGAGCACCACCGCGTATCCGCGGGGCACGTAGTAGTCGTCGAGCGAGCCGGGCAGGTTTGCCTTGGCCTGGGCCCGTTGCGCGCCGACGTCGAGGGCGCGACGCCCGTTGCGGTCGGTCAGGCCGTTCTGCGGCAGGTCGTCGACCAGCACGCTCGGGTACGGCACGTCACCCCAGGTGCCCTTGCGGTACGGGCTGTGCTCGAAGATGACAGGCACCTTGAAGCCCTGCGTGGCGGTCTCCCGGGGCCGGGAGATGTCGATCGCCACCCGGTCGGGCCGACCGTCGTGGTCGGTGTCCACCGGGGTCTGGACGAACACCCGCTCCTCGATCGCGTCGGCGAGCGAGAACACCGGTTGGGTCATGCCGTCGCTGACCACGATGCCGGTGGGCGTGGTGGGCGTGGGCGGAGCCGCAGCCGCGGGTGGGGCTGCGGTGAGAACCAGAGCGCCGGACACGCCGAGGCTCAGGAGGGCCAGATGACGGGGTCGACGCATGCGCGTCTCCCTTCGGTTGGGCTGGTTGCCGGGTCGGCAGGGGCCAATCTCGAAGATCCATTCGTGGTCATGCTAAGTCCGCCGCGGCGTCCCGTCGATCCCGTCGAATGTCCACCGTGGTCGGTCAGGGAGTCGGTGGCGTCACCGCGATGATCAGGTGGGCGCGCTGGTCGCTGGCGTTGCGGTAGAGGTGCGCGAGGCGCGAGTCGAAGGTGACCGACTCGCCGGCGGTGAGGGCGTACGACTCACCGCCGATCTCGGCGACGACAGCGCCGGTGATGACGATCGCGCATTCGGTCGACGGGTGCGCCCACGGTTCGGCGGAGCTGGCGTCGCCGGGCGCGAGGTGGGCCTGGAGCACTTCCAGGTCGCCGCGGCCGGGGGTGAGTCGTTCGTAGGTGATCTGGCCGGGTGGCGCGGCCAGCCTGGTCCGGGCGCCGACGCGGCTGACGTGCACCGGTGGCGCCTCGGGCTCGGAGAACAGCTCGGCGATCGAGGTGTCGAAGACCTGGGCGAGCTTGCGCAGGGTGGAGAGGCTGGGGTCGGTGGCGCCGTTCTCGATCTGGCTGAGCAGGGCGGGGGACACGTCGGCGGCTGTGGCGAGCTGACGCAGCGTGAGGGAGTGCTGCTGACGCAGGTCGCGGAGTCGGTCACCGAGCATGTGTCCTCGTTCCAAAAACAGTGTGGCTGAATCTTGATTGACCTGACTATACGGGTCTGTTTAGTATCGCTGAACAACAAGCGGCAAAGTTCGACACCACTAGACAATGCCGCACCAAGACGAACCGGACGACCTCCCAGTCCGGCCTACATCCAACCCGAGACGACGCTTCCCGAGAAGCCCGCGACGCCGTCATCCCATCGGCCCCGCCGATGCGTGGCGCCGCCAGCCGGGCGTCGACGCCCCGCGGATCCCGCACGGCGGGCCGCGCGATACGAAGGTAGGAACAGCATGTCGGTGTCTCCCCGCCGGCTCCTCGCCGGAGCGTCCGCTCTGGCGACGCTGGCCGTCCTCTCCGTCAGCGCCTGTAGCGCCGGCGGCAGTGGTGGAAACGCGAACGGCACGGCCAAGACCCTCACCGTGAACACCTCGTTCGTGCTCAAGACCCTCGACCCCGGCCGGGTCTACGAGGCAACCGGTCTGACCGCCGTGCACGCCCTCTACGACACCCTGCTCACCTTCAAGGGAACGGATGTGAGTAAGCCGGTCCCGGCGCTGGCCGAGTCGTACCAGGCGTCGCCGGACGCCAAGACGTTCACCTTCAAGCTGCGGCAGGGCGTGACGTTCGCCGACGGCAGCCCGCTCACCGCCGACGACGTCGTCTTCTCGCTCAATCGGCTGAAGAACATCAAGGCCAGCCCCGCGGTCACCGTCAGCGGCCTGACCGTGACCAAGACCGACGACAGCACGGTCGTCGTCGCCTCGGCCACCCCCGACCCGAACATCCCGGTGGTGCTGTCGATGCCGTCGACAGCGGTGCTCAACGCCAAGGTCGCCAAGGAGCACGGCGCCCGCGACGGCGCCGACGCCGCCCAGGGCGACACCGCGCAGCAGTACCTGGACACCAACTCCGTCGGCAGCGGCCCGTACGTGCTGAAGTCCTACGACCCCTCGTCGCAGGTGGTGCTGGAGGCGAACCCGAAGTACTGGGGCACGAAGCCGCAGTTCTCCCGGGTGGTGCTGCGCAACATGGATGTGCAGACCCAGAAGCTGACCATGCAACGCGCCGAGGCCGCCGAGGTGTCCCTGGACATCTCCGGCAAGCTCCTCGACGGACTGCCGGGCAGCCTGCAGACCTCCGGCGTGCAGGACACCGTCTACTTCCTCTTCCTCAACGCCGACCCGGCCGTCTCGGCGGTCACCTCGAACCCGAAGTTCAACCAGGCCCTGCGCGCCGCCATCGACTACCAGGGGATCGCCGCCCTGTACGGCAAGGGCGCCGCCCCCGGCACCGGGCTGGTCGCGCCCGCCTTCCCAGGCGCGCTGCCGGCCGGCGAGGAGTCCAAGCGGGACGTCGCCAAGGCCAAGGCGCTGCTCACCGAGGCCGGCCTGACGAACCCGACGGTCAAGTTCACCTACCCGGCCATCACCTACAAGGGTGTGGACCTCGGCACGGTTGCCACCAAGGTGCAGGGCGACGCCGCCGAGGCCGGCATCAAGCTGGAGCTCAACCCGCAGCCGCTGACCACGTTCCTCGACGAGATGCGCGGCGGGAAGTCTCCGCTCGGGTTCACCCCGCAGAGCCTGAACTACCCGGTCGCCGACTCACTGATCAACAACATGGCACCGGGTCAGGCGACCGCGCTGCGCTCCGGCTGGACGGTCGAGCGGGCCGACCCGGCAGTGGTGGCCGCCGGCAGGAAGGTCACCGAGACCCTCGACCTGGCCGGCCGGGCCACCGCCATGCAGGAGTGGCAGCGGCTGATGAACGCGTCCTCGCCGTACCTCGTGCTGGCCAGCAACTCCTCCATCGTCGTGGCGACCACGGACCTGACCGGGGCGGACTACACCGCCGCCGGTTGGCAGGTGGACGTCGCCGCGGTCGGGCGCAAGTAGTCCCGACGACATGACGACAGTTCACGACGGTGAGCCGGGCGCGGTCGCCACGACCGCGTCCCGGCCCCGGGGTGCCCACCCGCTGCTGACCTTCCTGGCCAAGCGGGTGGCGGTCACCGCCGGCCTGCTGCTCGGCGTCACAGTGGTGACGTTCGGTCTGGTCAACGTGGTCCCCGGTGACCCGGTCACCGCCAACCTCTCCGACCAGGCCCTCAACGACCCCGCCGCGGTGGCCGCCTTCCGCGAGAAGTGGGGTCTGGACCAGCCGCTCTGGGCCCAGTACCTGCACTACCTGGGCAACCTGCTGCACGGCGACCTGGGCCACTCCCAGCAGACCGGGCGGGCCGTCCTGGACGACCTGCTGCACTACGTGCCGGCGACCCTGGAGCTGGCCCTCCCGAGCATGGTGCTGGCGCTGCTCATCGGCACCGGGGTCGGCATGCTCGCGGCGGTCCGCAACGGCCGGCTCACCGATCAGCTCGTTCGGGTCGGCGCCCTGCTCGGGCTCTCCACCCCGCCGTTCTGGCTGTCCCTGGTCGTGCTCTACGTCTTCTTCTACCAACTCGGCCTGGCCCCCAGCGGCGGGCGACTCTCCACCGACTTCAGCCCGCCGCCCACAGTCACCGGCATGTACACGGTCGACGGGGCACTCGCCGGGCAGTGGGACGTCGCCTGGGACGCCGCCCAGCACCTGTCCCTGCCGGTGCTCGTGCTGACCTCGCTGACGGTGGCGATGCTGGTCCGCTTCGTCCGCTCGGCGATGCTGGAGGTGCTCCAGCAGGACTACATCCGGGCCGCGTACGCCAAGGGACTGCCGACCCGGGTGGTGCTGCGCCGGCATCTGCTGCGCGCGGGCCTCGTCCCGGTGGTCACCGTATCCGGCCTGGCGTTCGCCTCGCTGCTCTCCGGGACGGTGCTTGTCGAGAGCATCTTCGGCTGGCCCGGCGTCGGCCAGTACGCGTACCGCAGCGCCACGGCGCTGGACCTGCCCGCGATCCTCGGCGTCAGCCTCTTCGTGGCGCTGGTCTACACGCTTGTCAACCTGACCGTCGACCTGCTGTACGGGCTCATCGATCCGAGGATCCGGTTGTCATGACGACACTTGCAGACCCGAAGGCGGAGCGGGCCCTGGGCCGACGCCGCTGGCTCGGCCGACTGCGCGGCGGCTCGACCAGCCGACCGGTCTGGCGTCAACCGATCACCGTGGCGGCGTTGACCATCCTCGGCGGGTGGTTGCTGCTGGCGTTGCTCGCCGACGTTCTCGCACCGTACGACCCGCTGGCGCAGAGCCCCGACACGTACGCGTCGCCGTCCGGGGCGCACTGGTTCGGCACCGACTCGCTCGGCCGCGACATCCTCAGCCGGGTCATCCACGGCGCCCGACTGTCCATCCCGCTGGCCCTGGCCATCGTTTCGCTGGCCCTGCTGGTCGGCGGGCTGCTCGGGCTGGTCGCCGGATACGTCGGTCGGTTCGTCGACGAGGCGCTGATGCGCCTGACCGACCTGGTGTTCGCGTTCCCGCAGATCATCCTGGCCATGGCGGTGACGGCGGCGTTCGGCCCGAACACCCGCAACGCCGTACTGGCCCTGGTCATCGTCTCCTGGCCGGTCTACGCCCGGGTCATCCGCAGCGCCGTGTTGAGCATGCGCGGCGACGACTATCTCAACGCCGCCCGCCTGCTCGGCGTCGGGCCGATCCGGGCGTTGCGCCGCGACGTGCTGCCCAACAGCATCGGCCCGGCGATCGTGCTGGCCACCCTGGAGCTGGGCAACGCGGTGCTGCTGCTCGCCGCCCTGTCGTTCCTCGGTCTGGGCCCGCGCCCACCGGCTGCCGAGTGGGGTTCGATGGTGGCCCTCGGCGCGCAGGACCTGTCGATGTGGTGGGTCAGCGTGTTCCCCGGCCTCGCCATCCTCACCGTGGTGATGGCCTTCAACGTGCTCGGCGACGCGCTGCGCGACCGGCTGGACCCCCGCTACACGAAGGGACGCTGAGGTGGCACCGCTGCTCGACGTCGACTCCCTGGCCGTCACCCTGCCCTCACCGCGTGGCCCGCTGCCGATCCTGCACGACGTGTCGTTGACAGTCGACGAGGGTGAGCTGGTGGGCATCGCGGGGGAGAGCGGCTGCGGCAAGAGCCTCACCGCCCAGACCCTGCTCGGGCTGCTGCCCCCGGGGGCGGCGGTCACCGGCTCGGCCCGGTACGCCGGGACCGAACTGCTCGGCCTGGACGCCCGAGGCTGGCAGCGGGTCCGTGGCGCGGGCATCGCCATGGTGTTCCAGGACCCGAGCGCGGCCCTGCACCCGATGCTCACCGTCGGGCGGCAGCTCACCGAGCACATGCGGGTGCACCTGCGGATGGACCGCCGAGCCGCCGGTCGCCGCGCTGTGGAGCTGCTCGACCAGGTCCGCATCCCGGACCCGGAGCGGGCGCTGCGCGCGTACCCGCACCAGTTCTCCGGCGGGATGCGGCAGCGGGTGGCCATCGCCATCGCGCTGGCCGCCCGGCCCCGACTGCTGATCGCCGACGAACCGACGACCGCCCTCGACGTCACAGTGCAGGCCGGCATCCTCGCCCTGCTGGAGCGGCTGCGCGCCGAGACCGGGCTGGCCGTCGCGTTCATCACCCACGACCTCGGGGTGCTCAGCGCCCTCACCACCCGTGGCTACATCTTCTACGCCGGGCGGGTCGTCGAGACCGGCCCGACCGGCAGCCTGCTCACCGCCCCCACCCACCCGTACACCGCCGCGCTGCTCGGCGCCCGACCGCACGGCACCCAGAACGGCGGGACGTTGCGGCCCATCCCGGGTGCGCCGCCGGCACCCGGCGAGGCGCCGCCCGGCTGCCCGTTCCAACCCCGCTGCGGGTACGCCGAACCGTCCTGCGGTGAGGCCCCGCCCCCGCTCACCCCCGCCGGAGCCGACCGGTCGGTGGCCTGCGTGGTCCGTCCGCACCTGGAGGTGGCCGCGTGAACACCACAGCGCCCGCGCGACTGTCCTTCACCGACGTGGAGGTCGAGTACCGCTCCCGAGGGCGGGGCCGGGTGCGGGCCGTCGCCGGGGTCAGCCTGGAGGTGTCGCCCGGCCAGATCGTCGGCCTGGTCGGCGAGTCCGGGTGCGGAAAGTCCACACTCGCCCGCGTCGCGGTCGGGCTCAGCGCGCCGAGCGCCGGCACCGTCGAGTACGCCGGCCGACCGGTCAACCCGCTGGGCTGGCGGCCCCGCTCCGGTGCCGAGGTCGGCCTGCAGATGGTCTTCCAGAACCCGTACGCCTCGCTGAACCCCCGGCGCACCATCGGCTCTCAACTCCTCGACGGCGTGCCGGCGGCGGTCACCGGATCGACCCGCCGAGCCCGCGTGCACGAGCTGCTCGAACGGGTCGCCATGCCGACCAGCGCCGCCCAGCGGTATCCGCACCAGTTCTCCGGCGGTCAACGGCAGCGCCTGGCGATCGCCCGCGCGCTCGCCCCGGAACCCCGCATGATCATCGCGGACGAGCCGGTCACCGCGCTGGACGCCTCGTCCCAGGCGCAGGTGGTCAACCTGCTCGTCGGGCTGGTCCGCGACCTCGACATGGGCATGCTCTTCATCTCCCACGACCTGGCGCTGGTGCACGAGATCGCCGACGTGACCGCCGTGATGTACCTGGGCCGGATCGTCGAGGCCGCACCCACCCGCGAGCTGTGGCGCGAGCCCCGACACCCGTACACCAGGGCGTTGATCGACGCGGTGCCGCAGATCGGGCCCACCCCGCGCCTGCCCGCCATCCTCGCCGGGGAGGTGCCCGACCCGGCCAACGCGCCCACCGGGTGCCGTTTCCGGCCACGCTGCCCGCACGCGTTCGCGCCCTGCGGCGAGCAGCCACCCACCGTCGACCTGGGCGGCCGCAGCGTCGCCTGCTGGCTCACCGACCCTGCCACGGCCCCGACCGCCGCGCGCTCACTCTGAGGACGCCCCATGCGCATGCCCACCGAACAGGTCCTGGTCAACCTCGCGCTCTACGACGGTGTCCAGGACGCCCTCCAACCGGATCGCGGCATCTGGATCGACGCCGACGGGATGATCCGTGCCGTCGGTCAGGTCGACGACGTTCTCGCCGAGGCCGGCGCGGCCCGGGTGGTCGACCTGGGCGGCGAGCACGTCATGCCGGGTCTGACCAACATGCACGTCCACCTCTCGCTGGGGTTGCCCGGCCACCTCGCCGACACGGTGCACGGCGCGAACCTGGCCGAGCTGGTGCTGCTGATGGCCGACTCGGCCCGGCGCACCCTGCACTCCGGTGTCACCACCGCCCGCCTGGTCGGGGAGAGCCGGTACGCCGACTTCGCCCTGCGCAAGGGGATCGAGGCCGGCGCGGTCGACGGCCCGCGCATCTTCACCGCGGGGCACGCGCTCTGCTGCACGGGCGGGCACGGCTGGGACGCCGACGCCCTGGAGGCCGACGGCGCGGACGGGTTCCGGCGGGCCACCCGCGAACAGCTCCGCGCCGGCGCCGACCTGATCAAGGTCTGCATCTCCGGCGGGATCGCCGGCCAGCACGAGGCGATCGACACCCCGCAGCTGCTCGACGACGAGATGGCCGCTGTCATCCGCGTCGCACACGACTGGGGGCGCAAGGTCACCGCCCACGCCGGCCCGGCCGACTCGGTCCGCCGCGCCGTCGAGCTGGGCCTCGACTGCGTCGAGCACGGGTACGAGCTGACCGACGACGTCACCCGGCTGATGGCCCAGCGGGGTGTCTGGTACGTGCCGACGATCGTGGTGAGCCGCTGTGAACAGTTCTTCCGCGACTCCGGGGTGCCCGGCTGGCTGATGGACCGGGCCCTCGCGGCCGGCCCACGACACTGGGAGAGCCTCCAGCACGCCATCCGCAACGGTGTGCCGATCGCCCTGGGCAGCGACATGCCCCCGCACGCCGGCTACGACGAGACCACCGCGACCGTCCGTGAACTGGAGTTCATGGTGGACGCCGGGATGCCGGTCGCGGACGCGCTCAAGGCCGCCACCACCCGCCCCGCGCAGTGGCTGGGTCGTGCCGACACCCTCGGCACCGTCGAGGCCGGCAGGCACGCCGACCTGCTGGTGCTGCGCGACGACCCGACCCGCTCGGTCTCCGCGTTGCGCACCCTGCACGCGGTGATGAAGGGCGGGGTGGCGTACCGCGACGACAACGGCCGGTTCGGCGTGCCGCGATGAGCAGCATCACCCAGGTCGCCGACGGGTACCTCGACGCGCTCGCCGAGCTGGACCCGCAGGCGGCCGAGGCGGTGGGGCGTACCCCCGGGTCGCATGTCCCGGATCTCTCCCCGGAGGGGTTCGACGCCCGCGCCGAGCTGGCCCGACGCACCGCGACGGCCGCCGCCGCGGCGACCACGCACGACCCCGGTGAGCGGTCCCTGGCCGACGCCCTGCTCGACCGGCTGGCCAGTGAGGTCGACCTGTACGACGCGGGCTTCACCACCCGACTGCTCGCCCCACTGGCCACGCCGGTGCACCTGCTCCGGCAGCTCTTCGACAATCTGCCCCGGCACACCGAGGACGACTGGGCGGTGGTCGCCGACCACCTGCACCAGGTGCCCGACGCCCTCGACCGGTACGCCGCGACGCTGCGCCGGTCGGCGCGGCAGGGACAACTGGTCGCCCGCCGCCAGGTGCTCGTGGTCGCCGATCAGTGCACCTCCTGGGCCGCCGCCGACTTCTACGGGCGGTTGGTCGACGGCTGCCCCGACGGCCCGGTCGCCGCTCGGCTGCACCGTGGCGCGCGGCTGGCGACCGCCGCCACCGCCGGTTTCGCCGCGTTCCTCCGTGCCGAGCTGGCACCCACGGCGTCCGAGGTGGACGGTGTGGGCGGCGACCTGTACCGGGTCACCGCCCGCAGTTTCCTCGGCGCGACTGTCGACCTCGACGAGGTGTACGAGTACGGCTGGGCGGAGTTGGCAGTCACCGCCGCCGAGCTGCGGACCGTCGCGGGTGAGCTGGGCCATCAGCGGGTGGCTGCCGCGCGGGCGGCCCTGGACGCCGACCCGGCCCGTCGGGTGGCGGCCGGGCCAGCCCTGGAGGAGTGGCTGCGCCTGCGCACCGAGCAGCTGACCGACGCGCTCGACGGCACCCACTTCGACATCCCGGCCGCCACCCGCCGGGTGGTGTGCCGGATCAGCCCCGCCACCTCCGGGGTCATGTACTACACGCCCCCCGACCCGGCGTTGACGCGTCCCGGCGCGATCTGGTGGTCGGTGCCCACCGGCGAGTCGACGGTGCCGGTGTGGCGGCACGTCGGGACGCTCTGCCACGAAGGGCTGCCCGGCCACCACCTTCAGCACGCCGTCACCCTCACCACCGGCGCCCTGCACCCGTGGCAGCGCACCCTCTGCCAGGTGCACGGGTACGCCGAGGGGTGGGCGCACTACGCCGAGCGTCTCGCCGACGAGATCGGCCTCTACGCCGACCCGGCCGAGCGGCTCGGCATGCTCGACGGTCAGCTGTGGCGGGCCGCCCGCGTGGTCATCGACCTGGGTCTGCACCTCGGGCTGCCGATCCCGGCCGGCAACGGGTTCACCGAGGAACGCCGTTGGACGCCTTCTCTCGCGGTGGACGTCCTCACCCGTGTCGTCGGTCTGGACGCCGAGACCGCGCGCTTCGAGGTCGACAGGTATCTCGGCTGGCCGGCGCAGGCCCTGGCCTTCAAGGTCGGCGCGCGGCTGTGGCAGCAGGCCCGCCGGGACGCCGAGCGGCGCGAGGGTACGGCCTTCGACCGGAGACGCTTCCACCACACCGCGTTGGCGCTCGGACCCATGGGACTGGACCCGCTCCGCGCCCGCCTGGCCGACCTGCCCTGACCCCCGCACCGCCGTACCCGATCGGAAGTGACAGCCGATGAGCGATGAGCTCACCACCACCATCACCGACCTGTACCGGTCCCTCGGCGACCGGCCGGCCTTCGACGCGCACCTGCACCCCGACCTGACGTTCTGGGAGTCCGACGCCGACGGCCTGCTGTCCGGCCTGCCCGCGCTGGACGACCTGCGCGACCGGCGGGCGACCCGGGCGACGGGGTCGGCGCCGATCTCGGTCGCGCCGGAACACCTGCGTGCCGACGCCTGGGGCGACACCGGTCTGGTCCGGTACGTGCTGCGGGCCCGCTTCGCCGACAGCCGGCCGGACGAGTGTTTCCGGGTCACCGACGTCCTGCGCCGCGAGGACGGCTCCTGGCGCATCGTGCACCACCACGCGGAGGCCGTCCGATGAGCGCCGAGGAACCCACCACCGACCTGTACGACCTGCGGGTCGTGGTGGAGCGGATCGAGGGCCGCTCGGTGTGCGGCCTCAAGCCGGGCGACCACTTCGACGTGACGGAGTCGAATCGGCTGACCATCCCGGCCGGGGGGCACTTCTGCCTCTACGCCCTGGCGGCGTGCCTGCCGATGCTGCCGGCGAAGCAGCGGGCGCTGGCCGAGGGTGACTGGATGGCCCGGGACAGCCACGTCGCCTGTCCGGACCCGGACGAGCGGCTCATCATGCGCATCGAACGGACCGGCCTTCAGCACATCCCCACCGAGGAGCTGACGTGAGCGCTGGGCTGGTCGGCATCGGCCTTCAGTCCGACAAGTCCGCCGACGAGTACGCGGAGCTTGCCGAGTTGACCGAGCGGCACGGCTTCGACGTGCTGTCGGTCTTCGGTGACCTGATGTACCAACCGCCGATCTTCCCGTTGCTGGTGGCGGCCCGGCACACCCGGCGGATCCGCCTCGGCGCGGCGTGCCTCAACCCGTTCACCATGCACCCGGTCGAGGTCGCCGGTCAGGTGGCCGCGCTGGACCTGGCCTCGCGGGGTCGGGCCTACCTGGGCCTGGCCCGGGGCACCTGGCTCAACGAGATCGGTGTGCCGCAGGTCCGTCCGATCCGGCGCATCGTCGAGACGGTCGCCGTCGTGCGGCTGCTGCTCGCCGGCGACGACAGCGGTTTCCAGGGTGGGGAGTTCACCGTCGCGCCGGGCACGTCGCTGCGGTACACGCCGGCCCGTGCCGACGTGCCGGTCCTCGTCGGCACCTGGGGGCGGCAGACCGCGCGGGCGGCGGCCGGGTTCGCCGGTGAGGTCAAGGTCGGCGGGTCGGCCAACCCGGCGATGGCCCGGATGATGCGCGCCTGGCTGGATGACGCGGCGGTCGCGGACCCGGACGGCACTGGTGTCGTGCTCGGCGCGGTCACCGTCGTCGACGAGGACGGTGCGCTGGCACGGCGGGTGGCCCGCCGGGAGGTGGCCATGTACCTGGCGGTGGTCGCCGCCCTCGACCCGACGATCGAGGTGGACCCGGAGCTGCTGGCCCGGATCCAGCAGCACGTCGGCTGTCGGGAGGACGACCTCGCCGGCGCGCTGATCGGCGATGACCTGCTCGATCTGTTCGCCTTCTCCGGCACGCCCGAGCACGTCGCGGGGCAGGCGGCGGCGGTGTTCGACGCCGGGGCGAGTCGGGTGGAGTTCGGCACCCCGCACGGGTTGACGCCGCATGGCGGCATCGACCTGCTCGGCCGGCGGGTGCTCCCACTGTTAAGAGCGTGAAAACCTCCTCGTCGAGGGCTCCCCGAAGATCGTTGACCTGCATATGATCTTGCGGGAAGTTGCCCGAAGAGGCACTTTCGTCCACATTAGACGAGGAGCACCATGCTCAGGAAAACGCGGTGGCTGTTGGCGGTTGCCGTCACGGCCACGACGCTGACCGCCCTACCGGGCGGCGCAGCCACAGCCGGCGGCATCGACCGACCCGGCGCACCCGCCGCCTCGGTCGACGGCAAGACCCACACCGTCACCCTGCTGACCGGCGACGTGGTGACCGTCCGCAGCAACGGCTCGGGATGCCCGCAGGCCACGATCCGGCCGGTCGACGAGAACGCGGTGATCCACCAGAGCTGCGGCCCCGACGGTCACCTGCACGTCATCCCCGCCCGCGTCGCGTCCCAGGTCGGCCCGGTCCTCGACCCGGACCTGTTCGACGTCACCACCCTGATCGCCGACGGCTACGACGACGACAACTCCGCCGAGCTGCCGCTGATCGTGCAGCCCGCCACCGCGTCCGCCCGGGTGGCCGCGCTCGGTGACGTGCTCCCGCTGCCCAGCATCGGCGCGGTAGCCGGCCGCGTACCCAAGAAGAGCGCGGCAACGGCGAAGCTCGCCACCAACTCGCTGCTCGCCGGCGCGAAGAAGGTCTGGCTCGACCGCAAGGTGCACGCCACCGCCCTGACCGGCGGTGGGCGACCCGCCGGCCTGGACCGCAACCTCGGCCAGATCGCCGCGCCGGACGCCTGGAAGGCCGGCTACACCGGCAAGGGCGTCCGGGTCGCGGTGCTCGACACCGGCGCCGACTTCACCCACCCGGACCTGGTCGGCCGGGTCGCCGAGCGGGCCGACTTCACCGCCGAGGGTGGTGACGCCGTCGACCACAACGGCCACGGTACGCACGTCGCCTCGACCATCGCCGGCACCGGCGCTGCCGCACACGGTCAGCGTCGCGGCGTGGCACCGGACGCCAAGCTGGTGATCGGCAAGGTTCTCGACGACCACGGCTCTGGCGAGGACTCCGGCATCATCGCCGGCATGGAGTGGGCCGCCACCCGGGCCGACGTCATCAACATGAGCCTCGGTGGCAGCGCACCGGACGACGGCACCGACCCGCTCTCGCTCGCCGTCGACGGTCTGAGCAAGTCCACCGGCGCCCTGTTCGTCATCGCCGCGGGCAACAGCGGCGCGCAGATCTCCTCGCCCGGGTCGGCCGCCACCGCGCTCACCGTCGGGGCCGTCGACCGCGACGACAAGCTCGCCGACTTCTCCAGCCGGGGACCGCTCGTCACCAGCAACGTGGCCAAGCCGGAGCTCGTCGCACCCGGTGTCGACATCGTCGCCGCCCGGGCCGCCGGCACCAACCTCCAGGACCCGATCGACAGGTACTACGAGGCGATCAGCGGCACCTCGATGGCGAGCCCGCACGTGGCGGGCGCCGCCGCGCTGCTCGCCCAGCGCCACCCGGACTGGACCGGAGAGCGGCTCAAGGCCGCCCTCGTCGGCGCCGCCGACCCGCTCACCGGCATCGACCCGTACGCCGTCGGCGCCGGCCGGCTCAACGCGGCCCGTGCCCTCGGCGGCCCGACCAGCGACCAGCCGGTGGTCAACCTCGGCACGTTCGCGTACCCGCAGTCCGGAACCAACGAGACGAAGCTGAGCTGGACCGGTGAGTCGACTGCCGTTCTCGACCTCGACGTGTCAGTCGTCAACCACGACGGCCAGCCCGTACCGCGCGGCGCGGCGTCGCTGTCGACGAGCCGGGTGACCCTCAAGCGCGGCGTCACCGCTGCGGCGACTTTGCGCGTCAATCGTGCGGCGCTGGCCGCCCGGCCGGGCTTCTACCTGGCCACCGTCACCGCCCGCACCGGCCGCAAGCTGGTCGCGACGACCCCGGTGAGCTTCTACGTCGAGCCGCCCAGCTACGACCTGACGATCCAGACCAAGCCGATGCCCGGTCTGCGGGACGGCGCGGACACCTGGATCAACCTCATGGTCGCCAACCTCACCGACCCCCTGCTGTTCTACGGCGGGGGCGGCGGCACGCCCGGGGAGACCTTCACCCTGCGGGTGCCGGCAGGCCGGTACTCGGTGCTCGGCGCGTCGATCGCCTACTACGTCGACAGCGACGTGCAGGAGAGCACCCTCACCGCGGCGGGTGACCTGGACGTGCACGCCCCCCGAAGCGTGACCCTCGACCCGGCGCAGGCCCGGCCGGTCACGGCGACCGTCGACGGGGCGGCCACCACGACCACCCGGACCGACGTCACCACCTTCCAGACCGCGGTGAACGGCCTGCCGTGGTGGCACCAGATCAGCGGGTTCGGCGTGGCCACGGCGGTCCGCAGCGTGGCGATCCCGAAGCCCACCATCGGATCGCGGCGCACCTGGGCGGCCGTCAACATGGACTCACCGGCCGGCACCGCGAAGCCGTACCGCTACAACATCGTGCACGAGTACGCCAACGGCGTGCCGGCCGACCCGTCGTTCCGGGTGACCAGGGCCGAGCAGGCCCGACTGGCCCGCATCGACGAGCGGTTCCACCAGACCGACTCACCGGAGATGTACACCCTGCTGGTCCGCACGGGCTCCACGCCTGACGGGGTGCCGGTGACCCAGACCTACGAGGGCGTCATGCCGCCGAGCCGGACGTCGTACCTCTCGCCCGAGATCGTCTGGGCCGACCAGGGTGTCTACGGCGGACTGGGGGCCATGGAGGCGCCGCGTCAGTACCGGCCGGGCAGCCAGCAGTCCAAGGTCTGGGCGCGGCAGCCGCTGCACTCCGACTGGTACGACGACCCGGCCGGCGCCGACTGGAGTTGTGCCACCCCGCCGTCGCGGTCCAGGGGCAACCTGCACCTGGACATGGTGACGCTGACCGACCAGCACCAGCGGGCCGACTGCCTCCAGGGCGAGGCGGTCGGTGTGAAGCGCAAGCTGTCGCTGTACCGCGACGGCAAGCTGGTCGACGAGCGGTCCGGCCCGTACGGCGACTTCAGCGTTCCGCAGTCGATGGCCGACTACCGGGTGACTCTCGACGTCGACACGAGCCTGATCCTGCCGATCTCCACCAAGGTCAACACGTCGTGGACGTTCCGGTCCGCCGGCCCGGACGGCACCGGGAGCGTGCCGTTGCCGCTGCTCGCGGTCGACTACGCCCTGCCGATGGACCACAACAACCACCCGGTCGACGGAACGGCCGAGCTGGCCGTCCGGCAGGCGCACGGTGTGAAGACGCAGAAGGTGACGTCGTTCCAGGTCTGGACGTCGACCGACGACGGCGCCACCTGGAAGTCGGCCCGGGTCACCGGCAGCGGCGACAGTTACCGGGTCGAGCTGCCGAGAGCCACCTCCGGTCAGGCAGTCTCGCTGCGGGTGAAGGCCGCCGCCAACGGCGGTAGCGGAATCGACCAGACGATCATCCGGGCGTACCACGCCGGCTGACCGTCATCCCGCTGGTGCGGCCCGGGCCCCCAACCGGGCCGCACCAGCACCCCGCCGGTTTGTGGGAGCCCTCGATTTCCGAGCATCCGCTTCGCCGTCGGAGCGGTGCTCATCTCGGGGTGGCTCGTGGCGGTCTCCTGGCGAACACGCGACGAGGTCGCCTGACCGTCACTGGCCCTCCCAGACCGCCTTCGCCCCGGAGTCGCCGGTGCGCACCACGTAATACACGGTGACGGCGGCGGCCACCAGCGACAACACCTGCAACGCCAGGGTCAGCGGCCGAGCGGGTCGCCCGTCCGCGCTGGCGTCGGCGGCCCTCGGCGGGACGAGCCGGACCAGCGCCAGGGCCACCACCCCCAACCCGATGCTGGCGTAGAGCGTGATGTCACCGAACTCCTGGTGTGCCTCCAGCTTCGGGAGGAACTCGGGAGTGACCCGGTTGGCGGCGCGCATCCGATCGAGGAAGGCGTCGCCGGAGAGCTTCGTCAGCAGGGCGGCGACCGGCGCACCCACCGCCAGCAGACCCAGCACCCACCGGGTGTGCGGCCGGATCGGCGGGACGAACGCGTAGCCGACAGTCAGCAGGGCCAGCAGCGGCACGAACGCGACAGCGGCGTGCAGCAGCAGAGGGTGGGCCGGGATGCCCATGATCTCCTCGAACATCGGCGTCTCCTCCGGTGACATCGGCCTGGACGGTGATCGTCCACACCGGGACGCTATCGGTACCACGCGGGCGTGTCATCCCCGTCGATCGCTCAGGTCGTCGCCGCGCGGACGCCGAGGCCGACCAGGATCACACCGGTCAGCCGATCGAGCATTCGTCGCACCGATGCGGTGCGGAGCAACCGGGCGGCGGCACCGGAGACGACGGTCCAGCCGGCGAGCCAACAGGTGTGCAACGCGGCGTGCGCTGTGGCGAGCAGCACCATCGGCAGCAGCACCGGTCGGCCCGGTTCGAGGAACTGCGGCGCCAAGGTGAGGTAGATGGCGGCGGCCTTGGGGTTCAGCACGTTGCCGAGCAACCCTTGCAGGTACGGGTGGTCCACGCGCCAGGGCAACCTCCGGGCGGAAACCGTGGGTCGCCGTCCCGCCTCCGTGCGACGGCGTGACGCGGACCAGAGCATCCAGAGCCCGAGCCCGACCAGATAGCCGGCCCCGACCAGCTTGACCACCCAGAACGCCTGCGATGAGCGGAGCACCAGCGCGGCCAGGCCGACAGCGGCAAGCGTGGCGTGCACGTAGAGCCCGGTCACCGTACCCAGGATCACCCACCAGCCCTGCCGCCGCCCGCCGCTGGCGACCCGCGAGACGACCAGGGTCAGGCTCGCGCCCGGCGTGGCGGTGATCGGCGCGACGGCGATCAGGAAGCCGAGCACCGCGACCCCGTGCATCCTCAGACCACCACCCGGTAGTGGGTGGTGAGCAGGCCGGCGTCGTCGTAGACGTGGAACGCGACGCCGGGCGGCTGGGTCTGGGTGGTCAACGGGCCGTCGCCCTCCCAGGGCATCCGCAGGGTGGAGACCACACCCGGGGCGATCCGCAGTGGACGGCCCGCGAAGGTGCTCGCGGCGGCGGTGTGGAAATGCCCGGTCAGCACGGCGACGACCTGCGGGTGGGCGGCGACGAGCTCGGCCAGGGGGTCGGCCGGCAGTAGCCGCATCGGGTCGATGACCGGGTGGTGCAGCACCACCGGCGGGTGGTGCAGGGCGATGAACGTGGGTGTCCCGTCCGGCACCGAACCCAGCTCGTCGGCGAGCCAGGCCATCGTCTCCTCGTCCAGGTGACCGTCGTCGGCGCCGGGCACGGAGGAGTCGGCCAGGAGGAAGACCGCCCCGGCCACGTCGTGGCGGGCGTTGATCGGGCCGGTGCCGCCGTCGTCGTCACCGAGCAGACCCTTGCGGTACGCGGCGCGCACATCGTGGTTGCCGGGACAGACCATGACCGGCAGCGGGGATTCGAAGAGCTTCGTGGCGGTCTCGTACTCGGCCACCTCGCCGTTGTCGGCGATGTCCCCGGTGATCAGGATCGCGTCGACAGGTCGTGGCAGGCCGTGCAGATAGTCCATGACCCGGGCGGTCCGCTCGGCCGACCGGGGATGGCTGTCGAGGTGGGTGTCACTGAGATGCGCGATGACCAGCACGAGGCTCTCCTAACGGCTATCAACGTGTAAGCCGTCAGGAACGCTACTCCGGGCCAGGTCGGCCAGCGCAGCGCGATGACCGCCGCGGTCAGCTCCGCGAGCGCGGCAGGCAGTCCTTCTTGTACTTGAGGCCCGACACGCACCAGCAGGCGTCGTTGCGCTCCGGCGGCCAGGCGATCCGCGCGCTGGGCCGCGCCGACACCTCGGCCGCGTAGCCGGCCCGGACCGCCGCGTCGGCCGGATCGCCGTCGCGTCGACCGGCGAACGCGGTCAACCCGGCCACTGTCGCGCCGAACACGCCCAAACCGGCCTGACCGGCACCCCGCAGCCGAACCAGCTCCGTCTCCAGCCGGCCCCGGTGCGCGTCCCAGTCCGGCCCATAGACGTCTGCGAGGGCGGGATGCTCGGCGAGCAGGCGATCGAACTCGGCCCGCGGCCAGAAGAGCAGATCCGACTCGGCGTCCCTGCGCTCACCGGCCCGACGGACGAGCTGGGTCTCCAGCCGGTCCGCCAGGTCGTCCTGCCGGTCGTGCGGCAGGTTCAGATTGCGTCGTACCCGATGGCGCTGTTGCAACAGGAAGAAGGCGACACCTGGCGCGTCCGGCGGACCGAGGTCGACCACCGGGTCGATGGCGGTGCTGGCCGGCCCGGACGCCGCGGTCGCATGCTCCTTGAGGAGCGTGTCGACCGCCTCGCTCAGCCACGTCTCGGCGGTCGCCGAACGCCCACCGGCGTCCAGCGCGGCACTGACGTAGGCGGGGGCGTCGGGCTGCACGAGCAGCAACGGGCGCAACGCGGTCAACTCCGCCATCGCCTCGTCGTCGTGACCGCCGGCCCGGAACAGCGCGCGGGCCCGCAGCGCGCGGGCGAAGCCGGCCCGAGGATCATCGCCGGACGGGTACGCCGCCAGGGCCTGCTCCGCGTACCGCAGCGCGGCCTCGGGCCTGGCCCGGATCTCCGCGATCTCGGCGGCCAGTGTCAGCGCGTCCCCGGCGTCGTCAGGGTCCTCCAACCGGCCCTGCTCGACGGCCTCCGCGAGGTCGGCGGCGACACCGAGCGGATTCGCCGTCCCGAGCGCCGAGCGGCGAAGTTCGGCGAGGCCAGCCTTGGTGAGTGTCTCTCTCGTCGGCACGATCTCACGGTACGTCGGGGTGCTCGCGGTATGCGGGCAGATCACCTGTTACCCCGCTCTCATGCCGCCCGCCGACCAGTCGAAGCGCACCTCACCGGAGCCAGAGGCGGCCCGGGCGTGGTGACCCGCCGCCCGCAACGTCTGGACCAGCCGGCGACCGGTCTTGCCGGTGCCGGCCATCACGAGTGGTCCCGCCGACGCCCCCGCAGAGCCGCGAGCACGGGCAGTCGACAGTGCCGACCACCAACGAGCGGGTCGAGGTGACCGTCCGCGACGGGTACAACGCCCGACCGGTCACGCTGTCGCTGTTCGAGCTCCGTGAATGTTGCCGGCCGATGTGGTGATGAGCGTGATGACTCACAGGCATATTGATGCCTCACAGTCATCACGCTCATTACCGCGTCCGGTCCCGCAGGCATCACGCTCCGTGGTGCTGGTCGAGCATGCTCGGGGGCGATCAGAACTCCTCGTACACCGCCGGGTCCTGGTCCGAGAGGCGCCCGTCCGGGCGGCCCAGCGCGGTGATGGCCTCGACCTGCGCGTCGGTGAGCGTGATACCGAAGACGTCCAGGTTCTCGGCCTGCCGCTGCGGGGAGGCGGCCTTGGGCAGCGGAATCACCTGACGGGCCACGTGCCAGGCGAGGATCGTCTGCGCCGGGCTGACGCCGAGCGCGGTCGCGATCTCCACGACCACGGGGTGCTGCTGGAGGTCGTTGCCGTGGCCGAGCGGGCTCCACCCCTGCACCAGGATGCCGTGCTCCCGGTGGTAGTCGAGCGCCTCCTGCTGCGGAAAATACGGGTGCACCTCGATCTGGTTGACCACCGGGGCCACCCCGGTCTCGGTCACCAGCCGCTCGATGTGCTCGGGCAGGAAGTTGGAGAGCCCGATGTGCCGCACCAGGCCACGCGCACGCGCCTCGATCAGCGCCCGCCACGCCTGCACGTACAGGTTTTCCTTGGGGTTCGGCCAGTGGATCAGGTACAGGTCGACCCGGTCGAGGCCGGTGCGGAACACACTCTCCTCGATGGTGGTCAGCGCCTCGTCGTAGCGGTGGTGCCGGCCCGGCAACTTCGAGGTGACGACCAGCTCGTCCCGCACGTCACCGGCCGACCGGGCGGCCCGGCCGACAGCGCCCTCGTTCTCGTAGTTCACCGCCGAGTCGATCAACCGGTAGCCCGTTCGGATCGCCTGACCGATCGCGTCGACACCCGCCGAGCCGTTCAGCTTGTACGTGCCGAGCCCGATCGCCGGCAGAGTCGTGCCGTCAGCGGCCGTCAGGTGCGGAATCGTCATGATCGGAACCCTACCCGCGTGGGGGCGTCCCGGATGGCGAGCGCGGCCTGTATCAACGCGGCGTGCGTCAGCGTCTGAGGGTAGTTGCCGAGGTGGGCACCCGTCGCCGGGTCCACCTCTTCCGGGTAGAGGCCGAGTGGGCTGGCGTGGTCGAGCATGGCCGCGAACAGTTCGACGGCCTCACGGCGACGCCCGGTGCGGGCGAGGGCCTGAACGAGCCAGAACGAGCAGGGCAGGAACGCGCCCTCGGTGCCGGGCAGCCCGTCCCGCCCGGGCGGGTAGCGGTAGAGCAGCGGACCGCCGGCGGACAGTCTTTCCCGGATGGCGTCGACGGTGCCGCGTACCCGGGGTGAATCGGTCCGGTCCATGTCGAGCAGCGGCAGGACGAGCAGGGCCGCGTCGAGATCCGGCGAGCCGTAGGTGCGGACGTAGCTGCCCGCCGTCGGGTCGAAACCGCGCGTCCGGACCTCGGCGGCGATGGCGTCCCGGGCGTCCTGCCAGCGTCGACGTTGACGCTCCGGCAGGGGATGAGTGCCAGCGATGACCAGAGCCCGGTCCAGCGCGAGCCAGCCCATGAGCTTGGAATGGACATGGTGGGCCGGCTCCCGTACCTCCCAGATACCGGCATCGGGCTCCCGCCAGCGACCGGCGACCACGTCAGCGAAACCGCGTACCGCCCGCCACGTCTCGGCCGGGAGGCGGTGCCCGGCCTGAGCGAACACCCAGGCGGCGTCGATCACCCACCCGTAGCCGTCGAGCTGGTGTTGACCTGCGGCGCCGTTGCCCATTCGTACCGGAACGCTGTTGAGGTAGCCGGGCCAACCGGCCAGTTCACGTTCCGCTGGAACGCGCCGGCCGTGCAGGGTGAGCAGCGCCGGCAGGCGTGGCCGTTGCAACCGGGTGGCGTGCAACAGCCAGGCGAGGAAACCGCGTGCCTCGTCGGTCTTGCCGACGCTGAGGAAGGCGCCGACACCGATGCTCGCGTCGCGGGGCCAGACATAGCGGTAGTCCCAGTTCCGTACACCGCCGGGATCCTCGGGCAGTGACGTGGTGGGCGCTGCCACCGGCGCTCCGGAGGGCGAGTAGGTCAGCAGCCGCAAGGTGAGCAGACTGCGTACGACGTGTTCCCGGAACGGCAACCGCTCATCGATCTCCGCGGTCCAGGCCCGCCAACGGGCCTCGTCCTCGACGAGCAGTTCCCAGGCGGCTGTCGGGTCGACGTGGATCACCGGTTCGCGGTGGGCCACGGCCAGTACGACTGTGACCGGATGTCCCGGCCTGACCGTGATCGAGGTGGGCCGACCCGGTTCACATCTGAACGTGGGCGTGCTGTTCAGCGCGACCGCCAACGCTCCCCACTCACAGACGAGCCCTTGGCGCCGGTGCTGTGCTCGGGGCCGGTGGTGCCGCGCGCCAAGGCGGGGATCGAACTCCACCACCGCCTCGACCGCTGCCTGCTCGGCCGACAGCCGTCGCACGATCAGTGTCGTGGGCAGCAGGCGACCGCTGACCTCGGCCACCATCGCCTCCGTGAGGCGGAGCCGCCCGCCGCCCGCCGCCCAGGCGGTCTCCAGGGTGGCGGTGTGCTGCCGGTAACGGCGTTCAACGACGGAGGCCGGCCCGGCCGGGCCCACCCGGAACGTTCCGGCGTCCGGGCCCCCGACCAGTCGGCCGAACAGAGGATCGCCGTCGAAGCGTGGAACGCAGAACCAGTCCATCGCGCCGTCACTCGCGACCAGGGCGGCGGCGCGCGTGTCGCCCAGCAGACCGTAGTCGCTGATCGGTGGCCCGCCGTTCATGGAGATCGCTCCTCGATGCGCCACGCCGGGGAGCAGCCCGTGTCGGGCCGGGACGGCGGTCGAGCGCCGGTCACCTGGCCTGCAGGAGCAGCCCGAGACAAACCCCGTAGACGAGGTGGACGACAGCCGTGACCAGCGGGGTCTGGATGCCGTAGTTGAGGGCGAACAGCCCGGGCGGCTCCAACACCGCCGTGCTGGCCGGTCCCGCCCGTTGCGAGGCCATGCGCGGATGGACACCAGGAAGCAGCGGCAGAATCACCGTCAGCGCGATCCCGACGTGCACAATCCCGAGCAGCGCCCCGATCCACCAGTCCGCCCGGTGCAACAGCGCGAACGTGGCCGCGTAACCCAGGGCGAAACCCTGACCGGTGCAGAGGTGGAGGAAGAACCCGACAACCCGGGCCCGGTCGGGGTCCTCGGTGACGAAGGCCCCCAGCACCAGGGGGATGTCGAGCCGGGTGAGACCGGCCAGTTGAGCGGTGATCATCGCCGCGGTGAGCGCCGCAGTGGCGACCAACCCGAACAACGCCCATCCGGCCCAGTCCATCTCAGCAGTCGTCGATGTCGCGAGCGTTCGCGGTCATCGGTCACCCTCCGGCTGAACAGCGTGAATCCCACGGCCCGGACCGGACACCAGCCCACCGGGTGTCCGGTTTCTCACCATAAGCCACTGGAGCTGTCGCACCGACCTGCTCGCCCAGACGCCCCGCGACGAGTTGGCAGGGGAACGTGGTCAGTCTCTGGTGTCCACGGTCGGATCAAGTCGCGCGAGCAGGGTGCTCACCTCGGTGTGCAGGCGACGCAGCTCTGCTGCCGTGGGGGCCAGCTCGTAGCAGTGGTGGTGCGTGGCGGCGGAGAGCGTCGCCCAGGCGAACGCCACCCGACGAGCGGTTTCGCGGCCGGGACCGAGCCGGCCGCGCAGCATCAACTGCTTCGCGCGGCCCTGCCGGCACGCCGCGACGGTCAGCTTCACCCGCCGCCAGTAGGCGTCGACGCCGCCTTCGAGGGCGAGCCGGATCAGGCAGGCGCAGGCCCGCGGCCACCAGCCCGCGGTCACGGCAGTAGCGCCGAGCAGCCCGGCCCCGCGTAGAAGCTGATCGGCCGCCGCCAGGCAGCGCTGTGGCGTCGGCGCGGTCACGACAGCGCCGCCGTGAGGAGGCGGGCGTCCGCGACCAGGCCGGGCAGGTCCGCCAGGTACGCGCCGTGCACGCCTTCCCGACACGCCTGGTACGCGTTGACAGCCCGTCGTCCGTGCCGGCGGCCCAGCCAGCCGAGCACGTCACCACCCTTCTCGGCGTCGTCGAACACCGCAAGGGCGACGATGGTGGCGACTCGACTCGACGCGTCCTCGATGGCCGCCTCGATGTCGGCGTGCCGGACACCCCGCGCCACCCGGTTTCGCCACACTGAGCGGTGGCAGGCCGCCTCGACCGCAGAGCGGCACAGCTCCGCGACCACCGGCCCGCGCACCTCGGCGGGGATCTCCTCGTTGCGCGCCAACGCGTACGCGTCGTCCAGGTAGCGGGTCACCGGGTCGGAGCCGGGCCGCAGCGTCACCACCGACTTCTCCGCGCGGGTCACCTCGATGATCCGCGCCTTGCCGAGATCGAGTCGGCGGACCGCGTCCGGCAGCCGGGTGTCGTGGGTGAAGACGACCACCTGCCGCTGCTCGGCCAGCTCGGCGAGCACCCGGGCCAGACCGTCCACCTTCGACGGATCCATGCTCTGCACCGGGTCGTCGACCACGATGAACCGGAACGGGCTCTCCGGGGCGCAGCTTCGCGGCAGGAACGTCGCCAACCCGAGCGCCTGCATCTCACCCTGACTCATCACACCCAGCGCCGTGCCGTTGTCGGCGCCGTCCACGCTGACCGGGAAAACCACCCGCCGTCGGGTGTTCGCGCCTGCCAACGTCATCGCACCCAACTCGACGTTGCTCTCCTGCCGCAGCTGCGCCCAAATTTGCTGCGAGTGCCCGGCGAACGGCGCGACCCGCTCGTTGCGGATCTCTGCACCGGCGTCCTTCAGCCAGGCGCGCGCGGCCTTCAACCGGGCCACTGTCGCCTCCCGCGCCGGCAGCCCGCCGACGGTCGCCACCCACTCGCGCACGTCGGCCGCCGCCGCTCGCCAGCCGGTGTCGCGCTGCCGCAGAAACCCCTCGGCGTATGCGCGGGCCGCGTCGGCCGCTGCCACCACCGCCGGGTACCGCGCGGCCAGGTGGTCGGCCAGCTCGGCAGGCTCTCCGGGTACGCGCCGCAGCGCAACAACGGCGTCGCGCAGCACCCCGACCGTCGGCTCCGACCCGGCGGCCTCGGGCACGACGAGGTCGTCGATCAGGTGGTGCGTCTGCCGCAGCAGGGCCGTCAGCCGGGTCGTCGCCGTCTGGGCGGCGACGCTGCGCTGCCGAAGCTCGCCGAGCGACTGTGCGGCGGCGGCACGCCAACCACCGTCGAGGGTGCCGGTGACGCAGACCGGGCACGACCCGTCGCCCTCGTCCTCGTGATGTTCGAGGGCGAGGCGGAGCAGCTCGGCGCTACGCAGTGCGGCCCGGGACCTGCCACCGTCGTACCGCTGGGCCTCGACCGCCGCGTCCCGCAGCTGACCGGCCAGCCGGGTCACCTCGTCGACCGGCGGCGGGGCGAGGGCGGCGAGCTCCCGACAGAGCAGCACCTCCCGGTCGGTGGTCGCCTCGTCGGGCTCGTCGAGGATCGCCGTCACCGCCGCGAGGTCGACCGCGCCCCGGCCACGCAACAACGCGGCGGTCCGCCGGGCCCGGTCGTCGGCGACGCCGTCGAGCGTGGCGACCAGGGTGGCGCGCTGTGCGCGTACCTCCTTGATGCTGGTGTCGTGCGGCCGGGCGGCGCGCAGCAGACGCTGGTCGGCGTCGGTGAGCGCGTCCAGCCCGAGGATCGCGAAGAGCGCGTCGAAGAGCTGACTCTGCGTTCCCGCGGCGAGCTTGCCCAGCTCGGCGGCGGTGAGGAATGGCCGGTACAGCTCCAGCGGGCGGGCCAGACCCAGCTCGGAGAGGCCCGCGTGCCGGCCCTGCGCGCTGGTGACGGTCACCTCGGCGTCGGCCAGCTCGGCACCGACCGGCCAGGCCCGGTGCACCCGCGTCGGCGTGGCCACCCCGTCGACACGCAGCTCCACATCCACCCAGCACGGGTCCGGGTTGTGCAGGTTGCGCCACCCCGTACGCCAGACGCTGGTCTTGTCGGCCCAGCGGGCGCTGTCGCCGGTGAGGGCGAGTTCGGCGGCCTCGGCGAAGCTGGACTTGCCGGAGCCGTTGCGGCCGACGACCAGGGTGAAGCCCGGGCCGGGGCCGATCTGGATGGTCCGTTCCGGGCCGACGCCGCGGAACCCGGCGACGGTCACCGACTTCAACCAGATCCGTTCCGCCGGACCGTCGTCGGCGGGGGAGCGGGGGTCGAGCCGGGTGGGAGTACCGGCGAGCGCGGCGGTCAGGTCCTCTTCGCCGGTGAGGGCGGCGAGGACGAGTTCGGCGGTCTCGGTCGGTACGTCGTCAGCGGCGGCCAGTCGGTCGAAGATCAGCTCGATCAGCGGGGCGGTGGTCTGTGCGGGCTGGGTCATTGTCGTCTCCAGGCGTGTGGTGTCCGCGGGCCGACGGCTCGTCGACCCGCCCGGGTGAGCGGTGGATGTCGATGCTTCGGCTCAGCGCGCGGGGCGCCACTCGCCGCAGTTTCGGGAGCTGAAGGCGTAGTCGGAGGAACGGATGGTTACCTGCACTCGCCGGGCGCTGTTGGTGAAGTAGTTGTCGATGGTGTCGCCGGTGCTGTTCTGCCGTTCCCAGTAGCAGCCGTCGACGTCGGTGGTGACGTATGTGCCGGGCTTGATCTCCTTACCGACGCGGAAGGTGCCCTCGCCGAAGATCCGACCTTGGGCTGCCAGGTCAGCGTCGACCTGCCCGCGCATCACCGTCTCGCGCCACTTCTTGGCGTACGGGTAGGTGGGACAGAGCAGGAGGGCCGCGTTGATCTCCGGGATCTGCTCGCTGCTGGCGGCGAAGTCCGCCTCCAGGTAGATGTCCTCCGGGTCGACGGCGGCGCACATCTCGTACAGGGTCGTGATGTCCCCGTCGTCGTACTTCGACGTCGTCAGCGCGGCCTTTTCGGTATCGGTCACGGGATGGATCTCCGCCTGGGCGCCGCAGGACGTCGGCTTCGCCGCCCAAACCTCACTGAAGTCCGGTCGGCCGTCCTTGCCAGGCCGCACCGTGAGCAGCGCATCCCAGTCGTTGCCCGTGTCGCACTCAAAGCTGACCGGCGGCTGCTGCGGGGTGTTTTTGGGGTCGTCGGGGTAGGCGTCGCTGGAGTCGGGGATGCCGTCGCTGTCCCGGTCGGGCGGTGGCGGTGTCGGCGACGTGCTGGGTGAAGCGGGCGCGATCGGGGATGCGGACGCCAGCGTGGCTGTGGGGCGCTGTTCATCGCCGCAGCCCGTGACCATCGTCGCCAACAAGGCGGTGGTGAGCAGGACGCCGGTGGCGCGGACGGCTTGACGCAGGTGGACGGTCCGCGCCGAGCAGCGGAGGGTGCCGTACGGGTGGGGGAGGGACATCGTCGTCTCCAGGGCGCGGAAGGACAGCGGTACGGCCGAGTGCCGGACCGGGATGAATGGCAAGGAGTCAGTTCGAACGGGTGATGATCATTTGGAGGCCGTCATCCGGGTGGTAGATCCACGAAGCGCTCATGTCCTCCCACTCGCCGGACTGCCGTCCGTCCAGCGCACGTGTGCCTTCGATCTCCGCGATGACGGCGTCGGGCACTTTCAGCTCGGTCAAGTAGCACTGCAACTGCTCCAGCTTCAGGCCGGTTCGCTCCTTGCCGACGCTGCGCAGCGTGACGGAGTTGCCGTCGTCGCCCAGCATCGCCCAGTCCTCCCTGCCGGCACCGCAGGCTTGTCGGGCCGCCTCCAACGGCGAATCGCGCTGCATCAGGAGGAGGATGCTCATGGCCGTAGCCAGCAGAATTACCACTGCCGACGCCACGATCAGGTAGCGACGTCTGCCGATCGGCGTTGTGCTCGCGCTGGAGGCGTCAACCTCAGGGTTGGCCGAGATGCCCGGGGTCGACTCTGGATGCTCGGGACTCTCGTGCGGATCTGGAGTGATCGGGTCGGTCATCACCGGTTTCCTTCTGTGAACAGGGATGGTGTGAACAGCCGGGGCGGATCGTTCAGACCCGCCCCGGGGTGGGGGAGAGGTCAGCCGAGCGTGACTTCGACGCCGCCGGAGAACATCGAGTCGTGCAGCTCGAGCTTGGTGAGCTTGACGTTCTTGGGGATGTCGAAGACCACGACGCCGTTGACCTGGTTGCCGGGGTTGATGTCGTTGAGGAACGTCTCGGCGTTCTTGTTCGCGTAGATCGCCGCGCCGGTGTCGGCGGAGTACTCGGTACCGTCGGCCGCGTACGCCTTCTGGCTGCTGCCGTCGAACATCTGCGCTTCCTTACCGATGTTCTTCACGTTGACCGTGACCAGGCAGAACTGGCCCTGCGCCTTCTGGCCGAGCATGTCGCTGCCGATCTTGGCGACGCCACACTTGGACGACTTGACGGTGAACTCGAACTTCCCGTCCCGGGCCGGCTGCCCGATCTTGGCGGTCTTCGCCGGCTTCTCCTCGGCCTTGGCGCCGCCTTCGTCGCCGCTGGAGCTGCTCGCCTTGCTGTCGCTGCTGGAGTCGCTCGCCTTGTCCACGGCGCCGGAGCCGCAGCCCAGGGCGATGAGGCCGGTGGCGAGCAGAGCGAGAGTGGTGGTCTTGCGCATCGTTGTCCTCCTGAAGTGACCGTTGCGGGGTCAATAAGAGCATCCGTCTGACAACACTGTCAACAGACAATCTCATGCTTGACAGGCGTGGGAGACTTTCGGCGTGGAAAACCCGACCATCACGGCAGCGGAGATCGCCCGGCTCGCCGGTGTCGGTCGCGCTGCAGTCAGCAACTGGCGTAAACGGCATCCCGACTTCCCCGCCCCGGTGGGCGGAACGACGGCGAGCCCCGAGTTCGACCTGATCCAGGTCGAGCAGTGGTTACGCACCCTGGGCAAGCTCCCCGAGCTCGCCACCGCCGACCGGCTTTGGCGACACCTCGCCGCGGCCAGCGACTCCCCGGCCGCCGGCCTCGCCGCCGTCGGCGCCCAGCTGCTGGCCCGTCAACGCGGCTCCCGCAGCGCCAGCATCGACGCCCAACTCACGCCGCTGCTGCCCGACGTCGACGCTCTCGCCGACGAGTTGGGCCCGCAGGGCGCGTTCGACGAGCTGTGGCAGCGGTTCTCCGCACCAGGGCCCGGCCGCCCATTCGCCACCCCCGACGACCTCGCCGACCTGATGATCGGGCTCGCCAACGTCGGCGGCGGCTCAGTGCTCGACCCGGCCGCCGGCTCCGGCGCGATCCTGCGAGCCGCCGCCCGCGCCGGCAGCACCTCGATGTACGGGCAGGAACTCGACGACGAGCTGGCCCGGCTCGCCGGCCTGTGGCTGGCCCTGCACGACGTACCCGGGGAGGTCAACGGCGGTGACTCACTGCGCGCCGACGCCTTCGCCGGCCGCGCCGTCGACGCCGTCGTCTGCCACCCACCCTTCGGTGCCACCAACTGGGGCGACGAGGAACTCGGCCACGACCCCCGCTGGATCGTCGGCACCACACCCCGTACCGAACCCGAGCTGGCCTGGGTGCAACACGCCCTCGCCCATGTGCGGGTCGGCGGGCACGCCGTCCTGCTGATGCCACCCACTGTCGCCAGCCGCCGCGCCGGCAAACGCATCCGCGGCGAACTGCTCCGCCGAGGTCACCTGCGCGCCGTCATCGCGCTCCCACCGGGGGTGGCGGCGCCACACGGCGTACCCCTGCACCTGTGGGTGCTGCGACGCGCCGCGACCGACGCGCCGCCACCAGCGCGGGCGCTGCTGATCGACGCTGCCGGCGGCGAGCTGGCCGACACCGCGCCGCGCGTGCTGGCTGCTTGGCGGGCCTTCGCCACCGCCCCGAACGGTGACGTCGAGGAGGCCGGGTTCGCCCGCGCGGTCCCGGTCATCGAACTGCTCGACGAGGAGGTTGACCTCACCCCCGCGCGCCGGCAACCCGCCGTCGTGGGCGAGGCTTCCGGAGAGCATCTGGTACGCACCAGAGAACGACTGGCCGCCATCGTCGGCGAGCTGCCGGCGCTGCTACCGCAGGTCACGCCCGCGCCCGACGGGCCGGACGGCCTCTTCCTTACCGTGGGGGAACTGGCGAAGACCGGGGCGCTGCACCTGATCGGTCCGATCCGCGCCGGCACCTCCACACCCGCACCCGACGGGCCGCTCGTGCTCACCGTTCAGGACGTGCTCGCCGGGGCGGAGGCGTCCGGGCGGGTCGACGACCGGTTCGGGCAGGAAATCCCCCTCGCGGTGGGGGACGTGGTGGTGCCGATGATCGCGCGGCAGCTCACCGCACGGGTGGTCACCACCGAGGGGATGCTGTTGGGGCGCAACCTGTACCTCCTGCGGCCCAACCCGGCGGCGTTGGATCCGTGGTTCCTTGCCGGTCAGCTACGGACGTCGGCGAACGTGAAACAGTCGTCGAGCCTCTCGGGGACGATGCGGTTCGACATTCGGCGCGCGCAGGTGCGGCGGCTGTCGCTGGACGAGCAGCGGACGCACGGGGACGCGTTCCGGCGCCTGGACGCCTTCGAATCGGCGATCCGGCAGGCCGCCTCACTGGGGGCGGAGCTGGCGCAACTCACCGCCGACGGACTGGCGCGCGGGGCCCTGCGGCCGGACGCCGGCATCCGATGAGGCGGTGCCTTGGCCGTTGCCGAGGTCGACCAGCGTGATCCCGGTCGCGGCGTACTGAGTTGTCGATCGGCGCCCCTGTCGGGCCCTCGCTCGATGGCTGCGGGGCATCGTTCATCGCGATCGTGGTGCAGAGTGGTGGGCTCGGCGTCAGTTGAACGATGGCGCCGAGGTACGTAGCGGGGAGGCTGGGAATGCTGGGTCAAGATCCGGACGCGGCACAGGAGTTGATGCATTCCTGGACGGCCGAGCTGTCGACACGAGCTCAGGCTGCGGCCGAACTGTCGGACCGGGTCGCGACCATCGCAGCGTCGGCGACCGGCGCGAACGGCGCGGTGCGCGTGACGGTCGCCGCCTCGGGGGCTCTTACGGACCTACGGTTGGACGACCGCGTTCAGCGGATGCGCGGCTCCGAACTTGCCAGCATCATCATGGCCACGCTCGCCCGTGCACAGGCCGGGTTGACCGAGCAGGTGAGCATTGCGGTGCACGACACCGTGGGCACCGACTCGGAGACCGGGCGGGCGGTCACCGACTCCTTCGCCAGGCGGTTCCCCAGGCCCGCTGACGAGCCCGATCGGTGGGAGCGGGACGCCAGAAATGGCTGGTGACGCTGAGATGCAGATGTCGGTGGCGGCGGTGATTCGGCACGCCGCGACGGTCGACGACACCGCCGACAGCATGGAAGCCGCTCGCGGAGCGGCTGCGTACGTGCAGATGGGCGCTGACGCGTACGGGCAGATCTGTGCGTTCCTGCCTCGGTTGATCGACCCGGTGGCGGACAGGGCGGTGACGGCGCTGGGAGAGTCCGCCATGGCGCTGCGCGAAGCGGCAGCCAACCTACGAGCGGTTGCTGCCGCGACCGAAGCCACCGACGCGGCGAGCGCACGACGACTTGCCGACAGCGCCGGCCGGTTGGAACTGCCGCTGTGACCGAAGCAGCGGTCAACCCGCTGGTGGTGCAGCGCCACGACTCGACCCAGTGGTACACCGGGCTCGGGTTGGTCGAGGACGTCGCCGACACCGTGTCGGGCATCGAGTCGGGAAGCTGGATCGACTCGACGATCGGTGGTGTCGCCACGTCGATGGATGCGTTGGCCACCGTGCTTGACCCGCTCGGCTCGCTGGTCAGTTGGGGCGTCGGCTGGTTGCTTGAACACGTCAAGCCGCTGTCGGACGCGCTGGACTGGCTGGCCGGCGACCCGGATCAGATCAACGCGTACGCGTCAACGTGGCGCAACGTCGCGAAGCAGAGCACCGATGCGGCGGCCGATTTGCAGGCGGCGATCTCGTCCCAACTTTCTGAGTGGGAGGGCGCCTCGGCGCGCGCGTACCGGGCGCACATGTCTGGCCAGGTGCGGGCGATGGAGGGCATCGCGCGGGCTGCCGGCGGCATCACTTCCTTGGTGGAGGGCGCAGGGCTGCTGGTGGCGTTGGTCCGCGAGTTGGTCCGGGACCTGATCGCGGACTTCGTATCCGTGCTGGCGGTCCGACTGCCGCTCTGGCTGGCCGAGACCGGCGCGACGTTGGGCTTGGCGACCCCGCTGGTGATCTCTCAGGTCAGCAGCCTGGTGGCCAAGTGGGCGGCGCGGATCGGCAGGCTGATCAGCGCGCTGATCAGTAGCCTGCGTCGGCTGGCCCCGCTTCTCCGACGCTTGGGCGACCTGATCGACGAGCTGAATGGCCTGCTGCGGCGGGCCGCCCGCGCCGACCCGGTCAGCCCGGCGAACGGCGCCACACCCGGTGGGCGCCGGGCGGCCTCGGGAGACCCGGACCTGGACTCGATGGGGCGTCGGTCGGACTGGGAGGATCCCTCCGCACATCCGCAGACGCCGCCACCGCCGGATGCGGACCTTCCGGCCGGGGATCCGGTCTACCACCGCCCGAACAGCACGGCCATCGGCTACGACAGCGCCACGATGCGCAACTTCGACGCTGTAGCACCGATCCCCGGCCATCACGACGTGGTGGTGCACGGCGAACGTAGTGGGCTGTTCCGCCCCGGCCTCGTCGGCGCTGACGGCGCCGACCACCCCGCCAACTTCACCCACCCACAGCAGATCGCCGATGCCATCCGCGCCAACCCGCACTACGACGGTGGCCCGGTACGGCTGGTCTCCTGCCACACCGGAACCGTCGCCCCCGAAGCCGGCGTGCCACCAGCAGCGCAACAGGTCGCCGACGCCCTCGGGGTGCCGGTGACGGCACCGACGGACGCGGTCGGTGTCGACCGGTATGGTCCGGTAGGGCAGACCCCGATGATCCGGGGCGGCGGAGAGTGGAAGACCTTCTATCCGAACGGTGGGCGTTGATGGGCGGCGGTCAGCTGAAGACGGCGGGGATGTTCCGCGAATTCGGGCCGGTCCGTTCCGCCGAGCCGCAGGAAAGCATCTTCGACAGCGTCGCCGATCAGGAACTGCCGGACCTCACTCAGGTTGTCAGCTACCTGAACTCAGGGCACGTCCTCATCGACGTGATGGACGTGGCCAACGACGCCTTCGACTCGACCCGCCAGGTCATGAACGGCTCGACCGTTCTGACCGACGGTGACTGGCTCTGGCGGAAGGACCTCGCCTACTACGTACGGCGTCACCGCGTCGCATTGCCGGCGGACTTCCTCGCACTCATCCGCGAGCGTGACTACGTCGTCCCTTCCCGGGGCGTGCCGGAGTTGACCGCGTGTTCCCGGCAGGCACGCGACCTGATGTTCTGGAACAGCTGACACGCTTTCTGGTGTCGTCAGATATCCGACGACGGCGCATCGAGCCGTCTGAAGTATGAATTCAAGGCCTCAGAGGAACCGCCATTCGGACGCTTCCTCGTCGAAAGTTCAACGTTGTACGGTCATGCGTCTGCCGGGCGTCGAGCCGACAGGGCAGACGTTCAATTTGGGTCTGTGTCATCGTGAGGGGGACGAATGACGCTGGGCAGAATCGGCGGCTATGAACTGGTCAGGCCGCTGGGCTCAGGTGGCATGGGCGACGTGTTCTTCGCGGTGTCGCCGACCGCCGAACGGGTCGCCGTCAAGGTGATCAAGCAGCACCTGATCGAGGCGCCGACGGTGCGGGAGCGGTTCGCCGCCGAGGTCGACAGCCTCAAACTGGTCTTCGGCTCCCGGGTAGCCCGCCTGGAGGGCGCGGACCCCTACGCGAACCCGGCATGGCTCGCCGTGGAGTACGTCCCCGGGTCCACGCTGCGCCAGCACGTCGACGCCCGAGGGCCACTCTCCCTGCCGGTGGCCGCGATGGCCGGCGCGATGCTTGCCGAAGGCCTCGCCAAGGTGCACGAGGTCAAGCTGCTGCACCGTGACCTCAAGCCGCAGAACATCATCCTCGGCCCCGATGGTCCCAAGCTGATCGACTTCGGGTTGGCGGTGTTGAGTGACCGGAATGATTACCTGACCGAGCCCGGCGCCCTGGTCGGCACTCCCGCCTACATGTCGCCCGAGCAGGTCAAGGGTGAGCGGGACCTCACGCCGGTGGTCGACGTCTATGCGCTCGCGGCGACGCTGGTCTTCGCGCTGACCGGGCGCGGGCTTTACCCGCCGACCAACTCGTGGAATCTGCTGCTGCGCATCAGCGAGCCGAGTGACCTTCCCGACCTGTCCGGGGTGCCAGCGGAGCTGGTGCAGTTGCTCGGCACGATGCTCGCGTTCGATCCCACCGCCCGACCTGGGCTGACCGACGTTCGCGCCCGGTTGCTCGCGGTCGCCACCGCTACCAGCGGCAAGAGCGTCCTCGCCCTGCGCCAGGAAGTCGCCGAACTCACCTACGACGGTGGCACGGAACTGCTGGTCCCTCCGGACCTGGATGATCCGCGACAGGACCCGGAGGGCACGCCTGGCATTGAGGCGGACACCGTCCCGGTGCCGGAGACGACCCCCACGAAGGTCGACGCCGAGCGGCCCGCCAAGGTGCCAGCCGATGTGACGTGGCTCGTCGACAAGATGCGCCGCCAGTACGCCCGCCGCTCGACCCTGTAGGAAGGCACTACCGATGACCACCACCCAGGCCGCGACCTTCGCCCCGGGCTCCCGCATCGTCGTTCGCGACGAGGAGTGGCTGATCCGCAGCGTCAAGACCGGCACCGCGGACGGCACGATGGTGAAGGCGGTTGGCGTCTCCGAGTTCGTGCAGGACGTCGAGGCGACCTTCTTCACCAAGCTTGAGCACATCACGCCGCTGGTGCCCGAGGAGACCGACCTCATCCAGGACACCTCGTCGCGGTTCCGGCAGAGCCGCCTCTTCCTGGAGGCTGTGCTGCGACGTACGCCGCTGCCGCGTACGGAGCGCGGACTGGCGCTCGCCGACCGGTTCCTGCTCGACCCGCTGACCTACCAGCAGCGACCCGTCGAGCTGGCGCTGTCCGGCCTGCGGCCTCGGATCCTGCTCGCCGACGTCGTCGGCCTGGGCAAGACCCTTGAGATCGGGCTGATCCTCGCCGAGCTGATCCGTCGGGGCCGAGGCGAGCGGATCCTCGTGGTGTCCCCGCAGCAGGTGCTTGAGCAGTTCCAGCGCGAGCTCTGGACCCGGTTCGCGATCCCGCTGGTCCGGCTCGACTCGACCGGCATCCAGCGCATTCAGCAGGAGATCCCCGCAGGGCGTAACCCGTTCACCTACTTCAAACGGGCCATCATCTCGGTCGACACCCTGAAGGACGCCGGCCAGTTCGGCCATCACCTGGACGCCACGACCTGGGATGCGGTCGTCATCGACGAGTCGCACAACCTCATCAACAAGGGCACCCAGCGCAACGAGCTGGCCCGGCGCCTGGCCGCGAAGACCGATGCGCTGCTGTTGGCCAGCGCCACCCCGCACAACGGCGACAAGGAGTCGTTCGCGCAGCTGATCTCGTTGCTCGACCCGGCGGCGATCGCCAACGAGAAGGACTACCAGGCCAGCGACATCGCGCACCTCTACCTGCGCCGCACGAAGATCAGCCCGGAGGTACGCGACCAGATCGGCGACCGCTGGGCCGACCGCGGCCCGTCTGAGGCCCTGCACTGCGCGGCGACCACCATTGAGGAGCAGATCTTCGACGAGCTGACCGATGTCTGGTTGGCGGGCAAGTGGACCGACGAGGCGATCACCGGGCAGCACCGGCTGTTTCCGTACACCTTGTTGAAGTCTTTTCTATCCTCCCACCGCGCGCTGCACGAGACGGTGACCAACCGGCGCAAGAAGGCCACCGGCAGCGAGCGGGCGGCCCTGGACCGGCTGGCGGAGCTGACCTCCGCCATGACCGACAGCGACTCCAGCAAGCTCAAGGGCCTGGTCGACGAGCTGCGGAAAATCGGCGTCGGCAAGAACAGCAGCACCCGGGCGGTGGTCTTCTCCGAGCGGGTGCCGACCATCAAGTGGCTCGCCGAGGTCGTCCCCGGAATGCTCGGCCTCAAGCCGAACGCGATCCGGGTGCTGCACGGCGGGGTAGCCGACTCCGACGAGCAGACGATTCTCCAGGAGTTCGAGCTGGCCGGCAGCGACGTCCGGTTGCTCTTCACCGGTGATGTTGCCTCCGAGGGTGTCAACCTGCACCAGCAGTGCCACCACCTGATCCACTACGACATCCCGTGGAGCCTGATCCGGATCGAGCAGCGCAACGGCCGTATCGACCGATACGGGCAGAAGCACCAGCCGCAGTTCCGCGCGCTGATCCTCACCTCCGATCGCGAGGACGCCAAGGACGACCGCACGGTCGCCGAGAAGCTGCTCAACCGCGAGGAGACTGCGCACCGCAGTCTTGGCAGCGTCGAGGCCCTGACCGGTCAGTTCGACGCGAAAGCCGAGGAGGACCGGCTTGTGCGCGACCTGCTCGCCGGCAAGTCGGTGGATGAGTCGTACGAGGCTGCCCACGCCGAGGTCGACGTGATGGCCGACCTCTTCGGCGAGGTCGGCACCGCTCCCGTGGCGGAGGACGTGCCCCAGGCGAAGGTGCCGAAGCTCTTCGACTCCACCCAGGATTTCGTCGACGCCGCCCTGTACGAGATTTACGAGGACCGGCCCGAGGATCGCATCGACCTGCGGCGCGAGGACGAACTGATGAGCTTCCTCGCCCCCGATGACCTGGTGCACCGGCTCACCGACCTGCCCCGCACCTACCTGCGGGCGCACCGGGAGGGCGAGGACCTGCGGCTCAAGGTCACCTTCGACCGTGCGCTCGCGCAGCGCAAGCTCGACCAGGCCCGGCAGAGCAAGACCCCGATGTGGCCGGAGATTGCCTTCCTCAGCGACGTGCACCCGATGGTCGACTGGCTTGTCGACAAGGTGCTGATCCGGCTCGGTCGCCAGCAGGCCCCGGTGCTCACCGCCGACGTGACCACGCCGACGTTTCTGATCCAGGGCGTCTACGCCAACCGCCTCGGCCAGCCCACAGTCGTCCAGTGGATGGCCGTCTCCAACCTGCCCGCGTCGCCGACGATCCGCCCGATGGACGAGGTGCTGCGTGAGGCCAACGTCGGTCCCGCCATGGTCAACCGCGCCGAGGCCATCGGGATCGAACCGCTCAAGGAACTGCTGCCGGAGGCCGTCCAGGTTGCCCGGCAATATCTGGAGGGCAAGCGTGCCGAGTGGGCCGAGGCCAACGCCGAGCCGTTGCACCGGCACCGCGAGCAGCTGAGGACCTTCCAGCAGGCCAGCATCCTCGATGAGCTGCCCGGCGCGCACCGGGAGAAGCGACGCCAACGCGTCGACACCACCGTCCAGGAGCAGCACGATCTGCTCGACCGCCTGGAAACCGCCGGCGACCCGCTACTACGGATGCTCGCCGTCCTCGTACCGTCGCAGGAGAGTGCCGCATGAGCTTCGAGTCGCTGACCAACCGCGGCGAGTACCTCTCCGCGCACTACCTTGCCGAGATCCTGCCCACCACCCTCAAGGGGGGTCTGCTCAAGCAGTGGGCTGAGCAGGAGAAGGCTGGGGACGGCACGCCGCGCACAAAGCTTCGCGGGATGCGCCGCCCGTACTTCGACGCCAAGACCGAGCTGACCGACGTCGACTTCTTCGACCCGGAGCGGCTGCGCAAACAGCACCAGGACGTGTTGCGGGCGCTCGGCTTCGACCCGCAGCCGCAGACCATCACCGTCGAGCGCAACGGCCAGGAGTACGAGGTCCACGTCGCCCACGCGGAGCTGACCACCGCGCACGGCATCGTCGCGCTGGACTGCGGTTGGGCGGTCGACACCGAGGCCGCCCAGGACCCGGACGACGCCGGCCGGCTGCTCGACCCGCTCACCCTGTCGAGTACCGAGACCATCGCGACGGGCGCCAAGCTCACCTCGCTGCTCTTCGCCGCCGACAGCCCGAAGCCCCGCTACGTGCTGATCCTCAGCGGCGGCGTGATCACCCTCGCCGACCGTACCGTCTGGGGTGAGGGCCGCTACCTGGCCGTCAGCCTCGACACCGCCTACGCCCGCAACGACGACAAGGAGTTCGACGTCGTCGCCGCGCTCTTCGGCGCCAACTCGCTGCGCCCACCCGCCGAGGGCGGCACCGAGCCCCTCGCGGACCTGGTCGCCGGCTCCCGCCAGCACGCCGTCGGCGTCTCCAGCGAACTCCGCGAGGGCCTGAAGGTCTCCGTCGAACTCATCGCCAACGAGGTCCTCGACCAGATCCGGCGGGCCGGCTACCAGCCGCAGCAGGTGATGGACCTCGGCGAGATGGCCAAGGAGTTGGGCCGGGAGTCGCTGCGCTACCTGTACCGGATCCTGTTCCTGCTCTATGCCGAGGCCCGCCCCGAGCTGGGCGTGCTGCCGGTCAACGATCCCCAGTACGTCGAGGGCTACAGCCTCGCCCGCCTCGGTGACCTCGTCTCCCGCCGTCTCGCCCCCTCCGCCGAGGACGGCACCCACCTGTACGAGTCACTGGACCTGCTGTTCCGCATGGTCAACGAGGGGCACCGTCCACGTGGCGGCACCGAGGTCGAGGACAAGGCCAGCGAGGGGGAGGGGCTGCGCTTCGAGCCGATGAAGTCCGACCTTTTCCTGCCGGAGAAGACCAAGCTCATCGGCCGGCTGATCGCCGAGCCGGGCAGCGACCCTGACGACGAGCACGCACCAAAGATCGACACCCGGCTGCGCAACAAGGTCCTCTACGAGGTGCTGCGCCGGCTGATGCTCACCAAGGGCGGCAAGAAGCGCCGCGGTGGCTTCATCTCGTACGCCCAGCTCGGCATCAACCAGCTCGGCGCGGTCTACGAGGGCCTGATGTCGTACACCGGTTTCGTCGCCACCGAGCAGCTCTACGAGGTCGCCAAGAACGGCGACCCGAAGGACGGCTCGTGGATGATCCCGGCCTCCAAGGTCGACGAGTACGACGACGGTGTCTTCGTCTACAAGGAGGACGCTTACACCGGCGTCCGGAGCCGGGTCAGCTACCAGCCCGGCCAGTTCGTCTACCGGCTCGCCGGCCGGGACCGGCAGACCAGCGCCTCCTACTACACCCCGCAGTCGCTGACCGAGGTCACCGTCCAACTCGCCCTCAAGTACCGGCTCGACCAGGACGACACGGTAACAAAGGCGCGCGAGCTGCTGGACTGGACCATCTGCGAACCCGCGCTCGGCTCCGGCGCGTTCCTCAACGAGGCGATCAACCAGGTAGCGGCCGAATACCTGCGCCGCCGGCAGAAGGAGCTGGAGGTCACCCTCGACCCGGAGGACTACCACCTCGAACTCCAGCGGGTGAAGGCGTACATCGCCCTGCACAACAGCTTCGGCGTCGACCTCAACCGCACCGCCGTCGAGCTGGCCGAGGTGTCGCTCTGGCTCAACGTCATGCACGCCGGCCTCCAAGCACCATGGTTTGGCCTGCACCTGCAACGTGGCAACTCGCTCATCGGCGGCGGCCGCAAGACCTACACCGCGAAGCAGCTCGCCGACAAGTCGTGGCTCACCACCGCGCCGAAGGAACAGCCCTTCCGGGACGGTCCGATCGACGAGGGCACCATCCACCACTTCCTGCTCCCCGCCGACGGCTGGGGCGCGGTAGCGGGCGAGAAGGAGGCCCGCGAGCTGGCGCCGGCCGAAACCGCGAGATTGAAAGCCTGGCGTACGGCGATGAAGCGCACGCCGTCCGCAAAGGGGAAGAACTCGCAGGTCCAGCGGTTGCAGGCGCTCGCTCGGCGGGTCGAGTTTCTGTGGGGGCTGGTGCAGCAGCGCCTCGACATCTCCGAGCGGGAGATCCGCCGCGACATCGCGGTCTGGGGTGCCGAGGACCTGCCGCCGGTCACCGAGGCGGTGCCCCGGGACGAGATCCTCGCCGACCTGACCGCGCCGGGCACACCGTACTGGCGGCTCAAGACGCTGATGGACGTCTGGTGCGCGCTGTGGTTCTGGCCGCTGGACAAGGTTGGGCTACTCGACGGCTCCGACCCGGCCTACCCGGCCGTGCCCGTCCAGGTCTCACACATCAAAGACGAGCCAGCGTACGAGGAACCGGTCGTCTACGAGACGGCGGACATCTTCGGCAACGTGCAGCCCCAGCAGATGAAGCTCCCGACAAAGCCGACGGGCACCCGGCGAATGACTGTGGCGGAACAGCTCCGCCAGCAGGTGCCGCTGTCCAATTTGGACGAATGGCTGACCTTCGCCGAAGCACTCATTGGCCGCAGCGACGTGGATGAGAACACTGAGCGGTTCTACGGCCGGACGCTCACAAGCTTGAGCGAGATAAGCGAGTTCGAGCGAAAGCTCGACGGGGTCATCGGCGTCGACTCGCCCTGGACTCTTTCCGACCGGTTTCCCTGGCTCCTCGCGGCCGACCAGATTGCTGAGCAGCAAGGCTTCTTCCACTGGGAACTCACCTTCGCCCAAGCCTTCGCCAAGGGCGGATTTGACCTCCAGGTCGGCAACCCGCCTTGGGTTAGGCCCCGTTGGGTGGAGGAGCTAATACTAGCTGAACTCGATCCCTGGTTTGCCCTTGTTGCGGCTACCCCTGCTAAGTGGTCTTCCCGTCGAGCCGACCTACTCTCTGTCAGTGTGTCTCGGCAAATATTTCTGCAAGACATGGTGATGAACGTGGGGGTTTCCTGTTTCATTAGTGGCGTGTCGACCTACCCATTGCTTGCGGGGACTCAGGCCAACTTGTATCGCGCTTTTGCGATTCGCTCCTGGGGAAATGCGCGGAAAAGTGGAATATCTGCACTGCTTCATCCTGATACCCATTTCTCCGGCGCGAGAGAGGGTGCTCTGCGTCGTAATTGCTATCATCGAATGCGATTTCATGCGCACTTCGTGAATCAGCGTAAGCAGCACCTTTTCATGGATGTTCATAACAACGTTGAGTTCGGCATCCATGTCTATGGCAGGGAAGCCGAAATCTCTTTCGACCAGATTGCCTGGCTCTACGACCCGTCTACACTAGTGCAATCTCTTGATCACAGGGGCGCGGGTGATCCGCCGGGGCTTAAATATCTGGGCGGCTGGGACCTTCGTCCACACTCAAGTCGAATTGTGAGGGTCGACGAAGGCGTCCTTGCGCAATGGTCATCGGTGGCCGGCGAAGCGGAAACTCCCCGATCTGAGGCCCGACTCAGGTATCCCGTAACGTCGGCGGAACAGAGGGCCAGCATGGCTCTTAGCGGAGTCGGCCGACGACTGGAGTCGCTTGCGCCAAAGATTAGCCGAGGACTGTTGGAGAGTGAGTCGCAGCAAGCGGGCGTACTGACGCGAGACACGTTTCAGCCGACGAGTTGGGATGAGGTGATTCTGCAGGGCCCTCATCTTGGAGTCGCGACACCTCTTGCCAAACACCCGAATATGCCGTGTCGAAGTAACAAGGACTATGAGTCATGGGACCTCTCCGTGGTCTCGCCTGACGCTATTCCGCGGTCTAATTTCCGCCCAGTGCGAGGAGTGGATCGTTTGAGGCAGGCGGCCGAGAAATGGGAGAGCGGGCGCCCGTTTACCGATTACTATAGGATTGCCTGGCGAGAAATGATCTCAGTGGTAAATGAACGCAGCCTTTTTGCTGCGATTATTCCCCCTGGGCCCTCTCACGTTAAAGCTGTCCATACAATGGCCCTAAAAGATAATCACCTTACCGCGCTAAATGCTGGGCTGTGGGCGAGTCTGCCTCTGGATTACTCCGTGAGGGTCTCTGGGAAGTCGACTCTCTACGGAAAAGAGATTTTCCTCATGCCGGGTGCTGAGGCTGGTCACCCACTCGCAAACGCCTTATTGCTGAGGTCGATGAGGCTGAATTGTCTCACTAATGCATTCGCTCCGCTATGGTCGGAGCTTTTTGATTCTGGGTGGTTGGCGGAGCCTTGGGTGGTGTACTGGCCCGACGTGGCGCCCCTGAACGCCGTTCAGTCGGAGTGGGCATGGTCTACTCCCGTGCGGACGGAACGTGAGCGCCGTGCGGCACTAGTCGAGATCGATGCTCTCGCGGCGGTTTGGCTAGGCATGCAGGCAGACGAGCTAATTGCGATATATCATTCAAAGTACGCAGTGTTGATGGAATATGAGTCGCAGATGTGGTTTGACGCTGCGGGCCGCAAGATTGCGCGCGACTTCCATGCGCAAGGCGTCAATCAGTCGAAGGATGCGTTCAAGTGGCTGACGGCGTACCAGGAGGATCCGGAGCGGAATCCGGTGCCGGAAGGGTACGTGGCGCCGTTCTATAAGGCGGATCGAGAGAACGAGTACCGGCAGGCGCATGCCGTGTTCAGTAAGCGGCTTCAGGATGCGATCGAGGCGGGCTGGCAGCCGTCGTAGCTGGCTACCCTCTTCAACCCGAGGAGGAGATGGCTCCGAGCAGCCACCAGAAGCACCAGGCTGGGGCGCGCCTTGCGGTGGCCGAGACCCTGTTGCACGAGACGAGCTACGTGCGGGGGTACGTTAAAGGCACGAGGAGTTCATGGGCGAGCGTCGGCGGCGTTCGTCTACGCAACCCGGACAGCCGGCATACGGCGATCTACCCCGCGAACGTGGAGGCATGGCGGAACCGGTGGTCGTTGTTCGAGGACGTGGCCCAGCCCGTGACCGAGGACACGGCCTCCTGACGATTGCGTGACGGGAGCACATCCGGCGTGACCGCCGGCTGCGCTCCCGTCTGGTGTACGGCTCAATGCCCAGACTTGGTGACCCGGACGAAGCTGGTCCAGGCGGCGGGGGAGAAGGTGAGGGCGGGTCCGGCCGGGTCCTTGCTGTCGCGCACCGCGATGAGACCGCGCAGGTTGTCGGCCACCTCCACGCAGTTGCCGTTGTTGTCGCCGCTACGGGTGCTCTTCCGCCACTGGGCACCGAGCAGGTCGTCAGCCATGATGGACCTCTTCCTTGATCTTGCCGATCATCCTTCCTGATTGTTCCTCATCAAGCGCGAGGTTGAGCAGGCTCGCCCAGACCTTCTCGTAGACCGCAAACTCGTCGGGCCGGTCGAGATAGAGCGCCCCGGTCACCGACTCGCAGTAGACGACAGACTGATCAGGGACGACCCGGTTGACGAGTGGGAAGTCGAGCATGACGAAGGCCCCTGCCAGCGCGCCGTAGTGGGCACCGACCGACAGCGGGAGCACACGGATCGACACGTTGGGTAGCGCGGTCCGTTCAAGAAGGCGGTCCAGTTGTTCGGCCATGACTACTGGGCTACCGACACGTCGAAGCAAGACGGCCTCCGACAGGACCCATTCCAGCTTGGGTGCCTTCGGGAGACGGCGAACAAGGATCTCCTGTCGGCGGCGGCGAACTTCCAGAACCTCGTCCAATTCATCAGCCGGCATGTTGGGGCGGTTTTGGTAGACACCGCGTGTATAGGCCGGAGTTTGAAGCAGCCCCGGGACCAGGGTGTCGTCGTGCTCTCGCAGCCGCGATGCGGCGGATTCCAGGCCGACGTACAGCTCGAACCAGTCGGGGACGGCGTCGCCGTACGAGTGCCACCAGCCCTTGGCCTTGGTTTCGCTGGCCAGGGCGGTGAGGGCGCCGGCCAGGTCGGGGGTCGCCCCGTACAGCTCGCACATGACCTTGACGTCGAGGGCGCGGACCGGGCCGAGGCCGGTCTCGATGCGCCACATCTTCTGTCGGCTGCACTGCATCGCTTCGGCCGCGCCGTCCAGAGTCATCCGGGCCTCGGTGCGTAGCTCGCGCAGCGCCCGCCCGAGCTGCCGTCGCGGCACTGTCGATCCCATGTCGTCGGCCATCGGCTCCCGCCCTCTCCATGTTGCATTTTGTTACATCTGGATGCCATCGCTGAAACGCGCGGTCGTCGCCCCGAGAAGCAATTCCACTCGCTGCTGTCTTGCAGAGCGATTACGCGTCTGACCATACAAGACACCTCCGACACGAGCCATGGACGCGCAATTCCCACGCGCGGTTGATTCGCGTACCGTCGCGGTTGGAATGGTGTTGGGGTGGGGTTTAGAGTTCGTAGCGAATCCGGGCCAGACCGCAGGCGAGCAGGATGCCGACAATGACCAGCCCGACCCTCGTCCAGGGCACGTCCCTGCCCGGTCGGACGCCGATGGAGACCGCCACCGCCAGTCGGGCGACGAGGACGAGGCAGATGACGAACGCGAGGCGGCCGGCAAGTCGAGCGTTCGAAGGCGCGTCTCAATCGTCGCCGTGGAGGGTCCGGACGACCAGGACTGTGCCATCGCGGCCGAACGAGTACACGCTGCCGTCGGCCGGCATCGCGGCTCGCTTGCCGAAGAAGCTGGGCGCATCCCTCAGGTAGGCGCCGATCCGGCCGTCGGCCAGCTCGCGATAGAGGCGGCTCTCCACACCTCGGAAGACCTCCAGGACTCTGCCCCGTCCCAGGGGTGCGCGGTGCCGGGTGCCCTCCGCGGAGAGCCCGTTGGGTAGCGCAAATGTGCCGGCGCTGCTCGTCGCCCACGCCGGGTCCAGGTCGAACAGCCCCGGTTGGAATGTTGGATCCTCCGTGCCGTGCTGGCGGGGTGTGGCATAGCCGCTGGCGGCTTCGCTGTTCCCGGCGAAGAGCAGGGCGGTGGCCGCCACGGCGCGGGTCAGGATCTGGGTGAACCAGCCGCGCTGTTGCTCGGGTATGTCGAAGACCTGGGGTGCGCCCGGCGGCAACTCCTCGGCCAGGTCCGGATCGGCCTCGTCTGCCGGGGAGGGCACGCCGGTAGGCGTCTGTCTCGCTTCGGGCTCTATTGGGGCGGCAGTACGGGGCCGCCAGAACTGGTCCTCGGGGGTGGTACTCAACAGGCCGTCGAGTTCGTCGTCATCACCGGACCACAACCCGTCATCCCCGGGCGGATCGAGCACGTAGGCGGTTATCCCAGCCTGGGTGAGGTGCGAGGCGACCATCAGCGACGGCGGGTGGTGCCCGCCCACCGACAGAGCCTCCACCTGTACGGCGGCTCGGGCGAGCTGCCCGTGGATGAAGCTCGGCGACTGGTGGGTGCCCTTGCACTCCAGGATCACGATCTTCATCCGCCGGCGGGCCTTCGTGGCGTGGTGCCCGAGCAGGATGTAGTCCGGCCGTTTCTTGGTGCGCGAGACCGACTCCACCGCGCCGATCCCGTCCACGAAACCGGCCTTCAACGCCACTTCTGCGTCGACCGCGTGAAACGTCCAGCCCCGATATTGCCGGCGAAGTAGGTTCTTTGCGACGACGAGGGCCAGGCCGATGCCCAACTGCTCGGACTGGGTCACCTTGTGGTGGTAGACGACCTCGTTGGCATCCGGCGTGAGCGCAAGACGCCCGCTGTTCCTGGTCAGCGTGGCGCAGTAGCGGACGGCGGCCCAGTGCCGGGCCACCTGCGACAACGGTGACGCGGTCAGCAGGGTTGTGGCCACCCCCAACTCGTGCAGCACCTCCGCCGGGGTGGTCCGCATCCCGCCCCTGCCGACGTCCACCGGGGTCAACGTTTTGTGGTGCCAGTACGCCTCGCGCGTCTTGGCGTGTGTCTCGGCGTACCGGAGCACGTCGTCGACGAGCTGATCGGAGGAGTTGAGCGCCAGTAGCGACTGGTAGCTCAGAGACCGTACGAGGGAATCAATCTCCACGCCCACCCCCGGTGCTGACGCACTACACGAGACAGGCACCCAGAGTGATTGAAGAATCTCAGAGTGTCAATGCCGTGCGAATGCGTCAGCTCGCTACGTGGGCAGCCCGAAATGCTGAGGGAAGTCGTCGTACGGGATGAATTGCTAGGCGCGGGTGTCGGTCACAAGAAGACGATGACCGGCTGGACCTGGACGTTCTTGGTCAGCTGCTGCGGCGAGGGGACGGGCGTGCTGATGTTGACAGATGTGTTGTAGCCGTAGATGACGACCCCGTCGAGGTGGTTCGCGCCCGGCCAGTTCGACTCCAGGCGGACCGCCATCTGCGTCGGGAAGTTGGTCACCTCCTCGGCGCACGACCGGATCAGGACCACGCTCGGGGTGGCGGTCAGGTGGGTGGCCAGCATCCGGGCCAACTTCTTGTAGGTCCAGCCCCAGTCCTTGGCGCCGGCCTCGGAGTCACCGATCTCCTCGTCGTTGCCGTGCGCGCGGATGCACAGCGGTTCGCCCGCCTGCACCCCGGCCAGGTAGGTGGCCAACTGCCGATCCGCCTCGGCCTGCGTGAGCCCGGCGTCGATGGGCAGGAGCGCACCCCACGCGGCCGCACCCGACTCGGCTCCTTCGGATTGACCCCGTGTATTCGGATCCTGCGTCGCCACGATGAACATGACATTCTCCTTCGGGCTACCTGCCTAAAATAAACCGACGAGAGCAGGCTAGCTTGGTGGTCTAAGAATCACCCTGTCGGCTATCTGGCTCAAATGGCTTCCGTCGCTTGTCGGACAACTGTCGACAGTCGTCGACTGGGGCTGAAGTGATTGACCGAAGTCGTCGACGCGCAATTTCCAAAAGCACACTTGGCATACGATCCATCCATCTCGACGGTGACGTGCAGCGCCCTACTTTCGGGTCTCGGTCAGGATCGCGGCCATCGGCACGCTGCCGACACTGCGGCTGGGATGGTCCTCACGGCCACTGGATGCCCCAACCGGAGCGGTCTCTCGTTCGTCCAAGATACTGAGGACAACACCGAGGGGACCCTGTTGTGGCCGGTTGGGAGCAGGTGCTGACGGATCTCGTCAGCACCAGAGGCGCGGCGCTGAAACGCTACGCCTACCTGCTGTGCGGCAATGACAGCGACGCCGAAGACCTGGTGCAGGACGCGTTGGTGCGGGCGTTCACCCGACCTCTGCGCGACAAGGTCGAAAGCCCTGAGCAGTACGTTCGCAAGGCCGTCCTCAACCTCTACCTCGACCGGGTCCGTCGGCGCAGCGTGTGGCGGCGAGTGATGCCGTTCGCGGCCGCGCCCGACCGGATCGAGGACGACTCACGCGCAGTCGATGCCCGCCACGACCTTCAGGCGGCGCTCCTGGCGCTCGCCCCCCAGCAACGAGCCTGCGTCGTCCTCTACTACCACGTTGATCTACCAATCCCAGAAATCGCCGCACAACTCGGTTGCGCGGTCGGCACGGTGAAACGCCACCTGCACGACGGTCGACGCCGCCTGGCCGGGCTGCTGCACGACGACACCAGGGAGGACGACCGTGCCGTCCGATGATCGAATTTTGCGGGAGCGTCTGGCAAGCCTGGCGGACCGGGCCGCTCCGCCGTCGTTCGCCACCGATCGCCTGCGCGCACGTGTTCGGCGGCGGCGCAATCTACTGGCGGCCGGAACCGGCGCCGCGTCGATCATGGTGGTCTCGCTGGTGACGGTCGCCGCAGCCGGGATCGTGGGTGGCGGTGATCCGATCACCGGCACGGGCGCAACGCCGGGGCTGTCGACTCCCACCAAGCCCACCGCCACCACCGACAAGGAGCCTGGGGTGTACGTCTGCGGCGACCGCTACGACCACCCCGGTTCAACTGCGGGAGGCATCCTCACGGCAGAGGTGTCCTCGGTAGCCAAGGTGAATGGCGACGCGGGTCCCGCAGTCACTGTGACATTCGCCGCCACTCGGGCGGTCCATGTGGCCTCCAGTCCGCCATCGCTCCTTCAGGTCCTCTACCTGAAGGACGGCGTCATTGTTGGCGGAGGGCCGATGGTCAACAAACCGGGCAACACCAGCGCTCAAGGCGTCGACGCGATCCGAGATGGGTTCGATCTCGCTCCCGGCAAACCTCACGAGCAGCAGCTCGGTCCGCGAGAGATGTTGTGCCCTTCCCTGACCTGGCCCGAGATTTGGGCCCGGCCTGATCGCTACGAGGTCGCGGTGGTGCTCGGCCCGGTCGAAGAGCGTGGGGAGGAGCTCGTCCTCGGCGTTCCGCTTCCGCCCTCGGTCGCCTCGCTGGTGGTGAAAGCGCCACTGCCGGGTTGAAACGACGCTCTCCCCGCGCAGCCCCCGACTACAGGGCCCCGCGGGGAGAGCACCGATGCCAGTGTCAGGGTGCGAGTGACATGCCAAGGATGTTGAAGATGGCCGGGGCCTCCGTCCACCTCGCCTTCGTGCCGCCACACTGGCTGATGATCCCGCGGGCCTGACGAACGTTGGCACTCACGTTGAATACAAGCCCTCCGCTGTCCCCGGGCCGGCACGCCGTGATGCCGTCGCGCTGGAAGGCCTCGACCCCGCCGTGAGTGATGCCATTGGATCCCACCCAGGTAAGCCAGCCGCTGGTCACCTGGATGCCGCACACGACACCGGAGGTGTAGCCGGTTTGGCAAACCCAGTCTCCCGTGTAGGAGAGAGCAGAGCTGGTCACGTCGTTGACCGTGTAGTTACCCGATTTTCCGTCCCACGTCCGGCTCGCTGTCGTTCCCGTGGAGGAGGTGTCGATCGCCACCGCGTCGTAATAATCGGATCGGGTGGTGGTAACTCCGATCTTGTTGCGTCCACCGCTCTCCCACCCGGTGTAGATCGTCACGCTGTTGGCGAAGCAGTGCCCAGCCGTGATGAGGAATGACCGCCCGTCGGATTTCCGGCGGGCAGGCAGGCCGGACGTGCAGTCGTATCCCTCGCTCTGCGTGGTTCCGGACGCGCTCAGGGCTGCGCCGGAAATCCATTGCGGGGTGTCCCGCCGCCGCGAAGCGTCGGCCATTGCGGTAGCCGGCTCGACGACGGTAGGAACGCCGACCAGTTCGGCGACGGGCCTCCGGGCGACGGTGGAGGGCGTCAATGCCTCGGCAGCGCGTGCGACATCCCGGGCGCGGACCCTCAGACCACTGCCGTCGGCGGGGACTGCCACACTCTCGATCGACAGGTCCGTACGCTGCTGCTCATTGATGAGTCGTTCACTGGCCGACTTCAACTCGCTGAGCGTGTGACGACCCTGCTTCAGTTCGATCCGGTCGGCTTCGATAGTCGGATCGGTCTTCCTCACTGCGGCAAGGAAGCCTTTCGCCGCGCCAGGATCCGTCAGATAGATCTTGACCGTCCCGGTTGTCCCGTCCAGCTCGAGACCGGAGAAGACGTCGCTGTGAGAGGTGGCCCCGACCGCCGCGGCAGCATTCGCGATCTCCCGCAGCGGCTGAAGCAGAAGGCCCTGCTCGGCGGGTGACATGGCCGCGATCTGCTGGTTCGTCAACTGAGGCGGATCGGCCGCCGCCGGACTGCTCGATATTGCAATAACTGCTACCAAGGTCGCCGCGATGACGGCAGTCCCCCGCGCTGTGGACATCCAGTTCCTCCTCGTTCGGCAATGAGGAGGCAGAGCTTATTGGGCCGTGATTGATCTCGATGCCCCGAAACGACTGACCCGTACAAAAGAAAAACTGCACCAAATCATGCTGGCAGCGCGTGCCCGGGCGGACGACCTCAGCGCTATCCGTCAGCGGCGCGTACGACGAGGACCGTGCCGTCGCGGCCCGGTGAGAAGACCTCGCCCTGCGGGCGGAGGGCCGACCACTGGCGGAAGACGCGGGGCGCCGCCCGCAGGTACGGGCCGATCTGGCCCCCCGCGAGATGTCGATACAGGTTGCTCTCCACGCCTCGAAACACCTCCAACGTCCGACCGCCGGGTAGTGGCGCGTGGTAGCGGGTGCCCTCGGCCTGCAGACCGTTGCGTAACCGCAGCGTCTCGGCGGTGCTCGACGTCCACGGCAGATCCGGCTCGAACAGGGCTTGCTGCGCCGGTGCTTCCGGCTCCCCGCGTTGCCGAGCCCGCTGACTGGTGGGTGCCCTTGCACTCCAGGGTCACGATCTTCCCGCCTGCGCGGCTTTCAACGCCACCTCTGCGTCGACCGCGTGGAACGTCCAGCCTCGATACTGCCGGTGCGGCAAATTCTCGGCGACGACGAGGGCCAGGCCGATACCCATCCAAGCTGTCTACCAGGCCGGTGTCCTTCGGTAGAGGACTTCAACGCGCTACTCACGGCAGCGAAAATTACATACCATTAAGCGATTTTGGCGGTGAGCGGCGAGATGCCGCAGGGAATGCTTCACCCGGGTCCGAACGCATGACGCTCGAAGTTCGAAGTGGACGTAAGGCTGAGGTGACCTACGTGTGCGGTCGATAAGTTGGTCAGCATGGCGTACAGGAACTACACGGCCGATGGCAGCTACTGGACGGTTCGCAAACAGGGGGCAATCTACTGGGTCGCCCGCATACGTCGCGTCAACGGATCCTACGAGTGGCTGGACACCTGGGGCGGTTACGAGCGCGCTGGCGCCGCTGCCGGTGCGGCAGCACAGCTCGCCTACAACCAAGCCCGGGAAGATGTGCTCAAGGAGTTGGTCGGGACGCTGCACACAGCGTTGGACGGAGCTGGCCTGGGTGCGTTGCCCACTCCGGCCCCGGTGCGGCCTCCTGACCGGTCGCTGCTTCCGGCGGCCGTTGAACTGGACGAACCTGAGGACTGACCGCGGGTAGGCGAGGCGAATGTTGTTGGTGGAGGCGGGATGCGAGGTCGAGGTGAGTCCGGACCTGCTGCCCCTCACCCTCGCCCGTGATGGCATCGTCCTGATCCAGCAGGGCTCCGTAGCCGAGGTCCAGGCGCTGCTCGACCGCTGGACGGTCCCCTTCGACCATCCTCATCAGGTCGCCGACGGACTGACCGTCATCGCACCTCGTGTCCGCGCCAATGATGGTGACAACGAAGCCGGCTTCACGGATCTGCCCCTGTCGCCACACACCGATCGCAGTCTGCACGTGCAGCCACCCAGTGTGCTCGCCACACTGATGCTCGCACCGGCGAGGGCCGGGGGATGCGCCACCCTGGTGGACGGAGCCCGGGTGCTGACGCTCATCCGCCGTCGGGCCGACGACACTGCAATCGCTCGTCTGCGGCTGAGGACGACGAGCGGTCAATCCGGCCCGCCTGTCGTCGAGTTCATCCCCGGTTACGCCCACATTCGGTACCGCGACGACCGGATCGCCGGTCCGCACAGCACCGACGGGCATACAGATCTCGTGGCCGATCTCCGTCGCCTGATCTCCGATACGGCCCGATCCCTGCACCTGGACGCGGGCGACGGTTACCTCGTACACAATCACCGCTTCCTGCACGGGCGCACAGCCTTCACCGGGGATCGGAGCCTGGTGCGGTTCCTGGCGAGAGTTGACAGCGACCATTCGTACGCCTGGTTGAACCGGGGGTTTTCGATTGCGAGTTCCTAGAGCGCGCACGGCAGTGTCGTCACCGCAGAGCCCCGCCCACCTCGTCGCTGCGCTGTCGAAGGTTCCGCCGCCATCCGACGCGGCCTTTCCGCAGGCGGTCCGTGCCGTCATCGAGGCGTACCCTGACCCCGAGGCACTGCTGCGTGCCGTTCTCGACGATCGCACCATTCGCACCCGGTCCCGGTTCGCGGCACTCTACGCGCTCCTGCTGCGCCTGCGACGCGAGGAACGCCACGCCGAGTACGGCTCGGTCGTCCGACACCACGAAGATGAGTTCGGAGCCGAGCCCTACTTCCACACCTTTCGAGCGATCGTGGCCCGGGCCAAGGGTGACCTCGCCTCGCTTCGCAGTTCGGTCGAATACTCCCGTCAGGCGGTCGCCGCCATGCCTGACGTGGCGGCGGTGGTCCATCAACTGGCGGCGTTCTGGGTCGAATACCTCGAACGCCTGGAGGATCCCGGACCCGCACGTGACCTCGACGAGGTGGAGCGGCAGGTCGACCGCGCGATCACCCTGACCCAGGGTCGTATCGCCCACTACTACGAGACAAAAGGTCGGGTGCTGGCACTGCGCGGGGAGTTCGAGGCTGCCCGAGGTGCCGTCGCGCAGGCAATCGAACTTGAGCCGCGCGCCTCCCGGGATCACCTGCGTCGGCTCACCCAGTACCAGTCGAGCCGAATCCGAATTGATCTGATGCAGGAGCGCACCCGGTGGGCCCAGGCCCACGCCCGTTTCCGCACCGAGTTGACCGAGTTCAAGGGCCAGCAGCTGCAACTCCTGGGACTGCTGGCCGCCGTGGTGGCGTTCATCGCCACGGCCAGCAACATCGCCAGCCAGAGCAGCGGCGTCGAGGGCCTCCGCCTCATGCTCGTGGCGTCCGGCGCGATCGCTGTCGTTTTCGGTACGTTCTCTCTCGTCAACAACAGCCGCGTTCTCCGGGTGATCGCAGCGGTCGTCATCGGGTGCGCCATGATCGGGGCAGGGATGTTCGTACCGGCCTCGTGGATGTCATGAGAGTTGGACCAGCCATGAAGGTAGGAGAAGCGATTACCTCCGCCGGCGGTACGCGGGCGAACGAGGACCGCGTCGGCCACCGCGGCACCCTCGCCTGGGTCATCGACGGCGCAACCGACCTGTATGACGACACCATGCTGCCCGGTGACAGTGACGTGCAGTGGCTTGTCGACAGCATCGGTGAGCGGTTGGCCCGAGCCGGCACCGACGACTACCGAGGTTCCGCCGCTGAGCTGCTGACGTTGACTGCCGCGGACGTTGCCCACGAGCAGGCAGCACTGTCGTTCCCCCCAAGCAGGGTGCCACCCGCCTGCTCGATAGCGGTCTGCGTCGACCAGGGCACGGGCTACGACCTCGCCCGCATCGGCGACGCTACCGCTGTTGTCGACGGCGTTCGGCCGGTGGTCCTGTCGACTGGTTACTTCGACCAACGCGAAGCTGCGGCGGTGGCGACAAATGAGGGCGAGGCGGATCGCGTTGTCGCGGCGATGCACCAACGCCGGCTACACACGATGACCTCCGGGGATGTCGAATCCGTCTTCTCCGGTCACCCGCTACGCCAGCTCCGCCCACACACCGCCTGCGGCGAGTGGACGCACACCGACTGCATACTGCTGTGCACCGACGGCTTCGCCCGGCTGGTCACCGACTACAGGCTCTACCGCTCGTGGACCCAGGTGATCCCCGATGCGCGCGATCGAGGGCTGCACTACCTGGAGAAGCTGATCCGCGATGCAGAAAACGAACCCGGCAATGGCGGCGGCCGGTTCAAGCGGGCCGACGACATTGCCGCTCTCCTGCTGACCCCGAACTGACACTGCACATACGGAAGGACTTCCCGCATGACTGAGCGACCGCCGTACCTGGTCGAGCGGAACCCGGGGTATTTCGAGTACCAGCTACCGATCTCGGTCAAGCTTGTCGTCGACCACCACGGCCGAGTGCCGCTTTTGAGGAACGAGCGTAACGAGTGGGAGCTGCCTGGCGGCAAGCTCGAAGTGGGCGAGACGCCCGAGGACGGCGTCTGCCGGGAAGTCGCCGAGGAGCTAGGGCTGACCATCACGGAGGTCGAAATCATCGACTCCTGGGTCTACGTGATCACGCCTGCCCGGCACGTGTTCATCGTGAGCTTCGGCGCCAGCTACGTCGGCGACGAGGAGCTTGTCTACTCTGCGGAGCACAAGGAACTCGGCGTGTTCACGTACGACGAGGTGCCTCACCTGCACATGCCCGAGCCTTACAAGCGCACCATCCAGCGCTGGCGTGAGCGCCGGCTGACCGCCTAGGTTGTGCTGTCCAGGTGATGGGTCGTAGGCCGCCGGTGGCGGTGTGAGGTTGATGTACGTTGGGTCTGGGTCGAGTAAGGCCAGGTCTTCTTGACGGTGGTGCCGAGTTCGGTTAGGCAATGGCCGGGGCGATTTCCGGTAGCAAGAGGGTCAGGTCGACCAGCTCGACGTGAGCGGCCGGCCCGGCCGTGAAGTCACGGATCGGAACGTCCAAGGAACCGAATTGTTCCTCGAAGCGCTGCCGCAACTTTGGCGATGATCGGTTCAATCCCCAGGCGGCCGACCCTGTGGCGCTCCGTAGGAAATGAATGGCCGGTGGGCCGGCGACGTAAAGCTGCGCCCGGCGACCCGACGCGTCGAGCGCGAGATGGACCAGGTCCGCGAACGCGCCGCGCTTGCGCATCGCGTCCGCGCCCTTCCACACCGACATCTTGAACTCGGCGATCCTTCGGTCTGTCTCCAGGTCGTACGGTCGGCTCGGGTCGTTGCCCGCTGCCAGGGACGGCCGCCGGGCCACCCGCTCGCCCTCGTCGAGGATCAGGGGTACAACCCGAGTGATCACGGCGGCGTGGATGATGTCACTGAGCCGGCCGGCATGCCTTCTTACCAGCAGCGCAGCGAGCAGAAGGTCCAATCCCAAGCCGGCGTCCTCGGCGAGCTCGGCCGCCGCACTGCGGTCGACGCCGTTGAATCGCGCTTCCAGGGCGGCGATCCGTGCGGTCAGGTCCGCCGAGTCGACGAAGGCGAGGAGCGTGCCAAACGCCTCCGCAGGGTCCGGTCCTGAGACCGGCAGGACCACGGGCTCGGTCGCCTCGGCGCTCGCACGCTCTCCAGGCAGTTTGCTGGTCGGAAACCCCATCGTCCGAAGGTGGCGCAGGGCGATGTGCGACGTGAAGGCGTCCCGGCGAAGACCGGTGACGGCAGCGAACACCTGCTTAACCGGCCAGCGTGCCCCGTCGACCTCGACCCAGTGCTCACGAACGTCTTCGCGGATTTGGTCCACCAGCCTGGAGTGGACCGCCTCGGCCGGAATGGCGTAGGCGCGACCGTCGAGTCGGAAACTGTGCTCCTTCACCGGTTGTACCGACGGATCAGGCCGAGGAAGTGACGGAGTTTGCCGACATCCGTGAGTCTGACCGGGTCGGGGTTGAAGTGCATGACGTTGTTGCGGATCTTGCGCAGTTGGTCCAGACGCTTGATGAAGACCCTTCGGTCGAGCGGCCAGTCGAGCTGCTGCCAACAGTCCGGGTTGTCGAGCACCGCCTGGTACTGACCGATGGACATGGAGTCGAACGACCGGAAGGACGATCCGGCCGAGCTGCACGCCTGCCTCACGGTCTCCTCGTCAAAGGTGTTCTGCAGGAGTTGCCGTAGCTCTTGGTCGATCTCGCCGATCAGGAAGAACGGAGTCGCCGTCTCGTCGTACTTGCGCACCACGTCGGCGGCAGTGATAACGCCCGTAATTTTCCGCTGGTCGTCGCGGACAAAGATGAACCCGTTCTGCTGGAGCGTCTCCAGCACGTCGAGCAGCCGTACGTTGTAGTCAAAGACTCGGGTCGCCGCGCGACGATCGATGGCGTCGCTGAAGATGGCCTTGGCATCCCGGTGCTTGGCCGCCGCGATCGATTCCCAGCTCACCGCGCCGTGCAGGGTGTAGGGGTTGGTCAGCACTGCGATCTGAGAGAAATCGTCGACCTGCATCGCTGTGATCGCTTCTTCGAAGGACGCCGTGGGCGATACCCAGGCAAGCGACATGTCGTCCGGCAGCAGATTACCGAGGGTGAGTCCGACGTCCACGCTCTCCTCGTCGTCGGAAGATGTTGCCTCAACTCCGTCGCCCGCGACGTCGGTGGCGGCGTCGTCAATGTCGCCCTCCGGGAGAACCAAGATCCGGATCGTCTTGTCCAAGCTGACGGTACGGAAATCCGGAATGGTGGTCAGGCCATGGTTGGCCAGGTCGGCGTCGATCTGTGCGCTGGTAGTCCGGTCGCGGTCTTCCAAGCCCCAGTGTTTGATGAACTCGCGGACGGTCAGGGTGCGCGGTGTACCCTCCTCGGCCTCCGTCCGGGCCTCCTCAAGCACCGCGAAGCGGCGGCGTACCGCCTCCGCCTCCTTGTGAGGCCGCGCTTGGTCCGCCGTCACTTCCTCGGCGACGTCCTTGAGTAGCTTGACCCGGAGATGATGAAGGGTCTGCCCGCTCGGTTGGACCCGCCAGACCGCCCAGCCCGGCACCGCGACGAGCCCGGCGACCTCTGCCGCGGCGCGGGACGGAGTGGCGAATTCGCGGCCGTCTGGGAGGCGCAGCTGACCCCGTGCCGTCACGGTCGCCCGGTAGGGCGTCTCGCCGATCCGCTGTTGGAACGTCAGCTCGGTGTCCGCGGCGAGCAGGTCCGCGTCGATCAGGTCGGAGATGCGGACCCGGCGGCCGTTGATCAGAAGCTCCCGGCGGCTTCGGGACGACGAACCGTTCGACATGCTGTCTCTTCCGTCCTGCAATGTGGGGGAGAGGTGGTCGGTCAATCTGACGAGTCGTCGTGCGGTTCGTCCCGGTCCTCGGTCCCGTTCATGCGAGGGACGAGGGTCGGCTCGACGCCGAGGGCTTTGCTCGCGATCGTGAGGGCACGGTCGGCGGCGGTGGTCTTCGTCAACTCGCCGGCACACCACTTCCAGCCCAAGAGGGAAAGTTCGTTGGCTGCCCGGCCGAGGGCGGTGTCCTCGTAGCTGTCGGCGACCCGTACGGTCACCCGTTCGGCGTGCTGATGCACACGAGGCGCCAGGTACATCAGCTTGGCTTCGCGGCCCGACGGACGATCGGAAAGGTCGTAGCCGGGCGGCGCTGCGGTGAGATCGCCCCTACGCCAGGCGTTCACCATGTCGGCGATCTCCGGGTAGTCGGTCACGACCGTCACCTGGTGCGCTGGCAGGAGCCGAAGCAGCGCCCAGAACAGGGCCCGTGCCTCCGCCGCCAACTCCCCCTGACCGTCGAAGCGACGACGCGTGGTGGTCGCCCCGAAGCCGTAGTGACCGTCGTCGGCCAGGTAACCCCAGCCGCGGGGATGCTCGTGCGCAGTTGGATGCAGCTGGTAGCAGCCGACGATGGCGACCTCGACCGGATTGTCGTCGGCGACGACGAGTGGCTGAAGCTGCTCCTGTCGCATCCAGCGGTCGCGTCGGACCTGCCGCATCGCGCCGCGCCTGCTCTCCTGCGGTGTCGCAGCACGCAGCGGCTCAGGGTGCTCGCAGATCCACCGCGCCTTGAGGGTGCGCCACGGCTCAGGGTGGAACCACCCGGCGACCTCCTCGACGCAGACGATGCCGCAGTTGCGGCAGATATGCTGGCCTGCACTGTTCGTCTCGGTCACGGAGGAGTCGCCCGTCCCTCGGTTACAGGTCGTCGCAGCCTAGGCGATCATGACGAGGAGGGGTGTCGCGAATCCGACTCAGCGTCGTGGTGGGCACTTGGGCAGGTCAACGCCGGTAAGGGGTGCAGTAGCATGCGGCGGTGATCCGCTCATGAGGCCGACCATCGCCGCCGACACCCTGCGTAGGACCCTCACCCAGTACCTGACCACCACCTTCGGTCTGACCGAGGACGGCGTACGTCATGGTTTGGAGGGTTTCCTCTCCCACCCGGAGCAGGGCATCTTCCGCGGCCCGTACCTGCGGATCCGCACCCCCTTCCGCCCGGCGGAAGGGGACTGGCGGGCGGGCCTGGACTGGGCGCCGGCCGACTTCACCCCTTACCTGCACCAAGCGAACGCATTTGCCCGTTTGTCGACGAAGGGCAAGGCGGCCGAGCCGACCCTGATCACCACCGGCACCGGCTCGGGTAAGACGGAGTCGTTCCTGATCCCGGTGCTCGACCACTGCCGGCGGCAGAAGCAGCAGGGCAGGGCCGGGGTCAAGGCGATCCTGCTCTACCCGATGAACGCCCTGGCGACGGACCAGACGTCTCGCATCAACGAGTTGCTCACCGACCCGGCGCTCAGCCAGGTCACGGCCGGTCTCTACATCGGCGACGTCGCGGCCATCGAGTACCCGCACGTGTTCACCAAACGGTCGGAGATGCGCCGCACGCCGCCGGACATCCTGATCACCAACTACAAGATGCTGGATCTGCTGCTCCAGCGTGCCGATGACCTGCCGCTGTGGGAGGGCGCCGAGCCGGCGTACGTGGTGCTGGACGAGTTCCACACCTACGACGGCGCGCAGGGCACCGACGTGGCGATGCTGCTGCGCCGTCTCGCCGCCGCGCTCGACCTCGACGAGCCAGACCGGCCGCTCGGGCCGATCTGCCCGGTGGCCACCTCCGCCACGCTCGGTGAGGGCGGCGGCCGGGACGGTCGTACCGCAATCCGTGAAGTCGCCGAGCAGGTCTTCGGCGTTCCCTTCGACGCCGGGTCGCTGGTGGGGGAGGACCGGTACGAGGCTGGCGAGTTCGTCGCCAGCCAGGACTTCAGCTTGCCGCTGCCCAGCCCGGAGCAGCTTGCGGCCGTCGACGACCGTGACCCCGAAGAGATGTTGGCCGAGGTCGCCGAGCTTGTCGTCGGCGAACGCTGTCTTGACAACCCGACGCGCCTCGGTGGCCTGCTCCGCCAGCACCCGTTGACGAAGGCGGTGCTTGACTCGCTCCAGACGCGGCCGTGCACGCTCGACGAGATCATCGACGTGCTGCCCCGCAAGAACGCCACCGGATGGGGCAGCGTGATGAAGACCCCGTCGGAGATCACGGCGAAGGCTCTCGCCCGGTTCGTCGGCCTGCTCTCCGTCGCGCAGAACCCGGAAGCTCCCGGCCGCCCACTGCTCAACATTGAAACCCACCTCTGGGTACGCGCCGTCTCCCGCCTGCTGCGCGGCACCTCCCACCAGGCCGCCTTCGGCTGGTACGGCGAGGCACCGCGCGAGCTGGACCCGTACGCCACCGACGCCGACGTGGTGGTGGCCGACAACCGCTATCCCCGGCTACCGGCCGTCTACTGCCGGCACTGCGGCCGATCGGGCTGGATGGCGTTGTCGCCGGAGAAGGACCCGCAGGAGCTGGAGACCGACCCGGACAAGATCTACCGCGCCAGCGTCGGTCGGGACAAGCGCCGGGTCCGCGCGCTGATCGCCGCGACCGAGGACGAGGTGCGCCAGCGCTCCCGTGGCCTGCTGGTTTTGGAGTACGGCCGTCGGGTGCGCCCCTTCGATGAACAGCGGGACCGGGAGCCCACCGACGACGCGATCGTCGTGCTCGGCGACGTGCTCGACATCGACGGCGCCGAGAAGGACCGCTGCCCGTCCTGCGAGCTGGACCACGGCATCCGCTTCCTCGGCGCCGGCCTGGCCACCCTCGCCTCGGTGGCGATCACGCAACTCTTCACCGGCGGGGAGCTCGACGAAGCCGAGAAGAAGACGTTGCTCTTCAACGACTCGGTCCAGGATGCCGCGCACCGCGCCGGTTTCGTCGCCAACCGGTCCTACTCGTTCTCGCTGCGCTCCCTCCTCGCCGGCCGCCTGGAGGCTGGGGAGTCGATCGGGCTCGACGACCTCTTCGTCAAGATGATCGAGGAGGCGGCGAAGCCGGAGATTCTCGCCACCGTCGTGCCGCCGGACCTGCATGACCAGCCTGGCGTCGACAGCCTGCTTGCCGGCGAGCACACCGGTAGTCGCGAGACCTGGGAGCTGATCAGCGAACGACTCGTCTTCGCCACCGTGATGGAGACCGGGCTTCGCTCCCGCCAGGGCCGCACCCTGGAGTTGACCCGCAGCGTCGCTGTTGAGGTTGCCCTCGACGATCCGGCGCGAGCCGCCGCGATCTGCCGGGACGTCCACCTCACCGGCCCCGGTCACCTGGCCGGAATGGCACCGGACGACGCCCGCTACCTCGCCTTCCTCCGCGGTCTGCTGGAACGGCTACGGACCCGGGGTGCGGTGTTCCACGAGTGGCTGGTGCCGTACCTGAAGCGTGGCGGCACCCGGTGGCAGATCTGGGGCGGCCGGCCCGCCGGGATGCCCGCCTTCCCGAAGGGCCTGTCCGCGCCCGCTTTCCTGCTCGCGGCGCCGAAGTCCCGCTCGGAATTCGACGTGATCACCGCGCGCGGCAACTGGTATCAGGACTGGACGTCGCGCTGCCTCGGCCTCGACTCCGGTGACGCTGCCGGATTCCTCAGCCAGCTGCTGCCGGCCCTCGCCGCAGAAGGCGTGGTCGCCGTTGGCGACACCGAGGACGGCAACACGGTGTACGGGCTGATGCCCGGCCACCTGCGGGTGACCCGACTCGACGACGCGTCCGCCGTGACTGCCGGAGTCGGCTGCGACACCTGCCACTGGCAGCAGACCGAGCACCCCGACCGGGTGGCCGACTGGATCGGCCAGCCGTGCCGGCAGTACCGCTGCCGCGGCCAACTCCAGGCCGCCCACGACGACACCGCCGCCGCCGACGACTACTACCGGCGGCTCTACCTGGACCGCCCGGTGTTCCGGGTGGTCACCGGCGAACACACCGGCATGCTCACCCGCGCCCAGCGGGAGACGGTGGAGAAGCAGTTCCGCGACGGCGTGCGCTACACCGACCCCAACGTGCTCTCCTGCACGCCCACACTGGAGATGGGCATCGACATCGGCGCCCTCTCCGCCGTGGTGCTCGCCTCCCTTCCGCACGGCCCGGCCAACTACGTCCAGCGGGCGGGCCGCGCCGGCCGCAAGAGCGGCAACGCGCTCGTGCTGACCCTCGTGGGACGAACCGAGCGGGACCGCTACTACCTCACCGATCCCCGCGACATGATCGCCGGCCAGATCGTTCCGCCTGGCTGTTTCCTCTCCGCAGTGGAGATCCTGCGCCGCCAGTACCTCGCCCACCTGATCGACCTGGCCGCCCGCGGGCGGCTGGCCGGAGTGCTGCCGATGCCACGGCGGGCGCACGTGCTGTTCGGTCCGACCGGTTGGTTGACCGGCCTCGCCGAGGCTGGCCGTCGCGATGGTGCTCGGCTGGTGGAGAAGTTCCTGACGCTCTTCGGCGACAAGGTCCTGCGGGCCGCCGCCGACCAGCTGCGGGAGTTCGCGGTGGACGGCATCGTCCACCGCGTCAAGGAAGCCGACGAGGTCTGGGAGTTCCGATTGTCCGACCTGCGTCGCCGGATGCAGGAGCTTGCTGTCGCCCGAGGCACGCTGGTGCCCAGCGACCCGGACCACGCACGCGAGATCAAGATGTTGAAGGCCGAGGAGGGTGCGGTTCGTCGTCGACTTCGGGAAGTCAGTGCGGCAGCCGCACACGGCACCCTGGTCGAGTTCGGTCTGCTGCCGAACTACGCCCTCGTCGACAGCCGGACCGACCTGGAAGCCACCCTGACCTGGGAGGACAAAACCGACGGCGACCGCCGGTTCCACAGCGAACTGCGCGAGTACGCCCGCCCCGCCCGCCAAGCGCTGGTCGAGATCGCTCCGGGCAACAGCTACTACGTGCGGGGCTACAAACACGAGATTTCCGGCCTCGACGTCGGTCCGGCGGATCGGCCGGCCTACGAGCAGTGGCGGATCTGCGCGCAGTGTGGCTACGTCCGTACCCACCTCGCCAAGGAGGACACCAGCGCCTGCCCGCGCTGCGCGGACTCGGGCATCGCCGATCACGGACGGCTGTTCCAGGTCCTCCAACCGACCCGGGTGCTCAGCCGCGACAAGCGCGACGACGCCCGCATCCGTGACGACAGCGACGATCGGGACCGACGCTTCTACGCCACCACGGTCGCAGTCGACGTTGATCCGGCGAAGGTCGATTCGTCCTGGCGGCACGCTCATGACACGTTCGGTGTCGACTACAGCCGACACGCGATGATCCGGCACTTCAACCTGGGCGCGCAGCGCTACGACCGGGCAGCCGAACTCTTCGCGGGCGAGGAGGTGCGAATCAACCGGTTCCACGCCTGCACCTCCTGCGGCGGGACCACGGTTGATGGTGTCCCCGCAGTGAGTCAACAACTCGCCGCGCAGGCCTCCGGCTCCACCGTCGTGCAGGGTGCCGAGCACCACCGGCCGTGGTGTCCCTACCGGCGCTCGCCGGCAGGCGCGGACGCCCATGTCGATCTGATCCTCGCCCACGAGCTGGAGACCGAGGCCCTGCGCATCCTGATCCCCGCCGCGACCGCCGTCGTGCAGGAGCGCATCGCGTCATTCGCAGCCGCGATCCGCCTCGGCATCGCCGCCCAGTACGGCGGCGACCCTGCGCACCTCCAGGCCGTGTCGGCCACCATGCCGGACGGGCAGAGTGACGGGACACGCAACTTCGTGGTCGTCTATGACACTCAGCCGCAGGGCACCGGCTATCTGCATCGCCTCGCCAAGCCTGAGGAGTTCCGCGCGGTCCTGGAACTCGCGCGGCAGCGGATCGCCGACTGTGTCTGTCGACACGAAGGCAGGGCGGTGTGTCACCGCTGCCTTCTGCGGCACGCCCGCAACGAGCACTTCGCCCTGATGAGCCGAGACGAGGCGTTGGGGATGCTGGACAAGCTCCTCGACACCTGGGACGTGCAGGAGGGCACCCGCACAGATGAGATCTCGCTGATCCATCAGGTGGAGAGCGAGCTGGAGATGCGTTTCCTCACCAAGCTGTTGGCGCTTGGTGAGACGCCCAACTCCGGGCTGCGAATCGATCGACGGACCGACCACGACGGTGCCCGCGTCGCCGACCTGCGGTTCGTTCGCGACAACGGTCAGAGCGTCACCCACTGGCAGATGAAGCTGCAGAACACCGTTCGAGGCACCCGCCCCGATGTTCACTTCAAACGCCTCGACGCACCCTCGCCCGAGGTGGCCGTCTACCTCGACGGCTTCAAGTACCACGCCTCGTCCCAGTACAACCGGCTCGCCGACGACGCCGAGAAGCGAGCCCGGTTGCGCGCCCACGGCTATCTGGTCTTCGCCGCCACCTGGGACGACGTCAAGACCTGGGGGAGTGCGGACGGGCAGGGACGGTGGACCCCGTATGGCGGGGTCAGCGAACGATTCGCCCGAGACAAATACCGGGGTCTCCTTTCCGGCGCCGACCCGGATGAGCTCACGGAAACCATCTGGGTCAATCCCATCGAACAGCTCATGCGCTTCCTCGCCGACCCTGACCTGACCCGCTGGCAGCGTCGAGCGGAAGCGGGTCTGTGGGGCGTGCTCAAGCAAGCCCGGGACAACAGCACGACCGACTCCGCTGGCGTCGCAGAGAGGTTGACCGCCGCTCTGCGTGGAGGATCGCTGCCCCCGCCGACAGCGGGACGCATTATGGTCGCCCGCGCGCAGGACAACGCGGGCTGCCCGGTGACGATCGTCCTCGATGCGCGCAGCAAACCGCTACCTACCATGTCGGCCCTCGCCGTTGTCGACGATCTGCCGGCCGCAGTCGCCGACGAGCGGCACAAGGAACGCTGGGCTGCGTGGCTGACCTGGGGAAATGTCATCCAGTTCCTCGCAAATGGCGGCGGTGACGCTGGTCAACTCGCCGTGTCCGCCCTCGACACCTTCGAGCCGGCCTCGATGGCAGTGACCGAGGGCACCGGGTTCGTGCTGGCTCAACGCGCGCTGCCGCTCGACGAGGAGACGGCAACGTGGCTTGGTATCGCGGCGCAGCCGGCAGCCGCCGCGCCCGCGCTCCACACGGAGTCGCCGTGGCGGGACATCCTGCGTTACCTGGACCCGGACGAGAACACGCTGGACCAGCTCGTCCAGCAACTCGCCCGGCAGGATCTGCCCGCACCAGTTGTCGGCTACGAGTTGGGCGATCAGGGCTGGCAGGCCGAGTTGGCCTGGCCCGATCGGCGGATCGCCATCGTGCTCACCGGTCCGTCCGACGACCCGGAGACGGAAGATCGCGACCGGGCGTACGCGGACGCGGGCTGGCACGCCCGTACCGCTCGGGAATGGTCGGTCGACGAGTTGGCGGCAGCGATCAAGGTGACAAGCGGGGGAGAACGTCTATGAGCACCGGAGCAACAACCCTGCGGATGCTGGACCGCGCCGACAAGGAGGTCATGAAGCTCACCCGCGCCGACATCGGAGCGGTCTACGAGTTCATGCACAAGTTCCGGCACAACCCGGAGAACCCGGGGCTCAACCTGAAGGCGCTCAACGGCGACTCCCGGCTGATGTCCGCCCGGGTCAACAAGGACTATCGGGCGCTGCTGCTGCACATCGCCGAGCGCGACTACCTGCTCGTCGCGGTCAAGCATCGGGGCGAGGTGTACGACGACCTTTCCCGGTACGCGTACCGCATCAACCGGGTCACCGGCGGCATCGAGGTTATCGACATGGCACCTGTCGGTGACAGCATCATCGGTCGGGTCGTGCCGCCGGACGTCGAACCGGAGCCTGCGCAGAAGCCGCTGTTCCAGGCGTACACCGACGCTCAGTTGCTGGAGCTGGGCGTCTCCGAGCCGTTGCTGCCGCAGATCCGGGAGTTGACCGCCGAGGCGGAGCTGCTGGAACTGCTCGACCGAGCGCCGCAGCTCACCACCGACGTGCTCTTCGCGCTCTTCGACGGCACCCCCTACGACGACGTGCTCCAACAGGTCACGGACCCGGTACGCGCCGACGAGCCGGTCGACCCCGAGGACTTTGAGGCGGCGGTGGAACGCCCCGCCACGCAGGTGACCTCCGACGACGAGGCTTTGCAGGCGATGCTCGGCGAAGCCTTCGAGCGGTGGCAGATCTTCCTGCACCCCACCCAGCGGAAGCTGGTCGAGCGCCGTTACAACGGGCCTGCGCGGGTCGGAGGTGGTCCAGGAACCGGCAAGACGATCGTCGCGTTGCATCGGGTGGCGCACCTCGCGCGGCAGCTGCCGCCGGGGGTGGACAAGCCGATCCTGCTCACCACCTTCAATCGGAACCTGGCTGCGGACCTGCGTACCCGCCTTATGGCGTTGGGCGGGCAGGAGTTGGTGGCCCGGGTCGACATCGTCAACATCGACCGGTTGGCCAGCCGGGTGGTGGCAGAAGCCAAGGCAGGCGGCAGCCGCCGGGTGGTGGACGACAATCGCGTCCTTGAGCTGTGGGACGAGTTTCTCATCGAGACCGGGGAGACCGCCTGGGAGGCGGAGTTCCTTGCCGCCGAGTGGACCCAGGTGATCCTCGGTCAGGTGCTCAACTCGCGGACGGACTACTTCAAGGCCCGCCGCCCCAACCGTGGACGCAGTCTCTCCCGGATCGAGCGGGACCAGATCTGGCAGCTGACCGAGCGCTTTACCACCTGGCTGGAGAACCGCGGCGTCTGGACCTGGCGCCAGGTGGCACAACGGGCTGCCCGCCTCGAGATGGACCGCACGGCCCAGAACACCGGGGTCGCCGGCGAGTCATCCGGCGGTTTCTACCGCCCGCGCTACCGCCACGTGGTGGTCGACGAGGCGCAGGACCTCAGCGCTGCCCACTGGAAGATGCTGCGTGCCATGGTCGCGCCGGGCCCCGACGACATGTTCCTCACCGGCGACACCCACCAGCGCATCTACGACAACCACGTCACGTTGAGCAGCCTCGGCGTCAACATCCGCGGGCGATCGTCCCGGCTCACCCTGAGCTACCGTACGACTCGGCAGATCCTCGCCGATGCCCTACAGATCATGACCGGGGAGGTGTACGACGACCTCGACGGCGGTGAGGAGGACCTGGCGGGCTACCGGTCGCTGCTCCGCGGCGGCCGGCCGGTCTTCCGCGGGGCGGGGACGTGGGCTCAGGAGCGGGACCTGATCGTCGAGCAGTTGCGCGGTTGGGGCAACCCGACGGACGGTTCGGTTGCCATCTGCGTACCGACCAAGGAACTGGCGACGGACGTCATCAGCCGGCTGGAGGCTGAGGGCCTGGAAGTGGTGGAGATCGGCCCGGACGGCCCGAAACGCCCGGACGGCGTGCACATCGGAACGATGCACCGGTTCAAGGGGCTCGAGTACCAGCGCATGATCATCGCTGGGGTCAGCGACGGGTTGATGCCTCGGCAGATGATCAACAGGTACCGCGACACCGACCCGAAACGCTATCAACGTGAACGTCAGCGCGACCGGTCGCTGCTCTTCGTCGCTGCCACCCGTTCGCGCGATGAGCTTGCGGTGTTCTGGCATGGCACACCCAGCCCGTTCCTGACCGGGCGTCTCGTACAACGACAGCTAGCCTGACGGTCGGCGCCTGCTCAGGCGGGGTCGACGTGCGATTCGTGGAGGTTGTGGGTGCAAGCGGGGGAGCGTATCGGTGACCGGTACGAGTTGACGTATCCGGTCGGTCGCGGAGGTATGGGGCAGGTCTGGGCCGGCTTCGACGAGCGGCTCGACCGGCCGGTGGCGATCAAATTTCTCCGGCAGTTGGACGTGCCGGAGGACGAGCGTGAGACGGCGGGCAAGCGTTTCAGGCGGGAGGCGAGAGCGACCGCCAGGCTCGACCATCCCGGAGTGCCGGCCGTACACGACCTGGGCGTACACGGCGAAGACCTCTTCCTCGTCATGCAACTCGTACCGGGAATTGTTCTCGCCGACCACATCGCCGAGCAGGAACGACTGTCTGTCGGCGAGGCGGTTTCCATTGCCGCGCAGGTCTGTTCGGTGCTCGTGGCAGCTCACCGCGCCTCGCTCGTGCATCGTGACCTGAAGCCCCACAACCTCATGATCACCCCATCGGGGGTGGTCAAAGTTCTCGACTTCGGCGTAGCCGCGCTGCTCGGTCCGGCCGAGGCCTCGCGCCTCACCGCGACCGGGCGCACGCTCGGCACCCCTGCCTACATCGCACCCGAGCAGGCGCAGGGCGGCCCGGTGGGACCTGCCGCCGATTTATACGCCTTGGGCTGCATCTTCTTCGAGATGCTCGGCGGAAGCCCTCCCTATGAGGCGGCGAACGCACCAGACATGATGCGCCGTCACATCGACTCACCGGTTCCCATCATCACTGAGTATCGATCGGATGTGCCCGACGATCTGGCCCACCTCTTGTATTGCCTGTTAGCCAAGGACCCAGCGGAAAGGCCAGCGTCGGCTGGCGAGGTTCGTCAGATCCTTACGCCGTTCCTCGAAAACGGTGAATCACCAGGGCTCGTGGCCGCGCGATCGGACGACAAGGTTCCCGGCCCTGCCCCCGTCTCGGTTCCGCCGCAGAAGGCCAAGAGGGAACTGGTGGAGTTGAGGGCGCAGGTGAGAGAGTTGGCCGAGAATGAGCGTTTCGTGCAGGCCGCCGAGGTGTTGCAGCGGGCCCTTCGCCTGGTGCCGCAAGGCGGTGCGCCGCTCACCGCCGAGATCTTGGCGCTACGAGTTGATATCGCCAACCTCTTGATGCTTGCAGGCGACTTCCGAAAGGCGCGCCGCGCTTTCGAGGCTCTGGCACAAGATCTGGAGCAGTCGGGCGGGGAACAGGATCTAGTCGAGGAATGTAGACAGCAGGTGGTGGCCTGTCAGCTTGAACTGGGCGAGTGCGCTGATGCCACTGAGGCGCTCTCGGGGCGTTAGCTCATCGCGACATCGCCCGTGTCCCGGCAGATCCTCTGCCATCCGTTGCTGCTCACGGTCGAGTGGTTCGGCATCCGCGCGGTTCCTGATTCCCTTACGCAACACTGCATGAGCCGTCCCTGCAACTCGCACGGGTTGCAGCAAAGAAAGTCAACGCATAACGGCGAAATTGCGGCCTGAAACGTTGCTTCTCCAATGCGGCCATCGCAGGCTGATCACAGCACGGCGGCCCGCCGGTCCCCCCGAACGGCCGCCGTGCTTCCCAGGACACCCCTCGCCGAGCAGTGAACCGTACCGCTGAGAACTGGGGTTTCAGGGGACGGGTGTGCCTCCACAGGGTGGGCGGGCAAACCCGCCCATCTACGACCAAGAAGGGCGGACGGACGTGAACGCTCCAAACCAGCGATCAACCGCGACGGGTAGTGGTGCGACCTACCGCTCCGCCGCGTACACAAGTCTGCTGCCGTGGCAGGTGCGCGAGCGCCGTTTCGCGCCAGTCGGGTTCGGACGTCGCGGTCTGAACCCCGACGACGTGTACGCCTTCCTCGACCGGGTCGCCGTTGACATGGCCGCCGTCTACGCCGCTCTCGCCGAGAGCCGCCGCGAGACCGCCCGGATCAAGGCCGGGCTGCGTCGCTGGCAGACCGATCAGGCCCGCGCCCGCAACGAGCGGGACCAGCTCCAATGAGCCAGCGGTACGTCATCCACCTGCCCGTCGTCGCCACCGACCTGCCTGCCGCGCAGCGCCTTGCCCGGGTCATCGGCCGCTGGATGCTGGTGCTGCCGATGACCGATCCCGGGGAGACCACCGTCTCCGAAGAAGACCATCAGCTTGTCCGGCACCGGGTCTTCTGCGACCTGCGGATGCCGGGCGGGCGGCGCTGCCTCCTGCGCGACGGCCACGACGGCAGCTGCTCAAGACGCCGGCACCGCTGACACAACCAGACGATCCGGCATCTCAACTGCCCGTTGTGCCGAGTGCGCTGATGATCATCAGGCCGCTAGCGTGCGCAGCACGGAGGTGGCGGGGATGGGCGCTCGGCGTTGGGACGCCAGGTTCGAGGAGGAGCACCTTGTCCTCCGCCGTTGGCGGTTGCTGCCGTGGCCGAAGGCCTACGTCAGGCGGATACCGCTGGACGCGATCCTCTATATCGGGTCGTTCACCGCAAGCGACCATGCGAAGCGGCACGCCCAACTTTCCGTTCAGAACACGTCGGCACCAGACCTGACCGAGGTCATCCCGGTTAGTTTCACGCGGGAGCAGTGGACGTTCGCCGGCTGGTTCATGGAGGAACGGCGAGCGGCGGAACGGCGAGCCGCACCGACCAGGCCGCCGCAACTCCGTCCGAAGGCATCGTCGGGTCAGGTGGCCCCGTCCCGCCCGGCGGCCGACGTTGCGGCCCTGTCGCGGCAACAGGCGCAGCTGGCGGTTGCCCTACGAGCCCACCTCGCGGCCAGGCAGGCTTCCACCACGCTGAGCATCCCGTCGACAACCCCGGTGATGCGGGTCGACGACGGCAGGCTGCCGGTGTGGCTGTGGCTTGAGAATGGTGAAATTCACGCATCCCTCATCTCAGCCGGCGACGCCTCACCGCGGCATTTGACCCCAGCCGATGTCGCCCATCTCCTGCTTGCTGACCCGTCCCGGGCGATGCCGGCGATTCGTGCGCTCACCGGCATCGTCGACAGACAGCTTGCCCTGGCTCACCTGCGGAGCTGGCAGCGGCCGGACCGGGTCGTCATCAACCTGAGCGCCTCCGACCTCGCCGGGCGGCGAGTGACAGAGGCCCAACAGACGCCAGGCCGGAGCAACCCGGACGGCACTGTGCGGACTGTGTCAGGTGGCCTTCCGAGTCTGAACAAGCGCCGACGATGAGCACCAGCCACGGAGACCCCGGCCTGCGGCGGACCGACCGAACGTCAACCCTCGGAGGCGATGCCGGGGTCTCCGCCACGCCTCATGCGGTGAGCGAGTCCAGGTTGACGCCGTCGAGCAGGTTGATCAGTTCGTCGTCGCGGGTCACCTCGTAGCCGCGCTGGCGTAGCTCCGCAATCAGCTCGGCTTCGCACTCGAGCGGAATCTCGAGGTAGTCGCCGTCGTGCACCGTGACCTGGCGCTTGCCGTACCGGTCCTGCAGGTCCTGCGGCAGCACCGTGAACGCCCGCTTGGTGACCATGGGCGGCCAGTTTCCGTCCGCGACCGCGCCCACCTCGGTGATGTCGAAGGGCTGGTCGTCGCCGTACCCGTCCTCCGGCTCGTGGTATTCCGGACCGGCGGGGTTCCACAGGTGAGTCACCCGGATCTGCCGCGCCTCGCCCCACGTGTGCGCGGCGGCGAGCGCCCGGATCTCCGCGGCCTCCTCGGTTGCGGTGCACGCGTCGGCGAAGGCGAGACAGTCGTGCGCCGTGGCGTGGCCGTAGACCAGGTGCTGGTGTTGCGTCGTCATGGCGCACATCCTGCCTCAGACGTACGACTTCCAAGATCGTCGTACGGCCGGGGCCCTCTCCACCGGTCGGGTGACCGCTAGGCTGACGAGTCCTGGCCTTGCCACCTGGAGAAACGCCCATGTCCGACAGCGTCTTCGCGCAGTTCACCGCCGACGACGACCAGCTCGAAGTTGGGCTGATCGTCCAGCCGGCGATCAACGCCGCCCTGGTGCACAACCGGGTGCCGTTGGTGCGTCACCTCACGCTCGTCAACCGAGGTGCGGTGCCGCTGACCGATGTCACGGTGACGCTGGAACTGCGAGGCCCGGACGGGGCGTTGACCGAGCCGTGGACGCGTACCCTGACCGCGCCGTTGCGGCCCGGGGCCAGCACGAGTTGGGACGACTTCCTCGACTTCAGGCCCGACCGCGTGCTGCTGTACCGCACCGACGAGGCGTTCCCTGTCGACTACATCCTCCGGGTGCAGGCGGGGGAGCAGACCCTGCGGCTGGTCGCGCCGTCACGAGTTCTGGCGCACAACGAGTGGTTCAACAGCCCTGCCCTGTACGACAGCCTGGCGGCTTTCGTGCAGCCGAACACCCGGGCGGTGGAGGCGGTTCTGCGGGCTGCCGCCCAGCTCCTGCTCGCGCGGACCGGCTCCGGTTCGTTGCAGGGCTACCAGGAGGGTTCGGAGCGGGCGGCGCTGATCGCCGGCGCGGTGTACGAGGCGTTGCGCCAACTTGAGATCACCTACCAGACTCTGCCGGCGTCGTTCGAGAACACCGGCCAAAAGGTACGGACGACAGCGGCGGTGCTCGACGGGCGGCTCGGCAACTGCCTCGACCTGTCCGTCACGTACGCCGCGTGTCTGGAGGCGGCCGGGCTGCACCCGCTCGTCTTCATCAGCGCGGGGCACGCCTTCGGCGGCTTCCTGCTGGAGGAGGAACGGCTGGGCTCGGCCGCGGTGACCGAAAGTAACCTGCTGATCTCGATGGTGGACTCCGGCCGTGCCGTGCCGGTCGAGCTGACCCGCATCGGGCCGGGCGCGCAGTCGGCGACATTCACCGAGGCGGTACGCGTCGGGCTCGGCCACTTCCGCGGTGACGGTGAGCGGATGCAGGGCGTTGTCGACGTCCACCTGGCCCATCGCTCCGGCATTCAGCCGCTGCCGTCGCCCGACGAACTGATCACGCCCGCCGCAGTCGACGCCGAGGCGACGGCGGAGATAACAGCGTCCCTGGACCTGCCGCCCGGCGTCGCCGCCGCGAAGCTGCGCCAGTTCGCCGACGAGGGCGAGGAGGCCCCGCAGCAGTCCGACGGGTCACCGGCGCGCGTCCAGCTGTGGAAGAAGTCGCTGCTTGACCTGAGCCTGCGTAACCCGCTGCTCAACCTGCCCAAGCGTGGTCGTGGGCTGGACCTGCACGTGCCGGCGGGTGCGCTGGCCCTGCTCGACGACCTCATCCACGATGGCAAGCAGGTGCAGGTCATCCCGCAGGACGACATCAGCCAGGTCCACGAGCTGGCCGGGTCACGTCGGGCGCAGGACCTCGACGCCGAGATCCTGACCCGGGAGCTGCGTACCGACCGGCGGGTCTACGGCGCGGTCACCGACGCCCGCTACAAGACGGCGATGCGCGCGTTGCAGCGCGAGGCGCGCACGATGGAGCAGGAGACGGGCAGCAACTACCTCTACCTGACCATCGGCACCCTGGTGCACACGAAGACGACCGGGGGAGAGGCGTACGCGCCGCTGTTCCTCCTGCCGGTACGCATTGAGGGCGGCAGCGGCCGTCGCCCGTACGCGATGGTCATCGACGGCACCGAGGTCGCCAGCCCGAACCACTGCCTGATCGAGTGGTTGCGGGTGAAGCACAGCGTGCGGATCCCGGAGCTGGAGCGACCGGTCCTCGACGAGCACGGCATCGACATCGCCAAGACCCTCGCGGCGATCAACACGGGGTTGCTCGACAACCGGCTCAACTACCGCATCGACGAGACCGCCAGTCTTCGACTGTTGCAGTTCTCCACCTTCCAGATGTGGCGGGACCTCACCGATCACTGGCCCAGGTTCATGGAGAACCCGGTCGTCCGGCACCTGGTCGAGTCGTCCGGCGCCACGTTCGACGATCCGGCCCGCCCCGACGACGCCGAGGTCATGGTCGACGAGGCGGACCTGCACCTGCCGATTCCCGCCGACGGGTCGCAGATGCAGGCCATCGTGCGCGCCGAGCGGGGCCACTCGTTCGTCCTGGAGGGCCCGCCGGGCACCGGCAAGTCCCAGACCATCACCAACATGATCGCCCGGACGGTCAGTTCGGGCCGGTCGGTGCTGTTCGTCGCCGAGAAGCAGGCCGCCCTGGAGGTGGTCAAGCGCCGCCTCAAGCAGGTCGGCCTCGGGCCGTTCGCGCTGGACCTGCACGGGCGCAAGCAGTCCCTCAACGCGATCCGCCAGCAGCTGCGTGACGCCCTCGACCAGTACGACCAGGGCGGCGACGGCACGTGGACGGCTGTCGAGACGGCCTACCGGACGCGGCTCGCCCCACTGACCGAGTACCCGGCCCAGGTGCACACCACCAACCCCGTCGGGATGTCACTCTGGTCGGCCTACGAGCAGACCCTGGCGTACGGGGACGGCCCGGTCGCCCCGATCCCGGTGGCCTACCTGCACGCACCCGCCCCGGCACGCGCGCAGGTCGAGACGACACTGCGGGAGTTCCCGGCCGCCGCCCGGTCGGCCCGGCTCCGGGCGGCGCACCCGTGGGCGCTCAGCGGTTGCCGCACCCTCGATGGGCTGCACGGCGCGGCGGTCACCGAGATCGCCGGTGAGCTCGAACGGCTCCGCGCGGACCTCGCCGAGTACCCGCGCCTGGTCGAGTTGCTGCGGACGCTGCCCGCCCCGGAGACCGTGAGCGAGTTGCAGGCGGGCGCCTGGCTCGCCGTACGCGGAATGTTGCCGGACCGGCAGACCACAGTGCACGCCAGCGACCGGCGGTGGGACGAGGCGGTGGCCCGGCTCCAGGCGGACCTGGCGGTCTTCCGGCAGGGCTTCGCCGGTGAGCTGGCCACCTTCCGGGCGGACGTGTTCGCCCGGCCGGAGCTGACCGCCTGGCACGGTGAGGCCCAGGAGGCGGCGAAGCGGTTGTTCGGCAAGGGCAAGCGCCGTCAGGCCATCGCGGACCGGTTGGCGGTGCATCTGGTGGCCGGCGCCACGCTCGACGTGGAACAGGTGGAGGTGCTCACCGGCCGGTTGGTCGCCGCCCGAGCGCAGGCCGCCGCGCTCCACCAACACCTGCTGGGGCTCGGTGGGCTGCGGCTGTCGCAGTGGTTGCCCACGGACCCGAACGCGCAGGAACGGTTGACGGAAGCGGTCGAGGCGACCCGGGTTGGCCGGACGCTGCTGAGCCAGCACCCGCAGGCCTGGGAGCTGTTCCAGAGCGGGTTCACCGATGCCGACGCGGCAATGCTCGACCGATGTGCCTCGCGATGGCGGGCCTGGCGTGGGGTGTTGCGCTCGGGCGGGCCGGAGCTGACCCTGTGGGCGGGCGGTTCGCACTGGATCGACGCCTGGCAGCGCGACGGCGCGGCCTGGCTGCACGAGTTGCAGAGCGAGGAGTTGTTCCCGCTGCGCCGATGGGCGACCGTCCTGGCCCACGCCGACGTGCTCGCCTCGGCCGGTCTCACCGACTATCGGGACCAGCTGCTGCGCGTCGAGGTGCCCGCGCATCTCGCCGAGGAGGCCTACCGGCGGGGAGTCGCGGCGGCGTCCCTCGCCGAGCGGGTACGGGCCGGCGGTCTGCAGTACTTCGACCCGGAACTGCACGACGACGAGATCAGCCAGTTCGAGGCAGCCGCTGGTGAGCTTCGGTCCGCGCTGCCGACACAGTTGCCGTCGGTGCTGGTCCGGCGCCGCCCCTTCAGCCCGACCGACCGGCGTGGCCGGTTCGCCGACTTCGCGGCGGAGCTTCGCCGTAAGCGGGGCGGGCGGTCCTTCCGGGAACTGTTCGAGCAGTACCCGGACGCGGTGCTCGCACTGACCCCCTGCGTGCTGGTCAGCCCCGCGTCCGCGGCGAACTTCCTGGCGCCGGGGAGCCAACGTTTCGACCTGGTCATCTTCGACGAGGCCTCGCAGATCCGCGTCGCGGAGGCAATCGGCGCGATGGGTCGGGGCAGCGCCGTGGTGGTCGTCGGTGACTCCCGGCAGATGCCGCCGAGCAGCATCATGCAGGCCAGCCACAGCGTGGACGAGATCGACGAGGGCAACGGCCCGGTGCCGGAGGACCTGGAGAGCATCCTCAGCGAGGCCGTCGAGTCGGGACTGCCGCAACGGTGGCTGTCCTGGCACTACCGCAGCCACGACGAATCCCTGATCGCCTTCTCCAACCGCTACTACTACGACAACAAGCTCTCCAGCCTCCCGTCGCCCGGTGCCGCCAGCTCGGCGGGCGTCAGCTGGCGACGCGTCGAGGGCCAGTACGACCGGGGCGGATCCCGCACCAACGAGGTCGAGGCACTGGCGATCCTCGCGGACATCACCCTGCGGTTGCACGACCCGGCGACCTCCACCCAGTCCGTCGGCGTGGTCACCTTCAACATCCAGCAGCGGGATCTGATCCTCAACCTGCTGGAGGAGAGCACCGATCCGATCATCCGCGAGCACCTCTCCGGCGCGGTCGCGGAGCCGATCTTCGTGAAGAACCTGGAGAACGTCCAGGGCGACGAGCGGGACGTCGTCCTGTTCTCCCTGGCCTTCTCCACCAACCTGGAAACAGGTCAGCTCCCGTTGAACTTCGGCCCGCTCAGCCAGGCCGGCGGCGAGCGGCGGCTCAACGTGGCCATCACCCGCGCCCGCCGCCAGGTAATCCTCTACTCGTCCTTCGACCCGTCCGACATCGACCTGTCCCGTACGTCGGCGCTGGGCACACAGCACCTGCGGGCGTACTGCGAGATGGCCGCCGCCGGCGCGGAACGCCTGGGCGACCTCGCCACCGACCGCACCGAGCGGCGCAGCCGGATCCGCGAAGAGGTGGCCGCGGCGCTGCGCGACCGCGGCCACGAGGTCCGTACCTCACATGGCCTCTCCGACTTCACAGTCGACATCGCCGTACGCAGACCAGGCTCTTCCCGTTGGCAGGTGGCCGTCATGCTCGACGGCCCGGACTGGAGCGCCCGCCCGACCGTGGCCGACCGGGACTCCGCACCCACGCTCCTCCGCTCGATCATGGGCTGGCCGGAGGTCGTACGGTTCTGGCTGCCGGCGTGGATCCACGACCGGTCGGCGCTGCTCGACCGGCTTGACGACGCGGTCACCCGAGCCGAGACCCCCACGACCGCCCAATCCGAATACGAGTCGTCGGCGGTCGCAGAGAGCGTCGATGTGCCGCAGCCGCGCCCCGCAACGGACGTGGAGCAGCCATGCCCGGCACCGGCCGCCGAGTTGCCGCAGCCGCGTCTAGCGGTCGACGAAGAGCCCCTTCGGGGTGCGTCGGTGGTACCCGTCGTCGTGCCGGTCACGGTGGCTTCGGCCGCCGAGGCCATCACGGCAAGCCCATTCGTCCCGTACGCCCCAACCTCGCTCGGAGACCAGGCCGACCTCGAACTCCTGGCCACCGACCAGCGGATACGCGATCTGATGCGGAACGCGCTCCGCGACATCATCGAGGCGGAAGGGCCCATCGAGCAGCACCGGCTGGCACGCCTCGCTCTCGCCCGGTTCGGCTTCCTCCGTACCCGGGAGGACCGACGCACCGCCGTACTTTCCCTCGTCGACTCCCGCCGCCTCTACACGCACCCGACCGTGAGCCGGTACGCCTGGCCCGATGGCGTCGACCCGCAGACCTACCGAGGGTTCCGGGTCACCCAGGCGAGCAACGACCGCGCGTTCGAGGAGGTGCCACCCGAGGAGGTGGCCAACGCCCTCGTGCACGCGCTGCAGGGCGTAGCGAGCATGGACGAGGAGCGGCTGCTGCGTGCCGGCCTGGAGCGGCTCGGCTACCGCCGACGCACCGAAAAGATCGACAAGCTGCTCCGGTACGGGCTGCACGTCGCCCTAACCAGCGGTCGCCTCCGGTACGACCAGGAGGGCCGCCTCACCAGCGGCTGACGACACCCAGCCTCGGGCTTTCGTTGCGAGCTGCCCTCACTGAGGGGCTAAGGCCAGCCCTGTCGGCCTCGAGTCAGCAGGACAGATCGAGACCAGTAGATGGGAGTAGACGGTATGGGCATCCCCGTGATGATCCGACAAGCCACGCTTGTAGATGTCGAGCGCATAGTCGAGGTGCACACTCAAGCCCGCAGCGCCTACTACATCGCCGGAGGACTCAGCGCCGACGACCTCGCCGACCCGGCGCAGACGCAGCAACGCCATGACGGGTGGGCGCGCGCCATCGACTCACCAGATCGGGTGGTGAAGTGCGCCACTCTAGATGGCAAGATCGTCGGCATCCTGAGTATGGGACGCCCAAATTCGCCCACAAAGGACGCCCGCACGGTCGGGCAGCTTCACCAGATCCACGTGATGCCCAGCCATTGGGGCAACGGCATCGCGGTACGCCTGCACACCAGCTTTGTCGACTACCTCACGGAGGCTTCGCTGACGACAGGCCTGCTCGAGGTCTGGGAACGCAACGCCCGTGCACAGTCCTTCTACGGCAAACTCGGCTGGAAGCCTGACGGCGACCACCGGCCCGGCCCAAATGGCAGCAACTACATCTCCCTGCGGCTCGCCGCACCTGCCGCACGTTAACCCCCGCGCCCCGCCATACGGTCGCATGGACACCTGTCAACGGTGGCCACCGCACCGCGACACCTGGTCGGCTTCGAGCGTGACCGTGGCTACGGTGCGGCCACCAGTGTCCGTGAACTCGACTTCGTACGCGGTCGGACGGCCTACCCAGGATCGTGCGTCTCGGAGAATCCTGCGGAATAGGTGGCGTCAACCAACTCCTGAAGACGACGGAGGACGTCGACCTTGTGCTCGGTTTCCGGCAGCTGTCGCTCGCCAGCCGTCACCAGCCCGTTGCGCCAGTGGTTGACAATTTCCTGCTGTGCGGGGGCAGGTAAATCGTCGATCCACAACGACCCGAGGTTGTTGTCGACGATCTCCTGCAGGCGGTCGGCGGTCTGTCGGTCCGAGAGGCGGGAGATCAGGAACTCCAGCGTCCAGTCGAACAACCCCCCGGTCGCGGTCCAGTCGACGCCGGGTTTCAGCACGATGAGGCTAGCCATTACTTCCCCACGATGAATACTCGCGGACCGAGGCTCCGGTCCGCAATGAACTGTTCGATACGGGCCACTTGTTCCGGGTTGAACTGCGCGACGTCCACCGGCACCAGGTCTGCTTTGTCTAAGTGTCGCTCGATCTGATACTGCAGTTGCGGCCACTGCCGGTCAAAGAACTGGGCCGGGAAGTTGCCCACCGCATCGTAGGTCCGACCGGCTTCGTCGACCCAGTCGGCAGAGGAGTCTGCCTGAGCGCGCTGCAGCTTCACGCCCAATTCCTGCTCCAAACGGACCGCTGTCTCCGCCTCGCCCGGACGAAATCGCCCGGTGGCCGGATCCATGCCGAGATCGTGGACTCGTTGCTGCTCCGTCACGCCATGGCCGGGTCTCTCGCGAGGAGGCTCAGGCTCTGGCGTGGTTCGGATCGGCGGCGCCTCACCTTTCAGGAGTCGCTCCAGTGCCTGCTTGAGTTTCTCGATGAGGTCGCCGAGCCGGCGCATCTCCGGAATCAACCGCCGCAGGCTGGCCAGCAACCCGCGCAACAACCGCGCTATCCGCGCACCCCACGACGCCACCAAGGTCGTGACCTGCTCCACGACCAGTGGCGCGGCCAGTCCGCCGGTGATGAGGAGTTCGCCCGCGTACACGATGATGCGGGACACGCAGGCGGCGATGGCGTCGCGGACGAGGAGTCGGACGGCGGCCACCAGGCCGGCGGCCCCTTCGGTGATCGCGGCCATGGTGTCGGCGCCCTGGGCGAGGCCGGTGATGGCCTGTTGCTGTTCGGCGGTCCAGGCCCGGTAGGCGGGGCCGGCGCTGCCGCCCCAGCCGGCGACGTCGGTGCGCACGGCGCGTGCCAGTTCGGCGGCGTCGTCGCGGAGTGACCCCGCGATGTTGCGCCAGGTCTGCGCGTGTGCGGTGATCTGCGCCGGGTCGCCGGCGAGCCAGTCCAGCGCCTCGCTGAGTGGCTTGACGTGTTCGATGAGCCAGGCGATCCCGTACTGGAGCAGGGCGCCGACCGGGTCGGAGACGAGGGCGAGGGCGTCCAGGCCGGCGCTCACGACGCCGAGGCTGCCGTCGATCCAACTGCCGGTGCGGACGCCCTGGGCGATGAGTTCGATGTCCTCGCAGATCCACACGCCCGCCCAGGCGCTGGGTGGGGTGTCCGCAGCGGCGGCGACGAGCGGGTTCGACGTCACCTGTGTCGCCGCACCCCGTCGAGTAGCTGCTTGGCGTGGGCGTCGGAGCTTCGGTAGCGGTCGGCTCCGACCCGCAGCTTGCCAGCGGTGTCCCGTACCGATGCGGCGGCGGCGCCGATGCTGTCGACCAGGGTGCGCTGGAGGCCGTCGAGCAGCACCGGCATCATCGCGCAGAGCTGCCCGTAGGCGTCGGTGCCCAATCGGACGTGCTGGCCTGCCTGCTGGGCGGTGTCGAGGCTGCTGGCGCAGCGGTCGAGGCGGGCCGCGTGGGCGGTCAGGTCGTCCGGGTCGACCTGGATGCCGTCACCGGCGGGCATCGGTCGATCCCTGGTCGGGGAGGAGCCGGCTGCGGTACGAGTCGATGATGGCCTGGGCGCTCGCGTCGTCGCCAAATGACTCCGTGGCTGCGTCGCTGACCTGTCGAAGCAGGTCGGCGCGCGCGGCAGCGGTGGTCTCCAGGATCTGCCGAGCGGTGTGCGCCGCGGGTCGTTGCCGGACGCGTTCGTCGAGCCGTAGGTCGATCAGCAGGCCGGCTGAGTCGACTGTGACATCGACGGTCCGGTCGGTGTCGTGGGCGGTGCCGGTCAGATCCCGCACCGTCGCCGACATCGCTTTCGCTCGTGCCGCCCGCTCGGCGAGCGACGTCTCCCACTCGTCGAGCCGGCGCTCCGCCGCGTCGAGAGCAGCGTCGTCCGCCCACACGTCGACCCTCCCCAGGGGACCGCTGCCGGCGACAACCGGCAACATCACCGGCACGCTACCAACCAGTGGCGCTGCGTGCATGCCCAGAGATCGAACGCCAAGAGTTGCGCTAGGCGAAGCGGGCGGCCCATCAAGCCCCGGCCGTCCCGTCGATCATGGACTTGTGGTGGGTAACAAAGCACCTGCTACGGCGCTAAATCAGGCACCACAACTCCATGATCGACGGAGTCGGGGCGCGATCTTGCAGTTTCTGTCGCGGCACATGACGCAGAAACCTGCATCTCGGTGACCGAAACTGCAAGATCGACGCGGCAGGGGTGCCGCCAAGGAGACGTGTTCGCGGGGGAGGAGTGGCAATCCGGACCACGTGACGGTCCAGGGCGACGAAGATTGTTTCCGTGACGAGCGACAACACGCAGCGGGGGTGGTCCGCCCGAACCATCTGGGACCGGCGGTTCGACGCTCCGCTGCGCTCGTTCCTGCGTACCGAGACCGGCGGCGCGCGGGTGGTGGTGATCGCCGCGGTGGCGGCCCTCGTCTGGGCGAACCTCAGCGCATCGTCGTACGAGTCGGTCTGGAGCACTCCCCTCTCGGTCCGGCTCGGCGACTGGCAGGTGGCGCACGACATGCGCACCTGGATCAACAGCGGCCTGATGACGTTCTTCTTCCTGGTCGCGGGGCTGGAGTTGCGCCGCGAGTTCGACATCGGTGAGCTGCGGGAACGGCGTCGCCTGGCGTTGCCGATGCTGGCCGGGGTCGGCGGCATGCTCGTGCCGATCGCCATCTACCTCGCCATCAACGCCGGGCACACCACTGCGGCGGGCTGGGGTGCGGTGATGGCCACCGACACGGCGCTCGCGCTCGGCGCCCTCGCTGTCTTCGGGCCACGCTTCTCGGAACGGCTGCGAGGCTTCCTGCTGACCGTCGCCGTCGTCGACGACGTGGTGGCTATCGCGGTGCTGGCCATCGCGTACCCGCATCATCCCTCGCTGACGGCGCTGGTCGTCGCGGCGGCGATCTTCGGCGTGGTGCTGCTCGTCCGGGGCTGCGGGGTGCGGTTCGGGCCGGTCTACGCGCTGCTCGGGGTGGCGGCCTGGCTCGCCGTCTCGATGTCCGGTGTCGACCCGGTCGCTGTGGGTCTGGTGATGGGGTTGCTGACCTATGCCTACGCTCCCGGCCGCGGCGACCTGCAGCGGGCCAGCGACCAGTTCCGCCTCTTTCGGGAACAGCCCACCCCGCAACTGGCCCGGATGGCCCGGGCCGGGCTCACCTCGGCGCTGTCGCCCAACGAGCGGTTGCAGACGCTCTACCACCCGTTGGCGAGCTACCTGGTGGTGCCACTGTTCGCGCTGGCCAACGCCGGCATCGTGATCGACGGCGACCTGCTGGCCAGGGCGGTGACCTCCCCGGTCACGCTTGGGGTCGTGGTCGCGTACGTCGTCGGCAAACCGGCCGGGATCGTGACCACCGCGTGGTTGGTGACCCGGCTCAGCGGCAACCGGTTCCGGCCACCCGTCGGGTGGGTCGCGGTCGCGGGCGTCGGCACGATCTCCGGCATCGGGTTCACCGTCGCCCTCCTCATCGCCACCCACGCCCTGAGCGGCCCGGCCCTGGACGAGGCGAAGTTCGGCATCCTCGTGGCGACCCTCGGCGCGTCAGTCGTCACCTGGCTGGTGTTCCGGTCCGTCGGACGACTCTCGCCGGCGCGGCGGACCCGCGCGCTGCTGGGCGTCACCGAGGGGATCATCGACCTGATGCTGCCGGTCGACGAGGACCGCGACCACATGCGGGGGGCGCTCGACGCGCCGGTGACGGTGGTGGAGTACGGCGACTTCGAGTGCCCCTACTGCGGGCAGGCCGAGCCGGTGGTCCGGGAGCTGTTGGCGGACTTCGCCAACGTCCGGTACGTCTGGCGGCACCTGCCGCTCACCGACGTCCACCCGCATGCCCAACTCGCCGCCGAGGCCGCCGAGGCGGCGGGGGAGCAGGGTGCGTTCTGGGAGATGCACGACCTGCTGCTCGCCCACCAGGACGCTCTCGATCCCGTGGAGGTGCTCGGTTACGCCGAACAGCTCGGCCTGGACCTGGACGGGTTCCGGGAGCACATGGTGAAGCGGATGGGCGTGGACCGGATCGCCGAGGACGTCGACTCGGCCGACCTCAGCGGTGTCACCGGCACCCCGACCTTCTTCATCAACGGCCAGCGGCACCACGGCGCGTACGACATGGCCGCGCTCTCGGCGGCGGTGAAGGCGGCGTTCGCGAGCGCGAAGCTCCGCCCCGAGTACCACCCTCGGGACCCCGACCGCCGGGAGACCGGCCCGGCGAGCTGACCGTCGGGCGCGCGGTCGTCCCGGGCCAGGTGGTCGACGGGCGCCGTGGTCACCTGCCGGCCGTCGGCGGTGCCGCCACGATCCCGGGTACGGGTCGACGCCTCGCTGACCTTCCGGGAGTCGCGGCGTCGCCGCACCAATGGGATCTGCCGCCGTGACCTCCGATCCGCCCCGCCCTGCGGGGAGCGTCGCGGGGTGAGGAGGTGTTGGTCGGCGCCTTTGGAGCGGAATCGTTTGCGGCATCAGCTCCAGAGGCAGGCCCAAATAGCCCGCACCCCCGCGCCGGGCTGGCGGAGAACACCTACTGGCGCTACGACAAGGCCGAGCAGTTGCGGGCGCTCAACGACCTGCCGAGCACCCGCCTGTCGACGTCGTCGAGTACCGTACGCGTCGTGGACGGGCGCAACACCGTCACCACGACGGTCCGCAACCAGGGTCGTACGGTCGCCGCCCTGGTGCGCCTCGCCGTGCGCGACAAGAGCGGTGAGCGGGTCCTGCCGGCCCGCTACGACGACAACTACTTCTGGCTCCTGCCGGGGGGAGACCCGTGAGGTGCGGATCTCCTGGCCGGCCCGGTCGGGCCTCGCCCGCCAGGTCACTGTGACCGCGCAGGCGTACAACTCCTAGGGGTACGCGGTGGGAAGCGGTGCCGTGCGGCTCCGCTTCCCACCGTCAGCCCGTGCGCGGCCACCTGATGCGGGTGTTTAGGTCCGTTACCGCACCTCGACTCGGGACCGAGATTCATGCTGGACGGGTGACACGGTCCGGTTTCACCTCCGGGGCGGTACGGGTCGCGTTCGCGTTCTGGATCACGCTCGTGGGCACCACGGTGCCGACGCCGCTCTACCCGCTCTACGAGCTGGAGTTCGGGTTCTCGTCGTTGACAGTGACAGTGGTCTACGCGCTGTACGCGCTGGGAGTCGTGGTCGGGCTGCTGGTCTTCGGTCGGCTCTCCGACCAGATCGGCCGACGCCCGGTCATCCTCATCGCGCTGCTGCTCTCGGTCGCCGCTGACGCCGTCTTCCTCGCCGCCGTGGACCTGGCGATGATCATCGTGGGTCGGATTCTCGCCGGGCTGTCCGCCGCACTGATCATCGGTACGGCGACAGCGGCGTTGGCGGAGCTGATCGACCCTCGGCACCCGAAGCGTGCCGCCACCGTGTCGATCTTCGCGAACCTGGGTGGCCTGGCCACCGGCACCCTGCTGTCCGGGATCGTGTCGGACGTGGCACCCGAACCGCTCCGGCTGCCCTGGGTGATCGTGCTGGTCCTGGCGGTGATCGCGATCATCGCGCTGCGCGGGGTGCCGGAGACGGTCCGGGAACGTTCGCCGGTGACCCTGCGGGTGCAGCGGTTGCACGTGCCGGCGACCATCCGCGGCGCCTTCATCCGCTCGGCGATCACCGCCGGCGCGGGCTTCGCCGCCCTCGGGGTGCTCACGTCGGTGAGCGGGCTGTTCCTCGGCATGGTCCTGCACATGACCTCACACACCCTGGCCGCGCTGGTGGTCTTCGTGGCGTTCACCGGTGCGGCGTTCGGCCAACTGCTGACCCGCGTGCTCTCCTCGCGTGCCGCACTGGCCAGCGCCTGCGCCGGCCTGGTGGTGGGGGCGGGCCTGCTGGCGTTCAGCATGTGGATGGCGTTGCTGGCGACGTTGCTCATCAGCGCGGCGATCATCGGGGTCGCGTCCGGGGTGGCGGTCGGTGACGGCATCGCGACGATCACGATGAAGACCGAGCCGCAGCACCGGGCCGAGGCGGTGTCGACCTTCTTCGCCATCCTGTTCGCCATGCTCGGTGTGCCGGCGGTCGCGGTCGGTCTGCTGATCCAGACGATCGGTCTGCGCCCGGCCGGCGAGGTCTTCAGCGCGGTGGTGGCGGTGCTCGCGCTGGTCGTCCTGCTCAGCCTGTTTCGGGGCGGCCGGACCCGGCCCGCGAGCTGATCGCCGGCCGGCTCGTTCCGGGTGCCAGGGGTGCCTGGTCAGCCATTCACTGAGGTCTTGCGGCGGTCATCGTATACAACATACGCTCCCCGAATCGCCCACTTGAGGAGCTCTCCATGACGAACCTCTCCCTCCGCGAAACCAGCCGGGCACTCCGGGCCGCCGTGGCGGCGGCCGCCGTCGTCTGCACGGTCGTCGCCTGCTCACCGGTGTCGAAGAACGAAGGCGGCGACCCGTCCGGCGGCGACCAGGCGGCCGGCCAGGATTCGTTCGGTACGCCCGCCGACCCCGCCGCCGTGAAGCAGGGCGGGAAGCTGGTCATCGCCCTCTCCGCCGAGCCCGACGCGCTGGACCCGACGCTGTCGAGAAGCCTCTACTCCCGCTACGTCTTCCAAGCCATGTGCCAGAAGCTCTACGACGTCAACGAGCAGGCGCAGGTCGTACCGCAGCTCGCGACGGCCCTGCCCACCACGAGCGGCGACGGCCGGACGGTGACCATTCCGCTGCGGCCCGGCGTGCGCTTCGCGGACGGCACGGCGTTCGACTCGGCCGCGGTGAAGGCCACCCTGCAACGCCACCTCACCAACGCCCGGTCTGCGCGCAAGAGCGAACTCGGCCCCATCGACGGCGTCGACACCCCGGACGCGCAGACCGTCGTTCTGCGGCTGAAGCAGCCGTTCGCGCCGCTGCTCGGGGCCCTCGCCGACCGGGCCGGCATGATCATGAGTGCCCAGGCGCTGCGGACCAAGGGTGACGACTTCGCCTCCGCGCCGGTCTGCGTCGGCCCCTTCAAGTTCGCCAAGCGGGTGCCGCAGAACTCCATCGAGGTGGTGCGGGACCCGAACTACTACGACGCGAGCAAGGTGCACCTGGACTCCATCTCGTGGCGGATCCTCACCGACGCCAGCATCCGCGCCGCCAACCTGCGCTCCGGCGACGCGCAGGTCGCCGACTCGGTCTCCACCCAGGACGTCGCCTCGCTCCGGCAGGACGCGGCGGTCTCCGTCCTCCAGTCGCAGTCCCTCGGCTACCAGGGCCTGACCATCAACGTCGGCAACGTCGACGGCGTCGGCACCGCAACCAAGCCCATCAACCGCCCCCTCGCCCAGAACGCCAAGGTGCGGCAGGCCTTCGAGCACGCCATCGACCGCAAGGCCCTGGTCGACGCGGTCTTCAACGGTTTGCACGCCGCCGCCTGCTCCCCGATCTCGCCCGCGAGCACGTTCTCGTCACCCGAGGCGCAGACCTGCCCGGCGCACGACCCGGCCAAGGCCAAGCAGTTGCTGGCCGAGGCCGGCGTGCAGACGCCGTACGCGGTCACGATGCTCGCCTCGAACACCCCCGACACGCTGCGTCTCGCGCAGGCGTTGCAGTCCATGGTCAAGGACGGCGGATTCGACCTGAAGATCAACCCGGTGGAGTACTCGTCGCTCCTCGACGAGCAGGACCGCGGCAACTTCGAGCTGCTGCAACTGGGGTGGAGCGGCCGGATCGACCCGGACGCCAACATCACGAACTTCGTCGGCACCGGCGCCAGCCAGAACGTCGCCGGCTACAGCAACCCGCAGCTCGACACCCTGCTGACCCAGGCCCGCCAGGCCGGTGACGTCGAGGAGCGCAGGAAGCTGTACGGGCAGGCGGTCACGCTGCTCCAGCAGGACGACGCCCTGATCTACCTCTACCGGCAGCGCAACCTGACCGCCGTCAGCAAGCAGATCCAGGGCCTCCAGGTCTACCCCGACGGCGTGATCCGGGCGGCCTTCGCCGGCTTCGGCAAGTAGGCCGTCGTGGCCCGATATCTGCTCACCCGCGCCTGGCAGTCGGCGCTGACCCTGCTGTTGTCGACGATCGTGGTCTTCGTCGGAGTACGGGCGCTGCCCGGCGACCCGGCCCTCGCCCTGGCCGGCGAGGACCGGTCGCCGGAGGCTCTGGAGGCCATCCGTCGGCACTACGGGCTGGACCAGCCGCTGCCCGTGCAGTTCGCCCAGTACGTGGAGCGCATGGCGCAGGGCGACTTCGGGGTGTCGATCCGCACCGGCACGCCGGTCTCGTCGATGCTCACGACCGCCCTGCCGGTGACCGTCGAGCTGTCCGTCCTGGCGATCCTCATCGCGGCGGCGCTCGGCGTCGGCGCCGGGGTGCTCGCGGCGGTCCGTCGTGGACGCCCGGCAGAGTGGCTTGCCAACGGCCTGGCCTTGATTGGCCTGTCGGTGCCGCACTTCTGGCTGGGCCTGCTGGCGATCCTCTACCTGTCCGTGGCGACCGGGCTCTTCCCCGCCTCCGGCTTCGTGCCGATCCTGGAGGACCCCGTGGACAACCTGCACCACATCGTCCTGCCGGCCGTGATCCTCGGCACCGGCCTGGCCGCCATCATCATGCGGCAGACCCGGTCGGCGATGCTCGACTCGCTCTCCTCCGACTACGTGCGCACGGCCAAGGCGAAGGGCCTGCGACCTCGCGCCGTCATCACCCGGCACGCCCTGCGCAACAGCCTCATCGTGGTGGTGACAGTCGTGGGTCTCCAACTCGGCGGGCTGATCTCGGGCGCGGTCGTCACCGAACAGATCTTCGGGCTGCCGGGCTTCGGCAAGATGACCATCGACGCGGTGTTCCAACGGGACTACCCGGTGATCCAGGCCGTCGTCCTGCTCACCGCGGCGGCCTACATCGTGATCAACTTCTTCGTGGACCTGCTCTACTCGGTCATCGATCCACGCATCCGGGTGACGGGAGATCCGGCATGACCGTCCTCACCGTACCGATCGCGGAGACCGGCACCGTCAGCGTCACCCGGCGTACGCGGGTGCTGCGGCGGCTGCGGCGCAACCCGCTCGCCGTGGTGAGCTTCGTCGTGCTCGCGCTGGCGGGGGTCATCGCGCTGCTCTCGCCCTGGCTCGCGCCCTACTCGGTCGACCAGACCGACTTCGCCCGTACGTTCGCGCCTCCCGGCACCGCCGGGCACCTGCTGGGCACCGACGACCTGGGTCGGGACGTCCTGTCCCGCATCATGCTCGGTGCGCGGGCGTCGTTGCAGGTCGGGCTCCTGGCGGTGGCCACGTCGCTGGTCATCGGGGTGCCGCTCGGGCTCGCCGCCGGCTACTTCCGGGCCTGGGACGCGGTCATCTCGCGCTTCACCGACCTGCTGCTGGCGTTCCCGTTTCTGATCATGGCGGTGGGGTTGGCGGCCATCCGGGGCGCCAGCCTCGGCAACGCCGCGGTGGCCATCGGCATCGCCCAGATTCCCGGCGTGATCCGGGTCGTCCGCTCGGACACGCTGCGCCTCAAGTCGCTGGACTTCGTCGCGGCGGCCGTCGTGGACGGCGCGAGCGACCTGTGGGTGCTGGCCCGGCACATCCTGCCGAACGCGACCTCGGTGATCCTGGTGCAGGCCACCGTCGCCATCCCGGCCGCGATCCTCGGCGAGGCGGTGCTGTCCTTCCTCGGTCTCGGCATCCAACCCCCGGCGCCCAGCCTCGGCACCATGCTCGCCACCGCCCAGCAGTTCGCCGCCCGCGCACCGTGGGCAGCCGTCTTCCCCGGCGTGGTGATCATGGGTCTGGCGCTGGCGTTCAACGTCTTCGGTGACGCCCTGCGCGACGCCCTCGACCCGAAGGGAGACCGGCGATGACCACCGCCCCCGCGCCCGTGCTGGAGATCCGCGACCTGTCGGTGTCGTTCCCGACCGAGACCGGCACCGTCTCGGCGGTCGACGGGGTCAGCCTGGACCTCGCAGCCGGGGAGATCGTCGGGATGGTGGGCGAGTCGGGGTGCGGAAAGAGCGTCACCGCGATGAGCCTCGCCGGGCTGCTCCCGGGCAGCGCCCGGGTCACCGGGTCGGTGCGCCTGGACGGCACCCAGCTGGTCGGCGCCCGCGAGTCTGCCCTGCGTCGGGTCCGTGGCCGGGAGATCGCCTACATCTTCCAGGAACCGATGACGTCGTTGAACCCGGTGCTCACCGTGGGGCGGCAGATCGGGGAGGTGCTCCAGGTCCACGAGCGGATGTCCCGACGGGCGGCGCGGGCCCGCGCCGTCGAGCTGTTGACGCTCGTCGGTATCCCGTCCGCCGCCCAGCGGGTCGACAGCTACCCGCACCAACTCTCCGGCGGCATGCGGCAGCGGGTGATGATCGCGATGGCGGTGGCCTGCGGCCCGAAGGTGCTGGTGGCCGACGAGCCGACCACAGCGCTGGACGTCACCGTCCAGGCCGGCATCCTCCAGGTGCTGCGGGACCTGCGCGACCGGCTCGGCACGAGCGTCCTCATCATCACCCACGACCTCGGCGTGATCGCCGACATCGCGGACCGCGTCGTCGTCATGTACGCGGGCCGGGTGGTGGAACGGGCGTCGGTGGACGACCTGTTCGCCCACCCCCGGCACCGGTACACGGCCGGGCTCCTGTCGGCGTCACCGCAGCCGGGCCGGCACGCCGGCACCGACCGGTTGACCGAGATCCCCGGGCTGGTGCCCGTGCTGGCCAGCCAACCCGATGCCTGTACCTTCGCGGATCGCTGCCCGGCCGCCGACGAGCGGTGCCGGGCGGCAGCCCCGCCGTTGGAGGATGTCGGTGACACCGACCATGTCGCGGCCTGCTGGCACCCCTGCGAGATGGCCCCTCAGGAGGCGAACCGATGACGCCGCAGCCGAACGCCCTGGAGATAGCGGACCTGGTGATGCACTTCGGCCCGGTGCGTGCCGTGGACGGGGTGTCCCTGACCATCCCGCGGGGCAAGGTCACGGCCCTGGTGGGGGAGAGCGGCTCCGGGAAGTCGACAGTGGGCCGATGCGTGGTGCGGCTCGTCGAACCGACAGCGGGAACGGTCCGGATCGCGGGCACCGACGTCACCCACCTGTCCCGACGGCGACTGCGTCCCCATCGCGGCGCGGTGTCGATCGTCTTCCAGGACCCGGCCGCGTCACTGGACCCGCGCATGCTGGTGGGCGAGATCGTGGCCGAACCGCTGCGGCTGGCCGGCAAGCGGATCTCCCGGCGCGAGCGGGACGCCCGCGTCGCCCCCCAACTCGAACGGGTCGGCCTGCGCGCCGAGGTGGCCCGTCGCTATCCCCACGAACTGTCCGGCGGGCAACGCCAACGGGTCAGCATCGCGCGGGCCCTGATCTCCGAGCCCATGCTGCTCATCGCGGACGAACCCACCAGCGCGCTCGACGTGTCAGTGCAGGCGTCGGTGCTCAACCTCCTCGCCGACCTGCAACGCGACATCGGGTTCGCCTGCCTCTTCATCACCCACGACCTCTCCGCTGTCGAGTACCTGGCCGACGACATCGCTGTCATGTACCTGGGTCAACTCGTCGAGACCGGCAGCCGCGAGCGGATCTTCGCCCGGCCTGCACACCCGTACACGCAGGCGCTGCTCTCCGCCGCGCCGGTGGCCGACCCGGTGCGTCAGCGCCACCGTCAGCCGGTGCTGCTCGGCGACGACCTGCCGTCCGCGCTCGACCCGCCGTCCGGCTGCCGGTTCCGGACCCGGTGCCCGCTCGCCTTCGACAGGTGCGCGACGGAGGTGCCGGCGCAGACCGCCATCGGCGACGGCATGGCCGCCTGCCACCTGGTCCGGCCGGACGGCACCGGTCCCGACGTTCGTACCGCAGATCCCAGTGAGGTGCTGTCATGACGTTCACCACCCGACCCACGTTGCAGGGCACCTTCGGCATGGTGTCCTCCACCCACTGGCTCGCCAGCCAGTCGGCGATGGGCATCCTGGAACGCGGGGGCAACGCCTTCGACGCGGCGGTCACCGCCGGATTCGTGCTGCACGTGGTCGAGCCGCACCTGAACGGGCCGGGCGGCGAGGTGCCGGCCATCGTGGCCACCGCGCGGGACCCCCGACCGAAGGTGCTGTGCGGGCAGGGGCCAGCCCCGGCCGGCGCCACCATCGCGCACTTCCGGTCCCTCGGCATGGACCTCATCCCGGGTGCCGGGCCGCTCGCGGCGGCAGTACCCGGTGCGGTGGACGCCTGGCTCCTGCTGCTGCGCGAGCACGGCACGCTCACCCTCGCCGAGGTGCTGGAGCCGGCGATCGGCTACGCCGGCGCCGGGCACCCGCTGGTGGGCCGGGTCGGTGACACGGTGGCCGCCGTCCGGTCGTTGTTCGAGGAACACTGGCCCACCTCCGCCGCGCTCTGGCTGCGCGGTGGCCGACCGCCCGCCGCGGGGGAGTTGGTCACCAACCCGGCGTACGCGGACACCCTGCGCCGACTCGTCGAGGCGGGACGGGCGGCCGGTGCCGACCGGGAGGCCCAGATCGAGGCCGCCCGCCGGGCCTGGAGCACGGGTTTCGTCGCCGAGGCGATCGACGCGTTCAGCCGGCGACCGTTCCAGGACTCCAGCGGACGCCCGCACGCCGGGCTGGTCACCGGCGACGACCTGGCCGCGTACTCGGCGAGTTGGGAGCCGCCCGCCACCCTCGACTGGCAGGGCTACTCGGTGGCGAAGACCGGTTTCTGGGGCCAGGGCCCGGTGCTGTTGGAGTCGCTGGCCACCCTGGACGCGCTCGACGACCCGGGCGCGTACGACTCGGCGACCGCCGCGGGTGTGCACGCCCAGGTCGAGGCGCTCAAGCTCGCCTTCGCCGACCGGGAGGCATGGTACGGCGACGGGGCCGACGTGCCCGCCAAGGCGCTGCTCTCACCGCAGTACGCGCGGGAGCGGGCCGCCCTGATCGGCGATCGCGCGTCGGCGGAGTTGCGGCCGGGCCGCCCGGACGGGGCGCAGCCGCGCCTGCCCGCCCACGTCCGACCGGGTGCCGGGCGGCGAGGCGACCCGACGGACGCCACGACGGGAGAGCCGACAGTGCAGTCGGACGGGGTGACCCGGGGCGACACCTGTCACGTGGACGTGGTCGACCGATGGGGCAACATGATCTCGGCTACCCCCAGTGGCGGCTGGTTGCAGAGTTCGCCGACGATTCCGGAGCTGGGCTTTCCGCTGGGCAGCAGGTTGCAGATGTTCTGGCTGGAGGAGGGGCTCGCCTCGTCGCTGGCGCCGGGCCGCCGCCCGCGTACGACGCTGAGCCCGACGATGGTGCACCGCGACGGTGAGCCGGTGCTGGCCTGCGGCACCCCCGGTGGCGACCAGCAGGACCAGTGGCAGTTGCCATTCCTGGTGCGGCACCTCGTCGGTGGGCAGAGCCTTCAGGAGGCCATCGACGCGCCGGCTTGGCACACGGTCAGCCTGCCCGGCTCGTTCTATCCCCGCGACATGGAGCCCGGTGTCCTGGTGGTGGAGGACCGGCTCGACGAGGGTGTGCTGGCGGCGCTGCGGGCGTACGGGCACGAGGTGCGGGTCACCGACGGGTGGAGCCTCGGTCGGCTCTGCGCGGTGACCCGTGACCCGGCGACGGGAGTGCTGGCGGCCGGTGCGAACCCGCGGGGGATGCAGGGCTACGCGTGCGGCCGGTAGCGGGTGCCGCAGCCGCGTGCCCGTCAGCGGGTGCCGTAGCCGCCTTCGGCGTTCTCGTACGCGGCGGCGGATGCCGCTTCGAGGTGGTCGAGCGCGGCCCGCTCGGCGCGGTCACCGTCGCCCGACTCGATGGCGTCGACGAGTTGGATGTGCTCGGCCCAGGAGTGTGGAGCTCGTTCGGCCGCTCCGAGCCGGAAGACCCACTGGACATGGAGGTAGAGCGACTTGGCGATCGACGACAGCCAGGGGTTTCCGCTGATCTGGAGGATGCGCAGGTGCAGCGTGCTGTTCAGCTCGGCGACCCGGGCCAGGTCGTGGCGTTGCGTCGCCTCGCGGCCCTGGTCGAGCAGGGCACGTAGGGAGGCCACGTCGGCTGCTGTGGCCCGCTCGGCGGCCAGCCGGGCGGCCAGCGCTTCCAGTCGCTCGCGCACGGCGAACATGTCGGTGATGGTCCCGCTGCTCGGTGAGGCGACGACCGCTCCCCGGCGGGGGAGGATCACGACGAATCCCTCCGCCTCGGCGACGCGCAGCGCCTCCCGGACGGGGTTGCGGGAGACGCCGAAGTCCTCGGCGAGCCGGTCCTCGGTCAGCCGTTCCCCGGGCAGGTAGTCGCCGTCGATGATGGCGGTCCGCAGCGCGGCGAGGACCTGATCGCGGAGCGGCAGGTGTTGTGCGCCGAGCTTGTCCCGTAGGTCTTCAGCCACCTTGTCGCCTCTCCGTGAACGTGTCCGCACAAAGTGTATACGAAGAACAATTATCGGAAGGCGGCCGACAGTGTCGAGCACAGCGCCCCGCGTCACCCGCCCTCACGTCACCCCGCCCCGGGACGAGCGCCTGCTGCGGCGACGGCACGCGCTCGTCGTCGTCCTCACCTTCCTCACCGGGAGCGCCGACGCTCTTGGCTTCCTCGCCCTCGGCGGCGCCTTCGCCAGCGTGATGACAGGCAACATGGTCCTGCTCGGGCTCTCGGCCGGCAGAGGTGAAGCCGACCTGGCTCTGACGTCGGGCTGCGCCATCGTCAGCTTCATCGTCGGTGTCCTCGCCGGCGCCCGCGTCGTCGGCTCGGTGCAGCCCGACGATCCGGTCTGGCCCCGGCGGGTCACCTGGGCGCTGGTCCTGGAGCTGTCGGTGTTCGTGGTGTTCGCCGTCGTCTGGGAGGTCACCCTGCACACCCCCGACGCGGGTGTCCACCTGGCGCTGCTGATGCTGTCCGCTGTCGCGCTGGGCGTGCAGAGCAGTGCGATCCAACGCTTCGGGGTGTCCGGCCTGTCCTCCACGTACCTGACCGGCACGCTCACCAGCCTGATCGCCGGGGTCGCCGCGCGCAGCCCGTGGACCAGCCTGCGTCCCAAGGCCCAGGTGCTGCTGGCCCTCATGGTCGGCGCGGCGGTCGGCGCCCTTGTCGCTCTGCACCTGCCGGTCGTCGCCCCGGCCCTGCTGATCGTGCCGCTGGTGGTCGTCATCGCCGTGTCAGCGCGGATGCGGGCCTGAGCCGCAGACGCCGTGCGTGCGGGCCTGAGCGTCAGACGCCGCGAGCGAACAGGGCCAGGCGTACCCGGTTGGGGCTGTCGGTCTTGGTCATCAGGCTGGTGATGTGGGTCTTGACAGTGGTGACACCGATGTGGAGCTGGTCGGCGATCTCGGTGTTGGACAATCCCTCGGCGACCAGGTCGAGCACGTCCCGTTCCCGGGCGGTCAGGCCCGGCAGAGCCGGTGGCGACCCCGGGCGGGCGTGCACCGCGCGCTGCACGAGGCGGCGCAGCACCTCAGGGCTGAACGGGCTGTCACCGACGGCGGCCCGGCGGATGCCGTCCAGCAACTCGGTCGGGGGCGCGTCCTTGAGCAGGAAGCCGCACGCTCCGGCGGTCAGCGCGGGGTAGAGGTGCTCGTCGTCGCCGAACGTGGTCAGCACCAGGATGCGGGTGGCGGGGCGTTCGGCGAGGATCCGGCTGGTCGCGGTGATCCCGTCGACGCCGGGCATCCGCAGGTCCATCACGACGACGTCGGGGAGGAGCCGCCCGGCCAGCGGGATCGCCTCGCGGCCGTTGTCGGCCTCCCCGACGACCTCGATGTCGGGTTGAGCATCGCAGAGCATGCGCAGCCCGGCCCGGATGAGGTGCTGGTCGTCGACCAGCAGCACCCGGATCACGCCGGCTCCGGCGCGGGCGACCCGGCCGGGGCCTCCCGCTCGCGGGGCACCGACCCGACCGGCGCGTCGGTGGACGCGGCGGCCACTGCCGGAAGGACGGTACGCACCCGCCACCCGGTGCCGGTCCGGCCCGCCTCCAGCCGGCCACCGAGGACCTCGACACGCTCGCGCATCCCGGTGATGCCGTGCCCGCCACCGGCCGGCACGGCCGCCGGCCCCCCGCCGCGCCCGTTGTCGGTGACCTCCCAGTGCACGGAGCCGTCCCGGACGGCGACCACGAGATGCGCGATCGCTGAGGCCCCCGCGTGTTTGGCCACGTTCGTCAGCGCCTCCTGCGTGAGTCGCAGCACCGCCATGCCGCGCACCGCGTCGAGTGAACCGATCGCCGGGTCGAGGTCCGCCTCCACAATGACACCCGCCTGCCGGGCCCGATCCATTGACGCGCCGATCGCCGCCGGCAGCGCGGACGGTTCGATAGCGGTCAGCGCCGCGTCGCCGCGTACCCCGTCGGGGTTGCGCAGCACCGCGACCAGCCGGCGCAGCTCCGCGAGGGCCGAGGTGCCGGTGCCGTGCACGTCGTCGAAGACCTCGCCCACCCGGGGGTCGAGGTCGGTGAGCACGTGCCGGGCCACGCCGACCCGCAGGACCATCGACGCCACATGGTGCGCCACGACGTCGTGCAGCTCGCGGGCGATGGCGCTGCGTTCGTCGGCGCGAGCCGCGCGGCTCTCGGACTCGTGCTGGCGTTGCTCGGCCAGGGCCCGCTCCACGGCCTGCCGGCCCAACTCCCGGTTGGTGCGGATGACCAGGCCGAGCAGGACCGGCACGCCGACCTCCACGGCGAGCCCGACGACCCCGGAGGCGAACCGGCGCGGCGGGTCGCCGATCGAGTCGGTCAGGTCGACCACGGCAAGCAGCACGGCGGCCAGCCAGATGGGCCGCGCGTGGCGCGCACGCATGGTGACCTCGAGCAGCGCCCAGCTGGCACCAACCTGGTTGATGGTGAAGTCGTCGACCAGGCTGATCGCGACCGCCAGCAGGGCGGCCTGTGCCACCAGGTTCAGCACCGGCAACCGGTGCGCCACCAGCGCCACGGCGAACGCGAGCAGTGCGAGGATCCACTGTGCCGTGGTGGGCGTGCTGTTGGAGTGCGGGACGACGAACAGGTAACACACCCCGGCGAGGTCGAGCAGCACCATTCGCACGAGCGCGTCCCGCATGTCGAACAGTCGCCCCGGCCAGCTCACGGTCGTCAGCCTAGGTGCTGTGAGCCGGCGGCGGCGGCCGCCGACCGCCGCCACCGGGTCCGGACCGCGAGGTACGCGGCCAGGCCGAGCGGTCCGAGCAGGATGGTCAGCAGCAGCACCGGCGCCATCACCAGCGCCGGTACCCCCCGTTCCCGGCTGTCCAACCACGCCCACCGCCCGACGAAGAGATCGAACGCGATCATGTGCGCCCAGCCCGCCGCCGCACCGTCGGAGGTGCCGAGCAGGTCACGCACCCCGGCCAGGGTCGGCGACGCCACGGCCGGCAGCACCTCGCCGAACGCCGGGAGCACCAGCAGCGCGTAGATCACCACGACCGGCAGCACGATCAGCGGCGAGGCGATGATCCGAGCGGTCCACGACCAGCGCGGCAGCAGGATCATCAGCGCCCAGAACGGCGCGGCCACCGCGAACGTCAGGGAGAACAGCGTCCCGGTCACGCGGCCAGCGCCAGTTCCGGGCGACGTCGGCGGGCCAGCACCACGCCGGTCACGCTCGCCGCGGTCGCGACCACCAGTGCCGCGACCGCGGCGAGCGTGCCGGCGTCCGGCCGCAGCAGCGGCTGTCCGCGCAGCGCCTGCCACGTCAACAACACGGTGAGTACGCCGTACGCGCCACCCGCGACGACAAGCAGCCGGACCCGGGTGCGCTCGTCCAATCGCGTCGCGAACCGGCTCAGCAGGATCGCCAGGATCGGCAACGCCTGGAGGGCGTGCAGCCCCACGAAGTGCCCGATCCGCAGGTCGCCGCCGGTGGTGCTCCAGCCCACGATCGGCAACCCCGGCCCTCCGTCGGGCACGCCGACGCTGTGCGCCCCACCGATCCCCTCGATCCCCGGGTCCTGCATCGGCAGCGCCATCGGCACCGCCGCGAGCATGCCCAGCAGGGACAGGCCGAGCCCCCAGCCGACGGCGGTCGCGGCCACCCGATCGGGAATCCGCTGGATCAGGACCACGATCCCGATGACGAGGTGCGCGAAGAAGAGCACCATGATGGCCGCGCCCATCACCGCGAACAGCGCGGTGTTCAGGGGGGTGCTGTCGTTGAAGTGGCTGGCCTGTCCGCGTATCACCTGACCGACTATCCACGCGTTTTCGACGACCGCCACCGCGACGATGATGACGACCGCCGTTTCGACGGCCCGGCTGCGTCGCGGCAGCAGGGAGAGCATCCAGGCGAGCGTCGCGCCGTACAGCACGAACGACACCGCGAACTTGAACGGCTTGAGCCAGATCGGCGCCCCGGTGAGGACGCGCGGGTCGACGAGGATGCCGACGACGGCGACGACGCCGAGCACCGCCATCACGGATACCAGGAACATCAGTGGGCGGTTCCAGCGCGTCGCCCGGCGCAGAACTGTTGTCATGTCTGTAGATGCTCGTGGCCGCGTACGCCGATCGCGTCCGACCTCGAGCCCCGGTCGCGGCCGGTGGTCGGAGCGGTCCTCCTCCCCTGGTAGGAGACAAAACCCGTCGAAGCCGCTCGGTGGTGCTGGCACAATGGCCGGCCTGTCGACCGGACCGGGAGTGACGATGACGACCAACATGGACCGTGTCCAGCCGAACGAGACCACGGTGCCGCTGCTGCACTGCCCAGCCCCGGAGGAGACCCTGGCGTTCTGGCGGGCCCTCGGGTTCGAGGTGGCTTATGAGCAACTCAGGCCATACGTGTACCTGGCGTTCACCTGGAGTGGGTTCCAGCTGCACTACGGGCCGGCACCGAAGAATCTCGACCCGGCGAAGGAGCAGTCCGGCGGGTGCCTGGTGATGGTGGACGCGGTGGGGCCGTACCACGCGGCGTTCACCGAGGCGATGCGCCGCAGCTACGGCAAGGTGCTGGTCAAGGGCCTGCCTCGGATGACCCGCTACCGGGCCGGGGCGTCGCGGTTCAGCGTCGTCGACCCGTCCGGCAACACCATCGTCTTCATTCAGCGCGACGAACCGGACGACGTGGAGTACGGCGGGTCGACGGAGCTTGACGGGCTGGCCCGGGTGCTCGACAACGCGCGGATTCTGCGCGAGTTCAAGATGGACGACCGGGCGGCCTACCGGGCCCTCGACTCGGGGATGCGCCGTCGCGCCGAGGACACCCCGGTGGTCGAGCAGGCAATGGCGCTGGCCGGCCTCATCGAGTTGGCCACCGCGTTGGACAAGGCAGACCGGGTGCCCGAGTGGGGCGCCCGACTCCAGGCGCTGTCGCTGACTCCGGAGCAGCGGACACAGGTAGGGCAGTACGTGGCCGACCCCACCCTCCTCGAACCGTGGTGGCCCGACCCGCGCTGACCCCGGACCTCCCCGCGTCCAGCCTCAGCGATGTCGTTGTCGCCCGAATCAGTCAGGGCCGCACGTCGGTGTCGTCGTCGAGGACCTTCTCCGCCAGCCGCTCCGGGAACATGCGACGCACGCTCGCGGAGTATTCGCTCCCATCGCCGGGCTGCGTGACGCGATCGCCGTCCACCCGCACAGGTACGGAGACTCCCGAGCCCTCCCCGACCCCCGGTGCTGCTTCGCAGTGCGCCCAGGCGAACGACGAAGAACCGTCTCGCCCCAGCAGCCGAACCTGGCAGGTGCCTGGCCCGCCCAGCAACTCTACGGGGAGGAGCGTCGCGAGACGCGCCTCCTCAGCCTGCACCTCAGCCGCGTCCCGGTCGGGGAGTGCGTACGGCGGCTCGGAACAGCCGGTGAGCAGCCCGATCGCCAGACCGACCCAGACGGCGTGGTAGCGAATCACCAGTGCAGCATCCCATCCGGTGGTTCTGACACGCCATCACCGTCGGTTTGCGGACCGTGCGCCCCGTGGGCTGTGGCGGACGAGCGCCACAGTCGCCCGTTCGTCTCGTCATTTCGCAAATCGACATGGAATTACCGCTTTAGGGTAACTGCGACCAACCCGCCTAGCTGCTCCGATAGCTTTCGAAGGAGAGGAAAACTCGTATTCCTCCCTTCGGGTGCACAAGGAGTCAGTGATGAAGCGCAGTGTCGCGCTCGCGGCAGCCCTCCTCGCAGGTCTGACCAGCATCGGATCGATCCCCGGGGCCGCCTTCGCCGATGGCGGTGGCCCCGGGTACCACGACGACCGCAAGGGGGGTGATCACCACGACGGCGACGAGGGCGCTGTCTTCGTCCAGACCAACAAGGCCGAGGGCAACACCATCAAGGTGTACGACCGCGACGAGGACGGCCGTCTCACCAAGGCGGGCGAGTACGAGACCGGAGGGCTGGGCGGCTTCACCATCGGCGCGCCGCTCGACGCGCTGGCCTCGCAGGGCTCCCTGACCTACCACCGCGGGCTGCTGTTCGCCGTGAACGCCGGCAGCAACACCGTGACGGTCTTCCGCGTCGAGGGCACCAGGCTGCACAAGCTCCAGGTCATCTGGTCCGGCGGTCTGCTGCCGGTCAGCGTCGCGGCCCGTGGCGACCTCGTCTACGTCCTCAACGCCGGCGGCGAGGGCTCGGTGCAGGGCTTCGAGCTGCACAAGGGGCGCCTGTCACGGATCGAGGACGCCAACCGGTCGCTCGGGCTGCACAACGGCAACCCGCCCGCGTTCGGGACCGCCCCGGCCCAGGTCAAGATCGACCCGGACAGCGAGTTCGTCCTGGTGTCGACGAAGGCCGCCAACGTCATGTTCAGCTACGAGATCGGTCGCAACGGCAAGCTGTCCCGCAACCCCGTCGTCAGCGACGCGGGCAACGCCCCGTTCGGCTTCACCTTCGACACCGATGACTCGTTGCTGGTCACCGAGTCGGGCGCGAACGCGGTCAGCCGGTTCGAGCTGGAGGACGACGGCGCGCTCGACCAGGTCGGCCCGTCGGTGCCCAACGGGCAGCAGGCGACGTGCTGGATCCAGCGTGTCGGCGACTACTTCTTCGTCGCCAACGCCGGCAGCTCCACCATCAGTTCCTACCGGGTCGACGACGACGGCAAGCTGGAACTCGTCAAGAACGTCGCAGCCGACACCAACGGTGGGTCGATCGACATGACCACCAGCGACGGCTTCCTGTACGTGCAGAACGCCACCGCTGGCAACGTGCAGGGCTACAAGGTGCACGAGGACGGGTCCCTGAATCTCGTCACCACTGTGGAGGGTCTGCCCACGTTCGCCGACGGCATCGGCATGGAGGGCATCGCCGCCTCCTGAGCGCACCACCCGCTGGTCCCGGTCGTCCGTCGACCGGGACCAGCTTCGTCTGGTGGGTCGCGGCGTCGTGCTGCGCCAGCGGGTCGAGACTAGGACGCCAACCGCTCGCGGGCGCCGCGTGTCGGCCGGGGGAGTTCGGCGCTGCCGTCCGACGTGTTGATCTCCGACCAGACGGCGTCGAGGGAGAGTCCGAGGACGTCGGCGATCGCCGCGATGGTCGGGAAGGCCGGGGTGGCTATCCGGCCGGACTCGATCTTTCGAAGGGTCTCTGGCGAGACGCCCGCGTCCAGCGCGGTGAGGAGCATCGAACGCTCTCCACGGGCCCGACGCAGGAGCGCGCCGAGGCGCTGTCCGCGTTCGAGCTCTTCGGGAGTGAGCGGCAACCTGACCATGCCCCGATTCTAGTACCGGGATAATATGGCCGGGATACTTATTGGTTGCCAGAGGAAGGCGCTGCATGATCGAGATCCTGAGCCCCACCGACGTGCTGCGAGCGAAGGACACCGGCGCGTTGGTCGCCAGCATCCTGCAGACGCTGAAGAGCCGCTGCGTGGTCGGCACCAACCTCCTGGACATCGACCGGTGGGCGCAGGCCATGATCACCGAGGCCGGGGCGCAATCCTGCTACGTCGACTATGAGCCGTCCTTCGGGCGTGGGCCGTTCGGCCACTACATCTGCACGTCGGTGAATGACGCCGTACTGCACGGGTTGCCGTATGACTACCCACTCGCCGACGGGGACCTGCTCTCGCTCGACCTCGCCGTCTCCCACCGTGGAGTCGTCGCGGACTCGGCCATCAGCTTCATCGTGGGCGACGTGCGGCCCCCGGAGAGCGTCGCGCTGATCGACGCGACCGAGCGCGCGTTGCAGGCGGGGATCAGCGCCGCCGGCCCCGGCGTTCCCATCGGTGACATCTCCCACGCGATCGGCTCGGTTCTCACGGCGGCGGGATACTCGGTCAACACGGAGTTCGGCGGTCACGGCGTCGGATCGACGATGCACCAGGACCCGCACGTCTCCAACACCGGGCGCCCCGGTCGCGGTTACCGGCTACGCCCGGGGCTGCTGCTGGCGCTGGAGCCCTGGGTGATGGCGGACACCGCCACGCTGGTCACCGATGCCGACGGCTGGACCCTCCGTAGCGCGACGGGTTGCCGGACGGCGCACAGCGAGCACACCATCGCGATCACCGACGACGGTGCCGAGGTGCTGACCCGGCCGGCGCCCTGACCGACGGACCGGCTGTCGACCCGCACCCACGGTGGACGATTAACCGGCCGGCCGAGGGGCAGGTCTCTGTGTGGGACCCCTGCGGGTCGCGTTCAGAATGAACCGATCGGTCATATTTTCCGTGATGACGGTCAGGGTCACCCACCAGAGTCGCGGAGGCACGATGTCAACGGTTCGAACTGGTCCGGTCATCGGACTGCTCGTGCAGATCGGCCTGCTGGCCCTGCTGGCGGAGACGGTCGGTCTGGGCGCGGCGGGCTGGCTGGCGGGGCTGGCGTACGGGGTGGTCCTGTGCGCCCTGCTGAGCCGCGGGATGTCCCGCTCGGGCGCGGGTGCGCTCAGCCCGGCCGACCGGGTGACACTGAGTCGGGCGATCCTCGTCGGCGGCGTGACGGCCCTGGCCGCCGACTCGTTCGGCCGGTCGGCGCCGGTCACCCTGATGGTCGTCCTCACCAGCGTGGCGTTGGCCCTCGACGCCGTCGACGGGTACACGGCCCGCCGTACCGGAACCACCAGCGAGCTCGGCGCGCGCTTCGACATGGAGATCGACTCCGTCCTGGTCCTGGTGCTCTGCCTGCACGTGGCCCCCGCGGTGGGTGGCTGGGTGCTCGTGATCGGCGCGATGCGCTACCTCTACGGCGCCGCGACCTGGGTGTTGGAGTGGATGCGGGGATCCGCGCCGCCGCGTTACTGGAGCAAGGTCGTCGCCGCGATCCAGGGCGTCGTGTTGACGGTGGCGATGGCCGACGTGCTGCCCGCGCCGCTGACGACAATGGTGCTGGTGGTGTCGGTGGCGCTGCTGGTCGAGTCGTTCGGGCGGGACGTGACCTGGCTCTGGACGACCCGGCACCGCCGCCGCGCCGTCACCCACGCCACCCCGGCCGCGACGGTCCACGCGGGCAACTCGGCGAGCCACAGTGCCCCGAGCGCCGCGACGGCGCTGGGCTCGGGCCGGCCGGACGGGCTGCCCTGGTCGGACCGTCCCACGGTCACCGTCGCCCGACGCGGGACCGCTCGCGTCTGAGCCTCCCGGACGCCGCGACCAACAAAGATCATGGAAGGATGCCCGGGTTGTCGCTCTTGACGCGCGTACGTCGGCTGCCGAACCAGGGACGGAGGGCCATGGAGGTAGAGGTCTCGGACGGCACCGCCGACGGCGCCGACGTCGAGGAGCAGCCGAAACGCTCCATCGCCGCCCGGCTGACGACCGTGCTGGCCGCACTGCTCGTGCTGCTCGTCCTCACCGTGCCGTACGACTACGGCCGGCTCAACCCGGCGGCGTTCGCGCGGATCCCCCTGGAGGCGCTGCTGGTCGTGGCCCTCCTGCTCGCCCTGCCGTCTCGTGGCAGCCGGATGGTCGCGACGCTGGCCGGCGTGGCTCTCGGCCTGCTCGGCCTGTTGAAGCTGCTCGACCTGGGATTCACCGCATCGCTGAGCCGGGCGTTCGACCCGGTGCTCGACTGGGCGCTCCTCGACGAAGGGTTCGCCTTCCTCAGCGAGTCGTACGGCCGGCCCGCAGCCACCGGCGTCGCCATCACCCTGGCGGTGGTGTTCGTGGGCCTGCCCACACTGGTCACGTTGTCGATGCGGCGACTGCGGCGACTGGTGGTCCGACACCGCACCGCGACCACCCGGATCGTGGCCGCGTTGGTGGTCGTCTGGGTGGCCTGCGCCGCGTTCAACGTGCGGGTGGTCGAAGGCGTACCGGTCGCCGACACGTCCGCGACCACCCTGGCCAACGGTCACGGCTTCCAGGTGCGCCTGCGCCTCGACGACCGCGAGACGTTCGGCGCCCTGATCGAGGCCGACGCGTTCGGCGACACCCCGGGCGACCAGCTACTGACCGCGCTGCGCGGCAAGAACGTGGTCGTCGCCTTCGTGGAGAGCTACGGCCGGGACGCCGTCGAGGACCCGGAGTTCGCGCCGTGGGTAGGTGCGGTCCTCGACCGCGGCACCAGTCAGCTGAGCGCGACGGGTTTCGCCGCGCAGAGCGGCTTCCTCACCTCGCCGACCTTCGGTGGCGGCAGTTGGCTCGCGCACGACACGCTGCTCTCCGGACTCTGGATCGACAACGATCAGCGCCACCGCACCCTGCTGGCCAGTGACCGGATGACCCTCAACCGCGCCTTCCAACGCGCGAACTGGCAGACCGTGGGCGTGATGCCCGCCGTCACCAAGCCGTGGCCGGAGGGCTCCTTCTTCGGCTACGACCGGTTCTACGACGCCAGGACGCTCGCGTACCGAGGCCCGAAGTTCAGCTTCGGCACCCCGCCCGACCAGTACACCCTGGCCAGCTGGCAGCGCCTGGAGCAGGCAAAGCGCGACGGCAACGTGATGACCGAGCTTGCGTTGGTGTCGAGTCACGCGCCCTGGACGCCCGTCCCGCCGCTGCTCGACTGGGCCGACGTCGGCGACGGCGCGGTCTACCGTGGTGCCGGCGCGGGCAGGTCGGACGACAAGCGCCGCAACACCGCCCAGATCCGGGCGGACTACCGGAAGTCCATCGAGTACACCCTCGGCGCGCTCATCTCCTACGTGCGGACCTACGGAGACGACGACCTTGTGTTCATCGTCCTCGGTGACCACCAGCCCGCCGCGGTCGTCACCGGCGAGAACGCCAGCCACGACGTGCCGATCTCGATCATCACCCGGGACCGGGCCGTGCTGGACCGGATCTCCGGGTGGGGCTGGCAGGACGGGCTGAAGCCCGGGCCGCAGGCGCCGGTCTGGCGGATGGACGCCTTCCGAGACCGGTTCCTGACCGCCTTCGGGCCGTGACCCGGCCACCTCTCTCACGGACTGGACCCAGACAGATGACGGCTAGCACCGCCACCAGGATCGCCGCGCTCCGGAGCGACCCGGCCCTGTCCCTGCTGCACCGGTCGCTGGACGTCTACTACGGCGATCCCGAGCGGGACGCGAGGATGGACGCCTTCTACTCCCGCTTCGTCAACGGCGGGGACCTCGTCTTCGACATCGGCTCCCACGTGGGCGATCACATCGCCAGCTTCCGTCGCCTCGGTGCCCGGGTCGTCGCTGTGGAACCGCAGCCGTTGTGTCTGCGCGCCCTGCGGGCGATCTATGCCGACGACGACCAGGTGACGGTGATCGACGCGGCGTGTGGCGCGCTACCCGGGCGTACCCGGTTGCACGTCAACTCCGCCAACCCCACAGTGTCCACCGCCTCACCGGATTTCGTCCTCGCGGCCGAGGGCGCGGGCGGGTGGGAGGGCCAGGTGTGGGACACCGACATCGAGGTGGCGGTGGTCACCGTCGACGCGCTGATCGAGACGTACGGCGTGCCGGCCTTCACCAAGATCGACGTTGAGGGCTTCGAGGACGAGGTGCTGGCCGGCCTGACCCGCCCGCTGCCCGCGCTGTCGTTCGAGTTCACCACCATCGCGCGTGCGGTCGCCGACCGGTGTCTCGATCGCCTGACCGCGCTGGGTTTCGACGGCTTCGACATCGCGGTGGGCGACGACAAGTCGATGACCTTCCAACGGTGGACGTCCGCGACCGACCTGGCGACGCACCTGCACGACCTGCCGCACGCCGCGAACTCCGGCGACGTGTACTGCGTGTCCGGAAACCAGGCGGTCACCACCGACTGATCGGGTGCTGGCGGTGGCGCGGGCCAGCGCGGGATGATCGACGTTCGTCTCGACGCCGAGCCGAGCCACGGATCGCCGGGGAGAGGGCCGATGACCCCGACACAGCTGCGCGCGTACGTCGCCGTGGTCCGGCTGGGCTCGGTCAAACAGGCCGCCGCGGAGCTTCAGGTCTCCGAGTCGGCGGTGTCGCTGCACATCGCCCAACTGCGCAAGGAGTTCGGCGACAAGCTCTTCGCCCGGACGGCGGCGGGCCTCGCGTTCACAGCGGGTGGGCTGCGGCTGGCCAGTCGGGCGGCGGAACTGCTGGGCCTGCAGGACCGCACCATCCTGGAGGTCAGCGCCGCGACGCGCGGCCGACGGATGCTGCGGGTCGCGGCGTCGAGCCTGTTCGCGGAGTTCGCCGCGCCGGGCCTGATCGAACTCTTCGCGAAGCGCGCCGCCGACCTCGACGTCGAGTTGAGCGTGCGCAACCCGGGGGCGTTCGAGTCGCTGCTGTTGACCCGCGCCGCGGACATCGCGATCGGGCCGCAACCGTCGGTCGTCGACAGCGCGATCGACTGCCGGCCGATGATGAACTACCGGCTCGTGATCGCCGTCGGTCCGGAGCATCCACTGGCCGGCATGGCGGCGTCACCGGGGCAGCTGCGGGAGCAGACCTGGCTGCTCGGGCCGTCGGCCGCCACCGAGTGGGGCGCGGTCCCGGCGCTGCTGCGCCGGCTCGCCGTGCCGGACGAGCGGCAGCAGTTGTTCCAGAGCCACGCGGCCGCGCTGGGGGAGGCCAAGCGGGGCAGGGGGGTGGCGCCGGCCCTCGCGTTCACCGTCGCGCCGGACATCCGTCAGGGCCAGCTCGGGCAGGTGCTGGGGCCGCACGCGACGATGGAGGCGGTGTGGCATGCGCAGGTGCTCGCCACCCCCGGCTCGATGTCGGCCGCCGAGGAGCTGTCGCGCTTCTCGTCGACGCCGAGGGCGATTCAGGCGATGATGCGCGGCGCGGGCGTCAGCGTCGGCCATTTCCGGCCGTCGGTGCACGTGACGCTCTGGAGCTGACGGGCGACGACAAGCAGGTCCTGGAAGGTGCCGGCCGGCAGCATCCGGTCGCAGTAGGGGAGTGCGGCGGCCATCCCGCCGACGCGAGGGGCGAAGCCGGGCGCGCCGGCGCGGGGATTCAACCAGAGGATCCGGTACGCGCGGCGGCTCAACCGGGCCATCACGGCCGCCAGGTCGTCCGGCGGGTCGCTGTCCCAGCCGTCCGACCCGATCACCACCACCGCCCCGCGTACGGCGTCCGCGTGGTGGGAGGTGAGCAGGGCGCGCAGGTTGGTGGCGATCCGGGTGCCCCCGTACCGGTCGGTCACGGCGGCGCTGGCCTGTGCGACCGCCTCTGCCGCCGAGGTGTGCCGGAGCACCACTGTGAGCCGGGTCAGCGTCGTGGCGAACGCGAACACCTCCGCGTCGGCGACCACCGCGAACGCCCGCATCAGATGCAGGTACGCGGTGGCCTGCGCCCGCATCGACTCGCTGACGTCGCAGAGCAGCACGACCCGGCGTGGTCGTCGCACCGGTCGCTCGCGGACGACCTCGACGGGTTCCCATCCGGTGCGGCGGGCCCGGGCGATGGTGGGCCGCAGCGCGACCCGGGCACCGGCCGCGCCGATGGCGAACCGCCGGGTACGCCGGGTCGGCCAGCCGGCGACGGCCGCGCGCAGGGCGTCGCCGAGTTGTGCCACCTGCGCGCTGTCGAGTTCGTCGAACGGACGGTCGGCGAGCCCGCTCAGGGCGCTGGGTCGCCGTTCGGGCAGCAGCAGCGCGGTGTCGTGTGCCGGTGTCTCCGTGACGGCCGGCGGCAGCGTCGCCCACGGCAGGCCACCGCCGGAATCCGAGTCGTCGGTGTCGGCCGGCACCCGCACGTACACGTCGTCGTGAGCGTCAGGTGCCGACGCGGACCGCGACGGGCGGGGCAGCGGGGGCGGGTCCGCGAAGACCGCCGCGAAGACCCGGTCGAACGCGGGCACGTCGGTGTGCCGTCGCACCAGGCTGATCCGGGCGGTCCAGTAGAGCGACGACATCGAGTCGGGCGGGCTGGCGGCGAGCGCACGGACGAAGTCGTCGACGGCGGTCAGCCCGGCCGGAACCCCGGCCCGGCGCAGCCGGCTGGCGAGAGCCACCGCGAACGCGGCTCGGTCGACGCCGCGCAGCACGCCCTGGCTCACCGGCGCGCGACCAGCCAGGCGATCACCGCGCCGACCGCGACCAGACCGACGACCACCGGTACGAGACGCTTGGTGACCGACCCGCCGGCGATGCTGAGCAGGTCGAGCGCCTCCGGCTCGGCGGTTGGCGCGACACGTACGGCATCGCCCGACGGCGCGATGCCCGACGGCGCGTTGCCCGACGACGCGACCGGCGACGACGCGTCCGGCGGCGGCGAACCTGGCCGTGACGAGACCGGCGACGGGCCGGCGGGTGACGGCGCGACCGGTGACGGCTCGACGGGTGAGGGTGCCACGGCGGCGGTGCTGGGCGTGGTGGCGACCGCCGTGGCGGACGCGGCCGGAGTCGGCTCGATCGGCGCGGTGGACGCCGCCGGGGTTGACTCGGACGCCGCCGGGGTGGGCGCGGGCGGCACGGCGGACGTGGCCGCAACGGGTTGGGCGTGCGGATGCGGGGCCGGTGGTTCGGCGGCGAGCTTGGCCTCCAGGTTCGCGACGAACTGGGCCAGCAGCTTGCCCGACACCTCCTTGATCATGCCGCTGCCGAACTGGGCCAGCTTGCCGGAGATCTTCAGGTCGGTGTCCACACTGACCAGCGTCCGGTCGCCGTCCGGCCGCAGGTGGGCGGTGACCAGCGCGGACGCGTTCCCCGTCGACCGGGCGTCGCGGCCCTTCGCGTCGATCACCCCGCGGTAGGCGGCGTCGTCCTTCTCGACGAAGCGGGCGGTGCCCGCGAACTCCGAGACGACCGGTCCGACCTTGACCCGCACCCGGCCCTGGTAGACGTCGCCGTCGACGTCGGTCAGCTGGGCGCCCGGCAGGCACGGCGCGAGCCCTTCCAGGTCGGTGAGCACCGCCCAGGCCCGGTCGATCGGGACGGTGACCGCGAACTCGTTGGTGATCTTCATGGCGGACTCTCCTGGTAGGCGCCGAGCGCGGCGGCGACCACGGCGCGGTCGTCGGGGGTCTTGGCGATGGTGCCGATGGTCTGCGCGACACCGTCGGCGGCCAGGTCGGTGACACCCAGCACGGACAGCGCGCCCACCCAGTCGATGGTCTCCGCCATGCCGGGCGCCTTCTCCAACTCCCGGTGGCGTACGCCGCCGACGAACTGCACTGCCGTCTGGATCAGCGGCCCGGCCGCGCCCGGTACGGCCCGGCGGACGATCTCCACGGCGCGGGCCGGTTCGGGAAAGTCGATCCAGTGGTAGAGGCAGCGGCGGCGCAGCGCGTCGTGCAACTCCCGGCTGCGGTTGGAGGTGAGCACCACGACCGGTGGCGTCCGGGCGGTGAAGGTGCCGAGTTCGGGGATCGTGATGCCGGCCTCGCCGAGGAACTCGAACAGCAGCGCCTCGAACTCGTCGTCGGCCCGGTCGATCTCGTCGATCAGCAGCACCGGCGGGACCGGCCCCTGGTGGCGTACGGCCCGCAGGATCGGTCGTTCCTGGAGGTACTCGGCGCTGAACAGGTCCGCGTCGGTGAGCCGGGTGTGGTGCGCCTCGGCGAGCCGGATCGCCAACAGTTGCCGCTGGTAGTTCCACTCGTAGAGCGCCTCGCCCGCGGTGAGCCCCTCGTAGCACTGCAACCGGATCAGCGGTGTCTCCAGCGCGCGGGCCAACGCCTTCGCGGCGGTGGTCTTGCCGACCCCCGGCTCGCCCTCCAGCAGCAGCGGCCGACCGAGGCGCAAGGCCAGGAACAGGGCCATCGCCATGCCGTCGTCGACCAGGTAGTCGACGGCGTCGAGGCGGTGCCGGACGGCCTGGGCGTCCTTCATGCCTCGCCCGCCAGCAGGCGCTCGTAGTCGGCCCGGGTGTCCACGTCGATCGGCACCGGCCCGTCGACTGTCACCTCGGTCACCGGGTGACGCCCTGCGTGCAGGAGCTTCCAGACGGCCTTGTCGCCGTGCAGGTCGTACAGCTCGGGCAGGACTTCACGGCCGAAGCGGAAGGGATGGCCCAGGCCGTCCGCGTACCGGCACACGGCCAGCGGGGTGCCCGCCGCGGCGACCCGGCGGACGTCCGCGACGCGGACGCCGGGCTGGTCACCGAGGAGCAGCACGAGGGCGTCGGCGCGCGGGTCCACCGCACGCGCGGCGGTGCGCACCGACGACCCGCAGCCGGTGCTGAACGCCGGGTTCCGCACGACCTGGCAGCCGGTCAGGTCCACCCGGTCGCGGATGTCGCCCGCAGCGCCGCCCAGGGTGACGAGCAACTGGTCGAAGCCGCACGCGCGGGCCAGGTCGACTGTGGCGTCGAGCAGCGTCCGCCCCCGGTACGGGAGCAGTTGCTTGGCCTCGCCGAGCCGCACCGACGCTCCAGCGGCGAGCACCACGCCGGTCAGGAACACCTGTCACGCCGCCGTGAAACTCGCGAGGCAACCGGCGCAGCAGAACCAGAAGTCCTGCCCGTCGACGCGCGTGTGCGGCGTCTCCGCCCCGACCAGCACCGTCATGCCACACACCGGGTCGACGGCCTGCTGCGGCCGGGCGGCCGGCGCGCCGGAGGCCGGGGCCAACCCGTCCACCCGGATGGCCCGGACCACCTCACCCATGATCGCCAGGGCGATCTCCGCTGGCGTACGCGCGCCGATCTCCAGCCCGGCCGGGGTGTGGACGCGGGCGCGTTCCGCGTCGGTGAGGCGCAGCTCGTCGAGCAGGGCCACGCCGCGTCTGCCACTGGCGACCAACGCGATGAACCCGACGCCGGCGTCGAGCGCGGCCCGGATCGCCTCCGGCTCGCCCTTGCCCAACCCGGCCACCACCACAGCGGTGCAGCCGGTGCTGTCGTCGGCGGTGACGACGTCGAAGTCGAGGAACGCGGCCACTGTCTTCACGGCGGCGCTGATCGGGGTGTCACCGACCACGCGCAGCGCCGGCGCCGGCAGCATCGGCCGGAGGAAGACCTCGATCGCCCCACCGGAGTGGCACGGGTTCACCACCACCCGAGCCCCCGGCGTCTCCGGGAACGGGGTCGCGCCCTCCGGCAGCACCCGCAGCAGCAGGGCGGTGCCGTCGCGCAGGGCGTCGAGGGCTGCCGCCCGCACCGAACTCTCCGCGCACACGCCGCCCACGAAGCCCTCGATCGAGCCGTCGGACCGGATCACCGCGTCGTCGCCCGGCCGCGCCGACGTCGGATCCTGCGCGCGGACCACTGTGGCGTGGACGAACGGCTCCCGGGTGTCGGTCAGCTCCCGGGCGCGTTCGGCGATGGTGGTCATCCTCGGCTCCTCAGATCGGCGGCCGGGCCTGGCCGCGCATCGCGTCCCAGACCCGCGACGGCGTCAGCGGCATGTCGGCGTGGCGGACGCCGAAGGGCTTCAGGGCGTCGATGACCGCGTTGACGATCGCGGGCGGCGACCCCACGGTGGCGGACTCGCCCACGCCCTTCGCGCCGATCGGGTGGTGCGGCGACGGCGTGACGGTGAAACCGGTCTCCCAGTCGGGCACTTCGAGGGACGTCGGGATCAGGTAGTCCATCAGGGACGCGCCGAGGCAGTTGCCGTCCTCGTCGAACGCGATCATCTCCATCAGCGCCATGCCGACCCCGTCGGTCAGGCCGCCGTGTACCTGCCCCTCGATGATCATCGGGTTGATCCGAGTGCCGCAGTCGTCGACCGCGATGAACCGTCGGACCTTCACCTGCGCGGTGCCGGGGTCGATGTCCACCACGCAGATGTACGCGCCGTGCGGATAGGTCAGGTTCGACGGGTTGTAGCAGATCTGCGCCTCCAGGCCACCCTCGATGCCCTCGGGCAGGTCACCCGCACCGTGCGCGCGCAGGGCGATGTCCTGGATCGTGACGGACCTGCCCGGGTCACCGGCGACGTGGAACGCGCCCTTCTCCCACTCCAGGTCGGCGACCGACACCTCGAGCATCCCCGAGGCGATGATCCGGGCCTTGTCGCGAACCTTCCGGGCCACCAGGGCCGCCGCCGCGCCCGAGACGGGCGTCGAACGGCTGCCGTACGTGCCGAGGCCGAACGGGGTGTTGTCGGTGTCGCCGTGCAGCACCTCGATGTCCGCCGGTGGGATCCCGATCTCCTCGGCGACGATCTGCGCGAACGTCGTCTCGTGGCCCTGACCCTGCGACTGCACGCTGAGGCGTACCACTGCCTTCCCGGTCGGGTGGACGCGCAGCTCGCAGCCGTCGGCCATGCCCAGCCCGAGGATGTCCATGTCCTTGCGCGGCCCGGCGCCGACGGCCTCGGTGAAGAACGCGATGCCGATGCCCATCAGCTCGCCCCGGGCGCGTTTCTCGGCCTGCTCGCGGCGCAGCTCGTCGTAGCCGGCCATCTCCATCGCCAGCCGCATCGTCGGCTCGTAGTTGCCCGAGTCGTACACCCAGCCGGTCTTCGTCGTGTACGGGAACTGCTCCGGCTGGATGAAGTTCTTCAGCCGCAGCTCGGCCGGGTCCATGCCGAGTTCGTCGGCGAGGCAGTCGACGATCCGCTCGACCAGGTAGACCGCCTCGGTGATCCGGAACGAGCAGGCGTACGCGACGCCACCGGGTGCCTTGTTGGTGTAGACCGCTGTCATCTTGCAGTACGCGGCCTCGATGTCGTAGCTGCCGGTGAAGACCCCGAAGAAGCCCGCCGGGTACTTCACCGGGGCGGCGGTGCCGTTGAACGCGCCGTGGTCGGCCAGCACGTTGGTGCGGATGCCGAGGATCCGGCCGTCGCGGGTAGCGGCGATCTCCCCGCGCATGATGTAGTCGCGGGCGAAACCGGTGCTGATCAGGTTCTCCGAGCGGTCCTCCATCCACTTCACCGGCTTGCCGGTCACGATCGAGGCGACGATCGCGCAGACGTACCCGGGGTAGATCGGCACCTTGTTGCCGAACCCGCCGCCGATGTCCGGCGAGATCACCTGGATCTTGTGCTCGGGCAGGCCCGCCACGATGGCGTAGAGGGTGCGGTGCGCGTGCGGGGCCTGGGTGGTCGACCAGAGTCGCAGCTTGCCGTCGACCGCGTCGTAGTCGGCGACCGCCCCACACGTCTCCATCGGCGCCGGGTGCACCCGGGGGTAGACGAGATCCTGGCTGACCACGACGTCCGCGCGGGCGAAGACCGCTTCGGTGGCCGCCTCGTCGCCGGTCTCCCAGTCGAAGCAGTGGTTGTTCGTCTTGCCGTCCAGATCGTCGCGGATCAGCGGTGCGTCCGACTCCAACGCCCGGCGCGCGTCGATCACCGGGTCGAGGACGTCGTACTCGACGTCGATCAGCTCCAGCGCGTCACGTGCCGCGTAGCGGTCGTCGGCGACGACGAACGCCACCTCCTGGCCCTGGAACCGCACCTTGTCGGTGGCGAGCACGGCCTGCACGTCGTTGGAGAGCGTCGGCATCCAGGCCAGGTTCTGCTGCGCCAGCATCGCACCGGTCACCACCGCCCTCACCCCGGGCGACGCCTCGGCGGCACTGGTGTCGATGCTGACGATCCGGGCGTGCGCCACCGGCGACCGGAGGATCGCGAGGTGCAGCATGCCGGGCAGTTGGACGTCGTCGACGTACCGGCCGCGCCCACGCAGGAAGCGCGGGTCCTCCTTGCGCAGCATCCGGCCGTACCCGACGGGCTTCTGGTCGTTGTCGTGGAACGTGTCCACGCGCTCGTGCACAGTGGTCATGCGACGGCCTCCGCGGGCTGGCCGGCGTTGTCGATCTCGCCAGCCTCGGTCGATTCGGTGGTCTCGGTGACCTGGGCCGCAGCCTGCGCCTCGGCCACGGCGGCCCAGCGGACCGAGCGCACGATGGTGGCGTAACCCGTGCACCGACAGATCTGACCCGAGATCGCCTCCCGGATCTCCGTCTCGCTCGGGTCGGGGTTGCGGTCGAGCAGCGCCCGCGCGGTCATCATCATCCCCGGGGTGCAGAAACCGCACTGTAGACCGTGGCACTGCATGAACCCCTGCTGGATCGGGTCCAGCTCGGCGCCCTTGGCGAGGCCCTCGACGGTACGCACCTGATGGCCGCCGGCCATCGCGGCGAGCACAGTGCACGACTTCACCGGCTCGCCGTCGAGCCAGACCACGCAGGTGCCGCAGTTGCTGGTGTCGCAGCCCCAGTGCGTGCCGGTCAGACCCAGCACGTCGCGCAGGAAGTGCACCAGCAGCAGCCGGCCCTCGATCTCCCGGGTGACCTCGACGTCGTTGACGGTCATGGTGACCTGCATGCTCAGCTCCTCGCCCGTTCGACGGCCCGGCGCAGGGTCCGCCGGGTCAGCTCGGCGGCCAGATGCCGCTTGTAGTCCGCGCTGCCGCGCTGGTCGGTCACCGGGTCGCAACTGTCCGCGGCGATCGCCCCGGCCTGCTCGTAGAGGCTCTCCGAGGGTTCCTGCCCGCGCAGCGTCGCCGAGATCGCCGGGATGCCGGTGGTGTTGGGGCCGACCGCCGCGAGCCCGACCCGGGCGTCGACGATCGCGCCGCCGTCGAGCCACACCGCCGCGCCGGCCGACACCACGGCCCAGTCGCCGGCCCGGCGCTCGACCTTGGCGTACGCGCTGCCACAGCCGGGCCGTACCGGTAGCCGGATCTCGACCAGGATCTCGTCGTCGGCGACGGCCGTCTCGTACGGCCCGACGTGGAACTCCTCCATCGACACGACCCGCTCCGTGCCGCCCGGGCCACGGATCACGCACCGCGCGTCCAGCGTCGTGCAGACCGCCGACAGGTCCTCGGACGGGTCGGCCTGGCACAGCGAGCCGCCCAGCGTGCCCCGGTTGCGCACCACCGGGTCGGCGATCACCCGTTCGGCGTCGGCGAAGATCGGGAACGCCGTCGCCAGCACGGGGGATTCGAGGAGCTCCCGATGCCGGGTCAGCGCACCGATGCGGACCTCATCGGGGCCCGCCTCGACGTAGCCCAACTCGCCGTGCAGGTCGTTGATGTCGATCAGATAGTCGAAGTTGGCCAGCCGGAGCTTCATCATCGGCAACAGGCTGTGCCCGCCGGCGATCAGGCGGGCTGTCCCGCCCAACCGCTCCAGCAGGCTGATCGCATGGTCCACACTGGTGGCTCGCTCGTACTCGAACGGTGCCGGCACCTGCATGTCGCACCTCCGTAGTCCGGCAGAATCTCTGCCCGGCGGGGGTCAAAGTCAACGGTGACCTAAGCAGTTGCTTAGGTCACCGTTGACGGTGCCGCCGGGGCTCGCGGATCGTGCGGCCATGCGGGACATCGTCGACGGGCTGGCCGGCTGGCGTGCGGAGGGCGTCGCGTTCGCCGTCGCGACCGTCGCCCGGACCTGGCAGTCCGCGCCCCGGCAACCTGGCGCGGCGATGGCCGTCTCGGCGAACGGCGACGTGGTGGGCAGCATCTCGGGCGGCTGCGTCGAGGGTGCCGTCTACGAACTCTGCCGGGCCGCGATCCAGACCGGCACGGCGCGCACCCAGACCTTCGGCGTCAGCGACGACGACGCGTTGGACGTCGGGCTGACCTGCGGCGGCACCATCCAGGTCCTGGTGCAACCGAGCGTGGCGATGGCCGAGTTCGACGAGGTCCTCGCCGCGATCCGCGACGGCCGTCCGGTCGCCACCGCATCGGTCGAGAACGCCCAGCTGGTGATCTGGCCGGATCGGGTCGCGGGCAGCCTCGGCGCACCCGATCTGGACGACGCGGCGGCCCGGCAGGCGACCGGGATGCTCGCGCTCGGCGTCACCGGCACGATCCACCTGGGCCGGCAGGGGCAGCAGCGTGGCGACGAGGTGGCCGTGTTCGTCCAGTCGTACGTGCCGCCACCCCGGATGATCGTCTTCGGCGCGATCGACTTCGCCGCCGCGATGGCCCGGATCGGCAAGTTCCTCGGCTACCACGTGACGGTCTGCGACGCCCGCCCGGTGTTCGCCACCCGTGCGCGCTTCCCGGACGTCGACGACCTCGTCGTCCGCTGGCCGCACGCGTACCTGGAGTCGACGACCGTCGACGACCGCACGGTGCTCTGCGTCCTGACCCACGACCCCAAGTTCGACGTGCCGCTGCTCCAGGTCGCCCTCGCCACACCGGCCCGTTACATCGGCGCGATGGGCAGCCGACGTGCCCACGACGATCGGATACGCCGGTTGCGCGAGGCCGGCGTCCCGGAGAGCGCGCTGGCCCGACTCCGCTCACCGATCGGGCTGGACCTGGGCGCGCGGACACCGGAGGAGACGGCCGTGGCGATCGCCGCCGAGATCACCGCCCAGACCTGGGGCGGCACGGGACGCCCGCTCAGCGACCTGGCGACCCCGATCCACCACACCTGACCGGTCTAGATCAGGCGCAGGACCAGCGCGGCGGAGACCGCCAACTCGCGGTCGAGCACCTCGTCCCGGGGGACGAACACCATGGCCTGCCCCTCACCGAGGACGACGTCCTCCTGTCGAGCCGTGGTGGTGCCACGGAACACGTGGACGGTAACGGTGTGGGGAAAGCCGGCCTCGTACGGACGCGGACCGCTCCACAGCGGATGCAGCTCACCCGCGGTCAGACCCGTCTCCTCCAGCAACTCGCGGCGGGCCGCCTCCTCCGGTGACTCGCCGGGCTCGACGTGGCCACCGGGCAGGCTCCACTGGCCCGGCGAGACGACCGCATCCTCGTCGCGGTGCTGCAGCAACACCGCACCCGATTGATCGACGAGCAGCACGAGGGCGACATCGTAGGTGGCCATGATCAGACCGTGCCACGTCGCCGTGGGCATGTCGACGACGGTCCGGCCCGGCGCGCCGGGTCGCGTACGCTCCGCGGATGGACCTCGATGATCTTCCGCTTGCCGAGTTCGCGTTTCCGGGGCCACTGCGGGACAAGCTCGTGGGCGCGATCCTGTCCGGGGCCAAGACCTCGACGACGGGCCTGCTGATCGGGTACGAGTGCGCGAACGAGCCACTGCCCGAGGTGGGTCAACTGTCGGCCGTGGTGGACTCCGCCGGTCGCCGGGTTGCGGCCATCGAGCTGACCGACGTACGGGTGGTCCGGCTCGCCGACGTCGACCTGCCACACGCCCTGGCCGAGGGGGAGGGCGACGAGTCGGTGGCGCAGTGGCGTGCGGGGCACGAGACGTTCTGGCACAGCGCCGAGGTACGCGCCGAGTTGGGCGATCCCGACTTCACAGTGGACGATGACACCCTGGTGGTGACCGAACGCTTCCGGCTGGTGCACGTCGCCTGATCTGTTGTCGCCACCGTGGACGGTTGATCAGCGGACGACGCGATCGTCGAAGGTCACCTATGCTCGGCGCGTGATCCCCCCGGCACTCGAGATCCGTGGCCTGGTCAAGACCTTCGCGGCGCATCGCGCGGTGGACGGCATCGATCTGACCGTGCGTTCCGGCACCTTCCACGGCATCGTCGGGCCCAACGGCGCCGGCAAGTCCACCACCATCCGAATGGCCGTCGGCCTGGTCACTCCGGACTCCGGGGAGATCCGGATCCTCGGCCACGACGCGCTGCGCGAGCGCGGCCTGACCCGCGCGCTGACCGGCGTGCTGCCCGACGGCCTCGACTTCCCGGAGCGCCTCACCGGCGCCGAACTGCTCCGCTACAGCGCCGGGCTGCGAGGGCTGCCCCGGGCGGAGGCCGCCGAGCGGGCAGCCGAACTGATCGACGTGCTCGGCCTGGTCAAGGGCGCCGGCACCCCGTTGGCCGACTGCTCCACCGGCACCCGCAAGAAGCTCGGCCTCGCCCAGGCGCTGCTGCACGCGCCGCGACTGCTCGTGCTCGACGAACCGTTCGAGGCGGTCGACCCGGTCTCCGCGGCCACCATTCGCCGGGTGCTGCGCCGGTTCGTGGCCGGTGGCGGCACCTGCGTGCTGTCCACCCACTCGATGCTGCTCGTCGAGCAGATGTGCGACGAGGTCACCGTGATCCATCAGGGCCGGGTGGTCGCCGCCGGGTCGGTCGCCGAGGTCGCCGCCGGCAGCAGCCTGGAGGACCGGTTCGTCGAGTTGGTCGGCGCCGAAGCCTCCGGCAGCGCCGGTCTGGACTGGCTGACCGGGGCACGATGAGCGCGCAGTCCACCGTCCCCGGAGGGCGGAGCGGCACCCTCGGCGCGATCACGGTACCGGCCCGGATGCGCGCGACGATGTTCCGTCGCTCGCTGCGCGAACACCCTGGCCCCACGGTGGCCGGCCTGGTCGGTCTGCTCGCCGCCGCCTGGTTGATCCGGTACGCGCTCAACGGTGACCAGCACACTCTCGGCCTGCTCGCCGGGGCGTGGGTTCTCGGCTGGATCGTCCTGCCGCTGCTGCTCGGCGGCGGGCGTGGCCGGGTCCGCCCGGCCCACCTGCGGTTGGAGCCGATCGGCGGTGTCCCGGCCGCGATCGGCCTGCTCGCCGCGTCGGCGATCGGGGTCGGCCCGGCCGTCTCGCTGGTGGCACTCGCCGCCCTGCCGGTGCACGCCGCGCGGTACGGCACCGTCGCGGTCCTCGTCACCGCCTTCGGTGCGGTGCTGCTCTGGCTGTTCGGGCTGATCGGCTCGGCCATCGCGCTGGAGGTCGTCGGCCACGCCGGTGGTCCGGCCGGGGCGCTGCTCACTGGCGTCTTCACCGGTACGGCGATGGGTGTCGCCGGGTCGCTCTGGGCCGTCTTCCCATGGGTGTCGGTACTGCTCGTGGCAGCGCCGCAGGACGTGGTCCGGGCCATGGCGTACGTGCCGAGCGGCTGGCCGGTCACCGCCGTGACCGGACCAACCGGGCAAGGGGTGCGCCTGATGGCAGCCCTGGTGGGCATCGTGGCGCTCTGCGCCGCCGCGTACATCATGCTCGTCCGAAGGGTGATCGCCACCGGCGTGCCGTTCCGGCCGCGCCGGACCACGGCGGCGTCACCGGCCACGGCGGAGCGGGAGTGGCCGGGATGGGTCCCGGCCGCGACGCGGGCGGTCGTCGGCCGCGAGTTGCGGTCCTGGATGCGGCACCCGTTGCGGTTGCAGTATCTGGCGTTCGCTGTGGTGTACGGGGCGTTGCTCGCCGGGCTGCCGCTGCTGTCGGACGTGGACCTGCTGTTGCCGTGGGCCGGAACGCTCGCCGTGCTCGGCGCGGCGGCGATGTCCGCCGGGCTGGTCGGGCTGGACGGCACCGCGCTGTGGCTGCCGTTCACCACACCGGGCGGTGAACGGGCCGAGGTCCGGGGACGTGCCCTGGCCTGGCTGGTGCTGGTCACTCCGATCGGCGTGCTGCTCACCGTCGTCGGCATCATCCTCGCCCCCGACGTCGACCCGCTGGCCGCGCTCTCCACCCTGCCGGCCCTGCTCGGCGCGGGCGCGTCGGTGCCGGTGTGGGTGTCGCTGCTGCGCGTACGCCCGGTGGCCGACCCGCGGCACCCCACTGCGGCTGACAACCCGACCGACATCGTCAGCGTGCTGGTCGCCACCGCTGCCGGGCTGCTCGCCGCCGCGCCGGTGCTCGCCCTGATGATCTGGGGTCCGCCGGAGACGGCACCGCTGCTACCGGTGGTCGGGCTGCTCTCCGGCGTGGCGACCTGGTGGGGTGGCTTGTGGCTGGCCGACGAGCGGCTCGCCCAGCGCGGCACGACGGTGCTCGCCGCGGCCGGTCAGCGGAGCCGGCCCCCGGAGGCGGCGCTCCCGCTGACCTGGGACGTGCAGTGGTATCGGGAGAACACGTCGACAGCGTGGGCGCTGGGGTTGCTGACGCTCGGGTGGATCCCGGTGATCCCGCAGGGGCTCATGCCGCTGGCGTTCGGAATCGACAGCGGGTGGATCGTGGCCGGTCACCTGAGCGGGAGCGCGCACACGGCGGTGGGGTTGGCGATGGTCGGTCTGGGCGTCGCGATGCTGCTCACCGGCCTGGTGCTGTGGGATCGCCGACCGCAACCGGGCAGCCCCTGATCCACGGCTCTACAGCAGCGCGAGCTGGCCCTCGACCTCGTCCGTGTGTGGCTCCCGGAGTTGCCAGCGGCGGAGCACCCCGAGGCGGGCGTCGTACGTCAACCAGTGGCCCTGCCCACCGGAGGACCGGATCGAGTTCTGGGGGACGTCCATGCCGTAGTCCATGACGGTCTGCGGGCGCAGCGTGCGGGTTGAGAGTAGGAGATGCTGCTCGGCGTCGCCCTGGTCGGTGGCAACGCCGACCAGCACCCAGTCGTCGGATACGACCGCTGCGGCCTCGTGCATCCGGTAGTCGTCGGAGTCTCCGAACTCGGGGATGTCGTCGTAGCGGCGCTCCACCCGGGCACTGTCGTCGGCACCATCGCGTATCGCGATCCAGCCGCTGCCGTGCGGCATGGAGAGATAGAAGCTCCCGCTGGCGTTCATGTCGGCCAGGCAGCCGTTCAAGGTGTGCCCGGCGAGCAGCCGCCGATCGTCCGTCGTCCAGCGGTGACTGAGACAGGTCTCCGGTCCTACCGAGATGTGCAGCCCGACGTGTTGTCGGTTGGCCCCCAGGACGAATGTGGCGGAGCCGTCAACGGTCTGAAGCAGGCGCCGGTCGACCTCCGTACCGCCGCCGGACGCGTCCAGCACGACGAGTTGGTCGCCGGACCCGTCGGGCAGGAACAGCCAGAGCAGGTTGTCCCCGCTCAGGTGACAGGTTGGCCGGGGCCAACCTGTCGACAAGGCCCTGCCGTGCTCGACCGCCCACCGGACGCGGCCGTCGGCGCTGCGGACCTGCACCTGTCGTGGTCCCAAGAGTGCGAACCGTGACCGGTCCGGAGCCACGCCGACGGCCAGGATCGGGTCCTCGTCGGAGGGCTCCCACGCCAGCGCGACGGTCAGGTCCGCGTCCAACACGCGCAGCGAGCGATCGCTCCACACCAGCAAACCCGCGCCGCTCGAACGCTCCACATAGGATGACGGCGTCAAGACTGTCTCGGCGATCAGCATCGGGCGCACAGCCGTGAGCCTACGCAGAGCGAGGAGCGGCGGCGGTGCTCGCTATCTTGTAGTCGTGAGAGTGAATACAGCTTCGTACGTGGTCCGACGGAGCCGGGTCCGGGCCGGGCTCACGGTGGTGCTGTACAGCCTGTTGCCGGTGACGGCCATCGTGATCGGTCTGCAGGACCTGACTGAGCGCTTCATGTTCTTCATCATCGGCCTGGGGTTCGAGGTCACCTTCCTCGCCATGTCGCGTCGTCACGTGCTCAGCGCGTTGCGGCGGGAACTGCTCTTCGCCATTGATGAGCAGGGCGTCTACCTGGGTCCGGATGACTTCGGCCGGCCGGCGACGCGCGAATCCTGGTCGAACATCGACTTCATCATCCACTTCAAGGGCCTGATCTGGACGACCAGCACTCGCGGCAGACCGAACCGTAACGTAGGTATCGTCCAGGGTGGCAGGATCGTCCAATCCCGGGCGATTGGTGGCTGGTGGTTCAACGTCAGGCGAGCCGCCGCAGCCGCCGACCATTTCGGCGGCGGAACGCCGGTGCTCAAGGGGCCGTATTTCGATCAGGTGCCGCGTGAGTGGTTCCACACGATCACCCTGCCGACAGAATGGCTTGCCGACCATGCCGGATCTCGGGCCGGGTGACGTCCTCCCGAGGTGGCCGACGGTGCGGAGGAAGAGCCGGCTCACTGCGCAGCGCTACAGCATCGCCAGAGGAGCCAGGGGTATGCCGTCGACGCCGTCGAGCCTCAGCAGCTCACCCACTCCAGATCCTTGTCCGTTCAGGGGCATCTCGAACCGCCACGACTCGTGCGTCATCTGGGGTTGGAGCTGCGAGGACAGGTCGCCCTTGCCCCGGCACAGCTTGCGCAGGCGCTCGTACGCGGCGTCGCGGTCCTCGAATTCGATCGACTTCGCCGTTGGGAGTGCCCGGACGGCCTTCTCCACGGCGGCTCGTTGTTCGTTGGTGGCCGACGACTTGAGCCGGACGATGACGCCGATCCGCGACGGCCGAGGGTCGACGTCCGCGATCCTGAGCGCCACATCCTCCACGCCGTCGGCCTCGGCCACCACCAGTTCGACCGCCTCGGCGATCGACGCATCGGTGACGGTGGCGTGGAGAAGCTCCGGCATGTACTCCGGCTTGAGGGCCGCCAGCAGGTCGGGCTGATCCTTCAGCTCCGCCTTCTGGCGTTCGTACGCCTGCTCGCGGGTTTCGAGGGACACCTCCCTGACGCTGGGCATCGACCGGAGCTGCTGCTCCACGCTGCCCTTCTGCGCCACCGTCACGTCGTTGTCGAGGAAGACGGTCAACGCCACGTCCCCGGGTTCCTCGGGTGTCGAGGTGCAGGCGGGAAGGGCCAGCAGGACGACGAGTGACAGTAAGGGTGTTTTGCGGCGCATGGGCGGAGATAGTAACCATCACTGGCGCGCATCGCCGCCCCTTAACAGCGGACTTCGCCGCCGCTGGGGAGTCGTCAGGACCTCGGTGCTGGGTTGGTCTTCGTAACCTTGGTCCGCCAGACTGCGCGGTATGGCTGATCGTTGGCGCCGGTGGGCGTGGGTCGGGGTGCTCGTCATCGGGCTGATCCTTTATCTGGCGGTGCTGCGGACCCTGGTCAGCACCAAGAATCCGAACTTCGTACCGGCGTTGATCCTGCTCGGGGCGACGTTGGTGCCGTTGACGTTCCTGACGTTCGCGCAGGCCCGGACCGGGCGCTGGCAGGTGCCGGCTTCGGTGTTGGTGACGTCGGCGTTCTTCGGCGGTGTGATCGGCACCGTCGTCGCCGGCACCCTGGAGTACGACACCCTGCGCGGCCTTGGCACCCTGCCGATGCTGTTCGTCGCGTTGATCGAGGAGTCGGCGAAGCTGATCGTCCCGGTGGTGCTGCTGTTCACGGTGGTGGCCCAGCGTCGTCGCCGGGTGCCCTCCGACGGGCTGATCATCGGCATCGCCGCCGGCATGGGGTTCGCCGCGCTGGAGACGATGGGCTATGCGTTCAGCGCGCTGCTGAGTTCGCAGGGCAACATCGGCGCGGTGGAGCAGACGCTCTTCATCCGGGGTCTGACGGCGCCCGCCGGTCACACCGCCTGGACCGGGCTGACCGCCGGCGCGCTCTGGGCGTTGCTGGCGAGCCCGAGCGTCGCCCGGCTCTTCGGGTTCATCGGCACGTTCCTGGGTGTCGTCGTCCTGCACACCCTCTGGGACACGTTCTCCGGTTCGCTGGTCTTCGTCGTGTTGGCGATCATCAGCATCGGCTGGTTGTTCTGGGAGCTGCGCCGCTACCGGACCTTCAGCGATCAACACGTCGGCCAGCCGCAGCCGCACTGACCAGCGCCGTACCCCATGCCTCTCCCGGCCCGTACCGAAGGGCTGGGGGAGGCATCACTGTTGGTGATGTCGCTGCGGCCGGGCCGGCACCTCAACTAACGTCAGAGTGTTCATATTTGGTGGGATTGGTCGGGAAGGTGCAGCGATGGGGGTGCGCAGCTGGTTCGAGGGCTGGCCGGTCTATCGCCAGCTCACCGGCACGGACCCGCTGGGCCGGGGCACCGCGGCGAAGTCCGACGGGTCCCGCGCGCTGACCGCCCGTACCGGTGACGCCGATTCGGTGGCTCGGTCTGTCTGCCCGTACTGCGCTGTGGGGTGTGGTCAGCGGGTGTTCGTGAAGGACGGGCGGGTCAGTCAGATCGAGGGTGATCCGGACAGCCCGATCTCGCGGGGTCGGCTCTGTCCGAAGGGTGCGGCCAGCAAGAGCCTGGTGACCAGTCCGCTGCGGCAGACCAAGGTCCGCTACCGCCGGCCGTACGGCACCGAGTGGGAGGACCTCGACCTCGACACGGCGCTGAACATGATCGCCGATCGGGTCCTGGCCGCCCGGGACGAGACTTGGGAGGACGTCGACGCCGAGGGTCGGCCGCTCAACCGGACGCTGGGTATCTCCAGTCTGGGTGGGGCGACGTTGGACAACGAGGAGAACTACCTCATCAAGAAGTTGTTCACCGCGATGGGGGCGTTGCAGATCGAGAACCAGGCCCGTATTTGACACTCGTCCACCGTCCCCGGTCTGGGGACCAGCTTCGGTCGTGGCGGCGCCACCCAGTACCAGCAGGACCTGTCGAACTCCGACGTCATCGTCATCCAGGGTTCGAACATGGCCGAAGCACACCCGGTGGGTTTCCAGTGGGTGATGGAGGCCAAGCGTCGAGGCGCGAAGGTCTTCCACGTCGACCCGCGGTTCACCCGCACCAGCGCGCTGGCTGACTCGTACCTGCCGATCCGGGCGGGCAGCGACATCGCGCTGCTCGGTGGGGTGGTGCGCTACATCCTCGACAACGAGCTGGACTTCCGGGAGTACGTCGTCGCGTACACCAACGCCGCGACGATCGTGACCGAGGAGTACGCCGACACCGAGGACCTGCACGGTCTCTTCTCCGGCTTCAACGAGGAGAACGCCACCTACGACCAGGCCAGTTGGCGCTACGAGGGCCACCCGCAGGACCAGACGACCCGGGACAGCGAGACGCAGCGGGAGACCGGCGCCGGGCTGGAACACGAGTCGCACGGCGCACCGGTCGGCGGTCAGACCGAACGTGACGAGACGTTGCAGCACCCGCGCTGCGTCTACCAGATCCTCAAGCGGCACTTCTCCCGTTACACCCCGGAGATGGTGGAACGGGTCTGCGGCATCCCGCAGGAGAAGTTCCTCGAACTGGCCCAGGCGTGGACGGAGAACTCCGGCCGGGACCGGACCGGCATGCTCGTCTACTCGGTGGGCTGGACGCAGCACAGCGTCGGCGTGCAGTACATCCGGACCGGCGCGATCATCCAGCTCCTGCTGGGCAACATGGGCCGCCCGGGCGGCGGGGTGATGGCCCTGCGCGGACACGCCAGCATCCAGGGGTCCACCGACATCCCGACGCTGTTCAACCTGCTGCCCGGTTACCTGCCGATGCCCCACCACACGGAGCACCCGACCCTGGACAAGTGGGTGGACAGCATTGCGCACCCCGGGCAGAAGGGCTTCTGGGGCAACGCCCGCACCTACGGCGTCAACCTGCTCAAGGCGTACTGGGGTGACGCCGCCACCGCCGACAACGACTACTGCTACGGCTACCTGCCGCGGATGACCGGTGACCACGGCACGTACCAGCAGGTGCTCGACATGATCGACGGGAAGATCAAGGGGTACTTCCTGCTCGGGCAGAACCCCGCGGTCGGGTCGGCGCACGGCCGGGCGCAGCGGCTCGGCATGGCCAACCTCGACTGGCTCGTGGTCCGGGACCTGTTCGAGATCGAGAGCGCCACGTTCTGGCAGAACGCGCCGGAGATCGAAACCGGCGAGATCACCCCTGAGGGGTGCCGCACCGAGGTGTTCTTCCTACCGGCCGCCTCCCACGTGGAGAAGGAGGGCACGTTCACTCAGACGCAGCGCCTGTTGCAGTGGCGGGAGAAGGCCGTCGAACCGCCAGGCGACGCCCGCTCCGAGCTGTGGTTCTTCTACCACCTCGGTCGCGTCATCCGGGAACGGCTGGCGACGTCGCCGAAGCCGCGTGACCGTGCGCTGCTCGACCTCGCCTGGGACTACCCCACGCACGGCCCGAACGCGGAGCCCAGCGCCGAGGCGGTGCTGCGCGAGATCAACGGGTACGACGTGGCCACCGGCCGGCCGCTGGCGTCGTTCACCGAGATGAAGGACGACGGCTCCACCGTCGGCGGCTGCTGGATCTACACCGGGGTGTACGCCGACGGCGTCAACCAGGCGGCCCGCCGCAAACCCGGCTCGGAGCAGTCCCTGGTGGCACCCGAGTGGGGTTGGGCCTGGCCGGCGAACCGGCGCATCCTCTACAACCGGGCCTCCGCCGACCCGGACGGCAACCCGTGGTCCGAGCGCAAACGCTACGTCTGGTGGGACGCGGACAAGAGCGAGTGGACCGGCTATGACGTGCCGGACTTCGAGAAGACCAAACCGCCGTCCTACCGACCGGAGCACGACGCGTCGGGTGTGGCGGGCATCGCCGGCGACGACCCGTTCATCCTTCAGGGAGACGGCAAAGGCTGGTTGTACGCGCCCACCGGCGTGCTCGACGGGCCGATGCCCACCCACTACGAGCCGATCGAGTCGCCGGTGCGCAACCCGCTCTACCGGCAGCAGGCCAACCCGACCCGCAAGGTCTACACCCATCCGATCAACACGCTCAACCCGAGCCCGCCGGAACCGCACAGCCAGGTGTTCCCGTACGTGTTCACCGTCAGCCGGCTCACCGAGCACCACACCGCCGGAGGGATGAGCCGGACGGTGTCACCCCTCGCGGAGCTGCAACCGGAGATGTTCGTCGAGGTGTCGCCGGAGTTGGCGGCCCTGCGAGGCTTGAGTCACCTGGGCTGGGCCCACCTGGTCACCAGCCGCGCGGCCGTCGAGGCGAAGGTGCTGGTGACCGACCGCGTGACGCCGCTGCGCGTGGATGGCCGGGTCATCCACCAGGTCTGGCTGCCGTACCACTTCGGCTACGAGGGCCTGGTGACCGGCGACTCGGCCAACGACCTGTTCGGCATCACCCTCGACCCCAACGTCCTGATTCAGGAGAGCAAGGTCGGCACGTGCGACGTCCGGCCCGGACGACGCCCCAGAGGACAGGATCTGTTGGACCTCGTCGTCGACTACCGGCGGCGGTCGGGAGACCTCGCCCACCACTACCCACCGCTGGTCACGACCGACGTCGCCGACAGCAGCAGCGACCAGGAGGCCTGACCGATGCCCCACGCCAACGCCCTGTACGGGCCGCTGGACCCCGCACCGGACGCCGGCTACGAGAACCCGCCGCCGCGGATGGGGTTCTTCACCGACACCAGCGTCTGCATCGGCTGCAAAGCGTGCGAGGTGGCCTGCAAGGAGTGGAACGGCGTCCCCGAAAGTGGGCTCGACCTGCTGGGCATGTCGTACGACAACACGGGCGCCCTGACCGCGAACTCGTGGCGGCACGTCGCGTTCGTGGAGCAGCCCCGCACGGCCGGCTGGGCGACTCCAGCGTTCGCGGGGGACCCGGACGGGCCGTCGGTCAGCCCGCTCACGGCGGCCGTCGGCGCGCGTACCAGCACCGACACCGGAACCGATCCGGGCCTTCCGCCCGGCTCGCCGGCGGCGGCGGCCCGCATGTCGGGCGGGCCGGAGTTTCTGGGGATGCCGGGTGCGCAGCCGCCGGGGAGGGGTTCGGGTGCGGAGGGACGGACCGATTTCCGCTGGTTGATGATGTCGGACGTGTGCAAGCACTGCACCCACGCGGCCTGCCTGGATGTCTGCCCGACCGGTTCCCTGTTCCGGACGGAGTTCGGCACGGTGGTGGTGCAGGAGGACATCTGCAACGGCTGCGGCTACTGCATCTCCGCCTGCCCGTACGGCGTCATCGATCAACGCAAGGTCGATGGCCGGGCGTGGAAGTGCACGCTGTGCTACGACCGCTTGGGCGCGGGCATGACCCCTGCGTGTGCGCAGGCGTGTCCGACGGAGTCGATCCAGTACGGCGCTCTGGACGAGTTGCGGGAGCGGGCCGCCGCGCGGGTGGCGAACCTGCATGAGCGGGGCGTGCCGGAGGCGAGGTTGTACGGGCACGACCCGAACGACGGTGTCGGTGGTGACGGCGCGTTCTTCCTCCTGTTGGACGAGCCTGAGGTGTACGGGTTGCCACCCGACCCGATCGTGACCACCCGCGACCTGCCGGCCATGTGGAAGCGTGCCGGCCTGGCCGCCCTGGCGATGACCGCCGCCACTGTTGTCGCATTCCTGGGCAGGCGGTCATGACCCGCGGCGGTGAGCAGCTCACGGTGCCGCCGGCCAACTTCGCCTCCTACTACGGCCGGCCGGTGTTGAAGCCGCCGGTGTGGAAGTACGACATCGCCGGTTACCTGTTCACCGGAGGTCTCGCTGCCGGGGGCGCACTGATCGGCGGTGCCGCCCAACTGACCGGACGGCCGGGGCTGCGCACTGTGGGCCGTTGGACGGCCCTCGGCGGTGTCGCCGCCAGTACGTATCTGCTGGTCCACGACCTGGGCCGGCCGGCTCGGTTCCATCACATGCTCCGGGTGGTCAAGGTGACCTCGCCGATGTCGGTCGGCACCTGGATCCTCGCCGCGTTCGGCCCGGCCGCCGGTGTGGCCGCGGTCGCCGAGCTGGCGCCGCTGCTCCCCGAGCACGGTGTCCTCGGCCTCGCCCGCCGGCTGGCGCCACCCGTCGGCGACATCGCCGGGCTGGCCGCGGCTGCCACCGCCCCGGCGCTGGCCACGTACACCGGGGTGCTGCTCGCCGACACCGCCGTACCTGCCTGGCACGAGGCGTACCCCTATCTGCCGTTCGTCTTCGGTGGCAGCGCGCTCGCCGCCGCCACCGGGGTCGGCCTCATCGCGGCGCCCGCCGCCCAGACCGCTCCGCTGCGGCGACTCGCTGTCGTCGCGGCGACCATCAAGTACCTCGGCGGTCGCCGGATGGAGCGGTTGGGCCTGACCGGTGAGCCCTACCGGCAGGGTCGCAGCGGTCGTCTGGTCCGTGCGGGTGACGTGCTGCTCGGCGTGGGCACCGTCGCCGCGCTGTTCAGCCGACGCAGCCGGGTGCTGGCGGCGATCTCCGGCGCCGCCCTCGTGGCCTCGTCGGTGGCCACCCGGTTCGGCGTCTTCGAGGCGGGACGGGTGTCGGCGCGCGATCCGAAGTACACGGTCGTGCCACAACGGGAGCGGCTCGCCGAGAAGCGGTCGGCGACCCGGCCCTGAGCGGACCAGCGCAACGGAAAGGCGCCCCTTCAACGGGGTGCCTTTCCGTAGCGATTGCAGAAGGTCCGGCCCGCGACGGACCGCCACGCGTCAGCCGGTGAACAGCTTCGCGGCGGTGATCGCGGTCTGGATGATGCCGTACCCGAGGAGCACCGCGACCAGCAGCCACGACAACCAGAGCCGCCCGGTCTGGTTACCGACGTGCGGCGGCGCGGGCGGTTGGCTGTCCGGCCCGAGCGCGACCGGCTCGGTGACGGTGGCCTTCGCCACGGGCGAGGTCGGTCCTCGGTCCGGTTCGTGGAACCGTTCGGGCACGGAACGCACCAGCAGGTTCGCGATGAACCCGATGGCGAGGATGCCGACCATGGTGAACAGCGCGGGCCGGTACGCCGCCGCGGTGAGCGTGCCGGGCTTGCCCTGCGTGTCGAGGATCCCGTTGACGATCAGCGGGCCGGCGACGCCCGCTGCCGACCAGGCGGTGAGGATCCGGCCGTGGATGGCCCCGACCTGGAAGGTGCCGAACAGGTCACGCAGGTAGGCGGGCATGGTGGCGAAGCCACCGCCGTAGAAGGAGATGATCGCGGCGGCGATCAGGACGAAGACCGCGGTAGCGGAGTGGCCAGCGACGGCGAGCAGCAGGTACAGCACCATGCCGACGCCGAGGTAGACCATGTAGATGGGCTTGCGGCCGATGAGGTCGGACGTTGTCGACCAGACGAACCGCCCCGCCATGTTGAACAGCGACAGCACCCCCACGAAACCGGCTGCCGCCGTCACCGAGACCGTGGTGGCGGTCCCGTTGTCCCGGAAGAAGTCCTGGATCATCGGGCTTGCCTGCTCCAGGATGCCGATGCCTGCTGTGACGTTGCAGAACAGCACGATCCACAGCAACCAGAACGACCGGGTACGCACGGCGTTCGACGCGGACACGCTCGCCGTCGTCACCAGAGGTTTGGTGGCGACGCTCGCGGGGTCGAACCCGGCGGGCCGCCAGTCCGGCGCCGGAACCCGGACGTTGAACGGGCCGAACATCATGATCACGAAATAGCCGATGCCGAACGTGACGAACAGCGCCACGAGGGCGCTGCCCGACGCCACGGCGGCCGGGTTGTTCGGGTTGTAGCCGGAGTCGTAGAGGGAGAGCAGTTGGCGCGCGAGCGGACCGGCGACCAGGGCGCCGCCGCCGAACCCCATGATGGCCAGCCCGGTGGCGAGGCCGGGGCGGTCCGGGAACCACTTGATCAGTGTGGAGACCGGCGAGATGTAGCCGATGCCGAGCCCGATGCCACCGATGACGCCGTATCCGAGGTAGAGGAGCCAGAGTTGTTGGGTCGCGATGCCGAGCGCGCCGACCAGGAACCCGACGGCCCAGAAGCAGGCGGAGACGAACATCGCCCGGCGCGGTCCGTTCTTCTCCACCCAACGGCCACCCACCGCCGCCGACGAGCCCAGCATGACGATGGCGATACTGAAGATCGCCCCGATCGCCGTCTGGCTGACGTCGAAGTGCGCGATGAGGGAGTTCTTGTAGACACTTGTCGCGTAGACCTGGCCGATGCACACGTGCACGGCCAGTGCCGCGGTCGGGATGAGCCAGCGGCTGTATCCCGGGGGAGCGACAGTGTGCCGAGGATCGAACACCGACAGCATGGGCATCGTCCACACCTCCTGCGGCCGAACAGGCCGCGACGTTGCCGAGCTGTCCGACCCGGCAGTTGGCCGAGCGGCGCCGCCGCAGTGGCGGCCCGGCGCACGTCTGGCGTCAGCCGTTGACCGGCTCAATCTCACGTTACGTGGCAGCGCGTTCACATCATGTCGTTACCGAGAAACGCGAAACGGGGGCGGGCCAACCGGCCCGCCCCCGTTCTGCTGGCGTACGACTCAGTGAATCGCGACCTTTGCCGCCGCCTCCTCCTGGACGCGTCGTTCGTCCCCGCTGAGGGTGTGCAGCGGCTTTTCCTTGATGAACAGCACGACGACCAGCGCGAGCAGCGCGAACGGCGCGCCGACCAGGAAGAGGTCCGCGGTGGCGATGCCGTACACGTCCTGCACGATGCGCAGCACCGGCTCGGGCAGCGTGGACAGGTCGGGCACCTCGGCGGAGCCGCCGCCGGCGGTCGCCGCCGGGCCGAGCCGCTCGGTCGTCAGCGAGGTCACCCGACTCGCCAGGACCGCGCCGAGGGCGCTGACTCCGATCGCGCCGCCCATGCTGCGGAAGAACGTCAGCACGGAGGTGGTGACGCCGAGTTCGTGGGCCGGTACGTCGTTCTGCGCGGCGAGCACGAGGTTCTGCATGAGCATGCCGACGCCGATGCCCAGCACGGCCATGTAGATCGACAGCACGACGACGCTGGTGTCGGCGTCGATGGTGCCCAGAAGTAGCATCCCGACGCTCATCACCGCGGCGCCTGCCACCAGGTAGGCCTTCCACCGGCCGTACTTCGTGATGAGCTGTCCGGCGATCGTCGACGAGACGAGCAGGCCGAAGATCATCGGAAGGCTCATCAGGCCGGCGACGGTGGGCGACTTGCCGAGCGAGATCTGGAAGTACTGGGACAGGAAGACGGTGCCGCCGAACAGCGCGACACCGACCAGCACGCTGGCGACCGTGGCCAGCGAGACCGTGCGGTTGCGGAAGATGCCCAGCGGGACGATCGGCTCGGCGGCGCGCGATTCGACGAGCACGGCCAGCGCCAGCAGGACCAGACCACCGGCGACCATCAGGGCCGTCCAGCCGGAGGCCCACTCGAACTTGTTGCCGGCCAGGGACGACCAGATCAGCAGCGTGGAGACACCAGAGGTGATGAGCAGGGCGCCCAGCCAGTCGATCTTCGCCTTGCGGCGGACGACCGGCAGGTGCAGGGTGCGCTGGAGCAGGGCGATGGAGATGATGCTGAACGGGACGCCGATCAGGAAGCACCAGCGCCAGCCGAGCCACGACGTGTCGACGAGCAGTCCGCCGATCAGCGGACCGGCGATGGTGCCCACACCGAAGACCGCGCCGAAGATGCCGGCGTAGCGGCCCAGCTCACGCGGCGGGATCATCGCCGCCATGACGATCGTGGCCAGCGCCGTCATGCCGCCGGCGCCGATGCCCTGGACGACACGGCTGAGCAGCAGTACCTCGACGTTCGGCGTGAAGCCCGCGATGAGCGAACCCACCACGAACAGTCCCAGCGACAACTGGATCAGCAGCTTCTTGCTGTACAGGTCGGCCATCTTGCCCCACAGCGGCACCGTCGCCGTCATGGCGAGCAGTTCGCTGGTGACGATCCACGTGTAGACGGTCTGGCTGCCGTTCAGGTCCGCGATGATCCGCGGCAGCGCGTTCGCCACCACCGTGGAGGCGAGGATGGACACGAACATGCCGACCATCAGGCCGGAAAGGGCCTGGAGAACCTCCCGACGCGACATGCGCGTGCCGACCTCGGCGGTGTCGGCGGGCGGGACGGTGGTGGTCATTGACGCTCCCTTGGCGGGTTTGTGGCGGGGTGACTGGCCCCGGAGCTGATGCGGCGGGGCGGGGAGTGGCGGGTCAGGAGGGGGACGGCGGATCCGGCAGCCCGGCGGCCACCGCGGAGAAGGCTTCGTCCACGAAGTCGCGCAGGGGGCGGGTGTCGTCGCCGGCGGACCAGCGCAGCATCGCGGTGTGGAAGGCAGCACTGGTGACAGCGGCGATGAGCGGCGGGAGGCCGTGGTCGGGACCTACGCCGAGGCGGGTGGCGATGACCGAGACCATGGCTCGCTCCGTCGCGATGTTGCCGGGCACCAGCCGGGGCAGCAGCGCGGGGTTCTGGGTGATGACCGCCAGCCGCAGCCGCCACAACTCCCGGTCGGCCTGGATCGTGTCGATCGCCTCGTCGAGGGCCAGCCGGACGGCCTGCAACGTTGGCACCTGCGCAGGTGTGGCCGCCAGACGCGCCACGACCGGGTTGCCGTCGAGCGCCGGATCGTCGGTGAGTGCCTCGTCCTTGCAGGTGAAGTAGTTGAAGAAGGTCCGCGAGGACACGTCCGCGGCCTCGCTGATCTCCTCCACCGTCACGTGCTCCAGGCCGCGTTCGGCGACCAGCCGCAGCGCGGCGGCGGTCAGCGCGGCCCGCGTCTGCGCCTTCTTGCGGTCGCGACGCCCGGGCGCGGCTTGGTCGGTGTCCGTCACGCGAGCGAGATTAGGAGCGAATTTGCACAGCCTGCAAGTTTTTAGAGTGTGAAGTGATCTTCCTGACTCGCAGGGCTGGTCGGGGCCGGACGGATCGTCCGCTCGGTGCGGGGCGCGGCGCCGGTGGTCTCCAGGATGAGCCCGGCGACCAGGTCCGGGTCGTCGCTCATCGGGACGTGCCCGCAACTGGGCAGCGTCACCACCCGTGCCGCCGGCAGGCCCGCTCGGACGCGCTCGGCCTGGTGGACGCCGAAGATCCGGTCGCGGTCACCCCAGCCGATGGTCACCGGCACCGTCGGGTCGGACAGCCGAAGGCAGTCGAAGCGATAGTCGCGGGCGGCTCGGGCCACGGCGTTGAAGCCGAGCCCTCGGCGCAGGGCGAGCGCGTCACCCAGCGCCCGTTCGACGTCCAGCAGGGTCGGCCGGGCCATCAGCGGCGCGAAGCACAACGCCCGCAGGTACGCCGAGCGCAACGCGACCCGCATGATCGGGGTGGGCAGGTACGAGTTGGCCCGCAGCATCCGGAGGATGGCCAGCGCCCGTCGGCGCTCCGCCGGGGTGAAAAAGCCGGCGGGGGAGAAGGCGGTGGCCGAGGCGGCCGCCCCCGTCGCCGCAAGCTCCAGGGCGATCGCCCCACCGAGGCTGTAGCCGGCGACGTGCGGACGCTCCAGCCCCCACTCGGTCAGGACCGGCAGGACCCCGGCCACGGTGGCGGCCATGTCAGCGGGCATGCCGGTGCCCGGCACCGGAGAGTTCCCGAATCCGGGCAGGTCGAGCGCGATCACCTCGTGGTGGGCGGTGAGCCGGTCGAACACCGGCTCCCACGCCTGATGGCGGTGACCGATGCCGTGGATGAGCACGAGCGGCTCTCCGCTGCCGGCGCGCCGGAAGTGGATGCTCATGACTGCCCTCCCACCGACGTCCTGCCGAAGGAACGCCCGAGCTGGCGTACCTCGTCCTCCATCTGGCCGACCATCGTCCGGCCGCCGAACCGGGTGATCAACGCGTCCGAGAGGCCGCTCAGCACCACCGGCCGCAGCGCCTGCACCAGGGCGAGCGACCGTGGCACGTACACCTTGCGTTTGCGGCGCTCGATGCCGCGGAGCAGGGCCTCGACGCACTGCTCGACGGGTACGACGGTGGACAGCGGCCACGGCAGCCGGCGCAGCGTGGCGCGGAAGGACGCCAGGTCGTCTTGGATGTCGCGGACCAGGTCGGTGTCGATCCAGATCGGATGCGCCGTGCCGACGGTGACGCCGCGTGAGCGGGTCTCCAGGCGTAGCACGTTGGCGAACTGCTCCACGCCCGCCTTGGACGCGCAGTAGGCGGCCATCCCGGGCATCGCCGTGAAGGCGGCGGCAGACGAGATGATCAGGACGTGGCCACGAGCGGCGGTGACGTGCGGCAGCGCCGCGCTGACCGTGCGGATCGCGCCGCAGAGGTTCACCTCGACGGTACGGACCAGCGCGTCGACCGGTCCGACGGCGACGGTGCCGAGGTTCGCGATGCCCGCGTTGGCCACGACGACGTCGATGCCACCGAAGCGGTCCACCGTGGATGCCACCGCGGCGTCCAACGCCGCCTGATCGGTGACGTCACACTCGTACCAGTGCGCGTCGAGGTCGGCGCTGAGCTGCTTGAGCAGCTCGCCCTCCAGACCGACGACGGCGACCTGGGCGCCCCGGGCGACGGCCTCGCGGGCCATCTGCGCCCCGATGCCGCGCGCCGCACCGGTGATGAGCACCGTCCTGCCCGCCAGGTCATACCGCATCGGCGTGCTCCCGTTCCGTGTCGTTGGGGGTGTTCCCGGCCGTGGCGACCTGGTAGTCGGCCGGCCGGAACCGGCGCAGCCGCATCCGGAAGCTGGTGGCGAAGCCTGGCCAGATGGTGGTGTTCCGGCCGGTGCTGTCGAGATACCAGCTCTGACAGCCGGTCGCCCACACGGTGCCGGTCATCTTCTGGTCGACCCGCTCGGTCCAGCGTCGTTGCGCCTGCGCCGTGGGCTCGATGGCCTGGATGCCCCTGGCCCGCATGTGACGCAGGGCCGCGAGCACCAGGCGCAGCTGCGCCTCGATCATCAGCACCACCGAGGTGTGACCGAGCCCGGTGTTCGGGCCGAGCAGGAAGAACAGGTTGGGGAAGCCGGCGATGGCCGTGCCCCGGTACGCGTGCATGCTGGGGGTCCACGCGTCGCCCAGGCTCTGCCCGGCCCGGCCGTGGATGCGCCGTACGACGGGGGAGTCGGTGACGTGGAAGCCGGTCCCGAGGATGATGGTGTCCGCCCGGTGGTGGACGCCGTCGTCGGTGACGAGACCGTCCGGCACGATCCGGGCGATGCCGGCGGTGACCACGTCGACGTTCGGCCGGGTGAGCGACGGCCAGTAGTCGTTGGAGATCAACACTCGCTTGCAGCCCATCGCGTAGCGGGGGGTGAGCTTGTCCCGCAGGATCGGATCGGGAACCTGACGCCGCAGCGTACGCAGGGACCGGCGCGAGGCGACGCGGTTGACCGCCGGGTGCAGGAAGCCCAGGCCCATGCTCTCGCGTAGCAGATAGAGCCCTGCCCGGGCGGCCCGCTGCGCACCGGGCACGGTGCGGAACGCGGCCTGCTCGACCCCGCTGATCCGGCGCGACAGCCTCGGCATGATCCAGGCGGGAGTGCGCTGGAAGAGCGTCAGCTTCTCGACCGTCGGCTGGATCTGTGGCACGAACTGGATGGCCGAGGCGCCGGTGCCGATCACGGCGACGCGACGGCCGGTCAGGTCGTGGTCGTGCCGCCAACGGGCTGAGTGGAACACGGTGCCGGCGAACTCCTCGATTCCGGGCAGGTCGGGGATGGCCGGGTCGCTGAGCGGGCCGGCGGCACAGATCAGGACCCGGGCGCTGTGGTCGCCACCCGAGGTGCGCAGCAGCCAGCGTTGGCGTTGGTCGTTCCACCTCGCCTCCAGTACCTCGTGGCGCAACCGCAACCTCGGACGAATACCGAAGCGGTCGACGCAGCCGCGCAGGTAGTCCCAGATCTCCGGCTGGCTGGAGAAGGTGTTCGACCACCCGGGGTTGGGGGCGAAGGAGAACGAGTAGAGGTGCGACGGGACATCGCAGGCGCAGCCCGGGTAGCTGTTGTCACGCCAGGTGCCGCCGACGTCCTCGCCCCGGTCGAAGACGACAAAATCGGTGAACCCGGCCCGCTGTAGGCGGATGGCGGCGCCCAGGCCACCGAAGCCGGCGCCGATGATGGCAACGTCTGTCTCCATTCACTCCTCCGTGAGCTCTGGCGCTGTCGGGTCGGCCACCGGTGGCCAGGGCGGATCGCCCACGCCGGTGATTCGTACGCCGCCCCACGGATCGACCTCGGCCAGTCGGGCCGCCCGGACGCGGTCGGCGATGCGCACCTCGACGTCGCGCCGGCCGGAGCGCAGCAGATGGGCCACCCGTGGCTCGGGCTCGATCCGTCCGCCCCAGTGGAAGCGGCCGTCGACCGGCTCCCACCGCCCGCTGAGGTGCACCCGCACCGTGGTGCCCTCGACACCCGCCGGGCCGTGGTAGCTCACGGCACGATCCGCTCGTGGGCGCGGGTCAGCTCGTGCGGCAGGTCAGCGCTGGCCCGTACCCCCTCGATGCCGCTCCACAGCAGGGCGGTCAGGTAGTCGGTGAGGGCGGCCCGGCTGATCGGCTGGCCGTGCGTGGTCCACCAGTCGCCGACCGCCTGCACGAAACCCACCAGGCCGTACGCCCAGGGCTCGGCGGGACCGGCGTCCAGGCCCAGCGTGCGTAGTCGGTCGCCGATCACCCGGGCGAGCCCGGCGGCCACCTGCCGGCTGGTGCCGGCGATCACCTGGTGGATGCCGGGGTCGCCGGACTGGTGCATGAGGAACCGGTAGAGCCTCGGCTCCGACTCGATCACGCCCAGGTAGGCGTCGATCGTCGCTTCGACCAGGTCACGTTCCTCGCGGACCTGTTCGACGGCAGGCGCGATGGCGTCGACCACCCGGGCCGCCACCACCTCGCTGACAGCGACCCAGAGCTGCGACTTGTCGGCGAAGTAGCGGTACAGGACCGGTTTGCTGACGCCCGCGGCGGCGGCCACCTGTTCCATGTCGACCTCCGGCCCGTGCCGCAGCAGCGCCTGCACGGCGGCACCGACCAGCTGCTGCCGTCGTTGCTCACGATGGTCTGCCCAGCGGTCCCGGCGGCCGTTGCCCTTCGCTTTCGGGCTGCCGTCGGGGGGCGTGGCAGGCGGGTCGGACGCATTGACACCGGTGATCGGCGGTTGCATGCTACTACTCGTAACAGTTACTGGTCGTCACGTCAATATGGAGGAGCCATGGAGGCGGCGGAAACCGGGCGTGCGGCAGTCGCCGAGCGCCTGCTCACGTCCTCACTGCGGACCAGCTACGACCCCACCGTCGAGATCGACTGGGACGCCCCGCACACCCCCGGCGCCTACTGGCTTCCGCCGCAGCGCAGCAGCCTCTACGGCACGCCGCTGTGGGACCAGCTCAGCGAGGAGCAGCGCGTCGAGCTGACCAGGCACGAGGTGGCCAGCGCGGCCAGCGCCGGGCTGTGGTTCGAGACGATCCTCATGCAGATGCTGATCCGGGAGTACTACCGCGCCGACCCGACCAGCCGGCAGGCCCAGTACGCGTTGACCGAGGTCGCCGACGAGTGCCGACACTCCATCATGTTCGGCCGGCTGATCGAGGCGTTGGGTTGTCCGGTCTACCGCGCGAGCACTGTCGACCACCACCTCGGGCGGTTTCTCAAGGCCACCGCCAGCGGCCCTCGGATGTACGCCGCGATCCTCATCGCGGAGGAGATCCTCGACGCGTTCCAGCGCGAGATCATGGCGGACGAGTCACTCCAGCCGCTCATCCGGATGGTGTCCCGCATCCATGTGGTGGAGGAGGCGCGACACGTCCGGTTCGCCCGCGAGGAGCTGGCCGCCGCGGTCGCGGCCACCGGTCCGGTGGGCATGGCGTACGCCCGACTGCTGGTCGGCCGCGCAGCCCACACGATCGCCAACCGCCTGGTCCATCCCGACGTGTACGCGGCCGTGGGCATTCCACCGGCGGTCGGCCGGGCCGCTGCCCGCGCCAACCCGCACTGGCGTGCCACCCTGCGCTGGTCCGCGGCGCGGGTGCACGCCAACCTGGCGGACGTCGGCCTGGTCGCTGGGCCGGGGCGTCTGCTGTGGGCCCGGGCCGGGCTGATCTGACCCGACGTCCTGGTCAGGCCCGTTCGACCCGCGCCTGCTGGTGATCGGTCAGCCGCAGCCCCACACCGCGCACCACATCGATGGTGGCTTTGGTGCCCAGGTCGTGCAGCTTGCGCCGCAACCGCTTGACCAGCGACTGTACGTCCGCCTTGCGTTCGCGCCCCTCGTCACCCCAGACCGACCGGTGCAGCTCGGCGTAACTCCAGACCCGGGCCGGCTCGGTGATCAGGCAGGTCAGCAGGTCGTGTTCCAGGCGGGTGAGGTCGATCTCACGGTCACCGCAGCGGGCGCTTGAGCGGGCCGAGTCGATCACCAGGGCGGCGGCCGGCGTCGGTTCGGACGGGGCGGCTGCCTGCTGCGGGGCGGCGATCAGCCGGCGCAGCTCGTCGAGGTCGGCGACCAGCAGCAGCGGTGCGATGCCGTCGAGAAGCTCCGCGAGCCGGATGCGCTCGGCCGGCGACGGGGTCACCGCGATGAGCAGTGGGAACGGCTCGTCGGCCGGATCGCCCCTGTTCACCGTTGCCTCGTCGTCCTCGGCCACCGCACCGCCCGGGATCGATGGGCATCCCTGCCCAGCTCTCGTCATGGTTCTGACAATGATTGGCAAGCACGCCGCCAGCCAGGGCAACTCTTAGCGACAAGTTGCTCACGGCAAGTTCTTGATCGTCCGTTCTTCTCGATCATAGTGTCCACTCGGGCAACCGGCGTGACCCGCGCGGTGCATGGGGGAGGTCCACCATGGCCCATTACACCCTGGGTCGTTCTGAGGGAGGCAGCACCGATGTTCAGACGTCCACAATGGCGGCGCGCGGCCAGATCACTGGTGAGCGCCGGCGCGGCGACAATCCTCGCCGCGACATGCTTGGCGACGATCAGCTCGGGCGCGCAGGCCGCGCCGGGCGGTGCGATGGGGGCGGGCGCCCAGACCGGGGACAAGATCCGACCGGAGCTCGCCAAGCAGCTCCAGGCCAAGAGTGAAGGGGACTTCTGGATCCGGTTCAAGGACCGGGCCGACCTGAGCAAGGCCAGCGCCATCAAGGACTGGTCGAAGCGTGGCACGGCGGTGGCGGACGCGCTGCGCAAGACGGCCGCCGCGAGCCAGGGCAAGATCCGGGCCGACCTCGACAGCTCGGGCACCAAATACCAGACCTTCTGGGCGACGAACGCCATCAAGGTGAACAGCGGCTCGCTGGCGATGGCCCAGAAGTTCGCCGGGCACTCGGAGGTCGAGGGCCTCTACGCCCCGGTCTCGTACAAGGTGCCGGAGACGACCAAGGGCACCGACGAGAAGACGGTGAACGCCCTGGAGTGGGGCATCGCCAACATCAACGCCGACGACGTCTGGTCCCAATACGGCGTCAAGGGCGAGGGCATCACCATCGCGAACATCGACACCGGTGTGCAGTTCAACCACCCGGCGCTGGTGAACTCCTACCGCGGCAACAACGGCGACGGGACGTTCGACCACAACTACAACTGGTTCAACGCCGCCAACGCGACCGGGGCCTGCGCCACCGCCCCCTGTGACGGCGACGGCCACGGTACGCACACCATGGGCACCATGGCCGGCTCCGACGGCGCGAACCAGATCGGTGTCGCCCCCGGGGTCAAGTGGATCGCGGCGAACGGTTGCTGCCCCAGTGACGCCGCTCTGATCAATTCTGGTCAGTGGATGCTCGAACCGCTGGACCTCAACGGTCAGAACGCGGACGCGAGCAAGCGCCCGAACATCATCAACAACTCGTGGGGCACCCGGGACCCGTCCAACGAGCCGTTCATGGAGGACGTGACGGACGCCTGGACCGCTTCCGGGATCTTCGGCACCTGGTCCAACGGCAACAGCGGGCCGGCCTGCGAGACCAGTGGCTCGCCGGGCAGCCTCGCCAGCAACTACTCGACCGGCGCGTACGACGTCAACAACAACGTCGCCGGCTTCTCCGCCCGCGGCGTCGGTCAGAACGGCGAGATCAAGCCCAACATCTCCGCGCCGGGCGTGAACGTCCGGTCGAGCATCCCGGGCAGCGCCTACGGCACCATCAGCGGCACCTCGATGGCCGCACCGCACCTCGCGGGCGCGATCGCGCTGCTGTACTCGGCGGCGCCGTCGCTGGTCGGCGACGTCAACGCGACCCGCGCGCTGCTCAACGGCGCCGCGATCGACAAGGCCGACGACCAGTGTGGCGGCACCGCCGCCGACAACAACGTCTACGGCGAAGGCCGACTGGACGCCCTCGCCCTGCTCAACGCCGCCCCGACCGGCGACATCGGCACGCTGGCCGGCACGGTCACCGACGCGACCTCCGGCGCCCCGATCGCCGGGGCGACGCTGACGCTCACCGGCGCGTCCGAGCGTGAGCTGACCACCGGTGCCGACGGCAAGTTCTCCACCCAGCTTCCGGCCGGCGACTACCAGGTCGCCGTCGCGGCGTTCGGGTACGGCAGCACCACCAAGACGGCGACGGTCGCCAAGGGCGCGACCACGACGCTCAACGTCGCCCTCACGGCGGTGCCGAGCGTCAACGTCACCGGAGCGGTCACCGACGGATCCGGCCACGGCTGGCCGTTGTACGCCAAGGTGACCGTGACGGGGGTGTCCGGCGTCTACGACCACACCACCCCGTCGAACGGCCGCTACAGCATCAAGCTGCCGGCCGGGCAGACGTACACCCTGAAGTACGAGCCGCAGTACCCGGGCTACCAGACCGTCACCAAGCAGGTCGTGGTCGGCTCGGGCAACGTCACCGCCAACGTCGCCGTGCCGGTGGACAGCAACGCCTGCACCACCGCCCCCGGGTACACGAACGGCTCCGACGGCGAGTACGAGACCTTCGACGCCACGACCACGCCGGCCGGCTGGACCGTCGTCGACAACGCGGGCAGCGGTCAGGTCTGGAAGTTCACCGACGACGGCGACCGGGGCAACCTGACCGGCGGCAGCGGCAACTTCGCGATGATCGACAGCGACGCGTACGGGGCGGGCACCACCCAGGACACCTCGCTGGTCAGCCCGGTGGTCGACCTGACCAGCGTCACGGCCCCGGTCATCCGGTTCAACCAGGACTTCAACCAGCTCAACGACGACACCGCCGACGTGGACCTGAGCATCGACGGCGGTGCCACCTGGACCAACGTGCTCCGGCAGGAGACGGACGTCCGGGGGCCGAAGCTGACCGAGATCCCGATCCCGCAGGCGGCCGGTAAGGCGCAGGTGCAGGTGCGGTTCCACTACTACGACGCCTCGTACGAGTGGTGGTGGGAGGTCGACAACGTCCTGATCGGCAGCCAGGTCCTCTGCGTGCCGGTCGACGGCGGTCTGGTCGTCGGCAACGTCCGCGACAAGAACGACGACAGCTACGTCAACGGCGCGACCGTCACCAGCAAGGACCGGCCCGCCGAGAAGGCCGTCACCGTGGCGACCCCGGACGACCCGGGGCTGGCCGACGGCTTCTACTGGATCTACTCGTCGCTCACCGGCGAGCACCCGTTCACGGCGACCGCCGGCAACTACGTCAGCCAGACCAAGCAGGTCGACGTCGAGGCCGACTGGGCGACCACCGCGAACTTCCAGCTCGCGGCCGGTCGACTGGCGGTGACGCCGACGCAGTTGAGCGCGACGCTCCAGATGCCCAACGGCAAGACCAGCAAGTCGTTCACTGTGACGAACACCGGCGGCGCGCCGGTCGAGGTCAAGTTCGGTGAGCGGGACAACGGGTTCGAACTCCTGCGGGCGGACGGCTCCACTGTCACCCGGCAGCAGGTGCTCGGGTCCAGCGGCGCGCCGGAGCAGCGGCTCACCGTACCGACGTCGTTCGCCGCCAAGGCGTCCGGCAAGGCGGCCAAGGCGGCTGCCGCGGCGGCCGGCCCGCAGGCGGCGCCGTGGACCGACATCGCCAACTACCCGGCCACGATCATGGACAACCGGGTGGTGAACCTGGACGGCAAGGTGTATTCGATCGGTGGTGGTGACGGTGAGGCCTCCACCACCAAGAACTACGCCTACGACCCGGCCGCGCAGACCTGGACGGCGATCGCCGACCTTCCCGGCGCGCGTAACGCGGTGACCGCGGGCGTGGTGAACGGCAAGATCATCGTCAGCGGTGGCTGGGGCGACTCCGGCCCGGACTCCGCCACCTGGTCGTACGACCCGGGGGCCAACACCTGGACGGAACTGGCCGACAACCCGGCACCGCGGGCCGCAGCCGGTCAGGCCGTCGTCGACGGCAAGCTGTACGCGGTCGGTGGCTGCACGACGGCGGCCTGTCTGCCGATGTCGAACAGCGTCGTCCGGTACGACCCGACCGGTGACACGTGGGAGACGATGGCCAACTACCCGAAGTCGGTGGCCTTCGCCTCCTGCGGCGGGATCGACGGCGTCCTCTACTGCACCGGCGGCAACGACGGATCTGCCGCGCAGAAGTCCAGCTACGCCTTCGACCCGGGTGCCAACACCTGGACCGCCGTCGCCGACGCGCCGGCCGACAACTGGGCCAGCTCGTACGCCGTCGCCAGCGGCAAGCTCCTCGTCGTCGGCGGCTCGCAGGGCGGGGCCATCAGCAACGCCGGCTTCGCCTTCGACCCGGCCGCCGGTTCGTGGTCCAACCTGCCCAACTCGAACACCGCGCGGTACCGCGGCGGCGCGGCGTGCGGCTTCTACAAGATCGGCGGCTCGTCCGGCAGCTTCAACGCGGCCCCGGACAGCGAGGTGCTCCCGGGCTTCGAGGGATGCTCCGAGTCGGCGGCCGACGTCAGCTGGATGACCATCGACAAGTCGGCGGTCACCCTCGCACCGGGTGCGAAGGTCACCGTCACCGTCGGTCTGACGGCGAACGTGGACCAGCCGGGCACCTACTCCGGCGCGGTCGCGATCTCCGAGAACACCCCGTACTCGGTGGCACCGGTCGCGGTGACCATGACCGCGAACCCCCCGAAGACCTGGGGCAAGCTCATGGGTACGGTCACCGGCACCAGCTGCCAGGGTGCGACCTCGCCGCTCACCGGCGCGGTCGTGCAGGTCGACTCGTGGGCGGCGTCGTACACCTTCGCCACCGACGCCGAGGGCAAGTACGCCTACTGGGTGGACCGCCGCAACAACCCGCTCACGATGATCGTGGCCAAGGACGGCTGGAAGCCGCAGACCCGTCAGACCAGGATCGACACCGCCACCCCGACGGTGGAGAACTTCGGGTTGGCGCCCATCAGGTGCTGACGCCTGAGCACTAGCCGAAGAAGTCCGGCCCGCCTGGTCCCCGACCAGGCGGGCCGGACCGCGCCCGGGGTGATCAGACGGGCGCGAGCCGGAAGCCGACGCCGCGTACCGAGTGGATCGTCGCCGCGGCGTTGAGACTGGCGAGCTTGCCGCGCACCCGGCGGACCACCGAGTGGATGTCGGAGCCCCGGCCGAGGTGCCGGTTGCCCCAGACCTCGAGGTGCAGGCGCTCGTAGGTCCAGACCTGACCGGGCGCGTGCACCAGGCAGAGCAGGACGTCGTGCTCCAGCCGGGTCAGGTCGATCTCCTGGTCGCGCCAGCGCAACACCCGGCGGTCGGAGTCGACGGCCAGATCCGGTGGCGGTGGCTGTGGGCTCGGCGTCACCTCGGCGAGCGCCGCGGTGGTCGGGGGAGCCGGGGCGGCAGGCGCCTCGACCACCCCGAGGAAGTCTCGTGCCTGGTCGACTGTCGAGACGATAAGGAAGGCGTCACTGCCGCCGAGCAGCCGGGCCAGATGTCGCCGCTCGGCCGGCGAGGATGCGATGCCGATGACCAGGCTGGCCGCTGGAGTTCCCTGCATTTGCCAACACCTTCCGGTTCCCCAACTCACTCCGGATGGATTTTTCGCACCGCCGACCGAAACATCGATCGGCGCCCTGACCCTAGTGGTGGCTGATCTCGGCTGGGTAAAACATAGTTGCATGTAAGCATGTGAATCCCATCGAGCCGTCCAGGCCCGCCCGGCCGCACCGCCGACGATCCGCTTTCCGGAAGCGGTGGGGGTGGTTGTGACAGAACCAAGACAATTCGAGGACGGGGTACGGACCTGCCGAAGCAAGCATGGTCGCCATGTCCATCGGATCGTTGTACTCCGTCGGGCGGTCGACGCCCGGTCCGGCGCGACCGCTGCCCCACGCCCGCGCCGCGGTGCCTCTGGGGCTTCGGCTGCTCGCGGCGGCGCTGTCCGGTCTGGTTGCCCTGACCCTCACCGCCGCCGTCTTCGTGCGGACGTACCCCGGGCAGTGGCTGGACGGGGTTCTCCTGCCGCGCGCCGAGCGGGGCGGAGGCTACGAGCAGCAGACCGTGCTGGTGGGCCCGGCCAAGACCGTGCTGGCCACCTTCGGCAGCCCGACCCTCATCGCGGCACTGCTCGGTGTGGTGCTGCTGGTGGGTGTGCTCCGCCGGCGGCTGGTGGCGGGTGTCGTCGGTGTGGGCATCGTCGTCTGCGCGGTGCTGCTGGCCGGCGCGGTGAAATCGGAGCTGCCCCGCCCGGATCTGGAGGTCCTGAGCTCCACGACCCACAACAGCTTTCCCAGCGGCCATGTCGCGGCGGCGACCGCCCTGCTGCTGGCGTTCATGCTGGTTCTGCCCGGGTGGGCCCGGCGCTGGCTGGCGGCGCCGGGCGCGGCCGGGGTCTCGGTGATCGCCGCCGCCACGATGATCGCGGGCTGGCACCGGTTCAGCGATGTGCTCGGTGGCGTACTGCTGGGGGTGACAGTGTTCTGCCTGGCCTCGGCAGCGTTGGCGACCTGGTCCGGCGACCGCGACACGACAGGCGGTTCGGACGGTGGCAGCCTCTGGCGCAGGGTGGCCGAGGCGGCAGTCGGGCTGGTCGTGTTGGTCTGGGCGCTGCTGGTGGTCGTGCCCGGTCTGGCCGCCTCGGTGCAGCGTGGCTTGTTGATCGCCATCGTGGTCGCGGCCGCGTCGACGATGGCGCTGGTGGGGGCGGTGGTGTTCCTGGTGCGTTCGACGGGTTTCGCGGTGCCGCTCTCTCCGCGGAGCCCTCCGCAGCCATCGTCGACGACCGAAACCCGAAAGATCTCATGATGGGATACTTACCGACATGTCCCAGGTGCTGTTGATCGAAGACCACCAGACGGTGCGCGACGGACTGCAGTTGGCGCTCACCCGACAGGGCCACACCGTGCACGCGGTGGGCACCGGTGAGCAGGGGTTGGAGCGGCTGCGCACGACCTCGTCCGACGTCGTGGTCCTCGATCTCATGCTGCCCGGGATGGACGGGTTCGAGGTCTGCCGCCGGATCCGGCAGCTCGGCGACCTGCCGATCATCATGCTCACCGCCCGCAACGACGACATGGACGTGGTCGCGGGCCTGGAGGCCGGCGCCGACGACTACGTGGTCAAGCCCGTGCAGGCCCGGGTGCTGGAGGCGCGCATCCGCGCGGTGCTGCGACGGACCGGTGGCGACTCGCGGCGTGGCGGCGACCGGACCGGCCCGGAACAGCACGGTGAGTTGACCATCGACCGGGCCGCGCTGGTGGTCAGCAAGGACGGAACGCCGGTCAGCCTCGCGCCGACGGAGCTGCGGCTGCTGCTCGAACTCTCGCACACGCCGGGCCAGGTGCTCAGCCGCCAGCAGCTGCTGGAGGCCGTCTGGGAGCACGGGTATCTCGGCGACTCGCGACTCGTGGACGCGTGCGTCCAGCGGGTACGCGCCAAGATCGAGGCCGACTCGTCGGCGCCGGTCTTCATCCAGACGGTGCGTGGTTTCGGATACCGGTTCGGGCCGCTGTGACGCTGTGGCGCCGGGCCGGCGCATGGGTCTCGGGTCTACGGGTCCGGCTCCTCCTGGCGTTCGCGCTGCTGGGCGTGACCACGACGGTGGCGGTGGCCGGTGGCAGCTACTTCCAGGCTCGGACCGTCATCCTGCAGCAGGCGCAGGACGCCGCAGTGATGTCGCTGACCGACCAGATCACCAAGGTCTACCCGATCGTCCAGCTGCCGCCGACCCAGGACGACCTCGAACAGTTGGCCCAGCGCCTCAGCGACCGGGAGAGCTTCGCGGTGGTCGTCTACCGGGACATGCGGGCGCAGGGCGGCCCCGACCTCGCCGACCCGCTCACCCCCGAGCTGCGGCAGAAGGTCCATGACGGTCGCATCGCCTGGCAGCGGGTCTCACTCGACGGAGAGCCCGCGCTGCTCATCGGTACCCAGCTGGCACTCGACCGCTCGGACGGCACGTCCCGCCCGTCTGGGCTGGAGGTCTACTCGGTGCGCAATCTCGTGCCCGAGCAGCAGAGCATCGACCAGCTCGCCAGCGGGGCATGGCTGACCGGCGGGTTGTCCCTGGTCCTCGCCGTCCTGCTGGCCCTGCTGTCCGCCCGTGGAGTCCTGCGACCCGTCCGCGACCTCAGCCGAGCGGCGCGCCGCCTCGGTGAGGGCGACCTGAGCACCCGGTTGACGGTCCGGGGCGCCGACGAACTGGCGGATGTGGCACGGACCTTCAACGACACCGCCGGCACGCTGGAGCGGCAGGTCGGCGAGCTGCGGCGGTTGGAATCCGACGCCCGCCGCTTCGTGGCCGACGTCTCGCACGAACTCCGGACGCCGCTGGCCGCGATGACGGCGGTCACCGACGTGCTCGACGAGGAGGCGGAACACCTTCCCGGGGACGCGGGCCGGGCCGCCCGGCTGGTCAGCCAGGAAACGCAGAACCTCACCCAACTGGTCAACGACCTCATCGAGATCAGCAGGTTCGACTCCGGCACCGCGCGGCTCGCCCTGGACGACGTGGACGTGGCCGCGGCGGTCACCGCGACCCTGCGGATCCGCGGCTGGCTGGACCGGGTACGAACGGAGTTGCCACCCGGCATCGTGGCCCGACTGGACCCCCGCCGACTGGACGTCATCGTCGCCAATCTGGTCGGCAACGCCTTCCGGCACGGTGCCGAGCCGGTGTCGGTGCGACTCGGCGCCGACCCGGACTGGGTCACCATCGAGGTGGCCGACCGGGGGCCCGGACTGGACCCGGAGGTGCTGCCACACGTCTTCGACCGCCTCTACAAGGCCGACACCGCGCGAACCCGCTCCGAGGGCAGCGGCCTCGGTCTCGCCATCTCCTGGGAGAACGCGCGCCTGCACCGCCACGGGGAGCGACGGGGGAGTCTCGTCGCAGGCAACGGCACCCACGGCGGCGCGGTGTTCACCCTCCGCCTGCCCCGCGAAACGGCCGACACCGGAGGTGCCGGGTGACCGGCCGACGGACGGGCCGCGCGCTGCTCGCCGGCGGACTGCTTCTGACGCTGGTCGCGGCGGGCTGCGGGGTACGACCCAGCACTGTCATCACCGGTCGCCCGCCGGTCAGCGGCTCCGCCCAGGGTGCCTGGCTCTACCTGCTCGCGCGGGGCGAACTGGTGCTGGTCCTCCGCCCGGTCAACACGGCCCCGTCGCCCGCCGCCGCGCTATCGCTGCTCGCGGCCGGTCCCCAGGCGAACGAACGTGCCCAGGGTTTCACCAGCGACGTTCCGGCGGGCCTGGACCCGGTCACGGTGACGGCGGGAACCGGTCGGACCGGTGACCTCACGGTGCGGGCGGACATCGCCGCGCGGGCGTTGTCAGAGCAGGCGGTCGACCAGATCATCTGCACGACGGTCGCCGCCGCGGCGCAGGTCAGCGCGGTGACCACCAACACCGCCGTCACCGTCGTCGGGTCGGACGGTGCCCGAGGGCCTCGGGCGTGCCCGATCAGGTGACCGGGCGTCGACTCACACCAGGTGGTCGACCGCGCGTTGCGGCCGGGGCAATCCGCTGTGGTGGCCGTGGTCCTGGTCGGCCAGCGCGCCGGCGATCAGGATGTCGATCAGGGCGGCGAAGCCGATGCCGGCCTGCTGCCAGATCTGCGGGAACTGGGACGCGGCCGTGAAACCGGGGAACGTGTTGACCTCGTTCACGATGGGCTCGGGTGACCCCTCGGTGGGCAGGAAGAAGTCGACCCGCAGCAGCCCACGGCAGTCGAGGGCCTGGAAGGCGCGAATCGCCCGGTCCTGAAGCACCTCGGTGGTCGCCGCGTCGAGCGGGGCGGGAATCTGGAAGGTCGCCCCGCCGTCGTACTTCGCGTCGTAGTCGAAGAAGCCTGCGCCGGTCACCCGGATCTCCAGCGGCGGACCGGCCTGCACCCGACCATCCGGGTGCTGGAGGACGGCCACGTCGATCTCGCGTCCCCGCGCCCCCTGCTCGACAAGCACCTTCGGGTCGACCTGGCGGGCCTGCTCCAGCGCGGCGGGAACCCCCGCCCAGTCGTCCACCCTGGCGACGCCCAGGCTGGACCCGGCACGGGCCGGCTTGACAAAGACCGGCAGCTCCAGCCGACGCTGGTCCTCGGCCGACAGGGCCTCGCCGGCACGCAGTGTCACCCCCGGGCTGACCCGCAGACCCTCCGCCGCGAGGAGCCGCTTGGTGACCCCCTTGTCCATGCCGGCGGCGCTGGCGAAGACGCCGTTGCCGACGTACGGCACGCCGAGCCACTCCAGCAGCGACGACACGGTGCCGTCCTCGCCGTACGGGCCGTGCAGGGCCGGGAACACCACGTCCTGGGCGCGCAGGACACGCAACGCCGCGGGCAGGGGCGTGGGTCGACCGCCGACGTGCCAACCGCCGTCGCGGTCGATGAGCACCTCGGTGACCTGGTACCGCTCACGGTCCAGGTGGGCGAGGATGCTCGCCGCCGAACGGCAGGACACGTCGTGCTCGCCGCTCTGCCCGCCGTACAGCACTGCCAGTCGGGTTGTCATGAGTTCCGTGCCCTTCCGTGGAGGTGCTCGCGAGCCACCCGGGCCCCGATGCCGGTCAAGATCTCGTGTGGGTTGGTGTCGGCCCAGCGGGCCCACTCGACGACCGTCGGAGGGTGCTGGTCGCCCTCGGCCGGGCCGAACACCACGACCGGGTCGCCGATCGTCACGGGAAGATCCCCGGCGTCGACCACGCACTGGTCCATGGCGATGCGCCCGACGATCGGGCACCGCCGGCCGGCGAGCCACACCGAGGCGCTGCCACCCGCGGCACGGGGCAGCCCGTCGGCGTAGCCGAGCGGCAGCAGCGCCAGCGTGGTCGGTGTGCCGGTCACGTGGTCGGGTCCGTAGGAGACGCCCGTGCCGGCCGGCACCCGCTTGACGTTGACCACGCTCGTCCGCAGAGTCATCGCGGGGTGCAGCCCGAACTCACCCGGACCGCTCACGCCGAACGGGTCCACGCCGTAGAGGGCGATCCCGATCCGGCAGAGGTCGAATCGGGTCCGCGGTGCGGAGAGCGCGGCGGCCGAGTTGGCCAGGTGGACGAGATCAGGGTCCAGGCCGGCCGACCGTGCGGTCCGCAGCGCCTCCTCGAAGATCGCCACCTGACGGGTGAGCGCCGGGGCGCCCGGCAGGTCGGCGTCGGCGAGATGGGACCACACCCCGCGCACCCGGATCCCGCCCTCTCGTTCGTACTTGCGGGCCCAACCGACCAACTCGGGCCAGTCGTCCCCGGCGGCCCCGTTGCGGGACAACCCGGTGTCCGCCTTGAGCTGCACCATCGCCGGTGCGCCGAGCAGGCGGGCCGCGTCGGCGACGGCGTGCAGGTGCGTCGTCGTGGACACGCCGACGTCGACGCCAATCTTGATCAACATACCGAAGTCGTCATCCGGACCGTGCAGCCAGCTCAACGTGGGCGCTGTCACACCCGCCTCGCGCAGGGTCAGCGCCTCGGCCGTCGAGGTCACTCCCAGCCAGGAGGCGCCGGCGCGCAGCGCGGCCCGGGCCACCTGCACCGCCCCGTGGCCGAACCCGTCGGCCTTCACCACCGCCATCAGTCCGGTGCCGGCGACCGACGCGATCGTCCGTACGTTGCTGGCGATCGCGTCGAGGTCGACCAGGGCTTCGGCGAGGGCGCTCATCCGGCCGCCCCCACCGTGCGCCTGCCGGGCAGCGCGAACAGCCAGCCCGCGCGAACCGCCAGCAGCCCGCGGTGAACGGCCAGGCTCAGACCGATCACCAACCCGCTCAGCAGAATCGGATAACCGAGCACGATCAGGCCCTGAGCGGACCCACCCAGCCCGGAAACCGGTACGAGCAACAGCCGGTGCAGCAGGGCCAGGACCGGCATGTGGATGACGTAGATCGGCAGGGTGATGCGGCCGAGCCTAGCCAGCGGTTCGCTGAGCACCGACCATCGCGACAGCCGGGCAGCGGCGGTTATGCCGAAGATCACTGCCACCACCGAGACCGCCGGCCATACTCCGAACCACTGCTGGGCGCCGGTCACCGCCATCGCGGCGAGCGTCAGGACGTAGCCACCCGAGGTCAGCACCAGCCGGCGGCGGCTGGCGGTGGCGGCCCACTGCTGGATCTGCGGCCGCAGGTACAGGCCGGCGAGGAAGAAGACCAGGTTCTGGTAGAGGCCGGCGCGGTTGCCCGGGGTGTCGAGCAGGCCGGCGGCGGCGACGGCGGACAACGCGGCGGCGGGCACCAGGACCAGCGCCCGCGGCACCCGGCGGGTCACCTTGGCGATCGTGAAGTACAGCGCCAGGGCGTACAGGTACCAGAGGTTGGACGGCGTGACGGTGAGCTGCTCCAGCAGGCCGAGCGCCGAAGTGGCGCGGTCGGTCGGCAGTTCCGGCGCGGCGGCGAGGACCACGGTGTGGATCAGCAGCCAGACGGCGTACAGGTAGAGGAAACCGGCGATCCGGCTGCGGGCGACGACCCGCCACGGCCGCTGGGCGGCGTTCGCCGCGAAGACGCCCGAGATGGTGAAGAACAGCGGCATCCGCAGTGGCAGGAACTGCTCACCCAACGTTCCCCAGACGCCCGGCACCGGTACGCCGACGTGCCAGTCGATCTGGAGGTAGTCCTTCACGACGACGTGCCACAGGACGACGAGGACGATGCAGACGCCCTTCGCCGCGTCCGCCCACTGCGCCCGGTGTGATCCGGCGGCGGCGGGCGCGGAGGCACTGGCGGGTCCGGTCCGTTGGCGGTGGCGAGACCGGACGCGCGTCGCGTCGGGCTCCAGTTCGGCGGGCCGGGACCTGGTGGGCTGTGGGATCACGCACCGAAAGCTGCCAGCCGGATATCCGCACGTGATCCACGAATTGTCATGATCCGGTAATGGACGGCGCAGGACCCGATTCGAGGGCGGTTCCGAGCCGCCCCCGGCGGACGTCGGACGGCACTAGGCTCGTTGCGGAGGTGCCGAACATGAAGCTCGGACTGCACTACTGGAACTACTCGATCCCGGCCGACCCGGCGGCGATCGCGCCGACCCTGGCGCAGGCGGCGACAGTCGCGGAGCAGGCCGGGGTCGCGTCGTTCACGGTGATGGACCACTTCTTCCAGATGGACGCGGTGTTCGCGGCCGAGGAGCCGATGCTGGAGGCGTACACCACGCTGGGATACGTCGCGGCCATGACGCAACGGATGACGCTGGGCGTGCTGGTAACCGGGGTGATGTACCGCTATCCGGGGTTGCTCGCCAAGACCGTGACGACCCTCGACGTGCTCTCCGGCGGCCGGGCCCGCCTCGGCATCGGCGCCTCCTGGTACGAGCGGGAGCAGCTCGGGCTGGGCGTGCCGGTCGTCCCGGTGGCCGAGCGGTTCGAGCGGTTGGAGGAGACGCTGCGCATCTGCCTTCAGATGTGGAGTGCCGACGACGGCCCGTTCAACGGGCAGCACTACCAGCTCGCCGAGACCATCAACTCGCCGCAGCCGTTGAGCCGCCCGCGCCCGCCCATCATGATCGGTGGTGGCGGCGAGAAGAAGACCCTGCTGCTGGTGGCCCGGTACGCCGACGCCTGCAACCTGTTCGGCCGCGGCGGCATCGACGACATCGCGCGCAAGCTGGACGTGCTGCGCGGGCACTGCGCCGCCGAGGGCCGCGACTACGACAGCATCGAGAAGACGGTGGTCGCCTCCCAGGCGCCGCTGGACGACACCGACGCGTTCCTCGCCGAGGTGTCCGCGTACGCGGCGCTCGGGGTGAGCGAGGTGCAGGTGACGCCGGATCGGGACCCGGTCGAGTTCGCCCGGCGGCTCGGCGACGAGGTGCTGCCCCGGTTGGCCGACATCGGCTGATTCCGCCTCGCCGAGCGACGAGGGCCGTCCTCCCGGTGCTGCGGAGGACGGCCCTCGTCGGTGGTGGGGTCAGGCGACCGCTGCGGGGAACCGCTCCCAGACCCGGTGCGCGGCCATCAACTGCTGCACCGCGGTCAGCGCCTCGGCGCCCGAGCCTGCCGCCACGACGCCCGGGGTGCCGGCGACGCCGGCCTGCTCCAGCACTGTGACGCCGGCACCCCAGGCGCCGATCGCCTTGGCGTGCCGCCAGCACTCCTCCACGAGCAGCAGCACGCGGGGGTCCACGGTGGCCGGGGCGGGCCTGCCCGCCTTGGCGTCGCGGGCGGGCAGGGCATCCGGTGCGGGTGTCGGCGCTCCGGCCAGCAGGACCGCGTCGAACTCGACCGACCGGCCGGTGGCGAAGGTGCGCTGCACCGGCAGGTCGCCCACCATGCCGCCGTGCGGGGCGATCAGCAGCGGCACCATGCCGGCGCTGAACACCGCCCGGCGGACCTCGTCGACGCTGTCCAGGTCGCCGGCGGGGTCGACGACGATCCCGACCGTGCGGCCGTCGCTCGGCCACTCCCGGCCGACCTGCGACAGCGCCGGGCTGGGCGTGACGTCGGGGAGGGCGACGGTCGGCTGGGGTGCGGGTAGGCCCAGGCCGGTGGCGACCTGCTCGCACAGCACCGCGTCGATGTTGGCGAGGCTCTGGAGCTGGCGCTCCTTGATCGCCTGGTGGTAGCACTTGCCCAGCTCGAAGGTGTACGCCCGGATGATGTGTTCCTTCTCGACCGGCGACATGCTCAGCCAGAACAGGCGGACCTGGCTGTAGTGGTCGTCGAACGAGGCCGGATTCGCGCGTACCTTCGGTGCCTGCGCGACGGTGACCGGCACGTCGACGAAGGCGTGCTCGGCGTCCCCGGCGGGGAACGGGTTGCCGCCGTCGAGCGAGTTCGGCCGGTACGGTGCGACGCCGGCGTGCACGGCGTGCTGGTGGAAGCCGTCGCGCAGCATGTCGTTCACGGCGGCGTGCGGGCGGTTGATCGGGATCTGCGTGAAGTTCGGCCCGCCCAGCCGGGTGAGCTGCGTGTCGAGGTACGAGAAGAGCCGGCCCTGCAACAGCGGGTCGTTGGTGACGTCGATGCCCGGAGGCAGGTGACCGAGGTGGAAGGCGACCTGTTCGGTCTCGGCGAAGAAGTTCGTCGGCGTCCGGTTGAGCACCAGCCGCCCAATGGGCTGCACCTCGGCCAGTTCCTCCGGCACGATCTTCGTCGGGTCGAGCAGGTCGATGTCGGCGAAGGTCTCCTCGGGAGTGTCCGGGAAGACCTGGATGCCCAGCTCCCACTCGGGATACGCGCCGGCCTCGATGGCGTCGTAGAGGTCGCGTCGGTGGAAGTCCGGGTCGATGCCGCCGAGCAGCTGGGCCTCCTCCCAGGTCAGCGAGTGCACGCCCAGCTTCGGCTTCCAGTGGAACTTGGCCAGCACCGTCTCTCCGGCCTCGTTGACGAGGCGGAAGGTGTGCACGCCGAAGCCCTCCATCGTCCGGTACGAACGCGGAATGCCCCGGTCGGACATGTTCCACATGGTGTGGTGCTGCGCCTCGGTGTGCAGCGACACGAAGTCCCAGAAGGTGTCGTGGGCGCTCTGCGCCTGCGGGATCTCCCGGTCGGGGTGCGGCTTGCCGGCGTGGATGATGTCCGGGAACTTGATCGCGTCCTGGATGAAGAAGACCGGCATGTTGTTGCCGACCAGGTCGAAGGTGCCCTCGTCGGTGTAGAACTTCGTGGCGAAGCCACGGGTGTCGCGGACCGTGTCCGCCGAACCCCGGGAACCGAGCACAGTGGAGAACCTGACGAAGACGTCGGTCTCCCGGCCCTTCTTGAGGAAGCCGGCACGGGTGACCGCCTCGGCGGCGCCGTACGCGGTGAACACCCCGTGCGCGCCGGCGCCGCGGGCGTGCACCACACGCTCCGGAATGCGCTCGTGGTCGAAGTGCGTGATCTTCTCGCGTAGGTGGTGGTCCTGGAGGAGCACCGGGCCGCGGGGGCCGGCCTTGAGCGAGTGGTCGGTGTCGCGCAGCCGCGCCCCGTTCGCGGTCGTGAGGTAGGCCCCCTGCTGACCGTTCGCGGTCGTCGGCGCGCCGGTCTCCGCGCCGGTCGGCGTGCGCGTCTGCGGTGCCCCCTGTTCCGGCTTCGGCGGCAGCGGGTCGTGCGGCGTCGTCGGCTCCTCGACGGTCGGTGGCGCGCTCCCCGGCGCACCGGGGACATCCGGGCTGAGGGCGTCGGCGATCTTTCCTGAGGCGGTCTTCACGGCGTTCTTGACCGCCTCGGCGGGCTTGCTGGAATCCACTGAATGAACCTCTCCATGGCACGTGGGCGGGCCGGCGCCTGCCCTGCTACCCCTGGTCAGAGGGTCGAAACACGACTGATCTCGGCATTTCACGTCCGGACTGGTGATTTCGCCGATGCCGGGATCGGCGGAGCAGCCAAAACTGACACACGTCGATATCCCTCGACTCTAGGGAGTGCCCGACGTGTCCTCACCAACCACCACCCGTCCCCGTTCCGTCACAGCCCGTGCCACCCGGCTCGCGTTGGCCGCCGTCCTGGCCGCCGGCGGCGCCCTGGCCGGGTCGTCCAGCGCCGCCCAGGCCGCCGGCCCGTACGAGCGCGGCCCCGCCCCGACCACCTCGATCCTGGAGGCCAGTCGCGGACCGTTCGCCACGGCGTCGCAGAGCGTGTCCTCGCTGAGCGTCACCGGCTTCGGCGGCGGCGTCATCTACTACCCGACAAGCACCAGCGAGGGCACCTTCGGCGCCATCGCCATCTCGCCCGGCTACACAGCGGCCTGGTCCAGCATCAGCTGGCTCGGACCGCGTATCGCCTCGCACGGCTTCGTCGTGATCGGCATCGAGACGAACACCCGGCTGGACCAGCCGGACAGTCGGGGCCGTCAGCTGCTCGCCGCGCTGGACTACCTGACCCAGCGCAGCTCGGTGCGCACCCGGATCGACAGCAGTCGACTCGCGGTGGCCGGTCACTCGATGGGTGGCGGGGGCAGCCTGGAGGCGGCCTCGTCGCGGCCGTCGTTGCAGGCGGCGGTGCCGCTGGCGCCGTGGAACACGGACAAGAGCTGGTCCGAGCTGCGGGTGCCCACGCTGATCATCGGCGGCGAGAGCGACAGCGTCGCGCCGGTCGCGACGCACTCGGTGCCGTTCTACAACAGCATCCCGTCCTCCTCCGAGAAGGCGTACCTGGAGCTGAACGGGGCGAGCCACTTCTTCCCACAGACCACGAACACGCCGACCGCGCGGCAGATGGTGGCCTGGTTGAAGAGGTTCGTCGACGACGACACCCGCTACGAGCAGTTCCTCTGCCCCGGCCCGAGCGGCTCGGCGATCCAGGAGTACCGCAACACCTGTCCCAGCGCCTGACGGCGGTCACGGGGCGGTCGCCGCTGGCGGCCGCCCCGTCCACGTGCGTGAAGGGGGCATTGAAGGTCTTGACGCCTAACCCGAGAAACGTACACTGCGAGTGTAAATAAACACCCGCCACGACAGAGGGATGGGTGATGGAGCGCGGCCTTGAACTGCACCACATCGGCGTCCGTTTCGGCGGCCTCACCGCCCTCGACGACGTGTCCCTGCGGGTGCCACCCAACCGGGTGGTGGGCGTCATCGGGCCCAACGGCGCCGGCAAGACGACGCTGTTCAACGTGATCTGCGGCTTCGTCGCACCGGAGACGGGCTCACTCACCCTCGACGGCCGGCCGCTGCGACCACGGCCGCACCGGCTGACCCGGCTCGGCATCGCCCGGACCCTCCAGGGCACCGGGCTCTTCGCCGGGCTGAGCGTGCTGGAGAACGTGATGACCGGCGCTTCGCACACCGCCCGTGCCGGCTTCGTCCCGGCACTGCTCGGGCTGCCGGCCAGCGACCGCGACGAACGCCGGCTGCGCGCGGACGCCCTGGCCATCCTCGACGAGCTGGGCATCGCCGAGCATGCCGGGGCCGCACCGACCACCCTGCCCTTCGCCGTACGCCAGCGGGTCGCCCTGGCCCGCGCGCTCGCCGCCCGCCCCCGGCTGCTCCTGCTCGACGAGCCGGCCGGTGGCCTCGGGGCGGACGACATCGCCGAGCTGGGGGAGCTGGTCCGCCAACTGCCCCGGCGGGACACCGACCCCTGCGCCGTGCTCCTGGTCGAGCACCACATGGACCTGGTGATGGCCGTCTGCGACGAACTCGTGGTGCTCGACTTCGGCCGGGTCATCGCCGCCGGCACCCCGGACGAGATCCGCGACGACCCCGCGGTCACCGACGCGTACCTCGGTGCCACCGTCGAGGAAGAGGTCTCACCGTGAGCGCGAGGAGTGAGCCGGGTTTTCGAGCCCCGCAATCGCGAACGAAAGGAGGTGCCGTGTGAGCGGCACCGATCTGCTCGTCGTGCGAGGGCTGGTCGCCGGTTACGGCGCCGCGCCCGTGTTGCGGGCCATCGACCTCACCGTCCCGGCCGGCACCATCGCCGCTGTCGTCGGCGCCAACGGCGCCGGCAAGACCACTCTCCTGCGGGCGCTCTCCGGCATGATCCGCCCGGCCGCCGGCCAGGTCCTGCTGGCCGGCGAGGACCTTCGCGGCACGCCGGTGGAGCAGCTCGTCCGACGCGGCATGGCGCACGTCCCGGAGGGTCGAGGCGTGATCAGCGAGCTGACCGTCGACGAGAACCTGCGGCTGGGCGGGCTGTGGCGGCGCGACCGGGCCGACGCCGGGCGGGCCCTCGACGAGGTCTACCAGCTCTTCGAGCCGCTCGCCCGACGTCGCCGGCACCTCGGTCACCAGCTCTCCGGCGGCGAGCGGCAGATGCTGGCGCTCGGTCGGGCCCTGGTCGGCCGACCCCGCCTGCTGCTGCTGGACGAGCCGTCGCTCGGCCTGGCGCCCCGGGTCGTCGCCCGGACCATGGCCCTGCTCCGCCAACTACGCGACCGTACCGGCCTGACCGTCCTGCTGGTCGAGCAGAACGTGCGCAGCGCGCTCGCCGTCGCCGACCAGGGCGTCGTGATGTCCCTCGGTCGGGTGGTGATCGCCGCCCCGGCGGCGCGGCTCCGCGACGACGTCGACCTGCGCCACGCCTACCTCGGTTTCTGACCACCATCTCGTCCCCCGGAGGGAGGACTGTTGGACCGCTTCGTCTTCCTCACCGTCGACGGCCTGTCCCGCGGCGCGGTGTACGCCGCGTTCGCGCTGGCCCTGGTGCTCATCTGGCGGGCGGCGCGGGTCGTCAACTTCGCCCAGGGGGCGATGGCCGTCGCCGCCGCTTACGTCGCCTACACCGTCAGCACCGCTACCGGTTCCTACTGGCTGGGCTTCGTGGTCGCGATCGTCGCCGGCCTGCTGCTCGGCGCGCTGGTGGACCGGGTGGTGATGCGGCACGTCGATCACGCCTCACCGCTCAACCCGGTGATCGTCGCGCTCGGGCTGGTGCTGCTGATCCAGGCCGTGCTGGGAATGGTGTACGGCAGTGAGTTCCGCCCCGCCGAGGCCCCGTTCAGCCGGTCCGCCCTCACCGTGGGCGGCGTCGCCGTGCTGTCCCCGTACGACCTGTTCGTCTTCGCCACGATCGGCGTGGTCGTCAGTGGTCTGGCCTGGATGTTCGCGCGTACCCCGGTGGGGTTGCGGATGCGCGCGGCGGCCTTCGCTCCGGAGGTCTCCCGGCTGCTCGGGGTAAACGTCGGTGGGATGCTGACCCTCGGTTGGGCGCTCGCCTCCGGGGTGGGCGCGCTGGCCGCCATGCTGGTCCTGCCGACCGAGCTGGGCCTGCACCCGCACGCGATGGACCTGGTGTTCGTCTCGGCGTTCACCGCGGCGGTGGTCGGCGGGCTGGACAGTCCACCGGGGGCGGTGGTCGGTGGGCTGGTGGTGGGGTTGCTGCTCTCCTACGTGAGCGGCTACGCCGGCAGTGACCTCACCCCGCTCGCGGTGCTGGTCCTGCTGCTGGCGGTGCTGCTGGTCCGGCCCGGTGGGCTGTTCGCCCCGGTCGTGGCGAGGCGGGTGTGAGCGCCACGAAGGCGGCTGTGCCGCCGAAAGAGCAGCTCGACGACCCGGCCGGTCGGCCTGTCGACCGGCGACGGGGCTCCACCCTGCTGCGCCACCTCGCGGTGGTGCTGGCCGCCGGGTTGCTACTGGTGGCGGTCAGCTACTCCGTCGAGCCGTTCCGCAACTTCCAGCTCGCCACAGTGGCCGCCTACCTGTGCGCGACCGCCGGGCTGACAGTCCTCACCGGGCTCAACGGTCAACTGTCGCTCGGGCACGGCGCGCTGATGGCCACCGGGGCGTACACGGTGGCGCTGTGCCAGACCGCGTTCGCCGACCGGGGAATGACCGGCGGCTGGCTGTTGCCGCTGTCGCTGGCCGCGGCGATCGTCAGCACGGTCGCGGTCGGCGCGGTGGTCGGTGTGGCAGCGGCCCGGCTGCGCGGCCCCTATCTGGCCGGGCTCACCCTCGCGGTGGCCGTGGTGGTGCCGGCGCTGGCGGTCACCTTCGACGGCGTGTTCAACGGCGAGCAGGGGCTGTCGGTGCCGGTCGAGCCGCCGCCGCTGTCGCTCGGCCCGTACTTCCCGTACGAGCGGTGGCAGCTCTGGGTCACCGGCGCGGCCACCCTGCTCGCGTTGCTGCTGCTGGCGAACCTGATCCGCAGCCGGTACGGGCGGACCTTCCGGGCGGTCCGCGACGACGAGGTGGCGGCCCGCCTCGCCGGCATCCACGTGGCCCGCACCCAGGTTCTCGCCTTCGTGGTCAGCGCCGCCACCGCCGGGCTCGGCGGCGCGCTGCTGGCGGTGCTCGCGCAGAGCGTCTCACCCGGCGCGTTCTCGCTGACCCTGTCGCTGTTCCTGCTGATGGCCGTGGTGATCGGTGGCCTGGGTCGACTGACCGGCGCGCTCTGGGGGGCGGTCCTGCTGGTCGCCCTGCCCGATCTCACCCACTCGCTGACCGGGATGCTCACGCTCTCGCCCGCGGTGGCGCAGCGGATGGAGGGCAATCTCCCCCTGGCGATCTTCGGACTCACCCTGATCGTCGTCATGATCGCCGCCCCCGGCGGTGTGCAGGGTCTGCTGTCGCGTCTCGGCCGGGCGTTGCTGGCCAGGCGGCCGACCCGGCGTTCCTGAGCTGTCCTCGGTCCGGCCTCGGCCGGGCGCCCCACCACCACACCGTTCCTCAGAAAACCGGACCGAGAAAGGTCGGTGTCTCCCATGCACCGTAAAGCGCATCGCGGCCTCGCGATCGCCAGCACCCTTGCCCTGCTCATCACCGCTGCCGGCTGTAGCGGCGACGACGGCCCCGGCTCCGGCGGGGCGTCGGTGCCAGGCGTCACCGGCACCGAGATCGTCGTCGGCACCCACATGCCGCTGACCGGGCCGGCCTCGGCCGGCTACTCGAAGATCGCCCCGGCGACGAAGGCGTACTTCGACTACGTCAACGCCAACGGTGGCGTGCACGGCCGCAAGATCACGTACAAGATCATGGACGACGGCTACAACCCGGCGAACACCCAGCAGGTGGTCCGCCAGCTCGTCCTCCAGGACAAGGTCTTCGCCATCCTCAACGGTCTGGGCACGCCGACGCACACCGGTGTGCTCGACTTCCTCAAGAGCAACCGGGTGCCCGACCTCTTCGTCGCCTCCGGCAGCCGCAGCTGGGACCAACCGGACAAGTATCCGGGCACGTTCGGGTTCAACCCGGACTACACGGTCGAGGGCAAGATCCTGGCCAACTACGCGAAGGCGAACCTGGCCGGCCAGAAGGTCTGCTTCCTCGGGCAGGACGACGACTTCGGCCGGGACAGCCTGGCCGGCGTGGAGAAGGTGCTCGGCGCCGGTGCCGTGGTGGCAAAGCAGACGTACGTCACCAGCAACACCAACGTGGCGCCGCAGATCGGCGCGTTCAAGGCGGCCGGCTGCCAGGTCGTCGTGCTCGCCACGGTGCCCGGCTTCACCGCGCTCTCCGTCGGCACGGCGGCGCGGCTGGGCTTCAAGCCGCAGTGGCTGGTCTCCAACGTCGGCGCCGACCACCCGACCCTGGCCAAGCAGCTCGGCGCCGCGGCGCCACTGCTGGAGGGCATGGTCGGCACCAACTACCTGCCGATGCAGAACGACACCGCCAACCCGTGGGTCCAGCTCTTCACGAAGATCAACAAGGAGCACAACGGGGACGCGCCGTTCGACGGCAACACCGTCTACGGGATGTCGGTCGGCTATCTCTTCGTGCAGACGCTGCTCGCCGCCGGCAAGGACCTCACCCGGGAGAAGGTCCTCGACGCCGTGCAGAAGGGCGGCTTCCAGGGCCCCGGGCTGGTGCCGCTGCGCTTCTCCGCCACTGACCACTCCGGGTACGGCGGCCAGCGGTTGAGCCGGGTGACCGGGGGAGTGCAGAGCTACTTCGGGCCGGCGTACGAGACGGACGAGGCGGACGGGGCGGTCAACGAGTACACCGTCACTCCGGCTGCGCCCCCGGCGAACGGGGTGCCGACCGTCTCCTGAGGCCCCGCAGCCCCGACGCCCGACCGGGCGTGGTCCCGCCTGACCACGCCCGGTCGGACGGCTGCGCGCGTGCTGCCGGCGCGGCCTGCCGGCCGACCGTCGAAGGCGTTGACCGATACCGATCGATGCTCCTACTATCTGCACCGTGAATGCATATTCGGGCCGGCTCGCGGGCCGGGTCGCCATCGTCACCGGCGCCAGTCGCGGGATCGGTCTGGCCATCGCCCAACGCCTCGTCGCCGAAGGCGCCCGGGTGGGCCTGACCGCCCGCCGCCCCGAAGGGCTGGCCGAGGCGGTCGCCACCCTTGGCGGTTCGGCACACGCCCTCGCGGTGCCGGGCCGGGCCGACGATCCGGAGCATCGGGCCGATGCGGTGCGTGCGGTGACCGCGGCGTTCGGGCCGGTGGATCTGCTGGTCAACAACACCGGCATCAACCCGGTGCACGGCCCGCTGGTTGAGCTGGACCTGACCGCGGCCCGCAAGATCCTCGACGTGAACGTGGTCGCCGCGCTCGGCTGGGTGCAGGAGGTCTGCGCCGCCGGCATGAGCGAGCACGGCGGCTGCGTCGTCAACGTCTCGTCGATCGCCGGGCTCGGTCCGTCACCCGGCATCGCCTGCTACGGGGTCAGCAAGGCCGCGCTCAACCACCTCACCGCCAGCCTTGCCGTGGAGCTGGGCCCGACGGTCAGGGTCAACGCGGTCGCTCCCGGCGTGGTGAAGACCCGCTTCGCCGCCGCCCTCTACGACGGACGGGAGGCCGAGGTCGCCGCGCGGTACCCGCTCGGGCGCCTCGGTCTGCCGTCTGACGTGGCCGGCGCGGTCGCCTTCCTGGCCTCCGACGACGCCAGTTGGATCACCGGGCAGACCATCGTCTGCGACGGCGGCGTCTCGCTGACCGGCCGGGCCGGATGACGGCGTCGGTGGAGCGTCCGGAGCCGCTGATCAACGGCTGTCTAGACTCGGCGGTGCGTCGGGGGACGCCGTGGCGGTGAGGGGGCGAGGGCGGATGGACGCAGTCGATGTGGCGGGTCGGGTCGACGGGCGTACCGCCCGCGCCGAGCGCACCCGCGCCGCCATCGTCGAGGCGCATCTCGCGCTCATCTCCGAGGGCGACCTCCGCCCGACCGGGGAGCGCATCTCCGAGCGGGCCGGCATCTCGCTGCGCACCCTCTGGACCAACTTCAAGGACATGGAGACGCTCTTCGAGGCCAGCGGCGCGGAGGTGCTCCGCCAGCAGGACGCCGCCCACCGGCCGATCTCACCCGGGCTGCCGTTGGCGAAGCGGGTCGACGCGTACTGCCGACAGCGGGCTCGGCTGCTCCAGCTCATCGCGCCGTCGGCGCGGGCCGCCCAGATGCGTGAGCCGGTCTCCGAACAGCTGCACCGCAACCGTCTCAAGCACATCGAACGGGTCCGCGACGAGGTCGAGGAACTCTTCGCCGTCGAGTTGGCCGAAGCCGGGGCGGGACGGGAGCAGTTGCTCAACGCCCTGGTCGTGGCGAGCACCTGGCAGGCCTGGTCGATGCTGCGCTACGGGCTCGGTCTCGGCGTGGACCAGGCCCGCGCGGTGATGGCCCGGACCGTGGGCGCTCTGCTGGCCGAGGTCGCGCCCGACTGATTCCGGCCCGGCCCGATATCGCCCCCTCTTTCCATTCGGTTTCCGATGGGTAACACTGGCAGGCATGGTTACTGCATCAAGAGTGCAACTAACCGTGCTGCGTGGCCGGGACGACGAGTGCCGGGCTGTCCGGAGCCTGCTCGACGGCATGACCAACGCCGGCGGTGCCCTGCTGTTGCGCGGAGAGCCCGGATCGGGCCGGACCGCGCTTCTCGGCTACGCCCATCGACACGCCGAGGGTGGCTGCACAGTGCTCGCCGGCAGCGGGCTCGCCGAGGAGGCCGCCCTGCCGTACGCCGGCCTGCAACGTCTGGTCGACCCGGTGCTCGACCGGGCCGCCGCGCTCCCTTACGAGCAGCGCCATCTGCTGCGGCGCGCGCTGGCCGGGGAGAGCTGCCCGGCCGACCGGCAGTTGACCCTGTCGATGGCGGTGCTCGGGCTGCTCACCGCCGCCGCCCGGGACCGGCCGTTGCTCGCCACGATGGACGACATCGACCGAGGTGACCCGCAGACCGCGCAGGCGCTGGCGTTCGTGGCCCGCCGACTGCGGCACCTGCCGCTCGCCGTCCTGCTCACCGCCGACGTCACCGCCAACCTCGACGGGATACCGGCACACCGACTTCGCGCGCTGACCGAGCACGAGAGCCGCGCCGTCCTCACCGATCGACTCGATCGGCTGGCCGGGCGCGAGAGCGTCGACCGGCTTCCCGACCGGCCGGCCGCGTCGGCACTGACCGCGTTGGCCACGGTCGGAGGCGGCAACCCGCAGGCACTGGTGGACCTCGCCGAGGTGCTCACCGCCGGGCAGTGGCGGGGCGAGGAGTCGCTGCCCGCCGCGCCACCGGCGGACGGAGCGCTGGGTCGCGCGTACCGTGCCCGACTGGACCGGCTGCCCCCGGAGACCCGGCGGGTGCTGTTGCTCGCCGCGCTCGATGAGGACGGCGAGCCGGGCACCCTGATCCGGGCCGCGGCGGCCGCGGGCGCCGAGGTCGAGGCGCTCGCCCCGGCGGAGGTCGCCGGCCTGGTCCGCGTCGAGCAACGCGGCGTCACCTTCCCGCAGCCGCTGGTGCGCACGATGATCGCGGCCAGTGCGCCGCTCGCGGAGCGCCGCGCGGCGCACCGACTGCTCGCCGAGGTGCTGGTCGCGGACGGGCAACGGCTCCGCCGGGCGATGCACCTCGCCGCCGCGACCGCGGGTGCCGATCCGGCCCTCGCCGCCGAGTTGGAACAGGCGGCGGTCGGCGGATCCGACGGCTGGGCCGCCGCCTCGGTGGCCCTGCGGTGGGCCGCCGAACTGAGCGACCAGCCGAGGCTGACCGCCACCCGTCTGTTGGCCGCAGCCCGGTACGCCTGGGCCGGGGGACAACCCGACGAGGCCCGGCTGCTGCTCGACCGCCTCCGCGCGGTGGGCGTCGACCCGGTCGTTCGGGGCCGCGCCGATCTGCTCCGCGGCGAGCTGGAACTGCGCTGCGGCACCGCCTCGAGTGCGTCGGCCACACTGCTGGCCGCCACCGCGGCGGTGGCCGGCACCGACCGTGCCCTGGCGTTGACCGGGCTGGTACGCGCCGGCGAGACGGTCTGCTTCACCGGCGACCAGTACCGCTACGCCGAGGTCGGACGGCGGGCGCTGGCGTTACGGCGCCCGGGCGACCCGCCGGCTCTGGAGGTCATGGGCTGTCTGATCGCCGGGGTGGCGGCGACCCTGCGGGGCGACCACGAGCGGGCCGGGCCCGCGCTGCGCCGCGCCGTGGTGCTGGGTGACCGGCTGACCGGTTCGGCGTTGACCCCCACCGCGCTCAGCTGCGCCGCGGCGGCCGGACTGCTGGTGGCCGTGGACGGCGCGGCCCACCGGCTCGCCGAACGCGCGGTCGAGCTGGCCCGGGAACGGGGTGAGCTGTCCATGCTGTCGCGGGCGTTGGAGCTGCGGGCGGTCGCCGAGTACTGGTTGGGCCGACACGAGGCGGCGGCGGAGACCTCCCGCGACGGGCTGCGCGTCGCCCGGGCGACCGGGCAGGTCAACTGCGCCAACGTCCACCTGGGCATGCTGGCCGTCCTCGCCGCGATCCGGGCCGATCGGGAGACCAGCCTGCGGCGGATCCGTGAGATCGGCGAGTCGCCGACGCCGGGCAGCCGCCCGCACGCGCTCGCCGCGTGGGCCCTGGCGGTGCTCGACCTGGTGGACGGCCGGCATGCCGAGGCGGCGGACCGGTTGGCGTCGCTGTCCCGGCTCGGCACGCGCCGAGGTCAGATCCTCGTGCAGGTGATGGCCACTCCGTACCTGGTGGAGGCGGCGGCGTACCTGGCGCACCGGCCGGCGGCGACGGCCGCGCTCGCCGCGTTCGACAGGTGGGCCAGCAGCACCGCGAGCCCGTTGCGCCGGGCCCTGTCCGCGCGGTGCCACGCACTGCTCGCCCCTCGGGGCGGCACCGACGCGGAACGGGACTTCGAGGCGGCGCTGCGCCTGCACCCCACCGAGGCCGGCACGTTCGAGCGGGCCCGCACCGAACTGCTCTTCGGTCAGGAGTTGCGCCGCAGTCGACGCCCTCGCGACGCGCGGACGCACCTGCACCAGGCCCGCGAGATGTTCAGCCTGCTCGGGGTGGAGTGCTGGGCCGAGCAGGCCACCACGGAGCTGCGGGCGGCCGGGGAGTCGATCGGTCCGCCGGACCTGCCCGCGGCGCGGTTGTTGACCGGCCAGCAACTGCGGATCGCCGAGTTGGTCGCCGAGGGCGCCACCAACCGGGAGATCGCCGCCCGGATGTTCCTCTCCACCCGTACGGTCGACCACCACCTGCGCAACGTGTTCCACCGGCTGGGTATCCGTTCGCGGACCGAGCTGGCCCGCGCGTTCACGGCCGAACGGCACGCCGGTCTGAGCTCCGACCGGTGAACGCCCGGTCTGGACGCGTTTAACTATCACCGCTAGTTTGTGCGTCATGGACCTCACCCTCTCCGCCGAGCAGGCGGCGGTCCGCCAGTTGGCCGCCGAGTTCGCCGACCGCGAGCTGCTACCGCACGCAGCCGCCTGGGACCGCCGCGAATCGGTCGACCCCGCCATCGTCGGCATGCTCGGTGACCTGGGCTTCCTGGGGCTGACCATCGCCGAGGCCGACGGCGGTTCCGGCGGCGACCACCTCGCGTACTGCCTGGTCCTGGAGGAACTGGGCCGGGGAGACTCGGCGGTGCGTGGCATCGTCTCGGTCTCCCTCGGCCTGGTCGCGAAGTCGATCGCCGCGCACGGGAGCGCGGAGCAGCGGGCCGAGTGGTTACCAGGGCTCTGCGCCGGCACCGCACTCGGCTGCTTCGCGCTGACCGAGCCGGACAGCGGCTCGGACGCGGCCGCACTGCGCACCCGTGCGGTCCGCGACGGCACCGACTGGTTGCTCACCGGCACGAAGATGTTCATCACCAACGGCACCACCGCCGACGTCGCGCTGGTCTTCGCCCGCACCGGCGGCCCCGGGCACCGAGGAATCACCGCGTTCCTGGTGCCCACCGACAGCCCGGGGCTGACCCGGCGGGAAATCCACGGCAAGCTCGGTCTGCGCGGTCAGGCCACCGGCGAGCTGGGCTTCGACGAGGTGCGTGTGCCCGACACGGCCCGTCTCGGCGCCGAAGGCGCCGGATTCCGGCTGGCCCTGGCCACCCTCGCCAAGGGCCGGATGTCGGTGGCCGCCGGGTGCGTCGGCATCGCGCAGGGCTGCCTCGACGCGGCGGTCGGTTACGCCGGGCAGCGCACCCAGTTCGGCAAGCCGATCGCGGGGCACCAGCTCGTCCAACAACTGCTCGCCGCCATCGCTGTGGACACCGCCGCCGCCCGGCTGCTGGTGTGGCAGGTGGCCGACCTGATCGACAGTGACCAGCCGTTCGCCACCGAGGCGTCGATGGCCAAGCTCTTCGCCAGTGAGGCCGCCGTCCGCGCGGCCAACAACGCGGTCCAGGTCTTCGGTGGGTACGGCTACATCGACGAGTATCCGGTCGGCAAGTATCTGCGCGACGCCCGGGTCGCCACGCTCTACGAGGGCACCAGTCAGATTCAGCAACTCCTCATCGGACGCGCGCTCACCGGCGTCAACGCCTTCTAGTACCTGTAGGGAGATCCGGCATGAGAGTGTTCACCTCGTTCGAGGAGCTGGCCGCCGCGACCGGCGAGAGCCTCGGGCCCGGTCCGTGGCAGCGCGTCGAGCAGAGCCGCGTCGACCTCTTCGCCGACGCCACCGGCGACCACCAGTGGATCCATCTCGACCCGGTCCGAGCCGCGGCGGGGCCGTTCGGCGGGACGATCGCCCACGGGTACCTCACCCTGTCGCTGTTGCCGGCGTTGGCGGGCGGGCTCTACCGGGTCGAGGGGGTGGCGATGGGCGTCAACTACGGGTTGAACCGGGTGCGCTTCCCCGCGCCGCTGCGGGTCGGCGCCGCCGTACGGGCCACCGCCACCATCGCCGACGTGTCGCCGGTCAGCGGCGGTGTGCAGCTGGTCGTGACGGTCACCGTGGAGAGCGACAGCGGCGGCAAGCCCGTCTGCGTGGCCGAGACCGTGAGCCGGCTCTACGGCCCTGCGCAGCAGTGACCGCTCGACCCCGCGTCGACGGTCGTCGGCGCGGTGCCGAGCCGGTGTGACCCGGCACCGCGACGGTTGGTGTCAGGCGAGCGTGCAGGCGGTGCCGTTGAGGGTGAATGCGGCCGGCCGACCGGTGCCACCCGTGTGGGTTGCCTGGAAGCCGATGTCGACCGAGGTGTTCGGCGCGATCGTCGCGTTGTAGGACACGTTTCGGGCGGTCACCGCTCCGCTGGACGGGGAGTAGGTGGCGTTCCACCCACTGGTGATGCTCTGCCCACCGGGCAGCGTGAACGCCAGGCTCCAACCGTTCACCGGCGTGCTGCTGGTGTTGGTCACCGAGACCGACGCGGTGAGACCGCTGTTCCAGGCGTTGATCGTGTACGAGACGCGGCAGTCACCGGACGGCGGGGGCGTGGTCGGCGGGGGCGTGGTGGGCGGGGGAGTGGTCGGAGGGGGAGTGGTCGGAGGGGTGTCGCCCCCGATGCTGCCGGGCACCGCACGGAGGGCGTCGTACCAGGCGGCGGCCATCTTGCGGTAGCCGGTGGCGTTCGGGTGCACCCCGTCGGCCAGGTCGCTGAGCGTCAGGGCGCGGTACATGTCGACCAGGTGTACGCGTTTGCCGGCGGCGGCCCGGCTCTGCACGATCCCGGGGATCGCGGCGTTGTAGCCCCGGACCTGGTTGTCCGCGCCGGACTTCGGGATGATCGTCGCGACGAACACGTCGGCGTTCGGGGCGGTGTTGGTGATCCGGTCGACGAGAGTGGCCAGCCGGGACGGGGCCCCTGACGTGTCGCCGTACATGTCGTTGGTGCCGATGTGCAGCAGCACGGTCCGCGGATTCGTGGCCCGCAACCAGTTCACCACGTTGGCGTCGATCTGGGCGATGGTCCAGCCGGAGTGGCCCTGGTGGTCGTGGTCGCCGAGGCTGGCTGGCCCGTTGAACTGGGAGCCGACGAAGTCGATCCGGTAACCACCGGACGTGAACCGCTGCCACAACTCGATCCGGTAACCACCGGGGACGTTGAATCCGTCGGTGATCGAGTCGCCGAGCGGCATCACGCGGACGCCGCCGTTGGACTCCGCGCTGGCGGGAGTGGTCGCGATCGGCACGGCGGCGACAATGGCGGCGACGGCGGCCAGGGCCGTCCACCATCGACGAGCCCGCCGGGGCCTCGACGTCGGTGCGTTGCCGGTCGGTGCGAGAGGGACGGGTTGCACGAGCGTTGGACTGCGCATGGGACTTCCTCTGGTGGGGGTGCGCGACATCAGCGGCCACCGGGGAGACGGCTGCCGTCATGACGCGGTACGCGGAGGTGGGGTGCGCGGCACGACCAACAACCCGGACGTCTGCACTGGTGGTCGTGGCGGTGTACGTCGGGCACCGGCCGTCGAGGATCTGGCGGGACGGACCGGGAAGCCGTGGCGGAGGTGTGCCCTGCACCTCGCCTGACGCACCATAGCGTGTTATCGCTAACACCGGCAACGCATCAGCACCCGACGATGCCTCGGGCGTTCAGGCCCGCGCTGGATGGAGGACCGAGCCCAGCCAGCGCAGCTGACGCCGCACGTGCACGGCCTCGCCGCCCTCATGGCCGTTGAACGGGTAGACGTGCATCTCCCGCTCGGGCGGGACCGGCCTCCCGTTCGCGGCGCCGTAGTGGTTGTAGGCGGCGAAGGCGGTTCGCGGCGGGCAGACGGTGTCGCGTCCGCCGATGCCGAAGTGCGCCGGCGCAGTCGCCCGACGCGCGAAGTTCACCCCGTCGACATAGGACAGCGTGCGCCACACCGCCTCCTGGGCCTCCCGGTTCACCGCCAGGTACCGGGCGATCTCGCCGTACGGCGCGAGGTCGGTGAGCGCGACGGCCCGGCGCATGTCGCACAGGAACGGGGCGGTGGTCAGCACCGCGCTGAGATCCTCGACGAGACCCGCCACCGCCAGGGCGATGCCGCCACCCTGGCTGTTGCCGACCACGGTGACCCGGTCACCCTCGACCCCCGGCAGCGCGCGGACCGCCTCGACCGCCCGCACCGCGTCGGTTATCAGGCGGCGGTAGTGGTAGGTGCGCGGATCGAGGATCCCCCAGGTGGCCGGCCAGGGCCCGCCGGGCGCGCCGTGCGGGTCGGGGGTGTCCCCGGCGCCGTGCTGCCCCGCCTGTCCCCGGTTGTCCATCAGCAGGTGCGCGTACCCGGCCACCGCCCAGGTCGGGCGTTCGTGGGGCAGACCGCGCCCGCGCCCGTAGCCGGCGTACTCGACCACGGCCGGCAGCGGTTCGCTGACCCCGGCCGGGCGGGTGTACCAGGCGCGGACCGGGTCACCACCGAAGCCGGCGAACGTGACGTCCCAGGAGTCGAGCAGCCGCAGGTCGGTGGGTTCGGGGCGGACGTCGACGAGCACCGGTACGGCTGCCGCCCCGGTGAGCGTGTCCCGCCAGAACTCGTCGAAGTCGTCGGGTTCGGCGACCTCGGGTGCGTACCGCTGGAGGTCGTCGAAGGTGGAGGCGGTGTGGGGCACGGGTCCTCGCAGGGGCCGGGGTCAGTGCGGATGGGCGGGGGGCGCGGTGCTCTCCCGGAGGACCAACTCGGTCACCAGGTCGATCCGGCTGGTCGCCGGCTCGTTCCCCCTGGTCAGGTCGAGCAACATCTGGGTGGCGATGCCGGCCATGTCGCGCAACGGCTGGTTGATCGTGGTGAGCGCCGGGTCGGTCCAGGCGGAGACCGGCAGGTTGTCGTACCCGATCACCGAGAGGTCCTCGGGCACTCGCAGGCCGCACTGACGGGCGGCCCGGAGCACCCCCATGGCCTGGATGTCCGACCCGGCGAAGATCGCCGTGGGTCGGTCCGGCCGCTGGAGCAGTTGCAGCCCGTGGGCGTGCCCCGCTCCGGCGGAGAAACTGCCGTAGCGGATCAGCTCGCGATCGACCACGATTCCGGCTTCGTCGTGGGCCGACTGGAAGCCGGCCGCGCGGGCTCGACTGCACAGCACGTCGGGTGGCCCGGAGATGATGGCGATCCGTCGGTGCCCCAGCTCCAGCAGGTGCCGGGCGGCGAGCAGGCCGCCGTTCCAGTTGTTCGACCCGACGGTCGGCACTGAGGCCGAGGTGGCGCTGTCGGTGTCGACGACGACGAACGGAATGCCCTGCCGGCGCAGGTGCTGCTGTTGGGCCTCGGCCAGGTGGGAGAGGACGAACACCACGCCCAGGGGGCGGTCGGCGAGTAACGCCTCCAACCATCGTGCCGGCGGGCGGTGCGCGCCGTCGAGCTGGGCGATCGACAGCCCGATGCCGGCCGCTGAGGTCACCGCCTCGACGCCCCGCAGGATCTCCATGGCCCAACCCGTGTCGAACTCGTGGAACACGAGGTCCACCCGGCCGCCGCTGGTCGCCTGTCGCCGGGCGCGGCGCTGGTACTGGTGGCGGTCGAGGCTCGCCTCCACCCGGGCTCTGGTGCCGGGGGCGACATCACCGCGGCCGTTGAGGACCTTGGACACGGTCGCGACCGAGACGCCGACATCGTTGGCGATGGTTGCGATGGTGGTGGAGGCGGGTGGGTCGAGCGGGCGGTGCTCTGTCATCGCGGCCTCATACAACATCCGAAAGTTTCGGGCGACCTTAACATGATGGGACATTCACGCCAGTAGTTGCCGCACTCGGACTGCGCATTGGCCGGACATCGCGCGGCTCGTTGGCAACGGAACGCCGATCGCGGGCTCACCGTGTGCAGGAAACATCCCCTGGTAGTCCGATTGGGACACTTGACAGGCATCGATGGGACACTTAGGTTGCCGAAAAGGTTACGCAGGTTTCCGGAAAGTTTCGGATCGTGAGAAACGTCCGCCACGGAACTGGTTCCACCAGGGCACGGGGATGTGGCCGGAGCTAAGGGGTCAGGGCATGAGAAGTCAGTCGCTCTCCGACGGCGGCGCCGCGCCGTGGCGTGATCAGCGGCTGTCGCCGACCGAGCGGGCCGACGCGCTCCTGCCGAAGATGTCCCTCGAAGAGAAGATCGCCCAGCTCGTCGGGGTCTGGGTCGGCGCCGACGCCAGCGGCGAGGGCGTCGCACCGCACCAGTCGGACATGATCAGCGAGTTGCCGCCGTGGAGCACTGTCATCCGGTACGGGTTAGGCCAGCTGACCCGTCCGTTCGGCACCGCCCCGGTCGACCCGGTGCTCGGCGCCCGGTCACTGGCGGCCTCGCAGGCGCAGATCGTGGCCGCCAGTCGGTTCGGCATCCCGGCGCAGGTGCACGAGGAGTGCCTCACCGGGTTCGCGGCGTGGCGGGCCACCGTCTATCCGACTCCGCTGAGCTGGGGCGCGTCCTTCGACCCCGAACTGGTCGAGGCGATGGCCGACCGGATCGGACGGTCGATGCGGGCCGCCGGTGTGCACCAGGGCCTCGCCCCGGTGCTGGACGTCACCCGGGACTACCGCTGGGGTCGTACCGAGGAGACGATCGGCGAGGACCCCTACCTGGTCGGGACGACAGGTGCCGCCTACGTGCGGGGCCTGGAGCGGGCCGGTGTGGTGGCCACGCTGAAACACTTCGCCGGCTACTCCGCCTCCCGAGGCGGACGCAACCTCGCGCCGGTGCCGATGGGCCGCCGCGAGCTGGCCGACGTCATCCTGCCGCCGTTCGAGATGGCGCTGCGCCTCGGCGGCGCCCGCTCGGTGATGAACTCCTACGCCGAGATCGACGGCCTGCCCGTCGCGGCTGACCGTGGGCTGCTGACCGGGTTGTTGCGGGACGAGTGGGGCTTCACCGGCACAGTGGTGGCCGACTACTTCGCCGTACGGTTCCTGCAGACCCTGCACGGAGTCGCCGGGGATGCCGCGGACGCGGCCCGGCTCGCCCTGCGGGCCGGGATCGACGTCGAGTTGCCCACCGTGGACGCCTTCGGCGAACCGTTGGTCGAGGCGGCTCGCCGCGGCGAGGTCGACGAGGCGCTGATCGACTGCGCGCTGCGGCGGGTGCTGATCCAGAAGATCGAGCTCGGTCTGCTCGACGAGGGCTGGCAGGAGCTGCCCGACGACGTGGCATCCCTGCGCTTCGACGACGAGGCCAGCCAGGAGATTGCCCTTCGCCTGGCCCGGGAGTCAGTCGTCCTGGTGCGCAACACCGGCGTCCTCCCGCTGGCCGTGGCAAGCCGGGTCGCCCTGGTCGGCCCGGTCGCCGACGACCCGATGGGCATGCTCGGCTGCTATTCGTTCCCCAACCACGTGGGCGTCAACCACAGCGACTTCGGGCTCGGCCTGGCCATCCCCACACTGCGCGACGAGTTGGCCCGGCGCGTCCCGATGCTCACCCACGAGCCGGGGTGCACCGTCACCGGTGACGACACCTCGGGCATCCCGGCAGCGGTCGCCGCTGCCGCCGCCGCCGACGTGTGCGTGCTGGCCGTCGGCGACCGGGCGGGAATGTTCGGCCGGGGCACCTCCGGTGAGGGCTGCGACGCTGTCGACCTGCGACTACCTGGCGTGCAGAGCGACCTCGTCCGCGCCGTTCTCGCCACCGGCACCCCTGTCGTCCTGGTCCTGATGACCGGCCGCCCGTACGCGCTCGGCCCGGAGTTCGACGACGCGGCGGCCGTGGTGCAGGCGTTCTTCCTCGGCCAGCTCGGTGGGCAGGCACTCGCCGAGGTGCTCACCGGCGCGGTCAACCCCTCCGGACGGTTGCCGGTCAGCGTGCCCCGCGACGCCGGCGGGCTGCCGAGCACCTACCTCGCGCCACCGCTCGGCCGGCGCAACAAGGTCTCCTCGATCGACCCGACCCCGGCGTACCCGTTCGGCCACGGGCTGAGCTACACCACCTTCGAGTGGTCCGACGCCACTGTGGTCGAACCGCGTGAAGATCCGACCGCCTGGCCGGTCGACGGCGAGGTACGGGTGCGGATCACCGTCGCCAACACCGGTGAGCGGGCCGGCACCGAGGTCGTGCAGCTCTACCTGCACGACCCGGTCGCGCAGACCACCCGTCCGGTGGTCCGGCTGATCGGTTACACCCGGCTGCCGCTGGCACCCGGCGAGGTGGCGCACGTGACGTTCGGCGTACCTGCCGACGTGGCGTCGTTCACCGGGCTGACCGGCAGACGGATCGTCGAGCCCGGCGACGTCGAGCTGCGGTTCGGCCCCTCCAGCGGCGAGGTGGCGGCGGCCCTGCCGCTGCGACTGGTCGGCACCGAACGCCAGGTCGGTTTCGAGCGGGAACTGCTCACCTCGGTGCGGGTCGAGCCGCTCGTGGCCGTTGCGCAGTCGGCATAGGAGGCCACGGATGACATCCACCCTGCGGCCACCGCCGCCGGCGCCGCCGAGTCCTCCGCAGCGGACGCAGAGCCCTGCCCCGCGCTCGCCACGACGCCGTCGCAGTTGGCGGCAGGCACTGCGCCGGGACTGGCAGCTCTACTCACTCGCCATCCTGCCGCTGCTGTTCTTCCTGGTGTTCCGATATCTGCCGATGATCGGCAACATCATCGCGTTCCGTCGGTTCAAGCCGGGCGGCAGCATCTTCGGTGAGTACTGGGTCGGGCTGCGCTACTTCCGGATGTTCCTCAGCGACCCGACGTTCTGGGAGGTGTTCACCAACACCCTGGTGCTCGGGGCGCTGACCCTGCTGTTCTGCTTCCCGCTGCCCATCGTGCTGGCGTTGCTGCTCAACGAGGTCCGGGCCCGCCGCTTCAAGCGGTTCGTCCAGTCCGTGTCCTACCTGCCGCACTTCTTGTCGATCGTGATCGTGGCGGCGATGGTCATGCAGTTGACCTCGATCGAGGGCACGGCCAACCAACTCGTCAGCCTGTTCGGCGGCGACCCGGTGGCGTTCCTGCAGAGACCGGAGTGGTTCCGCACCATCTACGTCTCGTCCGAGGTCTGGCAGACGGTCGGCTGGGGCACGATCCTCTACCTCGCCGCCCTCACCACCATCGACGAGGACCTGTACGAGGCCGCCCGGATCGACGGCGCCGGCCGGCTGCGCCAGACCTGGCACATCACGTTGCCCGGCATCCGCCCGACGATGATGACTTTGCTGATCCTCAACATCGGCAGCTTCCTGGCCGTCGGGTTCGAGAAGATCCTGCTGCTCTACAACCCGTTGACGTACCCGACGGCCGACGTGGTCTCCACCTATCTGTTCCGGATGGGCTTCCAGTCGAGCAACTTCAGCTACGCGGCGGCCATCGGCCTCTTCGAGGCGGTGATCGGGCTGATCCTCGTCCTGTCGGCGAACATCATCTCCCGTCGCACTGTGGGGACGAGCCTGTGGTGACCTTCGGTACGAAGATCGACGCCCCGAAGACGCGCGGGCCGGACGACAGCCGGGGTTACCGGATCTTCCGCGTCGTCAACACCGTCGTCCTGCTCGGCGTCGTGGTCGTGACGCTGTACCCGTTCCTCAACATCGTGGCCCGCTCGCTCAGCGAAGAGGCGTACATCATCGCCGGCAAGGTCACCTTCTTCCCGCGCGGGTTCGACCTGACCGCGTACAAGCTGGTGATGTCCGACTCGATGTTCTGGACGAACTACCGCAACACTGTGGTGTACACGGTGGTCGCGACGCTCATCTCGATCGTGCTGACCACCTGTTACGCGTACGTGCTGTCGAAGCCGCAGCTCAAGGGACGCGGAGTGCTCGTCGGTGTCGCGCTGTTCACCATGTTCTTCTCCGGTGGCCTGATTCCCAACTACGTGCTGGTCACCAGCCTGGGCATGAAGAACACCATCTGGGCCGTGGTGATCCCCAATGCCATCAGCGTGTTCAACCTGCTGGTCATGAAGGCGTTCTTCGAGAGTCTGCCGAGCGAGCTGGAGGAGGCCGCGGCCGTCGACGGGCTGAACACGTACGGCATCCTGCTGCGGATCGTGCTGCCGCTGTCGAAGGCGATCATCGCGACGATGGTGCTCTTCTACGCGGTGTCCTTCTGGAACTCGTGGTTCACCGCGTTCCTCTACATCGACCGGCAGGATCTGCTGCCGGTCACCGTGTACCTGCGCAACCTGATCGCGGGTGCCACCGACGCACAGCAGTCAGGCGCGGCCGAGGCCGACGTCGTGCAGGCCGCGGCCACACTCCAGGCCGTGACGATCGTGCTCACCACCCTGCCGATCCTGGCGGTCTACCCCTTCGTCCAGCGGTACTTCGTCCGCGGCGTGATGCTCGGCGCGGTCAAGGGATGACGCCGGCGCCGCACCGCTTCCCCACCGAAACCCCACCACCGAAAGGACGAGCCATGCTCCACAAGACGGGGCGCCGCCTGGCCTTGGCCACCGCGGGTCTGCTCGCGCTCTCCCTTGCCACCGCCTGTTCCGAGGACCCCGGTGAGTCGACCGACCTCTCCGAGAACCGGGTCGGCGCGATGGCCAACTACGGCATCGGCGACCAGTTCAAGGCCACCGAGGCTCTCTCGTTCTCCACCCTCTACAACAACCACACGTTCTACCCGCTCAAGGAAGACTGGCTGTTCTGGTCGGAGCTCACCAAGCGGACCAATGTCAAGATCGATCCGGTGGCCGTGCCGCTGAGCGACTACGAGCAGAAGCGCAGCCTGCTGATCGGCGCCGGTGACGCCCCGCTGATCATTCCGAAGACGTACCACCCGCAGGAGAACGCCTTCGTGTCCTCCGGGGCGATCCTCCCGGTGAGCGACTACCTGGACCTGATGCCCAACCTCAAGGACAAGATCACCAAGTGGAACCTCCAGCCGGAGATCGACAACCTGCGGCAGTCCGACGGTAAGTTCTACCTGCTCCCCGGCCTCCACGAGAAGCCCACGCAGGACTACACGGTGCTGGTGCGCACCGACATCATGCAGGAGCTCAACCTGGCGGTCCCGAAGACCTGGGACGAGCTGTACACGGTGCTCAAGGCGATGAAGGCGAAGTACCCGAACGTCTACCCGTACTCCGACCTCTTCAGCAAGCCCAACCCGACCGGCGCGCTGCTGAACATCCTCGGCTCGGCCCACGGCACCCAGGCGGGCTGGGACTACCAGCACGCGACCTGGGACCCGGCGGCGAAGAAGTTCAGCTACACCGGCGCGTCCGAGCAGTACAAGCAGATGGTCACCTACCTGCACAAGCTCGTCGCCGAGGGCCTGCTCGACCCGGAAAGCTTCACCCAGACCGACGACCAGGCCCGCCAGAAGCTCGCCAACGGCAAGTCCTTCGTGGTCACCGGCAACGCGCAGACCCTGGTCAACAACCACCGCCCCGACCTGGCCAAGACCCTGCCGAACGCCAAGATGGCCAAGATCCCGCTGCCGATCGGCCCGGCTGGCGAGATCAACCCGTTCCCCCGGTTGGAGAACGGCATCATGATCTCCACGAAGGCTCGGGAGAGCAAGAATTTCGTGGCCATGATGCAGTTCATCGACTGGTTGTGGTATTCGGACGCAGGCCTGGAGTTTGCCCGCTGGGGCGTCGAGGGCACGACCTTCACCAAGGACGCGTCCGGCAAGCGCACGCTCAACCCCGGGGTCGACTTCCTCGGGCTCAACCCGGAGGCGCCCAAGCACCTGCAGAAGGACTTCGGCTTCCACAACGGCGTCTTCGCCTACGGCGGCACTCCCGACCTGGTTCGCGGGTTCTTCTCGCCGGAGGAGCTGGAGTTCCAGAAGGTGATGGACGCCCGCAAGCCGAGGGTGGTGCCCCCGCCGGCCCCGTTGAGCGACGAGGAGCGCGAGCAGGTGTCGCTCTGGGAGACGCCGCTGAAGGACTTCGTCACCCAGAACACGCTGAAGTTCGCCCTGGGTCAGCGTCCGCTCAGTGAGTGGGACGCGTACGTGGCCGAGCTGAAGGCCAAGAACTCCGACCAGTACATCGACCTGGTCAACAAGGCGTACGAGCGGTTCCAGAAGAACAACGGCTGATCGGCGGGAGTCCGGTCGGGTCGCCTGGTGCGGCCCGGCCGGACCCCGGCGACCACGGATCAGCTGAGTCGACCGGAGGGAGCGAGCGTGAGTGGCGCGACTCAGACCCGGCGACAGTTCGGCGACGGGCCACTGTCGCGCATCACCTCGCGCGTCTACATCCTGCTCGTGGTCGAGCTGCTCCTGCTGCTCACCACGTTGCCCGCCCTGCTTCCGCTGCTGGTGCTGGGCCGCGATCCGAGCAACCTGCCGCTGGCCGCGCTCCTGCTGGTACCGGTCGGCCCGGCGATCTCCGCCGCCCTGTACGCCCTGCGCCACCAGCGAACCGACCTGACCGACCTGCGCCCGGCCACCCTGTTCTGGCACGGCTACCGGGCCAACGTGCTCGGTGTGCTGCGCGTCTGGGTGCCGACGCTGCTGTGGCTGACAGTGCTCGCCGTGAACCTCGCCTACCGCGACGCTGTCGGCCTGTCGAGCTGGTGGGCGGTGCCGCTGGTGCTGATCGGAGTGGGCGTGACGCTCTGCGCGGCCAACGCCCTGGTGATCACCTCGCTGTTCGACTTCCGCACCCGTGACGTGCTCCGGCTGGCCGTGCACTTCCTCGTGCGTACCCCCGGTGTTCCCGTCGGCAGCGCCCTGCTGCTGGCCGCTGCGGCCGGGATCACCGCGGTCTTCTCCGAGGCGGTGCTGATGCTGCTGGCGTCGATCGCGGTGCTGGCGTACCTGCGCGTCGGCGACCCGATGATCCACCTGATCCGGGAGGAGTTCACCAGATGAGCCTGCCCCTCAGCGCCAAGGTGCCCTTCGGGGGCGACTACAACCCGGAACAGTGGCCCGAGGACGTGTGGAAGCAGGACTACCGTCTCTTCGACACGGCACGGATCGACCTGGTCACCCTCGGGGTGTTCGACTGGGCGCTCACCCAACCCGCCGAGGGCACCTACGACTTCGCGCTGCTGGACAGGATCGTCGAGCGGGCCAGTGCCGAGGGACGCGGGATCTGCCTGGCCACCGGCACCGGAGCCCACCCACCGTGGTTGGCGAAGGCGTACCCCGAGGTGACCCGGACCGACTTCGAGGGCCGCAAGCACCGCTTCGGCCAGCGACACAACTCCTGCCCCAGCTCGCCGATCTTCCGCCGGCTCTCGACGGAGCTGGCCCGCCGGGTCGCCCGTCGCTACGCCGACACCCCGGCGGTGCTCGCCTGGCACGTCGGCAACGAGTACGGCGGCGCCTGTTACTGCGCCCTGTGCGCGGCCGGCTTCCGGAACTGGCTGCGCCACCGCTACGGCACCCTCGACGAGCTGAACGAGGCCTGGTACACCACCTTCTGGTCGCACACCTTCACCGACTGGGACGAGATCGAGCCACCCTCGGCGCTGACCGAGCACTGGCGCGGTCCGGATCACACGGCGTTCCCGGGCATCACGCTGGACTACCTGCGGTTCACCTCCGACGCGATGCTGACGAACTTCCGCGACGAGAAGGCGGCCATCCGGGAGTCCAGCCCGGCACTGCCGGTGACCACGAACTTCATGGGCATGTACCGCCCGATCGACTACCACCGCTGGGCCCCTCATCTGGACTTCGTCTCCTGGGACAACTACCCGCCCGACGACGCGTCGGCGGCCCGGATGGCGCTGACCCACGACCTGATGCGCGGGCTCAAGGACGGCCAGCCGTTCTGGCTGATGGAACAGACCCCGAGCTTCACCGCGTGCCGTGACGTCAACCCGTTGAAGCGCCCCGGTCTGATGCGGCTGTGGAGCTGGCAGGCGGTGGCGCACGGCGCCGACGCGGTCCTCTTCTTCCAGCTGCGTGCCTCCCGTGGGGCCAGCGAGAAGTACCACGGCGCCGTCATCGGGCACGCCGGTCGCTCCGACACCCGGGTGTTCCGGGAGGTCGCCGAGCTGGGCGCCGAACTGGAACGGCTCGGCCCGGCGTCACTGGGCGCGCGGACCCCGGCCCGGGTGGCGCTGCTGTTCGACTGGGACAGCTGGTGGGCGTTGGAGCTGTCCGACGGCCCGTCCCGGCTGGTCCGCTACCAGCAGGTCGTGCTCGCGTACCACCGGGCCCTCTGGGACGCCGGTGTGGACCTGGACGTCGTCGCGGTGACCGCCGACCTGTCCGGCTACGACGTGGTCGTGGCCCCGGCCCTGCACCTGCTCAAGGGTGACCTGCCGCAGCGGCTGGAGGCGGTGGCGACGCGCGGAGGGTCGGTGCTGACCACCTACCTGTCGGGCCGGGTGGACGAGAACGACCAGGCGTTCCTGATGGACGTGCCGGGCCCGCTCGGTCAGCTCATGGGCGTCCGGGTCGACGAGTGGGACGCCCGCGGCCCGGAGGTGGTCAACACGGTCCGCCTCGGCGACGGCGCGGATCAGGTCGACGTCGACGCGAGCCTGCTGTTCGAGCTGGTGATCCCGCAGGGCGCGCAGGTCGTCGGCACGTACCAGGCCGACTTCTACGCGGGCACCCCCGCGGTGACCCGTAACTCCTTCGGCGCCGGCGACGGATGGTACGTGGCCACCGGGCTGGACCAGTCCGGAGTGTCCTGGGTGGTTCGGCAGGTGCTCGCCCGGCACGATCTGCTCGGGCCCTACCCGGACGTGCCGGACCTGGAACCCGCCGTGCGGGTCGCGGCGGACGGGTCGCGGCTGCTGTTTCTGCTGAACCACCGCGCCGAGCCGGTCGAGGTGACTGCCCGGACCGGCGGCGTCGACCTGCTCACCGGCGACCGTACGGCGGCCGGCGGCGCCCTGCGGCTGCCGGCGTACGGGGTTGTCGTGCTGGAGGAGGACCGGTGAACGCCGAAGAGTCGGTGGAGTTGGAGCAGCTGATGTTCGTCGAGGAGTCGATGGACGGTGACGAACCGCGCGTCCACCCGGCCTGGCTGCCGCCGGAGGCGTTCCGGTCGCTCGGCGCGCGTCGCATCCTCCTGCACGGCGAGGGGCTGCTCGTCGACACCGTCCTCAACGAGGTCTCGCGCGCCTGCGCCCGTTACGGCGGACGGGTGTGGCACTCCCCGTCCTGGGACGTCGACGTCGACCTGGTGCTCGCCCTGCGCGACGCCGCCGAGCTGCCCAATCCGGCGGTGGAGGCGGCCCGCGCCGCCGGCGAGGCGGCGCTGGTCGAGCTGGGCGACGGCGGGACGCTCGGCGACGAGGGTTTCGTGTTGGCGAGGGCCGGCGACGTGACGGCGGTGCTGGCCGACGCGCCCGCCGGCCTGCTGTACGGGCTCTTCCACGTGGTCCGGCTCTGCGCGGCGGCCTTCGACCCGGCCCGACCCCCGGAGCGGCACCAGCCGGCGCTGCGCCGACGGATGTTGAACCACTGGGACAACGTGGCAGTGCACCCGGTGATGGGCCAGGTCGAACGGGGGTACGCGGGCGGCTCGATCTTCTGGCAGGACGGCCGTCCGCGCGGCGACCTGGCCCGGGTACGGGAGTACGGGCGGCTGCTGGCGTCCTGTGGGATCAACGCGATATCGGTGAACAACGTCAATGTGGCCCGTACCGAGGCGCTGCTGCTCACCGAACGGATCGGGGATGTGGCCGAGATCGCGGACGCGCTGCGCCCGTACGGCATCCGGGTGCACCTGTCGGTCAGCTTCGCCGCGCCGGTGCTCCTCGGTGGCCTGCCGACCGCCGACCCGCTGGACGAGAACGTACGCGTCTGGTGGGCCGGAACCACCAGACGGGTGTACGACCGGATCCCGGACTTCGGCGGCTACCTGGTAAAGGCCGACTCGGAGGGGCAACCCGGCCCGTTCACGTACGGCCGTGACCACGCCGACGGGGCGAACCTGCTGGCCGAGGCCCTCGCCCCGCACGGGGGAGTGGTGCACTGGCGGGCGTTCGTCTACAACCACCACCAGGACTGGCGGGACCGGTCCACCGACCGGGCTCGGGCCGCGTACGACCACTTCGCCCCGCTCGACGGGCGGTTCCGTACCAACGTGGTCGTCCAGGTGAAGTTCGGCCCGGTGGACTTCCAGCCGCGCGAGCCGGTGTCACCGGTGTTCGCCGCGATGCCGGCGACCCGGCTGGCGGTGGAGTTGCAGGTCACTCAGGAGTACACGGGCCAACAGCGGCACGTCTGCCACCTCGGCCCGTGGTGGAGTGAGGTGCTCGGCTTCGCTCCCTGGGGGCCGGACGGGCGGACGATCGCCGACGTGGTCACGGGGGAGTCGGCGGCGGGCGGCGGGATGGTCGCCGTCGCCAACGTCGGCGACGACCTCTTCTGGACCGGGCATCCGTTGGCGCAGGCCAACCTGTACGCGTTCGGCCGGCTGGCCTGGGACCCTCGGCGGGACCCGACGGCGATCCTCGACGAGTGGATCACGTTGACCTTTCCGCCGTCGGCGACCGCCGACGCGGAGCTGGTGCGGCGGATCCTGCACGAGATCATGGACGACTCGTGGCGCACGTACGAGCGCTACACCGCCCCGCTGGGTGTCGGTTTCATGGTCAACCCCGGCGACCACTACGGTCCCGGCGTCGACGGGTACGAGTACACCCGGTGGGGCACCTACCACTTCGCCGACCGCGACGGCGTCGGCGTGGACCGCAGCCGAGCGTCGGGCACCGGCTTCGCCGGCCAGTACCCGCCGTACTGGGCGCAGGTGTACGAGTCACCCGAGAGCTGCCCCGACGAGCTGCTGCTCTTCTTCCACCACGTGCCGTACGGGCACGTGCTGCACAGCGGCTCGACGGTCATCCAGCACATCTACGACACCCACTTCGCCGGGGTCGAGGAGGTGATGGCGATGCGACGCAGGTGGCAGACGCTGACCGGGATGATCGACCCGAGCGTGTACGAGCGGGTCGCCGAACGCCTCGACGAGCAGGTGCGCTGCGCCACCGAGTGGCGCGACCAGATCAACACGTACTTCTACCGCAAGTCCGGGGTGCCGGACGAGCGAGGGCGGGACATCTACTGAGCGGCGGTGCGGACGGCCGGGTCATCCGGTCGGGCCGCCGTTGTGCCGTGTGCCCAGCGGCGGCCTGGCAGGTTCCGAAAACGTGCCGATAATTCATCGCCACCCAGCGCCGCTGAAGACGCCCGTCGATGCCCATTGCCGCGCAGGTAGCCGCCAGAACCGTTGCGGCGAAAGGTTTCCGGAAGTCTTGACAATCGAGTGTGCTCGATTGAAGCTGACATGGTCACGCGAGCCGCGGTCAAGGTCGGGCGAAGGGCAGTCCTCGACTTAAGTCCCCTTCCACGCGCCTTTTTTCCGCAAGGGATCGCGACGATGACACTGAAGACGAGAATGCTTGGCGTCGTCATGGCGGCCGTGACACTGGCCGCCGCCGCGTTGACGTTCGCCGCTCCCGCGTCGGCGGCGACGCTCACGCAGGTGACCAACTTCGGCACCAACCCCACCAACCTACAAATGCACCTGTACGTCCCGGACCGGGTGGCGACCCGACCGGCGATCCTCCTGGCCATGCATTACTGCACCGGGACGGGCCCCGCGTTCCACTCGGGCACCCAGTACGCCTCCCTCGCGGACCGGTACGGGTTCATCGTGATCTACCCGTCGGCAACCCGCAGCAGCAAGTGCTGGGACGTCTACTCACCGCAGGCGTTGCGCCGTGGCGGCGGCAGCGACCCGGTCGGGCTCATGTCGATGGTCGACTACGTGAAGCAGCGCTACTCCGCCGACCCCGCGCGGATCTTCGCCACCGGCACCTCGTCCGGCGCGATGATGACCAACGTCATGCTGGGCGTCTACCCGGACGTGTTCGCGGCAGGCTCCTCGTTCGCCGGGGTGCCGTTCGCCTGCTTCGCCACCGGCGGCACCTCGGAGTGGAACAGCCAGTGCGCCAACGGGCAACTCATCCGGACCGCGCAGCAGTGGGGTGACCTGGTCCGGGAGGCGTACCCCGGCTACACCGGCCAGCGACCCCGGATGCAGATCTGGCACGGCACCAACGACGAGACGCTGCGCTATCCGAACTTCGGCGAGCAGGTCAAGCAGTGGACCAACGTGCACGGGCTGAGCCAGACCCCGACGTACACCGACTCCCCGCAGTCCGGCCACACCCGCACCCGCTACGGCAGCAGCGGCCCGATGGCGCCGGTCGAGGCGATCAGCATGCAGGGTGTCACGCACAACCTGCCGGTCGACGCCGCGCAGGTGATCCGCTTCTTCGGGCTGGACGGCACCGCGCCGCCGACCACCCCGCCGCCGACGACCCCGCCGCCGACGACTCCGCCGCCGACGACTCCGCCGCCGACCGACGGCGCCTGTCGGGTCGGCTACACGGTCAACGCCTGGAACAGCGGCTTCACCGCGAGCGTGGTCATCACCAACACCGGTGCCACCGCCGTGAACGGCTGGGCGCTGACCTTCACGCTGCCCAGCGGACAGCGCATCACCAGCGGCTGGAACGCCCAGTACGCCCCGGTGAGCGGCGCGGTGACCGCCCGCAACGTCTCCTACAACAACACCATCGCCCCGAACGCGTCGGTCGAGATCGGCTTCCAGGCCACGCACGAGGGCGGCACCGGCAAGCCCACCTCGTTCGCGCTCAACGGTGCCGCCTGTTCGGTGTCCTGATTTCCCCTCCCACCCCACCACCCTCAAAGGAGTCACACGATGAGAAGTCCGAGATGGAAGGCGGCATCCAGAGCCGCAGTCGCGCTGGCCGGCGCGGGTGCCCTCGCCGCCGGCATGGCGCTGTTCGCGACGGCGCCCGCCTCCGCCGGAACGACGCTCGGCGCGTCCGCCGCCGAGAAGGGTCGCTACTTCGGTACGGCGGTGGCCGGCTTCAAGCTCTCCGACAGCGCGTACACCACGATTTTGAACCGTGAGTTCAACATGGTGACCGCCGAGAACGAAATGAAGATGAACGCCACCGAGCCGCAGCAGAACCAGTTCAGCTACGGGGCGGCGGACCAAATCGTCAACCACGCCCGCAGCCGCGGGATGAACGTGCGGGGTCACACCCTGGCGTGGCATTCGCAGCAGCCCGGCTGGATGGAGAGCATGAGCGGCAGCGCGCTGCGACAGGCGATGCTCAACCACGTCACGCAGGTGGCCACCCACTTCCGCGGCAAGGTCGTGGCGTGGGACGTGGTGAACGAGGCGTTCGCCGACGGCAGCTCCGGGGGCCGTCGCGACTCCAACCTCCAGCGCACCGGCAACGACTGGATCGAGGCGGCGTTCCGGGCGGCGCGTGCCGCAGACCCGGGCGCAAAGCTCTGCTACAACGACTACAACACCGACAACTGGACGCACGCCAAGACCCAGGGCGTCTACAACATGGTGCGCGACTTCAAGGCCCGTGGCGTGCCGATCGACTGCGTCGGGTTCCAGTCGCACTTCAACAACGACTCACCGTACGTGAGCAACTACCGCACCACCCTGTCGAGCTTCGCGGCGCTCGGTGTGGACGTGCAGATCACCGAGCTGGACATCCAGGGCGCTTCGGCGAACACGTACCGCAGCGTCGTCGAGGACTGCCTGGCCGTTGCCCGCTGCAACGGCATCACGGTGTGGGGCATCCGCGACAGTGACTCGTGGCGCGCTTCGCAGACCCCGCTGCTGTTCAACAGCAACGGCTCGAAGAAGCCCGCGTACGACGCTGTTCTCGCCGCGCTGAACAACGGCACCACGCCCACGGACCCGCCGACCGACCCGCCCACCGACCCGCCGACCGACCCGCCCACCACGCCGCCGCCGGGCACGGGTGGCTGCACCGCCACGGTGTCGGTGAACCAGTGGAACGGTGGCTTCGTGGCGAACGTACGGGTGACCGCGGGCTCGTCGGCGCTCAACGGGTGGACGGTGTCGATCGGACTGCCGTCCGGTGCCACAGTCACCAACGCCTGGAGCGCCAACCGCAGTGGTAACACCGGCACGACGAACTGGACCAACGTCGCCTACAACGGTCAGGTCGGTGCCGGGCAGTCCACCGAGTTCGGGTTCCAGGCCAACGGCACCGCCGGCAGCCTGAGCCCCACCTGCTCCGCAGGCTGACGCACCCACCGGCCGGTGCGGGGGGCAGGGCCCCGCACCGGCCCCACCCACCCCTGCCCTCGTTGATCAAGAGGTTTCCGTCACGACACGCCAGCTCGGATGACGGAAACCTCTTGATCACCAGGAGAGGCGGTAGGGGATGAGGTGGGTAGGGGCTTTACCGTCGTCGAGATGCTGGTGTCAGGTTTGGGCGGCGACGAGGAACATCGGGACGACGACGAGGATTCGGTTCGTCCGGGCGCGCTCGGCCTGCTCGGCGAGCCAGATCTCCTCGTCGGTGATCCGTTGCAACAGCTTGAGCGCGGTGTCCTCGGTGAACACCGCGCTGTGCACCTCGACGACCGGGTCGGTGAAGCCGGCATCGAGAAGCAGGTTGCGATACCTGCGGGCAACGCGCGGCGACGGGAGCGAGTCTGCCCGCGCGTGGACCAGTCGGCGAGTGGTCTCCGGCTGGTCCGAGTCGATGGCGATCAGGTCCCAGTCCTGGCCCAGCAGTACGGCTCGACCTCCCGGTGTGAGCACGCGCCGTGCCTCGGCCACGGCCCGCGCCGGATCGTCGAGCACGTGCAACACCTTGTCCGCCCGGTAGTACGTGGCCGATCCGGTCTCGATCGGCAGCTCGGTGGCGTCGCCGACGTGGAACTCGCCGGCAGGCCAGCGCGCGCGGGCCACGGCGATCATCTCGGGATCGACGTCGACCCCGACCGCGTGGGCTCCGCGCCCGGCCAGCTCGCCGACGGCACGGCCACTGCCACAACCAACGTCGACGACGGTTCGGCCGGTGAGGTCGCCGAGCAACTCGTAGGAACGGGCGCGCAGTGCGACGGCCGTGGGTTCGCTCTCAATGGCATCGAGGGCAGCTAGAAGACTGGACATGCCTGCCAGCCTGGGACTTAATGTCGACATGAAGTCAAGCCCGATGACGATCGGCGAGGTGGCCGACCACTTCGGCCTGCCAGCGCACGTCTTGCGGCACTGGGAGTCGGTGGGCCTGCTCCGCCCGGTCCGGGTCACCGGCGGTCGTCGCCGCTACACCCGCGACGACCTGTTCAGGGTGGCCTCGATTCTGCGCGCGAAGCAGGCCGGCCTGTCGCTGTCGGACATCCGGGCGTTCCTCGCCGCAGGTGACCCGGCCACCCGAAAGGACGTACTGCGCCGTAACCACGACGCGGTGCAGGCCAGGATGGCGGCGCTGCGCTCGGCGCTCGACCTGCTCGCGGCCGGGCTGAACTGCTCGCACGAGGACATCTCGACCTGCCCTGACTACCGCACTCAGCTGGCGGAGCTGGTCGAGGTCGGCGGTGGTGGCTAGCCGTCGATGCGGGTGATGTTGCGGATCTTGTTGGACGCGTCCAGGGCGGCGACCTTGTACGCCTCGGCCAGCGTCGGGTAGTTGAACACCGCGTCGACGAGATAGTTGATCGTGCCCCCGCAGCCCATCACCGCCTGACCGATGTGGACGATCTCGGTGGCGGCGGTGCCGAACACGTGCACCCCGAGCAGTCGACCGTCGTCGGGGGAGACGAGCAGCTTCAGCATGCCGTACGAGTCGCCCACGATCTGACCCCGCGCCAACTCCCGGTACCGGGCGATGCCCACCTCGAACGGTGTCGAGCTTTCGGTGAGCTGCGCCTCGGTCTGCCCGACGAAGCTGATTTCCGGAATCGTGTAGATGCCGATCGGTTGCAGGCCGTGCATCTCCCGGATCGGCTCGCCGCAGGCGTGCTGCGCGGCCAGCCGACCCTGCTCCATCGAGGTGGACGCGAGCGCGGGAAAGCCGATCACGTCGCCGACGGCGTAGATGTTCTCCACTGCGGTGCGGTAGTTGGCGTCGACGGTGATCCGGCCGCGTCGGTCCGCCTCCAGCCCGGCCGCCTCCAGCGCCAGGTCGTCGGTCTGGCCCTGCCGGCCGGCCGAGTACATCACCGTGTCGGCGACGATCTTCTTGCCGCTCTTGAGGATGCACAGCGCCGCCGTCTGGTGCTTCTCCACGGCGGCGACCTCCTCGCCGAAGCGGAACGCCACGGACAGGTCGCGCAGGTGGTACTTGAGTGACTCGATGATCTCGTCGTCGCAGAAATCCAGCATCCGGTCGCGGCGTTCCACCACCGTCACCTTGGTGCCGAGCGCCGCGAACATCGAGGCGTACTCCATGCCGATCACGCCGGCGCCGACCACGACCATGCTGCGGGGTACGGCCTGGAGGTTGATGACGCCGTCGGAGTCCACGATCGTCCGGTCGTCGAAGTCGACGCTGTCCGGGCGGGCCGGGCGGGTGCCCGCGGCGATGACGCTCTTGTCGAAGGTCACCTTGGACTCGCGGCCGGAGCCGCCGTCGACCCAGATCGAGTGCGCGTCGGCGAAACGCCCGGTGCCGGTGATCATCGTGACGCGGTTGCGGGACAGTTGGTTGCGGATGACGTCGGTCTGCCGGGTGATGACGTGCTGGGTCCGGGCCGCCAGGTCGCTGACGGTGATGTCCTCCTTGACCCGGTAGCTGCTGCCGTACAGGTCGCGCTGGCTCAGGCCGGTCAGGTAGAGCACGGCCTCGCGCAGGGTCTTGGAGGGCACGGTGCCGGTGTTGATGCACACCCCACCGATCATGTCGCGGCGGTCCACGATGGCGACCCGCCTGCCGAGCTTGGCGGCGGCGATCGCGGCCTTCTGACCGCTGGGCCCGGAGCCCAGCACCAACAGGTCGTAGTCATACACAGGCGTTAGCGTCGCAAGATGTCGCGGCGCACGCCAGACCCCGGAGGCGAGCGTTATTCGTCTGCCACCGTGCGCAGGCCGCCGTTCAGCGTGTTGTGGCGGACGCCCCGACGGGTTCGGACGCCGACATCGGCGCGAGGATTCGACTGCGGCAGGTGGAGGGTGTGCCGGTCGCGGCCTTTGGAGCTGAATCGTTTGCGACATCGCCGGCCCGGCCACGGCCACGACAACCCGGCCTTAGCCGACGAGGCGGCGTTCCCAGGCCCAGGCGGCGATCTCGACCCGGTTGCGGGCAGTGAGTTTCATCTGCACGCTCGCCAGGTGGGTCTTGACCGTGCCCACGGCGATGAAGAGCTGGGTGGCGATCTCGGCGTTGGTCAGGCCCCGGGCGACGAGCTTCACGACGTCGAGTTCCCGTGGCGACAGGCCGCCGTCGTCGCGCGCCGGGGCCGGCGAGCTGAGGTGCTCCAACAGCCGTACCGTGATCGAGGGGCTGATCAGCGCGTCTCCGGACACGGCCGCGCGGACGGCCTCCACCAGCAGGGCCGGGCCGGAGTCCTTGAGCAGGAAGCCGCACGCGCCGTTGGAGAGCGCCGTGTGCACGTACTCGTCGAGGTCGAAGGTCGTCACGACGACCACCCGGATCGGGTCGGCGACGCCCGGCCCCGCGAGCAGCCGCAGTGCCTCCAGACCGTCGAGGCGGGGCATCCGGATGTCCAGCAGCACCACGTCCGGGCGCAGTCGTCGGGCCAGCTCGACGGCCTGGACGCCGTCTGCGGCCTCGCCGACCACCTCCATGTCCGACTGGGCGCCAATGATCATGCCGAAGCCGGTCCGGACCATGGCCTGGTCATCGGCGATCAGCACCCGGATCACCGGGCCACCGCCACGTGGAGCGGGAACGCCGCGTCGAGCACCCAGCCACCGGCGACGCCGGGCCCGGCGGTGATCGTGCCGCCGAGGGCGCGTACCCGCTCGGTGAGGCCGATCAGGCCGAAGCCGTGCCCCCGGGCCGGCGCGGTTCGCGGCGACGCGCCGTCGTCGGCGACCCGGACCAGCAACCAGTCCGGGGTACGCCGCACGGCCACGGCCACGGACCGCGCGTCCGGCGCGTGCTGGCGGGTGTTGGTCAGCCCCTCCATCACCACGCGGTACGCCGACGTCGAGACCTCCACGGGCAGTCCGTTCAGGTCGCCGTCGACGTGCAGTCGTGCCGGCGCGTTCGCCGCGCCGTTGAACCCGGTCAGCAGCGGTTCCAGCTCGGTCACCCCGGCCAGTGGCGCCAGCGGCGCGTCCGGCGGGGCGTCGGGGTTGCGCAGGATGCCGACCATCCGCCGCATCGAGGCCATCGTCTCCGCGCCGGCCCGCTCGATCTGCCCCAGGGCGACGATCACCCGCTGCGGGTCCTGCTCGGCGACGAACCGGGCGCCCTGTGCCTGCACCACGATGCCGGTAACGTGGTGGGCGATGAAGTCGTGCAGGTCCCGGGCGAACTCCGCACGCTGCTCGGCCCGTACCAGGGCGATGGCCCGCTCCCGGCCGGCGGCCACGACGCGGAGGTAGAGCCCCACCCCGGCGGCGCCGGCAGCGGCGATCACCTGAAGCAGACCGAAGATCACCAGGAGGCTGTCGGCGCCGGAACGCAGCGGCAGCGCGGCGACGGCGAGCCCGGCGACCACCGCCGCCGCCGGGGCGAGTCGGGGCGCGCCCCAGCGCGTCACCACGAAGACCACCCCGATCAGCCCGGCCGACTCGGCGAGCCCCCAGCTGCCGCCACCGAGCCCGTAGCGGCCGTCGGGAATGATCACGATCGCCGCGGTCACGACCAGTGACGCCGAGGCGAGTATCAGCGCGGCCAACGGCAGCCGGCGGGAGCCTGGTCGGTGCACCGGCAGCCAGAGCGGGACCGTCGCCACCGCCAGCCCCACCCGTACCAGCAGGAGCAGCAGGGCGGCCAGGCTCGTGGGCGAGCTGTACCGCAGGTCGAAGAGGGCGAGCAGCCCCATGGCCACCAGCCCGGCGGTCTGGGCCAGGCGTACCCACCATCGTCGAAGATCCGGCGTGCTCATGGTGACCCAGCGTAGCCAGCCGGACGGAGGTGTCGGATCGGCCAAAAGGCAGACCCCGCACCGGCGATACCCGGCCCCGGGCCGATGCGCCCGCCCGCCGGTCGCGGCGAGGCTTTCCCGGTCACCACGCAGCCACTGGAGGAACGATGACAACCCACGCCCCGCCGGAGACCAGCCACGCCGCGGTAGCCGCGGTCGACCTGGTGAAGGTGTACGGCAGCGGCGACACGGCCGTCCGTGCCCTGGACGGGGTCTCGGTCGGCTTCGGCCGGGCCGAGTTCACCGCCATCATGGGCGCGTCCGGATCCGGCAAGTCGACACTGATGCACTGCCTCGCCGGCCTCGACACGGCCACCTCCGGTCGCGTCCTGCTCGGCGGCACGGAGCTGACCGGCCAGTCGGACCGGACGCTGACCCGGGTACGCCGGGAACGGATCGGGTTCGTCTTCCAGTCCTTCAACCTGCTGCCACAGCTCACCGCCGCGCAGAACATCACCCTGCCGCTGGACCTCGCCGGTCGGCAGCCCGACGCCGAACTCCTTGCGCACCTGGTGCGGATGCTGGGCCTCGGCGACCGCCTGAACCACCGGCCCAGCGAGCTGTCCGGCGGTCAGCAGCAGCGGGTCGCGCTCGCCCGGGCGCTCGTGGCGCGCCCCGAGGTGGTCTTCGCCGACGAACCGACCGGCAACCTCGACTCCCGCTCCGGCGCGGAGGTGCTCACCATCCTGCGCGACTCGGTACGCGACCTCGGCCAGACTGTCGTCATGGTCACCCACGACCCGATCGCCGCCGCGTACGCCGACCGGGTGGTGCTGCTCGCCGACGGGCGGCTGGCCGGTGAGATCGACAAGCCGAACCAGGTGTCGGTCACCGACGCCCTGCGTGACCTGGCGGCCCGCCGATGAGGGCGGCAGTGCTGCGTACCCAGACGACCGCCGCGGCCCGACGGCCCGGCCGGCTGATCCTGACCGGCCTGGCGATCCTGGTCGCGTCGTTCGTCGTCTTCGGCACCGTGCTGGTGCAACAGATCACCGAACGGACCGTGCGGGACAACCTCAGCGGCACTCCGGCCGTCACCGACCTGGTGATCGGCAGCGTCGACGTGCCGCCACCCACAGTGCGCGACGTGCAGCAGATCCGGGCCGTGCCCGGGGTTGCCGAGGCGGTCGCCCGGGTCTCGACCGGGGTCTCCATCGGCGAGGGATACCTCAACCTGCAGTCCGATCCGGGCGCCGGCCCGCTGAGCACGGTCCGGGTCGTCGAGGGCAGGTACCCCGACGCCCCGGGCCAGATCGCGATCACCCCGCGCACCGCCGAGCGGCTCGGGCTGTCGGTCGGCACCACCACCAGCGGTACCGGCGGCGAACTCAGCGCGCCCGCTCCGCTCACCGTGACCGCCATGGTGCAGACCACCGCCGACGCCGGCTACGACGCGTACGCCCCGGAGAGCGCCGTGATCGGCTGGGCGCGACTGACGGCCGTGGATCGCGTGGACGTGCTGGTGACGCCCGGCACCGAAGCCGACGCGGTCCGCCAACGGGTGACCGCCGTGGTCGCCGCCCAGCCGATCCGCTCCGGTGTCGAGGTACGCGACGCCGAGGCCAACGCGGTGGCCGAGCAGGTCGGGAAACTCTTCATCCTGGTCGGCATGTTCGTCTCCATCGCGGTCGCCGCCGCCGCGCTGGTGGTCACCTCGACCTTCCGCATCGTCTTCGCCCAGCGGATGCGGCAGCTCGCGCTGCTGCGGGCGGTCGGCGCGAGTCGTGCCACCCTGGTGGGGGCCCTCACCGCCGAGGGCGCCCTGACCGGGCTGGTCGCCGGCGTCGTCGGGGTCGCCAGCGCCCTCACCCTCGGGTACGCGCTGCCGCCGGTCCTGCGCGCCGCTGGCCGCCAGGTCTCCACGCCGGGCCTGCCGCTGGCGGCGGCGGTCACGGTCGTGATCGGCGCTGTCGTGATCACCGTGCTGGCCGTGCTGGCGCCGGCGCTCTCCGCCGCCCGGGTCTCCCCGCTGGAGGCCCTACGGTCGGCGAGCACCACCGCCGGCCGCCGCGGCATCGGCGTGCTGCGTCTGGCCTTCGGGCTGCTCCTGGCCGTCGGCGCGATCCTGGCGGCGGTCGGGACGATCAGCCGGTTGCCGAAGCCGGAGCAGTCGAACTACGACGCGTCGATGCCACTGCTCCTGCTGATCGGGTCCGGCACGTTGGCGTTCTTCGCGCTGGTGGCCCTCGGCCCGCTGCTGGTGCGCCCGGTGCTGGCCGTGGTGGGTTGGCCGCTGCGCCAGCTCGGGCCGATCGGGCGGATGTCGGTCGGCGGGATCGGCGGTGCCCCACGCCGCGCCGCTGCGGTCTCCGTCGTGGTCGCCCTCGGCGTGACCCTGATCTCCGGGGTGGTCATCGGCGGCGCGTCGTTGCAGATCCTCGCCGACCGCGAGATGGCGCTGTCGGCTCCGACCGACTTCGAGGTCACGACCAACGGTGGGACCCTGCCGCCGGCCGTGGTGACCCGGGCCGAGGCGGCGCGCGGTGCGCTGGCCCGGGTGGTGCCGTACCGGAGGGTCGACGACGCCCGGCTGCTGCGCGGCGCGGACAAGCTCGGCGACGTCGAGGCCGGTTATCCGACCAGCGACCTGGACCTGGCCGCGTTGCCGAGCACCAAGGCCCTGGACGTGGCCCAGGGCACCCTGACCGATCGTGGCCCCGGCCGGATCGTGGTCAACAGCTGGGTCGCGCGGGACGCGGGTCTGCGGGCCGGCGACACGGTCACGCTCGCCGTCGCCACCGGCCGGGTCGACGTGCGGGTGGCAGCGGTCCTGCCCGGTGACGGGCCGCTGCACGCGGGCATCCTCGCCGATCCGGCGGACCTGGACCGGCTCGGTGTGCCGGCCGCGTACACCGGTCTGCTGGCCGACGCGGCCGGGGCCGGCGAGGACGGTCGCACCGCCGGGGTGCGGGCGCTGCGGCAGGCGATCGGCGGCAGTGACGGGGTGGGCCTCGCGGTGCTCGCCGACGAACGGGACCGCAACGACGCGTTGGTGCGCACCCTGGTCTGGATCGCGGTCGGTCTGGTCAGCCTGACCGTGCTGATCGCTGTGGTCGGCGTGGGCTCCACGACCGCGCTGTCGGTGGTGGAGCGGGTTCGCGAGTCCGGTCTGCTCAGGGCGATCGGGCTGTCCCGGACCGGTCTGCGCACCATGCTGACCGTCGAGTCGGGCCTGTACGGGGTGATCGGCGCGACCATCGGCCTGGTGCTCGGCATTCCGTACGCCTGGTTGGCCGTCCAGACCCTCGGGATCGAGGCGCCGCTGACCGCGCCGCTGCTGCCGCTGGCCGGGCTCTTCGTGGTGCTGGTCGGGCTGACCGCGCTGGCCGGGGTGCTGCCGGCCCGTCGGGCGTCGCGGGTCAGCCCGGTGGAGGCGCTGGGGGCCGAGAACTGAGCACCGTCGTCGGGTGGCGCCGAGCCTTCGGCGCCACCCGACGACGGCCTGGTCAGTTGGGGTTGTTGGCGTGGGTCAGCGTCTCCCAGGCGACGAAGAGGTTGTTCGTCCCGGCCGGACGTTGTTGGAGCGTGAGGGTCTGGGTGTTGGTCATGACGTTGCCCAACCGGGTGCTCATCGCGTTGAAGCCGACCTCGGTGATCGGCCCGAGGCCCCGGGTGAGGCTGCCACCGCAGAGCCAGGAGGGTGGCGCCTCGCCGAGCTGGTAGCGCGAGTGGAAGCCCAGCGCCTGGCGCAGCCGCTCACCCACCTGCGGGTACAGGTCCCGTCCCTGGATCCGGGAGGTCTCCGCGACGTGCGAGATGGCGGAGATCCCGTACCCGGTGTGGACGAAGTCGCGGCAGGTCTCCTGGGCGAGGCCGGCGACGAAGGTGGACTGGCCCTGCCAGTAGCCGATGATCTCCGCGCTGGTGTCCAGGCCGCTGCCGGGCATCGTGTACGGCAACGCGCCGTCGCTGGGCAGGTAGATGAAGGCCCGGGTGCGGTTGAGGAAGCGGGTGACCGCCGCGTCGTAGGCGCTCCGGTCGTCCAGGAAGACGGCGATGCCGACTGCGGCCTCCATCATGGTCAGTTCCCAGTTGCCGTTGCTGTTCGAGCCGTTGCGCACCACCGGCAGGTAGACGTTGCGCAGCATGGTGGCGAAGCGGTTGGCGTTGGGCCAACTCGTGTACGTGTACTTGATGATCTCGGCCGCCCGGGGCCAGACCGAGGCGGCCCAGCCGGTCTGCAACGGGCCGTTGCTGCCGGTGTGTGCGGTGATCGTCGCCGACCAGGCATCCATGATCTGGATCGACTTCTGCGCGTACCGGGCGTCCCCGGTGACGTACCAGGCGAGCGCGTCGGTGTACGCCGCGATCGCGTCCTCCCGCTCGTCGGTGCAGCCGTTGTTCGGGTTCGAGTAGGAACCACACTCGACCACCGAACGGGGCGCCGGGGTGCGCGACAGGGAGGCGTACCGGCTGCCCATCATCTGGCTGTAGGCCGACGCCCACGGCTGCGCGCCGGCCTGCACCCGGCCGCGGACGAAGTCGAGCTGACCCCGGCTGACCAGCACACCGGGGTGCGTGAAACCGCCGGACGGGGGCGGTGTGGTGCCGCCGCCGGTGGGCAGCGTCCAGGTCTGGTTGGCGGTGCCGGTGCAGCTCCAGATCTGCAGCGGGGTGCCATCGGCGGAACTCTGGCCGGTCGCGTCTAGGCACTTGCCCGAGGTCGGGTTGACCAGTTGCCCGGCGTTGGGCGACCACTGCTGCGCCCCGGTGCCGTTGCAGTCGTAGATCTGCACCCGGGCGCCGTTGGCGGTGCTGGCGGCGGCGATGTCCAGGCACTTGCCCAGCGCCCGGATCGTGCCGTCGTCGCCGACCGTCCACTGTTGCGCGGTGGAGCCGTTGCAGGTGAAGAGCTGGACTGCGGTGTTGTTGGCCGAGCTCGCGGCGGCCACGTCGACGCACTTGCCGCCGTACCCGGTGATGGTGCCCGTCGCGGCCGCCACGGCGGGCGATGCGCCGACGACCAGACCGGTCGGTACGGCGAGCAGGGCCGCGGCGAGCGCGGAGATCAGTCTGATGCGGGGGTGGCGGGGCGTGAGCCCGGCCGATCGTCGCGCCATGTGGGGGTCCTTCCGGGGCGGCGAAACAACTGTAAAGTGTGTTAATCATTACAGTCATACAGGCCGATATCAATGTCTTCGTCGCCCCGGATGCCGTTACGGGTGCATGGACGCACCCTTGAGCACCTTGTCCACCACGTTGCGCGGCGCGTGCAGCGCCAGGCCCACCAGGTCGAGCTTCTCCCGTCCGACCGCCTGGACGGCGGCCCGGTTGTCCCGGTCGTTGCCCGTGGCGAACAGCTCGGAGGTGAAGATCGCCAGCCGCAGGCCACGAGCGAGGCCGCGCGAGTGCGCGCCGACCAACGTCGCCCGGTCCCCGGCGAAGACCAGCACCGGCTGACCGAACATCGGCAGGTAGCCGGTGCCGTCCGCGTCGCGGTACTCCTCGCCGACCAGCTCCGGCAGCGTGCTCGCGATGCCGCTGACCAGGAAGGCGGTGACGTTCAGCCGTTGCCAGCCCGCCAGGTCGTTGCGGAGCAGCACGGCGATCTTGGTGGGAAAGCGGATCGGTTCGGTCATGGCGTCGAGCCTGCCCGCCCGAACACCTACCGGTCTTGTACGTTCTTAGCGTGACCACCCGCCCGGCGGGCTCGCACGTCAGCGCGTGGCGACCCGCGGTAGCCGGGGTCGCCGAGGTCTTCCACGCCCATTTCGTCGACCACGCCTACCCCCGGCACATCCACGAGGTGTGGACGCTGTTGATCGTCGACGACGGCGCGGTCCGCTTCGACCTGGACCGGCACCGGCACGGCGCGCTGCGCACGTCGGTCACCCTCCTGCCGCCGTACGTGCCGCACGACGGCAGATCCGCCACACCCGACGGCTTCCGCAAGCGGGTCCTGTACCTCGACACCTCGGCGCTCGACGCCGAGCTGATCGGGCGGGCCGTCGACGAGCCGGACCTGGCCGATCCGCGGCTGCGCGACCAGGTCCACCACCTGCACCAGGCGCTCGCCACACCCGGCGACGAGTTCGAGGCCGAGAGCCGGCTCGCGTTCATCCTGGACCGGCTCCGCCGCCAGCTCCGCCAGCGCTGCCCGGTCGGTGTCCAGCCGGCCGGACACGGCCTCGCGGTGCGCCTACGAGAGCTGCTGGACGCCCGGACCGTCGAGGGCGTCACCCTTCGGGAGGCCGCGGAACTGCTGCACGCCCACCCGACCCACCTGGTCCGGGCGTTCACCCAGGCGCACGGCGTGCCACCGCACACGTACCTGACCGGCCGCCGGGTCGAGCTGGCCCGTCGCCTGCTCCTCGCCGGGCAGCGGCCCGTCGAGACCGCCGTCGCGGCCGGGTTCTTCGACCAGGCGCACCTGACCCGCCACTTTCGGCGCTACCTGGGGGTCAGCCCAGCCCGCTACCCCCGCCCGCGCCGATCGCGTTCAGACGAGCTGGCCGCCGATGACGGCGAGCAGGCGCAGCTTCTCGTCGCTCGGCGACCCGGGTACGGCGGTGAAGACCAACAGTGTCTGTGACTGGTCGGGATCCACCAGCGTCTGGCAGTGCAGCTCCAACGCCCCGACCTCCGGGTGCACGAAGTGCTTGGGCGGGCAGTAGCCGGCGGGCACCGGGTGCTCCCGCCAGAGCTGCGCGAACTCCGGGCTCCTGGCCAACAGGTCGTCGACGAGCGCGGCGGCCCGTGAGCCGCGCCCGTCACGGGTGTACGCCGCGTGCAGGTGCGCCACGAGCAGGCGACTCTGTGTCTGGTGATCCTGCGCCGGGTGCAGCTGCCGTGCCGTCGGGTCGGTGAACCAGCGGTGGTGCGCGCTGCGCGCCAAACCGGTGTACCTGGTCTCGTCACCGAGCAGGGCGACGGCCGGCGCGGTCTGCGCCAGGGTCTCGCCGAGGTGGTTCACCACCTGGGCCGGGGTGTCGTGCATCCGGTCGAGGATGCGCATCATTCCCGGGTTCACGTGGTCGGCCCGCACCGCCCGGCGCGGAACGGCGTGACCGGCGAGCTGGAACAGGTGATCCCGTTCGGCGAGGGAGAGCCGCAGGCCCCGGGCCAGGGCGGCGAGCATCTGCTCCGAGGGGTGCGGCCCGCGCTGCTGCTCCAACCGGCTGTAGTAGTCGGTGGACATCCCGCTCAACGTGGCGACTTCCTCACGCCGCAGCCCTCCGGTGCGCCGACGAGGGCCCCGGGGCAACCCCACGTCCTCGGGCTGCAGGGCCTCCCGGCGGGTACGCAGGAAGCTCGCGAGTTGGGCGCGGTCCACGGGTGTCTCCGATCGGTGGGTGCCGGCGAATCGACAGGCACATCGAGTGCAACAGACCAGCCCCGCCCCGGTGTTCCGCCCCACCCCAAGATCGCACTCCCGCCCGCGCCCTGCGCCCGCGCCTGCGCCCAAGATCGCACTAAATCCTGGTTGTAGTGGTGTGCGGGGCGATCGAGGCCACTACATCCACGATCCAGCACGATCTCGGTGCGGTGCGGTGCGGTGCGGGGCGGTGCGGGGCGGGGCGGGTGTTCGGGTCCCGATGTCGACCGACAGGCGTGGGTCGGGGCCGTCTGGGGCGGTCAGCTCGCCGCAGCATCTCGGCCGCCCGCCGCCCCGATCCCGCGCGGCCACCGACGCGAAGAGGGCGGCATCGCCGGCTACGCAGGGGCACCATCTCGCGGCCGTGCCGGCTGATTGCCACCCCGACGTCCGGCCACAGTCCCGACGGCCGATCGGATACGCGGCCGGTCCGTCACGAAATCCGGCGGCGAATCGTCACAGAGGGCGGTTAGTCTTCCTCCGCGCGTCGTCGTCCTGGCACGTCGCGCCCCGCGCCCGGTTGGCGCGGCATCGCCGCCACCGCCCACCGTCGGCCGGCTCAATCGACTTCAGGAGAGTTAGTGACACAGCAATCTCTCGCGACATCGGACAAACTCGACGCCGCGGTACTCAAGGTGGCCGGCGTCGTGGTCCTTGGCGCGATCATGTCGATCCTCGACGTGACGGTGGTCAGCGTGGCGCTGCCCAAATTCCAGAGCGAGTTCGACGCGTCCTACGCCCGCGTCGCCTGGACCATGACCGCCTACACCCTGGCTCTCGCCACCGTGATCCCGCTCAGCGGGTGGGCGGCGGACCGGTTCGGCACCAAGCGGCTCTACATGGTGGCGCTGACCCTGTTCACGATCGGGTCGGGGCTCTGCGCCATGGCCGACACGATCGGCGAGCTGATCGGTTACCGGGTCCTGCAGGGCCTCGGTGGCGGCATGCTCATGCCGTTGGGCATGACCATCATGACCCGGGCGGCCGGTCCGCACCGGATCGGTCGGTTGATGGCCGTCCTCGGCATCCCGATGCTTCTGGGGCCGATCGGCGGCCCGATCCTCGGTGGTTGGCTGATCGACACCGCGAGCTGGCACTGGATCTTCTTGATCAACCTGCCGATCGGCCTGATCGCCCTTATCTACGCGCAGTTCGCGCTGCCGAAGGACGCGCCCGAGCCGTCCGAGTCGTTCGACTTCGTCGGCATGCTCATGCTCTCGCCGGGTCTCGCGCTGTTCCTCTACGGCGTCTCGTCCCTGCCGGAGGCGGGCACCTTCGCCGAGGCCAAGGTCTGGGCCCCGATGCTGGTCGGCGGCGCGCTGGTGGTGGCGTTCGTGCTCTACTCGTTCAAGCCCCGGCACCCGCTGCTCGACCTGCGGCTGTTCCGCAACCGCAGTCTGACCATCGCGTCGGTGACGATGTTCGTGTTCATCATCGCGTTCATGGGCGCCGGCCTGCTGTTCCCGAGCTACTTCCTGCAGGTGCGCGGTGAATCGACGCTGGCCGCCGGCCTGCTGATGGCCCCGCAGGGCATCGGCGCGATGATCACCATGCCGATCGCCGGCACGTTGGCCGACCGGGTGCCGATCGGGCGTACCGTCCCGTTCGCGCTGGGGCTCATCGTCGTCGGGTTCTTCGGCTTCACCCAGGTCGACCCGCAGACCTCGTACTGGCTGCTCGGCGGTTCGCTGTTCGTGATGGGTCTGGGCATGGGCGGCACGATGATGCCGATCATGACGTCGGCACTGCGGACATTGTCGGCCAACGACGTGGCGCGCGGCTCGACGCTGGTCAACATCCTCCAGCAGATCGGCGGCTCGGTCGGTGCCGCCGTGATGTCGGTGATCCTCACCAACGAGTTGAACGGTTCCCGGCCGATCCCCGGCCTGGTGGACGAGAGCGGCAAGCCGGTCACCGAGGCCGGGCTGGCCATCGCCTCCCAGCAGCGGCCGGAGCTGCTTCAGCAGATGCCGGTGGACCCGTCGCTCATCGAGCGCGGGCTCGACTTCGCCGCCAAGTCGTTCGCCAGCACGTTCTGGGTCGCCTTCGCGCTGGTAGTGCTCACGATCATCCCGGCGGCGTTCCTGCCGCGCCGACGTCAGCCGGCGCAGCTCGACGACCCGCAGGGCGAGCAGGTCAGGACGCCCGTCGTCATCCACTGACCGACCCCGCCGCGCTCGTCACCCCACTCCGGTGCCGAGCGCGGCGGTACGGCGTCAGCGCAACGGACCGTCGCCGGGCCCGTCCGGGTCCTCGACCAGGTGGATCGCCGCTTCCTCCGCGCTGGCGGCACCCGCGTCGATGCCGGCGTCCCACGCCACCGACTCGGCCTCGTCGTCTTCTCGAACGCCCTCGTCGTAGGCGACGAGACGGCCGGCGCGTGCCTCCGCCTCGTACCCCCGGCGGGTCAGCTCGTCCTCGTCGTCGCCACCCTCGGCGTACGGGTCCACATCCGGCACCTCCTGGGCGAGGTGCTGCTCCAGGGACTCACCCGCCCGCGCCTCGGCCGGCGTGGTGCCGAACCGGTTTGCCGCCGTCCAGTGGTCCTCGGCGATGATGCCGGTGTCGAGGGGGTCGCCGACCCGGTCGTCGTCGAGGGTGTCGGAGGCGTCCAGCACCCCGTCGTCCTCGGCCACGTTCCACTCGTCGACGGAATCCATCCGTTCGGTCTGGCTCACGGCGGTCTCCTCTTCGTCACGGTGCAGCAAAGCGATCAGCTTATGACCGTGCAACGCACCCGCACCCCGAGGTCTGCCCGCTGTGACGAACGGACCTCGGGACGGGCGGCACCGCTGTGGGTCAACGCTTCAGCAGCTCCGCCACGGCGTCGGTGAACTCCGCCGGCTGCTCGATGTGCGCGAAGTGTCCGCTTCGCTCCAGCGTCACCAGTCGCGAGTCCGGAAGCCCTGCGTGCAACTGCTCGGCCCAGCGAGGGCCACAGATGAAGTCGTACGCCCCGACGATCACCACGACGGGCACTGTGATCTCACCGAGGTTTTCCCGCACGTCGAAGGGCGTGGGGTCCTGCGCGCCGGCCGGCGTCGCCCAGATCCGGACAGCCGCCTGAAACGGGGCGAACTCGTCCTGTCGGTCCCAGAAGTCCGCGAAGTACACCGGCAGGGCGGCCCGCAGTGCGGCCCCCAACGACTCGTCGTCCGTCGCGCCGCCGATCTGCGCGAAGGCGGCCGGGACCGCCGCCGCCTCCGGCCGGTCCGGGTGCCGCTGCGGGTAGGCGGCGAGGCCGGCCATGGCCTCGCCCCAGAACTCGGCGCCGGTGACGGGTGAGGTGTCGTACAGGGCGAGGCCGGCGATCCGGTCCGGGTGGGCGAGCGCGTAGCGCTGGACGACGAAGCCACCGTGCGAGTGACCGAGGAGGTACACCCGGTCTTCGCCGAGGTGCTCGACGACGGCGTGCAGGAACCGGACATACGTGTCGAGACGGTAATCGTCGGCGTTGTCGAGCTGCCCCGACGCGCCAGTGCCCACCGGCTCGACGTAGACCATCGTGAAGTGCGTCTCAAGGCTGGGCGTCCGCAGGTACGCCCATTCGATGCCCGGGCCGCCGGAGTGCGCCACGCAGACCGGACCGGTGCCGGCGACGTGGTAGACCTGCCGAACGCCATCCACTGTGAACGTGTGGGCACCGGGTGCGAGGGCGCTGACGTCGTGGCTGGTGAAACCCATGAACTATCTCCCGATCCGAGACCCGCGCGGCGTCCGCCGACACGGCAACTGGTGCATGACGCAGACCAGATGCGCGGGTCGCGGGGAAAGTTCGCTCGGTCGGAGGAAGTTTTCAGGCCAGCGCGGGGAGGGGGTGGAAGAGGGTGAGTTGGCGTACGCGGCCCTCGCGCAGCACCTGCAACCACAGTGCCGCGGGTGGGCAGTGTTCCGGGTCGTCGGGTGGGCTGATCAGGTCGGTTTCCCAGATCAGCACGTCGCCGCTGCCCACCACGCTGCGCAGCCGCTGACGTACCCCGGCGGCCAGGTCGCGGTCCATGCCGTTGATCGCCAGGTCACGGCCACCGCGTGGGCCGCCAGGCACGATCATCTCGGCGTCCGGCCACCAGCTCTCGCGGACCACCCGCTCGAAGTCGCCGCCCATCGCCGTGGTGATCATGTCGCGGCCCGCCCGCCACCGCGAGTCGTTCGAGGCGGCGACGTCCGTGTGCGCGGCGTCCGCCGCCGTCCGCAGGCCGCCGGCGAGCGCCCGGCGGGCGTGGCTGAGGCGGCTGCGGACGGTGCCGACCGGCACGCCACACACGGCCGCGATCTGCTCGTACGAGGACGCGTCGCTGAAGTACCGCAGCAGGGTGACGAGCCGGTCAGGTTCGGACAGTTGCCCGATGGAGTGCCACACCCAGTCGCGCATCGCGGCCCGGTCCAGCGCCTCCTCCGGGGTGGGTGTGTCGGCGGGGCGGGTGAACCACTCGGGTTCGGCGACCGGGAGGGCTCTGGGCCCGCGCAACGCCATCCTGCTGTTGTTGCGGACGATGGCTCGCAACCAGGGGCCGACAGCGCTCGGGTCGCGGACCTCGCCGATGCGACGCAGGGCGACGACCATCGTGTCCTGCACCGCGTCCTCGGCGTCCGGCCCGTAACCGAGGACGCTCAGCGCGACGGCCCGCATCCCGGCCTCGTGCCGGGCCAGCAGCGCCCCCAGCGCAGCCGCGTCTCCCGCCTGCGCGAGTACGACAAGCTCCCCGTCGCTCTGCGTCACGCCCAGTTCCTCCCCGAAACACCTGTTCTGAACGCTTGTGCTCCATCAAGCGTACGGCGGACCGGCGTGCCGTTGCCCCGGGCCGCCGGCCGTCCTACGCTGCGGGCGATCTGGCGGCGCGGGTCGCCCGCGAGCCGATCTGCCGCAGGTGCGCGAGCAGCTCGGGAGGCTCGTGCACCTCCATGTCGCAACCGAGAGTCAGCAGACGCCACGCCAGCCACTCCAGGGTGTCGGCGTCGCTGCGTAACCGGCACGAGGTCGCGTCGATCGGCTCCAGATCGACGCCGGTGCCGCCGAGCGGGCCCGCCATCCGTTCGATCGGCGCGTGCAGCGTGACCACCGCCCGGTAGACGGGCGTCAGCTCAAGCAGCTTCTCCGTCATGAACGAGGCGGCGTCGGAGGCCGGCAGTGGCCGGGCGGTGACCCGGATCCCGGTGGGCCGCAGGTCGGTGATCCGGTCGAGCCGGAAGATCCGCCAGTCGTCGCGGTCGTTGTCGTAGCCCACCAGATACCAGCGCCGACCCGCCGACACCAGCTTGTACGGCTCGACGAGCCGTTGGGTGTCCACGCCGTCGCGACTGCGGTAGGTGAACCGCAGCTGCTCACGATTGTTGACGGCGGCGGCCAGCGCGCTCAGGTGGTCCGGGTCGACAGTCGGTCGGTCCCAGGTGAGCAGCGGTTCGGTGGCCGCTCCCAGGGCGCTGACGCGGTGCCGCAGCCGGGACGGCAGCACCTGTTCGAGCTTCGCCAGCGCCCGTACCGAGGCCTCCTCGATGCCGGCCACCGCGTGACCGGCGGCGGTGCGCAGACCGACAGCTATTGCCACGGCCTCGTCGTCGTCGAGCAGCAGCGGCGGCATCGCCTTGCCGGCGACCAGGCGGTACCCGCCGATCGCGCCCATCGTCGCCTGCACCGGGTAGCCGAGGTCGCGCAATCGCTCCACGTCGCGGCGGATGGTGCGCAGGCTGACGCCGAGGCGGGTGGCCAACTCGCTGCCGGGCCACTCGCGGGGCGTCTGCAACAGCGACAGCAGGCCCAGCAGTCGGGCGGGGGTGTCGGACATGATTCCAGAATGCCAGCGATGTGTGCCAGAAGCTGTCCTATATGAGCCGTAGCGTTCCCGGCATGACGCCCTTTCGCATCGACATTCCGCAGGCGGACCTCGACGACCTGCGTGACCGGCTCTCCCGAACCCGGTGGCCCCGCTCGTTGCCCGGCACCGGCTGGAGCCGTGGGGTGCCGGTGACGTACCTGCGCGAGCTGACCGAGTACTGGGCGAATGGATACGACTGGCGGGCCCACGAGGCGCGCCTGAACGACTTCCCCCAGCTCGTCACCGAGATCGACGGCTTGGAGGTGCATGTGCTGCACGTCCGCTCGCCGGAGCCGGACGCGCTGCCGTTGTTGCTGACACATGGCTGGCCGAACTCCGTGGTCGAGTTCACCGAGCTGATTGGCCCGCTGTCCGACCCACGCGCTCACGGCGGGGATCCCGCGCAGGCGTTCCACGTGGTCGTGCCGTCGGTGCCCGGCTACGGTTTCTCGCAGGCGCCGCCGGCCGGGTTCACCATCGACCGACTCGCCCGGATGTGGGTCGAGCTGATGGCCCGCCTCGGCTACCACCGTTACGGCACCCAGGGCGGCGACCTCGGTGCGTACATCGCGCCACGGGTGGCAGCGGTGGCGCCGGAGCAGGTCGTCGGCGTGCACATCGACGGCGGGTTCGGCTTCCCGACCGCCGCCGACGTGCCGGACATGAGCGCGGCGGAACGTGCCGAGTGGGAGCAGATGCAGCAGTGGATGGGCGGTGGCGTCGACCATCACGCGCTGCTGCGGGCAGCGCCGCAGACCCTCTCGTACGCCTGGAACGACTCGCCGGTCGGGCTGCTGGCCTGGATGATGCAGAAGTTCAAGGAGTTCACCATGACGGTGCCGACGCCGGAGCAGGCCATCGACCTGGACCATCTGCTCACCAATGTGAGCCTCTACTGGTTCACCGGCACGTCGGGAACGTCGTCGTGGCCCATGTACGAGCGACTCACCGTCGCCGACGATGGCGGTTTCGCCTGGCCGACGGGCCAGCGACGGGTGCCGTCCGGTGTGTACGGCGGCGGCTCCGCGCTGATGCGCCGCCTCGCCGAGCGAGACAACACGATCGTCCACTGGCCGGAGGGCAACCCGGGCAGCCACTTCGTGGCGATGGACGAACCGCTGGCGCACGCGGCGGACATCCGCGCGTTCTTCGAGGGCCTGCGATGATCGAGCTGAGCTGGGCGCAGGTGTCCGCCCGACGACTGGCGCGGCACCGGCTCTGCGCGCCGGCGGCGGACGCGGCACCGGACGCCGGAGGCGTCGCCGACGTGGTGTCGGCGATGTGCGGCGCGCACGCCCAGATCGCGTCGGCCGCCGAGCTGTCCATCGGGCTGCGGGTGCCGGGCGCGACCCGTGCCCTGGTACGACGGGCACTGTGGACGGACCGCACACTGGTCAAGACCCGTGGGCCACGCGGGACCGTACACCTGCTCGCCGCGGCGGACCTGCCGATGTGGGTCGGGGCGCTGACCGCGTTGCCGGCACCGTCCTGGGATCAGAATGTGTCCCTGCTGACGCCCCGGCAGACCGAGCAGGTCCTCGCGGCCATCGCCGACGCGGTCGCCGAGGCCGACCTGACCACCGCCGAGCTGACCGAGGAGATCGTCGCCCGTACCGGCCCGTGGGCGGGCGACCTGGTGATGGAGGCGTTCCAGGACAAATGGCCCAGGTGGATCGCCGCGATGACCGCCGCCACCCGGGGCGGAGTGGTCTGCTTCGGCCCGAATCGCGGTCGGGCCAGCACGTACACCAGCCCGACCCGGTGGCTGCCCGACTTCGCGCCGATGCCCGGTCCCGCCGCACTTGCCGCCCTCGTCCGCAGCTACCTCTACGCGTACGGGCCGGCCACCCCGGCGCAGTTCGCCCGGTGGCTGGCAGTGGCGCCGGGGTGGGCGACGTCGCTGTTCGACTCGCTGGACCTGACCGAGGTGACGGTGGAGGGCACCCGGGCCTGGGTGGCCGCCGACGACACCGTCTTCCCCGACGACGGGCCGTCCGGGTTGCGGCTGCTGCCGTACTTCGACGCGTACGCGGTCGGCTGCCACCCCCGCGAACGGCTCTACCCCTGCGCTGCTGCCGAGCGGGCGCTCAACGGTGGCCAGGCCGGCAACTACCCGGTGCTGCTGATGGACGGCGTGGTCGCCGGTGTGTGGCATCAACGCCGATCCGGGCGCTTGATCCACGTCACAGTCGAGCCGCTGCGGACGCTCGGCGCCGCCCGGCAGCGCGCGCTGGGGGAGGAGGTCGACCGGGTCGGCGAGATCCTGGAGGGTAAGGCGTCGCTGACCATCGGCACCGTCAGCGTTGGTCCGCACGCCTGAGACCACGCCGGCCTGCCGCCTGGGCCAGGATGAGAGCGTGCATCCCGAACCGGTCGACCACGCGCCCCGGCAGGCGTTCCCCTGGGCGGTCCTGCGGCAGCGCTGGGAGGACCTCACCTTCCTGCACTGGGCCGTCGCTCCGGCCCTCGTCGCGCCGTTGCTGCCCGCCGGCACCCGTCCGGACATCGTGGACGGGGTCAGCTACGTGGGCCTGATCGGTTTTCGGATGGTCGGGCTGGGCTTCGGCCGTGGCCCGGGGGTGCCGTACTTCGGCACCTTCGCAGAGACCAACGTCCGCCTCTACTCCGTCGACGACGCCGGCCGACGAGCGGTCGTGTTCCGGTCGCTCGACGCGTCCCGCCTGGTGCCGGTGCTGGTGGCGCGGGCGACGCTGCGCCTGCCGTACCTCTGGTCGTCGATGCGGTTGGATCGCGACGGCGACCGTCGCTCCTACCGTTGCCGGCGGCGTTGGCCGGGGCCGGCGGGCGCGACGAGCCGGATGGTGGTGCGGGTGGGGGAGCGGGTCGTCGAGCCGACCCCGCTCGAACACTTCGTCACCGCCCGCTGGGGGCTGCACACCCGGGCGTACGGGCGCACACTGCACCTGCCGAACTGGCATCCGAGCTGGCCACTGCACCGGGCCGAGGTGCTGCACCTGGATGACGAGTTGGTCGCCGCCGCCGGGCTGCCGGCACCGGTCGGGCCGCCGGTCAGCGTGCTCTACTCGCCAGGTGTCGGGGTCCGGTTCGGCCCGCCGGTGGCGGCCCGGCCGCGTGGTGCCGGGCCGCCGGAGTCTCAGTAGCGGCCACCCTCGGGTGCGGGCAGCGCGTCCAGGTCGGCCAGGTCCTCGGCGCTGAGCCGCACGTCGGCGGCCGCGCAGTTGTCCACCAGGTACTTCGGGGTCTTGGTGCCGGGGATCGGGATGACCTGGTCACCCTGGGCGACCACCCACGCGAGGGCGACCTGCGCGGGGCTGAAGCCGGCCCGGTCGGCGATCTCTCGGACCCGGGCCACGATGGCGAGGTTGGCGCGCAGCGCGTCCTGCTGGAAGCGCGGCAGGCCGCGCCGGAAGTCGTCGGCGGGCAGGTCGTCGAACGAGGTGAACCGCCCGGCGAGAAAACCGCGACCGAGTGGGGAGAACGGCAGGAAGGCGATGCTCTGCTCGGCGCAGTACGGCAACACCTCGGTCAACGGGTCTCGCGTCCACAGTGACAGCTCGGACTGCACCGAGGCCACCGGGTGCACCGCCTGGGCCCGCACGATCTGCGCGACAGTCACCTCGGACAGCCCGATCTGCCGGGCCTTGCCCGCCGCGACGACCTCGGCCATCGCACCCCAGGACTCCTCGATGGGCACCTCCGGGTCGACCCGGTGCAGCTGGTAGAGGTCGACGTGGTCGGTGCCGAGCCGGCGCAGGCTCTCGTCGATCGCCTCGCGGATGTGCTCCGGGCGGCCGTTGTTGCCGATCTTCGGTGAGTTGCCGGGGCCGCCGGTGGGTGAGGTGGCCACCAGGCCGACCTTCGTGGCCAGCACGGCCCGCTCCCGGTGCCCGCCGGCCAGCGCTCGCCCGACCAGCTCCTCGTTGGTGTACGGCCCGTACACGTCCGACGTGTCGATCAGCGTCGCGCCCAGGTCCAGTGCCTGTCGGATGACGGAGATCGACGTGTCGTCGTCGCGAGGGCCGGTGATGTCGTAGCCGTGGCTCATGCCCATGCAGCCGAGGCCGATGACGCCGACCTCGGGTCCGGTGCTGCCCAGCGTGGTGGTTCGCATGCGCCCACGCTACGACCGGAGCGGCGGACCCGCACCCGCCGTGGCGGGCACAGCCGCTCCCCGGGGTACGTGACGACACTCACCGGAAGTGGACTCGGGAGTCCGGTACGGTGGACGTTAAGCGGACCCACGAGTCCGGATGTGATCGACAGTGACCCACGAGGAGCCCCATGAAACCGGTACTGATCAGCGACGCCCTGCGCGCGGTGGTCTTCGAGCCGACGCGCGACCTGACCGAGGCGCTCGACGAGTTCTACGCCCCCGACTACACCCACCGCAGCGACGGCGAGACCCTCGACCGGGCCGGATTCGTCGAGATGGTGACCCAGGTGCGGGGTCAGATCGTCAGCGGCACCGTGCGGGTCCTCGACGAGCTGCGCGACGGTCTCCGCTACGCCGAACGACACGTCTTCGAGATCACCATGGTCGACGGGTCGACCGCCAAGCGGGAGATCGCCATCTTCGGGTCGTACGCCGAGGACGGTCGGTTCCGCCACCTCAGCGAAACGGGCTTCGACCTGCCCGCCTGACCCACCTCGACGACCAGAAACAGGAGAGAGCCATGCCCCGCCTCACCGACCCCGACCCGAACGCGATTCCCGCCGACGTCCGCGACTTCCTGTCCGCCCTGCCGCCCGATCCGATGGTCAAGATGATGACCCACTCGGTCGGCACCGTGAAGCTCTTCATCCAGCTCGCGAGGGCGCAGTTCACCTCGTTGGAGCTGCCCGCCCGCTCGCGGGAGTTGGTCATCCTGACGGTGGCCGAGTACGCGGGGTGCGAGTTCGTGGCAGCCCAGCACGGCCCGATGTCCGAGGCGGCCGGCGTCGACCAGCGCACTCGCGAGATCATCAGCAGCCGGGACACCGACAACCCGGACCTGCCGGCGTACGACCGGACGCTTATCCGGTTCGCCGCCGAGGTGGTGCGGTCACCACGCGTTTCCGATGACCTCTTCGACCAGGTGCGGCACATCCTCAGCGAGCGCGAGATCGTGGAGGTGCTCCAGGTGATCGGCTACTACTGGTCGTTCGGCCGGGTGGCCACGGTGCTCAACGTCGAACTCACCACCGTGTACGGCGACGAGCCGCTGCTGACCGACGAGACCGAGCGGGCAGACTGAGGCCATGACCCCGCCGACGCCGAGCGACCCGGAGACTCCCCATCGGCGTCTGGACGCCCGTCGCAACCAGGAGCGGGTCATCACCGCCGCCCGGGAGCTCTTCACCGAGCAGGGCCTCCAGGTGACGGTGCCGCAGGTGGCTGAGCGGGCCGGAGTGGGACGCGCGACGGTCTACCGCAGCTACCCCAGCAAGGATGACCTGATCGTCGCGGTCGTCCAGCGGCAGTTCCAGGAGTTGGAGCAGCGCATCCGGGCGGCGCTCGACGGCGCCGACGCGTACCGGGAGTGGTGTTCCTTCGTGCCCGACCTGTTCGGACGCCTCGCCCGCGACCGGGTCCTCGCCGACGCGTTCTTCGAGGGCAGGCTGGTGCCCGCCGCGCGCATCCTGGCCCTGATCGGGCAGCTGGTGGCGGCAGCCCGAGCGTCCGGCAGGATCCGCCCGGACGCCGGCGAGCAGGACATCCGGGTGATCCTCTGCGGAGCGGTCCGGCAGCTCATCGTGCTCGACGAGCGCGACCCGGCGGTGTGGCGCCGGTACGCCGACCTCGTGCTCAACGCCCTGCGCCCCTGACGGCGTCGTTGGACGGCTACATCGCGGACGCGTCCCACGGTGGCTTCGAGTACCTCTTCCAGTGGTATGCGAAACGGCGACGTCGAGACGCCGACGGCCGACCCCGAGCTGACCTTTCGGACTTCCGCCACGAGCGCCCGGCACCTGCGGGCCCTCACCGAGCGCACCGGGGCGCTCGTCGTCGGCCGGCGGCTCTTCGACATCGCCCGGCACTATCGCCGCCCAGGTCGTCGAGGCCGGCCTGCTCGACGAGGTGCACGTCGACCTTGTCCCGGTCCTGCTCGGTGCCGGCGTCCCGCTCTTCGCCGACCTGAAGATCGCCCCACTTCAGCTGGACGGACCGTTCAGCGTCGTCGAGGGCGACGGCGTCACCCACCTGGCCTACCGGGTACGTCGAGCCTCCTGAGCGCTGCGGGGACCGGCCTGATCGGGGCCGGGCCTGGTGTGGGACGCCGGTGCTGATCCCTCCGGCCACTGCTCCCACCTTGCTCCCATAGTCATTGATCGATATTGTGCGCCCAGGCGCCGCCCCGCCTCAGACCACCACCGTCGATCCGAAGCGGGTTCAGCATGCGCGCACTGAGACTTGTCACGACTCTGGCCATCGCCGGCCTGCTCGCCGGGGCGGTGGCGATGGTCGCCACCCCGGCCAGCGCGGCGAGCGCCGTGTTCTCCGTGACCAACAAATGGGGCAACGGCTACCAGGGGCAGGTCACCGTCACCAACAACACCTCCGCCCAGATCACCAGTTGGCGGGTCGAGTTCGACCTGCCGGCCGGCACGAGCATCAACCAGTCGTGGAACGCCGAGCAGACGACCTCAGGCAGCCACCACACCTTCACGAACGTGGTGTGGAACGGCACTCTGGGTGCCGGCGCGTCGACGTCGTTCGGCTTCCTTGCCAACGGCACCGGCACCCCGCTCAACTGCACTGTGAACGGCGCGTCCTGCGGCGGTGGCACGCCCCCGACCACCACGCCGCCCACCACGCCGCCCCCGACCACCCCGCCACCCACCACGCCGCCGCCGACCACCGGCACGCCGGTCGAGCGGCACGGGCAACTGCGGGTCTGCGGCACGACGATGTGCGACAAGAACGGCGCGCGGGTGCAGCTACGGGGCATCAGCAGCATGTGGCTCAACTGGGAAACCGCCCCGTACGCCGAGAACCCCTCCGCGCTGCGCTGGATGCGGGACAACTGGAACCTCCAGGTGATCCGCGCGGCCATGGGGGTGGAGCCGGCGGGGGCGTACCTCAGCGACCCGAACAAGGCCCGCGTGCAGGTGGAGACCATCATCAACAACGCGGTCACCGCCGGGGTCTACGTGATCGTCGACTGGCACGCGCACGAGGCGCAGAACAACCAGTCCCAGGCGGTGGCGTTCTTCGGTGACCTGGCCCGCCGGTACGGCCACCTGCCCAACGTCATCTGGGAGCCCTACAACGAGCCACTCCAGGTCAGCTGGACCAACGTCATCAAGCCGTACCACCAGGCCGTGGTGTCCGCGATCCGCGCCGCCGACCCGGACAACATCGTCGTGCTCGGCACCCCGACCTGGTCACAGGACGTGGACGTCGCGGCGGCCAGCCCGGTCACCGGCACCAACCTGATGTACACCCTGCACTTCTACTCCTGCACGCACGGGGCGTCGCTGCGCGCCAAGGGCGACGCGGCGATCCGTGCGGGTCTGGCGCTGTTCGTCACGGAGTGGGGGGCCAGCAACGCCGATGGCGGTCTCGACGGCCGGGCCTGCCTGCCGGAGGCGCAGTCCTGGATCGACTGGATGAAGGCGAACGGCGTCTCCTGGACGGCCTGGAAGCTCGACGTCGGCACCGACACCACCAACCTGCTCAGCCCGGGAGCGCCGGTGACCGGTGGGTGGACCAACTACCTGCACGGCCACGCGCCATTCGTGGTGGCCAACATGAGGTGACCCCGGCCGCTCCTTGACCGGGATTGATCGAATCGAGACTGCTGGTGTCGGGGTGTCCAGGCCGGTGGGACACCCCGACATCACCGGCTGTCACCACCACCGCGCCACGGCCACCGTCGGACGGTCACTGTGTGAAGGCCCGCCGGTACGCGGTAGGGGTGGTGGCGAAAGCCCGCTGGAAATGCGCGCGGAGGTTTGTCGCCGTGCCCAGGCCGGTACGCCGTGCGACCTCGTCGATGGTGATCCCGCCGTTCTCCAGCAGGGCGCAGGCGGCCCGCAGCCGTTGCTGGATCAGCCACGCTCGTGGGCTCATCCGGAACCGGGTCCGGAAACTGCGGTGCAGCGTACGGCTGGACATCACACCCTGCCGGGCAAGGTCCGCGACGGTGATCGGGCGGTGCAGGTTGCTGCTCGCCCACGTGATGACCTCGGCCAACTCGTCGTCCTCACCCGGAACGCCGACCGGGATGAACTGGGCCTGACCACCGGCTCGGTGCAGCGGTGTGACCATGTGGCGAGCCCGTTGGATGGCGGCAGCCTGACCGTGGTCGCGGCCGACGAGATAGAGGCACATGTCCAGACCGGCGGCGAGTCCGGCGCTGGTGATCACCTCACCCTCGTCGATGTACAGCGCACTCGCGTCCACGACGATCCCTGGATGCTCCTGGGCGAGCGCATCGGCGTGCGCCCAGTGGGTCGTCGCGCGCCGGCCGTCGAGCAGACCGGCCTGGGCCAGCGCGAAGGCGCCGGTGCAGATCGACGCGATGCGGACGCCACGGCGGTGTGCGTGCCGCAACGCCTCGAGGGCACGCGGCGGTGCCGGGCCACGGCGGAATCCGGGCACGATCACCGTGTCGGCGTCGTCGAGCGCGCCGAGCGTCGCGGCGACGGTCAGCTCCAGGCCCGCGGTGGTGGTGGAGACCGAACCACCGTCCACTGCGCACACCGTCATCGCGTACCGGCCGTGGCCCTCATGGCCGAACACCTGCGTCGCGATGGTCAGATCGAAGGCGACAACCCGGGGTAGGGCGAGGACGACGACCCGATGCTTGGCAGGATGCTTACGCATGGTGGCAAGGATGCCACTCGCCGCCGCCCGGCCGGCAGGAGATCCTGGGCCGTATGCGGATCGAGATCGTGGTGTTCGACGGCTTCGACGAACTGGACGTCTTCGGACCGTTCGAGGTGTTGTCGATGGCTGGCTTCGACGTGGCGCTGGTCGCGGTCGAACGATCGGGGCTGGTCACCAGCATGCGTGGTGTCCAACTCCAGGTGCCCGAGGTGCTGGGTCAGGCAGACGGCGTGATCGTCCCGGGTGGCGGATGGCTGAACCGGGCACCCGAGGGTGCCTGGGCGCAGGCGCAGCGGGGTGTGCTGCCGGCGAAGCTGGCCGCGGTGGCGGCATCGGCGCAGTGGATGGCGTCGGTGTGCACCGGTGCGCTGTTGCTCGCCGCCGCCGGCCTGCTGACCGGCCGGCGGGCGACCACCAACCGCAACGCGTACGACGAGTTGCGCGCCCACGACGTCACCGTCCTCGACGAGCGGGTGGTCGACGACGGTGACCGGGTCACCGCTGGCGCGCTGTCGGCCGGCCTCGATCTGGGGCTGTGGCTCACCGAACGGGAACTGGGCGCCGCCACCGCCAACCGGGTCGCCGCGACCATCGAGTACCCGGCCGCGCAGCGCTGAGCAGCGCGGACAGAACGGGCGCGTCACCTTAACGCGCCGGAAACACCCCCGGTACCAACCCTGGGAACGCTCGTCGGACAGCCAGACCACCGACACGCGAACCGGGGTGACCATGGCCGACAACACCACGAACGCGCCGACGTACGACGAGCCGGTCAGCCGGTCCGGCAACGGCCGGACGCTGCCCGCCCCCCGTACGAATCCGGTCCTGTCGCTGGACGACGGCGACCCGGCGGACCTGGCCACGCTCGGGGTGGAGGAGGAGTTCCACGTCGTCGATCTGCACACCCGGGAGTTGGTGCCCCGCGCCGGGGAGTTGCTCGACCGGTTGCCGGCGGCCTCGTTCACCGCCGAGTTGCACCGCAGCGTGGTGGAGACCAACACTGCGGTCTGCCGCACCCTGGACGAGATCCGCGCCGAGCTGACCGGGCTGCGTCAGGCGTCCGTCCACGTCGCCGACCGGGCCGGTCTGGGCATCGTGGCAGCCGGTACGGTGCCGCTGCGCGCCGACGGCGACCCCAGCGTCACCCCCACCTCCCGCTACCGGCGGATGCTCGACGAGTACCAGATGCTCGCCCGGGAGCAGTTGATCTGCGGAGCGCAGGTGCACGTCGGCGTCTCCGACCGGGACCTGGCGGTGGCGGTCACCCGCCGGGTCCAGCCGTGGCTGCCGGTGCTGCTCGCCCTCTCCACCAGCTCGCCGTACTGGATGGGCCAGGACAGCGGCTACGCCAGCGTGCGGTCCCTGGTCTGGCAGCGGTGGCCCACCGCCGGTGACCCGGGCGAGGTGACCAGCGCCGCGGACCACGAGGCGCTGGTCGCCGAGCTGATCTCCTCCGAGACCATCACCGACCCCGCCATGATCTATTTCGACGTCCGGCCGTCGGCGCACGTGCCCACAGTGGAGTTGCGGATCACCGACGCCAACGCCGACGTGGAGACCATCGTCCTGCTCACCGGTCTGTTCCGGGCGCTCGTCCGACGGGAGGTCGCCGCCCTGCGCGCCGGGGTGGAGCGTACGGCCGTGCGACCACCGGTGCTGCGCGCCGCCGTGTGGCGGGCCGCCCGCTCCGGGTTGGAAGGTGACCTGCTGGACCTGCCCCGGTCGGCCCGACCGGTGCCGGCCGCCCAGGCGGTCCGCCGCCTGGTGACCGACCTGCGCCCACAGTTGGAGGCGACCGGGGACTGGGAGCAGGTCAGCGAGCTGACCCGGTACGCGCTGGAACGCGGCAGCTCCGCCGCCCGGCAGCGGCGGGCGTACGAACGACGGGGCCGGTTGGCCGACGTGGTCGACCTGCTGCTCGACGAGACCCGGGGCCGGGTCCGCGGGCCGCTGCCGGGTACGCCGACGCCGCCGGCGCTGCCCACGTACGCCGACGCCGGCGACGAGGTCTTCGGACCGGCCGGACCGCAACCGGCGTACGCCCCGATGCTCGCGGCCCTGCGCCAACTCGGCGCCGGGGCCCTGCGTCGACGCGAACACGACCGGGACGAGGAGCAGCGGGCCCGGGGCGTGACGTTCAGCGTGGCCGGCGAGGCGAGCACCCGGCTCTTCCCGGTCGACCTGGTGCCCCGGGTGGTGCCCGCCGCCGACTGGCGGACCCTGCGTACCGGCCTGGTGCAACGCGCCCGCGCCCTCGACGCCTTCCTGCGCGACGTCTACGCCGACCGGGCGGTGGTGGCCGACGGCGTGGTGCCGGCGTGGGTGGTGGAGTCCTCACCCGGGCTGCGCCCGACCGGGGCGCTGATGGGCCGGCGGGGCACCCGCGCCCAGGTGTCCGGCACCGACCTCGTCCGGGACCCGGACGGCGGCTGGTACGTGCTGGAGGACAACCTGCGGGTGCCCTCCGGGATCGGCTACGCGGTGCAGAACCGTCGGCTGACCCAGGCGGTGTTGCCGGAGCTGCCGGTGCCGGCGGATCTGCTGCCCGCCGACGAGACGCCGGCGATGCTGTACCGGGCGCTGGTCGCCGCCGCGCCGGCCGCGGCCGACGACCCCGCCGTGGTGGTGCTCAGCAGCGGCCCCGGTGACCCGGCGTGGTTCGAGCACCGGCTGCTCGCCGACGAGATGGGCGTGCCGCTGACCGAGACCAGCGACCTGCTGGTGGAGGAGGGCCGGGTCCGGCTGGTCCGCGAGGGCTGCCGCCGCGAGGTCGACGTGATCTACCTGCGGATGGACGAGGAGGCGCTGCTGCACGCGCCCGGCGCGGACGGGGTGCCGCTGGGCTGGCCGCTGCTCGCCGCCGTGCACGCCGGGCGGCTCACACTGGCCAACGCGCTGGGCAACGGCGTCGGTGACGACAAGGCGCTGTACGCGTACGTGCCCCGGCTGATCGAGTACTACCTGGGCGAGAAGCCGCTGCTCGGGGACGTGCCGACGTACCTGTGTGGGCTGCCCGAGCAGCGGGCCGAGGTGCTGGGCCGGCTCGACGAGCTGGTCCTCAAGCCGGTCGACGGGTACGGCGGTGACCGGGTGGTGATCGGCCCCCGCGCCGAGGCGGAGGAGTTGGACGCCGTCCGGGAGCAGATCCTCGCGGCCCCGCACCGGTGGATCGCCCAGGAGATGATCGCGCTGACCACCCACCCGGTCTTCGACGGCACCGCGCTGGCTCCCCGCCACGTCGACCTGCGGGCGTTCGTGTTCCTCGGCGACACCGCAGAGGTCGCGCCGGTGGCGCTGACCCGGGTGGCGCCGGCCGGCAGCATGATCGTCAACTCGTCGCGCGGCGGCGGTTCGAAGGACACCTGGCTGCTCGGTGGAGCCGACGAACCGTCGGCGTAACCGACGCTTGACCCACCCGTCATCGGGACGCAACCCGGTCCGCCAAGCCTGGACCGGTCAGCGCACCCAGCGGATCCAGCCGATGAGAGGTGTGAGCCATGTGCGGTATCGGAGGCGAGTTCCGCCTCGACGGGGCGTCACCGGACCTGGCCGCCGTCGAGCGGATGCTCCCCGCCCTGGCCTCCCGGGGCCCGGACGGCGAGGGTCGGTGGCAGCAGGGACCGGTGGCCCTGGTTCACCGCCGGCTGCGCATCATCGACCTGTCCGACGCGGGCGCCCAGCCGATGGTCGACCACGAGCTGGGTCTGGCGGTGGTCTTCAACGGCTGCGTCTACAACTACCGGGAGCTGCGCGACGAGCTGACCGCCGCCGGCTACTCCTTCCGGTCCACCTCGGACACCGAGGTGATCCTCAAGGCGTACCACCGGTGGGGGACGGCCTGCGTCGAACGGTTCTACGGGATGTTCGCGTTCGCCCTGGTCGAGCTGGCCACGCACACCCTGGTGCTGGCCCGGGACCGGCTCGGCATCAAACCGCTCTATCTGGCCGAGGGGCCGGGCCGGCTGCGCTTCGCCTCGACCCTGCCGGCGTTGCTCGCCGCCGGTGACGTGGACACCGACCTCGACCCGGTGGCGCTGCACCACTACATGAGCTTCCACTCGGTGGTGCCGGCACCGCGCACGATCCTCGCCGGGGTCCGCAAGCTGCCGCCGGCCACCGTCCGGGTGATCACCGCGGACGGCCGGAGCACCGACACCACCTACTGGCGGCCGCAGTTCAACCGGGCCGCCGCCCCCACCATGTCCGCCGAGGAGTGGCAGGAACGGCTCATGGCGGCGTTGCGCACCGCCGTACGACGGCGGATGGTCGCCGACGTGCCGGTCGGCGTGCTGCTCTCCGGCGGTCTCGACTCCAGTCTGATCGTCGCCCTGCTGGCCGAGCAGGGCCAGACCGGCCTGGCCACCTTCAGCATCGGCTTCGAGGCGGCGGCGGGGGAGAGCGGCGACGAGTTCCGCTACTCCGACCTGATGGCCCGCCACTTCGGCACCGACCACCAGCAGATCCGCATCGGCGCGAAGCGGTTCGTGCCCGCCGTGCACGAGGCCATCGCGGCGATGAGCGAGCCGATGGTCAGCCACGACTGCGTCGCGTTCCACCTGCTCTCCGAGGAGGTCTCGCAGCGCATCACGGTGGTGCAGTCCGGACAGGGCGCCGACGAGATCCTCGCCGGCTACGACTGGTACCCGCCGATGGCCAACGTGGCCCGCGCGGACGCCGTCGAGGCGTACGCCCGGGTGTTCTTCGATCGTCGCCACGACGCGCTCGGCGGGCACCTGGCGCCCGAGTGGATGCTTGACCAGGACGCCAGCCTGGAGTTCGTCGCCGCGCACTTCGGCGCGCCCGGCGCGGACACCGCGCTGGACGCGGCGCTGCGCCTGGACAGCCTGGTGATGCTTGTCGACGACCCGGTCAAGCGGGTCGACAACATGACGATGGCCTGGGGGCTGGAGGCCCGCGTGCCGTTCCTCGACCACGAGGTGGTCGAGCTGGCCGCCGCCTGCCCACCGAGCATGAAGCTGGCGCAGGGCGGCAAGGGGGTGCTGAAGGCCGCGAGTCGGGGCATCGTCCCGGACGAGGTGATCGACCGGCCGAAGGGCTACTTCCCGGTGCCCGCCATCCGGCACCTCTCCGGTCCACTGCTCGACGACGTGCGGGACGCGCTGACCGCGCGGCCGGCGCGCGAGCGGGGCCTGTTCCGCAAGGACTACCTGGAGGAGTTACTGGACGCGCCGAACGCCCGGCGGACCACGCTGGGCTCCAACGCGCTCTGGCAGCTGGGGCTGCTGGAGCTCTGGTTGCAGCGGATCGGGGTTTAGATGAGCGTACGGATTGAGCCGCCGCGCACCACCCGGCGGCCCCGACCCGCGAGCCACCGGCCGGTGTCACCACCGGTGCCGATCAGCGAGGACTTCGCCCCCGCGCCGTCCCCCGACGGCCGCCGGGTGGCGTTCCTCTCCGACCGGGCCGGCACGCCCGGCGTCTGGGTCTGCGAGGTCGACGCGGGTGCGCCCGTCGCGCTGCCCGTCGGCGACGAACCGGTTCTCGCGCTGAGCTGGTCCCCGGACGGCCAGTGGTTGGCCTGTGTCGTCGCCCCCGGTGGCGCGCCCCGCACCGAGCTGTGGGTGCTGCGCCCTGACGGCACGCGACGCCACCAGGTTGCCGGGTTCGGCCGCCGCAGCGCCGCGCTGGCCGGCTGGCTGCCGAACGGCGCGGTGCTGGCGGTCACCGAAACCGACGAGCACGGGCAGGCCCTGCTTGTCGACGCGGCCACCGGGCACCGGCGGGTGCTCGCCCAGGGAGACCTGCTCACCCTCCTGGACGTGACCCCGGACGCGGGCACCGCGCTGCTGCGCCGCGGCCCCCGTAACGCCCGCTGGCTGGAGGTGCTCGACGTGGCCACCGGCGTCCGCAGGCGGCTGATCCCGGACACCGGGCGGGGCAGCACCGACCAGGGTTGGTTCGGCCCGGACGGAACGAGCGTGCTGGCCCGCACCGACGCGTACTCCGAACTCGCCGCGCTGGTACGGGTCGACCTGACCCGACCGGAGCAGCCGCCGACCCGGCTCGCCGGACGACCGGACGCCGAGCTGGAACACGTCACGCCCAGCGCGGACGGGCAGCAAGGCGCGTTGCTGTGGAACACCTACGGCGGGCGCAGCGAGCTGAGCCTGCTCGACTTCGCCAGCGGTGTGCAGCGGGCCGTCGCCGCCCCCGGCGAGGTTCTCGGCGACGCCGTCTTCGCCGCCGACGGCGGCCTGCTCTGCCTCACCGCACAGGGGCCGGTGCAGCCCCGGGAGGTGTGGCTGGTCGATCCGTCGACCGGGGCGCCGCGCCCGCTGCGGCCGGACACGGGCGTCCCGCGTACGGACAACGCGGGTGTCGCGCCGCAACTGGTCGACCTGCGGGCCCGCGACGGGTTGCCGCTCTCCGGCTGGCTCTACCGCCCGGCCGGGCCGGGCCCCTGGCCGACGGCGATCAGCCTGCACGGTGGCCCGGAGGCGCAGGAGCGTCCGGGGTACAACCCGCTGTTCCAGGCCCTGGTGGCGCAGGGCATCGCGGTCTTCGCGCCAAACGTCCGTGGGTCGTCCGGGTTCGGCCGTTCGTTCGTCGCCGCCGACAACCTCGCCGGGCGCTACGGCGCGATCGCCGACGTGGCGGCCTGCGCCGACTTCCTCGTCGACGCAGGCGTCGCCCGGCCCGGCCAGCTCGGCGTCCTGGGCCGCTCCTACGGCGGTTACCTGGTCCTCGCGGTGCTGGTGAACTTCCCCGGTCTGTTCGCCGCCGGGGTCGCCGAGTGCGGCATCTCCGACTTCCGGACCTTCTTCGCCGGCACCGAGCCGTGGATCGCCGCCGCCGCGGTCAGCAAGTACGGCGACCCGCACCGGGACGCCGACCTGCTGCGCGACCTCTCCCCGCTGACCCACATCGACCGGCTGGACGTGCCGGTGCTGCTGATCCACGGCGCCAACGACACCAACGTGCCGGCGGGCGAGTCGGCCCAGGTCGCCCAGGCCCTCGGCGACCGGGGTGTGCCGCACGGGCACCTGGTGCTCGCTGGGGAGGGGCACGACTTCCTGTCGCGGGCCAACGCCGAGGCGGCCCGTACGGCCACCACCGGCTGGCTCACCCGGCACCTCGCCGCGACCGCGACCGTCGTCGGCTGAGGCGTTATCCTGCGCCGGTGGAGGTCGCGGCGCAGGACGAGCGGTTGGCCGCGGACCTGGGTCGCTGGCTGGCCGAAGTCACCTTCGTCGACCTGGACACCGACGAGGTCACCGCGCGGCTGATCGACTCGGTGGTGCGGTGGGCCGAGGCCCAGGGCTGGCGGGTCTACCGGCGCGCGCCCAGCGTGCTGCCGCTGCCACCGCCGCTGGAGCAGCGGCACTCGGTGCTCGACGTGGCGTGTGCCCGTCCGGACGGTCCGCCCGTCGTGGTGGAGGTCGACCACACCGACCGGGCCCGTACGGTGCAGAAGCTGCGCGCGGAGGCGGACGCCGGCCGGATCCCGATCTGGGTGCGGTGGGGCGTCGGGCGCTTCACCGCGCCGCCACCGCCGGTGCGGATGGTGACCGTCGAGGTGACCCGGCGGCCCGGTCCGGCCGGGCGCGGACGGTTGCACAGCCGCGGCGGTGACCGCCCCGCCCCGGCCCACTCGACCGGCGGCGGCACGGTGACCCCGCAGGCGCTGCCGATCCCGTCGACCGGCCCGGAGCAGGGCCCGGTCGACGACGCCGGTAAGCGCACCTGAAGCGAATCGTAAGCGGGCTCCGGCAGAGTTCTGGGTGTCACCGGAGAGCACGACCGAGACCCAGGAGATCCCGATGCGCAAGCTCGTCAACTCGACCTACATCACCCTCGACGGCGTCATCGAGAACCCGATGTGGACCATGCCGTACTTCGACGAGGAGGCCGCCGGCCTCGCCGGGGCGCAGACCGAGGAGGCCGACGCGATGCTGATGGGCCGGGCCACCTACGACGGCATGTCCGCCGCCTGGCCGACCAGGGACGAGAGCGACCCGACCACGGGCGCCGCGTACTTCAACAACGTCAAGAAGTACGTCGCCTCGACCACCCTGACCAACCCCACCTGGAACAACACGGAGGTGCTCCAGGGCGATCTGGTCGAGGCGGTCACCACGCTCAAGGCCCAGCCGGGCAAGAACATCATCCAGTACGGCTTCGGCTCGGTCACCGCCCAGCTGATCCGGGCGGGCCTGGTGGACGAGGTCCGGTTTTGGATCCACCCGGTGCTGGAGGGCGGCCCCAGCCTCACCACGCCGCTGGCCGACGTCAAGGCGTCGTTCGACCTGGTCGACACCCGGGTGCACAAGAGCGGCGTGATCGTCGCCTCGTACCAGCCGAAGGTGACCTCCTGAGCGCCAATCAGAGCTGGGCCCGGGCCTCGCCCGGGCTCAGCCGCGCGCCCTCGGCGAGCAGCGCGTCGAAGCGTTCCGGCCCGAGTTCGGCCCGCAGGCGTGCGGTCACCCGGTCGGTGTCGTCGCGTTCGGCCGGGGCGGCGGGGGACTGCGTGGCGATCCGGGCGGCGGCCGCGGCGCCCAGCAGCCGGGCGGCAACCTCGGGGGAGCGCACCGCCGCCGCCATCCCCTCCAGCGGGCCGACCGCGTCGCGCATCGTCGCCATCGCCTCGGCGACCTCGAACGCCTCGACGTGCAGGGCCAACGCGGCGTCCGGATCGCCGCCCTGCTCGACCGCGTAGCCCAGCTCCACCAGCACCATCGGCAGGTAGAGCGCGGGTTGGCTCTCTCCCCGGCCCAGGTCGGCGAGGCGGCTGAGGTGAGTGACGGCCAGGTCGAGCTTGCCGTCGCGGCGGGCGGCCAGCCCGAGGCTCATCTCCGCGAAGATCAGGGCGCCGGGCGAGCCCTGCTCCACCGCCAGGTCGTAGGCTCGCTCGGCCAGTTCCCGACCCTGGGCGTAGTCGCGGGTCTGCACGGCGAGCCAGGCCAGCCAGGACAGCTCGGCGCAGACCTGCGGCCACAGCGCCAACTCCTCGGCCCAGCGCAGCCCCTCCCGGTGCAGCGCGGCGGCGCGCTCGTGCTCGCCGCGCATGTCCGCCAGCCCACCCACCCACTCCGTCGCCCGGAGCCGACCCCACCGGTCACCGAGGTCGGCGAAGAGCGCGGCGCTGCGGGTCGCGGTGCGCTCCAGGGTGGCCTGGTCACCGCTGGCGTGGGCGATGTGGGCCAGGGAGGTGAGCACCGCCGCCTCGGTCCACGGGTCGGTGGCGGCGGTGGGTAGCAGCTCCGAGACCAGGGCCAGGTCGCCGTGTTCGATCACCGCGTTGGCAGCGAACCACGCGGCGTGGCTGTCCGGGTCGGCGGCCACGGCGGCGCGCACGTCGTCCGGTGCGATCACCTCGCCCTGCGACAGCGCGAAGCCGACCCGCCAGGGTGCCGCGCGGGCCTCCTGCTCCGCGTCGCCGGGCACGGCCAGCGCCCGCCGTGCCTCGGTGAGCCGGCCGCGCAGGAACCAGAACCAGCTCAGCGCGACCGCCAGGCGCAGCCCGCCACCGTGCGCCAGCGCCGACCGCAGGTTCGCCAGCTCGGTGTCGAGCAGCGCCAGCCACCGCTGCTGGTCGGCCCCGCGCAGCCCGGGGTCGGCGCGTTCGGCCAGCTCGGTGTAGTAGGAGGCGTGCCGCCCACGTACCTCGTCGGCGTCGGCGAGGCGTTCCAGGCAGAACGCGGCCACCGATTCGAGCAGCCGGTAGCGGGGGGCCGCGCCGGAATCGTCGAGCACCACCAGCGATCGGTCCACCAGCCGGGCGAGGGCGTCCAGGTCGGTTCGGCAGACCTCCTCGGCGGCCTCCGGGGTGCAGCCGTCCGGAAACACCGCCAGTTGGGCGAGCACCACCCGGTCGGACTCGTCCAGGAGGTCCCAGCTCCAACCGATCACCGCGGTGAGCGTCCGCTGCCGCTGTGGCACGTCCCGCTGCGCGGAGGTGAGCAGCCGGAACCGGTCGTCGAGTCGGTCCACCACCCCGCGTACGCCCAGCGCGCGGACCCGGGTCGCGGCCAGTTCCAATGCCAGCGGCAGCCCGTCGAGGCGGCGGCACAGCTGGGCCACCGCCGCCGCGGTCGGCCCGTCGAGGCGGAAACCGCGCTGCTGCGCGGCCGCCCGGGCGACGAACAACCGGGCCGCCGCCGAGCGCCGGACCGCGTCCAGGTCACCGTCGTCGGGCACCGGCAGTGGGGGTACCTCCCAGAGCAGCTCACCGGTCAGCCCGAGTGGCTCCCGGCTGGTGGCCAGCACGCTCACCCCGGGTACGTCGCGCAGCAGCCGGGCGACCAGTTCGGCGACCGGTTCGATGACGTGTTCGCAGTTGTCCAGCACGAGCAGCAACTGCCGGTGCCGCAGGGCCGTGACCAACCGGTCGGCGGGGGACTGGGTTGTTCCGACGGCCTCGTGTGCGCCCAGAGCGCCGAGGACCTGTTCGGCGACACGGGCGTCACCGGCCGGGAGCGGGGCCAGCTCGACCAGTCGGACGCCGTCCGGGTAGGACGCCGCGCGGGCCGTCTCGGTGGCCAGCCGGGTCTTGCCGACGCCGCCCGGGCCGACCAGCGTGACGAGCCGCTGCCGGGGCAGCAGCGCCCGCAGTTCGGCCAGCGCCTCGTCCCGCCCGATCAACTCGTCGAGCGGGGCCGGCAGGTTGCCCCGGACGATCGCGGCCTTCGGCGGGGCGTTCAGGCTGGCGTCCTGTTCGAGGATCCTGCGGTGCAGGGCGACCAGCTCCGGGCCGGGGTCGAGGCCCAACTCCTCGGCGAGTCGGGCCCGCAGCTCGGCATAGCTCTCCAACGCCTCGGACTGGCGGCCGGCCGCGTACAACGCCCGTAACTGCACCGCCCGCAGGCCCTCGCGCAGCGGATGCCTCGCGACCAGCTCAGCCAGGTCACCGGCCACCAGGTCATGCTCACCCCGGGCCAGCCGGGCCTGCGCCAACCGCTCCTGAACGACGAGGCGCTGCTCGGCGAGGCGGGCCGCCTCGGCCCGCACGAACTCGGCGTCGGCCACGTCGGCGTACGCCTCGCCGCGCCACAAGGCGAGGGCCTCGGTCAGCCGGTCGACGTCGGCGCAGCGGGCGAGCTCGTCGAAGCGGTCGACGTCGACCGCGTCGACCCGCAGCAGGTAGCCGGGTGGCCGGGACTCGACCAGCTCGCGGGCGCCGGGCTCGGCATCGTTGAGCGCCTTGCGCAGCTGCGACACCCGCACCTGGAGGGCCCCGGTCGGATTGGCGGGTGCGTCGTCACCCCACAGATCGTCGATGAGGCGGTCCGCCGAGACCACCTGGTTGCGGTTGGCCAACAGATCGGCCAGCAACGCCCGCACCTTGGTGCCGGGCACCACCACCGGCTCGCCGACGTCCGTGGTCACGGCGAGCGGCCCGAGCACCCCGAACTGCACGGCGGTCATCCTAGCGCCGGTAAGGCGACCCAAAGCAGACCACGACAGACGGAGACCACCGACCCGCTCCCGCCCCAACAGAGGGACCCACCAACGCCGACCCCCCGCCCCGCCCCGCACCCCGCACCCCCCCACTCCGTCGATCATGGACTTATGGTGGCCGCTTCAGCCCCTAACAACCGTTCTGTGCACCACCACAACTCCATGATCGACGGCGTAGGGGGGTGCCGCCGTCCGGGAGACCCACTCTCCCGCGATCTTGCACTTTCTGCATTGACATACGTGGCGCAAGCCGCATTACGGCAGCACAAAGTGCAAGATCGCGTGGGCTGGGGGGTGCGTGGGCGGGGCGGGGCTGGGGGATGTTTTGGGGTTGGTTGCTTGGGGCAATCAAGCCGGCGACTACATCTCTCTCTTGAAGGACGGCTTCCCGTGGAAATTTCCGGCTTTTTCGCCGCCATCATCATCGGCCTGGTCATCGGCGCGCTGGGTCGGCTGGTCGTACCGGGCAAGCAGAACATCCCCATCTGGCTGACACTGCTCATCGGTGTGGTCGCGGCGATCCTCGGCACACTCGTCGCCGGTGCCCTCGGCGTCGACGAGACCAGCGGAATCGACTGGATCGAGCTGATGCTGCAGGTCGCCTTCGCCGCAGTCGGCGTGGCGATCGTCGCCGGTACCCACGGCCGCCGTCGGGTGCGCTGACCTCCCGCGCCGTCGCGCCGTCGCGCCTCTCGCACCATCGCGTCTCTCGCACCATCGCTCCGGCCCGCCCTCCGCAGGAGGGTGGGCCGGCGCTGCGTCAGCGTTCGAATGGGCGGGCCGGCGACCCGTCTGCCGTGCGCTGATGAATGCGCCCCGGCCTGATCCACGTCTCGGTGGGAACGGAACTGTGCCGCTCAGCACCGGCCGCCGCAACGAGGCCCTCCTGGGCATGCTTGCGTCGGTGCTGCGTGGCTGACAACGAGCCAGCCCGCATCACCGCATGACGAAGTTCGCCCGTCCCTGGTCATGGCGCGCGGCCGGCTCAGGGGGTAGAAACATGTCAACCCCTCGGTGCGACCCCACCGTCGGCCGTAGGAATCAGAGAGCGCTCTCACCGCCCCCAGCTGCGCCGGAAGTACGCCGGCCAGCGGAGAGGACGAACCACGTGACAACCCTGTCCCGACGCGTACGCCGGAGATCCGGTCGTACCCTCCTGCTCGCCCTGGTGTTGACCACCGCCACCACGATGACCAGCACGGTGGCCAGCGCCGGCCGCCCGACGCACGGCGCACCCGACTTCGGCCCGAACGTGACGATCTTCGACCCGTCCATGCCGGTCGGCGAGATCCAGCAGACCCTCGACGCGGCGCACGCCCGGCAGGTCGACAACGAGATGGGCACCGAGCGGCACGCCTACCTGTTCAAGCCCGGCACGTACGGCACGGCCGCGCAGCCGTTGCAGGCCAAGGTCGGCTACTACACCGAGGTGTCCGGCCTGGGCGCCTCGCCCACCGACGTCACCGTCAACGGCAAGCTGGAGGTCTACAACCGCTGCCTCGCCGACGGCGGCACCGGCAACTGCCTCGCGCTGGTCAACTTCTGGCGCACCCTGTCCAACCTCTCGCTCACCATCAACGCGGCCGGCCAGGACGACTGCCGGTCGTCGGCGAACTTCTGGGCGGTCTCCCAGGCGGTGTCGATGCGCCGCCTGAACATCGGCGGCGGCGGTCTGTCGCTGATGGACTACTGCACGGCCGGCCCGCAGTACGCCAGCGGCGGGTTCATCGCCGACTCCCGGCTGCCGGCCACGACGAACGGTTCACAGCAACAGTGGCTGACCCGCAACAGCGAGGTCGGCAGTTGGTCCAACGCGGTGTGGAACCAGGTGTTCGCGGGAGTCGAGGGCGCGCCGGACGACGCCACGTTCCCCGACCCGCCGTACACCACAGTGGAGACCACCCCGCTGAGCCGGGAGAAGCCCTACCTCTTCGTCGACGGCAAGGGTCGCTACCAGGTGCGGGTGCCCGCCGCGCAGCGCGACAGCCGGGGCGTCTCCTGGGCTGACGGCATCACGCCGGGGCGCACCATCGGCATCGGCGACTTCTTCATCGCCAAGCCGTCGGACTCGGTACGCGTCATCAACAGCCAGTTGGCGCGCGGCAAGCACCTGCTGCTCACGCCCGGCACGTACGACATCGCGCGCAGCATCGAGGTTCGGCGTCCGAACACCGTGGTGCTGGGGATCGGGCACGCCACGCTGACCGCCGTGAACGGCGCGATCCCGCTGGACGTGGCCGGTGTGCCCGGGGTGATCGTCGCCGGTGTCACGATCGACGCCGGCCTCGTCGAGTCGCCGGTCCTGCTGCGGGTCGGCCGCGAGCACGGCCGCAACGCGAGCAGCCCGCACAACCCGACCACGCTCTCCGACGTGTACTTCCGGGTCGGCGGCCCGCACATCGGGCGGACGAACACCGCGCTGGAGGTCAACAGCGACAACGTGCTCATCGACCACACCTGGGTGTGGCGTGGTGATCACGGCGTCGAGGGCTTCACCGAGGGCGTCAACGGTGACACCGACCGCTGGCGTACGAACACCGGCCGCTACGGGGCCGTCATCAACGGCGACCACGTGACAGCGACGGGCCTCTTCGTCGAGCACTTCCAGCGCTACAACACGGTCTGGAACGGCGAGCACGGCACCACGATCCTCTACCAGAACGAGCTGCCGTACGACCCGCCGACGCAGGCCGACTGGATGAACGGCGCGGTCGAGGGCTGGGCCGGGTACAAGGTTGGTGACCGGGTGCGTCACCACACCCTGTACGGCGGCGGGGTGTATGTGTTCAACCAGAACAACCCCTCGATCCACACCGAGAACGGCTTCGAGGTCCCGAACCGGCCCGGGGTGCGGCTGCACCACATCATGACCGTCAACCTCAGCGCCGGCACGATCGACCATGTGGTCAACGGCGTCGGGGATGCCGCCGACATGACGAAGGTCGGCGCTCCGATCTATCTGACCCAGTACCCGACCCCGTAGCGGGGATCGGGCGTACCGACGGGGCCGGAGCCGGCGATGGCTCCGGCCCCTCTGGGTTGGTTCGTCGGGGCCCCGGCCTACTGCGGGTGGTTGCCTAGCTCGACTGAGACCCGGCGGCCGACCCATAGTGCGGCAGCGGCAGGAGCCTCGGTTGTAGGCGTCGTTCCACTCCCGCCATGGCCACGAGCAGGGGGAGTCGGGCCATCGTGTTTCGAGCCCAGATGCCGGCCCGGCTCTTCGGCGCGATCATGCCGATGAAGAGGTTCGACTGACTCCGCTGGACCATCCTTCGGTGGCCCTGTTCGTACCGGCGAAAGGCGGTCCGATGGTCCCTGCCAGCGGTTGCGAGTTCTCCCGCGAGTCGGTAGGCGCCGATGAGAGACAGCGTCGCCCCGGCACCCGCAGCCGGTGAGGCACAGTGCGCGGCGTCCCCGGCTAGCGCCACGCGCCCCGACGACCACGACGTCATCCGCACCTGGCTCAGTGCGTCGAAGTAGAAGTCGGGGTCGGTGAGTGCGCCCGCCAGCAGTTCCGGGACGTGCCATGACATGTCCGCGAACGCCTCTCTCAGCAGTCGCTTCTGCTGCTCGACGTTGCGGTGGTCGTACCTCAGGGGCTTGCTGCGGAACAGGAAGTTCACTTTCGCCGAGGAGTGGTTGCCCGAGCGATAGATTCCCGCAGCCCGGCCCGGCCGGTTGTAGAGCGTCACCCACCGCTGCTCACCCAGGCCCGGGTCCGCGTTGGCGGATGCGAAGTAGTGCCCCAGGTGTCTGAGGAACTGCGACTCTGGGCCGAAGGCCAGATCCCGCACCGTGGAGTGTGTGCCGTCGGCGCCAACGACCAGGTCGAACCGGCGGGTCGGAGCGCGCTCGAAGGTGACCGTCACGCCATCGTCGTCCTGGTTCAAGGTGCGGATCGAATCATCGAAGATGTATTCGACATCGTCCTGTGTCGTCTCGTGCAGAATCGCCGCGAGATCGCCGCGCATGATCTCGACCTCGGTGCTGGCGGCCCTGCCCTGGATTGCCCGCATGTCGATGCGGGCCACACTCCGGTCGTCCCCGTCCACGAAGGACATGCCGATGACGTCCGCTGCCGCCGCCCGGACCCGCGGCATGATCCCCATCCGCTCGGCGACGTCAACAGCCCGCCCGCGTACGTCGACACCGTTGCCGCCCGCACGCAGGCCGGGCGCACGCTCGACCACTGTGGGCGCAAAGCCGTGCCGGGCCAGCCAGAACGCCAGGGTCGGCCCCGCGATGCCGGCTCCGGAGATGAGAATCCGCTGGTTCATCGACGTCTCCTTGCCGGCGCAGCGAGGAGCACGCCGGTGGCATGTTCACCGCTTGCGCGGTCCAGTGAGGCTTGCGTAAGCTAAATGAAATAGATGTTCCACTTCACGATATGGAATGGGCGTTTCAGATGTCAACCCCTGCCGCCGATGGAGTGACCCGACGCAGGGTGGACGCCGTCCGCAATCGCCAACGCGTGCTGGCGGCGACGAAGGCCCTCTTCGCCGCGGGGCGCGTCGACATCACCGTCGACGCGATCTCGCAGCGGGCGGGCGTGGGAGCGGCCACTGTCGTGCGTACCTTCGGCGGCAAGGACGCTCTCATCGACGCGGCAGTGGCCGAGTTGCTCGAGCCGCTCATTCAGCGCGGCCGGGACGCGCTGCGCGAGCCGGATGCCGAACTGGCTCTTCGAAGCTTCCTCACCGAGGTGATGGCCTTCCAGTCCGCGCACTGGATCTCGGGCGAGCGGCTCGGGGGAATGGAGCTTCCGCGCACGGCGGCGCAGCGAGCCGCCCTGAACGAGGTCGGGCTCGACCTGATCACCAGGGCCCGCGACGGCGGTGCGATCCGTACCGACATCGACATCGCCGTCGTCACCGTGTTGATCAGTGAGGTGACCTACGCGATCGCGAAGTCGGATTCGGCATCACGAGCGCTGTCCGAGAGCTACGTGTCGGTGATCATGGACGGGCTCCGTCCGCAGAGGGGCAGGGCCTGATCCCGCCGGCTCAGGCCTCCGCCTGCCGTCGACGGCTGGCGAGGAGTCTCGCTCACGGTCTTGAATTCCTATCGAGTCGATAGGAAAATGGGCCAATGCCGGATGGTCCGTTCCTCACCTCGCGTCGGGCCGTTGACCTGATGCGGGTCGCCTCCGAGCTCTGTCCGGGTCGCTGACCACCGACCGGCTGGCACCACCCGCACCCTTCCTCTGGCCCCGCTGCCGAATCACGCGCCGCCCCGTGGTCCAACCGGCCCGGCGGCCTTCGTGCGGTCACCGAGGCCCCGTCTTGCCTGCTCGCCCCTCAACCGATCCCGCCACGGCCGGATCGGGCCATTCCTGGAGGTACGTCATGACCACCGATCCGTCACCGCCCAATCCGGAGACCGCCGGAGATTCCCGGCTCGCGTTCAACGAGGACTGGGCGGCCACCATCCTCGGCCTGGGCCTGCTTGCCCTGGTCCTGCTCGGTGCCATCCCCGCCGGGCTGGTGCCCTGATGACCGCCGACGCGACCCGCACCGGAAACGAGCCCGGCACCTCCGCCGACGACGCACCCACCGAGAGCGAGCGCGACACGTCGTCGACCACGGTCGATTCCGTCGAGCCGACAAATGTGGCGCGTGACGGGGCGTTCTGGGCGTGGACAGTGCTCGGCGTGCTGATCGTGGTCGGTCTCGCCGGGCTAACCCGCTATCTGGAGCAGAACGTCCCGGCCTGGGCCGAGGGCACCGCCGTCGAGGACATCGGAGCGGCGATCGAGTACCCGGTGTACGCGATCCTGCTCGGCCTGCTCGGCAACGTCGCCGTCACGCTGCTCGGGTGGCGGGACCGGATCGCCGCCGCGTTCCGGACCGAGTTCTTCATCAAGACCGGTCTGGTGCTGCTCGGGGCGTCGATCAACCTGGCCGTCATCGCCAGCGCCGCCGGCCCGGCGATCGCCCAGGCGATTCTGCTGATCAGTGGGGTGTTCCTGTTCACCTGGTGGTTGGCCGGCAGGTTCGGCCTCGACGACAAGCTGCGGGCGCTGCTCGCGTCGGCGGTGTCGATCTGCGGAGTCAGCGCGGCGATCGCCGCCGCCGGCGCGGTGCGGGCGCGCCGCGAGCAGTTGGCCTACACGGCGAGTCTGGTCATCGTCTTCGCGTTGCCGTCCATCTTCGTCCTGCCCTGGTTGGCCGACGTGTTCGGGCTCTCCGACGCCGTGGCCGGCGCCTGGATCGGTGGCAACATCGACACCACGGCGGCGGTCACCGCGGCGGGAGCGCTCGCCGGTGAGGAGGCGCTCCAGATCGCCAGCATCGTCAAGGTCACCCAGAATGCCCTGATGGGTGTGGTGGCGGTCGCGCTCACCGCGTACTTCACACTGCGGGTGGAACGACGGCCCGGCGCGGCCCGGCCGGGCCTCGGTGAGCTGTGGACGCGGTTCCCGAAGTTCGTCCTCGGCTTCATCGCGGCCTCGGTCATCGCCACCTGGTACCTCGATGCCGCTGGCGCGGACGGCAAGGCCACCATCGCCATCGTCAACGACCTGCGCGTGTGGTTCCTGATCCTGGCCTTCGTCAGCATCGGCCTGGAGGTCCGGGTCGCGTCGCTGCGGGAGGCGGGTTGGCGACCGGTGGCGGTGTTCGCCAGTGCCACAGTGTTCAATCTGGCGTTGGCGCTCGCCCTGGCGTCCCTGCTGTTCCGGAACTTCTCGGCCTGAGTCAGCCGGTTGCCCCTGCGGACGGTGCTGGGGCCGGAGCCAGCCTGGCTCCGGCCCCATCGTGATCAGCGGGGCGGTGTCGTCGTGGTGGTCGGCGCACGGTGTGACCGACCCGACCGGGCATGCGAGGTGGGCGTCTTCACCGGGTCGAACGGAAGGTCCTTCCTGGTCCGTACGGGTACCGCCAGGAACGACGCCGCCGTTCCGGTGAGTCGATTCGCGCGGCGCGGGGTGCCCGCCGTGGCGGGGGCGTTCTTCGACGACCTGCTGTGCCGGGCGCCCGCCTTGTGCCGGCCGGCGCGCGCCTCGGCGCCCTTGACGCTCACCGGGCTGGGGATCAGCACCGCGTGAGGGCTGGCGGTGCGGCCCGCGCGCCGGTGCCGTGCGCGTCCGCTGCCGGTCTTGAACCCGAGGGCGGGCCGTTCCACCAGGTGCCAGGAGAGGACGGCGAACAGGAGGGCACCGAGCAGGCTCAGCACGATGTAGCCGAGCATCCCGAACCGGGCCCCGCCGAGCAGGGCGATCATCTGCTGCACCGGGAAGCCGTAGATGTAGATGCCGTAGGTGTAGTCGTGCCGGCGGCTGACCCCGGACAGCCGCTTTGGCAGCGCGACGGCGGCGAAAAGCACCAGGTAGGCGAACGCCGGCAGGCCCACCGCGAAGAACCCGCCCAGCCACAACGAGCCGACCAACGCGACGCCGGCCAGCACGGCCAGCTCCCTGGTCATCGGGATCCGGTGCGCGTACAGGCGGGCGGCGGCACCGAGCAGGAACAGGAAGCCGAGCATCAGCGTCCAGTCGGCGGCGAACGCGCCGAGCAGCGGAAACGGCCCGATCGCGCCGTGTTGCGGCGGACGCGAGCTCCAGGTCGGCGCCGTGAAGAAGTCGCGCAGGACCAGGGCGTAAGAGACGGCGGTGAGGACGAGCACCGCGCGAGGTGCCCGGTGCAGCACCGAGGTCACCACCAGGATGCCGACGATCCCGTAGAAGGCCAGGTCGTACCGCAGCGTCCACAGTGAACCGTCGAACGCGCTCGGTCCGCCGGCGATCAGGCCGTACGGGGTGTCGGCCAGCAACCCGGAGATGGGGAACTGCTCCATTGAGGCGAGGAAGTTCGTCGTGACGTAGTCGAAGGGCCCCTCCGGGTGCCCCCAGAACCCGTCGAGGTTGCCGTTCTCGTACAGCGCGGCCAGCGGCGCGAAGACGAACGCGGTGACCAGCAGGCAGGCCCACAACCCGGGGAAGACCCGCAGCAGGCGGGCACGGACGTACTGGCGCAGCGTGGAACGCAGCGCGCTGTCGGTGATGAGGAACCCCGAGATCAGGAAGAATCCGTACAGGCACAGGGTGCCGAGGTCGCTCTGTCGGCCGAAGGTGGCCGCGCCGAGGTTGTGCTGGCCGAAGCCGAGCGGGCCGGCGTGCGCGATGATCACGCCACACGCCATCGCCAGGCGAAGGACGCCGAAGGCGTTGTGCTGGGCGGAGTATCTGCCCTGCAGCGTCGCGGAACGCTGCCCGTTCAACTTCGCCTGCACCTGACGACTCCTCTGATCACTGAACTGTTGGACCGACGGATCGGAGCGCTGCCGATCGATGTGCCAATTATCAGTGGATAGAGGAGGTTTGTCCGGAATTTTGGATGATTGTCCGGATCGGCCGATGTCAGCTGGCGGCGGCGGCGGTGCGGCGACGCTGCACGACCCGACGGGCCGGTACGTTCAGCAGCCCCGCCAGGGCAACGACGGAGCGGTCACTCGCCCGCCCGTCACCGAACGGCGACCCCACGACGGCGGTCCGCCCGCTGGCGAGGTGGCGGAGCCCGGCCGACAGGAGCCGTTCGGGATCGGTGCCCACCAACTCGCCGCGTCCCGGTGTCAGGGCCTCCGGGCGTTCCGTGGTCTCCCTGGTGACCAACAACGGCACCCCCAGGGTGGCGGCCTCCTCTTGGAGCCCGCCGGAGTCGGTGACGACCAGGTCGGCCGCCCGGAGCAGCCCGACCATCTGTGGATAGGGCAGTGGTGGCGTGACCCGGGCGTTGGTCACGCCCGCGAGGCCCGCGGTGACCTCCGCGCTGAGCTGTGGGTTGGGGTGGGCGACCATCACGATCTGGGCGTCGGGGCACGCTCGCGCCAGGCGGCGGAGACCATCCACAGTGGCCGTGACCCCGTGACCCCAGTTCTCCCGTCGGTGCACAGTGGCCACCACCAGCTTGCGGGCCGCGTCGACCCAGTCCGGTGCCTGGGCCATGCCGCGCTCGACCAGGTCGTGCAGGGCGTCCACAACGGTGTTGCCGGTCACCACGATCGCGCTGGAGCGAATGCCCTCACCGATGAGGTTCGTCCGGGCCGCCTCGGTCGGCGCCAGGTGGAGCGCGGCGATACGGGCGAGCATGGCCCGGTTGGCCTCCTCCGGGAACGGCCGGTCCAGGTCGTTGGTCCGCAGTCCGGCCTCCAGGTGGACGACCGGGACGTGCCGCCAGAACGCGGCAGTCCCGCCGGCCAGGGCGGTCGTGGTGTCCCCTTGCACCACGACCGCCGCTGGACGGTGGTGTGTGAGCAGCTCGTCGATGCCCGTGATCAGTGCCGCCGCCAGTTCGGCGAGCGAGCCGGTACGCCGTTGCGGGCGCAGGCTCACCTCCGGGCGGAGACCGAACGGGGCGAGTGCCTCGGCGACGCGTCCCGGCTGTTGACCGGTATCCGCCACCCGTACCGTGAACCTCGGATCATCGAGGAGACGGTGGATCAGAGGCGCGGTCTTCACTCCTTCCGGCCTGGTGCCGGCGAGGATCAGGACCTCTCGCGGTGTCGAGCTGCTCGCACACATGTCGGGTCAGCTCCTGGCAGCCGCGCGGCGACGCCGGTAGAGCGAGAACCCGCCGGTGGTGCCGGCCACGAGCGCGCCGAGACCGAGCGCGAGCGGCGCCCCGGCGAGCGGGATCACCGGAATGGGGGGCGCGACCGCGTTGGCCCCGCAGCTCGACGTGCCGATGGTCACCCCCGCCAACGCGCCGCCGAGCGCCGTCAGGTTCAGCGCCGTGACGGTGAGCTGACCCACGCCGGAGGTGGTCTGGCCATTGAGGGTCAGGTCGATCAGACCCGGGATGCTCAGGCCGGTGTTCGGCGCCGGGTTGACCGGCAGGGCGAGCAGGGTCGTGTCGACGCCCAGGATCGTCGAGACGATCCGGGCGTTGACCAGACTCGCGGTGCCCGTCGCAGAGGGGCTGCTGGTGGCCTGGCACGACGAGTAGATGGCGTCGGCGACCAGTGAGATCGAGGCGAGGCCGCTGGTGCCGAGGGTCAGCGTCACCCCGGCACCCGGCGTGACGAGGCACGACCCGCCGGGACCGATGGTGATCGAGCCGCCGGTGCCGAGCACACCGGCGCAGGCCGCCGACGTGCCGTCGTTGAACGCCCGGACACTCTGGCCCAGCACGCCCGCGGTGATGACGGTCTGCCCGCCGAGCACGCCCAGCGGCGGATTCTGGTTACCGGAGATCGACTCGGTGGTGCCGTCGTTGGTGGCCGACGCCGTGCCGGAGCTGGCGAGGCCACCACCGAACAGGCTGATCTGAAGCGCCGAGGCGGAGGACTGGGAGGTGTCGGCCATCGCCGGAGAGGCCGCCAGGACGACCATGGCGAGACCACCGGCCAGCACCGCGGCGGTGCGGGCGAGACCGGATCTAACTCGTGGCATAGATGTCTACTTTCTGGTGTGGGCGATTGCGGGGCGGTCTGTGGTGGGGGTGGTGAGGTGCGAGAGGTGACTGAGGTGCCGGGGCGGTCGGATCGACCGTGGCCCGTCGTTGCGACCCGACCGGCGTGCCGGTTGGGTCCGGCGGGGCTGGGCCGGCACGGCGGCCCGACCCACGGCCGCCTGGCCGACGGCCACTCGACCCACGGCCCGAGCCGGGGCCGGTTGGGGCTGCGGATCGGCGGCACGGGCGGTCTTCTGCCAGTCCGTGCGGGCCGTCACCATGCGGGCGAAGGCCAGCCAGACCGCCAGTGACTGGGCGTAGCTGTACAGCCAGTGGCAGACGCCGAGCAGCAGGGCCTTGGGAATCGACAGCTGCGGCTCACAACGGATCCGGTAGACGATGCCCCACAGGGCGAAGGGCCCGATGCCGAAGACGAGCACCAACGGGGGTACGCCCCAGCCGCCACTGCTCCACCAGCCGCGCAGTCCACCCATTGTGTTGTCGATGTAGTAGGACATCACCACCAGGCAGGCGACGTAGATCGGTGTGCCGAGCAGTTGGGTCCACGGTGCGGCCAGGAAGTGGGCGATCTCCAGGGTGGCCGAGTTGCGGATTCGCGGCGAGCGCAGCACCCTACCGAGGTAGCGGCCACACTGCATCGACCCCTGGGCCCAGCGGGTGCGCTGCCGCACCAGCGGGCGGATCCGGGTCAGCGCCTCCTGGGCCACCCAGCTCTCCGGGCAGTACTCGGTGCGACCCCCGGCCAGCAGGATGTGCAGGCCGAGCTCGAAGTCCTCCAGGAGGGCGCCGTGCCACGGTGTGCCGTGCTGGTCGGCGATCTCGTTGAGCAGGGACAGCCGGGTGAACTGCCCGTTGCCGCCCATCGCCACGCTGCCGGTGCGTCGCCGCAGCGACTGCATGGCGGCGATCGGGGCGCGGAACTCCATGTCCTGCAGCCGGATCAGCAGCCGTCCCCAGGCGCCGACCTCGGTCGGCTGCGCGTACCGGCGCGGCGCGCACTGGAGCATCCGCACCTCCACCTGTACCGCGCCGACCTGCTCCGAACCGAAGTACTGACGGCCGGACAGGGCCACCGGACCCTGGGGGTCGAGTCGGCTGTCCGCGTCCAGGACCCCGACGATCACCCGGGTACGGTCCGCGTTGGCGGGCAACGACTGATCGATGCGTCGCCAGGCGGCGTTGAGCGCGGCGCCCTTGCCCTGTCGCGCGTCCGGCAGTTGACGCTGGACCACGTGCACCCGCGGTTGGTCGGTGAACGCGGCCAGTTCGGCCAGCGTGCCGTCCTCGGAGGCGTCGTCGACGCACCAGACCGTCGCCTGCGGAAAGTCGCAGAGCAGACGCCGCACTGTGTCGCGGATGACCGACGCCTCGTTGCGGCACGGCACGATGATGTGCCAGTCGAAGCCGTCCGGGCTGCCGCCCCGGCTACGTCCGCTCTTCAGGTGGAACACCAGGATGCTCAGCACGTACGCGCAGAAGCTGACGCACAGCAGGAACGCCGCGGTGTTGAGCAGGGCGAGCGACTGCGTCTCAGTGGACACCGGCGACCGTCCCGGAGATCCGCTTGGTCCGGCTGACCAGGACCACGAAGAGGATCGTGACGGCGATCAGACCGGCGGTCGTGATCACCGAGCCGATCAGCACGTGGCTGCGTTCGTAGCCCAGTTTGAAGCCCCAGGTCTGCATCGAGACCACCACCGCGCCGAGTCGGACCTGGTTCACGGTGACCAGCAGCACGACGGCCATCGCCAGGGCGTTGAGTCCCCGCGTCAGTGAGATGCGGCGGAACCCGATCAACGTCGACGCGAGCACGATCGGCGGGATCAGCAACATGGCGACCGAGCAGCCGCTGGAAACCATGAAGCCGACCCAGCGCTCGTCCAGTGGGAAGATCACGGCCGCGCCGATGGATTTGGTGTCCGCCAACCCGACGGCGTCGACGAGATGGGCGTTCAGCCACGCCTCCGCGCTGGCGATGTCGTGCCACCGCCAGAGCATGGCGACGGCGGCGGCGACTCCGATCAGGCCACCCGCGCTGGCGCGCAGCCACGACCCGCGTCGGGGACCTGTCATCGCTCGCGGCCCAACATGGCGACGAGCCACAGTGCCAGACCCAGCACTACCAGCCCGACGCCGACCAGCAACCAGGACTGAACAGCAACCCCGGTGGCGGCAAGGCCACCTCCGATGTGTGGCCCCTTGGTGGGTACTCCGTACATGCCAACTCCCTCCGTAACTCGAAGGCCAGAATGGCACCGCGAAATCGGGCAAAGAGGATAAAGCGGCATAGAGACCCTAAAGAGTGATTAAATGCTTCATGAGTGTGGCAGGCGGGTGACGCGAGCGGTTGCATCCCTTGCCACACAACAGGTTCAGCGTCCCGAGAGTTCGTGCAGAGGTGGTCAACATGGTGACCGGTATCCCCGGACGCACGGCCACGCCAGCGCCGTCGAGGTGGCGGGCGATGGCCGGGTGGAAGAAGGCGGGCATCGCCCTGCTCCTGATGCTCGGAGTGCTCTGCGCGGGCCTCGTCACCGTCGGCTTCGGTTTGAAGCACCGGTACGAGGGCCGGGTCCAGCGCGAGGACATCCTCGGCCAGGGCACCCACGACGACCGCCGGTGGGAGTCGGGGCCGCTCAATCTCCTGCTGCTCGGGTCGGACTCCCGCGACGGCGAGCCGGACCAGGCCCTCTACCCCGGGCAGCGGTCGGACACCATCATGCTGGTGCACGTCAACGCCGCGCGAGAGGCGGCCACCGTCGTCTCCATCCCCCGGGACAGTTACGTCGACGTGCCCGCGGCGGGGCCCACCTGGGCCGGCGGTCCCAACAAGATCAACGCCGCGTTCGCGTTCGGCGGGGCCGCCCTGGCCGCCGAGACGGTCGCCAAGCTCACCGGGCTACCACTCGACGGCGTGCTGGTGGCCAACTTCGCCGCCGTCCGCAAGCTGGTGGACGCGGTGGAGGGGATCAACGTGTGCCTGCCGTACACCGTGAAGTCCTCGGACACCGGCACCACCTGGCCCGCCGGCTGCCACGACCTGGACGGCAAGGCGGCCGACGACCTGATGCGGCAGCGGCACGGCGTGCCCGGCGGAGACTTCGGCCGCATCCACGACCAGCAGCTCGTGGTACGTGCCCTGGCCGAGCGGGTCACCGCGACAGATCTGCTCACCAGCCCGACCCGACTCGACCGGGTGCTCACCACCGCGGCCGAATCACTTGTCGTCGACCGCGACCTGAACCTCACCGACCTCGCCCTCGTGCTGCGCAGGGTGAAGCCGGAGACCGTCCAGTTCGTCACCGTCCCGTTCAGCGACGCGAACCTGCAGACCCCGGCCGGGTCCGCGGTGCGGCTGGACGAGGTCCGGGCCCCGGCGCTCTTCGCCGCCCTGCGCGAGGACCGGGTGGCGCAGTGGGTCGCGGCCAACCCGCAGACTCCGCCGGCCAACTGAGCACGAGTAGCAAGACGGCGGGTGGGAGGTCCCAGGACCTCCCACCCGCCGACTTCTGTCCGGCCAGGTCTAGCGCGACCGCCGCCAGTAGCGGCAGGTCCAGTCCACCTGGTGCAGCTCGTCCTCGATGCCGTGTTCGGCGCGGAAGTCGTCGACGGCCTGCTTGCAGCCGCGTACCGCGTGGTAGTCGTCGATGATCACGTAGCCTCCGACGGAGAGCTTCGGGTAGAGCGAGCGCAGCGCGACCATCGTCGAGTCGTAGAGGTCCCCGTCGAGACGCATCACCGAGATCTGCTCCACCGGCGCGGTCGGCAGGGTGTCCGAGAACCAGCCCTTGAGGAACCGGACCTGGCCGTCGAGTAGCCCGTACCGTTCGAAGTTCGCCTTCACCTGCTCCAACGACACCGCCAGGAAGGGCACCTGCCAGAGCGCGTCCTCGACGTCCTCGACCCGGTGGGGAGCCGGCTTCGGCAGGCCGCGGAACGAGTCTGCGACCCACACCGTCCGGTCCCGGTCGCCGTAGGCGCGCAGCATCCCGCGCATGAAGATGACCGCTCCGCCCCGCCACACACCGGTCTCGATCAGGTCACCGGGCACGCCCCGTTCCAACACGTCCTTGACGCATCGCTCCAGGTTGTCCAGCCGCCGCAGCCCGATCATGGTCTCGGCCTCCGGCGGCCAGTCGCGGCCGGTGGCCCGCGCCTCCGCGTCGAACGGGAACTGGAGCACCAGCTCCAGGCCCTTACGTCGCAGCAGGTGCCGGCCGTGCTGGAGGATCCGGCCGTGCAGGGAGCCCTGACGTGGGTGGTAGGGCATCCACGTCTCGCGGAAGACATAGCGGGTCAGCGCCTTCTTGAGCAGATCGCAGTAGAGGGCGCGGGGGTCGTCCAGCGACGGCTCGGACGCCTGTGTGGGTATCAACATCTCACTCATCGGCCTGTCTCCTTCTCAGTGTCGTTTGTAGCCAGATGGGCGGGCCGCCTGTCGTGGGCGGGCCGCCGACCGTTGCTCCGGCCGTGTCAGCCCCGGCGATCGGCGTCGCCGACGGCTACCGCCCGTCGCAGCACGATGGGCCCGGTGGAGGGTCGTTCCGCGCTCGGCCGCCCGGCGGCCAGCAACTCCTGCCCGAAGGCCGGCCAGTGGTCCGTCCGGTTGGCCACCGGGGCGTTCGGGGAAGGCTCCGGCAGCGCTGCCTCCACCACCGGTGACCGCCAGACCGTCTCGGGCCGGGCCAACGGTCGGCCGAGAACACCCGCCACGGCGGGGGAGCCACCCCAGGCCGGAGCCGCTGGCTCGGGCTGGGCGGTGGGCGTCGGCACCTGCTCGGGCCGGTCCAGGTCATCCGTCACCACCGGGTTCTGCTGGGTGATGGCATCCTCGATCCGGGTCGGCTCGGCCTGCGCCTCCGGGGGCGCCACGACGCCGCCCCCGGTGCTCTCGACCGGTTGACGCTCGACGGGTTGACGCTCGACCGGCACGCTGCCAGCCGTCGCGCCTGCGACCGGCTTGCGGTCGACGGGCGTGCGCTCGACCGTCGTGCCCTCGACCGTCCTGCCCTCGACGGTCCGGCCGGCCGGGGCCGACTCACCCGAGCTCTGTCGGCGGTGCCGTCCGGGCGGCCCGGACTTGTCCTCGACCAGGGCGCTGACCAGCTCACGGATGACCGCGCCCTGAGCGCCCGCCTTCGTCGCCGGCAGCGCCAGGGCATCCTGGGTCGCGCCCGGCGCCAGGGCCGGTTGCTCGCTGCTGGACCGGTGGTCCGGTCGGGGCACCGCTCCGATCACCACGACACCCGCCAGCGGCAGCCCGAGCTGTTGCACGAGCCGGGCCGCCCGGGTGCTGTCGTCCAGGTTCGTCCGACCGGCGCGGACGACCAGCAGCACGCCGTCCGCGTGCTGGGCGAACGCCGAGATCTCCCGTCCGGCCAGGATCGGCGGCGCGTGGACGATCACGCAGTCCTCGTCCTCGCCCAGCGCGTTGAGCAGGCCGCCCAGCTCGTGCAGGGCCTCCGTGTCGGCGCCCTCGCGGGGCTCGGCCGGCAGCACGGTCAGGGTGGGGAAGTCGACCAGGCGCACCGGCGGGCACTTCTGGGCCAGCACCTGCTGCCAGGTGTGCGGCGCCTCCGGGAAGTGTCCCGACAGCACCGGGTCCCGCACCGCACCGTCCACCAGCGTGGCCCGACAGTGCTCATCGGCCATGCCGAGACCGAGCAGGGCGGTCACCAGGGCCTTGCCGTCGTCGTCGTGCGCGCTGGTCACCAGCAGCCGACGACGGGGCAGGGGAGCGGTGAGCACGCTGAGGGTCGAGATCGTGGCGCGCACCGCGTCGGCGACGTTGGTGCGGGCGTACAGCGCGGCGGCGTGATGGCGGGCGAAGCGGCGCGGCAGCTTCGGCAGCACCCCGACCACCGGCAGGCCCAGGCGCGCCTCGATCTGGCCGATGTCGCGCAGCCGGCTGTCGAACCGGTCGCGCAGCATCGTCGCGCCCCAACCGGCCAGCAGCCCGGCCAGGGCTCCGAGCACGCCGTTCAGCAGCGGCCTCGGGAAGGCCGGCCGGGCCGGCGGGCTGGCGGTGTCGAGAACCCGTGCGTTGATGCTGGTGGAACCGCCCATGTCCAGCCGGCCCAGTTGTTGACTGACGGCGCGGGAGGCGGCGTTCGCGATCGCGGCGGCCTGCGTGCCGGTGCCGGCGCTCGCGTGCACGGTGATGATCTGGAGACCCAGCTCGTACTCGCCGCTGACGTGACCGAGCACGGCCCGCTCGGGAAGTTGCAGTGAACGCGCCGCTTCCAGCGCGACCTCCCGGGACCCGACCAGTCGGGCGATGGTGGGCGTGAGGTTCTGCGCGAGGGCCAGGTCCGCCGGTCTGTCCTCGTCGGTCTGCTCGGCGCTGACCAGCACCGAGGCCTCCGCCTCGTAGCGCGCCGGGAGGAGCTGGGTCACTCCCTGGGCGGCGGCCAGGCCCGCGCACAGGCCGAGCAGCGGTACGCCCACCCGGCGCCAGGAGGCACCGAGCAGACCTTTGACATCTATCGACGCGCTCATCAGGCGATCGCCTCTCTGGTTGGGTGCCCGGCCTCGGCGGGCGATGTGCGCAGCGACCGGGCCGGGGACCGCAGTCCGCGCCAGGTCGTGCAGAGTGTCTCGGCGATCCGGTCCCAGCCGAACTCGGCGCCGGCGCGGGCCAACCCACGGTTGGCCAACTGGCCGGAGAGCGCCGGGTCGTCGCGCAGCCGCGCGAGGCGGGCGGCGAGCGCGGAGACGTCGCCGGAGGGAAAGACCAGACCGGCGTCGCCCACCACGTAGGGGATCTCGCCGACGTCGCTGCCCACGACGGGTACGCCACAGGCCATCGCCTCGACCAGCACCCGGCCGAACTGCTCGCGCAGCGGGATACCGATCCACGGCAGGGTATTGCGCTGCACCACCTCGACCGATGGCATCGCCAACACGTCCATGTCGTTCAGCAGCGTGGGCAGCTCGGCGTGCCCGGCCCAGCCGTGCCGGTGCACCCGGCCGGGTCGGCGCGCGGCGGCCCGTTCGATCTCGGCGCCGAGGCTGCCCTCGCCGACCAGCGACACGTCGCAGTCGATCAGCTCGGCGGCTCGTAGCAGGTCGACCACGCCCTTGTGTGGCTCGAACCGCCCGACGAACCCGACAGTGAACGGGCGTGCGACCGGGTCGGTGGGCAGCGGCCGGAACATCCGGGTGTCCACGCCGAGCGGCACGATCGTGGCCGGGCCCCGGTAACCCTTGATGCGCAGCACATTCAACGCCGCGGGTGTGATCGGGAAGGCGTGGTCGACGGAGAGGTAGGACTGTCGCTCGATCCGGGGGAACGGCACCGGAAAGCGGGTGACCACGTTCTGCGCGGCGTACAAGGTGGTGGGCACTCCGGCCCAGCAGCGTTGACGCAGCCGCAGCGCCTGCCAGGTGGTGAGGTACGCGGCCTCGCCGATGACGTGCAGGATGTCCGGTCGGGCGGTGGTCACGTCGTGCTGGCCGGGCAGCCGGAACAGCACCGAGGCCATGTGCCCGGTCAGCGACTCGCCGAGCAGGTGCGGAACGACGTGGTACCGCAGCCGGTGGTGTCGACGGGCCAGCCGGGCCAGTTCGTGTCGGGTCGCCGGGGACACGTCCGCGGCGAGCACCGTGAGGGTGACGTCCGACTGTTCGCACAGGACGTCGAACAGGTCCGTCCAGTGTTCGGTGCGCTTGCCGACGACCGTTGTCAGGACGTGCATCACGCTCCTCCTCTCGTTTCAGGTCGGGTGACAGCGATGCGGCCGACGCGGGTCCAGGCGCGCAGCCGGGCCGTCCCGGCCCGGGGTTGCACTGGCATCCGCGCGCCGGCCAGTCCGATGCCGATCAGCGCGCGCAGCAGCACCACGCCGCGTACCGCGCGCAGGGTGCCGGCGCGGTGGCGGGCGAAGAACCGCAGCATGCTGCGGTACAGGTGGGGCCAGATCCAGGCCGGGTCGGAGCTGCTCGCCCCGCCGACGTGTACGGCGGTCACCGAGGGCACGTACAGCACCTGGGCGCCGCGCCGGGCCGCCTGGAGGCACAACTCCTCGTCCTCGTAGTACAGGAAGTAGCCCTCGTCAAGGCCGCCGATCGCCACGAACAAATCACGACGCACCGCCAGGCAGGCACCGGAGAGCCAGTCCACAGCCACTGGCTGCGCCCCGCGTACACAGGCGTCGTACGCGGCCCGGCGCTGCCGCCCGCTGAGCAACCGTCGCAGTGAGACCGGCACCAGCGACCCACCGAACCGGCTGGCCAGCACCGTGCCGAGGGATTCGAAGCGGTGGGCGCTGATCGCGACCCGGCCGTGCGCGTCGGTGAGCCGTGGCCCCGCGATGCCCACCGACGGTCGGTCGCGCAGCACCCGGACCAGCTCCGCCACCGCGCCGGGGGTGACCACGCAGTCCGGGTTGACCAGGAGCACGACGTCGGTGTCGACCCCGGCCGCGGCCCGGTTCACGGCGGTGGCGAACCCGGTGTTGGTGGGGCTGGCGAGGACCGTCACCTCCGGGAAGCGGCGTCGGACGAGGTCGACGGTGCCATCGGTGGAGGCGTTGTCCACCAACCGCACCGGCACCTGCGCCTGCCGCAGCGCGCTCAGGGCGGCGACGATCTGTCCCGCCGAGTTGTGGGTGACCACCACCGCCGTGGCGTCGGCCGCGCTCATGCCGCCACACCCGTTCGGGTCAGGACGCCGCGCAGCAGCGGCGGTCGGGCGGTTCGCCGCAGCCGCGCCCCCTCGCGGTGTGCCGTGAGGAGGGTCAGCGCCGGCAACAGGCCCAGCTCCCAGTGCCCGTCGGTCGGCGCCGCGAAGAGGGCGGCGGCCAGGAAACCGCAGCACAGCGCCGCGAACGGCAGCGCGATCCCGTCCCGACTGCGCAGGCCGACGCGGATGCTGCGCAGGATCGGCCAGAGGACCAGCAGGAGGCCGACCAGCCCGAGGTTGGCCAGCACCGTGACGTAGAAGGCGTGGTACACCGGACCGACGTCGGTGAAGGTGAAGCCGGACAGGTAGATGTCCGGCGTGGTCTGTCCGAGGCCGGCCCCGACCAACGGCTGGTCGGCGAAGACGCCCAGGCCGACCTCGGACTCCACCCCCCGGTAACCGGCGGACTGCTCGAACCCCTTGGTGATCTCCGTGGCGCGCTCTCGTACCCCTGGTTGCAGGGCCAGGATCGCGGCCACCGCGACCGCCGCCGCGGCGGTGGCGGCCAGGCCGGTGCGGACCGTGCGACCACCGCGAACCAGCATGATCAGCCCGGTCAGTGCCGCGGCGAGCCAGATCCCCCGGTACGACGCGAGGAGCACGTCGACGGCGAAGAACCCGCCGAGCAGGAGGGCGCCGGCTCGACGCCAACCCCGCACCCGACCGGCGATCCAGATCAGCGCGGGGATGGCCATGAGGGTGATGAGCCCGCCGTGGCGCCCCGGTGCCGTCACCGAGATGGCGGTGAAGGCCCCCGCCAGCACCACGTACAGGATGCCGGCGGCCAGGATCCGACGGGGCGTGGTGAGGGTGTGGGTGGCGACGAAGAAGTACACCGGGATCGTGGCCACCTGGTACGCGGCGACCAGTACCTCCGCCGGCAGGTTGCCGACGGCCAGGCCGTAGGTGGCCGCCACGACGGTCAACCCGACCAGGACCAGCATGCCCACGTCGGCGGCGGTACGCCGGATGCCCCGCTCCGCCCCGAGCCAGTGGCGGGTGGCCAGCGCGGCGCCGCCGGCGGCCAGCAGCAGTACCTTCACCGCGATGTAGCCGCGCACGTCGCCGCCGCTGAGCACAGCACCGACCACGGCGCCGCCGATGATGCCGACCGGCAGCACGGCCCAGGGCCAGAGCAGGAAGGCGCCGAAACACAGCACTCCGACGGCGGCGGCCAGGCCGACCGGCCCGGGCAGCAGGGTGACCACTGTCACCACACCGCCCAGCGCGGCGCCGGCGAGCACCACACCGGGCGCGACGATGGGCACTCTCATCGCGGCAACCCCGCCAACAGGGAACGCAGCTGGACGCCCCGCGCCGACCAGCTGTTGCGGGTGGCGACCTCTCGGCGTCGGGCGGCGTCGTCGGGCGCGCCGGCGCGGTCCAGCGCATCGGCCAGCGCCGCGGCGAAGCTCGCCGGGTCGCCGGCGAGGGTGATGGTGTCGCCCAGGGACCGCAGCGCCGGCAGCGGCGTCGCGACGACGGGCTTGCCGAGGGCCAGGTATTCGTAGCACTTCTTCGGGTGCACGTAGTCGATCAGCCCACCAACCCGGTAGGGGATCATGGTGACGTCGCAGGCCCGCAGGATGCCCGGCACGTCCGCGAAGCGGACGGCGTCGACAAGCACCACGTTGGACAGTCCGGCGAGCGGGGCACGGCCGGCCCGGGTGGACGGGCCGACCAACACGAACGTCCACTCCGGGTGGGCGCGCGCCACCGAGGCGACCAGGTCCGCGTCGAAGGCCCGGGTGTCGACCGCCCCGCTGTAGCCGATCAGGGGTCGGCGCAGGCTGAGCAACCAGGGCGCGAACGGGCCGTCCGGCGAGAAGCGGTCCGGGTCGCATCCGTTCGCCAGGACCACCGGTGCCGGGTCGGAGGTGGGCATCCGGTCGGGTAGCGCGGTGGACGAGGCGAGGACAAGGTCGGCGGCGCCGACCGCGGAGCGCAGCGCGCGGCGCAGATGCCAACGGTTCCAGGGGCGGGTGAACGTCCAGTCCAGGTCGGTGGCGTCGTAGACGACGGCGGACGCGTCCAGCCGGGCGGCGACCGGCGCGGCCAGGTCCTCGTCCAGCCAGAGCAGTCGTACGGATGCCTCCCGCCGCCGGAACCAGCGGCGCAGCACCCGCGCGGCGAGCCAGCGGTTGACCCGGTTGACCGGAGGCAGGTGCCTACCGAACGGCAGCAGCGCCGGCCCGGCGCACTGCCACAGGCCGTCGGCCACCTCCCGGACCTGGACCCGCCAGCGCGGGAGGTGCCCGGCCGGGTCGACGAAGAGCACCCGGTGGTCGACGGTCAGCTCGCGGGCCAGCGCGTGCTGCCGGTGGGCGCCGTTCGCCCACGGCGTGCCGCTGAAGATGACCACCCAGTCGCGGTCGCCGTCGGCGGGCGGCACGACCGCCGCGGCCGCCGGTTGCAGGGTGCTGGTCTGTTCAGCCACGGCCGGACCGTTCCATCGGCCGTGGCGCTCCGGCGGGCAGCAACTCGTCCTCGCCGAGGCGGCCGAGCACCGGGCGGGCGCGCTCGTCGTCGAGTCGCAGCAGTCGGGCGCCCGCGTGCCGGTCCAGCCAGCCACGCAGCGCGCCGGCCGCGATCCGCCGGTTGATCCAGTTGAGAAGCGGCACCGCATCACCCAGCGGCAGCGCTGTCGGTGCGACGGCGTGCCAGGCCTCCGCACCGATCGGGGTCACCTCGCACCGCCAGCGCGGCCGGCGTCCCGGCGGGTCGACGAAGAGCAACCGTTGCCCGGGGGCCAACTGCCCCAGCACCGCCGAATGCCCGTCGACGGACCATCGAATCCGGCTGAACAGCACCACCCAGTCGCGGGTGTCACCGTCGGGCAGCGGACCGACGTCGCCGCGCAGCGCGGCGAGCAGGTCGCCCAGGCCCAGCTGTACGGATCGACCGAAGAGCCGCTTGACCAGATGGTCGGCGAGCAGCGCGGCCCGGAACACCGGCAACCGGTACCGGGGCTGGGTCAGCCGCAGGTACCCGACCAGGCTGCCCAGCAGGTGTCGGAAGCGGATGGTCGGCCCGAGCAGCCGGCAAGACGCGCCGCGGCTGTGCGTCACCACGGCGTCCGGGAGCATCCACAGCTGGTGTCCGGCCTGGTCGAGCTGCCGCGCGAGGACCGCGTCGTTCCAGTAGACGGGGAACGCCTCGTCGAAGATGGTCTGTTGTCCGAGCACCGAGCGGCGCAGCAGCATGCAGCTGCCCGAGGCGAGCTGCCGGGGGCGGCTGAAGTCCTCGCCGCGCATCTGGAACCGGTGCAGTGCCTGGCGGAACCCGGGCAGCCGGCGCAGCGCGGTCACCAGCGCGATGGTGGCGGTGAAGCTGGGCTGTTGGACGTAGTGCTGCTGGAAGGTGCCGTCCGGGTTGAGGTAGAGCGGGCTGACCCCCGCCACGTCCGGCCGCTCCCGCAGGTGGTCGATCATCCGCGACAGCGCGCCGGGGTGGAACCGGATGTCGCTGTTGAGCAGCAGGATCAACTGCCCGTTCGCCCGGCGGTACGCCTGGTTCACGGCGGCGGCGAACCCGGTGTTGTGGTTGTTGCGGATCAGCCGGACCCGGGGTTGGTCGCTGAGCATCTCGGCGGAGCCGTCGGATGAGCCGTTGTCGACGGCAATCACCTCGTAGTCCAGGTCGGGGTCGACGGTCGAGGCCAGCGACTCCAGGCACTGTCGGGTCTGCTCGCGGGTGTTCCAGCTGATCAGGAGCACCGACAGCAGCGGGGCGGCCATCAGGACACCGCCCGGTCGTCGCGGCGGGCGAAGATCCGCAGCAGGTCGCCGAGTTGTGGGTGCGTCACCCGGGGCGACCGGCTGGCGGCGACGTCGGCGACCAGCAGATCGCGGGCGTTGCGCAGCCGTGCCGCCGGTTGCCAGTAGAACCGCGAGAAGACCGTGTCGTGGGAGATCACCCGGAACCCGGACTCCACGAGCATCCGGCTCAGCGTGTCCGGGGTGAAGTGCCAGCGGTGGTACGCGGGAGCGATGGCGGGCCAGTCGGTGCCGAGTCGGTTGGCGGCGGCGGAGGCGATGTTGGGTACTTCGAGGGCGAGCCAGCCGCCGGGAGTGAGGGCGGTGTGTGCGGCGTGCAGGAAGGCGCGGGGGTCTTCGACGTGTTCGAGGACGTGGAAGGCGCAGACGACGTCGGCGGTGAGGGTGGGTGCGATGGTTTCGAAGTAGCCCTGGCGTACGGGCATGTGGAGGTGGTCGCGGGCGAAGCTGGCGGCGGCGTGGCTGACTTCGATCCCGCTGGCGGTGATTCCGGCCTGGTGGGCGGCTTCGAGGAAGTAACCCCCCGCGCACCCGGCTTCGAGAAGGACTGTGGGGCGGACTGTGGAGAGCAGCCAGCGCAACCGTCGGCTCGCCTCGAACCGGCGCTGACCGGCCGAGGCGAAGTAGTCCTGGTACCCGTCCGTCGTGTAGTAGGCCTCGTCGTACAGCTCCTCGGGAGCCGGGGCGCTGCCCGCGGTCCAGACGAAGCCGCAGTCCGGGCAGCTCCACAGCAGCTCGCCGAGGGTCGGCGAGTGCCCACCGGCGCGGCCGCAGAGCTGGCAGCGGACCAGCTCGATCCCATCGAGTTTCATCAGGTGCTCCGTCCGGTTCGTGGCGCCCGGGCGATCACCCGGAGCAGGTCGCCGAGGCGTGGGTGGGTCAACCGCGGTGAGCGGAGCCCGAGCACGTCGGCGGGGAGTAGATGTCGGGCGTGCCGCAGCCGGTAGGCGAGCGGCATGTAGTAGCGGAAGACTGTGGTGTCCTGCCGGACCACCTCGAAGCCGAGGTCGGTCACCAGCCGGACCAGGGTGTCGGGGGTGAAGTGCCAGCGGTGGTAGCGCGGTTGCAGGCCCGGCCAGTCGGTGCCGAGTCGGTTGGCGGCGGCGGAGGCGATGTTGGGTACTTCGAGGGCGAGCCAGCCGCCGGGGGTGAGGGCGGTGTGTGCGGCGTGCAGGAAGGCGCGGGGGTCTTCGACGTGTTCGAGGACGTGGAAGGCGCAGACGACGTCGGCGGTGAGGGTGGGTGCGATGGTTTCGAAGTAGCCCTGGCGTACGGGCATGTGGAGGTGGTCGCGGGCGAAGCTGGCGGCGGCGTGGCTGACTTCGATCCCGCTGGCGGTGATTCCGGCCTGGTGGGCGGCTTCGAGGAAGTAGCCGCCAGCGGGACCGGCTTCGAGAAGGACTGTGGGGCGGACTGTGGAGAGCAGCCAGCGCAACCGCCGCCGTGCCTCGAACCGGCGTGGCGCGGCCCGGAAGTAGTCGTCGTAACCACCCTCGGCGAAGTAGTCCTCGTCGTATCGTCCGTCCTCGGTGGCCTGCTCCTGCGCGGTCCAGCTGAAGCCGCAGCCTTCACAGCGGCGCAGCAGCCCGCCGAGTCGCGGCAGGTGGGCCTGCCGTGGCCCACACAGCACGCACCGCGCGGTGCGGTGGTCGACGCTCATCGCGGACCGCCCGTGCTCGGCGACAGCACCGCCGTCGGCGCGCGCAGCAGCCGGTGCAGTCGCAGCCGGTCGCTCGCGCCCAGGTGCCCGCCGGCGATCAGCAGCGCGCCAGCGACGAGCACTGTCAGACCCGCCCGGGACGACACGGCGAGGGCGGCGTCGAGGCGTCCCGGACCGTCCGGCAGGAACTGGCTGGCCGCCGTCGTGACCAACCCGGCCGCGGCAGCCGCGGCGAGCGGCGGCCAGATCGCCCGCGCCAGCGGGGCGAGCGGCCGGGCCGTGGCGCTGTGGAAGTAGACAAGGAAGTACCCGGTGCTGAGCACCACCGCCAGCGCTGTCGACAGCGGTACGCCGAGCGGCCCGCACAGCAGCAGCAGCGGCACGGTCAGGACCAGGTTGAGGACGACGGAGAGCAGTACGTACCGCGTCTCCAACCCGGGCCGGCCCTCGGCGCGGGCGGCGATCGTCGCCGCCCCGGCGATCAGGTTGAGGGCGTACGCGGGCGCGAGGACGATGATGTTCGCCGCGGCCCAGGGGACCTGGTGGCCCAGCCAGAGCCGGACCAGTGGATCGGCGCTGACCATCAGCGCGGCGGTGGCCGGGGCCAGGAACAGCGCGAGGTACCGGGTGGCGGTCAGGTGGAACCGGTCCAGCCAGCCGGTGCCCTGGGACACCGTGCGGGCGACCGCCGCGGGGAACAGCGCGATGAGGGCGAAACCCGGGGGCAGGCGGAGCAGGTTGAGCAGGCGACTGCCCAGGTCGAATCCGCCGGCCACGGCGGGGCCGAAGGCACCAGCGAGGATGAGGCGATCGAGTTCCACATTGACGATTCCTGCGCCGCTGGAGACCTGCACCCGCAGGCCGTAGCCGCCGATCCGCCGGATGTCGGCGACGCAGGTCCGTCCCCATCGTGGGGACAGGTCCGGGCACTGGCGGTGGGTCGTCGCGGTGAGCAGGAGGGTACGGATCGCCCCGGTCGCGGCGGCCGAGGCGGCCAACGCCACCAGGCCGCCGCCGAGGCGTACCACCAGGATGGCGAGGGCTGCCCCGAGGATGGCGGTGCCGGCGCTGATCGCGGCGAGTGACCCGTACCGTTGGCCGCCTTCGAGTACGGCCCGCCACGGCAGTTCCACGGCGCCGGCCACCAGGCTGACGACCAGCCAGAGGGTGGCCTGCCACGCCTCGTCGGCCAGGTCAGCGAGGCGCAGCGGCCCGACGAGCCACGGCCAGCAGGCACCGAGCGCTCCCAGGGTGAGCAGGCCCAGCAGCACGGCCCAGCCCAGCCCCAGCCCGAGCAGCCGACGTACCAGGTCGCGGTCCGCCGGGCTCTCGGCCCGCGCCACCTCGCGGACCAGTGCGGAGCCGAGTCCGAGGTCGATCAGGGCGGCCATCGCCAGCAGGCCGGTGAGCACCACCCAGATCCCGAACTCCCGTGGCCCGAGCTGCTGGTAGATGACCGGCACCGAGACCAGTCCGGCCACCGCCGTGACCACCCGCGCGGCCAGCATGCTGGCCGTGTTGCGGGTGACGCGGCTTTCCACCGCGTGGGTCGCGCTAGCCACGGGGGAACCCGCGGAACAGCTCGACGACGGTCAGCAGGAGCAGGGTCAGGTCGACCCGCATCGAGCGGCAATTGAGGTAGAGCAGGTCACAGCGGAGCTTCTCCTCCACTGTGGCCGCGTATCCGCCGGTGAGCTGCGCGATGCCGGTCAGCCCCGGCCGGATCAGGTGCCGCAGGTCGTAGTCGGGCAACCGGGCGAAGCCGGCGATGAACTCCGGTCGTTCCGGGCGAGGCCCGACGAGGCTCATCTCGCCGCGCAGCACGTTCCAGAGCTGGGGCAACTCGTCCAGCCGGGACCGTCGAAGCCAGCGACCCAATCGAGTGATCCGGACGTCGTCCGGCAGGGCCAGGACCGGGCCGGTGGTCTGCTCGGCGCCGACCCGCATGGTCCGGAACTTGACCACCCGGAACGGCCGGCCACCCGTGCCGACGCGTTGCTGGAGGTAGAACGGTGGGCCGGTGAACGACACCACGCCGGCGATCACCGCGATCAGTGGGATCACCACGACGGCACTGAGCAGGATCACGCCGAGGTCGAAGAACCGCTTGAGCCGCTCGCCTCGGGGTCGGCCGGCGCCGCCCGAACCCAGCCGGATCCAGGGCAGCCCACCGAAGCGCGCCATCGCGGGTGCCCGCAGCAGACCGTAGACGGGACGGGCCAGCACCATGATCTCGACGCCGGCACTCATGCAACTGGTGATGATGCGGTCGTCGATGCTCTCCAGGGAGTGCTTGAGCAACAGGAGTCGAGGGCGGACGCTGGCCAGCACTTCGGCGAGTTCCTCGGCGCAGACCGGCACCGGGAGTCGGACGGCCACGTCGAACTCCTCGTCGAGGCGGTCGGGCGTGGTGGCCGCGTCGTTCGCCTCGAGCACCACCACGCGGGCCCGCCGTCTGTGCTGGTCGGAGCGGGTGGCCTGCTCGTAGCGGGTGAACAACTCCTGAAGCTGCAGCGGGATCTCCGGGCGTTGTCGCGTCTCGGACCCTGGTGCCCCGGCGAGGTCGTAGGAGGTCGCGCTGTCGTTGCCCGGCAACGGAGCTGAGTCCGCGGTCACGGGTCCCGGGGTCTTTCTCAACGCGCCGACCTCCTTCTCCGTCAGGTGGTTTGAGGGCATGCGGACGAGCACCCCGGAAGTAAGCTACTAGTCACAAATGCCCCAATACTCCCGGATAGGCAAAAAGAGGACTTCTCGTCCTCAACCTCACATACCGGCCTAAATCATTGCGCGAAACATCCCTTTGGTGGGTATTCGGTGGGTTACGGTCGTGCCGGCCGTCCGGTTGCCGCTGAGGGCCGACAACCCAGTCGTTCCAAGGAGTTCCACATGGACCAGCCAGTTGTTGCCGTCGGTGTCGACCCGCCGAAGGACCTGATCCCCGGACGCGTGCTGGTGACCGGAGGCGCCGGCTTCATCGGCAGCCACGTGGTCGCCCGGCTGATGTTGATGGGCAGTCAGGTCCGGGTGCTCGACAACTTCTCCACCGGTCGTATCGAGAACCTGGCCGATGCCGCGTACGGCGGACTGACCGAGGCCGACGTCGTCTCGGGAGACATCCGTACGCCGGAGGGTGTCGAGGCCATCCATCAGTGGCAGCCGGACGTGGTGGTGCACCTCGCCGCGCAGCCCAGCGTTCCCGCGGCCCGTCGGTCACCCCTGTACGACGCCGACGTGAACGTCTTCGGCACCGTCAACGTGCTGGACGCCTGCGCCCGTGGCGGCGTACGGCTGGTGATCAACGCGGCCAGCAGCGCCATCTTCGGCAGCGTCGCCGCCCACGACCTGCCGGTCCGGGAGGACCATCCGATCGCCCCGGTCAGCCCGTACGGCGTCAGCAAGGCTGCCGGCGTGCACTACCTCGACTGGTACGGGCGTCAGCACGGGCTGCCGTACACCTCGATGGTGTTCGGCAATGTCTACGGACCCCGGCAGGAGGGCAGCGACTGCGGCGTGGTGTCCCTGATGGCCGACGCGCTGCTCGGTGGTCGGCAGGTGGTGATCTACGACGACGGTACGCAGACCCGGGACTTCATCCATGTCAGCGACGTCGCCGAGGCGATCGCCGTCGCCTGTCATCACCCCGGCATAGGTCTGGTCAACATCGCCTCGGGTCGACAGACGAGCGTCAACGAGGTCTACGACACGGTCCGGGAGGCGTCCGGCGTCGGCAGCGCGGCCCGGTACGAGCCGCTGCCCTGGCCGGGCGAGGTACGCAACATGGCGCTGGACACCAGGAAGGCGCGCGAGCTGCTCGGGTGGTACCCGAAGATCGGCTTTACCGAGGGCGTACGGATGACGGTGCGTGACGCCCGTCGCCGCCAGGCCGGCGGCCAGATCCTGTCCCCGGTGCGGGCGCTGGAGCGCGCCGTCAGCCACTGAGGACTCAGCGCGTAATTCCCGTCATCTGATCGGGATTTTCATCGATCAGTCTAACTCTTGCGGGTCGGCATCCACTGCTGCCACGATGGCCGTCAATGCCTTCCGTCCCGAAGGAGTGGTCGTCATGGCGGTCTCCCGCCGCAGGTTCGTCACATCGGTGCTGGCCGGGTCCGCCCTCGCCACCGCCTCCACCACCGAGCTGCTCACCAGCCTGTCCAGCCCCGCGCAGGCCGCCAGTCCCCCCGGGGACGTGGTCGGCAAGGTGACCGTCGGCTACCAGGGCTGGTTCAGCGCACCCGGCGACGGGGCACCGATCGGCGGCTGGTGGCACTGGGGCCGCGACCGGTTCCAGCCGCCCTCACCCGCCAACACCACGATCGTGTCCTGGCCGGACATGCGCGAGTACACCCGCACCTACCCCACCGCGTACCCCAACCTGGGCAACGGCCAGCCGGCCACCCTCTTCTCCTCCTACGACCAGCAGACGGTGGACACCCACTTCCGCTGGATGCAGGAGAACGGCTGCGACACCGCAGCGCTGCAACGGTTCAACCCGATGGGCGACGAGGGCCCGACCCGCGACGCGATGACCCAGAAGGTGCGCTCCGCCGCCGAGCGCTACAACCGCAAGTTCTACATCATGTACGACGTCACCGACTGGCTGACCTTCCAATCGGAGATCAAGACCGACTGGACGACGAAGATGGCCGCGTACACCGCGTCGTCGGCGTACGCCCGACAGAACGGCAAACCGGTCGTCTGCATCTGGGGCTTCGGCTTCAGCGAGCCCAGCCGACCCTTCACCCCCGGGCCCTGCCTGGAGGTCATCAACTGGTTCAAGGCCCAGGGCTGCTACGTCATCGGTGGCGTGCCCACCTGGTGGCGGCAGGGCATCGAGGACTCCCGCCCCGGCTTCCTCGACGTCTACCACGCGTTCCACGCGATCTCGCCGTGGATGGTCTACCGGGCCAGGACGGTGGAAGAGCTGGACTCCTACTACAACAACGTCAACGTCGGCGACATGGCCGACTGCGCGGCGCTCGGCATCGACTACCTGCCCTGCGTGATGCCCGGCGACCTCGCCGGAGGCCACCGCAAGCACGGCGACTTCTACTGGCGGCACATCTACAACATGGTCCGGCTCGGCTCCCAGGGCCTCTACGTGTCCATGTTCGACGAGTACAACGAGGGCAACCAGATCGCCAAGACGTCCGAGACCCAGGCCACCACCCCGGCCGGCGCGAACATCCGGGCCCTCGACGAGGACGGCGTAGCCTGCTCCGCCGACTACTACCTGCGGATCACCGCCGACGGCGGCCGGATGCTCAAGGGGCAACTCGCCCTCACCCCGGTCCGCCCCACCCCACCGATGGTCGGCACCCCGCCCCCGACCAGCGGCGACCTCGCGGCCGGCCGGTCCACCTCGGCCAGCAGCCAGAACGGTCCGTTCCCGGCGTCGAACGCGGTGGATTCCGACGCCGGCAGCTACTGGGAGAGCGGCGGCGGCGCCTTCCCACACTGGTGGCAGGTCGACCTCGGCGCCAGCCAACAGGTCAACAAGCTCGTGGTGCGGCTGCCCGCCGGCTGGGGCGCGCGCACCCAGACCATCACCGTGCAGGGCAGCGTCGACGGCAGCACCTTCTCGACCATCGCCGCGGCCTCCGCGTTCGCCTTCGACCCGGCGACCGGCAACACCGTCACCCGCACGCTGACGACCACCGCGGCCCGCTACGTCCGGCTGAGCATCGCCGGCAACACCGGCTGGCCGGCGGGCCAGCTCGCCAAGGTCGAGGTGTACGCCGGCAGCACCACCCCGGACAACCCACCGACCGCCCCGAGCGGCCTCGCTGTCACCGGCAAGACGTCGACAAGTGTGTCCCTTTCCTGGACGGCCTCCACCGACGACATCGGGGTCACGGGTTACCAGGTGCGCCAGGGCGGCACCGTCGTCGCCACCGTCACGGGCACCACGGCGACGGTGAGCGGGCTCAGCGCCTCTACCGCGTACACCTTCACCGTCGTCGCCCGCGACGCCGCCGGCAACACCTCCAGCGCGTCCAACGCGGTCACCGTCACGACGGACGCCGCGGCCAACTCGGACCTGGCTCGGGGCCGATCCACCAGCGAGAGCAGCCACGTTCAGAGTTACGGGTCGGGCAACGTGGTCGACGGTGACGCCAACAGCTACTGGGAGAGCAACAACAACGCGTTCCCGCAGTGGGTGCAGGTCGATCTGGGGTCGACGCGCACGGTCGGGCGGGTGGTGCTGAAGCTGCCGCAGTCGTCGGCGTGGGGTGCTCGGACGCAGACACTGTCCGTGCAGGGCAGCACCGACGGGAGCAGCTTCGGCACGCTCGTCGGGTCGGCGGGGCGGGTCTTCGACCCGGCCAGCGGCAACCAGGTGACGCTGACATTCTCCGCCGCGCAGACCCGCTTCGTACGCATCACCGTCACCGGCAACACCGGCTGGCCGGCCGGCCAGTTGTCGACAGTCGAGGTCTACGCCAGCTGACTAGGGGTGGGGCGGCCGCCGGACGTCGACCGGCGGCCGCCCATCGAATCGAGCGGGCGCAAGCCGCCCTACGCGCCGACTTCGCAGACCCTCACCACTTGGACCTCCGTGGGAGCCATCGAGATGGGCAGGGGAGCGGCTGGCAGGTTGATTGGCTCGGAGTGGCCGGTGTGGCAACCTGGCCGAGTGGCCAAAGGTGACGGTAGCTAGTTCTTCCTGCGACGAGGCGTCGGAATATTAGTCCTCGCAATACTTCCTTTGCCCGACACATAGGGAGGTGTGTCCTGATAGGACGTCCCATCAGAATGAATCAGTGTGAGGCTCTTCGATTGATGGGCGAACACATGCGATCCCCCCTCCGACACGTTGGCCTGAATCTCATAACTTCTCAGAACTTCCTTAAGCATATGTGCTGCTTCTTTGACGGGAATGGTGTTCGTGGCCGGGGCGCCTTGAACACCTGCGAGGACAGCGTCTCGAAGCTCTCTCACTGCCGGATTATTACTTTCGTTCGCGGCAAAAATCAGCCAGACGGCCCACCCGCCATCGATATAGCGCTCGGGCCTCATCAGTTCAGGAATTGTCCGCCCTAGCGAAGGAAATCTGAGTAGTGCAGAGGCCAGTGCAACCGGATCAGGCCTAACATTAGGCAGGGAGAGCAGGAAGTTTACAAGTTCTGCGGCAAACCGTTTGTGTTCAGGTCGACTCGCGAGTTTCAGTACTCGCGCAATCTCGATGGCGACCCGTCCTACCGAAGCTCGAGTGGTTCGGCGCGGCGGACGGGCGATGAGCGGAGGGCCGGAGTATCCGCGCGCATGCAGGTAGCCGCGCAGGGAGCTAACCATGGACGCTTCCCAATCGTCACCGCCCACGTAGTAGTAGGACTTGTGAGTGATTGCGGTGCCAGCACGTAGTCGTTCTTCGAGGTCAGTGTCGCCCAACAATCTGGCATTCATTGAATATCGGAAGTTGCTGCCCACCAAAAGTCTTCCAGTCGGCATGAAGCGAACTGTTTTGCGCCAGTACTCCAGAGAGTTGATTACGGATTGCCACGAGCCGGGATCGAGAGCTGACTCCCAGAGCTTCACAGTAGTTTGCCACTGTTGGAGCGCGTCATGGTCGCCTTCTACCCAAACTTGCTCAAGGCGCAGCCGCCAGTCCCTACTTAGGGCGATTCGTAGCGATACGAGGTTCAGTGAATAAAAGGCGAGGGCTAGAATTCGGTCGCCTGGCGTGGCTTTGTATCCGCTGAAAGTGTCGAAATTGTGGCGACGCCGGTATGTGCGAATCAAGTCATCTACGGCAGATAGTATCTCCGCGCGCTCTCCGTCGTCTAGTTCGGATGACAGTTGGTTAACAAGATGGAGGATCGACATTCTTCCAACCAAGGGCTGACATGACAATAATGCGAAGGGTAACGCATCGATGTCCTGAGCACCCCGCTTTCGGTCTTGATTCCTCAAGTCACTAATCATTGCCATGATCTGCTGGGCGACAAGGTACTCACCGAATGTCGCGTGAAGGAACTCGTAGGAGCGGATCGGCTCTGGTTGGCCCGCGATTCGTGCTTCGGCCGAGTGTATGAAGAAGAACTGAGCTGCAACCTGTCTGCCTAGGTCGGCCTCTCTCATCTCCCCATCGAGATAGTCGTGATCGAGCGCTGTCAAGTCTGCACCTAGTTGGTAATCGGAAACATGTTGCCGACCACGATTAAACATGGCGAATGCCGCGACGGTCAGGGCCCAAAGATGTTCTCGTGCCGCCTCTTGTAGTCTTGCGCCTTCTAGCGGAGAAGCCTTCTTCGACACCTCTCGCGTTGTGAAAGTAGTTAGTAGCTGACGATATAGAGCGGCTTTGGAAAGTTTGTTCGTTAAGGGCTCTGATTGTGGATCCGCTGCGTAAACAGCAAGCATCAAAAGGAGGAGCGGCTGCGACGACAGCTCGTCCTGTTGAAGTGCGACATTGGCTCCCAGCCGCTTAATCGATCCCGTGGAAATTCCGGAAGAGTTCGCCTTTTCCCAGACGCTAAGCCACCGCAGAACTTGATCCTTATTAAAGTCCTCAAGCTTGAGGACCGGGGCGTTGAGCGGGAGTTCTACTTGGTCGGCAACCAAAGTTCGTGAGGTCACGATAACGACGGCAGGCAGTTCCTGATTAGCCTCACTTAGCTGAAAATCGGCGATATCTCTGAAGAACTTCCTATGAGCCCCTGGCGAAGCTTGCAGTAGCTCATCTAAACCATCTAGCAGAATGACGCGTATAGTATCTCGGCTCTCTTCGGCCAGATCAGCCCATTTGACGCGGCCGTGGGTTACGCCGTCCAATGCTTCTTGGATCTGTTCGTATAGCGGGCGGTCGGCCCTGACTCGCCTCAGCGGGACGCGGACTACCGTGTATCCCGAATCCGGCAATCGGGCAGCCATGACTTTAGTTAATAGTGACTTACCGGACCCAGGATGGCCGAGCACTAGCAGTGGGACAGAAGTAGCCTCTGCGGACGTAATGTGAGCCGCAAGGAAAACTGATATATCACTATAAACTCTCCGGCTTTTCCACCAATTTTCGTCGGCAATCAGCGAGTCCTCGTCGTTCCTGCAGTATCGATATCTTGGCTCGATGTAGATCTCCTCAACACGCGGAAATTTGAGAGCAGGAATCCCCTCAATCGAGCCGGGCGCAATTATCTGCTCCGCTAAGGCTCCTCTGTTCGCCCGATATACGACGGACCGGGATGGTGTCAAGGCGATGGCGGCAAGAGGTCGTCCTACTTCCAAGGCCTTCTCAAGACGGAGTAATGCCTCGTTAGTGACAGTTTTGAGGAGCTCCGCTAGTTCTGCATTGCCATCGCTAATGGCAACTCTCGTCGCTGAATGCTCGCCCAGTATTGCCCAAATCATGAACTCCGGTACATCCCGTGCGAGGTCTGCGTAGTTTTGCCGGTATTTCTCAACCGCTGCTGCTTCTAGGCGCCCCGCAAACTCCAGGTCCTTCTCTTTCCAGGCTGAAAGGCCGGCGAAGAAATGGAAACTGCGATTCGCAAGATCCTGCAGCCATCGCTGCACGAGGACGCTGTTCTCCTCGAACCCGAGAGCGGCTCCCGGTGCTGGCACCTCTGATGCGTAGACGAAACTGGCGACATTCTCTGCCCGCGCCGCGCCGCCGCTTGCTAGACGCGCGACGTCGTCCTCGCTCAATTCTAACGCACCGTATTCGAGGTCCCCGACCTCGTCCCGCAGAGCGCTGAAAAACGAATCGACCACTATGGCAGTGTGGGCTGCAGTAATTAACTGAGTGCGGGGGTATCCCGACATAGAGCGGATCCGTCCGGGGAGCTTCTTCACCAAGCTCCGCAGCAACTTGCTAGCTTCGTTCTTCTGGTCCACCCAACTCCAGACCGCCAGAGCGATTGCCGGTGCAGGGTTACCCGCTATCGCGATAGCGCCAGCTACGATTCCAGCTCCGAGAACTAGGCCACCAGCTGCTTGGTCGAGCTTTTCAACGATCGGAGGTTCGTACCGCCCAAGGATCCTGAGGGCTCCGCGGTATGTGAGAAGCGAGTTTCGGCTCATGACCATCCAAAGAACGTGAGGGGGAGAACGGTGAAGGCCGTCTGTTTTGGCTCTGTAGGTCCTCATGACTTTGTGGGCCCTCATGTGAGGACCTTCAGTACGGGATCAAGGCGATCCGCTGCCTAGGACCGCATCCGTCGAACCAGGGTGGGACCGGAGGTCCGCCGCTGTGCCTCTGGCCTTCGGCCGCAAGCGCATCTGTTGCAGTCCGCCGACGGCGCGACATGCCAAAAATCCCAGAATCGCCATGAGTGTTGGCGGATCCGGTGCTGGGGTTGAAGGCTAGAGCGGTCTCATCTAGTACGACAGCGGGCAAGCTGGATGGTCGACCATTGGTAGGGCACAGAAAGCGTGAAAATGTTGACGGGCGCACCAAGAACTCCTACGGGTCACAGGGGCCAAGCGGCCGGCGCATGTCTTGCAAGCCGTCTCCCTCGGTCTCGTATGTCGCTGATATGCATAGCCCTAGCCTCTCCGGCGTCACGTGTCATCGTGAACTTTGACTTCCCGTAAGTGTCACGCTTCTCTTCAAATGGCTTATTCGACAGGCCCCTGTTGAGAGTCTTCTCGAGGAGGGTCAGATTGTGGATCCTGTCGCGCATCGTGGAGAAATCGCTGAAATCGTCCTCGGAGGCGAAATCTGAACGTGTCATCGAATCCGCCAGGATGTGTTCCACAGAGACGGCTGTGCTGCTCCAGTCTGGCAAGCCCTCGGCGTTTCCGCCACGAGAGAGAACCATCTGCCTTTCCAGCCGCGCGAGTAGATATTTTGCTCGCCCCAAAGAAAGTGGTCCGTAGGCCTGGATGGCCTGAACGAAGTCATCGTCATTCGGAACGATGTGGCTGAGTTGTGCCCGCACTTGGTCTTGGTTGATGGCCCTTTCGCCAGCCACCGCGCTCGCGGCGGCACAAAAGGCTTCCTCTGACTGTCCGCCGCCGATTTTTCCACCGACCACAGACCGGATTGACCACCCGGTCACCTTGTTCACAAGCCTGGCGGCTCTTTCCGTATCCCAGGAGCGGAAGGCCGCAAGTAGGAGCGGGTTGCTGGATTCGAAGCCGAATCGCCGATTTGCGAGCAGGGAATCGCGGACGTCAGTATTAACACCCGACCAGAGAATGTTGTCTGGTTCGCGCAGAGCTGTGTAAAACTTTAGGGCATGGTCAAGCCGGAGTAGGTACTCTCGGATACCAGATGGCGTCTTCTCAATTGATCCCTGGAGTGCCTTGTAAAGGTTCCGCATGGTCACCTTGCCATGCCTCGACATGTGCTCGTAGCGTATGAATTTGACCAAGTCGTCAGCTTTGTCAAATCTAGAAGAAATTGACGTCCAAGTTCGCTCTACGAGTCCCAGGTAGTCGCGCCCTGCTTGACTGAAGAGATAGTTTTTGAGTAGGTCTGCTGTGGTAAGCTCGGCGCCCCTGTCGTTTAGCGTCTCGAAGATGACATACGCTTCAGAGAGTTCACTGGCAAGGGCAAGTAGTACTTGTACGCGCCTTTCAAGCTGATCAACCATGTCGACCAATATCTTGTAGTCACTGCTATCGGGAGTAAGCTCCGCTAGGTGCTTCGCGCATGCCTGGTAACAGCGCCCTAAGGGATAGTTGGGTAGCGTCGGCTCGCCGGCAAGCATTTGTTCGTAGGCGGGTGAGTCAACAGGATTCAGGATGAGGCGAGTGACTCGCTGTTCCTGGAGTAGTTCAAAGCGGCGCAGATATGTTTCGTCCACCGAATTTGCGTGATCCTGCTTCCCGAGCTGTGCCAGTCGATCCCTGATCGCGACTAGGAGAATCGCTGTTGTCGTCAGCCTCTGCTGGCCATCGACGATGAGCTGTCGACTTGAGTCCTCGGTGTCGAAGGCAAGGACTACGGTTCCCATGAAATACGGCTGTTTACTCGACCGGGCGTTCTCGAGGTCATCGAGGAACTCGCGCACATTCGCGTCATCCCAGGAGTAGCTACGCTGGAACCTCGGGACCTTCAGTAAGCGGTCCGAGAGCAAGTGTGCCAGCCGGTCGTGACCGAAGTTCGTGGGGTCTGCCATTGATCCTCCGTCTGAGTGACTCCTCACCGTAGCGACATTGAGGTCGAGGTGCACTCACCGGACGAGCCGCGTTGCCGGCGCGTAACGCTCGATTGTTCGACCGAAGCGACGAGCCTTCGGTGGGGCGCTCGGGTGCTCTGGGATGGTTGGCGCCATCCCACCAACCTCCGTCCGGGCAGGGCTGAGTGGGTAGGGCCTGCCCGGTCAAGGTCGTTCAAACGGTTGGCTGCTCAATCCACCTTGACCGGGCAGCGTTGCCGACTCCGGTATGCGGACGAAAGCCGACGGGCTGGCTGAGGGGCGCAGCCGGTGAAGGGCCGGGCCGAAGATCATCGGGCGCTGCGACGATGACCGCCTGAGACGGCGGTTTCACTGCAACTCCGGATTCATCATCGTAGGACGTCAACCGCTCGAGAGAGTCGGCAACGACAGTGCACACCTGGTGCTGCGTCTTGTGCCGGTGCAGGTTGATATCTCCGGGCCGGATCGCCGTCGCCTTTGCGTACAAGCAGGTCTCCCAGCCACTGCCCTCGTGCTTGGGAGCCTGCAAACCTGCGCCGAGGTCCTTCGGGTGCTCACGCAGTCTGCGACCGAGGCACTCCTTCGTGTTCTGCCCCACCAACGGAGGCCGGTGCGACGATCGAGCCGCCAGCTAGGTACAGCGGAGCGCGTCGGCCACGGGCGCTCATCGCCGCATGAACTCGGGTGGCGACGTTGTCGGGAAGACACTGCTCGGCGTCCCGGGGTGAGAAGAAGGCCGCGTTTTCCAACTCCTGTCTCGGTAGGACGAGACCATCGAGGTTGGAGATCGACCCGCAGTCGAACGTGAAGCTGACAATGGCCCGTGGCCGCTGCCCGGCGGGCGGTGCCCAGTCCACTACGAGAAGGTCACCCGCCACCACGGAGATCCCCAACTCCTCTCGGATCTCACGGGCGCAGGCATCATGTGGGTATTCGCCCTCGTCAACGTAGCCGCCGGGGAAGGCCCAGTGGTCGCGGTACGTGGGTTTGACGAGCAGTACCTTGCCGGCCGGGTCGGTGATGAATGCGGCGGCTGCGGCGTAGAAGGAAGCCAGGTTTGCATACCATGTGGCGGGCTCCGTCCAGGTCACCTCGGTGACGGTAGCGGACGGGTCCCAGGTGCGGCTTCCGCGCTATGCGGCTGTCGGCATGGTCGCGAGGCTGTGCAGGACCTCGTTGACCTGGGGCGACGCCTGCTGAGGGCTGAGCGTTGCCGTCAGTTCGCGGACGCGCTGTTGAACACGCGCCGAATGAATGCCCGAGGCGTACTGTGCCAAGTTCCGGCCCCAGTTGCAGGCGGCGTCGGTGTCCCCAGCGCGGGCATGAGTTACGGCGACGAGAGCGGTGTGTAGTGCACGCGTCCGAGTGTTCTCGCTGGCGAGGGTGAGAGCGTCGGTCGCGTAGTCAAGGGCCTGCGAATACAGCTGTAGGTCGCCATGACACCTTAGTGCGGCTCCCGCGAGGTGGGCCGGGCTGAAGTAGGTGACCCAGCGTGGGCCGGTGACGGCGCCAGCGCGGTCGAGAGCACGCTCAGCTCTGGCAAGCGCGAGCTGGCAGCCACGCCGCTCGCCTGACTGCGCGTACGCGGTGGCGGCGGTGGCGTGCAGCCGAGCAAGCACGGCGGCCGGCGCTCGCCCTGCCCCGTCGATGGCCGCTTCGGCGAGCCGGGCGGCGTCCCGGGAGTGGCCCAGGTGCACGGCCTGGGTGGCGAGGTTGGCCAGCAGGTGAGCGCCGTATAGGCGGTCGTCGGCGGCCTTGGCGAGCCGCAAGGCGATGGCCACGTGTTGTTGGGCAATGGCATTGTCGCCCGCGTCGTAGGACATGAAGGCGAGTTGCCCGCACAATGTCGCTGCTGCGCGCATTAGGTCGCGTCCCACGGCTTCGGTGTAGGTGCCGTGCAGCATGGGCGCGACCTGACGCAGAAGGAAGTCGGCCATGACGGCACGGGTGTGCAGAGAGCCGCTGCCGTGGCGTCGGTCCAGGTCGGTGAAGTGGTCCGCCAGCGCGTACAGCGACTGAACGTCGGTCGGCGTGACTTGCTGCCGGCCGCTCCTGCTGGCCGTCTCGTCGGGCAGGTCATACCGCCAACCGAGTGCGGCCTGTAGGGCTTTGCCGCTGTCGAACGCCCCGCTGACCGGGGGGGTGAGGTGCTTGGCCAGCCTCGTCCAGATCTGCTCGGCGGTATCGATCGCCCCATCGACCGACGCGGGGTAGACGCACGTTCCGATGCTGTCGACCGTGCCGAAGCCCAGTTCCGTGACGGCGACGGAGCGACCGAGCTTGCGGGTTAGGGTCTCGGCCATCGCGGCCTGGACGTGCTCGCCAGGCCGGCGACCGCGCAACCACCAGTAGACGCTGGCGGCGTCGTACCGCCAGGTGCCCTGATCACGGCCGGCGTGATTGAGCTGGCGAGCGAAAGTGGCGTGGGCGTTGCCGTAGCCGGCAGCAAGCAGCAGCCCTTCGAACGCTGCGTTCATCACCGGTCTTGCCATGGTTCCGCCTCCAGGCATCAGCCAACTACAACTAGTGACGAGCCTATGGGTTGATTTGGTTTTCCGGAGACCGGCGCAACCCCGCGCAACTCACGTCCTGAGCAGCGCAACGGCACGCATTGCTTGCCATCTGGTCCCTCAATCGGCAAACGACTTCGGTGATTGCAGAAGTCCTGGGTGCCGGCGATGTCCTTCGTCGCGCCGGTTGACGGAGGTGGGGATGCAAGGCGACGAGCCGACGAGCAGAGCCGAGCAGTCCGAAGCGGCCGAGCGGGAGGCTGCCAAGCAGCGGCTCCTGGCTCAGGCTGAGGCGGAGCGCGTACCCGTGGAGGACACGACCCGGGCGGTCCCGGACCGGCGGTGGCGGCGTGAGCAGCGATGACGTGCCGATCGGCCGCCGCGTCGCTCGCTGGCGGGTGCGGCGGTCGATGACGCAGCAGATGCTCGCCGACCGGCTGCGCAGGTCGAAGAGTTGGGTGGACAAGGTGGAGCGGGGCGTGCGCACCCTGGACCGGTACTCGGTGATCCAGGAGTTGGCCCACGTCCTGCGGGTCGACCCGCAGGTGCTGCTCGGCCAGCAGCGCAGCGCTCCGGCGGACACGCCGGACGGGGTGGACGACATCCGGGGCGCTCTCGCCCGCTACGACACCCCGCAGGCCCCAGAGCAGACGGACGAGCTGAGAAGGCAGGTCGGGTACGCCTGGTTGAGCTACCAGCATGCGCACTATGGCCAGTTGGTAAGGGTCCTGCCGAGTCTGCTCGAGGCAGCCCAGGCCGCGCAGACACCGGAGTTGCGGGTACAGGCGTACCGCATCACGTCGTCGCTGCTGGTGAAGCTCGGCGAGACCGACCTCGCCTGGCTAGCTGCCGACCGGGCGATGTCCGCAGCCGGCAACGATCCGATCCTGGCGGCGACAGCAGCCATATCGGTAGGCCAGGCGCTCCGCATCCAAGATCGAGACCGACTGGCCCTGGCCGCGCTGCTCCCAGCCACCAACCGCATCCTCTCGCCCTCATCCCACTCCGGTGATCAAGAGGTTTGCGTCACTTTTGGAGATGGAGATCAAACGGACCTCAAACCTCTTGATCACCAAGGTCAGGGCAATCACCGGGCTCGGGGCGAGCGCCGGGAGTGGGCGGTGGGTGGGACGTTGCTGGTGCAGGCGGCTCTCGCCGCCGCTGGTTGCGGCGAGCACCGCCTTGCCGATGAGCTGACCGAGCGGGCCACTGGCGTTGCCACCAGCCTGAGGGGGTACCACGACACGCACCGCACCAGCTTTGGGGCGGTCGTCGTTGAGCTGGCGCGGGTGCTGGTGGCGGCGCAGCGGGGTGACGCCGACGAGTCGCTGCGACGGCACTCGACAATCGTGCGGCGGGAGGGGTGGCGGCGGTTGCCGGCCGAGTATCGGGGCGCGTACCTGGTCGACGTCGCGCGGGCGTATCTCCAGGTGGGGGATTTGCGCGGGGCGGCTCGCGCTCTTGTCGACGCGGACAGCATCGCGCCGGCTGAGGTTCGGTGCCGGCCGTTGGCGCGTACCCTCATCGCCGATGTCGCCCGTGCGCAGCCGGCGCCGGCCGGCGTGGCGCGACTGGCCACGGTGGTCGGCCTCACCCGCTGACGGACGAGCGCCGGCGCACGTCGTCCGCCGGGTTGATGGTGCGCACCGGGTCGGGCACCGACCCCCGGGGCTGCCATTCGCGGGGGTAGCCGAGGGAGACCTCCTCGAAACGCACTCCGTCGTAGAACGTGGTGCGGGGGATGTGCAGGTGCCCGTACACGACGGTGGACGCGCCGAAGCGCAGGTGCCAGTCGCTGGTGCGGACGGTGCCGCACCACTGGGCGAAGACCGGGAAACGCAGGACGTCGGTGGGGTCCCGCACCAGCGGGTAGTGGTTGACGAGCACCGTCGGCAGCGCCGTGTCGCGTTCGGCCAGCCGGCGTTCGGTCTCGGCGACCCGTGCCGCGCACCACGCCTCCCGGCTCGGGTACGGGTCGGGGTGCAGCAGTGCCTCGTCGGTGCACACCACCCCGGCCTGGTACGCCAGGGCCAGTGACTCCTGCTGGGTGCGCGCCTGCGGCACCCGGAACGTGTAGTCGTAGAGCACGAAGAGCGGGGCGATGGTGGCCGGGCCGCCGTCGCCGTCCCACACCGGGTACGGATCCTCCGGGGTGTTCACCCCCAACCGCTGGCACATCCGCACCAGCTCGCGGTATCGCTCCTCGCCGCGCAGCGTGACCGGGTCCCGTGGTGGCGTCCACAGCTCGTGGTTGCCCGGCGCCCAGACGACCCGGGCGAACCGGCTGCTCAGCAGCCCGAGCGCCCACTCGATGTCGGCGAACCGGTCGGCGACGTCCCCGGCGACGAGCAGCCAGTCGCCGGCATTCTCCGGGTGCAGCTCCTGGACGAACGCGCGGTTCTGCGGGTGCCCGATGTGCAGGTCACTGACGGCCCGCAGCCGGGGCGGAAGTTTCACCCTCCGAGGTTAGGGCGGCGGGGGAGGGTCGGGGAACCCCTGTTCCTGCTGTTCGGGCCGATCTGACGGCCCGCATATCCGTCGACCGGGCGGGAAAGCGCGGGGCGTCCGACAGCCCAGACCGGAGCAGGAGTAAAACATGCCTTTCATTACCGTGGGGACGGAAAACTCCGCGCCCATCGACCTGTACTACGAGGACCACGGTTCCGGTAAGCCGGTGGTGCTCATCCACGGCTTCCCGTTCAACGGCGCGACCTGGGAGAAGGAGACCACCGCGCTGCTCAACGCCGGATACCGGACGATCACCATTGATCGGCGCGGTTACGGCAACTCCGCCCAGCCGGCGTTCGGGTACGACTACAACACGTTCGCGGCTGACCTGGACGTGTTGATGACCGAGCTGGACCTCAAGGAGGCGACCCTGATCGGTCACTCGATGGGCACCGGCGAGGTGGTCCGCTACCTGGGTAACTACGGCTCGCAACGGGTGAGCCGGGCGGTGCTGCTCAGCCCGCTGCAACCGATGCTGGCCAAGGCGAGCGACAACCCGGAGGGCGTCGACCGGAGCCTCTTCAAGGGCTTCCAGGACGCCATCATCAAGGACCGCTTCGCCTACCTGACGTCCTTCTGCGACGCGTTCTTCAACCCGGACCAGAACATGGGTAAGCGGGTCAGCGAGGAGGCGTACCGGGCGCACTGGCAGATCGGTGCGATGGCCTCCGGCAAGGCCACCCACGACAGCGTGGACGCCTGGCAGGAAGACTTCCGCCCGGATCTGCCGAAGATCAAGATTCCGGTGTTGATCGTCCAGGGTGACCAGGACCGGGTGCTGCCCTACCCGGTGACCGGTCAGCGGCTCGGGCCGATGATGCCGACCGCCCAGCTCGTCACGCTCAAGGGCGCGCCGCACGGCATCCCGTGGACCCACGCCGACGAGGTCAACAAGGCGATCATGGACTTCATGAAGCAGCCGGCCAAGGCTCGCGCCTGACCCGTACCGGTAGCCGATCGGACGCCAGCGCCACCACGGCGCTGCGACACCCGGCCCACGGTTTCGCACCCGGGGCCGGGTGTCGTCCGCGTTCAGGCCCGGCGGGCCACCACCGCGCCGTTGGCGCCCGGCGCGTCGAACGGCACCGTACGCACGTCGACGAAGCCGGCGTCGGTGAGCCAGGCAGCGTACTCGGCGCCCGAGTAGTTCCGGCCACCCTCGGTCTCGACCAGCATGTTCATCCCCATCAGGGCCGCTTCCGGCGGCCCGGTGCGCTCATCGTTGAGCAGCAGTTCGCAGACCACGATCGCTCCACCGGGCGGCAGCGCCGCGTGGCACCGGGCCAGCAACGCCCGGTTGGTCGGCTCATCCCAGTCGTGCAGGATCATGCTGAGCAGGATGACGTCGTGCCCGTCGGGTAGCGCCGGGTCGGCGAGGAAGTCACCGCCCACCGCGTCGATCCGCCCGGTCAGGCCGGCCTCCGCTATCCGCTCCCGGGCCCGTACGCAGACGTGCGGCAGATCCAGGACGGTGGCCCGCAGTTCGGGCAGGCGGCGGCAGAACTCGATCGGGAACGCGCCGGCGCCGCCGCCCACGTCGAGCAGCCGGCGGTGCGCCGAGAAGTCGTACGCGTCGGCCAGCGCGCTGGCGGTGAAGCTGGACGTGGAGAACATCGCGTCCCAGAACTGCGCCAGCATCTCCGGGTCGGCGGTGTCGAACATCGACTGTTGGGCCTCCGGGTCCCAGGTCAACGGCCGATCCGTGCGCAGGGCCTCGCCGATGCGGTGCCAGGGCAGGTAGGTGCGCAGGTCCGAGTAACGAACCTGCGCCCCGAAGTAGTACGGCCGACCCTCGACCAGGAACTGCTCGGCCAACTCCGAGTTGCGGTAACCGTCGCCCGCCTTCTCCAACAGGCCGAGCGACGCGCTGGCGGCCAGCAGCAGGTCCGCGGGCCGGTCGGGCAGCCCGAACTCGGCGGCGGCCTGCTCGACGGTCATTGTCCGCCCGCCGGCCAACCGGGTGAACAGACCGAGCTCGACGCCGGCCGCGAGGGTCTTGAACCCCCACACACCGGCCACCAGGCGCATGAGGGGAGTGGGAGTGATCACCCCGACATCAGATCACGATTCGCCGCCGTCCACGATGGTCGGTCATGCCCGGATCAGCGTCACCAACCCCGCGGCCACCAGCACCCCGGCCCAGAGCCGGTCCACGTTGAACCAGGCCCGACGCAGCACACCGACCCCGAGCACCTGGTAGACCAGCAGCGCCACGGCGAGGGCGACGCCGAGCATGGCCACTGTGTGCACCCCGGCCGCCGCGAGGCCGGACAGCGCACCGATCGGCGCGGCGGCCAGGTGCCCGGAGTGACCCCCGGGCACCGGCTCGGCCACCAGCACCGGCACCAGCATGAGCCCTGCCCCGTGCGCCGACGACATGAGGAACGACCAGGCGGCGAGCTGCGCTGCGGACAGCCGCATCCCTGCCCAGCGGAAGTGCCGCTCGGAGAGCAGCCGCCACAGCCCGAAGGCCACCAGTACCACACCGCCGACCACCGCGAGGGTGCTGCTCGCCGTCACCGACCGGGTGGCGGTGACCAACGCGGCGACGATGGCCACCGAGGCGAGATGCCCCGCCGCGATCGGCGGCAGGGCGCGCAGCAGCGCCAGCCGACTGCGCTCCTGGAGGCCTCGCGCCACGGCGAACAGCCAACCCATCGCCGGGTTCAGACCATGGAACGCGCCGAGCGCGGCGAGCGTCGCGAGGGTGGTGACGGTCATGGATAGCAGTACGAGTCGGAGGAGGCGTCCCCGCCCTGCAACCGGGTCTGGTGCACCCGCAGGCCCCGGAACTCATCCCCGTGCGGAAAGAACCGCTCATCCGGGGTGAGCCCGCCGGCGTCCACGTCGACGTCGAGCTTGGCCAGCCAGGCACCCACCCCGTCGGGGTAGAACTGGTCGTCCCACGCGCCGTAGAGCGAGTTGCTGACGTAGACCCGCCGGCCGTCCCGGCTGACCTCCACCATCTGCGGGCCACCGGCCAACGCCTCGGCGGGTGCGGACGGGTGCGCGGTGCGGCGGACGATGCCGCCGAGGTGCACCGAGCCCGTCTGGACCGGGTGTAGCGGGTCGCTGACGTCGTACTGGCGTAGCTCCCCGGTGCCCCAGCAGGAGACGTAGAGGAACCTGTCGTCGACTGACAGGTCGATGTCGGTCACCAGCGGCGGCACGGCCCCGAACGGCTTGAGCAGGTCGGGCAGGTTCGCCGGGTCGGCCGGCTCGGCCGGGATGTCGATGACCTTGGTGACCGCCCAGGCGTCCCCGTCGCGGTGCCAGAGCCAGATCGAGGCGGACAGGTCCTCGACGCTGATCACCACGCCGACGAACCCGTACGACTTCGTCGGATCGTGTGCCGGCCGCAGCTCCAGCGGCATCTGGTACTGGTCGCCGAGATCGACCCGTTGGACGTGCCGGCGTTTCGCCAGATCCCAGAAGTGGATGGCGTGCCCGTAGCGTCGACCCAGCAGCAGCTCACCGATGATGCCGTCCTCGATCATCGGCGGGGTGCCCCACTCGCTGGTGACCAGCACGTCCTGGGTCAGGTGCCACCACACGTCGTACGCCAGGAACTGCGGCCCCCGGTCGGCCTCCCACGCCCCGCGGACCTCGAACGTGGTGTGGTCGAGGATGGCGATGCCACCCGGGCCGTCCGCGCCGTCCGCGCCGCCGAGTGCGGAGAGGTAGATGCCGTCCGGGCCACAGTGCACTGTGTGCGGCCGTGAGTAGCCGGCCCGCTTCGCCAGCTCGTCGGCCCCGATCACCTTGACGATCTGCGGCTGGCGCGGATCCGGCTGGGTGTCGAGCACGTGGATGCGCGATGACCGCAGGCCGGGGACGATCAGGTAGCGCCGCTCGACGTGCGGGTGCGGGGCGGTCGGGCAGAGCGCGCTGCTGCAGGCGTTCCAGCCGAAGTGGTGCAGCTCGTCACCGACGTACGGCAGGTCGGTCCAGCCGACGACCCGGCCGTAGTCGGGGGAGTCGGGGTCGGTGTCCAGCACCACGATGGCGTCCGGACGGCTGGCCGTCCGGTCGAAGGCCGCCACGTAGGCGAGCTTCTCCGCGGGCGCGGTCACCGCCTCGCGGGGCGAGGGGTAGAACGTGGGGTCGGGGGTCCAGCGGGTCATCGCAGCTCCGCTCGTCAGGTGGTGGGAACGCCGAGTCGGTCGAGCAGGTGGCGGCGCAGCGCGCCGAAGGCCGGGTCGTCCGGCGTGCGGGTGGGGCCGAGGTCGACGGGCAGTTCCGCGGCGATGCGGCCCTCGTCGAGGAGCAGGATCCGGTCGGCGAGCAGCAGCGCCTCCTCCACGTCGTGGGTGACCAGCAGGGCGGCGAAGCCGTGCTCGGCGCGCAGCCGGCGCAGCAGGATCTGCATCCGCAGGCGGGTCAGCGCGTCCAGGGCACCGAACGGCTCGTCGAGCAGCAGCAGGTCCGGCTCGCGGACCAGGGCCCGCGCCACTGCGACCCGCTGCGCTTGCCCACCGGACAACTCCGCCGGCCAGGCGCGGTCCCGCTCGGCGAGACCGACCTCGGCCAGCGCTTGCCGGATCCGCTCCGGGCCGTCCGCGCCGGACAGCCCGAGCCCCACGTTGTCCGCCACGCGTTTCCATGGCAGCAACCGGTGCTCCTGGAAGACCACCGCGGCGGTGCCGTGCACGACGCTCGTCCCGCTGGCCTCGCCGTCCAACCCGGCGAGAATCCTCAGCAGCGTGCTCTTGCCGGAACCGCTGCCGCCCAGCAGGGCCACCACCTCGCCGCGGGCGATGGTCAGGTCGACCCCGGCCAGCACGACTGTCGGCCCGAAGGCTCGGCGCACCGCGTGGGCGGTGAGCACCGGCTCGGCGCCGTTCAGGTGGCCCGCAGTCCGCGACGCCATGTCAACATCCTCCTCTCCAGGACGCGCAACGCAAGGTCGGATATCAGCCCGAGCAGCGCGTAGACGAGCAGGCCGAGCACCACCACGTCGGTCTGGCTGAACTCTCGCGCCTCCATCATCAGAAAGCCGATCCCGGTCTGGGCGTTGACCTGCTCGCCGACGACCAGGCTGAGCCAGGCCGCCCCGATCGCCAGCCGTAGACCGAGGAACAGCGACGGCAACGCGCCGGGCAGCACCACGTGCCGCAGTCGGGCGGCCAGCCCCAGACCACAGGTGCGCGCCGCCTCCACCAGCCGCTCGTCGATGTCCCGGATGCCGGCGTAGGTGTTGAAGTAGATGGGGAAGAACGCGCCCAGAGCCACCAGGCTGATCTTGAGTGATTCACCGATGCCCACCCAGATGATCAGCAACGGGACCAGCCCGAGGTGCGGCAGCATCCGGGCCATCTGCACCGGCGGGTCGACCAGGTCGTCACCGAGCCGCAGCAGCCCGGCCACGGTGCCCAGGACCAGGGCCAGGAGACCGCCGATCAGCAGGCCGGCCCCGGCCCGGGTGAGGGAGTCCAGCAGGTGGATTCCGAGCGTCCCGTCCCGGCTCAGCCGCGCGCCGGTGGCCAGGACGTCGCTGGGCGCGGGCAGCTTCTCGGCCGCCAGCAGCCCGGTCCGCGCGGCCAACTCCCACCCCAGGACCAGCACCACCGGGCTCACCACCCGCCGCCAGCGCCGGGTCGACCGCTGGCGACGGGGTACGACAGGCGCCGCCGCGGTGACCTCTTCGGGCGCCTCGACGAGCGTCGTACGACTCACTGGAACACCTCGTTGAACCGGCCGTCGACCCGGGATCGGAGGTCGACCGGCCCGGGGATGAGTCCCAGGGCGATGAAGCTGTCGGTGATCGCCTGAAGTTCGTCGCCGATGGCCGGGGTGACCGGGGCGAGGGGCTTGGCGCTGCGGGCCAGGGCGCGGCTGGTGACGTCCTGGGGGATCTTCAGCTCCGGCGCGAGGGTGCTGGCTCGCTCCTCGGGGTGGGCGATGCCCCAGTCGGTCACCTCGCGGTAGCGCTGCAGGAAAGCGCGGATCTCGTCCGTCCGCTTGTCCACCGCTCGGGGCGAGGCCAGGAGGTACTCGCGGTTGCTGGCCAGACCGGTCGCGTCGGCGAGCACCTGGACCCCCGGTTGCTCGGCCAGGGCGAAGTACGGGTCCCAGATCACCCAGGCGTCGATCTGCCCGGCGTCGAACGCGGGCCGCCCCTCGGCGGGCTTGAGGTACTTGACCTGGATGTCCTTCAACGTCATGTTGTTCGCCTCCAGCAGCCGCACCAGCAGCCAGTGCACGTTGGACCCCTTGTTGAGGGCCACCGTTCGGCCCTTGAGGTCGGCGAAGCTGCGGTAGCCCCGGTCGGCCTTGACCAGCACGGCCTCCCCCTGCGGAATCGGTGCCGAGGTGCCGATGACGGAGAACGGGATCTTCCCGGCTGCGGCGAAGACGGGCGGTGCCTCACCGACCTGTCCGATGTCGATGGAACCGGCCTTGAGCGCCTCGGTGAGCGCGGGTCCGCTCTCGAACAGCGACCACTCCACATCCGGTGCGGCGCCGCGCGCCTTGACCAGGCTCAGCCCGCCGAAGCGCTGGTAGCCGATCCGGAGCTTCTGCGCGCTGCCGCCGTCCGCGTCGGCGGATCCGCCGCACGCGCTCACCGCGACAGTGGCGAGCAGCGCCACTGTGCTGAGCGCCGCCGTCAGCAGGCGGCGGTGCGGAGGACGGCTCGTCGACGGGGTGGGCATGGCGGCTCCTCGGGTCGGGGCAGGCGGACAGCGGCGCATCGACAGGTGTCGGCGCCGGCAGTAGCCTACTAACCCGATAGGTTTTATGGGTAGGCTGTCGGCGGGATCGTCCCACCCCTCAGGAGGTGCCCGCCTCGCCGCGTGCGCCGACCGCCCCCGCTGGAGGAAAGAGCCCCATGACCCTCACCTTCCACTGGTTCCTGCCCACCAACGGCGACAGCCGGGACATCGTCAGCGGCGGCCACGGCGTACCGACCGGTGCCGCGGGAGGCGCCCGCCCGGCCAGCGTGGCGTACCTCGGGCAGATCGCCCGCAGCGCCGAGCAGCTCGGCTTCGTCGGCGCCCTCACCCCCACCGGCGCCTGGTGCGAGGACGCCTGGCTCAGCACCGCGATGCTCACCGAGGTGACCGAGCGACTCAAGTTCCTGGTCGCCTTCCGGCCCGGGCTGCTGGCCCCCACGCTGGCCGCCCAGATGGCCTCGACCTTCCAGCGGCTGTCCCGGGGCCGGCTGCTGCTCAACGTGGTCACCGGCGGCGAGTCACAGGAGCAGCGGGCCTACGGCGACTTCCTGGACAAGGACGCCCGGTACGCGCGGGCCGACGAGTTCCTGCACGTGGTGCGTGCGCTGTGGCGCGGCGAGACCGTCGACCACGACGGCACCCACGTCCGCGTCGAACAGGCACGGCTGCACCGGCCGCCTGACCCGGTGCCGCCGGTCTACTTCGGTGGGTCCTCCGCCGCCGCGCTTCCGGTGGCGGTGCGGCACAGCGACGTCTACCTCACCTGGGGCGAGCCGCCGGCCCTGGTCGCCGAGAAGCTGGAGCGGGTCCGGGCGCTGGCCGCCCGCGCCGGGCGGGAGTTGCGCTTCGGCATCCGGTTGCACGTCATCGTGCGTGACACCGCCGAGCAGGCCTGGGCGCAGGCCCAGCGCCTGCTCGACGGGGTGTCCGAGGCCGACATCCGGGCCGTGCAGGAGGGACTGCGCCGCAGCGAGTCCGAGGGGCAGCGCCGCATGCTCGACCTGAACGGTGGCTCCCGCGACGGCCTGGAGGTCGCCCCCAACCTGTGGGCGGGGGTCGGGCTGGTCCGCGGTGGGGCCGGCACCGCGCTGGTGGGCAGCCACGCCGAAATCGCCGACCGGATCGCTGAATACCACGCGCTCGGCATCGACGAGTTCATCCTCTCCGGCTATCCGCACCTGGAGGAGGCGTACTGGTTCGGGGAGGGCGTGCTGCCGATCCTGCGCGAGCGTGGGCTGTGGCGGCACCCCGACGGCCAGCCAGGGACCGGCGACCACGTCGACATCCCCTTCGCCGGCGTGCCAGCGCCGCAACCCGCCGTGGCCCGCTGACCGGCGGTCCGCCGCAACCGGCGCCACCACCGCCTACAGGTCCATCGCGTAGACCCGGACCTGGCGGCCCGTGTCCGGTTGCACGGTCTCCCGCTCCAGCGACATGCCCAGCTTGACCATCACCCGCGCGGACGCCTCGTTGCCGACGACGTGGATGCTGACCAACCGCCGCAGGTCGAGCGTGGCACGAGTGTGGGCGACAACGGCCTGGGCAGCCTCGGTGGCCAGGCCCCGACCCCAGTACGCGCGGCCGAGCCGCCAGCCGATCTCCACAGCCGGCATGATCTCGGGCAGGAAGCTCGGCACCGCCAGTCCGGTGAAGCCGGCCAGCTCCCCGGTCTCGCTGATCTCGACCGCGTACAGGCCGAAGCCGTGCTCGTCCCAGTGTCGCTGATAGGTGGCCACACGCTCCGCTGTCGCGGCCCGGTCCAGGGTGCGGCCGTGATGGATGTAGCGCATCACCTCGGGCTGCGCGTTGACCGCTGCGAACCCGTCCAGATCATCGCTGCGCATGCGGCGCAACAGCAGCCGCGCGGTCCTGAGGGACGTGGCGTCGAGAGGGCTCGTCAGGTCAGGCACGCTCCCTTCTAGCATGCCGCCGCGCACGAGGCGATCGGTTATCTCGCGGCGGGTCGTCCGGCGAACCGCTGGCCGACCCGCCGCGCCGCGAGGCTCACCACGGTGCTGCCGGCCGCCATCCCGACCAGCACCAGAATCCCCCCGACCACCCACAGCCCGCTGTCGTCGGTCCCGGCGGCCCGCCACGACCAGACCGCCGTGAACGCCACGGTCATCACCGGCACCACCAGCCACGGGCTGAGCCGCGTCCCGGCGAGCGCGGCCAGCAGCACGAGCGTCAACACACAGCCGATCACCTGCCACGGCTCGTACGGGCCGCTGCTCGCGCCGGTCTGCGCGTCGACCGTGTACCGGGTGTCCCAGCCCAGCCAGAGGAGCCACGTCCCGACCGTGGCCGCAGCCAGGAACAGAACACCGAGCAGTGCGCGCGTACCCCTCGTCGCCGTCATCCGGTGATCATCCCCTGCCTGCTGCCGCACGGGAACACGTACCCGTACCGGGCCGTGTGCCAGGCCGATCCCCAATGGACTGTTGCCTCGGTCGGTGGCGATCCTCTACGGTCTGCTCAGCGGTGGGCGGTGCGGTCCGCATCCGACCCGACACCGCCGGATGCCCGTCGTGCGGGCCGGGATGGTGGAGTCCCGGGTCGCCCCGTCGGCGGTGGCCCGGCGGTCGTGTGACTCCCAGCTCGTCCCCTCGGGTCCTGGTGCCCGGGTGGCTCCGCGTGGAGCCGACGGCGAGCCGGGGCACGCCGACCCACCGGGAGAGCCCCGTGTTCCTCAGCCCGCACGAGCAGGATCGCCTGCTCGTCCACGTCGCGGCCGATGTCGCCCGCGCCCGCCGCGAACGCGGCCTGCGCCTCAACTACCCCGAAGCCGTCGCGGTGATCACCGCGTTCCTCCTCGAAGGGGCCCGCGACGGGCGGTCGGTGGTCGACCTGATGTCGGCCGGCCGGGCGGTGCTGGGCCGCGACGACGTCCAGGACGGCATCCCCGAGCTGCTGAGGGAGGTGCAGGTGGAGGCGACGTTCCCGGACGGCACCAAGCTCGTGACGGTGCACCACCCGATCCCGTGATCCCCGGGGAGATCCTGCCGGCGGCCGACCCGGTCGAGATCAACGTGGGTCGTCCGGTGACTACGGTGCTCGTGGTCAACACCGCCGACCGCCCGGTGCAGGTCGGCTCGCACTACCACTTCGCCGAAGCCAACCCGGCGCTGTCGTTCGACCGCAGGGCGGCCTGGGGGCAGCGGCTCGCCGTCCCGGCCGGCACCTCCGTCCGGTTCGAGCCGGGCATCGACCGCAGCGTCGAGCTCGTACCACTTGGCGGCGCACGTGTCGTGCCGGGCCTGCGCGCAGAGTGCGCGGGACCGCTGGACCCCTCGCCGCACGCGGTCACCGCCGACGGGTCGCCGCGGTGAGCGCCGTGCGGCGGGACCGCTACATCGACCTGTACGGTCCGACGACCGGTGACCGGATCAGACTGGCCGACACGAACCTGCTGATCGAGGTGGAGACCGACCACTGCGTGGGCGGCGACGAGGCGGTCTTCGGCGGCGGGAAGGTGATCCGCGAGTCGATGGGGCAGTCCCGTGCCACCCGCGCCGAGGGGGCACTGGACACCGTCATCACCGGCGCGGTGGTGCTCGACCACTGGGGCGTGGTCAAGGCCGACGTGGGGCTGCGCGACGGGCGCATCGTGGCGCTCGGCCGGGCCGGCAACCCGGACACCATGCCCGGTGTGCACCCCGACCTGGTCATCGGCCCGTCGACGGAGGTGATCGCGGGCAACGGGCGGATCCTCACCGCCGGCGCGGTCGACACCCACGTGCACTTCATCTGCCCGCAGATCGTCACCGAAGCGCTGGCCAGTGGCATCACCACGATGGTCGGCGGCGGCACCGGGCCGGCCGAGGGGACCCGCGCGACAACTGTCACCCCGAATGCCTGGCACCTGGCCCGGATGCACGAGGCCCTGGACACCATGCCGGTCAACGTGCTGCTGCTCGGCAAGGGCAACACCGTCTCCAGCGAAGCGCTGTGGGAACAGTTGCGGGCCGGTGCGGGCGGTTTCAAGCTGCACGAGGACTGGGGCACCACACCGGCGGCGATCGATGCCTGCCTGCGGGTGGCGGACGCGTCCGGGGTCCAGGTGTCGATCCACACCGACACGCTCAACGAGGCCGGATTCGTCGCGGACACCCTGCGCGCGATCGGTGGACGGGCGATCCACTCGTACCACACCGAGGGAGCCGGTGGCGGGCACGCACCGGACATCATCACCGTGGCCAGTGAACCGAACGTGCTGCCGTCGTCGACCAACCCGACCCGGCCGTACACCGCGAACACCCTGGCCGAGCACCTGGACATGCTGATGGTCTGCCACCATCTCAACCCGTCCGTGCCGGAGGACCTCGCCTTCGCCGAGAGTCGGATTCGACCGTCCACGATGGCTGCCGAGGACCTGCTGCACGACCTCGGCGCCATCTCGATCATCGGCTCCGACGCGCAGGCCATGGGCCGGGTCGGCGAGGTGATCATGCGGACCTGGCAGAGCGCCCACGTGATGAAGGACCGGGTCGGCGCACTACCGGGTGACGGGCCCGCCGACAACCACCGGGCCCGACGGTACGTGGCGAAGTACACCATCTGCGCCGCGATGGCCAACGGCCTGGAACGGGAGGTCGGCTCGGTCGAACCGGGCAAGCTCGCCGACCTGGTGCTCTGGGACCCGGCGTTCTTCGGGGTCCGGCCGCACCTGGTACTCAAGGGCGGCATGATCGCGTACGCCCAGATGGGCGACGCCAACGCCTCGATCCCGACACCGCAGCCGATGCTGCCGAGGCCGATGTTCGGGGCGTACGGCGCGGCGGCGGCCGCCACCAGCCTGGCCTTCGTGGCCCCGGCAGCCCTGGACGCCGGGCTCCGACTGGACGTGCGTCGCCGGGTGGTGCCGGTGAGCGACGTACGGTCGCGGGGCAAGGCCGACCTGCCGGAGAACAACGCGATGCCGCACATCGAGGTGGACCCGGACACCTTCACGGTGCGGATCGACGGGCAGGTGGTGGAGCCGGACCCGGTGACCCGGCTGCCGATGGCCCAGCGGTACTTCCTGTTCTGATGGCAACGCCGAGCCTGCTGTTGCTGTTGGCCGACGGACGCTTCCCGGCCGGGGCGCACGCGCACTCCGGTGGTCTGGAGGCGGCCGTCGCCGCCGGCCGGGTCACCGACCTGGCCTCGTTGGAGGCGTTCCTGGCCGGACGATTGGCCACCGCCGGTCTGGTCGGCGCGGCGTTCGCGGCAGCCGCACACCGGGCGGGGGCGCCGGCTGAGTCCGCCGCCCGGTCGGGCGCGCTGGCTCGGCTCGACGCGGAGCTGGACGCGCGTACCGCCGCCCCGGCGTTGCGGGCGGTCTCGCGCCGACAGGGCCGGGCGCTGCTGCGGGCCGGGCGGGCCATCTGGTCGGACGCCCCGTTCGCCGACCTGCCCGCGACGCCCGGTGGCGCACACCAGCCGCTGGTGCTCGGGCTGCTGTGTGCCGCGGCCGGGCTGTCCCGCGTCGAGACCGCAACGATCGCCGCGTACGGGACGCTGACCGGGGCGGCCAGCGCCGGCGTACGTCTGCTCGGACTCGACCCGTACCAGGTCCAGGCGCTGCTGGTCGGCCTGGCCGACGCCTGCGACGGCACGGCCGCCGACGCGGCGCGGGCCGCCGATGATCCACCGGAGCGGCTGCCAGCCGCCGCCGCCCCACTCGCCGACATCCATGCCGAGATCCATGCCACCTGGGAGGTGCGTCTCTTTGCGTCCTGACACCGTTGTGCCGAGCGCTGTGCCCGCCGTCGAACCGATCACGCCGCCGCCGGGCACGCCGACGGCGGCCATCCCACCCCACGACGAGACCGTTCCGCACACCCATCCGGAGCCGGGGGTGGACCCCCATCCGCCGTTGGCGCGTGCCGGCCGTGCCCTGCGGGTCGGCATCGGCGGCCCGGTCGGCTCCGGCAAGACGGCCCTGGTGGCCGCGCTCTGCCGTGCCTTCGCCGACGAGTTGCGGCTCGGCGTGGTGACCAACGACATCTACACGACCGAGGACGCCGACTTCCTCCGGCGGGCCGGCGTGCTGGACCCGGCGCGGATCCGCGCGGTGGAGACCGGCTGCTGCCCGCACACGGCGATCCGCGACGACATCGGCGCCAACCTCGACGCCGTCGACGAACTGGCCGATACGGTCGGCCCGTTGGACCTCGTCCTCGTCGAGAGTGGTGGGGACAACCTGACGGCGACCTTCAGTCGAGGGCTGGTCGACCGGCAGATCTTCGTTGTCGACGTGGCGGGCGGGGACAAGGTCCCCCGCAAGGGCGGCCCGGGGGTCACCGCCGCCGACCTTCTCGTGATCAACAAGACCGACCTGGCCCCGATGGTGGGTGCCGACCTCGCCGTCATGGATCGTGACGCGCGGGCCCGGCGCGGCGACCTCCCGACTCTCTTCCTGTCCATCGTGGGAGACCCCACCGCCACGTCGGTCGCGGACTGGATCCGGCACGAGTTGGCCCACCACGCCGCCCTGCACCCGCTCGCCGTACCGGCGGAAACGGCCTGATGCGAGCGCTCGCCCGGCTGGTCGCCCGGGCCGACGGGCGGGGCGGCACGGCCCTTGTCGAGCTGCACGGCGAAACGCCGTTGCTGCTGCGCCAGACCCCGGCCGACGGTGATGTCGCCACTGTGCACCTCGTCGGCGGGGCGGCTGGGCCACTGGCCGGCGACGATCTGCGCCTGGAGATCGAGGTCGGGCCGGGCGCGGCCGTGCGGGTGCACAGCGTCGCCGCGTCGATCGCCCTACCGGGCCGCGTGGGTGCCGTCTCCCGGATGGCGGTGCGGGCGGTGGTGCACGCCGGGGCCACGCTGCACTGGCTCCCGGAACAGTTGGTAGCGGCGGCTGGCTGCGCGCACCTCGCCGAGTCCCGGATCGAGTTGGCCGCCGGTGCCGGCCTGCGGTGGCGCGACGAGCTGATCTGCGGCCGGCACGGCGAGGCGCCCGGCAGCGCCGTCGTGCACACCCAGGTCGACTACGCGGGTCGACCACTGCTGCGGCAGTCCCTCGCGGTGGGACCGCACGCGCCGGGCTGGGCCGGCCCGGCGGTGCTCGGCGGCGCCCCGGCCACGGGATCGCTGCTGGTGGTCGACCCGTCGCGGCCCGCCGAACCTCCATCGGCCGAGGGCAGTGTCGCCCGGCTGCCGTTGGCCGGCGGCCCGGCGACCCTGTGGACGGCCACCGCTCCCGACGCGCACACCCTGCGCGCCCACCTCGCCGGCTAGGAAGCCCAGTCGGTCCGCCTGCCCCCCGGGGCCGTTCTGGAGGCGGACACTGCGGAGAGCGTGATGTCTGTGAGTCATCACGATGACTCACAGACATCACGCTCTCGGGCGGGTGCCGCGTGTGGCCGGGCAGCGTTCGCGGCTGAGTGGGGTGTCGCGTCGGGAGCAGGGTGAGACTGCGGCTCGCCCAGAAGTTCGGTCGGTGAGCCGGAGGCGGCTCAGCGGTGGGGGCCGGACGCGTCGGCGTGTTCCCGTGGCCGGGCCGGGTCGAGACGGCCGACCAAATCGTCGATCTGGCTCACCAGGTCAGCGGCGTGCGGCACGCCCAGTTCGGCGATGCTGGCTCGGACCCGCTCGTCCAGGCGGGCGTGCTCGCGGCGGCCCCGAGCGGTCAGGTACGCCCGAATCCGTCGGCGGTCGATCGGATCGATCCGGCGGAAGACGAGGTTGCGGTCGACGAGTTGGTCGACCAGCTTGGTGAGGGTGCCCGGCGGCAGCGACGCCTCGATGGACACCTCGCTCATCGGGTGACCCTGGCCGTCGGCGAGCAGGCAGAGCACCCTCCACGCCTCGATGCTGATCGCGTCGTCGGCCAGAACGGCGCCCAGCCGGCGGGAGAGCAGCCGTTCGGCGCGGGTGAGCGAGCGCAGCAGGTCGGCTGGCGCCCCGGGCACGTCTGACATGAAACTCCCTGGTCCGGTGGCCCTGTCATGGTAGCGAGTCGTCCCGGTCAGTGGTGAGCGCTGGTCTTCCGTCGTAGGCCGGGCAATCATGTGCTCATGTCCGCGCCGGCACCGCCGTGGCTGACCGTCGACCCTGCCGTGGTCAGCATCGCGCTTGTCTATCCGATGCGCGGGCCGGCCGGCATGTTCGGCCCCACCTGTGAGCTCTGCGCGCAGCTCGCGGTCGAGGAGATCAATAGGTGCGGTGGCGTGCTGGGCCGGGAGGTCCGCCTGGTGCCTGTCGACGGTGGCGCACCGCCGGCCGAGGTGGCCGCCGAGGTCGAGGCGTTGGTGTCGGTGGGGGCGGTGCAGGGGGTGACGGGGTGGCACATCTCCTCGGTGCGCCAGGCGTTGGCGCCCCGCGTCGCGCACCGGGTGCCCTACGTCTACACCGCACTCTACGAGGGCGGCGAACGCACCGAAGGTGTCTTCCTGACCAGCGAGACGCCCGATGCCCAGTTGTGGCCCGCGATGCGGATGCTCGCCGCGGAACAGGGGGTGCGCCGCTGGTTCGTGGTGGGCAACGACTACGTGTGGCCGCGCCGTACGTCGTGGGCCGCCCAGCGGTACGCGCTGCGCGGCGGCGGGCAGTTGGTGGGCCGGCACTTCCTGCCGTTGGACGCGCACGACTTCACCGAGGTGTTACGCCGCATCGAGCACAGTGACGCGGACGCGGTGTTGATGCTGCTGGTCGGTGCCGACGCGGTGCGGTTCAACAGGGCGTTCGCCCGATCCGGCCTGGATCAGCGCTGCCTGCGGCTGAGCACCCTGATGGACGAGAACATGCTGTTGGCCAGTGGTGCCGGCGCGACTCGAAGGCTTTACAGCACCGCCGGCTTCTTCGCCGGTCTTGTCACGCAGGAGAACCTCGACTTCCACGGCGAGTTCGCGCGGCGCTTCGGCGTGGAAGCGCCGCCGCTGGGCAGTCTGGGGGAGTCCTGCTACGAGGGCGTCATGCTGCTCGCCGCGCTGATCGGCCAGGCCCGCACCCTCGACGTACGGGCGATCGAGACGGCCGCGGACACGGTCGCCTACCACGGGCCGCGTGGGCGGTTACGGCTGCGTCAGCGGCACGTCCGGCAGCGCATCTACCTGGCCGAGGCCGACGGGCTCGACTTCACTGTGCTCGCTCAGCTCTGAACCGGGCACGGCAGTCGGCCCACCCGACTCTTGACAGCGCCACCCGATCCCGTCCTAAGATGCTTCCTGCGTGAAGTATCTGGCCGAGGAGTCAGGTCTCACCATTGCGTGCCCACCGTTGGCGGATTCGCCGTCGACCAATGTGGTGGCACTTATCTCTGCGTCTTTCCGAACGGCCGGCACCGTTTCCTCCCCAACGGTGTCGGCCGCTTTTTCGTGTGCGACTCGACGGTCCCCCGGAAACAGTCAATTAAGGACCGGGAAACACGCGCGCAATCGTGCCGGTCAACGCTTTCCCTGCCCATATCCGAGCCGGTGCCCTGCGCGGCGTCCACCCGTCGATCTCGGCACCGCCCACGTCAGCTCCATCGGACCGCACCGACCGTCCTTTCGCCACTTGACTGCACCGCAGGGAGAGTAGATGTCATTATTCCGGGGCCGCCGCATCCTGGCGGGTGCCATGACCCTGGTCGCCGCGGCCGCGATGACCGCGTGCGGCAGCAAGACCACCGACGAGGGTGGCGCGACCGGCGTCACCGCCGACGTCTCCGGCGACACCGTCAAGGTGGGCCTGCTCAACTCGCTCTCCGGGACCATGGCGATCAGCGAGGTCACCGTCCGCGACTCCATCATGCTCGCCGTCGACGAGATCAACGCGGCCGGCGGTGTCCTCGGCAAGAAGATCCAGCCGGTCGGTGAGGATGGCGCCTCGGACTGGCCCACCTTCGCGGAGAAGGCCGAGAAGCTCATCTCCGAGGACCGGGTGGCGGCTGTCTTCGGCTGTTGGACGTCGGCCAGCCGCAAGGCGGTCAAGCCGGTGTTCGAGAAGAACAAGGCGTTGCTGTTCTACCCGGTGCAGTACGAGGGACTTGAGCAGTCGCCCTACATCTTCTACACCGGAGCGACGACCAACCAGCAGATCGTTCCCGGGCTGGACTATCTCAAGTCGCAGGGCGCGAAGTCGGTCTATCTGGTCGGCAGTGACTACGTGTTTCCGCGGACCGCAAACAAAATCATCAAGGCGTACGCGGCCGCGAACGGGATGACCGTGCTGGGTGAGGATTACGCGCCGCTGGGCTCCACCGAGTTCGGCACCATCGTGAACAAGGTCAAATCATCCGGCGCGGATGCGGTGTTCAACACGCTCAACGGTGACAGCAACGTGGCCTTCTTCAAGGAGTACAAGTCGGCGGGCCTGAGCGCCGCCGCGATGCCTGTGGTGTCGGTGTCGATCGCCGAGGAAGAGGTCAAGGGCATCGGCACCCAGTACCTGGAGGGCCAGCTGACGGCCTGGAACTACTACCAGACCACCCCGGGCGCGGCGAACTCGAAGTTCGTGGCCGCGTACAAGGCGAAGTACGGCGCGGACAAGCCGACCAGCGACCCGATGGAGGCCGCTTACGTCGGCGTGCACCTGTGGAAGGCGATGGTCGAGAAGGCCGGCGCCTTCGACGTGGAGAAGGTCCGCGCCGCCTCGGACGGGATCACCTTCGACGCTCCGGAGGGCCTGGTCACCGTCGACGGCAAGACCCAGCACATCGCGAAGACCGCCCGGATCGGCAAGATCGGCGCGGACGGCCTGATCACCGAGGTGTGGAACTCCGGCAAGCCGGTCGCACCGGATCCGTACCTCAAGACCTACCCGTGGGCGAGCGGCCTGAGCTGACGACGCCGGCCCGGGCGGAACGCGTTGCCGCGCGCTCCGCCCGGGCCACCCGACCAGCAGTTCGGAGTACCCACCGTGACAGTCCTCTTCGGTCAACTCTTCACCGGCATCAGCATCGGCGCGGTGCTGCTGCTCATCGCGCTCGGCCTCGCGCTGACCTTCGGCCAGATGAACGTGATCAACATGGCGCACGGTGAGTTCATCATGGCTGGCGCGTACACCACCTACGTTCTGCAGCAGAGCATCACCGGCGCCGGCCTGTCACTGGCGGTCGCGCTGCCGGTGGCGTTCGTGGTCGCCGGCACCATGGGTGTCCTGCTGGAGGTGCTGCTCATCCGCCGGCTCTACGCCCGCCCACTGGACACCCTGCTGGTCACCTGGGGTGTGTCACTGATCCTGCAACAACTGGCCCGGGACATCTTCGGCAGCCCGAACGTGCAGACCCGTGCGCCCGAGCTGCTCACCGGCAACGTGGCGCTGCCCGGCGGGGTGACCATCGCCAACAACCGGCTGTTCATCCTGGCCCTGGCGTTGGCCGCCGTCGCGGCGCTCACCCTGGCGCTGCGACTCACCCCGCTCGGACGCCGTATCCGCGCGGTGGTGCAGAACCGCGACCTCGCCGCCGTTTCCGGCGTCGCCACCTCCCGGGTCGACCGGACGACCTTCTTCCTCGGCTCCGGCCTGGCCGGGCTCGCCGGGGTGGCCCTCACCCTGCTCGGTCCGATCGGCCCGACCATGGGCACCAACCTGATCATCGACGCCTTCCTGGTCGTCGTGGTCGGCGGGATCGGCCAGCTCAAGGGCAGTGTGATCGTCGCCTTCGCCCTCGGCGTGCTCCAGGCCACCGGGGAATACCTGACCACCCTCAGCGTCGCCAAGGTGATCGTGTTCGTGGCGATCGTCGCGTTCCTCCAGTGGCGGCCACAGGGCCTGTTCACCCTGCGGACCAGGAGCCTCGCATGACCGCCGTCACCCCCGCGCCACCCAGCACCGCCGTCCGCCCGGCGCCTGCGGGCGCCGTACCACCGGGCCACCCCGCCGGTCGCTCGCGGCTACGGACCCTGGCCGGCTTCGCCTTCGGCGCGGCGCTGCTGTTCGCCGTCGCCCCGCTGGTGTTGTCGGACTTCCGGCTGGCACTGCTCGCCAAGTACCTCTGCGTCGCCATGGTCGCGGTCGGCATCGGGATCGCCTGGGGCCGGGGCGGGATGCTCACCCTGGGCCAGGGTGTCTTCTTCGGCCTCGGCGGCTACGCGATGGCCATGCACCTCAAGCTCGCCGACGCGGGCCCGGGTGGGATGCCCGACTTCATGCAGCTGTACGGGCAACTCGACGAGCTGCCGCTGTGGTGGCGGCCGTTCGCCAGTCCGTGGTTCGCGCTGCCCGCCACGGTGCTGCTGCCGATGGCTGTCGCCTTCGGGCTCGGCTCGCTGGTCTTTCGCCGCCGCGTCCGCGGCGCGTACTTCGCCATCCTCAGCCAGGCGCTCGCCGCCGCGATGGTGATCCTGCTGATCGGCCAACAGGGCACCACGGGTGGCACCAACGGGCTCACCGACATCAAGGGCTTCTTCGGCTACGACCTGGACGACCCGGTCAACCAGCGGATGGTGTACTTCATCATCGCCGGAACGCTGCTGGCGTTGCTCGCGCTGACCCGTCAGCTGATCCAGAGCCGTTACGGCGAGCTGCTGGTGGCGGTCCGCGACGGTGAGGAACGGGTCCGCTTCCTGGGCTACGACCCGGCGTCGGTCAAGCTTGTGGCGTACGTGGTGGCGGCGGGCATGGCCGGGCTGGCCGGGGCGCTTTTCGTGCCGGCGGTGGGCATCATCTCGCCCGCGCTGATCGGCATCGTCCCGTCGATCGAGTTCGTCATCGGCGTCGCGGTGGGCGGCCGGGCGACGGTGCTCGGGCCGGTGCTCGGCGCGGTGGCGGTGGCCTGGGCGCGTACCGCCCTCTCCGAGCGTTTTCCGGGCACCTGGACGTACCTTCAGGGATTGCTCTTCGTGGTCGTGGTGGCGTTCCTCCCCGGCGGCCTGGCGTCGCTGTGGGCGTTGGCCCGCCGCCGTGACGTCGCCGCGCGGCCGCTGCGGCCCGGCTGGCTGTCGCTGCGTCGACGACGCGCCGAACGGACGGAGGTGCCTGCGGCATGAGCGAACGCACCGAGCGCAGCGAGGGCCGTGAGCGCATGCCCAGCCAGCACAGCATGAGCGGCGAGCGGTTGGACGGACTGTCCGTCCGTGACGTGCGGGTCAGTTTCGACGGCTTCACCGCCGTGGACGGCGTCTCGTTGGAGGTGCCCGCCGGCGACATCCGGTTCCTGATCGGGCCGAACGGCGCCGGCAAGACCACACTGGTCGACGCGATCACCGGCCTGGTCAGGGCCAGCGGCTCGGTCCGGTTCGGTGACCAGGAACTGCTCGGCCGGCCGGTGCACCGGATCAGCCGGCTCGGCATCGGGCGGACCTTCCAGACCTCGACGGTCTTCGAGGAGCTGTCGGTGTTGCAGAACCTCGACATCGCGGCGGGCGCGCGGCGCAGCTGGGCGACCCTGGCCCGCCGCCGACGGGGCGTGCCTGACGAGATCGCCGCGGCGCTGGAGACGATCGGGCTGGCCGAGCGGACCGCGGACCTCGCCGGGACGCTCGCGCACGGCCAGAAGCAGTGGCTGGAGATCGGCATGCTGCTGGTGCAGGACGCGCGGCTGCTGCTGCTCGACGAGCCGGTCGCCGGGATGAGCCATGAGGAACGCGACGCCACCGGCGTGCTGTTGGAGAGGGTGAGCCGGGATCGCACTGTCGTCGTGATCGAGCACGACATGGACTTCCTGCGTCGGTTCGCGCGCAGCGTCACAGTGCTGCACGCCGGCCGGGTGCTCAGCGAGGGTACGGTCGCGCAGGTCCAGGCGGACCCGCGCGTGCAGGAGGTCTACCTTGGCCACCCGGTCGACGCCGGGTCGGCCCGCACCGGCCGGGAGGCATGATGCTGACGCTGCGTGGGGTGCACGCCGGGTACGGGCGTTCCCGGGTGCTGCACGGGGTCGACCTGGCGGTCCCGCCCGACGGGGTCGCCTCCGTGCTCGGGCACAACGGTGCCGGCAAGAGCACCCTGCTGCGGGTCGCGGCGGGGCTGCTGCGGCCGAGTGCCGGCACCGTGGAGTTGGACGGCGAGGACGTCACCCGCGCCGGGCCGCACGAGCGGGTGGCGCGGGGAATGGCGTACGTCCCGCAGGGTCAGCAGTGCTTTCCGCACCTGACCGCGGCGGAGAACCTGCGGCTGGTCGCCGACGGCCGGCGCGACGGCGCGGTGGCGACGGCGGAGGTGCTGGATCTGTTTCCGGCGTTGCGCCCGCTGCTGCGGCGGCGGGCCGGGTTGCTCTCCGGTGGTCAGCGCCAGCAGTTGGCCATCGCCCGCGCCCTGATCACCCGGCCGCGGCTGCTGATGCTCGACGAGCCGACCGAGGGCATCCAGCCGTCGGTGGTCGCGGAGATCCAGGAGCGGATCGTCGAGTTGACCCGGCAGTCCGGGTTCAGTGTGCTCCTCGTCGAGCAGCACCTGGGTTTCGCCCTGCGGGTGGCGGACCGCTACCACGTGCTGGAGTCCGGTCGGGTCACCTCGTCGGGCGACGGGGGTGTCACGGCCGAGCGGGACGTCCGGGCGGCCCTGGCCGTCTGATCGGGGTGGCGTCGGTCAGCTTCCCGGCGCGGGCCCGGTCGAGTCGCGGACGACCAGCAGGTGCCCGGTGGGGCGGCGGCGCGGGCGTGTCGTGCGCGGCTTGAGTGCGAGGGTGAGTGCCGTGCGACCCATCTCGGTCATCGGCAGGCGGATGGTGGTCAGGCTGGGTGCCAGGTCGGCCGCCACGGAGACGTCGTCGAAGCCGACCACGGACATCCGCGCGGGCACCGGCACGCGGCGGGACCGTAGCGTCGACAGCACACCCATGGCCATCGCGTCGTTGAGCGCGATGATCGCCGTCGTTTCGGGATGCTCGTTGAGGATCTGCTCGGCGGCGGCGCGCCCCCCGCCGCGGGTGAAGTCGCTGTGCACGACGGCGAGGTCGGCGGGGGAGCGTCCGCGCTGCCGCAGGGCCGACGACACACCGGCCAGCCGGTCGGCGACCGTGGTGAGGCCGGCGCTGCCCGCAGCGACAGCGATCCGCCGGTGACCGAGATCCATCAGGTGCTGGGCGAGGGCGTGACCGCCGGCCTCGTTGTCCGGTAGGACGGCGTCGACGCCGAGGGTGTGCCGTCCGATGGCAGCGGCCCGTCCGCCGTGGTCCTGGAACGCGGCCAACTCGGCGCGGGCCGCGCTCTCCATCCTGGGGTCGTCGTAGCCGGAACCACTGATCAGGACGATGCCGACCCGCTGGGCGATCAGGTGGCGCAGCTGTTGCAGCTCGTAGCCGGGGTCGCGGCCGGACTGGCAGATCTGCACCAGCAGCCCCTGCTCGGCGGCGAGTTGGATGACTCCGGCGGCGATCTCGGAGAAGTACGGGTCGTCGATCTGGTGGACGATCAACCCCACCGTGGAGGTGGCCCCGCTGGCCAGGGTGCGGGCGTACGGGTTGGCGACATAGCCCAGCTCACCGGCGATCTGCCGGATCCGGTCGGCGACCTCGGCGCTGACCCCCTCGCGGCCGGCGAGCGCTCGGGAGGCCGTCGCCAGCGAGACGGCAGCGTGTTCGGCGACGTCCACGAGGCGCGGCCGTTGGCTGGCCCTGGGCATCGGCAACCCTCCGAAGACATCCATGTCACCCGATCTGTTGCGATCGGCACCGATCGAAGCCTAGGGTACGTAAGCGCTTTCGTAAGCGCTTACGTGACCGGCATCCGTCATGCCGCGAAACGAGGTGACAGCCATGTCCAGGGCCCGACGAGCCGCCGTCTCCCTCCTGGCGATCGGCGCACTGACCGGTGCCAGCGCGCCACCAGCGCAGGCGGATCGCAGCATCCCCTCCGCCGTCCACCCGGCGCTGCGCGCGCACCTGGTCGCCGCGTACGACTTCGACCACCCGGTGCCCGGCGACCCCGCACTGGAACGCGACCAGGGGCGTTCCGGCACCGAGATCGAGCTGATCAACGGCGGTGCCGCCATGCGGGTGCCGGAGGGCGCCTACCGGGGCAGCCGCAACGCGGTGCAGACCCGGCAGATCGACCCCGCCGTCGCCGGCAACGACGACTGGAAGGCCGGCACCTGGTCGGCCAGCGGGGTGCGGACACTACGTGCCTTCAGCGCCACCGCCGGCACCACGGTCATGGGCTGGTTCAAGCTGAACATGGACCGCCCGCTACCCAACTCGACCACCGCCGACCCGGACGACAGGTACAACGCGATCGGGCTGGCCGGAGTGCTGACCGGCGACTCCGACGGCCACGGCGTTCGCGCGCTGCTGGAGCTGATCGACGTCGACGGGGAGTTGCGTCTCGTCGCGCTCGGCCGGCGGCTCGACGGCGGCAACTCACAGACGTTCGCCGCCACCCGGGACTGGCGTGAGCTGCTGCCCATGGGGGAGTGGGTGCACCTGGCCGCCACCTTCGACTTCGCCACCGGCGCGCTCGCCCTCTACCGCAACGGTGAACCGGTGGACGGCTTCTACACCCGCGCCGACGACCCGTGGCTGGTCTCCGGGCCGGGCCCGCACGTGACCACGGCGTCCGACCCCCGGGGCATCAAGATCGGCGGCAGCTTCCCCCAGGACAACCTGGAACGCAACCCGTGCGACTGCCGGATGGACGGCCTGATGTTCCTCGACAGTGTGGTCTCCGCGAACGACGTACGGAGGCAGTACCGCCACCTTGCCCGCTGACCACCCTCGGCACCGTCCCACCGAGAAGGAGACACGCGTGCGCACCCTGCACCGCCGCGCCGGCGCCGTCCGCCGGCCCACAGTGAGGGCCGGCCTCACCGCCCTCGTGCTGATCCTGTCCACACTGGTCGCCGCCCCCGCGCGAGCCGCCGACGCGGTCGACGACCCGATCCCCGACATGCCGATCCAGTCCCGACTCGGGCTGGTCCTCAGCGAGTACGCCAGCTTCCCGCAGTCGTACCCGACACCGGCGCCGACCGACGCGCGGCTCATGCGTACCGCGCGGATCAACACCATCATGGAGGTGCCCGACGGCTCCGGCCGGCGGGCGGTGCCCGACCTCAACGGCAGCCTCTACCTGGTCGAGGGCGGCGTGCCGCACGTCTACCTGGACGTGGCCGCGACGTTCGCGCCGCGGTTCTTCTCCGGTCGTGGGCTCGGCCAGGGCTTCGGGTACGTCGCGTTCCACCCGGAGTTCGGGGTGAACGGCCGGTTCTACACCATCCACACCGAGTTGGCGTCGACGACGACCGCCACTGCGGACTACGCCCAGCCCAACACGCTCTTCCACGGCGTCATCACCGAGTGGACGGCGACGGATCCCGCCGCTGCCACCTTCGCCGGTACGCACCGGGAGGTGCTGCGCATCGGCTTCGGCGGCCAGGTGCACGGCATCCAGGAGATCAACTTCAACCCCACGGCCAAGCGCCACGACCGCGACTACGGGCTGCTGTACCTGGCCGTCGGCGACGGTGGCCAGGGTGCTCGCAACACCGATCCGCAGAACCTGGCCCTGCCGCACGGCAAGCTGCTCCGGATCGACCCCCGCGGCACCAACTCCGCGAACGGGCGCTACGGCATCCCGGCCGGGAACCCGTTCGTCGGCCGGGCCGGCGCGCTCGGCGAGCTCTACGCGGTGGGTTTCCGGGACCCGCACCGGTTCAGCTGGGACCGGGCGACCGGCCGGATGTACCTCGGGCACATCGGCGAACACGCAGTCGAGGCGATCTACGAAGTCCGTGCCGGGGACAACTTCGGCTGGAGCGAGCGCGAAGGCTCCTTCGTCTTCGACAAGGCGGCCACGAACCCCTGCAACCGGCTGCTCCCGCTGCCCGCCGACGACGACAGCTACGGCTACACCTACCCGGTCGCCGCGTACGACCACGACCCCGCCGCCGGTTGGAACTGCACCGACGACGTCGGTGTCGCGGTGGCCGGCGGCTTCGTCTACCGGGGGCGGGCGCTGCCAGCGCTGCGCGGCAAGTACGTCTTCGGCGACCTGGTCGACGGTCGGGTGCTCTACACCGAGGCCAACGAGATGCGCCGGGGCCGGGAGCTGGCCACGATCCACCAGCTCGCGCTCTTCGACGAGGCGGGCACCCCGGTCCGGATGCGCGACCTCTCCGCACCGGGCGCGCCCGGTGACCCCAACCGGGTCGACCTGCGCTTCGGCACCGACGCCGCCGGTGAGCTCTACGTCGTCGCGAAGGCCAACGGAAAGGTCTGGAAGGTGACCGGCACCCGGGAGTTCGCCAGCGGTGACGTCGGTGACGTCACAGTCCGCCGTACCACCGGAGCCACCAACTGGGCACCGGTGACGCCGGCTAAGTGGCAGTTCACAGGCGACCAGGTCGTCCTGGCCGAGGCCGGGGAGAGCCGGCCGGGCCCGCGCCGGCCCTTCGAGTACGCCGTGCTGACCAACGGACCGGCGTGGTCGTCGGTGCGGGTCGACGCCCAGGTACGACTCGACACTCCGGTGGAGGTCACCAACCGGGACGTGATCATCGTCTTCGGCTGGCGCTCGGACACCGAGTTCTACTACGCCCACCTCTCCACCGACAACACGATCTATCCGCACAACGGCATCTTCAAGGTGGACAACGCCGACCGGGAGCGCATCGACCACCAGTGGAACGGCCGCTCGCGGGGCGCCAACCCGGCGATCACCGACGCCAGGTGGCACCGCGTGCGGGTGGTGCACCTGCCGGCCACCGGCGAGATCGCCGTCTACGTCGACGGGCACCGGGACCCGCTGCTGACCGCGAAGGACACCACCTTCGGCTCGGGGCGGGTCGGCTTCGGCTCGTTCGACAACGTGGGCCGAATGCGCAACCTGACCGTCACCGGCGCGCCGGCCTGAACCGGGTCACGGTGGGGGCGGTGACGACTCACGCCGCCGTCCCCACCGGGCGACCGTCACGCCGTGCGAGATCAACGGCAAGGAGCGCGCCAGGCCGGCTAGACCGCTCCGTAGTGGAGGGACAACCCGGTGGCGGCCCGGTCGGCGGTGATCTGCATCATGCTGCCCAGCATCGTGGCCCGGTCGGTCACCAGGGCCGTCCCGTCGGGCGCGTACGTGATCCGGTCACTGACCAGCACCGGCGCCCCCTCGGCCTCGTCCAGATGCCGGGCCACGTCCGCGTTCAGCACCTCCGGTCGGATGGTCTCCGCCGCCCGGGCCACCACCACCCCCAGGTCGGCCAGGGCCGCGTACAACGAGGTGCCGGTGAAGTCCACGTCCTGCAACCGGCTCGCGTGCGGCTCGCGTACCCAGGAAATCTGATGAATGGCGCGGCGGCCGGCGAACGCGCGGACCCGCTCCAGGCGCAGGCCCGTCTCGGCCTCGCGGACCCGCAGCCGGGCCGCGACGCGCGAGGGCAGGCGGCGCTGCGCGCGGGAGATCACCGTCGTGTGGACCTCGTGGCCCTGCTCGCGCAGGTCGTCGCCGAAGCTCCGCAACGATCCGAGCTGGTACGCGGCATGAGCAGGTGCGACATAGGTGCCCTTGCCCGGCCGCTGGACGATCAGGCCCTCGGCGCTCAGCTCGCGCAGGGCCTGCCGCAGCGTCATCAGGGTGACGCCGTACGCCGTGCTGAGCTCGCGCTGCGCGGGCAACGCCTCACCCGGCACGTAGCGACCGTCGCGGATCTTGGCGGCGAGGTCGGCGGCGATGGCCCGGTAGCGTGCCACTGTTCTGTCTCCCGATGCGTCGACTGTCCGCTCCCGTCATCGACGGCCACCGCCGATCATCGCACGGTAGCCACCTGAGACAACGCGGCCCGCAGCGACGCCACGAAGGCGCCGACCTCGGTGGGACCCGCCCCGTCGAGGATGCGCCGCATGACGGCCGCGCCGACGATGACTCCGTCGGCGACCGCCGCCGCCTCGCCCGCCTGTTCCGGGGTGGAGATGCCGAAGCCCAGCAGCACGGGTAGATCAGTGACCCGCTTGAGCCGGGCGGCCAGAGTGACGGCCGACGGTGCGAGCCGGTCGCGTTCGCCGGTCGTGCCCATGATCGAGATGGCGTACACGAAACCCTGACTGCGTCGGCCGATCTCGGCGAGCCGGTCGTCAGGCGTGGCGGGGGAGGCGAGCAGGCTCACCTGGACGCCCGGCACGTCCAGCCCGGCCAGCTCGTCGAGGGGCAGGTCGGGCACGATCAGCCCGGTCACCCCGGCCGCCGTCAGCGCGTCGCCGAACCCGGGTCGTAGCGCGATATTGGCGTACGTGCTGGCCACGAGGGGGATGCCTGTCCGCGCCGTGGCGAGGTCTTCCAGGACCGAGGCGGGCGTCGCGCCTCGGGCGAGCGCCGCGTCCGAGGCCTCCTGAATGGTGCGGCCGTCCACCGTCGGGTCGGAGAACGGGAGCCCGACCTCGACCATTTCGGCTCCGGCGTCCTCGAAGGCGTTCAGGTACGCCGTCCAGCCGGGCACGATCCCGCCCGTGATGTAGGGCATCAGTAGCTTCATGCGAGCTCCGCTTCCGCGATCAGGGTGGTGATGTCCTTGTCGCCGCGCCCCGACAGGGTGACGAGCACTGTCGATCCTCGGGGCAGCTCCGGCGTGCCGGCGGCGCGGACGACCCAGGCGAGCGCGTGGGCCGACTCGATGGCGGGCAGCACGCCCTCCGACCGCGCGAGCCGGACCGCGGCCGCGATCGCCTCCCCGTCGGAGACGGTGACATACCGGGCGCGCCCCAGATCGCGCAGGTACGCGTGCTCGGGGCCGACGCCCGGGTAGTCCAGCCCGGCGGCGATCGAGTGCGCCTCCTTGATCTGCCCGTGTTCGTCCTGAAGGAACAGCGACTGGAAGCCGTGCAGGACGCCGATCTCCCCGTTCGTCGCGCCGGAGCCGCCCTCGGCTTCCACCCCGACGAGCTTCGCCGAGGTCTCGACGAACCCGGCGAACGTGCCCGCCGCGTTGCTGCCCCCGCCGACGCAGGCGACCACGTAGTCAGGGGTGGCAGCGGGCAGCTCGGCAGCGCACTGCCGCCGGGCCTCGTCACCGATGACGCGCTGGAACTCGCGGACCATCATCGGATAGGGGTGCGGACCGATGACGGAGCCCACGCAGTAGTACGCCTCGTCGACGTCTGTCACCCAGTGGCGCATGGCCTCGCTGGTGGCGTCCTTCAGCGTCCGACTGCCGGTGGTCACCGGAACGACCTCGGCACCCAGCAGCCGCATACGGAAGACGTTGTGCGCCTGGCGTTCCACGTCGCGTTCGCCCATGAACACCTTCACCGGTAGGCCCAGCAGGGCGCCGACCGTCGCCGTCGCGACGCCGTGCATGCCCGCCCCGGTCTCGGCAATCAGACGCGTACGCCCCATGCGTCGGGCCAGCAACGCCTGCCCTAGCACATTGTTGATCTTGTGTGATCCGGTGTGCGTCAGATCTTCCCGCTTGAGCAGCACCGTCACACCGAGTTCGGTCGACAGTCGCACGGCCGGCGTCAGCGGTGTCGGCCGTCCCACGTGGGCCGACAGCAGCGCGGCGAGACTGCCGCGGAACCCGGGGTCGGCCCACGCCTGCGAGAAGGCCTCGGCGACCGCCTCGCAGGCGGGGATCAGAGACTCCGGCACGTACCGCCCGCCGTAACTCCCGTATCGCCCCGGAACGCCTGCCGACCGCACTGTTATAGAACTCATACAACAGTTATAGAACAGCGAAGGTCGCCTGGCAAGAGAGGCGGCACCGCGCATCCGGTGACCTGCCCCGGCGGCCCTGTCCGGTTCGTAGAATTCCTGCCATGCCGGAGATCGTCGAGTTGCTGGCCTCGCCCGTGCACCGCTTCCTGGGCCGGCCCGCCGACGGCCCGGCCCCGGCCCCACCCGGCGAGCTGGTCGACGCCGTCCGGATCCGGGCCGGCCTCGGCATCGTCGGCGACAGGTACTTCGGTCAGCAGGCACACCGCGACGCCAGCGTCACTGTCATCGCCCGGGAGTCGCTGCCGGTCGGCATCGGCCTGACCGAGGTGCGGCGAAACATCCTCACCACAGGGATCGCCGTGGACGAGCTGATCGGCAGAGTGCTGGTGCTGGACTCCGGCGACGGCCCCGTCAGCCTGCGGGTCAACCGGGCGGCCCGACCGTGTGCCTGGATGGACGTCACTGTCGGACCGGGGGCGTGGAAAGCGCTGCGCACCACCGGCGGCATCCGCTGCACGCCCCTCAACGACGGCACCCTGCGCCTCGGCGCGATCGACGCCACAGTGAACTGAGGACGCCAGCCTGAGTCAGGCCGGGCTGATGTGTGCGGCCAGGACCCGCCAGCCGTGCGGGTCGTCGTGGACCCACGTCCGGGTGTAGCGCAGCCGCGCGGCGAACGGCGTTCCCTCGAGGACGCCGGACACGCGGCCCAGAAAGAACGTCACCCCCGTCGCTCCGACCACGAGCAGGTCCAGCTCCTCCTCCACCAACTCCTCGACGACCGAGCGGCGGTCCCGGTGAGCGGCCAGGTCATCCTGCTTGCTGTGGGTACGCCCGTCCGGGCCGACGGCGATCAGCTGGTCGACCAGCAGCTGATCGAGGGCGGCGACGTCACCGGCCCGTTGGGCGGCCTGCAGGGTGCGCTCGGCGTCGAGCAGCTCGGCCTCGCGTGCGCTGTCCGGCATCGTGGCGTCCTCCCGTTCGGGTCCGACCCGGTGCCACCGTCGGCCCGAGCTGTCCGCATTGTGGCAGCCAACCTGGCTCGGGCGGGTGGGGATCGCCGCCGAGGTTCACAGACTCAGGCGAATCCGTACGACGGTCTCCCCGGGACTGGTGAGCACTGCGACCTCGTCACAGATCTGCTCCACGATCGCCAGCCCGCGACCCCGTACCGAGTCGGTGGCCGGCATGCTTCGGCCGAACGCCCGCGTCGGCCCGTGGTCGACGACGTCGCAGATCAGCTGACCCGGCTCGGCCCAGAGTCGCACCCAGCCACCGCCGGTGGTGTGCTGCAACGTGTTGGTGGCCAACTCGCTGACGGCCAGCGTCAACAGCTCCGCCCCCTCGTCCGACAGGCCACGGGCCAGCGCCCCGGCGCTGACGAACGCGCGCAGCGCCCGTATATCCGTCGCGACCTGATACGCCATGGTGTCCGCGGCGTGGGTGGGGACATTCTGCTCGGCCACGGTCTCCCGTCGCTCGCCCGGCATCAGCCCGCCCGATGCGGCTGCCCGACCAGCGGCACCGCGTTCCGCGCGGGTGTCGTGGGCGTGCGAGCCTCAAAGTGCGCCATCGGGCAGCGGAACCCTTCTCGTAGCTGTTGCCGCCACATCATGTCACTTACCGCCCTCTTGACTGTCTCGTCCGTTCGGCGGTTGATCACCTACGGGCCGGCCTGACCGGCCTCGCCGGTCCGGTAGGGCAGTCGGGTCAGGGTGCCGCGTCGAAGGCTATCGATTCGCTCAACTCCCGCCATCGCGCGTCCGACGCGGCGACATCGGCGTACCCGGCGTTGTTGACGTCGAGGGCCACAGCGCGGACCCGGTCACCGTGCCGGTCGACCAGGTCCGCGAGCTGTGCCGGGTTGCGGGCGGTGGCCACCAGGTGATCGCCGTCGGCCAGGACGGCCTCGGCGAGGGCTCGGCCGAGGCCCCGCGAGCAGCCGGTGATGAGCCAGACTCGCGGCACGGCATCCTCTCGTGTCAGTGGGCCCACTCGCCGTCAGGGACGGATGTCCAGGGCGCCGATCAGCCCGTCGCGCAGCGTGAACCGGTACCGCAGCTCGATCGGGCTGCCGGGGAAGTCACCGGACACCCGGGTGGCAGCCAGGTACGAGTCGCCCGCCTGCGACGTGACCCGGACCGGCTCCGCGGTGTACGAGTAGGCGTCCATCGTCTTCTGCCGCCAGGCGCGGATTGAGGCCCGTCCGTCGTACAGGCGGTCCTCGTCGGCGACGCTCGCGGTGTCCGCGAAGCAGGCGACGAAGGCGTCCAGATCCCGGTCGTTGACGGCCCGGAAATACCGGTCGATCACGTCGGGCAGGTCGAGGGCCATCTGCTCCTCCTGCGGCACGGGCCGCCGTCGGGCAGCCGTCGGGTTCCCGGTCCGACCTCACCGTACGAGAAGCCGACGGCACCGCGCGCAGCAACCAGCAGAACCAGCCCCGCTGTGGCTGCCGGGTTTGCTGCCGGTGGGCCCGGGTAGCCACGCGTTTCCGAGAGCGAAGGGCGGGGGCATGGCCGAGCTGGCGTTCGTCGACAAGGTTGCGGCACGGGCGGGTCTCCCGCCGGAGCAGGCACGCCCGCTCACCGAGGCGGTCCTGCGGACCCTCACCGAGCGGCTCAGCGGCGGGGAGGCGGGCGCGTTGGCCCCCCACCTGGCCGACGAGCTGAGCCCACTGCTGGTCAAGGCCGCCGAGCCGCCGGAGACCTTCGGCTACGACGAGTTCCTGAGCCGGGTCGCCGACCGCGCCGGGATCGACCGTCCGGCCGCAGAGCGGGGCACCCGGGCGGTGCTCCAGACGATGCACCGGGTGGTCGGGCACCGGGAGTTCGAGGACGCCCTGGCCCAACTCCCGGCGGACCTGCGGGCACTGGCGCAGCCGCTGCCGCACGGCCCCTGACCGACGCGCGCCGCATGCGTCGGTGACCGTTCGGTCCCTGGCGTGCCGCCACGACACCGGATCTACTGTGCGTTACCGATCGAACGCGCAGTGGCGGTTGCCCCGCGCCCGTCCGCCGGGTCGTCGCCGCTCCGATCCGAGGAGCGTCCCCCTTGGCGTCCATGGTGTCCCCGCGTCCCCTGCTGACCGCAGCGACGACCGCCGTCGCGATGATCACCCTCGCTCCCGCTCCCGCCGTCGCAGCGCCGTCACGCCCGCACAGCTATCGCGTCGTCGACCTCGGCACCCTGAACGGGGGTGACGGCGCTGCGACGGCGATGAACGATCGCGGCGACATCGTCGGCTGGAGCACGGTCGCCAGCGGCGCCCGGCACGCCGTGCTGTGGCGTCACGGTGTCATCACCGACCTGGGCGTGCTACCGGGTGACACGGATTCCAGCGCCGTGGACGTCAACGAGTTCGGTGACGTGGCGATCACCTCGTTCGGCTCGGACTACCTGACCCGCGCTGTGCTCTGGCGCGACGGTCAGCTCCACGACCTGGGCACCCTGGGCGGGGAGAACAGTGTGGCAATCGGCGTCAACGACCGACGGCAGGTGCTCGGCACCAGCGAACCGGCCGGAGACATGCCGCACCGCTTCCTGTGGCGCGACGGGGTCTTCGCCGACCTGGGTCGGGAGTACTTCTACGAGTTCACCGCCGACTTCAACAACGCGGGCGACGTGGTGGGCGGGTTCAACGTGCCGCCGCAGGACTACCCGTGCACCTGCGTCGGTGGCCGGCTGCGCGACGGGGTGTTCACGCAGATCGGCAGCGAGGCCCTCGGGGTCAACAACCGGGGCCAGGTGGTGGGCGCGGCGAACGGCCGGGCGTTCCGCTGGCAGAACGGGACACTGACCGACCTCGGCACGCTCGGTGGCGACTGGAGCCGCGCCACCGCGATCAACGACCGGGGTGAGGTGGTGGGCCAGAGCACCACCACCGCTGCGTGGCACCCGTTCCTCTGGCGCAACGGGTCGATGACAGACCTGACCACCCGGGGCGTGTGGGAGACCGACTCGATCGAGGACATCAACATCAGGGGCCACCTCGTCGGCGCCCGGGGGAACCGGCCGGTGCTGTTCCGCTGAGCGGAGATCTTCGCGCCGGTGGACGGGCAGGGCGCGGCCTGACCCGCCGGTCAGACCGCGCCCCTTCGTCCGAGGTCAGCCGGTTACCCCGCTACTGACCACCCACTTCTGGTGTGCGCCGCCCGCGTACGTGCCGAGCTGGATCTGGGTGCGGTCGGCGCTGCTACCGCCGGCGGCCTCCAGGACCTTGCCCGACTGCGGGTTGCGGATCGACCCGTCGGCCTGTGGCTGCCAGACCTGCGCGGCGGTGCCGTTGCAGGTCCAGAGCTGAACCTTCGTGCCGTTGGCGGTGCCGCCGTTGTCCACGTCCAGGCACTTGCCCAGCACCCGGTACGTGTCGCCGACCTTCGTCCACGACTGCGCTGTGGTGCCGTTGCAGGTCCAGAGCTGGATCTTCGTGCCGTCGGCGGTGCCCGCGTTGTCGACGTCCAGGCACTTGCCGCCGACGCCGGTGATGGTGCCGCCGGTCGGCGGCGGGGGACTGCCCGGGATGGAGTTGAGCGTGTACCAGGCCTCGGTGCTCCACAGTGACTGGCCGCTGGTCGAGGTGAACGGGCGCGGGGAACGCAGGTGCACCACCCGGCCGGCCTTGCGACCGGGCACCGTGAGACTGACCTTCTTGCCGTCCGCCGAGAGGGTCGCCGAGGTGACGGTCAGGGTCTCCTCGTCGATCTTCGGACCGCCGTAGCTCGACGTCGCCACGTACCGCCACTGCTTGAGCTTGTAGCGCGCGGCCAGCTCGGCGGCGGTCGCCGTCGACACCGGCTCGGTGTACTCCACCTCGAAGCCGGTCGTGGTGGCGCGCATCGCGAGCATCTCGAACGTGGTGGCGGTGTTCGGGGTGAGCTTCTGCAGGCCGTACGAGAGCTTGCCGGTCTGGCCCCAGTTGCCGCCCGCGCCGAGCCCGCCGACGTAGATCGCGCCGTCCGGGCCGACGTTGACCTCGGAGACGCCCGCCTCCAGGCCCTGGGTGAGCCGGAACAACGCGCCCTGGTACTCGCCGTTGACCTTCTCCACGTTCGCCCGTTGCAGGCCGCCGTAGGTCACGTCACCGATGACGAACTGGCCGGCGTAGCGACCGCTGGTCAGGTAGAGCGGCGTGCTGGGCGAGTTGGCGATCTCGTTCTGCGGCATCCAGAGCACCGGCTGCGTGACCGGTGCGGTGTCGAACGGACCCGCCGGGGTCGTGAAGTGGTTGAAGAACCGGCCCTGCTTGACGTGCACCAGCTTCGACGAGGGCAGCCAGCCACCCTGGTTGTCGGTGACGAAGATGCCGCCCTCCGGGCCCCAGCCGATGCCGTGTGGCGTACGCAGGCCGCCGGCGACGTAACTGACCGCGCCGGTGTCCTTGTTGACCTTGAGGGTGGTGCCGCGGTTGGTGGCGGGTTGCGGGTTGGTGGTGGCGCCGCCGGAGTTGATCGACACCGACAGGTTCAGATAGAAGAACCCGTCCTGGTAGAGCAGGCCGAACGCGAACTCGTGGAAATTGCCGCCGTACGGCCAGGTGGCGACGGTCTCCAGGCGCTCGGCCGCCTCGTCGCCGCCGGTGTTCACCAGCCGGGTCAACCGCTGCTTCTCGGTCACGTAGACCACCCCGTCGACGACCTTGAGCCCCATCGGTTCCTTGAGGCCGCCGGCGATCTTCTTGGTGGTCACGTTGCCCGGGCTCGTCGATCCGCCGGTGTTACCGAGGATCCAGACCTCGCCGTCCTGGGAGGTGCCGGACTGGTCGCTGCCGCCCCAGGTGCTGATGACCAGTCGGCCGTCGGCCAGCCAGTCCATGCCGGTGACCTTCGGCTGGAAGCCGCTGGGCCGCAGGTTGGTCAGCGTGTAGCCGGGGTGCACGCCGGTGAGCGGCAGGCCGTCACCGGGGGTGTCGGAGACGCCCTCGCACTCCTTGCGTCCGGGTGCGGTCACCCGGACCACACCGGCGTCGGTGCTCAGCGCCGAGTTCGGTACGACAACGAAGGTCGACGAACCGGGCGTCTTCCACTCCAGGGTGATCTGCTGCCCGCCGCCACGCTCGAAGTGGTCGATGCGCAGCGGGTGCAGGCCGGCGGTGAGGGTGACAGTGCCCTCCTTGGGCGGGGTCGCGCCGTGCAGGCCGTCGTGGTTGATCACGACGGCGTTGTCGATCGACAGCTTGGAGCCGTCGTCGCTGCTGAGCCGGAAGGTGTAGCTGCCGGCCTGGGCGGTGGTGATGTTGCCGAGCACCTGCGAGACGAAGTTGTCCTCGAAGCCGAAGTCGGCCGCCGAGGTCCAGTTGATGGTGGACATCAGCTTGTCCACGTTCGGGGTCTGGGCGGGCTTGAGGGTGCACAACTCGGACAGCGGCACCTGCACGTCGAAGACGCGCAGCGTGACGCCAGGTTCCTGTGCGGGGGCGGCGTTGGCGGGGGCGGCCCAGAGGCCGGCGGTGAGGACGAGTGCCAGCGCACCCAGGACGGGATGGTGGAGTCGGCGTAGCAGGCGTGTGCCCATCGTTCCTCCAGGAGGCAGTGGAGTGTCCGACGGTCGGCGTGGATCAGCGGTGAGGATGACCGTCGGCCCGGCTCCGTAACGTCCTCGACGCCGACGAGTGACGTTGCGGAAACACCGGGTGGATGGCTCGGAACATTAAGGGGTTTCGATTGGACTGTCCATGGCTTCGCTCCGATGCATCAAAAGTTACCGATGTCCATGCGAAAGTTCGCCATGTTACGCGAAGAATGTCTGACCGATCGGCCTGCCGCCGGCCAGTCGACGGTGCCGCCGACGGCCCGCCACTGGCCGTCGACAAAGCGGTCCACGCCCTTCTCCTCCGTTGACGACGAGGCCGGCGATCATCGATGCTCGGACTCGACGGTCACCACGGAGGTGTCATGGCGTTGCTGGAAGTCGCTGTCACGACGCTCGGCGGCGCGCTCTCGGCGACCGTCGGCGTTGTCGTCGGCGGGATGCTCACCCGCAGTGCGCAGGACCGGCACTGGCTACGGGACCGGCAACTCGTGGCCTACCAGGACCTGCTGCGGGAGTACGCCACGTTCACGATGATCCTGCGGCGCGCGCACCTGGGACGCACGGGGTGGGACTACGACTGGGGGGTGTGGAGCGCCGCGCTGATGTCAGCCAGCCTCGTCGCCCCGAGCGCGGTCACCGCCGAGATCGACGCCTTCGGCCACGCGGTGCAGCGACTCCTGGACGTCGCCACGGGAGTGGACACGACAACCGCGCCGCTGGCGCAGGATCAGTTCGAGCAGGCGATGGTGGCCCCGACCCGGGCGCAACTGGCCCTGGTCAATGCCATGCGCCGATCCGTGGGACGGCACCAGGGGCCGCTGTCGACGTGGTTGGGCGGGGCGGGCGGCCGCCCGGCGCACTGGGAGACGGCTCGATCCTGACACCCTGCCCCGTGCCGGCCGCGTCGGACCGGCCTATCGCCGTCCACGTCGAACCGGCCCGCTGGACCGCTTGCCGGACTTGCCGGCCGGCATGGCGGCGCTGCGGCCTGGGGTGCTGCCCTTGCCTGCCGAGCCGGCCGGCCGACGGCTCGGCGTGGTGGCTGCGCGTGTGGCGGGCCGACGGCGGGCCGCCACCAGCACGAGCACGGCGACCGTGACGACGATCAGGGCCGGGATCAGCCAGGCCGGGAACCCGCCGTCCCGCTGCTCCTCGGCGGCACCGGCCGGTGGGCTCGCCGGAGCGCCGGTGGGGGCGATCGGGCTGCCGGTGGCCCCGGAACTGGTCGAGCCCTCGCCCTCGGCCTGGGCGAGCAGCGTCGGATCCGGCCCCGCCGTGGGCGCCGACCAGCCGGCCGGGGCCGCAGTGCCCGGGCCCTGGTAGTCGAAGGTCACCTCGCCCCGCACCGCCTCACCGTCCGAGGCGACCGAGAGGTAGCTCGCGGTGTAGCGGCCCTTCGCCGGCCAGTGCGCAACGGTGACCATGGCCGGGAAGCCGGTGTGGTAGAGCCGTGGCTCGAACACGCCGTTGACCATGAAGTACTCGGTGACCGGCTTGTCCAGGCGCTTCGGCTCGCCGTAGGACCACCCGTTGTCCACTCGCGACCCGTCCGGACCGCTGATGGCGAAGTGCGCGTTGGACGCCGGCTTCTCGGTGAAGTACAACGCCAACTGGGTCAGTGGCTTGCGGACGACGGTGCCCTTCAGAGGCGTGGAGGTCGCCAGCTGGCCGTGCGCGGACGCCGGGGCGACCGGCAGCAGCAGCGACACCACCAGGGTCGCCGCCAGCGCCGCCACGACACGGCTCAGGGCCTTACGCACAGTGACCAGCTTCGATCGCATTCGTTCATCATGGTCATTTCGCCGGCACCGAACAAGACGTAGAGTTCTCCTCCCCGACGATCAACCCGACACCCGTCCCCCTCGCGTCGTTCGGAGTCCGCCCGTGTTCGTCCGTACCCCCGCTGCCCGGACCGCCGCCGCCCTCGCCGCCGCCGCCCTCGGCGCCCTGCTCCTCGCCGGTTGCGGGCAGGACGACGACCCCTCCGTGGCCGCCCCCTCGGCGGCACCCACGTCCGTGGCCCCGTCGAGCGCCACCCCCACCGGGCCGACCCCGACGGCGGCCAGCACGCCCAGCGCCTCCGCCAGCGCCGCCGCGGTGGACCAACAGATCACCGTCACGATCGCGAAGAAGCGGGTCGACCCGCCGACCGGACGGGTCACCGTAGGTAAGGGGCAGTCGGTCCGGATCACCGTCACCTCCGACGTCGCCGACGAGCTGCACGTGCACGGCTACGACCTGGGCGCCCGGCTGCCGGCCGGCACGCCCGGCTCGGTGGAGTTCCGCGCCGACAAGACCGGGCTGTTCGAGGTGGAGACGCACGAGTCCGAGCTGGTGCTCTTCCAGCTCGTCGTCCGCTGAACGACATGACGGCCGCTCCCACGCTGCTGGCACACGGCGTCGGTGGTCGTCAGGACCTACCGATCACCCTGCCGCAGCTCGTCGTCGCCGCCGCGCTGACCCTCGTCGTCACGTTCGTGGCGCTGGGCCTGCTCTGGCGCGAACCCCGGCTCGACCGGGACGCCACCGGCGGTCGCCCGGTGCCGCGCCGGCTCGCCCGACTCGTCGACGCGCCCGCGTTCCGGTGGGCGCTGCGCGGCCTCGGCCTGCTTGCCGCCGCCTGGTTCTGCCTCGGTCTGCTGGGCGGGCCCGACACCGCTGACAACCCGACCGCCGGCGCGCTCTACGTGCTGCTCTGGGTCGGGCTGGCCCCGCTGTCGCTGCTGCTCGGCCCGATCTGGCGGGCGGTCAACCCGCTGCGCACCGTGCACCTGCTCGCGGCGCTGGCGGCGCGGCGCGACCCCAACCGTGGGCTCCGTGAGCTGCCCGACAGCGTCGGGTGGTGGCCGGCAGCCGCCACAGTGTTCGGGTTCGTCTGGCTGGAACTGGTCGCCCCCGACCGGGCCACCCTGCCGGTCATCACCGCCTGGCTGACCGGGTACGCGGTGGTCCTGCTGGCCGGTGCCGTGCTGTTCGGCGCCGGCTGGTTCGACCACGCCGACCCGTTCGAGGCGTACAGCACAGTGATCGGTCACCTCGCCCCGCTCGGCCGGGCCGCCGACGGCGTGCTGGTCTGGCGTAACCCGCTCGACGGGATCGCCGGCCTGCGACCCCGTCCCGGGCTGGTCGCCGTGGTGATCGTGCTGCTCGGCTCGACCATGTACGACAGCCTCTCCAACGCGCCGGGCTGGTTGCGCTTCAGCCAGGAGAACGGCCTGCACCCGGCGGTCACCGGCAGCGCCGGTCTGAGCCTCGTCATCGCCGCCGTCGCGGTGGCGTACCTCGCCGCGACCGGCGCCGCGGCGCGGATCGGTCGCGCCGCAGCGACCGATGCCCGTCAGGTGCCGGGCGAGATCGCCCACTCCATCGTTCCGATCGCGGTGGGGTACGTGGTGGCGCACTACTACTCGCTGCTGATCCTGGAGGGCCAGCGCACCGTCGCGTTACTCTCCGACCCCCTGGGCACCGGCGCCAACTGGCTCGGCACCGCCGGCTGGGAGCCGCAGACCGCGCTGATCACGCCCTCCGGGGTGGCGAGCGTCCAGATCACCGTCATCATCCTCGGGCACCTGCTCGGCACGCTGCTCGCCCACGACCGCGCGCTGTACCTGTTCCCCCGGGCCCGGGCGGTGGCCGGCCAACTACCCCTGCTGGCACTGATGGTCGCGTACACCGTCGCCGGTCTGCTGCTGCTCTACGCGGGGTGATCCCACCCGGCTCCGACCCGTGCGCCATCATGCCCCGTGGACTCCGATCTTCAGCGCTACCTCGACGACCTCGTCAGCACCGCCCGGGACGTGCTCGGCGCCGACCTGGTCGGCGCGTACGCGGCCGGCTCGGTGGGGCTCGGGGCGTACCAGCCCGGCCGCAGCGACGTGGACGTGGCGCTGCTCAGCGCCGGGCCGCTCACCCGCACCGTCAAGCAGACGTTGGTCGCCCGGCTGCGGCACGACGCGCTGCCCTGCCCCGCACGCGGGCTGGAGTTGGTCGTCTACGACCGCGCGGTGGCCGCCTCCGGCACCCCCGACCCGGGTTTCGAGGTCGAACTGAACACCGGGGCCGCCATGCCGTTCCGCCGCACCCTCGACCCCGCCGACCGCCCGGTCACCGACGGCCGATTCTGGTACGGCCTCGACCGCAGCATCCTGCACCAGAGTGGACTCCCACTGCTCGGGCCACCGGCGGGGGAGGCCTTCGCCGACCTCGCCCCGGCCGACCTGCGCCGGCTGCTCATCGAGGCGCTGTCCTGGTGGCTCGCCCTGCCCACCCCGCCGGCCGACCAACCCGCGCCCGGCACTGAGGACGCCGTACTCGGCGCCTGCCGCTCACTGGTGCGCCACCGCGACGGCGTCTGGTTGGCGAAGGTGGCCGCCGGCCAACGGCTGATCGACGCCGACGACCGGGCCGAGGTGATCCGTCAGGCGGTCGCCGCACGCCACGGCGGGCCACCGCCCACCGGGGCGCAGGCCCGCGCCTTCCAACAACGGGTACGCGACGAGATCGCCGGGTAGCGGTCGCCTGGGCGGGCCCTGCGGCGCTCAGCGGACCGGGCTGGACACCAGCGAGGCGAAGAGCAGGTTGAGACCCTCGGTCATGGTCGGGTGGGTGATGACCGCGTCCCGCAGGGCGGTCCACGGCATTCCGGCGAGCATGGCCAGCTGCACCGAGGTGATCACCTCACCGGCCTCGGCACCGAGTAACGACGCACCGAGGATCCGGTCGCTGCTGGTGTCGATGACCGCCTTCCACATGCCCTGGGTCTGTCGCAGGGTGCGTGCCCGGGGGATGGCGGCGACCGGCAGGTGGGCGACCTGGATGTCGTACCCGGCGCGGCGCGCCTCGGTCTCGGTCAGACCGACCCGCGCCAGCTCCGGGGTGGTGAAGACGGTGTACGGGATCAGCCGGTCGGCGGTGCTGCGTTGGCCTCCCGCGAGGTTCGCCCGGATGATCCGGTAGTCGTCCAACGAGACGTGGGTGAACTGCGGGCTCCCGGCGACGTCCCCGGCCGCCCAGGTGCGCTCGGCGCTGGTACGCAGGTGCTCGTCGACGTCCACGAAGCCCCGCTCGCTGAGCCGTACGCCGGCCACGTCCAGGCCGAGCCCGTCGGTGACCGGTTCCCGCCCGGCCGCCACCAGCACGTCGTCCCCGATCACCACGCTGCCGTCGTCGAGCGTCACCCGGAGCGAGCCGTCGGCCTCCCGGTCGACGCGCGCGACAGCCACACCCACCCGTACGTCGATGCCATCATCGAGGAAGACGCGCATCACCGCGTCGCTGACGTCGGGGTCCTCGCGGGTGAGCAGCCGTGGACCACCCTCGACCAGTGTCACCGTGCTGCCGAACAACGCGAACATCTGCGCGAACTCCACCCCGACGGTGCCGCCGCCGAGCACCACCAGCCGGGCCGGCAGCCGGTCCAGGCGCAGCAACTCGTCGCTGGTGAGCACCCCGGCCTCGGCCATCCCGGGCACCGACGGCAGATGGGGGCGGGTGCCCGTGTTGATCACCACGTCGCTGCCGCGCAGCAGTCGTTCGCCGCCGTCGGCGAGTGCCACCCGTACGGTTCGTGGGCCGACGAACCGGGCCTCGCCGATCACCAGGTGCAGACCGGAGTCGAGGAACTGCTGCCGGTTGGCGGCGACCATCCCCTCCACCACGTCCTGCTTGTGCGCGCGCAACAGGTCGATGTCGACCCGGCCGCCCTCCACAGTCAGGCCGAGCGCCGACGCGTCCCGCAGCTGACGGGCGGCCCGCGCGCTGGTCACCAGCGCCTTCGTCGGGATGCACGCGACGTTGATGCAACTGCCGCCGATCATGCCGCGTTCCACCATGGCGACCCGCTGGCCGGATCGGGCCACGTCCATGCTCAACGTCTTGCCGGCCTTGCCGCCACCGATGACGAGCAGGTCGAACTCCTCCGGTTGGTCGGTCACCGGGCGCTCCTCTCGGTCACCGGTCGGGCCGGCGGCCACCGCTGGTGCGCGGCGGCCAGCCCAGCCTGCCAGGTCCGACCTGCGAGGCGACCCGGTTCCTCGCAGAATCCGCCCGAGCCATCACCCGTTCCTTGATCAGGTGATGAAAAGTAGGTCTCCGAACCTCCTACGAGCTACTTTTCATCGCTTGATCACCGCTGGTCAGCCATCGTCCATGAGCTTCGTCGGCGTACCCACGTGGCGAGCCCGGTGGGGGATCATTGCTGGATGCCTGACATCCCGCCGCGGTTCCGTGCACGGGTTCGCCACGAGCCGGATCGCTCGTACGCGGTGCTGGTCGACGGACCTGACGGGGAGGTGCTGGTCGGCGCCACCGGCAGTCTGAGGAAGGTGCGCACTGTGGCACGCGAGGGTGCCGCTCGGCTGTACGGGGTGACGGCGGAGCGGGTCGACGAGGAGTACCTGGACATGGTGATCCCTCAGCCTCCGTATGGGCGCGACGGGCAGTGGGTGCGCATCATCTCGGCAGGCGAATCCGCCGCGCCGGACGACCTGGTCGACCTCGGCAAGGTCGGACAGGCGCACTGGTTCGGCCACGAGGGCGCCTGGTTCGTCATGGTGACCGGCTCCGGCACCGCCATCTATCCCAGCGAATACCTCGACTTCGCCCCCACCGTCACCGACGAGGAGGTCGCCGAGCTGCGGAGGTACCTCGCTCGGTCCGCCCCGTCTCCCTCGTGAGTGGCTGATCGGCCGGACGCTCGGCCCGGGCCCGTGCGGATCCGCTCCGGGCCCGGGTGCAACCGCTGCTGAGGTCAGTGCCGGGCGGCGCCGTTTTCGCTGACCGGCTGCCCGAAGGCCAGGAACGGCACGGGCGTCGGTGCGTCAGTGCCGATGTGCCGAGGGAAGGTCCGCTCGGCGTCGTCGGCGCTGACCTCCCGGGCCGCCGTACGGTCGGACGTCGTCGACTCCTCCGCGACCGCCGCAGCATGCGCGTCGTCTGCCTGCTCCACCGGTGCCCGGTCGCCGTTCGCGTGCTCGGCCGGGGCCTGGTCGCCACTGGCCTGTTCCACCGGGGTCAGGTCGGCGTAGCCGTTCTCTGCAGAGCCCCGATCGGCAGGTGTGGCGTTGAGCGGGGCGCGGTCGGCAGTGGCGCGATCGGTGTCCGCATCGTCCACTGTCGGGCGCTCCGCGGAGTACCGGTCGACGCGGTCGACGGTGAGCCGCTCGACGCGCTCCGGGGCGGGTCGGTCGGCGCTGGAGCGGGAGCCCACCATCGGGTACTCGGCGGTCTCCGTACCGCCGGCTGCCGCGGCCATGACCGCGGCGGCGGCGAGGTCGGCCACCCGCTTCGCCTCCCGCTGTACGCGGGCGCGGACCTCCTTGGCGTGCCGCTCGGCGGAGTCGCCGGCCCGCCGGGCCTCGTCCAACCGGGCGCTTTCGGCGGTCAGGTCCCGACGGACCTCACCGAGTCGCTGCTGCATCCGGGACAGCTCGTTCTCCAGCGTCTCGCCCTCCTGGCGGATCTCGGCGAGCTGCTGACGGCCGGTGTCCAGCTCCGCGTTCAGGTCGGCGGCCTCCTGCCGGCGCTCCTCAAGCTCCTTCTGCAGGGCGGCGAGCTGCTGCTGATGGCTGGCGGCCTGCTCGTCGGCGCGGTTGCGCAGCTCGGTCACGTGCTGCTGCGCCTCGGCGAGCAGCGCGGCTATCTGCTGCTCGGTCGCGCTGCGCTGCTCGGCCAGCTCCTGCTCGGCGGCGGCCTGCTGTTCGGCGATGTCCTGCTCGGCGGCGGTACGCCGTTCGTTGACCTCTCGCTCCACGCTGGCCTGCCACTGGGCCATCTCCTGCTGGTGCTTGGAGCGGGCCGACTGGAGTTCCTGCTGGATCTGGGTACGGGCCGACTTCATTAGCGCGTCGGCGGCGACCCTGGTCTGGTTGAGCTGCTGCGCGCTCTGCTCGGTGATCCGCTTGGCCTCGTGCTGGGCGCGCTCGTGCGCGGCCTCACCGTCGGCCCGCAACTGCTCGGCGTGCTCGCGGATCGCTGTCAACTCGGCCTCGGCGTGGGCGCGCCGCTCCTCGTGCGCCTGCTCCTGCTCGGCCCGCCGCGCGGCCAACTCCTCCGACAGCTCCTGACGTGCCTGCGCGGCCCGCTCACGGGTGTCGGCGAGGATCCGTTCGGACTCGCTGCGCAGCTCGTTGGCCCGGTCGGTGGCCGACTCGGTGATGATGCCGGCCTGCTTCTCGGCGAGCGCCATGATCTCGCCGACCATCGGGCCCAGATCGTGGAACGAGGCGCGGTCCACCTGCACAGGTTGCTCCTGAAGCTCGGCCAGTTCGGCGCGCAGTCGCTGCACCTCGGCGGTCAGTTCACGGACGCGGACGGCGGAGCGCCCGTGCTCTCCGCTCAGCATCGCGATCTGGCCGTCGAGCTGCTCCAGGTGCCGGTCCACCTGGCGTTTGTCGTATCCGCGAAGGGCGAGCTCGAAGCTCGGCCGGGAGGCCGCATCGTCGCGTGCTGCGTGCGGCTCAGCGCCGATGGACATGCACCATCCTCCGTACGATCGGGGCGTCAGGGTCGGCGATCGCCTGCCCCACGGGCCGTCAGTGTGGCGCAACGCTACCGCTGACCGGACCTCATGCGAAGTCCTGCCCCACCACCTCTCACGTTGCCGTCCCGCGTTGCCCCGTTCCCGCGCCGACCATGGACTCATGCTGCCGGGAAGGTGATGCTCCACCACCCTTTGTCATCCCGCATCACTCCATGATCGACGCAGGTCGACGTGGTGACCGCACGGCGACGCGCGCGTGGGGTCAGCGTCGGCGGGCGACCAGGACCGCGTCGTGGAGGGTGATGTCCTCACCGTTCTGGTTGGTGGCGAGGCGGGAGCGTTCCTCGGCCGCCAGTACCTCCCAGTGGGCCGGTTCCAGATCGGCGGCCACGTCGTGCGCGGTGTACATCATGTCCGGCATGTGCATCCGGTGCGCCGACCCCCACAGATCCGAGGGGTGGTGCCCGACGATCAGCAGGACCCCGCCGGGTGCCACCGCGGCGGCCAGCCGGCCGAACAACTCCCGCCGCTCTTCCGGCGGCAGGTGCATGAACTGTGCGGACACCAGGTCGTACGCCTCCTCGGTGGGCGGCTTGTCCCGTAGGTCGGCGTGGGTGAACTCGATCCGGTCGCGCACGCCCGCGGTCTCGGCGTGCGCGGCGGCCCGGCTCAACGCCGTGGTGGAGATGTCCACCGCCGTCACCTGCCAGCCGCGCCCGGCCAACCACACCGCGTCGGCACCCTCGCCGCTGCCCACGTCCAGGGCGCGCCCCGGGGCCAGGTCGGTGACCTCGGCGACCAGTTGCGGGTTCGGCCGGCCACTCCAGACCGAGGGGCGGGACTGGTAGCGCTCCTCCCACGCCGGTTCCTCGAACGTCGTGGCCACCAACTGCCGGTACGCGGCCACCGCGTCGCGGGTCTCCTCGGCGATGAGATCGGCGTTGATCGCCGCCGCCGCGGTCAGGCCAGCCCCGGCAGACGTGATCACCTGACCGCGGATGTCGGCCACGTTGCCCGCCACCCAGACGCCCGGGACAGTCGTCGCGCCGGTGGCGTCGGTTGGGATCTGGGCGCCGATGACGTGCTCGCCCATCGTCACCTCCTCCGGGGCCAGACCCAACCCCACCAGCACATCGGAGCGGGGAGTCAGCCGCGTCGCCACCACGATCGCGTCGAGCGCCACCACCCGGCCGTCGGCGAGCCGTACACCGGTCAGCGCGTCGTCGGTCACCTCCACGGCGGCGACCGGGCCGGGCACCACCGCGATGCTGCGGGCGGCGAGCCGCTCGGCGGTCTCCGCGTCGGGCACCGGCGCGTCGTGCAGGAGGAGCAGCACGCTGGGGCTCCACTGTCGCCACATCTCGGCCTGGTGCACGCTCAACGGGCTGGTCGCCAGGACGCCGATCCGGCGGTCCCGAACCTCCCAGCCGTGGCAGTACGGGCAGTGCAGCACGTCGCGACCCCATCGCTGGGCGAGGCCGGGCACGTCGGGCAGTTCGTCGGTCAGACCGGTGGTCACCAGCAGCCGGCGGGCCCGTACCGAATCCCCGCCGTCCAGGCTCAGCCGGAACCCGTCGTCGTCCCGGGTCGCGGCCTGCACCCGTCCGGTGCGGAACTGTCCGCCGTACCCGGACACCTCGGCCCGTCCGATGGCGAGCAGCTCGCCCGGCGGCGTCCCCTCCCGGCCCAGGTAGTTGTGCACCCGGTCGGCCGGCGCGTTGCGCGGCTCACCGGAGTCGATCACCAGCACCGACCGTCGGGCCCGGCTCAGCGCCAGGGCTCCGCTGAGCCCTGCGGCACCGCCGCCCACCACCACCACGTCGTATGTCTCGTCCACCGGTATCTCCCTCTTGCTCTGTCGGCTGCGCCCACCATCCGTCGCCGTCGGCAAGGTGGCAACTATCCTTGCCGTTATGGCAAACGAGGACAACGCCGCACTGGCGGCCGTCGGCCCCCGGCTGCGTGCCCTGCGTCACCAACGTGGGACCACGCTGACCCAGCTCGCCGAGCTGACCGGCATCTCGGTGAGCACCCTGTCCCGGCTGGAGTCCGGTAGCCGTCGCGCCACCCTGGAGTTACTGCTTCCGCTGGCGAGGGCCTACCAGGTGGCGCTGGACGAACTGGTCGACGCCCCCGCCACCAGCGACCCCCGGGTACGCCCCAAACCGATCGTCATCCACGGCGTGACGTACCTGCCGCTGACCCGCCGGCCGGGCGGCGTCCAGGCGTTCAAGCAGATCTTCCCGCCCGACCCGTCCGCCGGGGGCCGAATCCCGCAGGCCCACGAGGGGTACGAGTGGCTCTACGTGCTCTCCGGCCGGCTACGCCTGCTGCTCGGTGATCGTGATCTGACGCTGACCCCGGGGGAGGTGGCCGAGTTCGACACCCGCGTCCCGCACCTGTTCTTCAACCCCGGCCCCGGCACCGCCGAAGCCCTCAGTCTCTTCGGCCCGCAGGGGGAGCGGTTGCACGTCCGCGCCCGCCCGGCCACGCCCGACAAGCAGCAGTAGTCGAGCCCGACCCCGTCGGCGGTGGAGTTTCCAGGAGCTGCTCAGCCCCACCGTCGCAGGATGGTTGGTTTGTCGAGCTTTCCGACCGGCGTGTGCGGAAGCTCGTCGACCACCCGTACCCGGTCAGCCACACCGTGCTCGCGCAGGAGGCGGCGCGCCGCGGCGGCGACGTCCGACGCCGGGGCTCCGTCTGCCGGCGTCACCACCACCAGCGGAGCCGCCCCGTCATCCGCCGCCGCCGACGGCACGACCGCCGCCTCACGCACCGCCGCGTCGGCCTCCAGCGCGCCTTCGAGCTGAGGTGCGAAGATCGGTCGTCCCGACGTGGTGGCCAGGACGTCGGCGACCCGGCCCAGCACGCGGTACTCGCCGGATTCCGTCTGCTCGCCCACGTCGCCGGTCCGGTACCAACCGCCACGGAAGGCACGTGCCGTCTCGACCGGGTTGCCCTCGTATCCGATGCTGGTGTGCGGCGAACGGGCCAGGATCTCACCGAGCGCCGGCGTCTGCGCCGAGAGCGGTTCCAGCGCCACCTCGACCCCTGGTAGCGGATACATGCCGCGGGACTCCTGCGCGACGTCGTCCATGTTGCCCAGGACGATGCCGAACTCGGTCGACCCGTAGATGCGACGGATCCGGATCCCGAGGTGTCGGCGTGCCCGCGTGATCACCTCCGGGCTGAGATAGGCCCCGCCGCAGAGCGGGAGCCGCAGCGACGGCAGAGCTGTTGAGCTGCTGTCGGCAAGCAGCTGATAGTGGCGTGGCAGGGCGCTGAAGATCGTCGTGCCCGATTCGGCGAGAGCATTCAGTAGCCGGTCCGGCGGCGCGGCAGGGTCGGAGAACACGAGCCGGGCGCCGGCCAGGAGCGCCGGAAACATGTGCACATCGACACCATGGGCCACATCCAACGGATGCATGGTCAGGAAGACGTCCTCAGCGGTCACCTGGAGATAGGACAGCCACTGCCGCCGGTCGGCCAGTAGGTCTTCCTGACGCCAGGCGACGAGCTTGGGGACCCCGGTGGAGCCGGTGGTCTCCAGCAACCGGAAGACGCCGGCCCGAGACTCGACCGGCAGCGCCTCGACGGTGCGCGGGGCGGGCTCGGCGAGGAGCGTGTTGACGGCGAGGGTGTCGACCGGGGTCTCGAACAGGTCGTCATGCTGCTCGTGGATCAGGAATCGGACCGGGACCTGGCCCAGCGACCAGCGGAGCCGATCCCGGTCCGACTGCACACTGATCGGCAGGTGCACCGCGCCGAGCCGAGCCAGGGCGAGAATGGTCGCGACGTACGCGGGGCCGTTGTGCAGACGGGTGGCGACGTGGTGACCGGGCTGCACCCCGACGCCGAGCAGGCCGACGGACGCCCGGTCGACGAGGTCGCTCAGCTGGGCGTACGTGAGCTCCTCGCCGTCGACTGCCTGCACGGCCACCCCGTCCGGGTGGGTCCGAACCACCTCCTGGAACGCCTCATGCAGCATGCAGATCATCCCGACGTGCCGTGTTCAGAGTGACCTGACCGCGCAGAAGCAGCCGCACCCCGTCGGCACCGATCGCGGTGCGCCCGTGCAGGGTGCGCTGGTTGTCGATCACGAGAAGGTCGCCCACCTGCCAGCGGTGCTGGTAGAGGAATCGGGGGCGGTGCAGGAAGTCGCTGAGCTGGGTGAAGAAGTTGTCGGTGGTGGTCTGGTCGCCGCCTTTGACCCGTACCTGCCAGCCATGGTTGGCGCCGGCGGGGAACGGCAACGTCAGGTTCAGCGACCGAACCCGACCGTAGTCGCGGACGGTGGGGATCTCGTACCAGTCGTCAGGGACCGTCGGGAAGTAACCCCGGTCCTCGACCAGATACTCCAGCCCTACGGTCTCGATCGTCTGCCGCAGGTCGTCCGGCATCTCGGCCCACGCCGCCAGCTGGTCACAGACCGTCGTCTCGCCGGATCCCGGCTCGTCGCGGAACTCGCTGGCGTAGAGGACGATCAGATCCGTCTGCTCTCCTACCAGGATGCCGTCGGTGTGCAGCGGGAGTGGGCCGCGCCCGGTGACCACTTTCCCCTCGTCTGCTGAGGCGTTCAACTTGAGCAGGTCGGCGCGGCCCTCGCCGAACTTGTGCTCAACGGTGTCGCCGAGCTCATGCACCAGGCGTTGAAAGGCCGGTTCGTCGAGATCGAGCCCTCGTACGAGGGCCGCACCGGTCCGGGTCGCGGCACTGCGGCAGGCGCTCGCCAGATTGTTCGTGGGGGAGGGGTCGAGTACCAGCCCGAGACCTGACGGGGTGAGGCTCAAGGTCATCTCCTGAGGTGTGGCATTGGGATGGGTGACGCGGCCGCGGTGAGCGGGCTTCGGGGTGGTCAGCGCCGGGCGTCGGCGATGCCGCGCTCGTACACCTGAAGTGGGTCCCAGTCGTCGATCGAGCCTTCCTGCGCCAGATTCACCAGTTCGCGGAAACAGGCAAGGTAGATCGCGGCCCGGTCGACGCCGGGGGCATCCGTCTCGAGTCGCTTCACGACTCCTCGCTGCAGACCGCCGCCGTGATGAACGGCGATCTTGCGACGCCAGGCGATGTCATGCGACACCCGTCGGCTCATGGCCTGGCGAAGGTGGAACTTCTCCCTCCCGTCGCGCACCTTGCAGTCCGGCGCCGTGTCCAGGGCCACCTGGATCACCGACCACGCCCAGAACGGGTGGTGGACTTCCCGGCCGTACGCCAACGGCAGCCGGCTGGACAACTCGTTGGTGAACCGGGTCTGGTGGATCGCAGCGATCGTCTGATCGATCAGCTCCTCCGGCGTGCTGAACGGACGGTAGATGCCGGCGTTGATGAGGTCGCTCCCATATCCGGTCAGCAGCACCTCGTCGCGCGGGATCTCGGTCCCGTCGTAGAGCGCCGTCGCGGTCAGCGCGACCTCCACCACCTCGGGCTCCGTGACACCCAGCCCTCGGATGGCCTGCGGGACAGCAGCCAGGATGCGTTCCTCGGACAGCTCGACCCGGCGCACGGAGAGACCCAGGTGATCGCCCAGCTCCGCGGCGTCGTCGAACTCGTCACCCCAGGGAGTGCCGGCGCTGTACGGCGTCAAGGCGAGCCCCTCCGAGGCGGCGAGCACTGTGACAGTGCCGGAGTCGATGCCGCCGGACAGGAGGGTCGCGAACCGGTCGAGCGGTCGGTCTCGGGCTATCGACCGAATCTGCTCCTGCAGGGCACTGACCTGATCCTCTCCGGCTTGCAGCGCGTCGGTACGCCCGGGACGACGCAGATGCCGCAGGGGATCGTCGGCCAGTGCGGTGCGTAGGGTCCACCCGTCGCGCAGCCGCCTGCCCTCCTGTACCGCGCCGAACGGTACCCGGCTGACGTGCAGCAGTGCGGTCTCGTCGCTGCGCGGCTGAGGTCCCTCCGGGCGGACCTCGACGGGCAGACCGAGCGCGGGCAGGATCAGCGGGGCCAGGAACAGGTCGGTGAAGTAGGCGAGCTTGCCATGAGACCGGTTGAACGCCAGGTAGATGGCATCCTCGTTCAGCGCTGTGGTCCGTACGACGACGCGGTCCTCGTCGACGAGGATCCGCGCCCTGTCGGGCTCGGTCGTGGCGGGTGTGGCGCCGCCGTTCGGGGACCGGACCGACATCGTCCGCACATCGATCTCCAACGGCGTGGTGCGTGGGCTGTCACCCGCCAACCCGCTGGTGTGAACTCTCAGGTCACCGACGTGGACAGCGGGACTTATCCGTTCCAGAGGGGTCAGATCGCAGTTTCCGACCGCCGCCCACCTGCTGGCCGCCATGATGGTGTTCCTTCCGCGTCGATGGTCTGCGACGTCACCGACCGCTGTCGATGACCTGTCGCATGTTGCGCTGCGCCTCGCCGGCGGCGAATGCCGCGCGGTGCGCCTGCTTGCCGATGACTCGAAGCTGTTCGAGCCCGTCGACGAATTCCCTGTTGAGGTACGGTTTGGTGCTCCGGAAACCGGCCGTCGGGTAGGCCGCGAAGGACCGGGCCCGCTGCACGGCGACGGACAACAGCCGATCCACCGGGACCACGTCGTGGAGCAACTTGTCCTGCAGGCTCCGCTCCGCCGACCAGTCCCCGCTGGACATCAGCATCTGCTGCATGACGCTGCGGCCCACGGACCGTTCGAGCATGTATCCACCGAAGGTGCAGGCGATGCCCACCTGGAACTCCGGCATCTTCAGCACGCACCGGTCGCTGCCCACCCGGTAGTCCGCGGTGAGCGCGATCTGCAGGCCGATGCCGATCGCGAAGCCGTCGATCGCCACCACCAGTGGGCGGTTGAGCTGTAGACAGGCGACGTACAGGTCGGTGATGTGATCGATCCACTCATCAACCTCGTCGCCGCCTCGGAACGTCGACGTCTCGTGGAAGTCGCCCCCCACGCCGAAGGACCTGTCGACGCCGCTGAACAGCACGACCGCACGGACGTCCGGGGCGTCGAGCTCGCGAACCGTCTCGGTCAGCGCCCGCATCCGGGGCATCGACCACATGTTGTGCCGGTGGCCCTCGGAGAACTCCACCACGGCCACGCCCTCGGAGACGTCGAGGCTGAAATAGGTCTGCGTGCTCAATTCCGCTGACATTCGCTTCCGCTCTTCCGACTGGTTGGTGTCGCTCCCGGCGTATCGGTGCCGCAAGACCGGCCGGGCAGCTCAAGACACGCCGGCGTACGGCGAAGAGCGGCGGGATCGTCAAGCACGGTACGACAGGAGCGCGGCTGGTGGCAATGGCGGGCCATTACTACGCCGACCTTGCTCAGATAACCCTCATTTTGGGCATCATCGCGCTCAATGTCAATAGCCGCAATTTCGAAGCTTCGTTGTTCGACCAAAGCCGGGCCCCGCTGGCGATCGGCGCATGTTTCGGTCAATTTCTACTCCCCGTCGGGGGTGTTGTCTCCACCACATCGAGAATCGCTCCCAGATGGCGAGAAGGGGCACCCGCCCCAACGCCCCCTGACATAGTGTGGTCGCACGTGGACGGTCAGTGCAGGCTGGGGCATGGGCATATCGGCAGGTCAGAGACGCGAACAACACGCGGGGTGTTTGAAATCAGACAAAGAGTGATCAGCTCGACGGAAGCGCTGCTTTCGTCGACGCCATTGCCCGTACCGGTTCCCACTCGGTCCGGGGGTGTTGGTCGACTGCATGGAGGGTTGGCCCGCCGGATGTCGGGGTTGTGACAAACGGAAATAGGCGGTCGCCATAAAGCCACGAGCATCCGACGCGACCTCATCCCGAAATTCGGGGGCATCTACCGGTCGCCTTTGTGGTCGACCTGTGGTAATCGCTGCCCCAATCCGCACTGGCCGGTGAGCCGGGCTGCACCGCCTCAATAGAAGACAATTGTTCGACAATTCTGCGCTCAATTGGCTGCAGAATGGATGACGCCTGCGCAAAAACAAAGGCCATGGCGTTGCGACATGAGGTCCCGACGGGCCCGGAAAGGCGTGTCCGATGACCCAGAAGCTCTGGGGCGGTCGCTTCGAGGAAGACATCACACCCGAGGTACTCGACTACACGCTCACTGTTGACATCGACGTCCGGCTGATCCCACACGACCTGTGGCAGAACATCGCACACGTGCTGCTGCTGGCTCGTCAGGGCATCGTCCCGCAGGACGCGGCGCGATCCATCGTCGCGACGTTGGTCAAGCTGGACCAGCAACATCGAGACGGCGCGCTCACGCTGCGAGCCGAGTACGAGGACGTCCACCTCAACGTCGAGCAGATGGTCATCGAGGAGCTGGGGCTGGACGTCGGTGGCCGGATGCACACGGCCCGGTCCCGCAACGATCAGGTGTCCACCGATGCCCGGATGTACCTCCGCGACGTCCTCCTCGAGGCGATCGACGCCAACCTCGACCTGATCGACCGGCTGACGCAGCTCACCGATCAGGATTTCCGCACCGTGCTGCCGGGGTACACCCACAGCCAGGCCGCCCAGCCGATCAGCGTCGCCTTCTGGCGGACGGCACACGCCAGCGCGCTGCTGCGTGATGTGCGCCGTCTGCGGGACGCCTTCGGTCGGGTCAACGAGTCACCGCTCGGAGCCTGCGCGCTCGCCGGCACCTCATTCCCGCTCGACCGCGAGGCGACTGCACAGCTCCTGGGCTTCGACCGGGTGCTCAGCCACGCCCTGGACGCCACCAGCGCCCGCGACCACATGATCGAAGCGGCTGCGGCCTTCGCCCTCGGCAGCAACAACCTGTCACGCATGGCGGAGGAGATCGTCATGTGGAGCGGTCACGAGTACCGGCTCTGCGAGGTGGGGGACGCCTTCACCACGGGCAGCTCCATCATGCCGCAGAAGAAGAACCCGGTGGTCGCCGAGCTGGTACGCGGACGGTCCGGCCGGGCCACCGGAGTACTGGTGCAACTGCTGACAGCGGTCAAGGGTGTCACGCTCGGGTACAGCTGCGACCTGCAGGAGGACAAGCCGTTCCTGTGGCAGAGCATCGACTCGTACCTGTCCACCCTGCGCGTGGTGGAGAGCCAGACCCGTACTCTTCGCTTCGACCCGCAGCGCGGCGAGGAGCTGTGCTGGGACAACTTCTCGACCGCCACCGAGCTGGCCAACTATCTCGTGTCGGCGGCCGGGGTGTCGTTCCGCCAGTCGCATCACATCGTCGGCAAGGTGGTCGGTCAGCTGATCAGCCGGCAGGCGACGCTGCGCGACCTCGAGCTGGTGTCGTCGATGCTGGCCGACGAGGGCCATCCGGTCGCCGTGGACGTGCTCCGTGAGCTGCTCGCGCCACTGAACGCCATGAACGGCTACACCAGTGGTGGTGGCACCTCCACCGCCAGCGTGATGGACGTCGCGGCGGAGCTGCGTACCAGTTCCACCGCACACCGTAGCTGGAGCCGTACCCGTCGCGACGGCCTGGCCGCGGCCCGCGCCGGCACGCTGCGCGGCGCCGACGACGTGGCGGGCGGCGCCCCGATCGACAAGACACTCGCCGCTGTCCTCGACGAACTCGCGCACGACCACCCTGATCAGGAGCAGTCATGAAGATCGTTCTCGCCTACTCCGGTGGCCTGGACACCTCGGTGGCGCTGCACTGGCTGCGCGACCGGTACGACGCCGAGGTGATCGCCTTCTGCGCCGACATCGGGCAGCTCGAATCCGTACCGGACGTGCGCGAGCGCGCCCTGCGGACCGGCGCGTCCGAGGTGCGGGCGGAGCCACTGACCGATCGGTTCCTGACCGACTTCGCGTTGCCCGCCCTGCAGGCACACGCCCGGTACGAGAACAAGTACCTGCTGGCCGCGCCGCTGTCCCGACCCCTGATCGCACAGCGGATGGTCGAGATCGCGCACGCCGTCGGCGCGGACGCGGTGGCGCACGGCGCCACGGGCAAGGGCAATGACCAGGTCCGCTTCTTCACCAGTGTGGCGGCGCTCGACCCGTCGCTGAGGGTGCTGGCACCGGTGATCGACTGGGAGTTGAAGACCCGCGAGGACGAGCTGGCGTACGCCGACAAGCACGGCATCCCGGTGCCTGTCGGCAAGGAAAAGCCCTACAGCATCGACACGAACGTCTGGGGGACCAGTATCGAGTGTGGCGAGCTCGACGACGTCGCCCAGCCGCCGCCGGCCGACGCGTGGCAGCTGACCGGTGATCCTCGCCAGGCCCCGGACGAGCCGACCCGGGTACGGATCGGCTTCGCCGGGGGTGTTCCGGTGAGCCTCGACGGTGAGTCGCTGGGTCTGAGCACTCTGGTCGGCCGCCTCAACGCGCTCGCGGCACCGCATGGCATCGGTCGGATCGACATCACCGAGAGCCGGATCGTCGGTTTCAAGACCCGGGGCATCTACGAGGCGCCGGCGGCAACGGTGCTGATGGCCGCGCACGCGGAGTTGGAGTCGCTGGTGCTGGACCGCGAAACACTGCACCACAAGCAGTCCATCGCCCTGCGATACGCCGAACTCGTCTACTACGGGTACTGGTTCAGCGATCTGCGTCGGGCCCTCGACGGATTCGTGGCGACCCTTCAGCCCGCGGTGACCGGCGAGATCGCCGTGGACATGTTCAAGGGGAACTGCACGGTGGTCAGTCGGTCGTCGCCGAACTCCCGCTACAGCCGGGCGATGGCCACCTACGAAGCCGGCGACCAGTTCGATCACCAGGCGGGTGCCGGCTTCGCCTACGTGTGGTCACTGCCGCTGACCGCCGGTCACCGGGCCTGAGAAGCAGAGAGGAGCGACACCCGTGCGAGTAGTGTTCATGGGCTACCAGACGTGGGGGCATCGAGTGCTGCAGGCGCTGATGGACTCCCGCCATGAGGTGGTGCAGGTCATCACCCATCCCGACAGCGGGCACGAGTACGAAACCATCTGGAACGACTCGGTGGTCGACCTGGCCGAAAAGCACGACCTGCCGATCCTGGTCCGTCAGTACGCCAATGACGACGAGGTCGCCGCACGGCTGCGGGAGTTGGCCCCGGACATCATCGTGTCGTCGGACTGGCGGACCTGGCTGTCGCCGGCCGTGTACGGCCTGGCGCGGCACGGGGCGATCAACGTCCACGACGCCCTGCTGCCTCGCTACGGCGGCTTCGCCCCACTCAACTGGGCGATGATCAACGGTGAACGCGAGGTCGGGGTCACCGTGCACTTCATGAACGATGATTTCGACCTCGGCGAGATCGTGTTGCAGCGCCGGGTCCAGGTGAGCGACAAGGACACTGTGACCAACCTGTTCGAGCGCACCATCGAGATTTTCCCGGAGATCACCCTGTCGGCGCTGGACCTCATCGAGAGCGGCACCGGGCAGTGGATCAGCCAGGACCCGGCCCAGGCGACGTTCTTCCACAAGCGATCGGTGGAGGACAGCCGGATCCACTGGACGTGGCCGGCCGACCGGTTGGCCAATCTGATCCGGGCGCAGAGCGACCCCTACCCGAACGCTTTTGCCTACCACAACGGTGTCCGGCTGCGAGTTACCGCAGCGGCTGTGTCGTCCAAGCGCTACGGAGGGACGCCGGGCCGGATCTTCTGCCCCGAGGGAGACGGCGTGGTCGTGGTGTGCGGGCCGGATGCCCACACCGGACGCGAGCAGGGGTTGAGGATCCTCCAGGTGCGCACGGACGATGGCACGGAGCTGCCGGCGCGCGCCTACTTCACGTCCATGGGGGGCTATCTGACATCTCACTGATCCGGCCACCGACAACCCAAGGCGGAACATGTTCAGCATTCTGATGTCGCTGGCGTCGGCAACGGTTCTGGGAGCCGCCGACTTCGTCGGCGGCTTCGCCACCAAGCGCGCCGCGGCGGTGACCGTCGTGCTCTGGTCGAACATGGCAGGGCTGGCGACCGCCGTGGTGTTCGTCGGGACCGTTGGCGGCGGAAACCTCCGGGCCGCCGACGCCGGCTGGGGGGCACTGGCCGGGTTGGCCGGCAGCGTCGGCGCCATGCTGCTCTATCACGCCCTCGCCCACGGAGTGATGAGCGTGGTCGCTCCGACCACCGCCGCCATGGCCGCGATCCTGCCCGTCCTCGTCGGCCTGGCCGGCGGGGACACCGTGTCGGTGATCGGGGCGGCCGGACTGGCCTGCGGACTGATCGCCATCCCCTGCGTCTCGGTCACGTCGGGCGGCGACCGGCCGGGTCGACAATCGCACCTGCGGACCGTGGCCGGTGCGTTGGCCGCCGGTGCCGGCTTCGGCCTGTTCTTCGTGCTGCTGTCCCGTACCGGGGACGGGTCGGGGCTGTGGCCACTGGTGGCCGCCAGATGCGCCTCGTTGACACTGCTCGTGCTCGCCTGGCCGATCGGTCGTTGGCCGATCAGAGCTCCCCGCAACACGGTGCTGCTGGCCCTGCTCTCCGGTGGCCTGGACATGCTGTCGAGCGTGCTGTATCTGCTGGCGGTCCGTGAGGGCTACCTGTCCGTGGTGGGCCTGCTGGCATCGCTCTACCCGGTCAGCACGCTCCTGCTCGCGCGGGTCGTGTTGCGCGAACGCGCCACCCGGGTGCAGTGGGCAGGTGTCGTCCTGGCGCTGGTCGGGGTGTTCCTGCTGGCATCCCGCTGACCCGCGCGGTTAGGCCACGACCGTCCGGGCGGTACCTCGTCGGGTACCGCCCGGATGCATCGTCGCTCAGGTGGTGTAGTCAGCGTTGATCCGGATGTATCCGTCAGTGAGGTCGCACCCGTACACGGTGAAAGCGCCGGCGCCGATCCCCAGATCGACCTCGATCACGACGTCGTCACCTTCGAGGTGGCGCCGCAGCCGAACCAGGGTCTCCTCAGTGGCCTGCGCCGGATAGACCTCGATACCGCCGAAACCGATCCGTACCCGTTGCTGGTCGATGTCCTCGTCGTCCTCGCACTTGCCGATGGCCATGGCTACCCGACCCCAGTTCGGGTCCGCGCCGTGCACGGCCGTCTTGACCAGGGGCGAGTTGACGATGGCCTTGCCCACCCGCTTGGCCTGCTCGCCGTCCCGGGCACCGCTGACCCGGACCTCGATGAGCTTGCTGGCACCCTCACCGTCGCGGGCGACCATCCGCACCAGGTCCAGTGCGACGGAATACAACGCCTGCTCGAACTCGTCCAGAGCGACCGGCCCGGCCAGGCCGTTGGCGAAGATGGCCGCGGTGTCGCTGGTGGAGGTGTCGGTGTCGATGCTGACCGCGTTGAAGGTGCGAGCGATGACCGCCCGGAACACCCGGTCCAGGTCGGCCGGCTCGATGCGGGCGTCCGTGCAGAAGAACGTCAACAGGGTCGCCATGTTCGGCTCGATCATGCCGACGCCCTTCGCGACGCCGACGATGCTCGCCGCTCCGCAACTGGCCCGCACCACCTTGGGCGTGGTGTCGGTGGTCATGATCGCCCGCGCGACCCGGTCGAAATCGGCAGGCGGAAAGGGCCACCGAAGCTCGGCCAGGCGCTGTCGGACCCTCGGCATCGGATACTGCTTCCCGATCACCCCGGTTGACGCGATGAGCAGCTCGTCGTCGTCCAGACCGGCGGCGCGAGCCACTGTGGACCGCACCTCTCGGGCGTTCTCCAGCCCTTCCTTGCCGGTGGCCACGTTCGCGTTGCGGGAGAGCACCACGACGCCGCGGGCAGACGACGTCGTCGCCGCCGAACGGCTGAGCACGACGCTGGGGCCGGCGAACCGGGAGCGGGTGAACACCGCCGCGCTGACCGCAGGCACCTCGGAGACCAGGGCGGTGAAGTCGTCCTCGTCGTCCTTGAGCCCGGCGTTCGCGACCACCGCGCGGAACCCCTGCGGAACGATCATGTGCTGCTCCATCCTTCTCATCTCGGCCCGGTCCTGGCCCCGAACGCAACAGACACCCCTCGTAACCCACGGTATCAATGGGCTGTCTGTCCGTCGGGGTCGCCGTGACCTCGGGGAGGCCGGCGCGGAGCGTACCGACGCTGGTGGTTCCGGTCCGGGGCTGGTCGGCTGGTCGGCACGCTCTGGCCGTCGGTGCGACCATGGCGCGATGACCGAGTCGGAACCCCCGCGCCGGAACGACCGGATTGAGCACCGCGACATCGTCGTGCACGAAGTCCCGGGCTTCCGCCCGCTGACGTTGGACCTCGTCGTGCCGGTGACGGCACCCCGACCGGCCCCGGTCCTGGTGTGGATCCACGGCGGGGCGTGGCTGTTCGGCTCGCCCAAGCAGCCGCCGGACTGGCTGATGACTGTGGATCCGTTCACCGCCGCCATCCGGGCCGGATTCGCTGTCGCCTCCGTGCAGTACCGGCTCAGCGGCGAGGCGCACTTTCCCGCCCAGCTCGACGACGTCAAGGCGGCGGTGCGTTGGCTGCGCCGACACGGCGACAAGGTCGGCGTGGACGGCGAGCGGATCGGCGTGTGGGGCGAGTCGGCCGGTGGTCATCTGGCCTCGATGGTCGCGCTGACGGGGGACGACCAGGACGACAGCCGCGTTCTGGCAGCGGTCTGCTGGTACGCGCCGTCGAACCTGTTGACCATGCAGTCACAGGCACACCCGTCCGGGACTATCGACCACGACGCGGCCGACTCACCCGAGTCACTTCTGATCGGTGCCCCGTTGCCAGACAACCCGCATCTGGGCCGGGCCGCGAGTCCGATCACCTACGTCTCCGATCAGGCCCCGTCGATGCTGCTGATCCACGGCGACCAGGACCTGGTCGTGCCGGTGGGGCAGAGCAGAGAACTTGCCGCAGCGTTGACCGAGGTGGGAGCAGAGGTCGAGTTGTCGGTGGTGCGGGGCGCCGACCACTGCTTCGCCGGGGTGCCGCTGGAGCCGCTGATCCGCGACACTCTGGCGTTCTTCAGCCGAGTCCTTAGCGCTTAGTGGCCTGAGCCCGCATCGCCGGGTCGCGGTTGCCATGCCGCCGGCTCGGTGATACACGCAGCCGTGATCGACGGGCACCGGAACAGGTCGTCGGTTCGGCGCCAAGATTCGGAGGGTACCTGCCAGAGTGGTTCATGCCCTTGAGCGCGTACCACCTCAGAACCTCGGTCGCCGTGTCCGACATTCAGCGGGCCGTGGCCTTCTACGAGGGCGCGCTGGGCCTGCGGGCGTTGCGGTCCGGCCCCAGCGCCACCATCGTCGACGGCAGCCGCGTCTATGGCTCCGGTGGCGGGCCGGCGTTGAACGTGTACCAGTCGGTCACTGCCGGGAAGACCTCGGCGACGCTGGCGACGTGGTACGTCGACGACATCGACCAGATCGTCGAGGAGCTCTCCTCGTCCGGCGTCGAGTTCGTTCGCTACGAGCAGTTCGAGCACGACGCCAAGGGGATCACCGCGCGGGCCGGGGGTGGACGTATCGCGTGGTTCCAGGACCCGGACGGCAACACCTGCGCTCTCGAAGCCGACATGTGACCCCCTGCCTCGGCCTCCGCGACGTCGCGGCTGTGCGGTGTCGGAAATCAGCGTCGCCTAGCCGTAGGCAGCACTTCCGACGTTGACATCGACGTGATTCGGTGAGTGCGCCACCACAACACGTCACTGGGAGTAGAGATGACCCGGACTGTTCGGAACGGCTTTCTCGTCAGTCTGACCGCTGGCGCCCTCACCGCAACGCTGGGCCTGCCCGGCGTTGCCACTGCCGAGCCGAAGCGCTGGCCCGTCCCGGTCTGCGCGCTACGAAAACTGCCCTTACCAGCGGACATGACTGGTCGAGCTCTGACGGTCGACCCAACTGGTCGGTTCATCGCCGGCATCGGCTACCGAATCGATGACGACGATACGCAGCCGCTCCTGCTGCTCTGGGCCGGGCCGCCGCGCCGACCTGGGCCCGGCGTGGGGGACGAACCCCGCCTCACCGTCGTCACCATAGGAGCCCTGCATCAGGTCGAGAACATCAATCGGTACGGCGTTGCCGTCGGCAGTGCCTTCGTCGACAACGTCTACCGCCCGTGGCGCTACCGCAACGGGCGCCTGGAGTGGTTACCCGTCCTGCCGACGGTCTCCAACACCTTGGCGCTGGGAATCAACTCACGCGGCGACATCGTTGGCCTGGGTGCCGTCGAGCAGACCGAGACGACCCTGCCGCTGCTCTGGCCCGCCGACCGGCCGGGCACCGTCGAGGTGATCGACGCCCCGTCCAACGCCAGCGCGAGGGAGATCCTCGACGACGGCACCATCATCGGCACCGCCGGCGGCTTCGGCTGGGTACGCCATCCCGACGCAAGGACCGACCGGCTCACCGCCCCTGGGGCCCGGTGGTCGGGGATCGTCGCGGCCCGGGGGACCTGGGCAGTCGGTAGCATCGGCACGGGCAGTGAGGACGGGGACAGCGCCCTGGTGCGCTGGGACCTGCGTACTGGCGTGGCGTCCGCCGTGAACCCGGCACTGGTATCGACGCAGGACGTCAACAGTCGGGGCTCGGTGCTCGGCGACCGAGTCGTCGACCACGGCGACCGGCTCGTCGCCCTGGGCGGTGCCATCCCGGGTGTCCAAATCCCCATCGGCTGGGGGATCGCCGACAACGGCGTCGTCGTTGGCTCCATCAACGGCTCCCGACTACGCCCGGTGCGCTGGATCAACTGTTGACAACAGTCAGCACCACGGCTTGTGCCGGTCAGGCTCGTGACCTGATAAGCCTGTGCACCCGAGAAGGCGTCGGGCCAGTTCGTTGATCGCGCGTTGGAGCGAGCCCCCTGCCGTGCGGTGGTGGCGACGTGCCGCGAGGGCCGGACCGGTTCCCCTCCGGTCCGACCCCCGCGATCAGGTCCGCGTCAGGCGCGGAGTCTGCGCTGCCGGACGACCAGCAGCAGCGCCGCGCCGAGGAGCACCGCCAGCACCCCGGCACCCATCCAGAGCCCGGCCGGGAACGACGTTCCGGTAACCGGGAGCTTGCCCTTCACCGGAATGGTGATCGTGGACTCTGGTGAGATCGGCGCCGGTCCGTCCGGCGGAGTGCCGGTCGCCGTCGCGGTGTTGCGCAGCGACCCGTGGTGGTAGTCAGCCTTGCTGACCGTGTACGTCGCCGTGCAGGTCACCGCCGCACCAGCGGCAAGGGTGACGGCGCCGTTCGGCGCCCGTTCCGGACCGCAGGTGATCGGGCCGAGGTTGGCCGCCGAGGCCGGTGCGGTCAGGGCGTCGGTGATCGTCACGCCGGTCAGCGGCACCTGACCGGTGTTGGTGACCACGAACTGGAACGGCACGTGCTGCCGCGGCCGGACGATCTTGTCGGTGCTGCTCGACTTCACCACAGTGATCGCCGCGCCCCGGGTGGCCGTGACCTCGGCCGAGGCCGGCGCGGAGCGTACCGGTGCGGGTGGGTCCTGACCGGGAATGGTCGGGGGCGTGCCAGCCGCGACCGCGGTGTTGGTGATTCGGCCGGTCTCGATGTCCGCGGCGGTGACCGCGTAGGTCGACGTGCAGGTGGTGCTTTCCCCGGCGGCCAGGGTGACCGTGCCGTTGGCGACCGGCGGCGTGCCGCAGGTGATGGCCCCGGGCGTCCCGGTGCCGGAGAAGTCCGTCTCGTCGACCGTCACCGCGCTGAGCGACGTGGTGCCGGTGTTGCTCACCACGAACCGGTACGTGACCACGTCACCGGCCGCGGACACCACAGTGGGCGTCACCGACTTGGTGATGGCGATCGCCGGGTGGGGGATCGGGATGTCCACCGGCGATGGCGGGGAGACCGGCGGCGGCCCGAACGGCGGCGTACCGGTGGCAGTGGCGGCGTTGCGCAGCGACGAGCCGGTGAAGTCCTCCGCGGTCACCGTGTAGGTCGTCCGGCACTGGATGGAGGCGCCCGGCGACAACGTCACCGCGCCGTTCGGAATGTTCTCTGGACCACAGGTGATCGGCCCGAGGACACCGCGCTCGGACGGCGGCAGCACAGTGTCGTTGACTGTGACGTTGGTGAGGGTGAAGCCGCCCGTGTTGACGACCAGGAAGGTGTACGGCACCTGCTGACCCGGCGCGGTGATCGCCACCGTGGTGGTCGACTTGATCACCTCGATGTTGGCGACGAGCCCGGACTGCGGGATGGTCAGTGACGACGGCGGCGAGTCGACAGGCGTACCCCCGCCCGGCGGTGTGCCGTGCGCGGAGGCGACGTTCGTGACGCCGTCGTTGTCGAGGTCGGCCTGGGTGACCGTGTAGGTGGCGGTGCAGGTGGTGCTCGCCCCAGGGGCGAGGGTGGTGGCGGCGCAGGTGATCGGGCCGAGGTTGGCGTTCGACGACGGCGGGGTCTGCACGTCGGTCACGTTGACGTTGGTCAGCGTCAGCCCACCGTTGTTGACCACGTGGAACCGGTACGGAACCTGCTGCCCCGCGGTATTGATCAACACGGTGGTGGAGGTCTTCACCACCTGGATGCTGGCGACGATCCCCGCGTCCGGGATGGTCAGTGTCGCCGGCGCGGAGTCGATGGGCGTCTCACTGCCGGGCGGTGTGCCGTGTGCGGTGGCGACGTCGGTGACCCCGTTGTTGTCGAGGTCGGCCTGGGTGACGGTGTAGGTGGCGGTGCAGGTGGTGTTGGCGCCGGGAGCGAGGGTGGTGGCGGCGCAGGTGATCGGCCCCAGGTCGGCGTTCGACGACGGCGGGGTCTGCACGTCTGTCACGTTCACGTCGGACAGCGTCACGGTGCCGGTGTTGGCCACCAGGAACCGGTAGGGCACCTGCTGCCCGACCGTGGTGATCGAGACGGTGGTGGACGACTTCAGCAGCGAGATCGACTGGATCACGTCTGCCGCCGGGATGGTCAGCGTCGAGGGTGCCGAGTCGATCGGGTTGTCACCGCCGGCCGGTGTGCCGTGTGCGGTGGCGACGTTGGTGACCTCGTCGTTGTCGAGGTCGGCCTGGGTGACGGTGTAGGTGGCGGTGCAGGTGGTGTTCGCGCCCGGTGCCAGGGTGGTGGCGGCGCAGGTGATCGGGCCGAGGTTGGCGTTCGACGACGGCGGGGTCTGCACGTCTGTCACGTTCACGCCGTTGAGCGTCACGCCGCCGGTGTTGGCGACCAGGAACCGGTAGGGCACCTGCTGGCCGACGCTGCTGATCTGCGTGGTGGTGGACGACTTCACCAGTGAGATGCCGGGGACGACCACGTCGCTCGGAATCGTCAGCGTCGCGGGCGGCGACTGCACGGGCGGCCGACCGCCGGGCGGTGTTCCCTGCGCTGTCGCGCTGTCCCGGACCGAGCCGAAGTCCAGGTCGGCCTGGGTGACGGTGTAGGAGGCGGTGCAGGTGGTGGTGGCGCCGGGCGCGAGGGTGGTGGCGGCGCAGGTGATGGGGCCGAGGTTGGCGTTCGACGACGGCGGGGTCTGCACATCTGTCACGGTCACGCCGGTGAGGGTGAACCCGCCGGTGTTGACCACGTCGAACCGGTACGGGACCTGCTGCCCGACAGCGGTGATCGACGTGGTGGTGGACGACTTCAGGATCGCGATGGAGGCGACCAGACCGCTTTCCGGAATGGTCAGCGTCGCTGGCGTCGAGTCGACAGGGGCGCCACTGGGCGGTGTGCCGTGCGCGGTGGCGACGTTGGTGACGCCGTCGTTGTCCAGGTCGGCCTGGGTGACGATGTAGGTGGCTGTGCACAGGGTCTGCGCGCCGGGAGCGAGAGTGGTGGCGGCGCAGGTGATGGGGCCGAGGTTGGCGTTCGACGACGGCGGGGTCTGCACGTCGGTCACGTTGACGCCGGTGAGGGTGAACCCGCCGGTGTTCAGCACGTGGAACTGGTACGGCACCTGTTGGCCGACAGCAGTGATTGACGTGGTGGTCGAGGTCTTCATGATGGCGATCGACGCGAGCAGGCCGGCCTCGGGGATGGTCAGCGTCGAGGGCGGCGACGTGACCGGCGTACCGCCACCGGGCGGGGTGCCCCGCGCGGTGGCGACGTTGGTTACCCCGTCGTTGTCGAGGTCGGCCTGGGTGACGGTGTAGGTGGCGGTGCAGGTGGTGCTCGTGCCGGGGGCGAGGGTGGTGACCGGGCAGGTGATGGGGCCGAGGTTGGCGTTCGACGACGGCGGGGTCTGCACGTCGGTGACGGCGACGTTGGTAAGGGTCAGTCCGCCGGTGTTGGCGACCAGGAACCGGTACTGCACCTGCTGCCCGACCGTGGTGATCGACGTGGTGGTGGACGACTTGACCACTGTGACGGCGGCGGTGAGCGCCTGCGCCGGGATGGTCAGGGAGTTCGGGTCGGAGACGACCGGCGGACCGGTGGGTGGGCTGCCCTGTGCGGTGGCGACGTTGGTGACCCCGCCGTTGTCCAGGTCGGCCTGGGTGACGGTGTAGGTGGCTGTGCAGGCGGTCTGCGCTCCGGGCGCCAGTGTGGTGGCGGCGCAGGTGATCGGGCCGAGGTTGGTGTTCGACGACGGTGGTGTCTGCACGTCGGTGACGGAGATGGTGGTCAGCGGGACGCCGCCGGTGTTGACCACGTGGAAGGAGTACGGCACCTGCTGGCCGACGCTGGTGATCAGCGTGGTGGTCGACGACTTGATCAGGGCGATGTCGGCCGGGGTGGCGCCCTCGCAGGCGAGCGTGGTGCTGAACGGGAAGTAGTGGATCTCGCCGCCGCGGTGGTCCAGCGTACGGGTGATGACGCTGCCCTCGGTGTTGCTGGAGGAGAGGTCGGTGAGGCTGGCGTTGGGGGCGTAGATGGTGCCTTCGACGGTGGCGGCGTTCGGGGTGAGGGTGAGCGCGGTGGCGGTCGGGAAGTTGAACAGGACGTAGCGCGCCTGCGGCCCGCCAATCCCGGCGAAGTTCGGGGCGGTCCAGGCGAAGGTGTTGCCGACGCCGCTGGTGTCCACGTTGACCAGCAGTGGCGTGGCGGCGGTCGGCTGGCTCGCGAAGGTCAGGATCTGGATGTTGGCCAGGTCGGCGGCGCTCAGGTTGAGCACGTTCGTCACGCCCGGGGTCAACGTGACGACGGCGTTGCTGCCCGGCGGGATCGGTCGGGGCAGCACGTCACCGTTCGGCGTCCGCAGCACGACCGTGTTGTCGCAGGTGGCGAGGCCGGCCGTGGTGCTCCGGAAGGCGGTGAACGCGCCGGCGAAGTTGATCGGCGAGGTCGGCCCGACGCTGGGGACCGGCTGCCGGGTGACCAGCTCCACCCGGGGCGAGGCGTCGTAGTCGTTCGTCGGCAGGATCCGGGTGTTGACCTGGGCGCCGTTGTTGTCGGTGTTTCGGACGACGGTGCCGGTCAGGTTGCCGACCTTGGCGTAGCCGTTGGAGAGCACCTGCAGACGGCTGCCGCCGACGCTGCCGGCGAAGTTGACCCGTCCACCCACGACCAGGGCGCTGGGGTTGGCGTCGCCGGGCACCACGAACGATCCGGCTGTCGCCCCGGCGAGCTGGTAGTTGCCGAAGGTGAGGTCACCGCCGACGGCGAGGGTTCCCTCGTTCTCGTCGTTGTTCACAGTGGCGTTGCCCTCGGTCATCACACCGAAGCTCAGCGCCTCGGCGACCGGGTCGACCGGCCCGATTGCCTCGTCGACGGCGGCCAGCACCGGGTTGATCCGGTCGGGGCCGGCCGGCACCAGCAGACTGTTGAGCGCCAACACACCCGCGACAGCTGTCAGCGCCGCCGCCCGTGACCTGCGGCTACCCCACCACGAAATCCTCATCACGCCCCCGTTGGTTCGAATGTGCCAGGGGAGCTTATAGGGACAAAAACACCGCTATGCCGCTTTTGTCCGAATGGCAGATGCGGTGGGCGAGCTTCGAACTGTGCGTACCGAAGTTCCGTGTTTATGATCGACAACCCCCGACCGGGGACCCCGACACGGCCGATCGATTCGGCCCCGGAGCAGAGCTGAGGTGCGCGACGGTGATCCGCGAGGCGTACGCCTGCTGGGTGCGCGAACCCGGCGTGGCCGAGATCCAGCCGGTGTCGCTGACCGCCCCGGGCCCCGACGAGGTGCTGGTTAGGGCCCGCTACTCCGGGGTCAGCCGGGGCACCGAGACGCTGGTATTCGCCGGCCGGGTGCCCGCCGACCAGTACGCCTCGATGCGCGCGCCGTTTCAGGAGGGCGAGTTCCCCGGCCCGGTGAAGTACGGCTACCTCAGCGTCGGCGTGGTCGAGCAGGGCCCGCCGGAACTGCTCGGGCGGACGGTGTTCTGCCTGCACCCGCACCAGAGCGCGTACGTCGTGCCGGTGAGTGCCGTGGTGCCGGTGCCGGAGGGGGTGCCGGCCGCCCGAGCGGTGCTCGCCGGCACTGTGGAGACCGCTGTCAATGCGCTGTGGGACGCGGCGCCGTTGGTCGGCGACCGGGTCACCGTGATCGGCGCGGGCATGGTGGGCTGCTGCGTCGCGGCGCTGCTGGCCCGGTTCCCCGGCGTGCAGGTCGAGTTGGTCGACACCGACGCGCGCCGGGCCGGCGTGGCCGGGGCGCTCGGCGTCGACTTCGCCAACCCGTCCGACGCCCGCGGTGACCGGGACCTGGTCGTGCACGCCAGCGCCACCGCCGCCGGCCTGCAACAGTCGCTGGACCTGCTCGCGCCGGAGGGCACCGTCATCGAGTTGAGCTGGTACGGCGACCGCCCGGTGCAGGTGTCACTGGGCGGCTCGTTCCACTCCGGTCGACTCAGCGTGCGCAGCAGTCAGGTCGGCATGGTGGCACCCGCCCGACGAGGACGGCGCAGTTACGCCGACCGGCTGGCGCTCGCCCTGGACCTGCTCGACGACCCGGCCTTCGACGCGTTGATCACCGGCGCGTCGCGCTTCGCGGAGCTGCCCGACGTGCTCGCCAGACTGACCTCGGGCGACCTGCCCGCGCTCTGCCACCTCATCACCTACGAAGACGGAGAGTGACCGTGTTCAGCGTGACCGTTCGGGATCACATGATGATTGCCCACAGTTTCCGAGGCGAGGTGTTCGGACCGGCCCAACGCCTGCACGGCGCGACGTTCGTGGTGGACGCGACATTCCGCCGGCCGGACCTGGACGCCGACGGCATCGTGGTGGACATCGGCCTGGCCACCGAGCAGCTGCGGGCCGTGCTGGCCGAGCTGACCTACCGCAACCTCGACGACGAGGCGGCCTTCGCCGGGGTGAACACCACAACGGAGGTGCTGGCCCGTACCGTCGCGGACCGGCTGGTCGATCGGGTGCACGCCGGTGAGCTGGGCGCGGGGGCACGCGACCTGACCGGTATCACGATCACCCTGCACGAGTCGCACATCGCCTGGGCCAGCTACGAACGGTCGCTGTGACCGACGCGGGCCGGGCGCAGCCGCTCGACCGGCCCGGAGGGCCCGGTGGCGCCCCGGACCTCGGCCAGCGCCGCCGCACGGTCCACGTCGTCCTGCCCGGTGACATCGACGACCCGGCCACGCCCAGCGGGGGCAACACCTACGACCGGCGGATCTGTGCGGGGCTCGGCGAGCGCGGCTGGGCGGTGCGTGAGCACGCGGTGCCCGGGGCGTGGCCGCACCCCGATCCGGTCGACCGGGCGGCGCTGGCGGCTCTGCTGGCCGCCGCGCCTGACGACGCCGTGGTGCTGCTCGACGGCCTGATCGCCTCGGCCGTGCCGGACCTGCTCGCCCCGCACGCCCGCCGGCTGCGCCTGGTCGTCCTCGTGCACATGCCGCTCGACGACGAGGCCGAGGCGCGAGCGCTGGCCACCGCGCGGGCCGTCGTCGCCACCAGCGAGTGGACCCGTCGCCGCCTGCTGCTCCGCCATCCGCTGCCCGCCGACCGCGTTCGGGTCGCGCCGCCGGGGGTGACGCCGGCGCCGCCGGTGCCCCCCTCGGCCACCGGTGACCGGCTGCTCTGCGTGGCCGCGGTCACCCGCCACAAGGGCCACGACGTGCTGGTCGACGCCCTGTGCGTCCTGGCCGAGACGCCCTGGACGCTGGTCTGCGCCGGCACGCTGACCCGGGAGCCCGAGCTGGTGCACCGGCTGCGCGACCGGCTCGTCGGCGCGGGCCTCGCCGACCGGGTCCGGCTGACCGGCCCGCTGACCGGGGCGGCGCTCGACGCCGCGTATGCCGACGCCGACCTGCTGGTGCTGCCGTCGCGGGGCGAGACGTACGGCATGGTCGTCACCGAGGCGCTGGCCCGTGGCCTGCCGGTGCTGGGCACCCAGGTGGGCGGCCTACCGGAGGCACTCGGCCGTGCCCCCGACGGCGACCTGCCGGGGCTGCTGGTCCCGGCGGACGATCCGGCCGCGCTGGCCGGCGCGCTGAGCTGGTGGCTGGGCGACGACGCGCTGCGCGCCCGGCTGCGGCGCGCCGCTCTCGCCCGGCGCGACACCCTGACTGACTGGCCGGTGACGACCGCGCTGCTGGCCGAGGTGCTGAAGGAGGTGGCGGAATGACCGCCGAGGAGACCCTGCCGTTCGCCGACTGGCTGCGGTTGCGTGAACCGGCCGACGCGGCGGCGCGCGCCGAGGACCTGCTGGATGCCGTCCGGGCCCGGCTGACCGGTGACGGTCCCACGGTGATCCACGACCTGGGCAGTGGCACCGGCTCGATGAGCCGCTGGCTGGCCGCCCGGTTGTCCGGCCGGCAGCACTGGATCCTGCATGACCGGGACGCCGACCTGCTGGCCCGCGCCGCCGAGGGCATGACCGGCGTGACCGCCGCCGACGGTGCCCCGGTAACCGTCCACACCCGCTGCGGCGACCTCACCCGGCTGACCGCCGCCGACCTCGCCGACGGTTCCCTGGTCACCGCCTCCGCGCTGCTGGACATGCTCACCGCCGAGGAGGTCGAGCGGGTGGCGGCCGCCTGCGTCGGCCGACCAGCCCTGTTCGCGATCTCGGTGACCGGGCAGGTCCGGTTCACCCCGGCCGACCCGCTGGACGAGGTGGTCGAGGCCGCCTTCAACGACCACCAGCGGCGTACCGTCGAGGGCCGGCGGCTGCTCGGCCCCGATGCCGTCGCCGCCACCGCCGCCGCGTTCGCCCGGCGCGGCGTCGACGTGCGGGAACGGCCCAGCCCGTGGCGTCTCGGCCCGGAGCAGGCCGACCTGATCGCCGAATGGTTCCGAGGATGGCTCGCGGCCGCCTGCGAGCAGCGCCCCGACCTGGCCGGACCCGCCCAGGCGTACGCCCGCCGTCGGCTGGCCGACGCCGCGGCCGGCCGGCTCACGGTGCTCGTCGAACACACTGACCTCCTCGTGGGTGGATGAACCGTTCACACCCTGGGTACGTGCACTAGGGCAAGTGGACGATCTTCAAAGGGGAGGCCGGCGCCGATGTTCTGGGCCTGGGCACGAGTGGTCGGCGGGGTGGGTCTGCTCGCCGTCCTGCTGTGGCAGGTGGGCAGCGGCCCGTTCCTCGCCGGGGTACGACTGATCGACGCGCCAGCGTTGGCTGCGGCGCTGGTCATCGGGGTGCTCACCACGGTCTGCGCGGCGTGGCGATGGAGTCTGGTCGCCGGCGGTCTCGGCGTACGCCTGCCACTGGCGACCGCTGTGGCGCACTGCTACCGGGCCGTCTTCCTCAACGCCACACTGCCCGGCGGGGTGCTCGGCGACGTGCACCGCGCGGTACGCCACGGCCGCGACGCCGGTGACGTCAGCCGGGGCATCCGCGCGGTGGTCTGGGAACGTGCCGCCGGGCAGGTGGTCCTGGTCGGGGTTGCTTTGGTGGTGCTCGCCGCCTTTCCGTCCCCGGTCCGCGCGTACCTGCCGGTCGCCGCCGCGTTGCTCGTCGCCGGTGGGCTGGCCGTCGTGCTGTTGGCCCGGCTCCTCCCGAACGGTGGCGGGTCGCGCTGGGCGACGGCACTGCGCACCGCCGTGGCGGACGTACGGTCGGGGCTGCTGGCGCGGCGCACCTGGTTCGGTGTGCTGGTCGCCTCGGCCGTGATGGTCGCCGGTCACCTGGCCACCTTCCTGGTGGCGGCGCGCACCGCCGGATCGGACGCCCCGCTGTCCCGCCTGCTGCCGTTGACGTTGCTCGCCCTGCTCGCGATGGGCCTACCTTTGAACGTGGCCGGTTTCGGGCCGCGAGAGGGGGTGGCGGCATGGGTGTTCGGCGCGGCCGGCCTCAGCGCGGCCGAGGGCGTCGCCACCGCCACCGTCTACGGCGCGCTGATCCTGGTGGCCAGTCTGCCCGGGGCTGCGGTGTTGCTGGCCCGTCGACGTCGAATTCCGGTCGCCGCCCGGGAAGCCGCCTCCGGCGGCGGATGTTGAGTCGGTTGTGAGACGGTACGCGTCGCCGGAGGACGGTGGCGCCGGACAAAGGAGTCCCATGCCCGAAGCATTGCCCGTTGCCACGATCCGCACGCAGGTCACGGTGCCGCTGGCGTTCCCGGACGGCTACACCACGACGGCCCGGGTGTTCACCTTCAAAGGCCTTGTGGACGGTCGGGAGCACCTGGCCCTCGGCCTCGGCGACTGGGCGGGCGCCCTGGACCGGCTCGCCACCGGGGGAGCAGCCCCACTGGTCCGCCCGCACAGCGAGTGCCTGACCGGCGACGTGTTCGGCAGCCAACGCTGCGACTGCGGGCCGCAACTGCGCGAGGCGGTGCAGCGGATCGCCGAGACCGGCGGTTTCCTGCTCTACCTCCGTCAGGAGGGCCGGGGCATCGGCCTGTACGCCAAGCTCGACGCGTACGCGTTGCAGGACGCCGGGTTGGACACCTACCAGGCCAACGTCGCGCTGGGCCGGGGCGAGGACGAGCGGGACTACACCGTCGCCGCGCAGATGCTTGCCACGTTGGGCGTGCCGCGGGTCCGACTGCTCAGTAGCAACCCGGACAAGGCCGAGCAGTTGACCCGGTTGGGCGTGGACGTCGCCGAACGGGTGCTCACCAGCGTCTTCCTCTCGCCGGCCAACGCGGGCTACCTGGCGGCCAAGGCCGCGAAGGCGGCGGAGGTCGAGGCGGCCGAGGCGGCCGAGGCGGCGGATGTGCTCGCGGGTCGTACTCCTGAGCGGCCCGTCTCCCGATGAGTTGGCGGCCGGGGCCCACGCGGCCGTACGTGCTGTTGAGTTGTGCCGCCTCCATCGACGGGTACATCGATGATGCCTCCGAGCAGCGGTTACTGCTGTCCAACGAGGAGGACCTGGACCGCGTCGACGCGGTTCGGGCCAGCTGCGACGCCATTCTGGTCGGCGCCGGCACCGTCCGACGAGACGACCCTCGACTGCTGGTGCGCTCGCCAAGCCGCCGCGACGAGCGGGTGGCGGCCGGTCGGCCCGCCTCACCCACCAAGGTCACCCTGACCGCGCAGGGTGACCTCGACCCGACCGCCCGCTTCTTCACCGCCGGTGATTCGGCCCGGCTCGTCTACTGCGCCACGGGCGCGCTGGAGAAGACCGATGAGCGGGTCGGCCGGCTGGCCACCGTGATCGACGCGGGTGAGCCTGTCGACCCGGGGTGGCTGCTGACCGACCTGGCCGCGCGGGGCGTGAAGCGGTTGATGGTGGAGGGCGGTGGGACGGTGCACGCCCAGTTCCTCGCCGCCGGTCTCGCCGACGAACTGCACCTGGTGGTCGCCCCGTTCTTCGTCGGTGACGGTCGGGCGCCCCGGTTCGTGGGGGAGGGCAGCTTTCCCTGGCACCCGGGTCGACGTGCCCGCCTGGCCGAGGCCCGTCAGATCGGCGACGTGGTGCTGCTCCGCTACGCCCTCTCCGACCGCTGCCCCACCAACCCACCACCCGCCCTGCCGGTTGATCATGAGGTTGGCGGCTGATCCGATCTCCGCAGCACCCGCCAACCTCATGATCGACCCGGCGGGCCGCGCCGACGAGCTAACCTCGTAGCGCGTTGCGCGAGATGGGAGGCGGCGTGCTCGGTGACCGGTGTGTCGAGTGCGAGGCCGAACTGCCCGTCGCCCCCGGCCGGGGGCGCCCGCGCCGCTACTGCTCCCGGAGCTGTCAGGCCCGCGCGTACCGGAGACGTCGCGAGCACGGCCCCACCAGCGGCCCGCGTCGGATTCGGGACCTGCCCGCGCCGACGGGCGGCGACCCGCGCCACCGGTTGGTCGCCCTCGCGGTCGAGCTGGCGGACGCCGGCGGCCTGGACGCCGTCTCGCTGCGGGTCCTCGCCCAACGCGCCGGCCTGCCCGCCCACGGCGTGTACCGGCACGTCCGGAACCGGGCCGACCTCCTCGCCGCGATGGCCGAGCAGATCACCGCCACTCACCCGCCCGGCACCGCGCCACTACCGCGCGATCCGCGCCAACGGCTCGAACGGTTGGCCGGGGACGAGTGGGCGATGTACCGCCGCCATCCCTGGCTGCTGGCCATCCTCGCCACCGACCGGCCGCCGACCGGGCCGGCGGTACTCGCCATGGTCGACCGGGTGGTGGCGGCGTTCACCAGCGCCGGATATGCACCGGCCGAGGCGTTCCGCGCCTACCTGGCGCTCAGCGGCTACGTCCAGGGCATGGCCCTGCTCATTCGGCGTGACCCCGGGGACACCACCTACCACGCCTGGTGGTCGGCGACCCGCACCCGGCTGGAGCGGACCGGCCGTACCCGGGACCGACAGTGGCTGGCCGCGGCCGGGCAGACCAGACCCGACACCGACCTGGACACCTGGTTCCAGTTCGGTCTGCGCGGTCTGCTCGACGGCCTGCTGCTCAGCCCCGCTCGGTAGGCTGACCGGCGTGCCGCGACTGGAGACGATCACTCAGGACAATGTGGAGGCCGCGTGCCGGGTGAGCGTGCGGCCCGACCAGGAGAAGTTCTCGTCTCCGGTCGCCTGGTCCCTCGCCGAGGCGTACGTGCGGCCCGAGATCGCGTGGCCGCGTCTGATCGTCGAGGATGACGAGACCGTCGGCTTCCTGATGGGCTTCTTCGACGTCGTGTGGGATCCGGCCCAGTCGGACGACAGGCGCTCTGGGCTGTGGCGGCTGAACATCGCCGCCGAGCACCAGGGCCGGGGGTACGGCCGCTTCGCGGTACAGGCCGTCCGCGACGAGGCCCGCCGACGTGGGCACGACCGCGTCTACACGACGTGGAAGCCGGGGCCGGACGGCCCGGAGCAGTTCTACCTGAAACTCGGGTTCCAGCTCACTGGGGAGACCAGCGAGGACGAGGTGGTGGGCGTCCACTCCACCCACTGACCGGACGCCGTCGACCACCCCGGACCGAGTGATCAGCGGTGCGGCGGGGCCTGCGTACGATGCGGGGTCGAGTTCCCCTCGTCGCGGCGGAGGTATCGGGCAATGGCAGGCCAGCACGAGGGTTTCGCCCTCGGCATCGACCTCGGCACGTCCAACACTGTGGCGGTGCTGCGCTGGCCGGATGGGCGGACCCGTCCGCTGCTGATGGACGGTCAACCGCTCAGTCCGTCCGCCGTCTACGCCGACCCGGACGGCACCCTGCACACCGGCTGGGACGCCCGCCGGTTGGCGCAGGCCGACCCGGCCCGGTTCGAGGCGAACCCCAAGCGTCGGGTGGACGAGCCGACAGTGCAGCTCGGCGACCGCGCGTACCCGCCGGCCGAGCTGCTCGCCGCGGTGCTGGCGGCGGTCGGCCGGGCGGCGGTGAACGCTGTGGGTTTCCTGCCGCCAGCAGTGGTCACCTGCCCGGCCGCCTGGGACGCGACGCGGCGGCAGGTCCTCGCCGACGCGCTGCTGCGGGCGGGCTGGCCGCAGGCGGCAGAGCACACCCTCGCCGGTCCGACGCCGCCCGGCACCCGGCTGCTGCGGGAGCCGGTGGCCGCCGCCCGGTACTACACGCAGGTTCTGCACCGTCCGGTGCCGGTCGGCGGGGCGATCGCGGTGTTCGACTTCGGTGGCGGGACGCTCGACGTCGCCGTGCTGCGCAACGAGGGCGCGGACCCCTGGGGCGACTCAGGCTTCAGCGTGGTCGCCGACGGTGGCCTGCCCGACCTGGGCGGTCTGGACCTCGACGCCGCGCTGGTACGGCGGGTCGGCGAGTTGGTCGGTGAGCGGCACGCCGGGCAGTGGGACCGGCTCACCCGACCGGCGGATCCGGCGCAGCGCCGCGACCAGGTCCGGCTCACAGACGAGGTACGTGGGGCGAAGGAAACCCTGTCCCGGTCTTCTGTGGCCCCGATCGCGGTGCCGGGAGTGGCCGAGACGATCCAGCTGACCCGGGCGGACGTCGAGCGGGTGGCCACGCCGCTGCTGCGCCGGGCGGTGCAGCGGGCCCGGGAGGTCATCGCCGCCGCCGGGCTGCGACCCGATCAGCTCGACGGGCTGTTCCTCGTGGGCGGGTCGTCACGGATCCCGCTGGTGGCCCGCATGCTCCACGCCGAGCTGGGGATCGCGCCGACGGTGCTGGACCAGCCCGAGTTGCCGGTGGCCGAGGGTGCCCTGACCGACCTGCCGCTGCGCAAGTCGCTCCCCGCCCCGGCGTACGCGGGACCGCCGCTCGCGCCACCCGCGCCGGCCCCGGTGAGCCCGCCCGCGCCACGTCCCGTCAGCCCGCCGATGCCGAGCCCCGTCAGCCCGCCCGCCCCGGCCGGAGCCCCCGCGCCGGTCGTACCGTCGCAGCCCTGGCCGGGATCCACCCCGCCGGCGGGGTCGGGCCTGGCCGGCGCCACCCCGACCCCGCCGGCCGGCGCGACCCGCTGGCCTCGGGCGCGCTGGGTGGTGTTCGGCGCGGTGCTGGCCCTGGCCGGGGTGGCCACCGCGGCGACGCTCTACCTGACCTGGGACCGCTACCCGGATCTGGAGTTCGCCTCGCTGCGCGAGCTGCCCCGAGTGTCAGCCGGCACCGAACGGCCGCTCGACATGTGGACGGCGGTGCTCGACGACCGGGCCTACCTGGCGTTTGCGCTGCCGGACGACCGGCTGGAGGTGGTGGCCGTCGACGCGGGCAACGGCCGCGAGTTGTGGCGCGAGCAGACCGACGTGCGGGCCAACGACTGGGAGGCGATCATTGCCGTTCCCGGGGCGGTCGCGGTCCTCGCCGACGCGCCGGGCGACAGCACCCCCCGACCGCTGGCCGTTCTCGACGGCCGCACCGGCGAGCAGCGCTGGCAGCGCGTTCTGCGTGGTGACGACGACGTCTACTTCGCCGACGACACGGCGGTGCTGGTGGACCGGACCGCCGACGAACTGGTCGGTCTGCGCCTGACCAACGGCTCGGCGAAGTGGACCGAGCCCAACCCCCGCGGCCAGTACGCCGGTGGCCGTACCGTGGTCCGACCGGTCGGCACCGACGCGGCGGCGGGCGGGCCGGCCTTCCTCGACGGCACGCCCCGCAACCCGTGGACGAGCAAGGGGCGGCGACTCGTCCAGGTGGGTGCGGACCGGTCGGTGCGGCTGCTCGACATGGCATCCGGCGCCGTGCTGCGCCAGTGGGGCAGCGTCGCCGACCTCGACGACCTGGTGGTCGCCCACGAGGACCGCCTGTACGTGGCCGCCAACGAGGGTGGTTACCAGCTGCTCGCGTACGACCTGAACTCCGACGCCGAGCCGGTGGTGCTGCACCGCTCCGGCAACGACGAGTACCGCCCGAAGGAACTGGTGGCCTGCGGTGAGCGGCGAGCCTGCCTGTTGCAGGTGCCGAACAATGACGTCGCGCGCACCGAGGTGGTGGCGGTCACCGAGGGTGAGCGCATGATCCGCTGGCCGGCGCCGGGCGTGACCGGTCTGGTCCCGTTGGGTGAGCAGGTGCTCGCCCAACGGGAGCTGCCGGAGCCGACCGTCACCGTCTTCGACGCCGCCGGCAAGCCGGTGCTGCGGGACCGGGGCGGGGTGGCGGTCCGCCTGGACGCGGGCAACCTGCTGGTCTTCGCCAAGGCGCCCAGCGTGGTCGCGGACAACCGGGTGCTGGCCGGGGTATGGGCCGAGTCCGGGGAGGTCGACGAGTTGGGTGAGCTGAAGGACGTGCGCAGCTCCTCCTGCTCGTGGAACACCCGCGTGATCGCCTGCGGCGCGGAGAAGGACTTCGTGCTGTACCGCTTCACCGACGACTGACGTCGACGGCCCACCGGTCGGCTCGTACGATGCTCCGGTGAATCTTCGAGGTACGGTCCGCGCCGATCGTCCGCTGGTGGTTCTTGCCGTGGGGGAGGAGGCCCGCTACCTGCCGCCCGAGCTGCCGGTCCTGCTCACCGGCATGGGCAAGGTGAACGCCGCCAGCGCGGTGGCCGCGGTGCTGGCCGCCGGGCCGCGCCCCGCCCTGGTGCTCAACCTGGGTACGGCGGGTGCGTTGCGCCCCGGGTTGGCCGGCATCCACGAGGTCGCCACAGTGCTCCAGCACGACCTGGACACCGACCTGCTGCGCACGCTCACCGGCGAGACCTACGGGGCGCCGCTGTCGTTGGCCGCCGAGGGCGCGGTGCTCGCGACCGGTGACACCTTCGTGGCCGATGACGCGGAGCGGGACCGGTTGGCGCAGCGCGCCGACCTGGTCGACATGGAGGGGTACGCGGTGGCGTGGGCCGCGGCGCAGGCCGGCGTGCCGTGCCGGCTGGTCAAGCAGGTCAGCGACGAGGCGGGCGACGGCGCGGCCCGGAGCTGGCAGGAGTCGGTGGACGCGTGCGCCCGGGACCTCGCCGAGTGGGCCGCCCGACACGTCGCCTGAGTGAGCAGGGTCAGTCGCCGGATTGTCGAAACCGTAGGCCCGGCGTGGTCTCCCGGGCCGCTCCGGGGAGCAGGACGTGAGCCGTCAGCCCCAGCGCCACGACCACGGTGACCAGCACCGGTGGCCAGTGGCCGGCCCAGGGCAGCACCAGCAGCGGCGCGATCAGGCAGCTCATCCGCCACCACGGCACCTTCGTCGACACCAGCAGGGTGAACAGCGCGCGGCCGACCACGAACAGGATCGGACCGCCGATGATCAGCAGGAGCCACCGCGCCGGTGTCGTCCCGGTCGGCTGCGAGACGACCAGGTCGAACGCCGCCGCCGTGCCGACCACGCCGGCCAGCATCACCAGATGGGTGTACGGGGCCACCCGCGCCGGCCGGCCCGCCCTCGCCCCGGCTTCCAGCAACTCGCCGGCCCGGAAGACGTAGACCTGCCACATCAGCAGCATGAGGCCGAAGGCGCAGAACAACGCGGTGACCCGGACGCCGTCGAGATCGGTGCGGCTGACCCGCATGGTGGGCACCAGGATGATGTCGCCGAGGGCCAGGATCACGAACTGCTGGTACCGCTCGCCCAGGTGCCCGGTGGTCCGCTCGTACTGGTCGATCGGCACCCGGCCCAGCCGGGGTGTCGGGTAGCGGGCCGCCGCGGAGAGCAGGTCGATCGCGATGGCGATGGTCCAGAGCGGCCAGTTCACGTCGCCGGTCACCCCGCCGGTGATCCAGAAGACGCCGGACACCACGAACCAGAACAGGAACCGGGTGGCCCGGATCGTGGCCGCCCGGTGGCGCTGCCGGAGCAACGTCGTGATCAGGATGATCCCGCGAGAGATGTGCGTACCGACGTACGCGACCGCGAAGATCATCGCGTGCCCGTCGGTGATCATCGGCAGGGACGCCGCCATCCCCACCGAGCCGACCATGGCGATCATCAGGATGGCCTGGATGGGGCGTTGCTGCGGGTCGTAGAACTCGGTGGTGGTGGAGGTGACCGACCAGGTCCACCAGATGGCCGTCAACATCAGCAGCACCTTCGCGCCGCCGGACCAGGAAAGGTTCTCGGTCAACAGCGTCGAGGTCAGCGCGAGGGCCGCCACGAAGACCACGTCGAAGAGCAACTCCAGCAACGTGGCCCGGGTCGACCCGTCCGGCCGGCGTACCAGTGCCGCGGTGCCTCCGGTGCTCATGCCCGGCCTCCCGCCGTGTCTTCGAGGATTATCGGCGGTGCCGGCGCGGCCCGTCCCCGGATCGACGATTCCCGCCGGTCGAGGAAGCGGGCGGCCGGAGGTTGCCAGGGCGTCGGAGGCCGGGCGATGCTTGACCGCATCCAATAGTCTCGATCTCTTCGGAGGTTCGGATGCGCCGCTCCCCGCTGGTCGCCCTCGTCCTGACCGCCCTGCTGCTCGTCGCTCCTGGCGCGGCGCAGGCCGCCGTCCCCGAGCGGGCCGCCGCGCCCGCCGCCGATCCGACGGCCACGCTGACCGGGGTACGCACCGCGGGCACCGCCTGGGGTCTCGACCCCGCCACCGGTCGGATGACCCTCACCGTCGACGACACAGTGGCCCCCAGCGAGGTGGCCGCGCTGCGGTTGGTGACCGACCGGGCCGGCGTGCTGCTGCGCCGCGAACCCGGAACCCTGCGCCCGCTGATTGCCGGCGGGCAGGGCATCTACGGCGGCGGTGGCGCGCGCTGCTCGCTCGGCGCGAACGCGCGCAGCGGCAGCACCTACTACGTGATCACCGCCGGGCACTGCACCACCACCGCCGCCACCTGGTACACCGACAGCGCCCAGACCACGGTGCTCGGCACCCGCACCGCAACCAGCTACCCCACCAACGACTACGGGCTGATCCGCTACACCGGCCGGATCGCCCACCCGAGCGCGGTCTACACCTACCCCGGCCTGGTGACCATCAATGGCCCCGGCAGCGCGTACATCGGTCAGGCGGTGTGCCGCAGCGGCAGCACCACCGGCGTGCGCTGCGGCACCGTCACCGGTCTCAACCAGACCGTCAACTACGCCACCGGCGTGATCTACGGCCTGATCCGCACCAACATCTGCGCCGAACCGGGGGACAGCGGCGGACCGCTCTACGTGGCCTCCACCGGCAAAATCCTCGGCATCCTCTCCGGCGGCACCGGCAACTGCACTGCCGGCGGCACCACCTACTACCAGCCGATCGCGGAGGTGTTGGCCGCGTACGGGTTGACGTTGCCCTGACCGGTGTGACGTATGACGGGTTGCCCGTCCCGCGCGGGACACCTAGGCTCGGCGACGCCCAGCACCCCGCCGCGAGGACGTGTGCCCGATGCCGACCGCCCCCCGACCTGACCAGCCGACTGTTCCGGCCGGCCTTCCATCGATCGAGGTGGTCGCCGTGGGGGAGACGATGGTGGTGCTCTGCCCCGCGCCGGGAGAGCCGCTGGAGCGCGCCGAGCGGGTCGCCGTCTCGGTCGGTGGGGCCGAGTCCAACGTGGCCGGTTACCTGGCCCGCCTGGGACACGTGACGACCTGGGTGAGCCGGGTCGGCGACGACCCTTTCGGTCGGGCCGTCGTCCGGCACGTCGCCGCCGCCGGCGTCCGCGTCGACCAGGTCTGCGTGGACCCGACCGCCCCCACCGGCCTGTACGTCAAGGACCCCGGTCCGCAGGGGACCGCCGTGCACTACTACCGGGCCGGTTCGGCGGCTGCCCGGATGGACCCTGCCACGCTGGCCGACCCGGCGCTGGCCGGTGCCCGGGTGCTGCACCTGTCCGGAATCACCCCGGCGCTCTCCGCGTCCTGCCGGGCGCTTGTCGAGCACGCGGTGACCGACCGGCCGCTGGCGCAGGCGTTGGTCAGCTTCGACGTCAACCACCGGGCCCGACTGTGGTCCGCCGAGCAGGCCGCACCGGTGCTACGCGACCTCGCCAACCGCTGCGACCTCGTCTTCGTCGGGCAGGACGAGGCGGAGACCCTCTGGGGCACCACCGACCCGACCGCCGTACGCGAGTTGTTGCCCGATCCGCAGACGGTGGTGGTCAAGGACGGCGCGGTGGGCGCCACCGCACTGGTCCGCGACGCCGAACCGGTCTTCGTGTCCGCGCCCCGGGTGACAGTGGTGGAGCCGGTCGGCGCCGGAGACGCGTTCGCCGCCGGTTACCTCGCCGGGCTGCTACGCGACCTCGACCCGGTGCGGCGGCTGCGCCTCGGCCACCTCGTCGCGGCCCAGGCGTTGACGAGCAGCGGCGACAACGCCCCCGTACCGCCGTGGACCTGGTTCGAGAAACTCGTCGACGCCCCCGCCGACGCCTGGTCGCCGCTCGACCTGACCCAGCCGGGGGCGACGACCTGAGCCGGGCCGCCGGGTTGCGACCCGACCAGCAGCAACAGTCCCACCGCGACATCGGATGGAGTGCACCATGACCACACCGGACTTCGATCACATCTTCGGCGGCGCCCGGGTGATGGCGATCCTGCGCGGCCTGCCGGTCGCCGAGACCGTTCGGCTCGCCGAGCGCGCCTGGGACCTCGGCATCGACGTGGTGGAGGTTCCGGTGGCCACCGCCGACGCGGTGCCGGCGCTGCGGGCCGCCGTCGAGGCGGGGGCCGAGCGCGACCGGATCGTCGGTGCCGGCACCGTGCTCGACGTCGAACAGGTCGCCGCGGCGGCCGACGCGGGCGCCCGGTTCACCGTCGCGCCCGGCCTGGACCTCGCGGTCGCCGACGCCGCGGCCGCACGTGGCCTGCCGCACCTGCCCGGCGTGGCCACCCCGACCGAGGCCCAGCAGGCACTGCGGCACGGCCTCACCTGGCTCAAGGCGTTCCCCGCGATCGCCCTCGGGCCGGCCTGGTTCAAGGCCGTCGCCGGCCCGCTGCCGCAGTTGCGCTTCGTCGCTACCGGCGGCCTGGACGCCAGCAACGCCGGCGCGTTCCTGCAAGCGGGCGTACGCGTGGTGGCCGTCGGCTCCGCCCTCTCCGACCCCACCCAGTTGGACGCCCTGGCCAAACTGACCCGCCCCGCCTCCTAATCCCGCCCACCCCACCCCACCCCACCCCCACCCCACCCCACCCCCACCCCACCCCACCCCCACCCCACCCCACCCCGACCCGCCCACCACGCCTCGTCGATCAAGGAGTTGTGGTGGGGTGCAAAAGCCGCGTTTCATCTGACGTCTGGCACCACAACTCCATGATCGACGAAGAAGGGAGGGGGTCGGGGCGTGTGGGCGGGGGCAGGGTGCGCGGGGGCAGGGAGGGCGGGGAGGGCGGGGGAGCCCGGGGGTGGCGGGGTTGTGCCATGGCGTAGGTGCGTCGGGGTTGGGGGCGCGGTGCCGGTGGGATCTGCGTCGATGCTGTGGTGCGTACCACTTCTCGACACAAAGAGGTCATCGTGGCTCTGTCTCACCGGCGCCGCCGATCCGGGCTGATCGCCCTCGGCGCCGCCCTCACCCTGGCGGCCGGGTTCACCCCACCCGGCGCGGGAGCGGCCGCCGCCCCGCCGAACAACCCCGACCGCCCGGCGGGCATACCCCCGGCCGCCGCCGGACGCGCGTCCACCGTCACCCTGATCACCGGTGACACGGTCACCGTCACCACCGCGGCGGACGGCAGCACGGTGTCGACAGTGCGCCGGCCGGACGGCAGCACCCCGAGTTTCCACCGCACCGTGCGCGACGGCGACACCTACGTCTACCCGGACGCCGCGCTGTCCTATGTGACGAGCGGCGTGCTGGACCGGCAACTGTTCAACGTCACCGACCTCATCGCCGACGGTTACGACGACGCGCACACCGACGCGCTTCCGTTGATCGTCACGATGACCGACGCGGCGGCCCGCAACCGCACCCGCCCCACAGTCGACGGCGCCACGCTGGTCCGCCAGTTGGACAGCGTGCAGGGCGCGGCGCTGACCCGCCAGCGCGCCACCGCCGACCGGTTCTGGACCGCGTTGACCGCCGGTTCGACCCGGCGTACGGGTGACGCCCCGACCCTGGCGAACGGCATCGCCAAGGTCTGGTTGGACGGCCGGGTGCACGCGGACCTGGCCGAGTCCACCGCGCAGATCGGCGCGCCAAAGCTGTGGGCCGAGGGCAACACCGCGACCGGTGTCGACGTCGCGGTGCTCGACTCGGGTGCGGATGCCGAACACCCGGATCTCGTCGGTCAGATCGCCGAGTCCAGCAGCTTCGTGCCGAGCGAGCCCGACATCCTCGACTACAAGGGCCACGGCACGCACGTCGCCTCGACGATCGCCGGCACCGGCGCCGCGTCCGGTGGCACCGAGCGCGGCGTCGCCCCGGGTGCCCGGTTGCACATCGGCAAGGTGCTCAACAGCGAGGGCAGCGGACAGGACTCGTGGATCATCGCCGGCATGGAGTGGGCGGCCCGTGAGCAGAAGGCCCGGGTGGTCAGCATGAGCCTGGGCGGTGAGGCCACCGACGGCAGCGACCCGATGAGCCAGGCGGTCGACCGGCTCAGTGCCGAGACCGGCGCCCTCTTCGTGATCGCCGCCGGCAACAGCGGCCCGGCCAGCATCGGCAGCCCGGGTGCCGCCAACTCCGCGCTCACAGTGGGCGCCGTGGACGACACCGACCACCTCGCCGACTTCTCCAGCCAGGGGCCACGCGCCGGCGACGGCGGGCTCAAGCCCGAGATCACCGCCCCCGGCGTGGACATCCTGGCGGCCCGCTCGCACCTCGTGCGGGGCGGCTCCGGCGACTACACGCTGATGAGCGGCACGTCGATGGCCACCCCGCACGTGGCCGGCACGGCCGCGCTGGTCGCCGCCGCGCACCCGGACTGGACCGGTCAGCGGATCAAGGAAGCGCTGGTCAGCTCGGTGAAGGCCACCCCCGATTACACCCCGTACCAGGCGGGTGCCGGCCGGGTCGACGCCGTCGCCGCCGCGCACGCCACCGTCTTCGCCACCCCGAGCGCCTACTCCGGTTTCCAGGCGTGGCCGCAGCAGCCGGGCGCGACCGTCGACCGTACGGTCACCTACACCAACCTCGGCAGCGCGTCGGTCGACCTGAACCTGGCCCTCGACGCGGCCACCGCGCCGGCCGGGCTGTTCGCGCTCTCCGCCGACCGGGTGACAGTGCCCGCGGGCGGCACCGCCACCGTGACGGTGACCGCCGCGTACGACAAGCTGCCGGTGGAAAAGCAGGTCAGCGGCATGATCGTCGCCACCGACGAGACCGGTGCGGTGCGTGGGCGCACCCTGATCGGCGCCGGCAAGGAGGGTCAGCGGCAGAACCTGACGCTGGTTGCCAAGGACCGCGACGGCAAGCCGCTCGTCGGCAAGGTCATCCTCACCGCCGACACCCTCTTCACGGCCGTGGACCTGCCCGAGAGCGGCACCGCCACGCTGCGGCTGCCGGTGGGAAGCTGGAACGGTTGGATCTCCGCGGACGTGCGGGGTGTGCACGGGCCGCACTCCAAGGGCATGGCGATGCTCAGCTTCACCGACGTGTTCCTGGACCGTGACCGCACCGTAACCCTGGACGCGCGCGCCGCCCGACAGGTGCAGGCCCGGGTGCCGCAGGAGGCCACCGCCAGCGCGCTGCGGATGGACATCCACCGGTCCACCAAGAACGGTCTCACCGAGAGCCAGGTGCTGCCCGACGACTCGTACGACAGCATGTGGGCGTTGCCGACGAGCCGTCCGGTGACCGACGGCGAGTTCGAGTTCGGTGCCCGGTGGCGGCTGGAGCAGCCGGCCCTTACCATTTCGGCCGGCGGTCGCTCGTACGACGATCTGCTGGTGAAGCGGGCGACCCCGGCGCTGCCGGCCGGCCGGCGTCAGCTGGACGCGGTCTACGTCGCCGACGCGTCGGCGACGGGGCTGGCCAAGCGGCCGGTCCGGGACCGGGCCGTGGTGTTTCGCCGCAGTGACAGTGTGGACATCGCCACCCAGGCGCAGGCCGCCGCCGCGGCCGGGGCGAAGCTGCTGCTCGTGGTGAACGACGGCATCGGTCGGCTCCAGCCGTGGGACGAGGCGCCGTGGAGCCCGGAGAGCCCGGCCCCGGTGACCGTGGCGACCCTCGGCGCCGACGAGGGTGGGCAGCTCATCGCAGCGCTGGAGCGGGGCGCGGTGCGGCTCACCGTCGAGTCGCACCCGGAGACCACCTACCTGTACGACGTGGCGCACCACTGGACCGGTAACGTGCCGGCCGACCTCACCTACCGGCCCACGAAGCGGCAGTTGGCCCGGGTCGACGTGGAGTTCCGCAACTACCGGCAGGGCAAGGCGCTGGAGTTCCGCACCGACATCTGGCGCGGCTGGGCGTCGAGCAACCAGGAGCCGGCACCGGCGCAGGGCCGCCGCACCGACTGGGTGAGCGCCGACCAGCGGTGGGTCGACGACGCGTTCATCGCCGGCGAGACCGGTCAGCACCTGATGGCGACGACCACGTACCCGGCCGGCAAGCCGAGCGCCGTCACCTGGTTCGGGCCGATCCAGCGACCCCGGATGGGCGGCAGCTACGTGCCGGTCCGCTACCTGGACACCGTCTACCTGCCCGCGCCCGGGTGGGGCGACGGGGGCGGCCACATCGGTGAGGCGTACGCGAACTACAAGATGGTCAACCGGACCACCCTCTACCAGGGCGACAAGGAGCTGGACTGGGGGAACGCCGAGTACCTCCAGGTCCCCGGGCTGGCCCAGCAGCGACTGCCGTACCGGCTCGTGGTGGAGAACGACAGGGCCGCGTGGACCAACCCGTACTCCCGGCAGACCCGCACCGAGTGGGGCTTCCACTCGGCGGTCACCGGGGAGGAGTCGGCCGAGGTGCTGCCGATGATCCAGCTGGACTACCAGGTGGCCATCGACTCTGCCGGCAGGGCGTCGCGACGTGCACCGCTGACCGTTGTCGCCTCCCACCTGCCCGGTGTCACCAACAGGATCGGTGCGGTGACCGTCGAGGTGTCCTACGACGACGGGGCGACCTGGCAGAAGCAGCGGCTGACCCGGCACGGCGACGGCTGGCGCACCTCGCTGGCCGCACCGGCGAAGGTCGGCTTCGTGAGCCTGCGCACCACGGCGCGTGACAGCGCCGGCAACACCGTGAGCCAGAGCATCAGCCGGGCGTTCGGCCTGCGCTGACAGCGTGGTGACCGGCCGCCGGTCGGGGTGCGTGAATCACCCCGAGCGGCGGCCGGTGCCGTCAGTGGAGTTCCTCGACGAGCTGGTCCCAGTCCGTGCTGACCGGCAGCAGGTCGCCGGCCAGCCAGGCGGCGCTCTGGTCGTCGTGGTGCGGGTCGCCGGGCACCCCGCAGGCGCCCAGGGGCACCACCCAGCGGCTGTCCGAGCGGCGGGCCAGGTCCCAGACGAAGCGCGCCGCCGGCCCCCGGAAGCACCAGTGGGTGACCCCGGGCACGCTGGAGGTGGCCAACACGCAGTCGTGGTCCCCGTCGAGCCGGGGGCCGGGCCCGGTGTCCGGGCCAGGCAGGGCCCGCCACGCCGCCAGTCGGTGCAGGTCCCCCCAGAGCACCGGCTCGGCCGCCGCGTCGGCGACCTCCTCGGCCGCCGCGCCCACGAGCGCGGCGATGTCCACACCGGGCAACGGGCTCGCGCCGAGCAGGTGCTCCAGCGCGTGACCGACCCGCGGCGTCAGCGCCAGCCAGGGCGCGAACACCTCGGGGTACGCGGGCAGCTCGGCCAACGCAGCCAGCGCCGGGTGGGCGGCGATCCGGCGTACGACAGCCGCCCGCAGGATGGCGTAGGCCGCCGCATCGGTGCTGTCGGCGGCCATCCGGCGATCCCAGCGCAGCAGTCGTTCCCGCAGCGCGGCCGCGGCCGGACCGAGCCCCGTCGACTCCGCGAGGACCGCCAGCAACGGCCCGGCCGCGCCAAGGTACGTGTCGGTGTGCACCGCTGCCATCTCGTCGGCAGTCCAGGCCGGACGGGCGTCGAGCAGCTCGGCGATGCGACGCGCCCGGTGCGGTGGGGCGAACTCCACCCCGAGCGGCGCCGCCAGCCCGCGCTCGTTGGCCATCACCGCCCGACCGTGCACCTCGGCACGGGGCATCGGCGCGTGCCAGCCCTGCCAGGCGTACGCGGCGTCCCATCCGGGGACCACCCGCCGGCCGTTTTCCGGGTGCCGTACCGGCACCGCCCCGGCCACCCGGTGCAACAGCCCTCCGGCGGTGTCCGCGGCCTGCACCACGTTGACCGGCTCCACCCAGTGCCGCAGCGCGTGGTCCACGTCGGCCACGGTGCGGGCGCGCAGCAGCTCCGGCAGCGTCGCGAAGCCGAGGTCACCCCGGACCCGGGGCGGGTAGCGCAGGCTGACGGCACTCTCATCGTCCGGCCCACCGGCGATCACCGGACCACGGTCGGTCTCCACCACCTCGACCTCGACCGGGTCCGCCCCGGCCACCTCGATCATCTCGACGTGGCGGTGCGCAGGGCACCAGCCGTCCGGGCCGAGCGCCTGGACCCGGGGGCCGTCGCGGCGCAGCCGCTCCGCGTACACGTCCTGGTAGTCGGCCATCGCGTTGGTGATCGCCCAGGCCACCGGACCGGTGTGCCCGAAGTGCGCGATGCCCGGCACGCCCGGCACCGCCAACCCGACCACGTCGTACTCCGGGCAGGCCAGCCGGATCTGCTGGTAGACGCCGGGATCCTCGATGAACCGGTGCGGATCGCCGGCGAGCAGCGCGGCCCCGGTGCCGGTGCGCTCGGCGGCGAGCAGCCACCCGTTGCTGCCGGCCACGGCCGGCCCGTCGGTGGCGAACAGGTCGATCGCGTCCGGCCCGAGCCGCTGCGCCACGTGCTCGCGCCAGAGCTTGCCGGGGAACCCGGCGAACAGGATGTGGTGGCCCAGCCAGACCGCGAGCGGCGTCCACGGCTCCCACCGACCCGGGCTCAGCTCGGTGGCGGCGAACTCCGGTGACCGGGCCGCCCCGGCGTCGAGAGCGGCGTTGACGCCGTCCACGTAGGCGCCCACCCACTCGGCGGTCGCCGGGTCCAGCGAGGCGTGGCATCGGCGTGCGGTGTCGTCGAGCCGGACCTGGCGGACGAACCGGTCCCAGCCGAGCGCGTCGGGCCCGAGGAACGCCGCGCTGGTGCCCCGGGCGCGGTGCCGCTCCACCTCGATTTGCCAGGCCCGGTCGTACGCTGTCACCCGGCCCTGCGCCACCGCCAGCGCGAGCGGGTCGGCGGCCCGCAGGTGCGGCACTCCCCAGCGGTCCCGGAAGCGTCCCGTCCTCATGCCGGCTCCGGGGCCAGCGTGGTGGCGCGGCGTCGGGCCGCTGGGACGACCAGCGGGGTGCCGGTCTCCGGGTCGTCGATCACCCGGCAGGGGAGCCCGAACACCTCCGCCACCAGGTCGGCGGTGACCACCGACGCCGGCTCCCCGGCGGCCACCACGCGTCCGTCGCGCATGGCGATCAGGTGGGTGGCGTAGCGGGCCGCGTGGTTCAGGTCGTGCAGCACCGCGACAAGGGTGCGGCCCTGCTCCTCGTGCAAGCGGGCGCAGAGGTCCAGGATCTCGATCTGGTGGGCGATGTCGAGGTACGTGGTCGGCTCGTCGAGCAGCAGCAGGGGTGTCTGCTGGGCCAGCGCCATGGCGATCCAGACCCTCTGCCGCTGCCCGCCGGACAACTCGTCCACGGCCCGGTCGGCGAGGTCGTCGACCCCGGTCGCGGCCATCGACTCCTCGACCACCCGCTCGTCCTCGCGGGACCACTGCCGCAGCAGCCCCTGATGGGGGTAGCGGCCCCGGGCGACCAGTTCGGCGACGCTGATGCCGTCCGGTGCGATCGACGACTGCGGCAGCAGGCCGAGCGTACGGGCAACCTTGCGGGCCGGCATGTCGTGAATGTCCCGTCCGTCCAGCAGTACCGCGCCGGCGCTGGGGCGCAGCATCCGGGACAGGGCGCGCAGCAGCGTGGACTTGCCGCACGCGTTCGGGCCGATGATGACGGTGAAGGACCGGTCGGGCACTGCCACGGTCAGGTTCTCGGCAATGGTGCGCTGGTCGTAGGCGAGGGTCAGCGAGGTGCCCCCGAGTCGGGAATCGCCGGGTCGCATGGGTGCTCCTTCAAGGGCGTCACTGGTGTTCACAGCCGGCCCGCCCGACGTTCCATCGCCAGCAGCCAGACCAGGTAACCGCCGCCGATCACGCCGGTCACCACGCCGACCGGGAGTTGGTGCCCGGCGAACGCGCGTTGCGCCACCAGGTCGGCCCCGACCAGCAGCGCCGCGCCGACGGCCATCGACGGCAGCAGGTTCGGACCCGGGGCCCGGGTCAGTCGTTTCGCCACGTGCGGGGCGACGAGCGCCACGAAGGACACCGGCCCGGCGGCGGCCGCCGCGAACGAGACCAGCAGCACGGCGGCGGCGAGCAGCACCAGGCGCAGTCGGCGTACCGGCACGCCCAGGGCGCTGGCGGCGTCGTCGCCCAACTCCATCATCCGCAGCGCCGGGGCGCAGCCGACGAGCACCAGCGGCGCCAACACGGCCAGGACGGCGAGCAGCGGACCGGCGCTGGCCCAGCCTCGCCCGTCCAGGCTGCCGGTGAGCCAGAGGACCGCGCGGGCGGCTTCCATCAGGGGCGCCCGGGTCAGCAGGTAGCCGTTGACGCCGGTCAGGATCGCGGACACGCCGATGCCCACCAGGATGAGTCGGTAGCCGTGCACCCCGCGCCGCCAGGCGAGCGCGTAGATCACCAGGCCGGTGCCGAGACCACCGACGACCGCCGCGCCGGCCAACGCCAGGCTGCTGCCACCGAGGACGACCACCACCAGCGCCCCGGTCGACGCGCCCTGGGTGAAGCCCAGGATGTCCGGGCTGCCCAACGGGTTGCGGACCAGCGACTGGAACACCGTGCCGGCGAGAGCCAGCGCCGCACCGACCAACAGGGCGGTGACCAGCCGGGGCAGGCGCAGCTCAAGCACGATGAACTGCTCCGCCACAGTGCCACCGCCGGTCAGCGTGCGCACCACGTCCGCCGGACCCATCGGGTAGTCACCACTGCCCAGGGCCACCACACCGAACCCGGCCGCGAGCACCGCCGCGCCGGCCCCGACACCCAACGCGCGGGGCCGAAACCGCAGCGACAACCCCCATGAAGTACGAATGACAGTCACGGTTGGGCCACCCTTCGGCGGGTGACCAGCCACAGGAAGAGCGGGCCGCCCAGTACGGCGGTCACCATGCCGACCTGGAGTTCTCCGGGGCGGCCCAGCACCCGGCCGAGCACGTCGGCGCCGAGCAGCAACGCGGGTGCGAGCACCGCGCAGTACGGCAGCAGCCAGCGCAGGTCCGGGCCGGTCAGGGCGCGGACCAGGTGTGGCACGAGAAGCCCGACGAAGACGATCGGTCCGCACGCGGCGGTCGCCGCGCCGCAGAGCAGGGTGACGGCGACGATCACGGCGGCGCGGATCAGCGCGGGTCGAGCGCCGAGGGCTCGCGCCGCGTCGTCGCCGAGCGCCAGCGCGTTCAGCGGACGGGCGGCACCGAGCGCGACCAGCAGCCCGACGATGATGAACGGCAGCACCCGGGTCACTGTCGCGGAGTCCGCGCTGGCCAGTGAGCCGACAGTCCAGAAACGCAGCCGCTCCAGCGACGCGGTGTCCAGCAGCATCACCGCGCTCACGTAGGAGTAGAGGGTGGCGTTGAGCGCCGCCCCGGCCAGCGCGAGTCGGGCCGGGGTCGCGCCGCGTCCGCCGCCGACGGTGTAGACGAGCGCGGTCACCGCCGCCGCGCCGAGCAGCGCGAACCAGACGTACCCGCCGACGGCGGTGACGCCCAGGAACGCGGCGGCGGTGGCGACGGCCGCGGACGCGCCAGCGTTGATGCCGAGCAGTCCGGGGTCGGCGAGTGGGTTGCGGGTGAGGGCCTGCATGACAGCGCCCGCCACACCGAGGGCGGTGCCGGCGAGCAGCCCGAGCAGGGTGCGGGGCAGGCGCATCCGGTGCACCACCGCGTACTCGGTGGCGTCGCGGTGCAGCAACCCGGACCAGACGTCGGCGAGCGGCATGGCCTTCGCGCCGACCGCGATGCTGAGCACCACGATCACCGCGAGCAGTGCCACGGCGGTGACCAGGCCGGCGGCGCGGGCTGCCCGACGGCCACGCCGGCTCGGGGGTGCGGCCGTCGCCCTGGCTGGCACGCGCGGTGCCGGTCGGGTGACGGTGGGTGTGGCGTCCAGTGTGGGCTCCGGGGTGGTGGCGACACGGCGTACCGCTGTTGACAATGACCGAGGTTAGGCTAACCTAACCCCGCTGCCCCGGTCGACCCCGGCCAACCCTTGATCGAAAGACAACACCATGCCCGATGCCCTGTCCGCCCGCCGCCTCTCCCGCCGTGGCCTGCTGGCCGCCGGTGGCGCCGCCACGCTGGCCACCCTGCTCGCCGCCTGTGGCACTGACGACGCCGCGAAACCCGCCGCCGGCAACGGAAGTGGTCCTTGGTCGTTCACCGACGACCGCGGCACGAAGGTGGAGGCCGCAGCCCGTCCGGCCCGTGTGGTGGCCTTCACCGGGGTGGCGGCGGCCCTGATCGATTTCGGTCTCGACAAGCAGCTCGTGGGCGTCTTCGGTGAGACCAAGCGTGCCGACGGTACGGCCGAGCCGCAGGCCGGCGACCTTGATGTCGAGGGCGTCGAGATCCTCGGCAACGTGTGGGGCGAGTTCAGCCTGGAGAAGTACGCAGCGCTGCGCCCCGAACTGCTGGTCACCCACATGTACGACCCGGACGCGCTCTGGTACGTGCCGGACGAGAGCAAGGCCAAGATCCTCCCGCTGGCGCCCAGCGTGGCGATCACCACCGCCCGGGTGCCGATGACCAAGCCCATCGAGCGGTACGCGGCGCTGGCCGAGTCGCTCGGCGCGGACCTGTCCGCGAAGAAGGTCACCGACGGAAAGGCCCGCTTCGACGCCGCCGCCGAGGCGGTCCGGCAGGCGGTGAAGGCCAACCCCGGGATCAAGGTGATGGCCTGCTCCGGCAGCCCCGACCTCTTCTACGTCTCCAACCCGAAGGTCAGCACCGACCTGATGTACTTCGCCGAGTTGGGCGTCGACATCGTGGTCCCCACCAAGCTCGAATCCGGCGACTACTTCGAGGCGCTGAGCTGGGAGAGCGCCGGCAAGTTCCCGGCAGACCTGATCCTGCTGGACAACCGCGGCACCGCGCTGCAGGCCAAGGACCTCACGGCCAAGCCGACCTGGCAGCAACTGCCGGCGGTCAAGGCCAACCAGGTGAGCCCGTGGGACGCGGTGCCCCGCTTCTCGTACGCCGGCTCCGCACCGCTGCTGGAGAACCTCGCCACCGCCATCCGGAACGCGAAGAAGGTCAGCTGACGAACACCACATCCCCGGGCGCACCGCCGCGCCCGGGGTGGGTTCCGGCTGCCCTCGTCCAGAACGTGGAAGGACCACCAGTGACCGTGCCGACGTACCCCGTCGAGACCACCACGCCGCCACCGGCGTCAACCGCCGCGCGGGCCCAGCTGCTGCACGGTGGCTCGGTCGAGCAGTACCGCCGGACGATCGCCGACGGCGTCGACCGGGTCGCCCGGCGGGTGGCCACGGTGGACCGTCCCGGCACCGGAATCACGCCGGTCGAGCTGGCCCCCCTGGTCGACCAGGTGGACCTGGACCGGCCGCTGGGCGACGCCGGCGCCGCCCTCGACGAGCTGGAGGACGTCTACCTGCGCGACGCCGTCTGGTTCCACCACCCCCGCTACCTGGCCCACCTCAACTGCCCGGTGGCCATCCCGGCACTGCTCGGTGAGGCGGTGCTCACCGCCGTGAACTCCTCGCTGGACACCTGGGACCAGAGCGCCGGGGCCACCCTCATCGAGCGCCGGCTGATCGACTGGACGGCCGAGCGGATCGGCCTCGGTCCCCGCGCCGACGGCATCTTCACCAGCGGCGGCAGCCAGTCCAACCTCCAGGCTCTGCTGCTGGCCCGGGAGGAGGCGTGCGCCGACGCCATCGGCCCCGCAGCGCGCGCCGACCTGCTGCCCCGACTGCGCGTGCTCACCTCCGCCGCCGGTCACTTCAGCGTGCAGAAGTCGGCAAAACTGCTCGGCCTCGCCCCGGACGCGGTGATCGCGGTGCCCACCGACGCCCGGCGACGGATCCGGCCGGCCGCCGTCCGCGAGGAGATCGCCCGGTGCCGCCAGGCCGGGCTGGTGGTGATGGCCGTCGTCGGCACCGCCGGTACCACCGACTTCGGCTCGATCGACCCGCTCACCGACCTGGCCGGGATCTGCGCGGCAGCCGGCGTGTGGCTGCACGTGGACGCCGCGTACGGCTGCGGTCTGCTCGTCTCGCCGACGCGCCGGCAGCTGCTCGACGGCATCGAGCGGGCCGACTCGGTCACCGTTGACTTCCACAAGTCGTTCTTCCAGCCGGTCAGCTCCAGCGCGCTGCTGGTCCGCGACCGGCGGACGCTGCGGCACGTCACCTACCACGCCGACTACCTCAACCCGGCCCGGATGGTGGAGCAGCGCATCCCCAACCAGGTCGACAAGAGCTTGCAGACCACCCGCCGTTTCGACGCGCTGAAGCTCTGGCTCACCCTGCGGGTGATGGGCCCGGACGCGCTCGGCGGGCTCTTCGACGAGGTCGTCGACCGGGCCGCCGACGCCTGGCGACTGGTTAGCGAGGACCCGCGCTTCGAGGTGGTGACCCGCTCGGAGCTGAGCACCGTGGTGTTCCGCTACCTGCCCACCGGCCCCGGCCGCGAGTTGGCCGACGCCGCCAATCTGCACGCCCGGGAGGCCATCGCGGCGTCCGGTCTCGCCGTGGTCGCTGGGACCCGGGTGGACGGCCTGCACTTCCTGAAGTTCACACTGCTCAACCCGGAAACCACAGTCGACGACGTCGGGTACGTGCTCGACCTGATCGCCACCCACGCCGGCCAGTACGTGCACGACCACGCCGACGCCAGCCTGACCTGCCACGTCGGCTGACGCCGGTGACCTCGAACCCGCGCCTGGAGACCCCGATGTCCACCCACGACTTCATCGCCATCGGGTTGGGCCCGTACAACCTGGGCCTGGCCTGCCTCACCGCGCCGATCGACGAGCTCGACGGCGTGTTCCTGGAGGCCCGACCGAGCCTCGCCTGGCACCCCGGCATGCTGCTGGAGTCGGCCCGGTTGCAGACCCCGTTCATCGCCGACCTGGTCAGCCTCGCCGACCCGACGTCGCCGTACTCCTTCCTCAACTACCTCAAGGAGATCGGCCGGCTCTACCCGTTCTACATCCGGGAGAGCTTCTACCCGCTGCGCAGCGAGTACGACGCGTACTGCCGGTGGGCGGCGGCGAAACTGCCGAACCTGCGCTTCGGTCAGAGCGTGACAACCGTGGAGTACGACCCCGCCGACGAGCGGTACGTGGTGCGGGCCAGCACGGGCACGGGCGAGACCGTCGAGTACCGGGCCCGGCACCTGGTGCTCGGCACCGGCACCCCGCCGCACCTGCCCCCGGCCGTGGCCGACCTGCCGGGCGATGCCGTGCACAACTCCCACTACCTGGAGCACCGCTCGGCGTTGCGCACGAAGCGCAGCATCACGGTGGTGGGCAGCGGGCAGAGCGCCGCCGAGATCTACCACGACCTGCTCGGCGACATCGACCGGTACGGCTACCAGCTCAACTGGGTGACCCGTTCGCCGCGGTTCTTCCCGCTCGAATACACGAAGTTGACGCTGGAGATGACCTCACCGGACTACGTGGACTACTTCCACGCGCTGCCCGAGGCGACCCGCTACCGGCTGGAGTCCGAGCAGAAGGGCCTGTTCAAGGGGATCAACGCCGACCTGATCAACGACATCTTCGACCTGCTCTACGCGCACAGCGTCGACGGGCCGGTGAACACCCGCCTGCTCACCAACACCGAGCTGGTCAGCGCCGAGCACCAGGACGGGCAGTACACGCTGGGGTTGCGTCAGGTGGAGCAGGAACGCGACTTCGCCCTGCGTACCGAGGGTCTGGTGCTGGCCACCGGCTACCACTACCGGGTGCCGGAGTTCCTCGCGCCGGTGCGGGACCGGATCCGCTGGGACGCGCAGGGCCGCTTCGACGTGGCCCGCAACTACAGCATCGACCACGGCGGGCGGGGCATCTTCCTGCAGAACGCGGGCACCCACACGCACAGCATCACCTCACCGGACCTGGGCATGGGCGCCTACCGCAACTCCTGGATCATCCGCGAGCTGCTCGGCCGGGAGCACTACCCGATCGAGAAGAGCATCACCTTCCAGGAGTTCGGGGTGTCGTCGTGACCACCGTCTTCACCCGGGCCGACGACAGTCTCGGTGAGTTCGCGCTGCGGCCGCTCGATCCGGACGCCGACGCGGCGCTCCTGCACACCTGGGTGACCCACCCGAAGGCGGCGTTCTGGATGATGCAGGACGCCGATCTGGCCCAGGTCACCGAGGAGTACCAGCGGATCGCCGGGCACCGGCACCACGACGCGTACCTCGGTCTGTGGCGGGGGAGTCCCGCCTTCCTTGCGGAGCGCTACGACCCGGCCCACGTCGAGCTGGTCGGCCTCTACGACCACCAGCCCGGTGACGTGGGCATGCACTTCCTCTGCGCGCCGGTCGACGCGCCAGTGCACGGCTTCACCCGGGCGGTGATCGGCACCGTCATGGCGTGGCTCTTCGACGACCCGACGACCCGGCGGGTGGTGGTCGAACCGGACGTGCGCAACACCGCCGTGCACGCGCTGAACGCCGCCGTCGGCTTCACCGTCGTCGGCCCGATCGCCAAGCCGGAGAAGGACGCGCTGCTCAGCGTCTGCACCCGAGCCCAGTTCCAGGCCGCCGCCGACCGCGCCGCCGCCGACCGAACCGAAGGAGCCCCGGCGTGACCACCACCGCCGTCCCCACCCATCCGCCCGTCGCCACCGCGCACCACATTTCCGGCGACCCGGTCGGGCACCTCACCCCGCAGCGCTGGGCGCGGGCCAACCGGCTGCTGGTCCGCAAGGCGCTCGCCGAGTTCACCCACGAGCGGCTGCTCACCCCGCAGGCCGTGGCCGGCCCCGACGACCGGCAGTGGTACGAGATCCCCAGCGACGACGGCACCGTCACCTACCGGTTCGCGGCGCGGGTGCTCGCCCTGGCGCACTGGCAGATCGACGCGGACAGCATCACCCGACACCGCGACGGCACCTCGCTGACCCCGGACGCGGTGGACCTCATCGTCGAACTGCGCGACACCCTCGGGCTCTCCGCGCGGGTGCTCCCGGTCTACCTGGAGGAGATCACCTCGACGCTGGCGGGTACGGCGTACAAGCTGGCCCAGGCCGCGCCGAACGCCGCCGAGCTGGCCGAGGCGGACTTCCAGACCATCGAGACCTCGATGACCGAGGGCCACCCCTGCTTCGTGGCGAACAACGGCCGGCTCGGCTTCGGCGTCGACGAGTACCACCGGTACGCCCCGGAGGCCGCCGCGCCGGTGCGGCTGGAGTGGCTGGCCGCACACCGGGACCACTCCACGTTCAGCAGCGCCGCCGACCTCGACTACGACACGCTCATTGAGAGCGAGTTGGACGCCGAGACCCGGGCCCGGTTCGCGGCCACGATGGCCGATCTCGGGCTGGACCTCGCCGACTACCACCTGATCCCGGCGCACCCGTGGCAGTGGTGGAACAAGCTGGCGGTCACCTTCGCCGGTGAGCTGGCCGAGCGGCGACTGGTGCACCTCGGCCCCGGGCCGGACGTGTACCTCGCCCAGCAGTCCATCCGCACCTTCTTCAACGTCAGCGAGCCGGGGCGGCACTACGTCAAGACCGCGCTGTCGGTGCTGAACATGGGCTTCATGCGCGGGTTGTCGGCCGCGTACATGGAGGCCACCCCGGCGATCAACGACTGGCTGGCCGACCTGATCGCCGCCGACGAGGTGCTGACCGGCACCGGCCTGACCGTCATCCGGGAGCGGGCCGCCGTGGGTTACCGGCACCGGCAGTACGAGGCGGCGACCGAGCGCACCTCGCCGTACCGCAAGATGCTGGCCGCCCTGTGGCGGGAGAGCCCGGTGCCCGAGCTGGCGCCGGGGCAGCGACTGTCCACGATGGCCGCGCTGCTGCACGTCGACGACGAGGGCGGCTCACTGGCGGCGGCGCTGATCGCCCGGTCCGGCCTGGCGCCCGAGGTGTGGCTGCGCCGCTACCTGGACGCCTACCTGACCCCGCTGCTGCACAGCTTCTACGCCCACGACCTGGCTTTCATGCCGCACGGCGAGAACGTCATCCTGGTCCTCGACGAGCAGGACACCGTCCAGCGGGTGATTTTCAAGGACATCGCCGAGGAGATCGCGGTGATGAGCGACAGGGTCGAGCTGCCGGCGGCGGTGGAGCGGATCCGCGTCGAGGTGCCCGACGACACCAAGCTGCTGAGCATCTTCACCGACGTGGTGGACTGCTTCCTGCGGCACCTCAACGCGGTCCTGGTCGAGGCCGGTGTTCTCGCCGAGGACGACTTCTGGCGCACAGTCGCGGCCTGCGCCGCCGACTACTTCGACCGGGTGCCGCACCTGGCCGAGCGGGTCCGCCACTACGACCTGTTCGCCCCGGAGTTCACGCTCTCCTGCCTCAACCGGCTGCAACTGCGCAACAACCAGCAGATGATCGACCTGGCCGACCCGTCGGCGGCGCTCCAGTTCGTCGGCACCCTCACCAACCCGCTCGCCGCCCACGCTCCGGCCCGGTGACCGCGATCGCGTTTGATCAGCGCGCACGGCAACGGGCGCAATAGACGGATGGGATTTCTGAGCACCTGGGTACGCGGCAACGTGGTTCGGGCCGTCGCGTCGACCGGCGCTTTCGGGTTGCTGGCGTGGGCGCTGGTGGCCGAGGGCCGGCTGCTCGGCTGAGGCCGGATGGGCGACCGGCCGGGCCGGCGGTTGCCTCAGTTGGTCGGCTCTGCCGTGCCGGCCTGCTGGAACGCGCGGGCCAGCTCGGCGAGGTCGAAGCCCTCGAAGTGCTGGAGGAACCGGCGGCGTACGGCGGCCAGGTGACTGGGCCAGGCTTCCTCCAGGCGGGCGTAGCCCGCGTCGGTGAGGACGGCGTTCCAGCCGCGCGCGTCCTCCTCGCAGCGTTCCCGCCGGACCAGGCCCTGCGTCTCCAGCCGGATGATCGTGCGGGTCATGCCGCTGAGGGAGAGGTAGCAGAGCGCGGCGAGTTCGTTCATGCGCATCCGCCGCTCGGGTGTCTCGGAGAGGTTCATCAGCGCGGTGTACTCGGTGAGCGGCAGCTGACGGTCACCGACCATGTCCGCGTCGATGGCGCGGGGCAGGACGTGCATCACCTGACCCAGGGCGCGGACCAGGGATTCCTCGTCAGGGGTGAGGGGTTGCGGAGTTGCTGTGGAGGGGTTGGACATCCTCCTATCATACTTGCTTGACTCAGCAAGTGCTCACCCTCCGTGTGACTACGCCCATACGCCAAGTATTTGCTTGACTAATCAAGCAGCGATAGCGTTTCCCGTCGTCAGGCAAGAACCTCTGAAAGGCGCCACACATGACCAGGATCGGGATCATCCTCGGAAGCACCCGCCCGGGGCGTAACGGCGAGGCCGTCGCCCGCTGGGTGCTCGAGATCGCCAAGCAGCGCTCCGACGCGGAGTACGAGCTGATCGACCTGCTGGACTACCAGCTGCCGCACCTCGACGAGGCGTACCCGCCCTCGATGGGCCAGTACACCCAGCCGCACACCAAGCGGTGGGCCGAGACGATCGCGTCGTTCGACGGGTTCATCATCGTCACCCCCGAGTACAACCACTCGACCTCGGGTGCCCTGAAGAACGCGATCGACTTTCTCTACGCCGAGTGGAACAACAAGGCCGTCGGCTTCGTCAGCTACGGCTCGGTCGGCGGGACGCGCGCCGTGGAGCACCTCCGTCTGATCTCCGGTGAGCTCCAGATGGCCGACGTGCGTTCACAGGTCGCGTTGTCGCTCTTCACCGATTTCGAGAACTTCAGCGTCTTCAAGCCCAACCAGTTCCACCAGGACTCGCTGACCGCCACGCTCGACCAGGTGGTCGCCTGGAGCACGGCGCTCGCTCCGCTGCGCAAGGGCTGAGCGTTTCGCGTCGTCCGGAAACGGCCGCGGGGGATCCCACGGCCGTTTCCGGACGTTCAGGCACGCTCTGCGCCGGCGAGCAGATCCAGCGAGAGCTGCCACAGTCGCGCCGCCGTCGCGGGGTCGATCGCGTGGTCGGCGACGCCGCTCAACGGGTTCGCCGGGTCGTGGCGCACCGCCTGCTGGCAGTCCTCGAAGTACCGGCCGCCGATGCCCTCCAGCTGCGGCCCCGCAGCGAGCAGCACGGAGGTCGCGGCCCCCTGCTGCGGGGTCTTGAAGTCGAACGCCGGAAGCTGTGCGTAGTCCTCCTCGGTGAGGTGCCGTCCCAGGTTGGTGGCGACCGCCCCCGGGTTGGCCACGTTGACGGTGATGCCGTCGCCGGCCCAGCGCCGGTTCGCCTCGACCGCGAACAGCGCTGTGGCGGTCTTCGACTCGCCGTAGGCGAGGAGACGGTCATAGGGGCGTTCCCGGAAGTTGACGTCCTCGAAGACCATCGGCGCCTGAACGTGGGCGATGGAACTCAGCGACACCACCCGCGCCCGACCGGCCCCGGCGAGTGCCCCGTGCAGCCCGTTGGCGAGTGCGAAGTGGCCGAGGTGGTTGGTGGCCAACTGCAACTCCCAACCCTCCGCCGTGCGCATCTCCGGGGTCGCCGACACCCCGGCGTTGTTGACCAGGATGTGCAGGGGCCCGTCCCAGGCGGCCACGAACGCGGCGACCGACAGCTGGTCGGACAGGTCCAGCGGCGCGACCCGGAGCAGCCGGTTCGCGCTCCCGGCGCCGATCTCCCGCGCGGTCCGCTCTCCGGCCCCCACGTCCCGTACCGCCAGGGTCACCTCGGCGCCCGCCATGGCGAGCGCCCGGGCGGTCTCCACCCCGATGCCCGACGAGGCGCCGGTGACGATGGCGCGCCGCCCGGTCAGGTCGACACCTGCTACGACGTCGGCGGCGGTGGAATGGGCGTTGAACGGCGTGCTGACTCGTGTTCCCGACATGATCGTCTTCCTCCGGTGAATGTCCTCACGTGGCCGTGCCGGCTCGCTGTATCGGCGAACGGTGTGCCGGTGCTGCCCTTCGCACCGATCGTGCGCGGAGGTCTGAGCGGACGGCCAACACGCTCTTCCTGGCGTGGCTACAGTCTGTTCCTGTGGCCACGCCTGAGCTGCGACAACTGCGGTACTTCCTGGTCCTCGCGGAGGAGCTGAGCTTCACCCGGGCCGCCGCCCGCCTGATGATCGCCCAGCAGTCGCTGTCGCAACAGATCACCGCCCTGGAACGCGCCCTCGGGGCTAAGCTGTTCGACCGCGACAGCCGCGGCACCACCCTCACCGCCGTCGGCGCCCTGTTCGTGCCCGAGGCGCGCGCCGTGACCGATCGCGCCGAGCAGGCCGTCGCCGTCGTGGGGCGGGCCCTGCGGGGTGAGGTGGGCACCCTCCGGCTCGCCTTCCTGACCACCGTCGCCAACCACCTGCTGCCCCCGGTGGTCCGGGCGGTCCGCCACCACCTCCCCGACCTGCACCTGGCCACCGAGTCCACCAGCATCGCGCCCCTGGTACAGGGCGTCTTCGACGGGCAGTTCGACGTCGCCTTCACCCGGACCCCGCTCGTTTCCGGCCTGGACTCCAGGAGACTGACGACCGAACCTGTCTGCGCGGTGCTGCCCGAGGGCCACCCGCTCGCCGGGCGCGACGAGTTGACCCTCGCCGACCTGGCGAACGAACAGTGGGTCATGACCCCGCGCAGCTCCTGGGAACCCTGGCACCGCGCCTACGAGGACCAGTTCCGGGAAGCGGGCTTCGTGCCGACAGTCGTTCAGGAGGAGGCCGGCGTGCAGAGCCTCCTCGGCCTGGTCGCCGCCGGGCTCGGTGTCACACGACTCGCCTGCTCGGCGGCGAGTCTTCGCCGCACCGGCGTGGCGTTCGTTCCGCTGGCCGGCGCCTACGCGTACACCGAAATGGTGTGGCTGGAGGGCAACGCCGCACCCGCGCTGCACCGGTTCCTGGACGTGGTCACGGAGCTCGCGGCGACGACCGACCTCACCACCACCGGCTGACGGTGAGCCGGCCGGTTCACCGCGTCGCGAGGCGGTGGGTGGTGCCGTCGGCGACGGCGCGGAGCTTGTCGGGGTTGGCGACGTTGTGGATGGCGGTGATGCGACCGCCAGCGTCGACGTCGACGGAGACGGTGGCGACCACCCGACCCGCGCCGCTGAACACCAGACCCGGCCCCCCGTTGATCTCGACCAGGGCGGCGCGCATGTCGTGCGGCGCGACGCCCTGGTAGGTGACGGTGCCGATGGCCGCGAACCACGCGGCGACCGTGTCCGCACCCCTGATGGGACGCAGTGCCTGACGGACCTTACCGCCACCGTCGGTCCACAGGGTGACGTCCGGAGACAGCAGCTCCAGCAGGGTGTTGATGTCGCCACCGGTCGAGGCGGCGAGGAACCGCTCGGTGACCCCGCGCTGCTGCGACCGGTCCGCTGTGAAACGTTGCCGCTGGCCCCGCACGTGCTCGCGAGCCCGGTGGGCGGTCTGGCGGACCGCGGCCTCGGAGCGTTCCACCGCCGCCGCGATCTCCGCGTGGCTGAAGTCGAAGACCTCCCGCAGGACGAACACGGCGCGTTCGAGCGGGCTGAGCGTCTCCAGCACCACGAGCATCGCCATCGACACCGACTCGGCGTCGGTGACGGCGTCGGCGGCGTCCCCGTCGGTCAGAACGGGTTCGGGCAACCACGGCCCCGGATAGGTCTCGCGCTGGTGTCGGGCCGAGCGCAGGCGCTGCAACGCGAGGTTCGACACGATGCGGGCGAGGTACGCCCGGGGGTCGGCGACCTGCGAGCGGTCCGCCGAGGACCAGCTGATCCAGGCGTCCTGCACCGCGTCCTCGGCGTCCGCCGCGCTGCCGAGGATGCGGTAGGCCACCGAGAACAGCAGGTTGCGATGACTGTGGAACACCTGCTCGTCGGCGTCCGGCGGGCGCGTCATCGCGCGTCCTGTGGGCGGGTGAAGCGGCCACCGCGTGGCCAGAACGCACCGGAGGATGGCAGTCGCGACATGCGCCGGTAGGTCGGCCAGGGCGAAGCGCTCACCGTTTCCTTGTACCAGACCGCCATCCGTCCGGTCAGACACCCGCGGCGAGGGCTGTCGTCGGGGCGGGTGAACTGCACGACCGCGTCGTTCCGGCCCAGGCTGACCGGCGTGTGGTAATAACCGAACCGGAACGGCCTGGGTTGCCTGCCCCGCAGCGCGCGGGCGATCGACACCGCCGCGTGCACGCCGGTCGGCATGCCGCTCTGGCAGGTGCCGTGCAGCACCCCGTAACCCTGCCGGATCGCCGCCGCATCGCCGATCGCGTACACCTCGGGGTGCGACACCGACCGCAGAACGGGGTCGGTGACGACGCGACCGCGCCCGTCCACTGTCAACCCGGCGGCGGCCGCCAGCGGCGCCACCCGGGTACCCCCCGTCCAGAGGACGACGTCAGCGGCCACTGTCTCCGCGCCGGCCAGGTCGACAGCGTCGGGCCGGACCCTGGTGACCGCCGCTCCGGTGATCACCTCGACGCCGAGACGGGTCAGCGCCGCCCGCAGGTACGCCCGGGCCTTCGGGTTCATGCCCGCGCCCGGGTCCTGCTGGCCCACCAGCGTGACACCGGCCTCCGGGTGCCGTTCGGCAATCTCCGTGGCGGCCTCGACCCCGGTCAGTCCGCTGCCGACCACGACGACCGTGCCGGCGCCGAGCCGGCCCAGCCGGTCCGCCAGCGTCCTCGCGCCGCCCGGACCGTCCAGGGTGTACGCGTGTTCCTCGACGCCCGGGACCGCCGTCGTGTCCGTCACACTGCCCAACGCGTAGACCAGGGTGTCGTAGCGCAGCACTCGGCTGTCGTCGACGCGGACGGTCTTCGCGTCGGCGTCCACCGCCGTCACCCAGCCGCGCACGAACTGCGCACCCGCTCCTGCCAGCAGGTGCGGGATGTTCAGCTCGGCGAGCCGCTGACCGGTCGCCGTCATGTGCAGCCGGAGGCGCTCGCTGAACCGCTCCTGTGCGCTGACCACTGTGACCTGAACGTCGGCCCGCCTGGTCCGGGCGGCGAGTTGGGTCGCCGCGGCCATGCCCGCGTAGCCCGCGCCGAGGATCAACACCCGGTGTGTGCCTGTGCTCATTGTTCGGCCTCTCTGATCGGGTTGACGACCACGAGATGCGTGCCGCTCGTCGGTTCGTGACATGGCAGCGATGTGACGCCCGCCACGGGCGACGCCGGGCGGGCGTGTTCACTACCCTTGGCGCGATGAGTCGATCCGCCGCCGCTGGTCGGGCTCCGCTCTGGCGGGACCGGACCTTCAGCACGTACTGGGTCGCTCAGTCGCTCTCGGCGGCCGGCGACTCGTTCGCCTACCTGGCGGTGCCGCTGCTGGTGCTCCAGGCGACCGGGTCGGTGGCGCGGATGGGTCTGCTGACCGCCGTCGCGGGCGCGGCGTCCGTCGTCGCCGGGATCTTCGGTGGGGTGCTGGTCGACCGGTACGACCGCCGCACCCTCATGATCGTGGCGGATCTGACCCGACTGGTGCTCTACGCGCTGGTGCCGCTGGCGTGGCTCGTCGGTCCGCAGGTCTGGCTGCTCTTCGTCGTGCTGCCGATCTGCGAGGCGGCCGGCATGCTGTTCCAGGTCGCCGCGGTGACAGCGGTCCGCAACCTCGTCGACTCGGACCGGATCACCGAGGCCAACGGCCGGTTGCAGGCGACGTACGCGGCGGCGGCCGTCCTCGGGCCGCTGCTCGCCGGTGTGGTGGCTGCCCGCTTCGGCCCGGCCACCGCCATCGCCGTCAACGCGGCGAGCTTCGCGCTCTCGGCAGCCGGCCTGTGGCTGATCCGACTGCGCCCCGTCCAGCTGGACGAGGGGGTGGCCCGGCAACGCCCGCTGGTCGAGTTCCTGGCCGGGGCGCGGTTCCTGTGGCATCAGCCCGTGCTGCGCGCGCTGACCGTCCTGTTGTCGGTCTTCATCTTCCTCACCTACGGTTTCGTCGACGTGTTGATCTACCACGTCACGCACGACCTCGGCGGTTCCGAGGGCACCGTCGGCACGGTGCTCGGCCTGGCGGCGCTGGGCACTGTCGCCGGGGCGCTGCTGGTGGCGCCGCTGCGCCGACGTCGCGGCTTCGGTGCCACCTGGATCGGCGCGCACGCGATCTGCGGTTTCGCGGTGGCGGGGGTCGGCATCGCCACCACAGTGCCAGCGGTCACCACGTTGACCGCGGTGTACCTGTGCTGCCTCAGCGTCGGCGGGATCTGTTCGATGTCCCTGCGGCAGGAGATCACCCCCGATCACCTGCTGGGTCGGGTGACGTCGGCGTTCTGGAGCACGCACTACGCCCTCGGTCCGGCCGGGGCTGTCGTGCTGACCTGGGCCGCCGGCCGGTACGGGGCTCCGGCGGTCACGCTCGTGGCGGGCGCGGGGTGCCTGCTGGTCGCTGTCGGCGGCCTCTTCACCCCGATCCGCCGTGCCGGCGCGGAGCCGGCCGCCGGGCAGCCCGGACTGCGCCCGGCCCCGGCCGGCGGCTGAGCCCTCCCGGTCGATCATGGACTTATGGTGGGTGGGTTGTAAGCGCCTGCCCCTTTTGCACACCACCACAAGTCCATGATCGGCGCGAGCGGGGCGGGCGCGGTCAGAACTCCTGGTACATCACGTGCAGGCCGACCCGGCTCAGGGTGGGGTGACGGAACGCGCCCGGCACGGTGCCGACCACCTCGAAGCCCTCCCGCCGATACAACCGCACCGCCGAACCGTTGCTCTCCACCACCGCGTTGAACTGCATGCCGGCGTACCCCTGCTGACGGGCCCAGGTGAGGGCGTCGCGGCACAGCGCGGTGCCGACGCCCCGGCCCCGCGCGTCGGCGGCGACCATGAAGCTGGCGGTGGACACGTGAGCGCCCGGCCCGGGCCGGTTGGCGCCCATCTTCGCGGTGCCGAGCACCCGCTCGCCGTCGACCGCCACGACGGTCCGCGCCGGCGCCGCCTCGACCCACATGCCGTACGACTGCTCGGCGGTCATCGCCGGGTCGTAGGGGAACGTCTCCTGTGCCCGGATCACCTCCTCGATGATCGGCCACACCTGCGACCAGTCCCGGTCCACGAAATCCCGAATCAGCACCGGGGGAGGTTAGGCCCTGGCCGGAGCCCCGGACAATCCGTTTATCCGCAGGTGCATCTACGCGGCCTACCCGGTGCGAAGCATGGGTCGTGACGAGACGTCACGGATCCGTCGCTTCGACGAAAGGCCCGCTGATGAAGATCGCACGACTCGCCGCCAGGATGGCGGTGGGCGCCATGGCCACCGCGCTGGCCACCACGGCCATCGCTGTGCCGGCCGCCCAGGCCACCGGCAAGCCCAAGCCGCTCGGCACGAACTCACTCGCCGCGGTGCTCACGAAGGACACCAGCGGTTTCGACCGCAACTCGCATGACTTCGACGTGCTGACGGCCGCCGTGCTGGCCGTGCTGGAGGCCAAGCCGAACTCTCCGGTCAAGGTGCTCACCGACGGCACCGTGGCGCTGACCGCGTTCATCCCCACCGACGCGGCCTTCCAGCAGTTGGTCCGCGAGATCACGCAGGCCCGGAAGTTGCCGAGTGAGAGCGCGGCCTTCACCGCCGTGGCCGGGCTGGGCATCGACACCGTCGAGTCGGTGCTGCTCTACCACGTTGTCCCGGGCGCCACCATCGATCGCAAGACGGCGGTCCGGGCCGACGGCACGGACCTGACCACCGCGCTCGGCTCGACCGTCGAGGTCGACGTGCGCACCTACCTGTACTTCTTCCGCCAGGTGCGGCTGGTAGACGCCGACACCGACGACCGTGACGCCCGGGTCGTCTCCTACGACGTCAACAAGGGCAACCGGCAGATCGCACACGCCGTGGACCGGGTGCTGCGCCCGATCGACCTGCCCTGACCGCGGGCGGGTGGCGTCCGGCCATGCGCCGGACGCCACCCGCGCCGGCCGATCATGCGCCGGACGCCACCCGCGCCGGCCGATCATGCGCCGGACGCCACCCGCGCCGCGATGTCAGCCCGAGGCGAGCGCGGCCAGCTCCTCGTCGAGCAGGGCCGCCAGCCGGGCGGACCGGACGGGATGGCTGTGCGCGGTCATCCCGCGGCTGGGCATCTCCACTGTCATCAGCAGGTACAGGTGCAACCGGTAGAGACCGAGCCGGCGGCGCGCCGAAGCGTCCAGCACCAACGGTTCGGGCGCGCCGGCCTGGTAACCGCGCATCAGGGGATGCTCCGGCTCGTCCTCCACGCGTCGGAAGAGCAGCGGCGAGACCAGGTCCAGCAGCGGGTCGCCGTAGAGGAAACGCTCGCCGTCCACCAGGCCGCGCAGCCGCAACCGGCCGTCCGCGTCGGGTGCCGCCAGCACGTTGCCGTCCCAGCAGTCGAAGTGCAGCAGCGCCGGTCGGCGTACCTCGTCGAGCACGTCGGCATGCCGCCCCACCAGCGCGTGCAGCTGCTCCGGGGTCACCGGCAGTCGGACGTCCCAGTCGGCCGCGTCGGCCAGGAGCGCGTCGAGCATCGCCGTGAACGCCGCCCGCCAGGTCGGCCCGCCGGCCCGGTCGTCGTCGTACCCGAACCGCTCACCGGTCACCCCGTGCAACGCGGCGAGGGCCACCCCGAGGTCGTGGCGCGCCGGGCCGTCGTCAACAACGACACCAGCCTCGGCCAGGCCGGACAGCGACCGGCCGGGAAGCATCGTGGTGACCAACCATTCGCCGTACGCCGGGTCGGCGCCGCGCCAGAGCACCGGGGGGACGGGCACCTGCGGCGCCCGTTGCGCGACGAGTCGAAAGTATCGCTCCTCGGCAGCGCAGAGCCCACGCTCGTAGCGCAGCAGCGGGGTTCCGGCCGGCGGAGCCAGCTTCACCACCACCCGACGCTCGTCGCCGAGCAGCGCCCACCAGACCGTCGCGAACCCGCCGCCGGCCAGCGGACCAGCGTCGCGGACCCGGGTGTGTGGGCCGAGCGACGCGGCGATCAGGTACGCCACGTCGGTGCGCGTGAGGGGCCGCTGGGTCGGGCTGACACCGGTCACGACGTGCTGTCACCTCGCCGTGTGCGTGGCGCGGAACCTGCGGTGGCGCGGGTGGACCGGGGGACGGGACCGGCGGTGTCACGGCGGACCAACTCGGCGGGGAGCACCTCGACCCGGGGCGTCGGGGCTCCGACGCCGAGCACCAGGGACATCGCCCGCACACCCATGTCGACAAGGGGCAGTCGCACTGTGGTCAGTGCCGGGGTCACGTCCCGGGCGATCGGCATGTCGTCGAAACCCAGCACCGAGATCTGCTGTGGCACCGCCATCCCACGCGCGCGCAGGGTCGCGAGCGCGCCGATGGCCATCGAGTCGTTGAGCGCCACGATGGCAGTCAGCTCCGGGTCGGCGTCGAGCAGTCGGGCGGTGGCCTCGGCGCCACCGTCGCGGTCGAACTCCGCGTACCGGATGCGCCGTTCGGGCAGCTCGCGGCCCTGCTCGGTGAGGGCCTGCCGGAGGCCGGCGAGCCGGTCGGTGGTGGTGGTCAGGATGCGCGGGCCGGCGACCACGCCGATCGCCCGGTGCCCCAACCCGCACAGCTCCCGCCCGGCGAGGTAGCCGCCGGTCCGGTTGTCCGGCATCACCGCGTCGCCGGAGTGCTCGTGCCGGCCGATCACCGCCACCCGCCCGCCGGTGGCCTCGTACGCGGCGAGCTTCTCGTTGAGCTGCCGGGTGAACGCCTCGTCGTGGTAGCCCGAGCCGGCCAGGATCAGCGCCGCCACCTGGTGGCCGCGCAGCAGCTCCACGTACTCCAACTCGCGGTCCGGGTCCCGGTAACTGTTGCAGATCATCAGCAGCCGGCCCTGGTCGGTGGCGACCCGTTGCAGCCCTCGCGTGATCTCCGCGAAGTACGGGTCGGAGACGTCGTGCACGATCACACCGACAGCGCTGCGGTGCGAGCGGGCCAGCAGTTGGGCGTGCGCGTTCGGCACGTACTGCAACTCGGCGACGGCGGCGAGCACCCGTTCCCGCAGCTCGTCGGTGACCGGCTTGCTGCTGCCGTTGATGACGCGGGAGGCGGTGGCGGGTGAGACGCCCGCTCGGCGGGCCACATCGGACAGGGTCGCCATGGCCCGCCCCCTCGATCTGTTGACGGCGTTTCGTCGTGCCGGCTAGCGTCACCGTACCGCAGAGAAAGCCCTTTCCCGCAGGGAGGCCCGGCCGTGTCCGATCGCTTCGCGGTACTTCAACTCGACGAACTTACCGCCCGTCGCTGCTCGTGTGGGACCACCCGCCGGGGCTTCATCGCCGAGAGCGAGGGCCAGGCCAGCGTGCATCTGCTCCAGGTGCAGGACGCGGTGGCCCACCACCACCGGGTCGCCACCGAGTACTACGTCGTGCTCGCCGGTGAGGGCGAGATCGAGCTGGACGGCGTCCGTCACCCCGCTCGGCCGATGTCCGCGTTCCTGATCAAGCCGGGCTGCCGGCACCGGGCCATCGGCGACCTCACCGTGCTGCTGGTGTCACTGCCGGCCGCTGACGACACTGACGAGTACTTCGATGCGTGATCGGCCGGCGCCACTGCCCGGCGGGGTCGGGGTGTCCCGGCTGCGCGTCTACGACACGGTGGCCCCGGACGGCCTGGTCGGCGGCACCCCACACGTGCACCTGTGCTGCACCGAGGGGTACGTGGTGACCGACGGCGAGGGCATGGTGCAGACCCTGACCACGGCCGGCTATCGGGAGACGCCGCTGCGGCCGGGGGTGGTGGTCTGGTTCGAGCCGGGCACCGTGCACCGCCTCGTCAACACCGGCGGGCTGAGCATCGTGGTCCTGATGCAGAACAGCGGCCTGCCCGAGGCGGGCGACGCGGTGCTGACCTTCCCACCCGAGGTGCTGGCCGATCCGGCCGCGTACGCCGTGGCGGCGGCGTTGCCCGACGGGGGAGCGCCGGGCGCGGACGTGCGCGTCGCGTACCGCCGCCGGGATCTGGCGGTGACCGGCTTCCAGGCGCTGCGGTCCGGTGGTCCGGCGGCGTTGGCAGCGTTCCACGCCGCCGCGACAACCCTGCGCCAGCCGTTGCTGACGCGGTGGCGGCAGCGGTGGGAGGCCGGCGCGGGCCGCGCCGCCGCCGACACCGCCGCTCAGCTCGACGCCCTGGAGCGGGGGGACCCGGGACACCTGGGCGACGCCGGGGTGTACGTGGTGGACGCGCCGGTCGAGCGGGGCCGGTTGGGCATGTGCGGCCTACTGGACACCTACCCGGCGGCCGGTTGACCGTCCCATCAGGACGGCTGCCGGGGGCTGCCAGGCATCGGCGGAAACAGATCGAGGAAAGGCCTTGCCCGGCGTGAGGGGGCCGCCTACGCTCCAGGAAAGCGTTTGCCTGATCCGCCGACCGGCCCGTTCCGTGGGCGTCGTGCCGGGCCCCGAGGAGGTTCCGCGTGACCGAGAACTCTTTGGACACGGCGGGTCGGCAGGCCACCGCCGACCCGGCCGGCGGTGCGCGAGCTGCCGCTGCCGGGCCCGGCGGTACCGATGCACCGCAGGCTCATGACGGCGCGATGTCGTCCACTGTGAAAACGCCACCCGGCGGCGGCCGACCGCCGCGTCCCACGCTCGCTCGCCGGGCGGTGACCTTCGCCGACTCGCTCTGGCGCCCGGCGCTGGTGCTCGCCGTCTTCGTCGCCGCCTGGTGGTTCGTGGCGGCCCGCGAGTACGTCCCGAACTACCTGGTGCCCACCCCTGGCCAGGTCTGGGAGACGATGACGACCCAGTGGTCCGAGCTGGCCCGGCACACAGTGGTCACCCTCTACGAGACAGTGCTCGGCTTCGTGCTCGCCGCCGCGTTGGGTCTGGTCACCGCGGTCGCCATCGCCTACTCCCGCACCCTGGACAAGGCGCTCTACCCGATAGTCCTGTTCGCACAGGTCATCCCGAAGATCGCCATCGCGCCGCTGCTGGTGGTCTGGTTCGGCCTCGGCCTCACTCCGAAGATCATTCTGGCGGTGCTCATCGCGTTCTTCCCGGTGGTCATCTCCGGCGTGGCCGGGCTGCGCTCCACCGACCCGGAGCTGCTCGACCTCGCCGCCACGATGGGCGCCGGGCCGTGGCGCACCTTCCGCAAGATCCGCTTCCCGAACGCGTTGCCGCACCTGATGGCCGGCCTGAAGGTGGCCGTCACCCTCGCCGTGGTCGGTGCCGTGGTCGGTGAGTTCGTCGGCGCCAGCGAAGGGCTCGGCTACGTCCTGTTGCTGGCAAACGGCAACCTCGACGCCCCACTGCTGTTCGCCGACCTGATCCTGATGTCCGCCATCGGCATCGTCCTGTTCGTCCTGGTCGAGATCGCCGAGGCACTGCTCATTCCGTGGCACGCCAGCCGCCGGGCCGGCATGTCCCTCACCACCTCCTGACCGACCCCATCACGGAGGCACCGATGAAACGCACCGCCACCACCATCCTGGCCACCGCCGCCCTGCTGTTCGCCGCCACCGGCTGCGGTGGGGACGACCCCGTCGGCAAGACCGGCGCGGACGGCAAGAAGCAGGTCACCCTCACCCTCAACTGGGTGCCCTACGGCGAGCACGCGCCCTTCTACTACGGACTGCAGAAGGGTTACTACTCCGCCGAGGGCATCGACCTGAAGATCCTGCCCGGCAACGGCTCGGGCAACACCGTCAAGCAGGTCGCCCAGAAGCAGACCGACTTCGGGTGGGCCGACAGCCCGGTGCTGCTGAAGTCGGTGGCCAGCGGCATGCCGGTGCGCAGCCTCGGGGCGTACCTGGAGAAGGGACCCTCCTCGGTGGAGTTCTTCACCGAGGAGAACATCAAGACCCCGGCCGACCTCAAGGGCAAGACCGTCGGCGGCACCCCCGGCGACGCCCTCTACGCGACCTTCCCGGCCTGGCTGGAGAAGAATGGCCTCAAGAAGGACGACGTCAAGGTGGTCAACGTCGACGCCGCCGGCAAGATCGCCGCCCTCGCCGAGGGCAAGGTCGACGCCATCATGGGCTTCTTCCACGACCAGGCGCCCACGATCGAGAGCAAGACCGGCAAGAAGGTCGACGTGCTGCTCTTCGCCGACTACGGGATGAACCTGCTCGGCACCGGCCTGATCGCCAACACCCAGACCCTCCAGAAGGACCCGGAGCTGGTCCGCAAGTTCGTCAAGGCCACCCAGAAGTCCTGGGCCGACGCCGCCCGGGACCCGGCCGGCGCGGTGAGCGCGATGACGGCCCTGGCCGAGAACGAGCCGGCGCCCGAGGTGCTCACCAAGCAGCTCACGCTCAACATGCCGCTGATCGGCGCGGACGGCCCTCCCGGTGTGAACACCGAGGCCCAGTGGAGCGAGACCATCGACCTGATGTCCCGCTACGCCGAGCTGAAGGACCCCGGAGCGCCCAACGCGTACTGGGACTCCTCGTACGCGGCGCAGGGGTGACCCGGTGACCGCCGCGCCGGCAGCCACCGGCACCGCCATCGGGATGTCCGGGCTGACCGTCCGGTTCACCACCCGACGGACGCAGACCACAGCGTTGGACGACGTGTCGCTGGACATCGAGCCGGGCGAGTTCGTCACGATCGTCGGCCCGTCCGGCTGCGGCAAGTCCACCCTCCTCAAGATCGTCGCGGGGTTGGTCAAGCCGACCAGCGGTGACGTGTCCCTGCTGGAGCGCCCGGTGCGCGGCCCGCAGAAGGAGATCGGCTTCGTCTTCCAGAAGGCCGCGTTGCTGGAGTGGCGCGGCGCCCGAGCCAACATCCTGCTCCAGGCCGAGATGCGCGGCATGGACCGGGCGCAGGCGGCCCGCCGAGCTGACGAGCTGATCGAGATGACCGGTCTCACCGGTTTCGAGAAGGCGTTGCCACACGAGCTGTCCGGCGGCATGCAGCAGCGCGTGGCGCTCTGCCGCGCGCTGCTGCACTCCCCGCCGGTGCTGCTTATGGACGAACCGTTCGGCGCCCTGGACGCGCTGACCCGGGAGCAGATGAACGCCGAACTGCACCGGATCTGGCGCGAGACCGGGACCACTGTGGTGCTGGTCACCCACTCCATCGCCGAGGCGGTCTTCCTCGGCACCCGGGTCGTGGTGATGAGTCCCCGGCCCGGCCGGATCATCCGCACCTTCCCGGTCGAGCTGCCGGCGCACCGCGACTACGCGCAGGTGATGTCGGATCCCCGCTTCGACCGGCTCGCCACCGACCTGCGTGGGTTGCTCGGCAGCGCGGCCGCCAACCACTGAGCGCGGATCGGCACGACCAGCACGACGGAAGGAACACCATGACCCGCAGGTCGATCGGCATCATCGTCAACGGTGTGACCGGAAGGATGGGCTACCGGCAGCACCTCGTCCGGTCGCTGCTGGCCATCCGCGAATCCGGTGGTGTGGCGTTGGCCGACGGCACCACCATCTGGCCGGAACCGGTCCTGGTCGGGCGCAACGAGACGAAGCTCCGGGAGCTCGCCGAGCGGCACGGGCTGACCGACTGGACCACCGACCTGACCTCGGCGCTGGCCCGCGACGACGTCGAGATCTACTTCGACGCGCAGGTCACCCAGCAACGGGAGAAGGCGATCCGGCAGGCCATCGAGGCCGGCAAGCACATCTACACGGAGAAGCCCCTCGCCGAGGACACTGCGGCGGCCCTCGACCTGGCCCGGGCGGCGGACGCGGCCGGCGTCCGCACCGGTGTCGTGCAGGACAAGCTCTTCCTGCCCGGTCTGCGCAAGCTCAAGCGCCTCATCGACGGCGGCTTCTTCGGCCGTATCCTCTCGGTGCGCGGCGAGTTCGGGTACTGGGTGTTCGAGGGCGACTGGCAGCCCGCTCAGCGGCCGTCGTGGAACTACCGGACCGAGGACGGCGGCGGCATCGTGGTTGACATGTTCCCGCACTGGCACTACGTGCTGGAGGAGCTGTTCGGCCGGGTCACCGCCGTTTCCTGCGTGACCGCCACCCACGTGCCCGAACGGGTCGACGAGGCCGGTCACCCGTACGCGGCCACCGCCGACGACGCCGCGTACGGCATCTTCGAACTCGACAGCGGGATGATCGCGCAGATCAACTCCTCCTGGGCCGTGCGGGTGTACCGCGACGAGCTGGTGGAGTTCCAGGTCGACGGCACCGAGGGCAGCGCGATCGCCGGCCTGCGCAACTGCCGGGTGCAGCACCGGGCCCTCACCCCGAAGCCGGTGTGGAACCCGGACCTGCCGGCCACCGAGGACTTCCGCGCCCAGTGGGCCGAGGTGCCCGACAACGAGGAGTTCGACAACGGTTTCAAGGTGCAGTGGGAGGCGTACCTTCGGCACGTGGTGGCCGGCGAGCCGTTCCGGTGGGACTTCCTGGCTGGCGCGCGCGGCGTGCAGCTCGCCGAGCTGGGGCTGCGCTCGGCCCGCGAGGGCGTGCGTGTCGAGGTGCCGGAGCTGCGCTCATGACCGCCGAGGTGGTGTTGCCCGGTGGACGGAGGTACCGGCTGACCGGGGGTGGCGGCTTCGCCCGGCCGGACGCACCGGCGACCAGCCGGATCGCGTACGCCGCCGCGCACGTGGTCGCCGACCCGGGCGCGGAGAACGTGCCGGGTGCCCCGGCGGCGGTGGACTGGGACACCACCCTCGCCTTCCGGCGGCATCTCTGGTCGTACGGGCTCGGGGTCGCCGAGGCGATGGACACCGCCCAGCGGGGAATGGGGCTCGACTATCCGGCGACCCGGGAACTGATCCGGCGCAGCGCCGCCGAGGCCCGCGCGGTCAGCGGTCGGATCGTCGCCGGGGTCAACACCGACCAGTTGCCCGCCGGCCCGGCCACACTGGCGGCGGTCACCGCCGCGTACGCTGAGCAGCTCGACGACGTCCGCGCCGCCGGCGCCCGACCGGTGCTGATGTGCAGTCGGCACCTGGCCGCCGCCGCACGCGGCCCGGAGGACTACCTGCGGGTGTACGACGAGCTGCTCAGCGCCGCCGACGAACCGGTGGTGCTGCACTGGCTGGGTCCGATGTTCGACCCGGCGTTGACCGGCTACTGGGGTGCGGTCGACCTGGACCTGGCCGCCGACACGGTGATCGAGCTGATCAAAACGCACCAGTCCACTGTCGATGGGATCAAGGTGTCCCTCCTGGACGCCGACCGGGAGGTCGCGTTGCGCCGCCGCCTGCCGGCCGGGGTGCGCCTCTACACCGGTGACGACTTCCACTACCCGGAGCTGATCCGGGGTGACGAGGTGGGTCACTCCGACGCGCTGCTCGGGGTGTTCGCGGCCATCGCGCCGGCCGCCGCCGCCGCGTTGGCCGCCCTGGACCGGGGGGACCTGACGGCGTACGACGAGATCTTCGGGCCCACAGTGCCCCTGGCCCGGCACCTGTTCGCGGCGCCGACCTGGCACTACAAGACGGGGATCGTGTTCCTGGCCTGGCTGGCCGGGCACCAGGACCATTTCACGATGGTCGGTGGCGCGCAGTCCGGCCGGTCCCCGGCGCACCTGGCCACCCTGCTCACCCTGGCCGACGCGGCCGGGCTGCTGCCCGACGCCGACCTGGCCGCCGCCCGCGCCCGAGCGTTTCTCACCGTGGCGGGAGTGGCCCAGTGAGCGCCGGGTTCGCGGGTGCGGCAGGGCCGTGGGGTGGCGACGAGGCGCTGCGGCGGTTCTCGTTCAACCAGGCGACCGCGCAGCGCTGGCCGTTGCCCGAGGTGGTGGCCGGGTGCGTGGCGGCCGGTGTGCCGGGCATCGGCCTGTGGCGGGAGCCGGTGGCCGAGTACGGGTTGGCCCGATCGGCGAAACTGGTCCGCGACGCCGGCCTCGCCGTCACGTCGCTGTGCCGGGGCGGGTTCTTCTCCGCCGACGACTGGCGCGCGGAGAACCTGCGGGCTATCGAGGAGGCCGCCGCCCTGGGCGCCCCGGAGCTGGTGCTGGTCTCCGGTGGGCTGCCGGTCGGCAGCCGGGACGTCGACGGCGCCCGGCGTCGGGTCGCTGACGCGATCGGCGAGCTGGCACCGCACGCCGAGGCGGCCGGGGTACGGCTGGCCATCGAGCCGCTGCACCCGATGTTCGCCGCCGACCGGTGCGTGATCGCCACCCTCGGCCAGGCGTTGGACATCGCCGAGCGGTTCGACCCGGCGGTGGTCGGCGTGGTGGTCGACGCGTACCACGTCTGGTGGGACGACAGGGTGTACGCGCAGATCGCGCGGGCGGGCGAGTGGATCGCCGCGTTCCAGGTGTGCGACTGGGTGACCCCGCTGCCGGAGGGGGTGCTGCTCGGCCGGGCGTTGCCCGGCGACGGCTGCATCGAGCTGCGTCGGCTTCGCGAGGCGGTGGACGCGGCCGGCTACGTCGGCCCGATCGAGGTGGAGGTCTTCTCCGCCGAGGTGTGGGCACGTCCGGGCGCGGAGGTGCTCGACGCCGCGATCGCCGGCTACCTGCGCCACGTTGCCTGACAGCCCCGAACGGCGGTGGCCGGCGGCGGTCGGCGCGTGGCTGGGCATCGGCACCGCACCCGCCACGCTGGTCCTCGGCGCGGCGATGGCCGCCCGACACGGTGGCGCGGTGCCGGTGGCCGGGCTGCTGGTCGGCGGGGCGCTGATGGCGGCCCTGCTCTGGGGGCAGGGCCTGATCGGGCTGCGCCGGCCGCTCGGCGACGGCGGGACGTTGACCGCGGTGCTGCCCGCGTACCTGGGGGACACCTCGCGGCTGCTGCTGGCGGCGGTGCTGGCCGTGTCGATGGTCGGGTGGAACGGGTTCAACGTCGGGCTCGGCGGGGCCTCGCTGGCCGCGCTGACCCACCTGCCCGGCTGGGCCGGGCCGGCGCTGCTGGAGGTGGCGGTCCTCGCCGTCTCCTGGGCGCCGGCCCGGCTCGGTAACCGGGTCTCGGTGGTCACCACGCTCAGCGCGGTGGTGCTGGTCGGCTGGTGCCTGACGGTGCTTCCACCACCCGGTGCGCCGGTCCGCCTCGCCGGCGGCGGGCTCGCCGACGCCGCCGCGCTCATCGGGTACGCGGCCGTGTTCGCGCTGCGCGCACCGGACTTCAGCGTGGGCCTTTCCCGAAGGCGGGACCTGGCCTGGTGCGTGGGGCTGCTGGTCGGGCCGGCGCTGCTCGGGGTGCTGGCCGGGGCCGGCCTGTGGCTGCGGACCGGCTCGGCCGACGTGGTCGCGCTGCTCGCCGCCGGCTCGGGGCTGGCCGCGTACGCGAATCTGTTCGTCGCGGTGGCGGTCTTCGCGGCGGCGCTGACCACCACGTACTCCGGTTCCCTGGCGTTGCGTGGCCTGGCTCCCCGCATGCCGGCGCGGGCGGCGATGCTGCTCGTCGCGGTGCTCGGCGGGATGCTGGCGGTGGCGCGGTTCGACCGTCTGGTGCTGCCCTGGCTGACCCTGCTGGCCGCCGCGTTGCCGGTGCTGGTCGTGCCGATGGCAGTGGAAGCCGCGGCCCGTCGTCGCGGTCGTGTCCCGCGTACCGTGCCCGCCTGGTGCTGGATGCCGCCGGCGCTGCTCGCGGTGGCCTGCACGCTCGCCGGGGTGGATGTCGCCCCACTGCTCGGGCTGGCCCTGGCCGCGGCGTGCACGGTGCTCTGGCGCCGCCGAGGTGGCGCGGACCAGTCGGTTGGTGGCGCTTAGCGGGTGGCGTGCGAACCGTGGTCGCTGACCTGGGCGTCGAACCAGTGGTGCAGGGCATCGCGAAGCGCCGCGTCGTCCGTGGCGTAGGTGGCGCGCGCGCCGTCGGGAACGGCTTCGTACGTGATGGTGATCCGTCCGTCGTGTGCCCGAAGCGCTGCCAGGCCCGGCATGTCGGTGCCGTGGATGCGGGCGGGGTCGCTGAAGTCACCGCGCCGGAACCGCTCGACCTCGGCGCTCAGGTGCTGTTGGACCAGGGTGACCTGGGTGGTGTCCTGGGGGTCGTCGGCGACCACGGTCTGCACGCCGCCGGTGTCGGTCGTCGTGAAGCGGTGCGTGGTGCGTTCCAGGTCGAACGGCATGACCGAAGCGCCTCGTTCGGCGACGTCGGCCTGCCGTTCGGAGGTGGTCGTTGTCGGTGTCGACGGCGCGGAGTCGTCGGCGCAACCGCCGATCAGCGCGGCGGCGGCGATGGCCGCCAGGAGGAGAGCCCGATGAGGGCGAGGGCGGTCAGAACGGTTCACCGGTGGCCTCCGCGAGGGTCTGGAGCGCGCGCACCACTGCCGCGCGCTGGTCGTCGGGCACGCGATCGAGCAGGGCGGTGAGCCGGGCCCGACGGGCGTCGGCCTGTCGGGCGGCGGCCGTGGCGCCCGCGGGGGTCAGCAGAAGCAGAACGCCACGACCGTCACCCTCGGCGGCCTCTCGGTGCACCCAGCCCCGGTTTGCCAGGTTGGTGACCAGGCGGCTGACGCTGCTCTTCTCCAGACGCAATCGGCGAGCCAACTCCACCTGCCGGATCTGCCCCTCCCGAGCGATCTCCACCATGGCGTGCGCCTCCGAGACCGGCAGGGGCTGCCCGCAGGGTGTCCGGTCGGGCTGATGGAGGCCGAAGTTGCGGACGAAACGCATCAGTGCTTCCTGCGCCACGTCGAGCTCACCAGCCTGCATGGTTCGACGGTACAACCAGATGGTTCGGCCGTGCAACCATTGTGGAGAGAGATCGCATCGGAACCCCTTGGGAGACACGGCATGACACCGGAGAACGACCGATACGTTGTTCGGTCCGGCCGAGCCAGCGACGCCGTCGAACTGGCCCGCCTGCACGCCTCGGTTCAGCTTCAGGCGGTGACCGGCGGCCGGCCGCACCCAGGCATCGCCGCCTGGGTGGAAGACCTGCTGGACGGTCACCCCTCCGTCGTGCCCGACGACTTCCTGGTTGCCGAGTACGCCCTGGCGAACGACGGCGCTCCGACGGTGCCCGCCAGACTGCTGCCGGCCATTGCGCCGGACCGCTCTGACGGCCTCGCGGTCCGGACGGCCACCGTCGCCGACGCGGACGCGCTCGCCCGCATCGACCGACGGCTCGCTGGCGGGGACGTCCTGCTCTGCCCGAGGGACGCCGCGGTGTGGCGGTACGAGATCGCCGGTCGCCGTCCGGCGGATCTCGCCCGGCGGGAGGTCACGGTGTTGGTCCAGGGCGTCGATGTGACCGGCTACCTGGTGCACGGTTCCCGGCTCTCCGCAGCCGGCGAGCTGAACGTGTTCGCGGCCGCGACCGGTCGATCGGCCGACTGGCCGCAGGCCGCCGTCGCCATGTACACACACCTCGCCCAGGTAGGACGGCGGTACGAGGCGTCGGCACCGGGGCCGTTCACGGCGGTCCGCCCCATCCTCGGCCCCGAGCACCCACTGGTCCGGCTCGGCCCGGCCGGCGTGCCGAGGCGGCCCAGAGGCTGGTACGTCCGCAGCAGTGACCCGGCCGACCTGGTTGCCCGACTGCGGCCGCTGTTGCAGGCCCGCTGGCAGGCAGCCGACCTGCAATGGCGTGAGCCGACGATGACCATCGACATGTACGGCCGCGCCGCCCGGCTCGAATTCACCGACGGCAGACTGAGTGGGGTGACCGTTTTGCGCGGCGCCATCAGCCCGTCCACCGAACCCGGAACCCACGCCGCCATCCCGCCGGGCGCTCTACTGCAGTTGGCCCTCGGACACCGCACCCTGCCGGAGGTGCTCGATGCCTGGCCGGACTGCCTCCTCCGGGATCGCCGCACTGAGGACTTCCTGACCACGGCCTTTCCCCGGGTGCCGGTCCAGGTCTGGCCTCGCAACTGACCAGTGCTCGGCAGTCGTTGGACGCCTTGCCGGATCGCCGTCCGGACTCCGCCTCGGCTCGACCGCCCTTATGAAACAGGCCTTAGGCGGCGGGCGGGAGGGTGGCGTCGATGAGGTGCGGGCCCGGCTGGTTCAGCGCTGCGGAGAACTGCTCCGCGAGTTCCTCGGCGGTGCTGGCGAGGGTGGCGGGCATCCCGAACGCGTTCGCCAGTCCCACGAAGTCGATCTGAGGGTTGGTCAGGTCGAACAGTGGATTGTCGTCGGGGCAGCGGCGACCTGCGACCGATGATGAACCTCGCGGGCGACACCAGGCACTGCGTCGAATACCTGATGGGCAACCACACCACGGCCGAGCGGATGTTCCGGTACGACCCGACGGTCATGCTGTACGCGCCCCTGCCCACGTTGATCAGCGACCGACCCGACGGCGGAGCGCGGTTCGTCATCGAGCAACCCAGTCACGCGTTCGGCTCGTTGGGAGTGGACGCGATCCACGAGGTGGGCCTGGAACTCGACCGTGAAGTCGCCGCCCTCCTGGCGTACCTCAAGGTGCCCGTGCCGGCGGGCCTGTCCGACTAGGGCAGCGATTCGCGGTACACAAACGTTGCTCGGACTGGCCCTGAACTGTCTACGCCCTGCTCCCGCGGCGTCCGGAAAACATGATCTAGGCGCGGCCGGCAGAACGTGATCTTATACGCACCGGCGATCCGTAACACCGCGCAAACCATCGATTAACCATCGGCGGCTTAGGTGGGGGAGCGCTCCCATGAGCGGGTCGCGATCGATGAACAGCTCCACAAGGGAGCAACCGAAAGGAGCCTCGTGGCTACAGGCACGAGCGGAAACAGGCTGCGAAGACTGGCGATACCTACGCTGGTCGTCGCCCTGATCACCGGTACCACCGGTGTCGCGGGAACGGCGTTGGCGGCACCCTCGGGGTCGCCGGAGAACGGCAGGGGCGGCGGCTACTTCACCGCCGGGTCCGACAAGTCGGTCACCCTGACCGACGGGGCCGACCGCCGACCCGGCGGCAACCGTGCGGCCACGCCGAAGGCGGCCGTCGACGAGACCGGCCCCGGCATGTACGTCGTCGAGTTGGCCGAGGACCCGTTGACCACGTACACCGGTGGGGTGTCCGGTCTGGCGCGGACCCGCCCGGCGGCGGGCAGCCGGCTGGACGTGACGTCGACGCCGTCGCAGGCGTACCGCCGGCACCTCGACACGCAGCGGGGCGCCGTCGCCGCCGCGGCCGGGGTCACTGTCAACGCCGTCTACACCACCGCGTTCAACGGGTTTTCGGCGAACCTGACCACCCAGCAGGTGAGCACGTTGCGGGCGGACAAGCGCGTCCGCGCCGTCACCGCCTCGCGGGCCCTCGGCACCCCCTCCGCGCCGCCCACCGCGAGCACGGCGACCGCCGACAACCCGACGCCCGCCACCCCCGGGGGCGCGGACCAGTCGGCGCCGACGGACCGTTCCGGCCGGCCGGCCAAGCCCGGCCCCGGCCCCGGCACCGGCACCGGCACCGGCACCGGCATGGTGATCGGCGTCCTGGACACCGGCATCTGGCCGGAGAGCGCGTCGTTCGCCAAGACGATGCCCGCTCCCGCGAACTGGCGCGGCACCTGCCAGACCGGTGTGGCCTTCGTGGCCGCGCACTGCAACGGCAAGATCGTCGGTGCCCGGTACTTCGCCGACTCGTGGCTCGCTGGCGGCGGCTCGGTGCCCGAGGGCGAGTTCCTGTCCCCCCGCGACGCGTCCGGGCACGGCACCCACACCGCCTCCACCGCGGCCGGTCTGCCCATCGCGAACGTCACGATCGACGGTCGCCGCTACGGCCCCGTCTCCGGGGTGGCGCCGGATGCCCAGATCGCCGTCTACAAGGTGCTCTGGGGTGGCATGGGCTACGACGCCGACATCATCGCCGGAATCGACGCGGCCGTCGCCGACGGCGTACAGGTGCTGAACTTCTCGATCGGTTCCGACCTCGGCGACTGGGAGGCCAACACCCCCATCGGCGTGGCGTTCCTCAACGCCTCGCTGGCCGGGGTCTTCGTCGCGGCGTCGGCCGGCAACACCGGCATCGTCAGTGGAGCCATCAGCAACGCCGCGCCCTGGGTGACCACTGTCGGCGCGGCGGTGACCAAGCTCGACGAGGCCACCGCCAAGCTGGGCGACGGCACCAAGCTGGTCGGCGGCTCGCTGGACGCCCTGCCCGGCGGAGGCGCACGGCCGCTGGTCTTCGGCGACCAGGCCGGCTCGCCGGATCTGGGCGCGGTCTACTGCGAGCCCGGAAGCCTGGACCCCGCCAAGATCAAGGGCAAGGTCGTCGCCTGCGCGCTGTCCGACATGTTCGGCTCCGCCGCCGAGATCAAGGCCAAGGGCGGGGCGGCGATGGTGGTGTTCGACCCGGTCGGCAACTACCGGATCAACTCCATCTTCAACTTCCCGGTGGTCTACCTGCCGACCGAGAAGCAGGCCGGCACGCTGTTCAACTACCTGATGCGCCACCCCACCGACGCGACAGTGTCGCTGCGCACCGGCGGCGACGGCTCCAGCGTCCCCGGCATCCCGAGCGTGGCCGACTTCTCCTCCACCGGCCCGGACAAGGTGACCCTCGGCGTCTTCAAGCCGGACCTGGTCGCGCCCGGATCGAACATCATCGCCGCGGTCTCACCGGCCGGCAACTTCGGGCGACAGTACGACGCGTACTCCGGCACCTCGATGGCCTCGCCGTACGTGGCCGGGGCGGCGGCGATCCTGCGCGCCACGCACCCGGACTGGTCACCCGGCGCGGTCGCCTCCGCGCTGCGCACCACCGCCACCGACACCGTCGGCACCAGCAGCCCCCTGGAGCAGGGCAGCGGCTTCATCAACCTGCCCCGGGCCACCGACCCGGGACTGGTCATCGAGCCCACTGCGGCCGAGCTGATCGAGTTCAGCGAGACGACCGAACCCGACGGGAAGGCACTCAACCTGCCGGCCATCTCGTTGCGTGAGTACGACGGGACCCGCCCGATGAGCCTCACCCGCACCCTGACCAATGTGGGCAAGGCGCGGGAGACCTACCGTTCGTCGGTGTCCGGTCTGCCCGGCATGAAGGTCACCGTGTCGCCGGCATCGGTGACCCTGGCCCCGGGTAAGTCCGCGACGGTCACCATCACGCTGCGTCGAGGCAGCGCGCCGTGGGACCGGTACGTGACCGGATCGATCACCTGGCAGGGTAAGGCCCACAGCGCCCGGATTCCGGTCGCCGCCCGTCCGTGGGGCATCGCGGCCCGGCCGTACGCCGACGACGGCGAAGAGTTCGCCCGGATGGCCAACGGCGCCTTCGGCATGGTCCAGCCGGGCTTCACCGGCCCGCTCGTCGGTCGCAGCACCGGTTACACGCCGACGCGGCGCACGTCGTACTCGATGCCGGCCGGCGTCTACGGGGGCGTGTTCGACCCGAGTGCCACCGGTGTGAAGAAGGTCGACTTCACGGTGCCGGCGAACACCGCCGGCATTGTCGTCGAGGCCAACACCGCCGATCCGAACACGAACCTCGATCTCTACCTGTACAAGGGCGACACCCTCGTCTACAGCAGTGACAGGTACTGGACCAGCGCTGAGCAGGCGTACAAGTTCCTGCCCGAGCCGGGGCGCTACACCGCGTACGTGTTCGCACAGTACCCCGGTGCTCCGGTCGTCGACTTCGACCTGAGTCACGCCATCATCGGCCGAAACGCCACGTATTCGGGTGCCACCCTCACGCTGCCCTCCACCTCGGAGCGCGGTCAGGGCTTCAACTTCACGTTGAAGCCGAACAAGCCGCTGGCCGAGGGTGACTTCTGGGCGTACACCGAGTACAGCACCAACGGCACTGTGGTCCCCGGCAACCTCGTCTACACCCAACAGAGTTCCTGGCAGTAACCGTCAAACAGGCGTGGGGCGGTGCCGACGTGCACCGCCCCACCGTCGTCACGCCTTCAGGTCAGCGGGTACGCGGTCAGGCGGTCGGCGAGTTGCTTCGGGTGGCTGAGCGGAACGCAGTGGCAGCCGTCAATCTCGTCCGGAACGACGCCGAGTCGGTCGGCGGCAACCCGGCGCTGGAAGTCCGCCGGGAAGAACCGGTCCTCGCGTGCGAGGAGCACCGTCGTCGGCACGTCCGGCCAGGCGTCCAGGGGCCACGGCTCGTCGCCCTCCGCGCTGACCTGGCCCCGGCTGTGTGATTCTGCCTCCGCGATGATCTCGGCCGGGACACCGTTGAAGAACTGCTCCTCCTCAGTGAGCCCTTCGTCGCTGCGGTAACCGGTGTTTGCCCACCAGTCACCGGGCCTCTCGCCAGGTCTGGGGACCATCGGTGTGAGCAGGACGAGCAGCCGTACCGGCAGCTTGTCGGCAATGAGCGGCGCGGTGAACGCACCGTACGAGTGCCCGACGACCACGAGGTCACTCCGGTCGCCGATCGCGTCGACGACAGTCCGGCAGAACTCGGCGAACCCTGCGGATGTGTCCTCGATCGGCAGTTCCGGAACCACCACGTCGTGGCCCCGGCTGGTCAGCTCGGGGACAAGGAGATGCCAGTCCCAGGCGCTGCCCCCACCACCGTGGATCAGAACGAAAGTCGCCATGCCTCGTAGCCTCACACACAGGTACGACACGTGCCTCCGTCGGTGCCGATGCAGTGGATACGGGGCGAGGAAAGCGCTTCGGGACAGTCAGATCGAGGCTGAGGTCAGTAGGGTGCCGTCGTTGGGGTACCAGCCGCCCCGGAGGTAGGTCTCGGCGTGGCCCAGGTGACAGCTACCGATTGCGAAGGAAGCCCGGCATGAGTAGCCCACGTGAAACGTTCCTCCGACTGGTGAACGGTGTCTGCGACGGTCCGTACGACGACCTGGCCGACCTGTACGCCGAACAGACCCATGTGACGCATCCGTTCCACCCGCTCAACCCGCCGCCGCTGCGGAGCCGCAACGAGCTGCACGAGCACTTCACCTCGCCGCCTCCGGTCGCCCGGACGCTGGTCCGTAAGCCAGTCGACGTGACAGTTCACGAGACTGTGGACCCGGAGGTGATTGTCGCCGAGTTCGCATATCAGGGGCAGGTGGCCGAGACGGGTGAGGCGTTCACGGTGCCCTGCGTCTTCGTGATGCGTATCCGCGACGGGCTCATCATCGAGTCCAGGGATTACATCGACCCGATCGCCAGCGCGCGGGCCTGGGGTCAAATCGACAGTCTTCTGACCGCACTGCGTCCGCAAGAAACACCTCCATCGAGGGCGTAACCGGCGATCAGCCCTGGAATCGGCCGGCCGATGACCGGCACGGCGAGCGAGGCCTGCTTGGTGGCGCCGGCGGGCGGGACGCTCCCGCCCGCCGGCGACCGGGGGTCAGCTGACCGTGATGGTCAGGTTGAGCGAGCGGGTCTCCCCGCTGGTGTAGGTGACAGTCACCCGGGCGGTGAAGGTCCCCTTGCGGGGGTAGCTGTGCGCCGTCGACCGTAGTGTCGCTCCGTGCGTGATGGCGCTGTTGTCGCCGAAGTCCCACGCGTAGTCGGTGATGCTCTGCCCGGACGGCGCCGTCGCCGTGGCGGTGAGCGTGGTGGTCAGCGGCGCGGCGCCGCCGGTCGGGCTGGCGCCCAGCGACAACGTCCCGCCCGGTTCCTGTTTGACCCCGGCGCCGTTGAACCGCAGCCAGTCCAGGGCCATCAGGTCCGGTGTGCCACCGACCTGGGCGGCGTTGACGAACTTCGCGTACAGGGTGGTCGTGCCGGTGGGCTTGTTGGTCAGCGTGACGGTGGGGGAGACCAGGTTGTCCCACCCGCCGGTGGAGCCGATGGTGGCCGCGCCGATCAGCGTGCCGGTGGGCGAGCCGGTGCGCAGTTCGATGGTGCCGCCGAGCCCGCCGTTGGTCACCCCGAGCGTCACCGAGCCGACGTTGCGCAGGTCCGCCGGCCCGAACGCCACCCAGTCGTTGTGGTCGACCTCGCCGAGCCGCTTGCCGGCGCGGGCGGTGGCCCGGTCGTTGACAGTGACGCCGGACTGGGCGCTGAAGTGCTCGGCCTCCTTGCTCTTGGGCTGCAACTGCACGCGGGTCGAGCCGGTCAGGGCCGGTACGCCGCCGGCCGCGCCGCCGTCGGTGTACTGCGCGGTGATCAAGGTGTAGAGGTTCTGCCCCGGCCCGTGGCCGTCACCGGCGTCCGCCTCGGTGGCGAGCAGCCCGGAGCAGCCGGTGTAGACGTCCAGCGGGTGGGCGTGCGAGTCGTGGCCGAGCTGCGTCTGCACCGTCACCTTGGCGCAGTCGATGGTGGTCTCCTCCGGGTCGGTGACCGTCACCGTGTACGGGATCTTGTCACCGAAGTCGAAGAACCCGCCGTCGGGCACGGTGATGGTCACCGTCGGCCGGGTGTTGCCGACCACCACGTCGGTGACCGCGGTGGCGGTCAACCCGTTGCCGCTGTTGCGCACTGTCAGCCGGGCGGTGTGCTTTCCGGCTGTCGAGTAGGTGTGGCTCGGGTTGGCGGCGGTGGAGTCGGTGCTGCCGTCGTTGGTGAAGTCCCAGGCGTAGCTGAGCGCCGTGCCGTCACCCGCTGTCGTGCCGGCCGAGGAGAAGCTGACAGCGAGCGGCGTACGTCCGCTGTCCGGGCTGGCGGCGATCTTCGCGGTCGGTGGCCGCCCGTTGGCGACGTAGTCGATCCGGTAGATGCCCGCGCCGGCGTTGCTGCCGCCGCGACCGCTGCCGGTGCCCTCGCCGAAGTCGATGACGTAGAGCGAACCGTCCGGGCCGAACTCCGCCTCGAAGGGCTGGATCCAGCTCATGTTGTCGAAGATCCCGTTGATGGACTGGAGGTCACCAACGGCGGTCGGGCCGAAGCGCGCGTTGCTGAAGGTCTGCGCCGTCTTGTGGATCGACAGCGTCTTGAACCACCTGCGGGTCAGCTCATAGGTGATCCACTTGCCCTCGAAGTACTCGGGGAACTTCGTGGTGCGGGTGTTGGTCGGGTCGTAGTCGTAGACCGGGCCGCTCATCGGCCCGCCACCACCGGTGCCCAGCTCCGGGAACTGGGTCGAGGCGGAGTACGCGTACCAGACCAGCGCGGACTTCGCCGCCGGCAGGGTGGTCAGGCCGGTGTTGTTGGGTGAGTTGTTCACCGGCGCGGCGCAGTTGAACTTCGCCCCCGAGGTGTTGGTGGCGAAGTTGTAGTCGTTGAACGGGATGTTGTTGCCCACGCAGTACGGCCAACCGAAGTTGCCGGCGCTGGTGATCCGGTTGAACTCGACAGTCCCCTCCGGGCCGCGGTTGGGGTCGGCGGCGCGGGCGTCCGGACCGTAGTCGGCCACCAGCACCGCGTTGGTCTGCGGCTCGACGGTGATCCGGAACGGGTTGCGCATGCCCATCGCGTAGATCTCCGGCCGGGTCCTCGCGGTGCCGGCCGGGAAGAGGTTGCCGCTGGGCACTGTGTACGTACCGTCGGATTGTGGGGTGATCCGCAGGATCTTGCCGCGTAGGTCGTTGGTGTTGCCGGCGGTGCCCTGGGCGTCCCAGGCGGCGCGGCCGGAGCGTTCGTCGACCGGGGTGTAGCCGCTGGAGGCGAAGGGGTCGGTGTTGTCACCGATCGCCGCGTAGAGCCGTCCGGCCGTGTCCATTGCCAGCGACCCGCCCATGTGCGAGTTGGCCCGGCCCTCTCCCCGATAGGTGGGGACGGTCAGCAGACGTTTCTCCGAGGAGAGAGCGACGCTGTTGTTGGCTACCGTGAACCGGGACAGGTTGAGCTGTTTGAGGGTCTTGTCCGACCAGAGCAGGTAGATCCAGCCGTTGCTGGCGAAGTTGCGGTCCAGGGTCATCCCGAGCAGCCCGTCGGACTGGTCGGTCATCGCCGAGGTGTACGCGAAGTCCAGCAGCGTGGTGACCTGCAGGGTGTCGGAGTTGACCACCTTCAGCGCGCCGGTGCGTTGGATGTAGTAGACCTTCCGGTCCGGGCCGACGGCCAGCTCGAACGGGTCGGCCAGGTTCTCGGTGACCAGCCCCACCCGTTCGAAGTTGCTGGTCTTGGTGGCCGAGCAGTCACCGGCGACCGCGCCGGCCGCCCACTCGATGCCGTAGCGCAGGTGCTCCAGGAAGGTCGCGCTGCTGAACTGCGAGCTGGCGTGCCCACCGGCGGTGAACCAGGACCGGCCGCCGTCGTAGGGCTGACACCAGGAGTACGCGTGGTCGACGCCCTCGTCCAGGCCGTTGATCCCGTCGCGCACCTTGATCTGGGCGAGGGTGTGCACGTTGCCGGTCGGGTTGGTCCGCCAGTTGTACCACTCCTCGCTCTGCTCCCAGAGCTCCGGCAGGTTGCGCGTGGAGGGGTGCGCCCGGTCGAGCACCTTGACCCGGCCGGGGAAGGTGCCGCCGGTGGACGAGAAGTCGGGGTGGTAGTCGAAGATCGTGCCGACCAGGCCCTCGTACCACTGCCAGTCGCGTTCGCTGGCGGAGGCGGCGTGCAGGCCGGCCCAACCACCGCCGTTGCGGATGAACGTCTGCAACGCGGCCCGCTGGCTGGCGTTGAGCAGGTCGCCCGAGGTCGGCAGGCTGTTGGTGTTGTTGAACACGAGAGCGTCGAAGGTGGCGAGGTTGGCATCGGTGAAGGCCGCCGAGTCGGTGGTGGCGACGACCTCGAAGTTGTGGGCGGCGCCGAGCTGTTGGATCGCGGCGATGCCGGCCGGGATCGAGTCGTGGTAGAAGTTGGTGATCTTGGAGAAGACCAGCACCCGGAAGCGCGGGGCGGCCTCGGCGGGCAGGGCGGTGGTGGTGCTCACCACTGTGGCGATGGCGAGCAGGATCAGGCAGAACGCACGGAGGTGTCGGGGCATGGGGGCGCTCCCTGTCGGACGGTGAGGGGTCGGAAAGCGCTTTCTCGCTGCCCGCATCACGGTACTGACAGCCAGTGACGACCGTCAATAGCCCTCTGGTAAGCGGTTTCCCGCCCCTGCGGCGTCCGCGCACCGAGGGCCCCGCAGGCCCATGGGTACGGCTTACGATGTCCCTCTGGGCACGTCCGGTGACGCCATGGATGCGGTGTGTCCCGTCGACCTGGGGAGGTCTCGTGACGGTGTCGTCCACGTCGGAATTGCCCGAGGGCCGGGGTGCTGACCGGATCGACACCACGACCGTGCATCCGGCTCGCCGCTACAACTACTGGCTCGGTGGCAAGGACAACTTCGCCGTCGACCGGGAGTCCGGCGACCAGATCGCGGCTGTCTACCCAGGGGTCCGCACGCTCGCCCGGGAGAACCGGGCCTTCCTCGGCCGGGCGGTCCGGTTCCTCGCCGAGGAGGTCGGCGTCCGGCAGTTCCTCGACGTGGGCACCGGCATCCCGAGCGCTGACAACACCCATGAGGTTGCCCAGTCCGTCGCCCCCGACTCCCGGGTGGTCTACGTCGACAACGACCCGATGGTGCTGGTCCACGCCCGAGCGCTGCTGACCAGCGGCCCGGCCGGAGCCACCGCCTACCTGGACGCCGACCTGCGTGACCCGGACAAGATCCTCGCCGACCCGCAGCTGCGCACCACACTGGACCTGTCCCAGCCGGTGGGCCTGGTGCTGATCGCCGTGACGCACTTCCTGACCGACGACGACCGCCCACACGAGCACGTCGCCCGGCTGCTCGACGCGCTGCCGTCAGGCAGTTGGCTCGCGCTGACCCACTTCACCACCGACCACATCCCCACCGAGATCGTCGAGCGGATGTACGCCGAGTTCGCCTCCGGCCGGATGAAGCAGGACGCAGTACCCCGCGACCGCGCCGAGTTCGCCCGCTTCTTCACCGGTCTGGAGCTGGCCGAGCCCGGCATCGTGCCGGTCACGGAGTGGCGGCCGGAGGTGCCACCGGAGCGGCGTCCGCCCCTGGCCGACGCCTCCATCTACGGCGCGGTGGCCCGCAAGCCCTGACCGACCGTGCCACGGTGCCCGAGCCGCACTGGGTGCGTGGTCACGCCGTGCGTGTGAGGATCCCAGGCCGCATCGCGAGATGTCATTCCGCGCGCGCGGGCTCCGCCGGTCGGGTGAAGAAGCGAACGATGTCTTCCGCCGCGGTGGGGGACAGCATCATCGCCTGGACTCGTGCGGACATCTCGGCGATTGGGCGAATCCTGCTGAACATCGACTCTTCGTACGCACGAATCGCCGCATTCGGGTCGGCGGGGTTGGCGGCGAACTGGCCGGCGAGTTCTGCGGCGTCGAGCATTGCCTGGTTGGCGCCCTCGCCGACCGGTGGCATGAGGTGCGCGGCGTCACCGATGAGGGTGACGTCCGGCCGGCTGGTCCAGCGCGTATCGGCGGGCATCGCCTCGATCCGGCGTGGCGTCGGCGGGCCGTCCGCGGCCTCGATGAGTGCGGTGAGGCGGGGGGCCCAGCCGGCGAAGATATCCAGCAGGGTTTGCTTGCTGCGGTACGTGTCGAGCGGCTGGTCCTCCGCGCGCAGCGAGATCCCGACCTGGAGGCTGCCGTCGCCGAGGCGTTGCGCTGCCAGGATCTGGTTCACGCCGATACACCACAGGTTCCCGGGGCCGACCAGCTCGGCGAGATCGGGATGCCGCCGGTCGACGTCTGTGACGCTCAGCTGCACGAGAGTTGCCACGTAGGACAGTTCGACGTCGGTCAGCAGCGGCCGGACGACCGAGCGCGCGCCGTCCGCGCCGATGAGGATGTCGCAGGTGGCTCGTTGACCGTCGTGGAACGTCAGGTCCCAGCCCTCGGCGGGTCGTGGGGTCGCCGCGACGAGCCGGTGCCGCCAGGCAACCGTGTCGTCGGGGAGGGAGTCGAGCAGGAGATCACGTAGTACGCCCCGGTCGATCTCGGGACGTCCGGAGAATGAGCCAGGTTGTGGCACGTGGTGCACCAGGGTGCGTCCGGTCGGGTCGAGGATGCGATGTTCCTCGCCCTCGGGCCGCGCCTCCGACCGGAACCGGTCGGCCAGACCCGCCTCGGCCAGGGCTAGTTGCCCGGACTCCGGGTGTAGATCGAGGGTGCCGCCCTGAGGTCGCGCGGATCGGCTCGCCTCCCGGTCGTACACCACCGCGTCGATGCCGTGTCGGTGCAGGATCCGAGCCAGTGTCAAACCGCCGAGTCCGCCACCGGCGATCGCAATTCGCGTTCTCACGGCACTACCGTACACTGTATTTGTGGATACACCGTACGGTAGTGGGCCGCTGCCTGTCTGGGAGCGGCCCGAACCTCAGCCGCGGGCGGTGCCGGTGCCGTTGAGCCGCGAGAAGATCGCCGCTACGGCGATCGGGCTTGCCGACGCGCACGGCCTCGACGGGCTGTCACTACGCAAGATCGCCAAAGAGCTCGGTGTCGGTCCGATGCGGCTCTACGACTATGTGATCAACAAGTCGGAGCTACTCGATCTCATGGTCGACGTCGTCTACGCCCGGATCGCCGAGGTGGGCCGGCAATCGGGGTGGCGCGACACGGTGCTGGCCATCGCCCACGCGACCCGCGCCGCCGCCCTTGACCACGAGTGGTTCGCCGACGTGCTCGGCGGACGGCCACACCTGGGACCACACGCGCTCGCCGTGGGCGAAGCGACCGCCTCCGCGCTCAGTGCGGCCCCCGCCGTGCGCGACATCGACGATCTCCAGCGGGCCGTGGGCGCCCTCAACGCCTTCATCGTCGGATCGGTCCGCAGAGAGGTCACCGAACGCCGCACCGCACGTTCCACCGGCACCGATGAGGCTGCCTTCCAGGCCAGCCTCGGCCCCTACCTCACGCGCATGTTGGAAACCGGCAGGTACCCCACGGTGGCCCGGCTCGTCATCGACGGCGCCCACCTCAACGCCGAGGAAACCTTCAACCACAACCTCACCACCATCCTGGACGGAATCACCCGCCATCACTCGACGTGATCGGAGCCCCACGAGTGGACGTCAGCCTGGCCACGAGCGCCGGCAGTACCGATCGACCGAACGAGGACTTCGTCGGTGCGGTTCCCGGCGCTGTCGTCCTGCTCGACGGCGCCGGCATTTTAGGAGCCGAGTCGCTGTGCTCCCACGGCGTCGCCTGGTACACGCACCGCCTCGGCGGCGCGCTGCTCGGCCACCTGTCGCGCGGCGACGAACCAGATCTCGCCGCGATCCTCGCCACCGCCATCGGTGCGATCGCCGCCGAGCACGGCGACACCTGCGACATCGCGGACCCCAGCAGCCCGCAGGCCACCGTCGCGATGGTCCGCGCCCGCCAGGGCCGCTTGGACTGGCTCCTGCTCGCGGACTCCTTCCTCGTCCTCGACCAGGTCGACGGTGGACCGCAGGTCATCACCGACGGACGCGAGGTGATCGCCAGGCGCGAGTGCTCAGCGCCCCTTGAGGGCGTCACGTCAGGAACGCCGGAGTACGACCGCATCCGCGCATCGTGCGTCACGACGCTGCGGGCCCGCCGGAACCAGCTGGGCGGCTACTGGCTCGCCAAGGACGATCCGCGCGCGGCGCGGGAGGCGGTTACCGGCAGTCGGCTCCTCGCTGACCTGGCCGGCGTCGCGCTGCTCAGCAATGGTGCGAGTCGCATCGTCACCTCGTACGGCCTTACCGACTGGGTTGGCGTTCTGGAGTTGCTCGCCAACAACGGACCAGCCGGCCTCATCCGTCGCGTCCGGCAGGTCGAAGCCCAGGCCGGCAGCGGCCCCGATGCTCAGGCCCCGGACGACGCCACGGTGGCCCACTGCACGCACCTGCCGCGCACAGAATCGGCCTAGACCGGCGTCGTTCGCACACATCGATCGGTGCAGGCCGTCAGCCCAGCGGCACCTGCGTCGGCCGATCACCGCTCCCCGCGGCAGCGACACCCTCGGGCGCGCTGATCGACGTCGCGACGATCCGGCTGGGCACCACCGGCGCGTCCCGGCCGGTGCCCCGTCGGCCTTCGCCGCCGCAGGACTCCTCGTGGTAGTCCTGCTCCACGTTCACCGACCAGACGTCGTGCGTACTGCCGGTGGCGATGTTCTCGGCGGTGAGCATCGCGGTCAGCATCGAGTGGTCCTGGTTGTTGTAGCGGTGCATGCCGTTGCGGCCCACCGGGTGCACGTTCGGCACCGCCTCGGTCAGCCAGGCCCTGATCACGTCCACGTTGTGCTGGTAGCGCTCGTCGTACACCGGGTAGGCCTTGGGCATGCGCACGACGTAGCCCGCCTCCACCACGCCGGGTCGGACCAACCCCAACCGCTCCAGCTCCGCGGTGGCGAGGGCCACCAGGTCGGCATCCGGGGTACGCCACATCTCGTCGTCCTCGAACACGAAGTACTCCAGGCCAAGGCAGGTACGACCGTCCTTGACGAGGTACGGCGACCAGGAGCCGAAGTTCTGGATCCGACCGACCCGCACCCCCGGGTCGTGCACGTAGATCCAGTTGTCAGGGAACGAGAACTCCGCCGGCACGACAAGGGCGACAGTCAGGAAGTCGCGGTAGCGCAGGTCGGCCGCGCAGGCCAGCACCTCCGGCGGCGCCGGCGGGTGCAGCACGGCCACCAGCTCCGAGATCGGCATGGACGAGATCACGTGGTCGGCGGCTTCGGTACGCTGCCCGCCCGCGCCGTTGACCGTCACGCTGATCGCCCGTCGACGGGCCGGGTCGCGGTGCACGGCGGTGACCCAACTGCCCGTCCACACGTGCCCGCCCCGCTGGCGGACCTGCTCGGCGCAGCGCTCCCACATCATTCCGGGCCCGTACTTCGGGTACTGGAACTCCTCGATCAGGCTGGTCACGTCAGTGCGCCAACGCCGGGGCAGCAGCGCGTTGCGGATCGCGGTGGCCAGCGACAGGTTTTTGATCCGCTGCGCCGCCCAGTCGGCCTGCAACCGGTCCGCCGGCATACCCCAGACCTTTTCGGTGTACGTCTTGAAGAAGATCGAGTACAGCCGCCAGCCGAACCGGGCCGACACCCAGCCCTCGAAGTGCGACTGGTCCCGTGGTGGCCGCAGCCGGGCGCGGGCGTACGAGCCGAGGCAGCGGACGGCCTCGGGCAGACCCAGGTTGCGCAGCGCGTTCACGGCGCTGAGCGGGTAGTTGAACAGGGCGCCCCGGTAGAAGATGCGGCTCATCCGGGGCCGGGTCAGGAAGTCCTCGTCCGGCAGGATCTCGTGCCAGAACGCCTCCACCCGCGGCACCTTGGTGAAGAACCGGTGCCCGCCGATGTCGAACCGCCACCCGTCGCGCTCCACGGTCCGACTGATCCCGCCGACCACCTCGTCGGCCTCGAAGACCTGAACCGACCGGCCGTGCCGGAGCAGCTCGTACGCCGCGGTGAGCCCGGCCGGCCCCGCACCGATGACCACCGTGCCGTTCTGCTCGCTCATGCTGACGCGCTCCCTGTTCACCGCCATGGTTGAGGCGCGGCGTCCACCCGTTACGCGCAGAATGTCACACTTAGTGGTAGCCGGTCCTCGCTTCGGCGGGGCAGGCGGTGGCGTACCACGAGAAGAGCGACCTCCCCGCGCGCCGGGGGAGCGGGGGAGCGGGCGGATGGACCGGTGGCGCAGCGGCGCGGCGACGCTGGCCGCGCGGGCGGTCGCGACCGGTCGCGGCGCAGCGCGCCTGGCCCGCCGGGTGCCGGCGCCCTGGCCGTACGTCATCGGCTTGTTCCTCGGCGCGAAGCTGCTGCTCACAGTGCTCGGGCTCCTGGTCCTGCACGCCTGGGACGGCGTCCCCGGGGCCCCGCCGCCGGACGAGGCGTTGATGTGGGCGCAGCAGCGGGACATCTCCGGGCACCGGTGGATCTCCTTCTGGTTCGCCTGGGACTCGCTGCTCTACCTGCGGCTGAGCGAGCTGCCGCTGACCGGGCCGTGGCGAGACTTCGGCTTTCCGCTGCTGTACCCGTTCCTGGCCCGGCCGGTCGGCGCGGTGCTCGGCGGCGACACCGCGCTGGCCCTGTTGCTGATCAGCAACGTCGCGTTCCTGCTGGCGCTCTGGTACGGCCACCGGCTGGCGGAGCTGCTGCTCGGCGACGCGTACGCGGCCCGCCGGTTCATCCGGTACCTGGTGCTGCTGCCGACCGCGTTCCTGTTCCAGGCCGCGCTCACCGAGTCGCTCTTCGTCTGCCTCGCGTTGGCCACCTTCTTCTACGCCGAGCGACGGCGGTGGCTGCTGGTCGGTGTGATCGGCTACTTCCTGGCGATGAGCCGTTCCGTCGGCCTGCTCGTGGCGCTGCCGCTGGCCCTGGTGCTGCTCCGGCAGCACGACTGGCGGCTCGGGCCGCGCGCCCTGCTCGGCTACCTCCGGATCGGCTGGCCGTTGCTGCTGTTACCCGCCGGGTGGTTCACCTTCATGGCGTACTGCCGGTGGCGGGGCGGGGACTGGCTCGCCTACCAGCACGCCCAAGCGACCGGATGGGGAATCGAGGTGCAGAACCCCTTCCCGGTGCTGCTCGACGGGTTGACCGGGGAGCCGCGCGACGCCGCTCGGGTGTGGTTTGCCGTGGCCGTCCTCGCGGTGCTGGTCGTCGGTTTCCGCCGCCGGGAGCTGGCCTATCTGGTGTACGGCGTCCTCATGGTGCTGGTGCCGCTGTCGATGGGCCCGCCGGTGTACAAGAGCCTGCTGCGCTATCTGCTCGCCGCCTTCCCGGTGGCGCTGGTGCTGGCCCGCTGGGCCCGCCGTGCCAGCGTGGACGTGTGGCTGACCGCGACGCTCGCGGTGGTGCAGGGCGCGCTGTTCGTGCTGTGGCTCAGCTACTGGACCCACATGATCATTTGATTGGGGCCGCCGGCGGCCGGGCAGGATAGGCGGATGACCGAGCCACGGGTACGCCTCGACGACCTGGGCGCCTGGCTGATCAAGGGCAACGCGGACCTGGTCGACCTCGCCGCCCGGTTCGCCCGGAAGCCACTGGTGACGAGCTGGTGCGTGCGTCCCGGCTACCGGGCGCGGTTGATGTGCGCCGGGCAGCCGGTGGCCTTCTGGGCCAGCGGCAGCCGGGGCCGACTGCCGTACGGGGTGTGGGGCGTCGGGCAGGTCACCGGGGCGGCCGAGCCAGGCGCACCGGGGCAGCCGTGGTCGGTGCCGCTGGATCTGCCCATCCTCGCCGAACAGGACCGCATCTCCCGGCTGCTGTTGCGTGCCGATGACCGGCTCGCCGCCCTGGAGGTGTTCCGTCAGCCACAGGCCGCCAACCCCTCCTACCTGACCGTGGCCCAGTTCGCCGCGCTGCGGACGTACCTGCCGGGGTGAGCGCTGCGGACGTACCTGCCGGGGTGAGCGCGGAGGGCGGCCGTGCTTCGGCCAGGGTGCCTGTGCGAGCCTGCTACCGACGTGAGAAGCGTACTGAGTGGAGGCCCGGTGTTCGCCCTGCCGTTGACCGAGGACGTCGAGCTGCGCCCGCTGAACCCGTGGCGAGCCGAGGAGTTCCTCGCCCACCTCGAACGGGCCCGCGAGCACATCCAACCCTGGGTCTCGCCGTCCTTCGTCGCCACGGACCTGCCGTCGGCCCGTGCGGTGTTGCAGCGGTACGCCGACCTCTGGGCCAGCGACAGCGGTGGCATCTGGGGGCTGTGGTGGCGGGGCACGCTCGTCGGTGGGGTCATGTTCGTGTCGTTCGACGTGGCCCGGGGCGTCTGCGAGGTCGGTTGCTGGGTGGAGCCGGCGGCGCAGGGCAGGGGCCTGGTCGCCCCGGCGGTGCGCCGGATCGTCGACTGGGCGGTGCGCGAGCGCGGCATCCATCGGGTGGAGTGGCGTACCAACGCCGACAACACCCGCAGCAAGGCCCTCGCCGACCGGCTCGGCCTGCGCCTCGACGGCACGTTGCGCCAGGTCATCCCGGGTCCGCACGGTCGGATCGACATTGAAATCTGGTCGGGGCTGGCGAACGAGTGGACCGACTTTTACGCACCGTCCACTGACGACCGCGAATAGTTGTCATACCCGCGCGGCACCATGCATCCATGGCCGTCCCCGCGCTCACCCCTCATTCCGACCCGCCGCGTTCCGTGCCGCTGCGTGAGGCGCGCACCCGGTTCAGCCAGCTCGTCGCGCTGGCCGAGCTGACCGACGCGGTCACCGTCGTCACCCGCGACGGCGATCCCCGCCCGGTCGCCGCGATCGTCCCCGCCGCAGCCGCCCGCAGTGCCGCCCAGGCCCGTGCCGACGCCGACCGGCTCGCGACGGTCACCGCCGGCTGGGCCCGCCGCCTCGAGGAGCAGCACCGACGCAGCACACAGCGCCACGCCGCCGAGCTGGGCGCGGTCCGTGCGGCGCTGGCCGAGGCGTGGGCCGAGCTGGACAGCCGCGTCGTCCCGGGCAGCGACCCGACGTTGGCCCGGCTGCGCGCCGCGCATGCCGACCTGCTCGCCGGCTGAGCAGCGTCCGTGCCCGCACCGCGTTGGCCGCCTTCGCTGAGGCGGGTGACGCGCCGGGCGGGCGGCGGTGTCGTGCCGGCTGACGGGTCCCGCGTTGGCGGGGCAGGCCCGTCGGCGTCCGCGCCGACCGGCGGTCGGCGCGGCACGGGCGGCGGCGACGGACGCGCCGGCCGGGTCCACCCGGTGACGCTGTGGCCGGCGTCGGGTCAGCCCGTGGCCGGGTACGCGTGGGTCTCGGTCGCCTTGACCGCCACCCAGACCCGCTGGCCGGGGATCAGCCGTAACTGGGCGGCGGCGGCCGGCGTGACGTCGGCGGCCACCCCGATCGGTCCGTCCAGTTGCACCCGCACGTTGTCACCGTGGCGCTGGACGCCGGCCACCGTGCCCGCCCAGGTGTTCCGTGGGCTGCCGTCCGGCCGGGCCGGGTGCAGAGCCACGGCGGCCGGGCGAAACGCCACGAACGCTTCGCCTTCCAGCCGGTCGGCGACCGTGAGCGTCAGTTCCGGCGACACCCGCACCCCGTGCCCGTCGGCGCGGCCCCGGTACAGGTTCAGCCCGACCAGCCGGGCGACGTAGTCGGTACGCGGGCGGGCGGTGACGCTCGGCCCGTCGCCCTCCTGCACCACCCGGCCACCCTCGACGATGACCAGTCGGTCGGCCAACGCCAGCGCGTCCAGCGGGTCGTGGGTGACCAGCACCGTCGCGCCCGCGTGCGCCGACAGGTGCCGGTGCAGCTCCGCGCGGGTGTCCAGCCGGGTGCGGGCGTCCAGCGCGGCGAGCGGCTCGTCCAACAGCAGCAGCGACGGTGCCACGGCCAGCGCGCGGGCCAGCGCCACCCGCTGCGCCTGACCGCCGGAGAGCTGCCGCGGCTTGCGCTGCGCCTGCGCGTCCAGCCCCACCCGGCCCAGCCACTCCCGGGCGGTGGCGCGGGCGGCCCGCCGCTCGACGCCGTGCCGGCGCGGTCCGAAGGCCACATTGTCCAAGGCGCTGAGGTGCGGAAACAGCAGGTAGTCCTGGAAGACCACCCCGATCGACCGGCGTTCGGTGGGCACCCAGGCCCCGGTCGCCGGGCGGTCCAGGTCGACGTCGTCGAGGGTGACGTGCCCGTCGGTGAGGGGATGCAGCCCGGCCAGCGCCCGCAGCGCGGTGGTCTTCCCGGCCCCGTTCGGGCCGAGCAACGCCACCACCTCGCCCGGGGCAACCCGCAGCGGCACGTCGAGCCGGAAGACTCCCCGGTCGACGACGAGCCGCGCGTCGAGAAGTGGGTCGCTCATGCGGTGGTCATCCAGCGGTCCCGCAGCGCCACCAGGATGCCCACCGACACGACGAGCAGCACCAGGCTGAGCACGATCGCGGACTCCAGGTCCGTCTCCAACGCCAGGTAGACGGCGAGCGGCATGGTCTGAGTGCGACCGGGGTAGTTGCCGGCGAAGGTGATGGTGGCACCGAACTCTCCGAGCGCCCGGGCCCAGCAGAGCACCGCCCCGGCGGCCAGGCCGGGCGCCACCAGCGGCAGCGTGACGTGGGTGAAGGTGGTCCAGCGGCTGGCGCCCAACGTCGCCGCGGCCTCCTCGAAGCGGTGGTCGGCGGCACGCAGCGCACCCTCCACGGCGATCACCAGGAACGGCATGGCGACGAACGCCTCGGCCAGCACGACACCCGTGGTCGTGAAGGGCAGGGTGATGCCGAACGTGCTGTCGAGCCAGCCACCGAGCAGGCCGCGTCGGCCGAAGACCAGCAACAGCGCCACCCCGCCCACCACCGGCGGCAGCACCAGCGGCACGGTGACCAGCGCGCGTACCAGCCGGCGGCCGGGGAACTCGACCCGGGCCAGCACCCAGGCGAGCGGCACCCCGAGCAGCAGACAGAGCGCGGTGGCCAGGGTGGCGGTCTGCACCGACAGCCGCAGGGCGGTCAACGCGCCCGGCGCGGCGAGCCGCTCCGGCAGGGTCGTCCACGGTGCCCGGATCAGCAGCCCCGCCAACGGCAGAACGAGGAACAGCAACCCCAGCCCGGCGGGGATCAGCAGCGCCGCCGGCATCCGACCCCGCCGTCGAGCCGTGGCCGGGCGACCGCTCGGTGCGTTGTGCTCGTGGACCTGCCTCACGGGGCCTGGAACCCCGCGTCGGCGAGGACCGCCTGCGCCGGCGCCGAGCGGACGTACGCGACGAAGGCCCGTGCGCCGTTCGGATTCGGCGCGTCCTTCAACGCGACGATCGGGTAGTCGTTGACCGCTCGCGCCGACTCGGGAAACTCCACGCCTGTCACGTCGTCGCTCGCCGCCTGCGTGTCCGTACGGTAGACCAGTGCCGCGTCGACCTCGCCGAGCTTCACCTTGGCGAGCGCGCCCTTGACGTCCCGTTCCAGGGTGACCGGCGTCAGCGCGACGCCGGCCGCGTCCAGGGCGGTGCGGGCCGCCGCGCCGCAGGGCACCTGACTGGCGCAGAGCGCCACCTTCACACCCGGGCGGCTCAGGTCGGCCAGGCTGGCCACCGCCTTCGGGTTGCCCCGGGGCACCGCGATCACCAACTGGTTGCGGGCGAAGACGCTCGGCGTGCCGTCGGCGTCGCCGGCCTCGACGACAGTGCTCATGTTCGTCGGGGCGGCGGAGGCGAACACGTCCGCCGGCGCGCCCTGGGCGATCTGGTTGGCCAGGGCGGAACTGCCGGCGACGTTGAGGGTCACGCGGCTGCCCGGGTGGGCGGCCTCGAAGTCCTTCCCGATGCGGGTGAACGACTCGGTCAGCGAGGCGGCCGCGAACACGGTCACCGGGCCGGTCACCCGCCCGCCAGCACCGCCGCCGTTTGCCCGGCCGTCGCCCGCGCCGCAGCCGGTCAGCGCCAGGCCCGCCACCAGGACAGCCACCGCCGTACGCCTGCTCCGGGCAACCGTGCGCGCGTGCATCGTCGCGACCGTCTGCACCTTCGTCTGGGCGACCGCCCGCGCGTTCATCCGGCCGATCGTTCCCGCGTTCGTCCGCCGGACCGTCCCCGCGTTCATCTGGCCGACCGTCCGCGCGTTCATCTGGCCGACCGTCCGCGCGTTCATCTGGCCGACCGTCCGCGCGCCGGGGCGGGTGCGGCCCGCTCCACCACGACAGTGGTCGACTTGATCACCGCAACGGCCACCGAACCGACCCGCAGGTCGAGCTCGTCGACGGCCTCCCGGCTCATCAGTGACACGACCCGGAACGGGCCCGCCTGGATGTCGACCTGGGCCATCACCGTGTCCTTACGGACGTCGACGACGATGCCGCGCAACCGGTTGCGGGCCGAGGAGAACTCGGCGCCCGCATCCGGGTCGTTGGCTTGGGTGCGAGCGAACGACGCCAGGTCGACGCCGTCGACGACCCGGTGGCCGTGCTCGTCGCGCCCGGCCGTCAGGCGCCCGGCGTCCACCCAGCGGCGAATGGTGTCGGCGCTGACGCCGAGCAGGTCGGCCGCCTCCCCGATCCGGTACGTCGTCACAGGCTCACCCTAACGCCCGCATTTGCCAGCACGAAACCCCGAAATACGTAGCAAAAATGTGGGTCGGTAGGTGCCCAGGCCAGCAGTTGCATCCTGCTGTGCTGTCTCAGGACGCCTGCGGATCCCTGGTCCGCGCCCGCAAGATCGTGCTCGAACCAGGAAGTAGTGGTGTCGGCGAGCGATGAGGCCACTACATCCTGGTTGAAGCACGATCTTGGTGTGAGGCGCGGACGCGGGCGCTCAAAACCGCGCTCCCCGGTCAGTCGGGCACCGGCGTCCCTCGTCAAGATCCGCGCAATGTCAGGGATGTTGCTGCCTCTCCCGCGCATGAGGCAGCAATATCCGCAAAGTTGCGCGGATCTTGGGCGCGGGCGGGCGGTGGGTGGCGGGTGGCGGGTGGCGGGTGGCGGGCGGGCTCGGGTGAGCCCGCCCGCCACGGCGGTCAGCAGTTGCGGAGTTCGGGGGACTGGTTGAGCAGTTGGCCGCGGGTCGACACGAAGCGGCGGTAGCGCTCGCCGTCGACGGCCGATGGGCGGAACGCGGCGACGCGGTGGCAGTTCTGGAAGGCCAGGCGTACGCCGAAGTGTCGCTCCAGGCCACTGCGGATGGCGTCGCTGGCCAGTGCGCGGAGCAGTTGACCCCGGTCGGCGTCGGTGGGCGGCGGAACGACGTTGTCGGCCAGGTCGTCGTCGCCGGCCTCCAGTTCGGCGACCACCCGGCTGACGGTGGCCCAGGCGTACGGCAGCGAGTCACGGACGCAGGCGATGAACGCCTCGTCGTCGATAGGGCCGCGTTCGGCGGCGTCCAGCAGTGCGGGCGGGACAGTGAGCGACATGGTTCTCCTCCGTTACGGCTAATGATTACCGTTTTCAACAACGGCGCCGACTGAGCAGACCACGTCTCTCGCAGGACGTCAACGATGGCCCGGCGCGCCACGCCGCGACCCACCCCATGTCCTGGGACGAGCGGCGGCGTCAGGGCCGGCGGGGGTGGCCCTTGAGGTGCCGGCCCAGTTCGCGGGCGATCTCCCGGTTGGCGTCGCGCTCGGCCAGCGTCTGCCGCTTGTCGTAGGAGCGCTTGCCCTTGGCGAGAGCCAACTCGACCTTGGCGAAGCCGTTCTCGAAGTACATCGACAGCGGAACGAGGGTCACCCCGCCCTCGCGGACCTTGTCCAGGATCCGGTCGATCTCGGCGCGGTGCAGCAGCAGCTTGCGGTTGCGGCGCGGGGCGTGGTTGGTCCACGTGCCGTAGGCGTACTCGGCGATGTGGAGGCCGTAGAGCACGATCTCGCCGTCGCGCTCGTGCGCGAACGCGTCCACCAGCGAGGCCCGCCCCTCGCGTAGCGACTTGACCTCGGTGCCGACCAGCACGATGCCCGCCTCGTACGTGCGCAGCACGGTGTACTCGTGCCGGGCCTTCTTGTTGGAGGCGATCAACCGGCGGGTGGGTGGCTTGGACGGGGTCACCAGGCGACGATATCCGGCCGCCGGAGCAGTCGTACCGGCCGGCTCAGTCGGGTGCCGGGCGCGCGGGACGTAGTCGCGCGGTGAGGTCCCGCACCGCGTCCCCGAACGCCTCCTGCGACTCACACGGCCAGTGTCCGAGGATCGGCGGCGGAACGCTGTCGCTGGGTGCCGGCACCACGTCCTGCGGGTCGGTCAACCGCCGGTCCACCGTCGCCGGCGGACCGGTCAGCGTCTCGGCCTCCCCGGGACGGTGGGAGGCGAAGATCCATCCGCCGATCGGGTCGGTGTCGCGCCACAGGTTGATCCAGCGCCAGCCGACCCGTTCGCCGATCTCCCGCAGCGCCGGGTCGTCGGCGTACGCCGGGAAGAGCCGGGAGTAGAGCCGGCCCAGCGGTGATCCGTAGGTCAGCAGGGCGACCCGGTCGGTGATCCGGGTGGGCAGTTGCAGGACCGCGGCGGCGAGCAGTACCGAGCCGTGGCTGTGTCCGGCCAGCAGCACGCCCTGCCCCTGTTCCACCAGGTAGGTGATCCGCTTGGCCAACTCCGGCACGGCCCGCTCGGCGTAGCAGGGCGGCGCGAACGGGTGTGCCGCGCGGGGCCAGAAGGTGCCCAGATCCCAGAGCACCCCCACGTACCGACGGAACTGTGGTGTCCGGTACGCGAAGATGCCGCCCACCACCAGGCCGAGCAGGATCGCGGCGATCACGTAGCTACCGGACCCGATCAGGAAGTTGACCATGCCCTCGGGCACTCCGACGTAGCGCTGCGCCACGTCCCCGGGTAGGAGTTGGAGCAGGCCGAGCACGCTGGTGGCGAGGCCGAGCGCCGCCAGGCCGGCGTACACCACGGAGAGCGGCTCCAGTCGTTCGGTGAAGCGGGCGCGGGCCACCGCCTGCTCGACCCGCCGCAGCCGGGCCGCCGCGTGCGGCGGCGCGTCCGGGAAGTCGGCGGCCACGATCGCCCGCGCGGCCCGCCGCCGCCCGCGCCGGGTCATCCTGGTGAGCAGGGCAGCCACCAGCAGTGCGGTCACCACGGCCAGGAAAAACCCGAAGATCGCCCATTTGTACGCCAGCGGAGGGCTGGTCTCCAGGCCGTCAGCGGTCGTCCCGTTGCGGTCGAGCAGGTCCGCCACCCGGTAGACAAGCTCGGCCGAGAACGCCACGGCGAGCCCGGCCGAGATCGTCATGAAGACCGGCGCTCCCAACGCGCGGATGGGTGACCCGCGCTGCCCGCCACCCCGCCGCCAGATCACCAGCACGGCGAGCGCGACCACCAGCACGGTCTGGCTGACGAACAGCCAGGCCACGATCGCGCTGTAGCCGGGCAGCACGCCGCCCTGCGGCCACGGCGCCGGGCTGATGACGATGTGCACGATCACCAGCATCGTCACGCCGCAGGCGATGGTGCGCAGCCCGCGGAAGACCCCGTCCACCCGGGGCGACGGGTCGGTGCGGTCGATGCTCCGCACCACCGTGACCAGGACCAGGCAGCTCAGCAGTACCAACCCGGTGGCGGTCAGCAGGATCACCATCACCCACGAGCGGTGCTGGCTGGCTCGCGCGGCCAGCAGGCTGCCGCTCAGCGTGGCGAACGCCGCCGCGACGTGCACCGAGCGCAGTCGACCCACCAGCGGCTCACCGTCCCACTGGCCGACGGCGCTCAACTGGTGTTTCGACATCGTCGTCGACGGCGTCCGGAACGCGTCGAACGAATGGCCCGGGCGAGCGCCCAACCACCAGAGGAGCCCGATGGCGGCGACCGGCACGAGCGCCAGCACACCCAGGCGCAGCCCGGTCGGGCGCCCGCCGAGCCAGGACAGCCAGGTCCGACCGGCCAGGCACGACGGGGTGCCCATGCAGCGCCACGCGATCAGGTCCAGCGCCACCCCGACGATGGAGAGCACGTAGAGCATGGTGAGGGTGAGGGCGAGCACCCGGCACAGCGCCATGAAGCCGCGCTTCGAGACGGTGTTCGCCGGGCGCATCCACAGCGCCACGTTGCAGAGCATGAACGGCAGCAGGAAGACCAGCGACAGCGTCCGCACGGCCGTGCCGGACGGCAGGTCACTCCAGCGGTACGCCTCCAGCGTCACCCCGTCCGTCCCGGTGGAGTCCGGATAGCCGGGGCGCGGTCGGTAGAAACCTCCGCTGCGGTCCCCGGCGACCTGGTGCACGTACGGCCGGTCCAACACCTGGTCCGCGCCCGCGCCGGAGACACCGTGCACCCGCAGCTCCACGATCCCGCCCGCTGTCGGCGGTCCGGTCGGTGTCGCGTCGGCCATGGGCCCCCCGAGGTGTGCGCAGCAACCGGGCGGGTCGTCGATGTCCGGCCACCCGCGCGGCTCCCCGGCTTACCCGTCTGCGGGGCGGTCAACCGTGGGCCGGGCCTCGGCGATGGTGCGGTCGACCCTCGACAGGTGATTTCATGGCGCCATGGCGAACCCGGTGATCCTGACCGTCGACGACGACCCCGTGGTGTCCCGGGCGGTGGCCCGAGACATCCGGCGTCGCTACGGCGACCGTTACCGGGTGTTGCGGGCGTCCTCCGGGCCGGAGGCGCTGGACGCGCTGCGCGAGGTCAAACTGCGCGGCGAACAGGTGGCGCTGCTGCTGGCCGACCACCGGATGCCGGAGATGACCGGCGTCGAGTTCCTGGAAGCGGCGATGGACATCTTCCCGGCGGCCCGCCGGGTGCTGCTCACCGCGTACGCGGACACCGACGCCGCGATCGAGGCCATCAACGTGGTCGACCTGGACCACTACCTGCTCAAGCCCTGGCACCCGCCGGAGGAGAAGCTGTATCCGGTGGTTGACGGACTGCTGGAGGCGTGGGCGGTCACTCCGGACGCGGCCAGCGCGGAGATCCGGGTCGTCGGTCACCGCTGGTCGGCGCCGTCGTTCAAGGTCCGCGACTTCCTGGCCCGCAACCTGGTGCCGTACCGGTGGCTGTTGTCCGACGATCCGGAGGGCGTCCGGTTGCTCGACGCGGCCGGGGCCACCGAGGCGGACGTGCCGCTGGTGGTGACGCCGGAGGGCAAGGCGTTGGTCGCCCCGAGCGAGGCCGAGTTGGCCGCGCTGGCCGGGTTGACCGTGGTGCCGGCGTGTGACTTCTACGACCTGGTGGTGATCGGCGGCGGCCCCGCCGGTCTCGGTTCCGCGGTGTACGGAGCGTCGGAGGGGCTGCGCACCGTGCTCGTGGAGCGACGGGCGACCGGCGGTCAGGCCGGGCAGAGCAGCCGCATCGAGAACTACCTGGGCTTCCCTGACGGTGTCTCCGGCGCGCAGTTGACCGATCGGGCCCGACGGCAGGCGGTCAAGTTCGGCGCCGAGCTGCTCAGCGCCCGGGAGGTGGTCGGTCTCAGCGAGGCCGGCGGTGCCCGACTGCTGCGTTTCGGCGACGGCACCGAGATCGCCGCGCACACCGTGGTGCTGGCCACCGGCGTGTCGTACCGGGTGCTCGACGCCCCTGGGCTGGCCGACTTCACCGGGCGGGGGGTGTTCTACGGCGCCGCCGCCACCGAGGCGCCGAGCTGCGTCGAGCAGGACGTCTACATCGTCGGCGGGGCCAACTCCGCCGGCCAGGCTGCTGTCCACTTCTCCCGGTACGCGTCGAGGGTGCACCTGCTCATCCGTGGTGCGGACCTGACCGCCTCGATGTCGCGTTACCTGATCGACCAGCTGGAACGGATCGACCGGATCACCGTGCACCCGTACACCGCAGTGGTCGGTGGGGCGGGGGAGGACCACCTGGAGCGGCTCACCCTGTGCGACACCCGCACCGGGGAGGCCCGCTCGGTCGACACCTCCTGGCTGTTCATCTTCATCGGCGCGGAGCCCCGCACCGACTGGCTGGACGGGGTACTGGTCCGCGACGGCCGTGGTTTCATCGTGACCGGTCCGGATCTGCTCGCCGGGGGGCGGCGGCCGGCCGGTTGGTCGTTGTCGCGCGACCCGTACCACCTGGAGACCAGCGTGCCGGGCGTGTTCGCCGCCGGGGACGTGCGGGCCGAGTCGGTCAAGCGGGTCGCTTCGGCCGTCGGCGAGGGCGCGATGGCGGTGTCGTTGGTGCACCGCTACCTGGAGGCCCAGTGAGCCGGCTTTTGCGAGCGAAGGAGTCCCTGTGACCATCGAGTCTGACCGGCTGACACCGGCGCAGTTGCGCACCCTGTTCCTGTTCGAGGCGCTCGACGAGGGGCGACTCGAGTGGCTGGCCGAACGCGGCCGGGTCGAGCAGCGTGCCGGCGGCACCCTCGTGTACGCCGAGGGGGAGCCCGCGACCTGCTTCTTGGTGCTGGTGCGCGGCGCGGTGGCGCTGAGCCGCCAGGTGCGCGGCGACGACGTCGAGGTCAGCCGCACCGACCAGCGCGGCGTGTACGGCGGGGCGGTCCAGGCTTACCTGGGTGACCAGGTCGACCAGATCTACCGCAACACCATGCGGGCGGTGGTCGACTCGGACTTCTTCGTGCTGCCGGCGGAAGACTTCGCGCACGCCCTGCGGTCCTGGTTCCCGATGCCCATGCACCTGTTGGAGGGGCTGTTCCTCGGCCTGCGCGACAGCCAGGCCATCGTCGGCGAACGGGAGCGGCTGCTGGCCCTCGGTTCGCTCTCGGCGGGGCTGACCCACGAGCTGAACAACCCTGCCGCGGCGGCGGTGCGGGCCACCTCTGTGCTGCGGGACCGGGTCGCCGGGATGCGGCACAAGCTCGCCATGGTCGCCGACGGCCGGCTCGACGGCAGGGCGCTGCACGGCCTCGTCGGGTTGCAGGAGGAGGCGGTTGCCCGGGTGGCCACCGCGCCGAAGCTGACCCCGATGGCCACGGCCGACGCCGAGGACACCCTCACCGACTGGCTGAAGGACCATGGCGTCGGCGGGGCCTGGGACCTGGCGCCGATCCTGGTCGGCGGTGGGCTCGACGCTGCCTGGTTGGCGCAGGTGAAGGCCGCGGTCGGTGCCGCGGACCTGGAGGCGGCGGTGCGCTGGCTCACCTACACGGTCGACACCGAGCTGCTGATGCGGGAGATCGGCGACGCTGTCACCCGGATCTCCGGGCTCGTGGACGCCGCCAAGCAGTATTCGCAGCTGGACCGCGCGCCGCACCGGGTGGTGGACGTGCACGACCTGCTCGACGCGACGCTGGTGATGTTCAAGGGCAAGATCCCCGCCGAGGTCAAACTGGCCCGCGAGTACGACCGGAACCTCCCACCGGTCCCGGCGTACGCGGCCGAGCTGAATCAGGTGTGGACCAACCTGATCGACAACGCGTTGGGCGCGATGGGGGACAAGGGTGTGCTGACCGTCCGCACCGGACGGATCGGTGACCAGTTGGCGGTGGAGATCACCGACACCGGGCCGGGCATCCCGCCAGAGGTGCGTCCGCGCATCTTCGAGCCGTTCTTCACCACCAAGCCGGTCGGCGCGGGCACCGGTCTGGGGCTGGACATCTCGTACCGGATCGTGGTGCACAAGCACCACGGCGACATCCGGGTGGAGACCGAGCCGGGCTGCACCACCTTCCGGGTCCTGCTGCCGATCACGGACGAGCCCCGCGACGCGCCGATTACCTAGAGACAGCAGGTGGTCGCAGGCAGTAGTCTCGGGCGGCGTTTGTGATCCCCGCCCGGAGGAGGGTCCGTGGAGTCGATGGCCCGCCAGCGCACCGCTGCTGAGGACGACGACCAGCCGATCGACCCGCCCGGCGACAGCTCAGTGCTGCCGGAGCTGGAGGATCGGGACTGGCTGCACCACGCGCAGGAGTTCGCACACACCAGCTTCTGGGCGGTGGCCCGGCGGCTGCCCCGGCTGGTCCGGGAAGCGGTCGGCCTGGCCTGGTCCACAAACCAGCGCGACACCGTCGCCTCCATCGGCCTGAACATCGCCGCCGGGGTGATGACCACGTTCGGCCTGCTCGCCACGACGAGCGTGCTGCGCGAGTTGTTCGCCGCCGGCCCCACCCCGGACCGGGTCCGCTCGGCCCTGCCGGCGCTGATCGTGGCCGCGGCGGCGGTGTCGGCGCGCGGCGGCCTGACCATCGCGGCCGGTTGGGCCCAGGCCCGGCTGACCCCCCAGATCAACTACCAGGTGGAGTTACGTCTGTTCGAGGCCACCACGGCGGTGGACCTGGCCGCGTTCGACGACGCCGGCTTCGCCGAGGAGATGGACCGCGCCCGCGACCGGGGGATGGGCGAGGCGGCGTGGATCGTCGACCACACCGTCAACCTGGTCACCGGCGTGGTCGGCATGCTCGCCACCGCCGTGGCGGTGACCGTCATCCAGCCGCTGCTGCTGCCCTGCCTGCTGCTCGCCGCGGTGCCCCAGGCGATCACGGCGGTGCGGATGGCCCGCCGGGAGTACCTGGCGATGCTGGCCCGGATCACCCGGCGCCGCCGGATGTGGATGCTCGCCCACCTGATGGCCAACCGGCACACCGCCGCCGAGGTGCGCGCCTACCAGATGCGCGACTTCCTGCTCGCCGAGTACCGCGGCGTGATGGCCGTCGAGACCCGTGCCCAGCTGCGGCTGGTCCGCTCGCAGACCGGCACCCGGGTGGTCGGTGCCACGGTGGCGGGCCTGGCCACCTTCGGCGTGTACGCGGTCCTCGGTGGTCTGCTGCTCAGTGGGATGGTCGCCCTCGCCGCCGCGGCCACCGCCCTGCTCGCGTTGCAGTCCGCGCGGACCAGCCTGGGCGTGGCGGTCGTCGCCACCAACTCACTGTACGAGGACGCCCTCTACTACCAGGACTACCAGGACTTCCTGGCCCGCGCCCGGGCCCGGGTGCCGGTCGGAGGCAGTCGGGTGGCCGACGGCGTCGACGTGATCGAGGTGGACGAGGTGAGCCTGCGCTACCCCGACACCGACGCGCCGGCGGTGGACCGGGTCAGCCTCACCGTCCGCCGGGGCGAGGTGATCGCGCTGGTCGGCGAGAACGGCTCGGGCAAGACCACCCTGGCCAAACTGATCGCTGGCCTCTACCAGCCGACCGGCGGGGTGATCCGCTGGGACGGCGTCGACGCCGCCGAGTTGGACCCGCGTGCCCTGGGCGCCCAGGTGGCCGTGATGACCCAGGAGTGGTGGAAGTTTCCGTTCACCGCCGGGCAGAACATCCGCGTCGGCCGGCACGACCGCCCGCCGGACCGGTCCGGTCCGAGTGTGCAGGAGGCGGCCCGCGCGGCCGCCGCACACGACATGATCGTTGGCCTGCCGCACGGCTACGACACGTTGCTCGACCGGGAGTTCAAGGACGGCCACGAGCTGTCCGGCGGGCAGTGGCAGCGGCTCGTCGCGGCTCGCGGCCTCTACCGGGACGCCGCCCTGCTGATCTGCGACGAACCCTCGGCCGCCCTGGACGCGCGTGCCGAACATGCCCTGTTCCAGCACCTGGGCCGTCGCCCCGACCGGGCGGTCGTGCTGATCACCCACCGGCTGGCGAACGTCCGGCATGCCGACCGGATCTTCGTGCTGGAACGGGGTCGACTCGTTCAGCACGGCAGTCACGACGAGCTCATGACCGCCGGTGGCCTCTACCGCGAGCTGTTCAACCTGCAGGCCAGCGGTTACCTGACCGGGGTCGACGGACGCCGTCCCGCCGACACCCGCTGACCAGACTGCGCGGAGCCCAGCCGTGCGGATCGGCCTGGCAGTCCCCGCGTCAGAGCACGCGGGCGACCCCGCAGTAGCCATCCACCACGGCCGCGGGCCTGCTGTCAGTCCGCCAACGCCCCAGCGGCACGACACCCGGCTCGACGAGGTCGAGGCCGTCGAAGAACGCGGTGAAGTCCGCGACCGCACGCAGGTGGTACGGCAGAGCACCGCTTTCGTTGTACTGCCGATGCGACTCGATGACCCGCTCGCTGGTAGCCGTACCGTCGGACATCGCCAGAAAGCTGCCCGATGGTAGGGACGAGACCAGAGCGGTGACGATGGCCTGCGCCTCGGCCGGCTTCTCGACGTGGCCCATGACGCCCAGCATCATCAGTGCGATCGGCTCATTGAAGTCGAGTGTTTCGCGGGCGTCCTGGACGATCTTCTCCGGGTCTCGCAGATCGGCGTCGACATACTGGGTGGCACCCTCGTGGCTGCTGCTCAGCAACACCCGGGCGTGCGCGAGAACCATCGGGTCGTTGTCGACGTAGACGACGCGCGCCCGCGGCGTGATCCGTTGGGCGACCTCGTGGGTGTTGTCGGCAGTGGGCAGGCCCGTACCGACGTCGAGGAACTGGCCTATCCCCGCCTCCGCGGCGAGATAGGTCACCGCTCGTCTGAGAAACGCGCGCGAATAGCGCGCCGCCTCGACGATTTCCGGGAAGACCGCCCGTACCTGTTCACCGACCTCGCGATCCGGGGCGAAGTTGTCCTTACCGCCGAGCCAGTAGTTCCACACCCGTGCCGAGTGGGGCGCTGTCGTGTCCAGCTTGGCGGCCGAACCTCCCACCGGCTGCTCAGCTCGATCCTGCGACATGGTCGTCTCCCCTCACCAGCCGTACGGGCGTCGGGGCCGTAGCCTAGCGGCGCGGCGGCGCCCGCATGGTCCTGCGGATCGACGAAGCCCTTGTCCCCTGGCCGAGCGCGGGGTCAGGAGGTGGGTGTCAGGATCTCAGCCAGGATCCGCGTGTGGGTGGAGAACGCCAGCTCGACCGGGTCGGTGAGCACCAGCCACTCGGTCGCCTCCTCGGTCGGCGCCGACGGTGGCAGGTCCTCGGCCGCCCGCTCGGGCAGCACTCCGAAGACCATCATCGTGCCGCCCGTCGGTGAGCCGTGCACCGCGAACAGGCGGGCGTCCCCGGCCGCCGCGATCAGGCCGGTCTCCTCCCGAAGCTCCCGCACGAGCGCGTCTGACCACTCCTCGCCGTACTCGATGAAGCCGCCGGGCAGCGCGAGCAGGCCGCGGGCGGGTTCGATGTCCCGGCGGACCACCACCACTCCCAGGCCGTCGGCGGTGCGGACCGGCAGCACCGCTACCGCCACCGGCAGTGGGTTGCGCCAGACGGTCTCGCCGCAGACCGCGCAGACTCGCGGCCATCCGACGGCCGGCGGGTAGGCGGCGCCGCAGTAGGAGCAGTGCGAGTACGGCGTGCCGGTCATGCCGCAGCACGTTACTCCGATCGCTGCTCAGGCTGCCGCGCCGCCGCCTCGCCGCGCGCTCAGGCGCTCGGGTCGCCCGTGTAGAAGGCGGTGGTGCGTTCGGCGGCGGCCTTCGCCTCGTCGGCGTCGGTGCCGGCGGCGATGCTCGCTTCGCACCACAGTTGACTGCTCAGCTCCATGGCCCGTCGTCCCTCGGCGGAGGCGGTCCACTCGGCGCCCTGTTCCGGCGTGATCCCGCTGCCGTCGGCGGCCAGGTGCGAGGCGAGGCCGAGCAGCCCGAGGTCCCACCCGACACCGACCGCGCCCGGCCCGAACTGGGCCCACCGGTCCTGGTCGACGTGCGCGATGTGGTCCAGGTCGAGGCGGGCCCGCTCGTCGCCGACCGCGGTGACCCGCACCTCGATCCAGCTCACCTCGCCGCCCATCTCCCAGGTGGCGGTGAAGCGGTGCGGCGGCTCGCAGCTCTCGACGGTGCCGTGGGCGTTGCCCTGGAGCTGGTACGTGCCGCCGAGCCGCAGGTCGCCGGAGATCGGCAGGAACCAGCGCGGGATGCGCTCGGCGCTGGTGCAGGCGTCCCACAGATCCTCGGCCGTCGCCTGGTAGGTCTGGCTGATCGTGGTGACCCGCGCCTCGCCGGCTTCCAGGGTGCGGCTGCCGACCTTGCGCTGGACGGCGTTGATCTGCTCGGTGGCGTCGAACATCAGGTGTTCCTCTCGTCGGGTGGGTCGGCGGGGCCGCGCAGCCGACGCTCGCGTCGGCCCCGGGCCAGCTCGGTGGCGAGTGCCGCCAGGGGCGGGGTCCAGAACCGGCGGAAGTGCTCCAGCCAGCCGTCGACCTCGCGCAGTGGGCGTGGGTCGACCGCGTAGAGCCGCCGGGTGCCCTCCGGCCGCACGGTGGCGAAGCCGCTGTCGCGTAACACCTTGAGGTGCTGGGACACGGCGGGCTGGGAGATGCCGAACTCCTCGCGGATGACAGTGCTGACCGCGCCGGCGGTCTGCTCGCCAGCGGCGAGCAGTTCCAGGATGCGGCGCCGGACCGGATCGCCCAGCACGTCGAAGGCGTGCACGACGACAGTTGTATCACTAACGGCTTATTTAAGCCAGGTCTGATACTCCGATGAGCTTGTCCAGCCGGATCGGCAGCTCCCGGATCCGTACGCCGGTCGCGTGGTGCACCGCGTTGGCGACCGCCGCCGCGGCGCCGACGATGCCGATCTCACCGATGCCCTTCACCCCGGCCGGGTTCAGCTCGTCGTCCCGCTCGTCCAGCCAGTACGCCTCGATCGACTCGACGTCGGCGCAGCCGGTGATGTGGTAGGTGGCCAGGTCGTGGTTGACCCAGTCGCCGTAGCGCTCGTCGAGCAGGCCCTCCTCGTGCAGCGCCATCGACAGCCCCATCGTCATGCCGCCGATGAGCTGACTGCGGGCCGTCGTCGGGTTCACCACCCGCCCCGCCGCGAACACCCCGAGCATCCGGTTCAGCCGTACCTCGCCGGTGTCCGCGTCGACCCGCACCTCGACGAACTGCGCCCCGTAGGCGTACCGGGGGAGCGCGGGCTGCTCACCCACCTCCTCGGTGGTGTCCGCCTCGGCCGTCACCTCGTCGGTCGGCGGCCCGCCGTCGCGCAGCTTCTCGCGCAGCGCCTGGGCCGCGCGTATCACCGCCCAGCTCCAGCTGGCGGTCCCCATCGAGCCGCCGGCCAGCGGTGCCGTCGGCAGCGCGGTGTCCCCGATGCGGATCTCCACCCGTTCCGGCGGCACTGCGAGGGCGTCGGCGGCCACCTGCCAGATCGCCGTCCGGGCGCCGGTGCCGATGTCGGTGGCGTTGATCTGGACCAGGAAGCTCCCGTCGGGCCGAGCGGTGGCCGTCGCCGAGGAAGGCCGGGCCCGGGCCGGGTAGCTCGATCCGGCCACCCCCGTCCCGATCAGCCACCGCCCCTCGCGCCGGGACCGGGGCGACGGATCACGGCCGGCCCAGCCGAACCGCTCTGCGCCCTCACGCAGGCAGGCCACCAGATTGCGACTGGTGAACGGGCGTCCCTGGTCGGGGTCGACAGCGGTGTCGTTGCGGATACGCAGCTCCACCGGGTCGATGCCGACGGCGATGGCCAGCTCGTCCACCGCGGACTCCAGGGCGTACGCGCCGGGGCACTCGCCCGGGGCGCGCATCCAGAACGGAGTGGGCACGTCGAGGCGGACCAGCCGGTGGGTGGTGCGGCGGTGCGGTGCGGCGTACATGCTGCGGGTGTAGACGGCGGTCTGCTCGGCGAACTCCCTGATGGTGGAGGTCTGGCTGATCGCGTCGTGGCAGATGGCGGTGAGCCGGCCGTCGGTGTCGGCGGCGAGGCGGACCCGCTGGATGGTGGGCGTGCGGTAGCCGAGCGGCCCGAACAGTTGCTGGCGGGTCAACGCCAGCTTGACCGGGCGGTCCACGTGCCGCGCGGCGAGGGCGGCCAGCACCACCGACGCCTTGGCGTACCCCTTGCTGCCGAAGCCGCCGCCGACGTGCTCGGCGACGACGCGGATCGACTCCGGCGGCAGCTCGAACAGCTCGGCGAGGGTGGCGCGTACCGGGGTCGCGCCCTGGGTGGAGTCGTGCACCAGGAGCCGCCCGTCGTGCCACTGCGCGATGGTGGCGTGCGGTTCCATCGGGTTGTTGTGGTACGCCGGCGTGCGGTAGGTGACGTCCACCCGCACCGGGGCGGCCGCGTACCCGGCGTCGAAGTCGCCCTCGGCGGTGTCCGTGGGATAGCTGGGGTTCACCTGGTCCGGCTTGTACAGGCCGGGATGGTCGTCGGTGAGCACTGTGCTGTGCGGGCCGGTGTCGTAGTCGATGCGGACCAGTCGGGCGCCCTCGCGGGCCGCCTCCAGGCTGGTGGCCACCACCACGGCGACGTACTGCCCCCGGTAGTGCACAGTCGGCTCCTGCAACAGCCGCAGCTCCGGCTGTGGGCCGGGCGCCATCCGGGGCGCGTTGCCGTGGTGCACCACTGCCAGCACGCCGGGCGAGGCCAACGCCTCCGACGTGTCGATCCGGGTGATCCGGCCCCGCACCACCGTCGACGGCACCGCCCAGCCGTAGGTGACCCCGTCCACCGGGTACTCCACCGCGTAGCGGGCCGCGCCGGTGACCTTCGCCGGGCCCTCCAGCCGGGGGTACGCCCGGCCGACCGCCCCGGTGCTCACGACGACGCCAGTTCGGTGAGCGCCCGCACGGTGATGGCCCGGGTCAGCGGCAGCTTGAAGCCGTTGTGCCGTAGCGGGCGCGCCCCGGCCAGCTCCGCGTCGGCGGCCCGTGCCGCCAACTCGGGGCTGAACGGGCGTCCGCGCAGCTCCTCCTCGGCCCGGTACGCCCGCCACGGCCGGTGCGCCACCGCCCCGTACGCCAGCCGCACCTCGCGGACCACGTCCCCGTCGAGGTCCAGCACCGCGGCCACCGAGCCGGCGGCGAAGGCGAACGAGGCCCGGTCGCGCACCTTGAGGTACGTCGAGCGGCGCGCGGCCGGTAGGGGCGGCAGCCGCACGGCGGTGATCAGCGCGCCCCGGGCCACTGTGGTCTCCCGTTCCGGGTGGCTGCCGGGGGAGCGGTAGAAGTCGGCGATCCGGATGTCACGGGGGCCGTCGGCCTCGTGCACCTCCACCACCGTGTCGAGGGCGGCCAACGCGACGGCCAGGTCGGACGGGTGGGTGGCCACGCACTGCTCCGACCAGTCCAGCACCGCCAGGTCGCGGTTCTGGCCGTGCAGAGCGGCGCAACCGCTGCCCGGTTCCCGTTTGTTGCACGCCTTGCCGGTGTCCTGGAAGTAGACGCAGCGGGTGCGCTGCAACAGGTTGCCGCCGGTGGTGGCCATGTTGCGCAGCTGTCCGGAGGCGGCGGCGAGCAGGGCGCGAGCCAGCACCGGGTAGTCGCGGCGTACCACCGGGTGGGCCGCGAGGTCGCTGTTGCGGACCGTCGCGCCGATCCGCAGCCCACCATCGGGCAGTTCCTCGACGGTGTCGAGGGGAAGCCGGGTCACGTCCACCAGCACGTCGGGGCGCTGCACCCCGAGCTTCATGAGGTCCACCAGGTTGGTTCCGCCGCCCAGGTAGGCGGCCTGCGGTTCGGCCGCCAGCACGGCGACGGCCTCGGCCACGTCGGCGGGCCGGTGGTAGCGGAACGCCTTCACGAGGACGCCGCCGTCTCGCGTACGGCCGCCACGATGTGCGGGTACGCGGCGCACCGGCACAGGTTGCCGGCCATCCGCTCGCGGATCTCCGCGTCGGTCAGCTCGGCGGGCGTGTTCAGGTCGCCGGTGACCGCGCTGGGCCAACCCCGGGAGACCTCGTCGAGCATGCCCCGGGCGGAGCAGAGCTGCCCGGGAGTGCAGTAGCCGCACTGGAAGGCGTCGTGCGCGACGAAGGCGGCCTGCAACGGGGACAGCTCGTCCGGCCCGGCCAGCCCTTCGACGGTCACCACCGACCGGCCGTCCACGGTCACCGCGAAGACCAGGCAGCTCTTCACCCGCCGGCCGTCGAGCAGCACCGTGCAGGAGCCGCACTGGCCGTGGTCGCAGCCCTTCTTCGCCCCGGTCAGGTCGAGGTGCTCGCGCAGCGTGTCGAGCAGTGTGGTGCGGTTGTCCAGGGTCACCTCACGGGACGCGCCGTTGACCTCGACCGTCACCCGGGACGAGTGGCGCTCGTCGATCGTCGTCGCGTTCTCCGGTCCGCCCTGCACCGGCCCAGACTAGCTTTGTCGGTATATCTCGGGGCGAATAACGCAAAGCCCTTCGCACGGGGGTGACGACGCTGATCGCTGGACTGCTGCTCGCCGCTGGCGCCGGGCGACGCTACGGCCGGCCGAAGGCGCTGGTCGAGCTGGACGGCGAGCCGCTGGTGCGGCGCGCTATCCGGCTGCTTGGCGATGGCGGCTGCGCACCCGTGCACGTGGTGCTCGGCGCGGGCGCCGACGAGATGCCCGACCTGCCCGGCGCGGTGCCGGTCCGGCACGATCGCTGGGCGGACGGGCTGGGCTCGTCGCTGCTGCGAGGTCTGGCCTCGCTGCCGGCCGCCGTGCCGGCCGCCGTCGTGGTCCTCGTCGACCAGCCACTGCTCAGCCCGGTCGCGGTGCGCCGGGTGCGCGCGGCCTACGACGGCGGCGCCCTCGTCGCGGTCGCCACCTACGCCGGCCGACCCGGGCACCCGATCCTGCTGGGCCGGGAGACCTGGCCGCTGTTGAGCGGGTACGCCGTCGGCGACCGGGGAGCGCGCGACCTGCTGCGCGACCGGCCGGACCTGGTGGTGGAGGTGCCCTGTGACGACGTCGGCTCCCCGGCCGACGTGGACACCCCGGCCGACCTGCGCCGGATCTGATCGATGCAAACGGCCGCCCGGGGTCGAGACCCCGGGCGGCCGCTCGCACCGCCCCCGTTCAGGCCACCGGCGTCGCGGTTCCGGTGGTGCGGTCGAGCCGCTGGTGCGCGCGGATCACCTCGGCGTAGCGCAGACCGCTGGCCTTCACCGTCCGGCGCTGGGTGGCGTAGTCGACGTGCACCAGCCCGAAGCGCTTGTCGTAGCCGTACGCCCACTCGAAGTTGTCAAGCAGCGACCAGACGAAGTAGCCGTCCAGGGGGACCCCTCGGGCCACCGCCGACGCGCACGCGGCCAGGTGCTGCTCCAGGTGGTCGGTGCGTTCCTTGTCCTCGACAGTGCCGTCCGGGGTGACCTCGTCCGGCCACGCCGAGCCGCTCTCGGTGACGATGATCCGGCCCGGCCGGTACTCCTCGTGCACGTCGACGAGCAGCCGCTCCAGGCCCGCCGGGTACATCTCCCAGCCCATCGCGGTCTCCACCGACCCGGGCACCGGCACCTGCTTCGCGAACGGCGCCGGACCTGTCGGATCGTCGACCACCAGCTGGCGGAAGTAGTAGTTCACCCCGAGGAAGTCCGTCGGCGTGGCGATCACCGCCAGGTCGTCGCCGCGTACCGGCGGCTCGACCCCGTAGGTGGCGATCATGTCGGCGGGGTAGCCGCGCCCGTGGATCGGGTCCAGCCACCACCGGTTGACGTGCCCGTCGGCCCGCCGGGCCGCCGCGACGTCCTCGGGTCGGTCGGTCGCCGCCTCGATCGGGCTGAGGTTGACGACCAGGCCCACCGAGGCCGGCCGGGCGGCGTTGGCGCGGATCGCCTGGGTGGCCAGGCCGTGCCCGAGCAGCACGTGGTGCGAGGCGTGCACGGCGCGGGTGAGGTCGCGCTCGCCGGGGGCCATGTTGCCCTCCAGGTGCCCGATCCAGCACACGCAGAGCGGCTCGTTGACGGTGCACCAGTCGGCCACGCGGTCACCGAGGCGGCCGGCGACCACCGCCGCGTAGTCGGCGAACGCCTCGGCGGTGGCCCGCTCCGGCCAACCGCCGGAGTCCTGCAGAACCTGCGGCAGGTCCCAGTGGTAGAGCGTGACGAACGGTCGGATCCCGTCGGTGAGCAATGTGTCGACGAGCCGGTCGTAGAAGTCCAGCCCGGCGGCGTTGACCCGCCCGACACCGTCGGGCATGACCCGGGGCCAGGCCACCGAGAAACGGTACGCGTCCACGCCGAGCCGGCGCAGCAGCGCCAGGTCCTCCGGCCACCGGTGGTAGTGGTCGCACGCCACCGCGCCGGTGTCGCCGTTGTCGACAGTGCCGGGGGTCGCCGAGAAGGTGTCCCAGATGGACGGTGCCCGGCCGTCGACGTCGACGGCCCCCTCGATCTGGTACGCCGCCGTGGCGACACCCCAGAGGAAGTCGGGTGGCAGCTTGGACAGGTCGGGCACGGGTCGGTTCTCCTCTGGGGTTGGATGACTCACTTGACCGCACCGGCGGTGAGGCCGGCGACGAAGTAGCGCTGCAGGGCCAGGAACCCGACGACGACCGGGATGCTGACCACCAGCGAGGCGGCCATGATCTGGTTCCAGTAGACGTTGAACTGGGTGGAGTAGCCCTGCAGGCCGACGGCCAGGGTGCGGCTGCCCTCGTCGGTCATCACCGAGGCGAAGAGCACCTCACCCCACGCGGTCATGAACGCGTACACGGTGACCGCGACCACGCCGGGCACGGCGGCCGGCAGGATGACCTGGAACAGGGTGCGCAGCGGACCGGCGCCGTCGACCTGCGCCGCCTCGTCCAGACCCCGGGGGATCGAGTCGAAGTAGCCGACCAGCATCCAGATCGAGAACGGCAACGAGAAGGTCAGGTACGTGATGACCAGGCCGGTGCGACTGGCGTACAGCTCGATGCCGGTGGCGTTGCCCAGGTTGACGTAGATGAGGAACAGCGGCAGCAGGAACAGGATGCCGGGGAACATCTGCGTGGACAGCACGGTCACCGAGAAGACACCGCGACCGCGGAACCGGTAGCGGCTCACCGCGAACGCGGCGAAGATGGCGATCGCCACCGAGCAGACCGCCGCGACGCTCGACACCACCAGGCTGTTCACCAGGTACCGGGCCAGCGGCACGGTGCTCCACATGTCGATGAACGGTTGCAGGGTGGGCCGGCTGGGCCACCAGGTGAAGCCGTTCTGCACGTCCTGCAACGGCTTCGCCGCCGAGGTGACCATCACGTAGAGCGGGATGACGACGAAGAGGGTGAGCAGGGTCAGCACGATGCGCCGGCCCCAGCGCTCGCCGGCGGTCTCACGCATGGTCGTCCCTCCGACGGTTGGTGATCAGCAGGTACGCGGCCGAGACGACCAGCAGGAACAGCAGCAGCGCCACCGACATCGCCGACCCGGAGCCGAAGTCCCAGGTCTTGAAGGAGCTCCGGTAGATGTGGATGGAGATCAGGTCGGCCTGCTCCGGCGCGGAGCCGCCGAACAGCACGAACGGGGTGTTGAAGTCGTTGAACGTCCACAGGAACAGCACCAGCAGCAGCACCAGGTTGACCGGCCGCAGCATCGGCAGGGTGACCGAGCGCAGTCGGCGCCAGAACCCGGCGCCGTCGATCGCGGCGGCCTCGTACAGCTCACCGGGCACGTTCTGCAACCCGGCCATCAGGCACAGGAACGCGAACGGCCAGTTACGCCAGACCGACACCACCAGCAGCGACCAGAAGCTGTTGTCGCCGATCAACCAGAACGGCCGTTCGTTCATCAGCCCGAGCTGGTCCACGAGCACGTGGTTGACCAGGCCGGTGTCGCGTTGCAGCAGGAAGCTCCAGGTGATCACGGCGGCGTAGACCGGCAGCGCGTACGGGGTGAGGAACAGCGCCCGCAGGATCGCGCGTCCACGGAACGGCCGTTGCAGGACGACCGCCGCCGAGATGCCGAGCAGCCAGGCGAACCCGACCGAGAGCAGGCTGTAGGCCAGGGTGACCCAGAACGAGTGCAGCAGCTCCTTGCCGGCGGCGCTGTTCAGGTCGAGCGTCGCCCGGTAGTTCTCCAGCCCGATGAAGGGCGCGGTGGACCAGTCGCGGATGTGGAACTGGGTCAGCTCCAGCAGGCTCATCCAGACCCCGACGACCATCGGGATCACGTGGATGGCGAGTTCCAGCACGACGGCCGGTGCGAGCAGCAGGTACGGCAGAAGTGAGCGGCGGGGGCCGCGGGGCCGGCGGGCCGGCTTCCGGGCCGGCGACCCGGCCCGGGGTTCGCGTCGGTCGGCGTCCGGCGCGGTGGTGCTGGTTGCCATCAGGGTCCTCTCGGAGGCGGTGGCCGTGGTCGGGTTCAGCACCCGACCACGGCCACCGGTCACGCCTCGGTCAGCGCATCTTCTGCTGCGCGTCGGTCAGCTTGGCCTTCACCGAAGCCTCGGTGACCGGCTTGCCGCTGGCCGCGTCGGCGAACAACTCCTTCATCGCGGTGCCGACCAGGGTCTCGAAGGTGCTCTCATCGGGCACCTGCGGCAGCGGGGCCGCGGTCGTGACCAGGGTCTCCTGGATGGTCTTCTGCTCCGTCGCGCTGAACGCCGGGTCGGAGGCCGCGGTCTTCACCGCCGGCAGCGAGCCGTACGTCTTGTTGAGGAGCGTCTGCTCCTCGTCGCTGGTCATGAACTTGACGAAGCTCAGCGCGCCGTCCTTGTTCTTGGTGTGCTTGAAGACCGCCATGTTGATCCCGGCGACCATGCTGTTGACCTTCTTGCCGCCGGCCGGCGGGCTGGCCAGGAACGGCACCGGGGCCACCCCGTACGCGTCGGCGGGCATGTTCTGCGTCTTCAGGTTCGACCCGGCGGACTGCCACAGCAGCATGGCGGCCTTGCCGTTGGCGAAGTCGGAGACCGACTGGTTCTGCGCGTACTCGGCGTTGCTCGGGTTGGTGATCTTGTCGGCGGCCATGAAGTCGATGTACCGCTTGATCGCCGACACGTTCTGCGGGGTGTCGAAGGTCGGCTTGCCGGCCGAGTCGAACCACTCGCCGCCGTACTGCTGGCTGAAGGTGAACGCGTGGTGGGCGTTCTCCGACGGGTTGGCGCCCTCGATCGCCAGGCCCCACTTGCCGCCGGTGCTCAGCTTCTTGCCGTACTCGACGACCTGCTCCCAGGTGGTGGGCGGCGCGGTGATGCCGGCGTCGGCGAACGACTTCTTGTTGTAGTACAGGCTGTACGCCATGCTGTAGAGCGGCACGGCGGCCGGCGGCTTGCCCGGGGCGCCGGCGGCGGCGAGCGCGGCGGGCACGATCCGGTCCTTGCCGCCGACGGCCTGCAGGGCGGCGTCGTCGAACTCGACCAGCGCGCCGGTGGCCTGCAACGACGCCGACCAGGTGTTGCCGATGTTGACGACGTCCGGGCCCTTGCCGGAGGCGGCGGCGGCCAGCAGGCGGTTGAGCAGATCCGACCAGGGGACCACCTCGACGGTGACCTTGATCCCGGTCTGCTTCTCGAACTTGTCCAACTCCGGCTGGAGGATGGTCTTGTCGGCCTCCAGGCTGGCGCCCTGGTTGCTGGCCCAGTAGGTGAGCGTCTTGGGCGATGCGGCGGAGTCGTCGCCGGAGCCTCCGCAGGCGGTCAGCGATGCGGCCGCCAGTACGGCGGCGGTGAATATCCCGAGGTGTCGTCTCGACACGGGTCAGCCCTTCCGGTGCGTGGTGGGGGTCCGCCGGCCTTCGTCACCGATAGGGGTCGGGCGACGGGGGGCCGGCTGCGGACAGGGTTCGGGGGTGCGCCGTCGGGGTCCGTCGGCGTTTCCCGGGAGTTACATCACGGCTTAATTTATGTCGTCATTAAAGTTGCTGGCAGGTGGGTCGTCAAGCACGAGGCGGTTACAGTCGCCTCGAACTCCCCGACGGGAACGAGGTGACGAGTGGAGCTGGCGCGTGCCACCAACCGCAGCGTGCGGTTGCGCAACCGGTCCGCCCTGCTGACCAAGCTCTTCCTGGACGGCCTGCTCACCCGGCAGGACCTGGTGCGCAGCACCGGGCTGAGCCAGCCCGCGGTCAGCAACGTGGTGGCCGACATGATCGACGAAGGGCTGGTCGCCGAGGCCGGCGCCGCCGAGTCCGACGGCGGCCGGCCCAGCATGTTGCTGCGCATCGCGCCCCGCTTCGCCTTCGTGATCGGCGTGGACGTCGGCGAGACCCGGGTCCGGGTGGAGCTGTTCGACTTCGCGATGACCCTGCTGGCCAGCATCGAGTACCCGCTCGACCCGGCCCGTACCGAGCCCGACCTGGTGGCCGGGCACGTGCTGGCCGGCATCGACGCGGTCACCGGCCAGGCCGGGGTGACCCCCGGCGACGTGCTCGGCGTCGGCATCGGCGTCTCCGGCGTGGTCGAGCAGGGCGCCGAGGCCGTCGTGCACGCCCAGGCCCTCGGCTGGGACCGGGTGCCGCTGGAGCGGCTGATCGGCGCCGGCACCGACCTGCCGCTGCACATCGACAACGGCGCGAAGACCCTGGGTCAGGCCGAGATGTGGTTCGGTGCCGGCCGGGGCGCCCGGCACGCCGTCTTCGCGCTGGTCGGCTCCGGTGTCGGCGCGTCGGTGGTGACCAACGGCGCCACCTACCGGGGCGCGTCCAGCAGCGCGGGGGAGTGGGGGCACACCACCCTGGTGTACGGCGGACGGGTCTGCCGGTGCGGCGCGCGCGGTTGCCTGGAGGCGTACGTGGGGGCCGAGGCGATCATCGACCGCTACCGCGAGGCGCGCCGGGGCCGACAGGTGCCGGGCGAGGACGAGGAGTCTCAGATCGCCGCGCTGGTCGCCGCCGCCGAGACCTCCGCCACCGCCCGACGGGTCCTGGAGGACACCGCGGGTTACCTCGGTGCCGGGGTGGCGAACCTGATCAACCTGTTCAACCCGGAGCGCGTGGTGCTCGGCGGCTGGGCGGCGATGGCTCTCGGTGACCTGCTGCCGGCCGTGCGGGAGGCTGCCGGTCGGCAGGCGCTGCGCCAGCCGTACGAGCAGGCGTCGATCGAGCTGTGCCGGCTCGGGGTGGACGCGGTGGCGTTGGGCGCGGCAACCCTCCCGATCGCCCGCTTCCTCACCGAGGGTGGCGTCCGACGCTGACGGAGCACGACTCCGCAGGCCGACGGCAAATTACCCAAAAAGAATCCTCGGGATAAATAACGAAGTTATAGATCGATGTCTTGACGCCGCCGCAATCTCGCCGCAACACTCCTACGAGAGCGCTCTCCTCCCCGCGGCACCGCGTCGGCGGCACCATCCACGGCGTCACGGGCGAGTCCGATCCCATCCGTGCGGCAACCCGTAACCCCCTATCGACAGGCGATGTCATGACATCTCGTGCTACATCCGTACGCCCGCGTCCCCGGGTCGTGCGCCACCTGCTCGTCGGGCTCACCGTGGCCCTGGTCGCGGCGCTCACGCCGACCGGAGCCACCGCACCCGCGCAGGCCGCCCCCGTCCTGCTGTCCCAGGGCCGTACGGCCACCGCCTCGTCCACCGAGAACGGCGGAACCCCCGCCGCCGCCGCTGTCGACGGCAACACCGGCAGCCGTTGGTCCAGCGCGTTCAGCGACCCGCAGTGGCTCCAGGTCGACCTGGGCGCCCGCGCCACCATCACCCAGGTCAACCTGCTCTGGGAGGGCGCCTACGGCCGGGCCTTCCAGCTCCAGACCTCCGACAACGGGTCCACCTGGACCACGATCTACTCGACCACCACCGGCACCGGCGGCACCCAGAACCTCACCGTCTCCGGCGCCGGCCGCTACGTCCGCATGTACGGCACCGCCCGGGGCACCGGCTACGGCTACTCGCTCTGGGAGTTCCAGGTCTACGGCGAGACCGGCGGCGGCACCAACGAACCCCCGGTGACGCCCACCGACCCGTACAACCCGAACCTCGGCGCGAACACCTTCGTCTTCGACCCGAGCACCCCGACGTCGACCATCCAGAGCCGACTGAACACCCTCTTCACCCAGCAGGAGACCAACCAGTTCGGCCCGCAGCGCTACGCGGTGCTGTTCAAGCCCGGCACCTACACCGCCGACGTCAACCTCGGCTTCTTCACCCAGGTCGCCGGCCTCGGCATGAGCCCCGACGACGTCAACCTCAACGGCCACGTGCGTACCGAGGCGTTCTGGTTCGGCGGCAACGCCACCCAGAACTTCTGGCGGGCCGCCGAGAACCTGTCGGTCACCCTGCCCGCCGGGCAGACCGTGGAGCGCTGGGCGGTGTCCCAGGCGGCGCCGTACCGGCGGATGCACCTGCGCGGCGCGCAGAACCAGATCCAACTCTGGAACGGCGGCGACGGCTGGTCCAGCGGCGGCCTGTTGGCCGACACCCGCATCGACGGCCTCGTCGTCTCCGGCTCGCAGCAGCAGTGGTACTCCCGCAACAGCGAGTTCGGCAACGGCTGGACCGGTTCGGTGTGGAACATGGTCTTCCAGGGCGTCAACGGCGCTCCCGCGCCGAGCTTCCCCAACCCGTCGCACACGGTGATCCCGCAGACCCCGCAGGTACGGGAAAAGCCGTTCCTGTACGTGACCGGAAGCGGTGAGTACCGGGTCTTCGTGCCCGCGCTGCGCACCAACTCCACCGGCACCAGCTGGTACAACAAGACCCCGGCCGGCTCGTCCCTGTCGCTGTCGCAGTTCTTCGTCGTCCAGCCCGGCACCAGCGCCGCCACCATCAACACCGCCCTCGCCCAGGGCAAGCACCTGCTCTTCACCCCGGGCGTGCACCGGATCACCGAGCCGATCCAGGTCAACCGGGCCGATACGGTGATCCTCGGCCTCGGCCTGGCCACCATCCAGGCCGACAACGGCACGGTGGGCATGCGGGTGGCCGATGTGGACGGCGTGAAGGTGGCCGGCATCATGTTCGAGGCAGGCACCACGAACTCGCCGGTGCTGATGGAGGTCGGGCCGTCCGGCTCGTCCGCGAGCCACGCCTCGAACCCGACCTCGCTGCACGACGTGTTCTTCCGCATCGGCGGGCCGCACGTCGGCAGGGCCACCAACACGCTGACGGTCAACAGCGACAACGTGATCGGCGACCACATGTGGTTGTGGCGGGCCGACCACGCCGCCAGCGGCGTACCGACCGGGTGGACGCTGAACACCGCCGACACCGGGCTCACCGTCAACGGCGACAACGTCACCATGTACGGCCTCTTCGTCGAGCACTACCAGAAATACCAGACCGTTTGGAACGGCAACGGCGGGCGGACGTACTTCTACCAGAACGAGCTGCCCTACGACGTGCCGAACCAGGCGGCCTGGATGAACGGGTCGACCCGGGGTTACGCCGCGTACAAGGTCGCCGATTCGGTGACCAGTCACCAGGCGTACGGGCTGGGTAGCTACAGCTACTTCAACGTCAACCCGGCGGTGGTCGAGGAACGGTCCTTCGAGGTGCCCACCAACCCGAACGTGCGCTTCACCAACATGGTGACCGTCTCGCTCGGTGGCGTCGGCACCATCAATCGGGTGATCAACAACGCCGGTGGCACCGCGAACACGGCCAACCAGACGGTGTACCTGACCACCTACCCCTGACCGGGGCGCCCGCGCCGGCCCGGTCCGCTGTGACCGGGTCGGCCGGGTGGCACCCAGGGCCGTGGCCGGCCCGGTCCCGCCGAGACCGGGCCGGCCGCGGTCGTGCCGCTCAGCCGGCCAGCACCTCGGCCGCCGCCCGTTCACCAGCGCGCACCGCGCCCTCCAGATAGCCACTCCAGCGGGTGGCCGTCTCGGTGCCCGCCCAGTACACCCGCCCCACCGGCGTCCGCAGGTGCGGGCCGTACGTCCGCCAGGTGCCCGGGGTGAGCGCACCGGAGAAGCAGCCCCTGGTCCACTCGTCGGCGGACCAGTCGTACTCGACCAGATCCACCGGGTCCTCCGCTCGTGGCCCGACCACGTTGGCGAACGCTTCCAGCAGGCATCGCCGACGCCCCGCGGGGGACATGCCGCGCAGCGTGGCGGCATCGGTGGAGTAGCTGAACCCGGTCAGCACCCCGATCGGCGAGGTCGGGGTGGAGTTGTCGACCGTCTCGGTGAGCGGACCGGCGCTGGTGGTGGCCACCCCGGAGCACCCGTCGGCACGCCAGAACGGCTCTGGGTAGACGGCATGCACCTTCAGCGCCGAACCCATCGGCATGCGCTGGGTGAGCCCGTCACGCAGCGGGGGCAACGGCGGGTCGTACCGGATCCGGCCGGCCAGCGCCGGGGCCAGCGCGACCACCACGGCGTCGCCGTCGACGCGTCCGGTGTCGGTCCACGCCGTCGCGCCGTCGACTGTCTGTTCGATGGCCCGCACCGGCGCGGCCAGCGTGAGCGCGCCCGGCGGTAGAGCGGTGGCCATCCGTTCGGCCAGCGCCGGCGGCCCGCCCACGATCCGGTCCTGCTGTGCCCCGCCGGCCATCCCCAGCAACGGTCCGGTCCCGCCGGCACTGTGCAGGTAGAAAAGTAGGTGCAACAGGGACAGCTCGTCCGCGCCGGTGGCGAGCAGCCCGCCGGCGAGCACCCGCCCCAGGTAGTCGGCGGTCTCGTCGTCCCCGGCTGTGGCGGCGAGCCACCCGCCGAGGGTCGTCCGGTCCCACAGTGCGGCCTCCGGCGTCGCCCAGGGTTCGGCCGGGTCCAGTCGTGCGGCGTACTCGTCGAGCAGCCCCAGCACCTGGCCCACCCGCGCCGGCGGCTCGGCCCGACGCGCACCGGCCCAGAGCACTGTGGGCGCGCCGGTCGATGCCGAGGCGAAGGTGGCCAGCCCGTGCTCGGCGACCAGCGCGTACATCCGGTCCTGGGTCGGACCGATCCACTGCGCGCCCAGGTCGAGTTGCGTGGGCTCGGGCAGCCACCGGGTCAGCACCCGACCCCCCACCCGGTCGCGGGCCTCCAACAATCGCACCTGGGCGCCGGCACGGGCGAGCGCCAGCGCGGCGGCGAGCCCGGAGAAGCCGGCGCCGACCACGACCACCCGCAAGCCGTCGGTCACACCGGGGTCTACCCAGAACCGTCGCAGGCATGGCTACCGGCCCCGGTCGCGGCACTGACGGACCGTACCCCCCGTCCTTTGCTCTGCACCCGCCGACGCACCACCCGGGCCTGGGCACCGTCGCCTCCGCGGGTGCAGAGCAAAGGGCGGGCCAACACCGGGGCCGGGTCGGCCGCGAAAACTTTCTGCCGGCCTGTCGATTCGGGCGGCGGCCGATCGTGTGGAGGATGAGAGGTCGGCGACGGGCCGACCGTCCGTGAGGAGGAACCATGGCGCGCTACCTGCTCAGCATCCACCAGCCGCAGGGTGAGCTGCCGCCGGAGCCGGAGTTCCTGGCCGGGGTGATGCGTCAGCTCGGCGAACTGCGCGACGAGTTGGCGTCCACCGGTTCGTGGGTCTTCGGGCAGGGCCTGCACGGCCCGGAGACCGCCACCGTGCTGCGGCCCCGCGACGGCGAGGTGCTCATCACCGACGGACCGTTCGTGGAGGGCAAGGAGTACCTGGGCGGCATCACCATCATCGACGTGCCGGACCTGGACGCCGCCCTGCACTGGGGTCGCCGCTACGCGCTGGCCACCACCCTGCCGATCGAGGTACGCCCCTTCCACGGCGGGGCCGGCGACTGACAGTGCCCGACGTGGAGGCGGTGTTCCGCGCCGAGTACGGCCGTGCGGTCGCCGTCCTGGTCCGCCTCCTCGGCGACATCGACCTCGCCGAGGAGGCCGTCCAGGAGGCTTTCGTGGTCGCGGTGGCGCGCTGGCCGACGACCGGCCTGCCGCCCAGTCCGGCCGGCTGGATCATCACCACCGCCCGGAACCGGGCGATCGACCGCCTGCGCCGCGATGCGTCCCGGCACGCCCAGGCGGCCCTGTTGTTCGCCGCCGACAGTCCCGTCGAGGAGGGACCGGTGCACGACGACCGGCTACGGCTGATCTTCACCTGCTGCCATCCGGCGCTCGCCCCGAGCACCCGGGTCGCCCTCACCCTGCGGCTGCTCGGTGGCTTGAGCACCGCCGAGATCGCCCGAGCCTTCCTGGTGCCGGAGCCGACCATGGCGCAGCGGCTGGTCCGCGCCAAGTCGAAGATCCGCAACGCCGGGATCCCGTACCGGGTGCCCCGCGACGCTGACCTGCCCGACCGGCTGCACGCGGTTCTCGCGGTGCTCTACCTGATCTTCAACGAGGGGTACACGGCCAGCGCCGGCCCGCACCTGGTCCGGACCGAGCTGTGCGCCGAGGCGATCCGGTTGACCCGGCTGCTGGTCGAGCTGATGCCGGACGAGGCGGAGGCGCTCGGTCTGCTCGCGTTGATGCTGCTCACCGAGTCCCGCCGCGACGCGCGGACCAACGCCGAGGGTCAGCTGGTGGCGCTGCCGAGCCAGGACCGGGCCCGGTGGGACGCCGAGCTGATCACCGAGGGGCAGGCGCTGGTGCGCCGCTGCCTGCGCCGCGACCGGCCGGGCCCGTACCAGATCCAGGCCGCGATCGCCGCCGTGCACAGCGCCGCGCGGCGCGCCGCCGACACGGACTGGGCGCAGATCCTTGCGCTGTACGACCAGCTGACGGTCGTCGCCCCCAGCCCGGTGGTGGCGCTGAACCGGGCCGTCGCGCTCGCCGAGCTGTCCGGACCGGCGGTCGCGCTGACCGAGGTGGACCGCCTCGACCTGGTCGGCTACCACGTCTACCACGTGGTCCGCGCCGACCTGCTGGCTCGGCTCGGCCGGGGCGGGGAGGCCGTCGAGGCGTACCGGATGGCTGTCGCCCTTACGGACAACGCGGCCGAACGGGCCTTTCTCACCGCACGCGCGACGGCCCTGGCGACGCCCTGAGGGCGCGTTTGCCGCAGGGGCGGCCGGGAACCCGAGGCACCGCCGCAGCAGGGGATGGGGAGGAGCCATGGCGTACCGCCGGACCGCCGTCGACACCGCGCCCGACCTGTCCACCCTCACGCTCGGCGTTGAGGAGGAGTTCCTGCTGCTCGACCCGGACACTGGCCGGAACCTACCGGTGGCCGACCAGGTGCTCGCCGCGCTGCGCGGCCCCGCCCGGGAGCAGAGCCGCCAGGAGTTCCGGCACAGCATGGTGGAGATGGTCACCCCGGTCTGCGCCGACCTCACCGAACTGCGCGCGCACCTGGTGGCGTTGCGCCGCTCCGCCGCCGACGCGGCCACGGCGGCCGGGGCACGGCTGGTGGCGGTCGGTGCCACCCCGGTGGCCGAGCCGCACCGGACGGTCCCCGACGAACCGCGCTACCACGCGATGTCGCGCCGGTACGGGCCGGTGGCGCACGACCCGGCGGTGTGCGGCTGCCACGTGCACGTCGGCCTGCCCGACCGGGATCTGGCCGTGCAGGTCTGCAACCACCTGCGGGTGTGGCTGCCCGTGGTGCAGGCGATCACCACCAACTCGCCGCTGCACGACGGGTACGACACCGGGCACGCCAGTTGGCGCTCGATGCAGTTGGAACGCTGGCCCAGCATCGGACCGACGCCGTACTTCGACTCCGTCGCCGACTACGACAGCACCGTCGACGAGCTGATCGCCGCCGGGATCATGCTCGACGCGGCGATGGTCTACTGGTACGCCCGGCCGTCGTCGACCTACCCGACGGTGGAGGTGCGGGTCGGTGATGTCTGCACCGAGGTCGACGACGCGGTGCTGGTCGCCGCGCTGGTCCGGTCCCTCGTCGCCACCCTCGCCGACGACGTACGCGCCGGGGTGGACGCGCCGAACGTCCGGGACTGCCTGGTCGCCGCGGCACACTGGCGGGCCGCCCACGACGGTCTCGACGGCGAGCTGATCGACCTGCGTGCCGGCGGTACCCGGCCCGCCTGGGCGCTCGTCGACGAGATGATGGCGGTGATCGCCCCGGCCCTGCTGCGCCACGGCGACCTCGGGTACGTGTTGGCGCAGCTCGCCCGGCTGCGTCGCGACGGCACCGGCGCCACCCGGCAGCGGCGGGTGCTGGAGCGCGCCGGAGACCTGCACGTGGTCCTCGACGATCTGATCGCCCGCACCGCCGCCAGCTGACCGCCCGTCCGTCAAGGCCCACCGGGGTCAGCGGATGTCGTGGGTCTGGAGCCACAGCTCCAGCAGGCCGAGTTGCCACAGCTTGTTGCTGCCGGCCGCGGCCTCCGCCCGGTCCGGCTCGGCCAGCAGATGTGCCACGTACTCCGGGCGGAAGAGCCCGCGCTCGCGCGCGGCCGGCGCCTGTAACGCCTCGGCGACCAGCTCGCGCACCGGGCCGTCCACGTTGCGCAGCGCCGGCACCGGGAAGTAGCCCTTGGGCCTGTCGATCACCTCGGCCGGCAGCACCTCCCGGGCGACCTCCTTGAGCACGCCCTTGCCACCCTGGCCGACCTTGTGCTCCGGCGGGCAGTGCGCGGCCAGGGTGACCAGGTCCTGGTCGAGGAAGGGTGTGCGCACCTCCAGACCCCAGGCCATGCTCATGCTGTCTACCCGCTTGACCGGGTCGTCGGGGAGCATCAGGTGGGTGTCCAGGCGCAACACGGCGTCCAGCGCGGTCTGCGCCCCGGGCGCGGCGAGGTGTCCGGTGAGCAGGTCCCGGCTGGCGTCGTGCTCCAGCGCGTACGCCGGGCCGACGATGCGGCGCAGCTCGTCGTGGTCGCGGTCGAAGAACGCGGCGGCGAACGTCTCGGCGGCGCCGTGCCGGGGTGCCTCGACCAGTGGCTGGTGGTAGCCGTAGCCGGCGAACACCTCGTCGGCGCCCTGCCCCGACTGGGCCACCTTCACGTGCTGCGCCACCTGCTCGGAGAGCAGGTGGAAGGCGACCACGTCGTGGCTGCCCATCGGCTCGGTCATCGCCAGCACGGCCCGTCGGACGGCGGGCACCAGGTCGTCGTCGGCCAGTCGGATCCGATGGTGGTCGGTGTCGTACGCGCGAGCCACCAGGTCGGAGTAGTGGAACTCGTCGCCGGACTCGCCGTCGCGGCTGTCGAAGCCGATGCTGAACGTCCGCAGGTGTTGCTGGCCGGCCTCGGCGAGCAGCGCCACGATGAGGCTGGAGTCCAGTCCGCCGGAGAGAAGCACCCCCACCGGCACGTCGGCGACCAGCCGTCGGCGGACCGCCGCGCGCAGCGCGTCGCCGATCGCGGCCCGCCAGTCGGCGGCGTCCATCCCCGCGTCGGCGGGCTCCCGCAGGTAGTCGGGTTGCCAGTAGACCTCCTCGCGGCTGGTCCCGTCGGCCTCGATCACCCGCAGGGTGGCCGGCGGGAGCTTGTGCACGCCGCGCAGCACGGTCCGCGGCGCGGGCACGATGGAGTGCCAGGACAGGTAGTGGTGCAGCGCCACCGGGTCGATGCCGGTGTCGACGTCGCCGGCGGCCAGCAGCGCGGGCAGGGTGGAGGCGAACCGCAGCCGGCCGGGTGTCTCGGCGAGGTAGAGCGGTTTGATGCCGAGCCGGTCGCGGGCCAGGATCAGCCGCCGCCGGACCCGGTCGACCAGCCCGATCGCGAACATGCCGACCAGGTGGTCGACGAAACGCTCACCCCAGTGGGCGTACGCCACCAGGATCACCTCGGTGTCGCTGGTGGAGTGGAAGGCGTACCCGGCCCGGCGCAACTCCTCGCGCAGCTCCGGGTAGTTGTAGACGCAGCCGTTGAAGACCAGCGCCAGGCCCAGGTCGTCGCGGACCATCGGCTGCCCGCCCGCGTCGGACAGGTCGATGATGGTCAGTCGACGGTGCCCGAGGGTCACCCAGCCCTCGGCGAACAGGCCCTCGTCGTCCGGCCCTCGTGAGCGCATCGCCTCGGTCATCCGGGTGACCGCCGCCGCGTCGGGCGAGCGACCGTCGAATCGCGCCTCCCCGCTGATCCCGCACATCAGCCGGGGTGGTGGTGGTTCAGGGCAGACATGCGCGTCCTCCTGTGGCGTCTCCCCGACTGGTGGTGGCGGGGGCCCCGCCGTGCGAACGGGGCCGCTGGCTACCCGGGTGTGGGGCGGGCAAACCCCGCCGATCTCAGGTACGCAGGGTGCGCAGGATGCGGGCCAGTTCGGCGCGGTCGGTGTCGTCGAGGTGGCCGAAGAAGCGGTCCGCCTCGGCCCGGCGCGCGGCCCGGATGGCGGTGCTGACCCGGTCGCCCTCCTCGGTGAGCGCAACCAGTGTCGCCCGGCGGTCGGCCGGGTCGGGCCGGCGTTCGACAAGCCCTCGGGTCTGGAGGTCGTCGACGACTTCGGTCGCCGAGCGGGGCGCGATGCGCAGGTGCTCGGCGAGGGTGCCGGGGCGTACCTCGCCGTGCCGGGCCAGCACGCCGAGGGCCCGGGACTGGCTGGGGGTGACGTCCCAGGGCACCAGTGAGTCCCGGGTCTGCCGACGCAGACGGGACGCCACCGCCCAGAACGTCTCCGCCAGGCTCTCGTCGTCGGCGCTGTCGACGGTGTGCTCGGTCACCGGAATACGGTAGCAGGAGATGTGGTTGCTACCTCATGATGAGGTAACCTCAGCAATATCGCCGACGAAGGGTAGTGCCCCCTTGGAACCCACCCCGATGGGCCGCGACCGCGGCCACCGCACCCTCAGCACCGAAGAGAAGACGCAGGCCCGTCAGGTGTCGCTGCGCCGCATCGGCCGCCTGTTCACCCCCCACCGACCCGCGCTGGCCGCCGTCATCGCGATCATCGTGGTCTCCTCGATCATCGCGATGGCCACCCCGTTCCTGCTGCGGGCCGTGATCGACCGGGCCCTGCCGCAGGGCGACGTGACGCTGCTGGTCTGGCTGGTCGTCGGCATGGTCGCCGTCGCGGCGGTGACCTCCGCCCTCGGCGTCGTGCAGACCTGGATCTCCACCCAGGTCGGCCAGCGGGTCATGCACCGGCTGCGCACCGACGTCTTCAGCCACCTCCAGCGCCAGTCACTGAGCTTCTTCACCCGCACCCGCACCGGCGAGGTGCAGTCCCGGATCACCAACGACATCGGCGGCATGCAGTCGGTGGTCACCTCCACCGCCACCGCCGTCGCCGCCAACCTCACCACCGTGGTCGCCACCACGGTCGCCATGGTCGCGCTCTCCTGGCAGCTCTCCCTGGTCTCGCTCGTGGTGCTGCCGCCGGCCATCTGGCTGACCCGTCGGGTCGCCCGGATGCGCCGCGAGATCACCGCACAACGGCAACGCGAACTCGCCGACCTCAACGTCACAGTGGAGGAAGGGCTCTCGATCAGTGGCGTACAGCTGGCCAAGACCCTCGGCACCGGCCCGGCGCTGATCGACCGGTTCACCGCCTCCTCGGCCCGACTGGTCGACCTGGAGCTGCGCAGTGAGCTGGCTGGCCGCTGGCGGATGGCCTCGATGAGCATCATCTTCGCCGCCGTACCGGCGGTCATCTACCTCGCCGCCGGGCTGCCCGGCACCGCCGGCACGCTGAGCATCGGCACCCTGGTCGCCTTCACGGCCCTGCAGGGCGGCCTGTTCCGACCGTTGATGGGCCTGCTCAACGTGGGTGTCTCGCTCACCGCCTCGCTGGCGCTCTTCGCCCGGATCTTCGAATACCTGGACCTTCCGGTCGACGTGGCCGACCCCACCGAGCCGGTCCGCCTCGACCCCACCCGGGTACGCGGCCACCTGCGCCTGGAGGACGTCACCTTCGGCTACCCGGGCAGCGACACCGCCGCCCTCGCCGGGATCACCCTCGACGTGCCCGCCGGCACCAGCCTCGCCCTCGTCGGCGAGACCGGCTCCGGCAAGAGCACCCTCGCCGGGCTGGTCAGCCGGCTGCACGACCCGACCGCCGGCCGCATCACCGTCGACGGCGTCGACCTGCGCGACCTGCGCCTGGCCGACCTGGCCGCGATCGTCGGCGTGGTGAGCCAGGAGACGTACCTGCTGCACACCACAGTCCGGGAGAACCTGCGCTACGCCCGCCCGGAGGCCACCGACACCGAGATCGAGGACGCCGCCCGCGCCGCGCAGATCCACGACCTGATCGCCGGCCTGCCCGACGGGTACGACACCATGGTCGGCTCACGTGGGCACCGGTTCTCCGGCGGTGAGAAGCAGCGCCTCGCCATCGCCCGGACGCTGCTGCGCAACCCGCGCATCCTGGTCCTCGACGAGGCCACCAGCGCGCTGGACACCGAGACCGAGCGCGCCGTACAGCGGGCCTTCGACGTGCTCGCCCAGGGGCGCACCACGATCACCATCGCGCACCGACTCTCCACCGTGCGCGACGCCGACCAGATCGCGGTGCTCGACCACGGTCGGATCGTCGAGGCCGGCACTCACGACAGCCTGCTGGACCGCAACGGCCGCTACGCCACGCTGGCGGCCTGAACGCCGAATCACAACCGTCTCGAAACAGTCTCGGAACTGTCTCGTTATTGCACGGTCAGGTGGCGGTAGACGGTGGCCCGCGAGACACCCAGCTCGGCGGCGATGGCGTCCACCGAGTGGGTGCCCGCCGCGTGCATCCGTCGGGCCGCCTCGACCTGCTCCCGACCCAGCGCGGGCGGCCGCCCCGGCCGCCGACGCCGGCTCCCCGCGCCGCTCGCCGGCCCGCCGGCCGCGCCCGCCGGCAGCGTCGGGGTCGCGCTCCCTGAGGCCGCGTCCCGCGCGCTCACGTGCGTCGGGGTATCCCGCGTCGGCGGCGGTGCCGTCGCGGTCGTGCGCGCCCCGACAGCGGCGTCCGTTCGCGCCCCGGCCGCAGCGTCCAGGTGGGCCCCGGTCGCAGGGTCCAGGTGCGGCGCCGCCGCCGGGTCCGCGGGCAGCGGGGCCAGCAGTCGGCGTGCGCCGTCGAGCATGTCGGCGCGCAGCACCTCGTCGGGCACGTCGGTGAAGAAGACGACCGGATCGCTGCACGCGCCCACCGCCTGCACCGCGAGGACCCGCTCGCGGCGCCCCGCGTTCGGCCCGGCGATGAGGTCGTTGGCCCGCATCGCGACCTCCATCAGGCGGTGGTACGTGTCGCCCCGACCGATCAATGCGATGTCGTGAAAGAGCATGCCGAGCGGCCGGCGGTGGGTGAGCATGACGTCCAGCCAGCCCTCCAGCACCGTCCACCGGGCCTGCTCGGTGGGCTGTGTCTGAGCCGAGTCGAGCAGCGCCTCCAGGTCCGCCACCAACGGCTCGACCAGTGCGGCGAGCAGATGCTCCTTGGCCGGGAAGTGGTACAGGATCGCGGTCTTGGTAAGCCGCAGCCGCTCGCCGATCTGGCGCAGCGAGGTGCGCTGGTAGCCGTGTTCGGCGAACAGGTCGAGCGCGGCGCGCAGGATCCGGGTGCGGGTGTCGTCCGCGGGATCGGCGGTCATGCCGGCCAGCCTAGCGACGCCCTGACCGGTGGGCACCATCACCGTTGATTCGACTGACCGTTGGTCAGTACAGTGGTGACTGTCGACGTAACCAACGGCAGGAGGGGCCATGCCCGTCATCTCGATCGGCAACCTGGTCAAGACGTTCGGCGCCATCCGGGCACTCGACGGGTTGGACCTGCACGTCGAGCAGGGGGAGGTGCACGGTTTCCTCGGGCCCAACGGCTCCGGAAAGTCCACCACCATCCGGATCCTGCTCGGGCTGCTCCGCCGCGACTCCGGCGACGCCCAGGTGCTCGGCGCCGACCCGTGGCGCGACGCGGTCCGCCTGCACCGCCGACTGGCGTACGTGCCGGGTGACGTCAACCTCTGGCCCAACCTCACCGGCGGGGAAGCCATCGACCTGCTCGGTCAGCTGCGCGGCGGCCTCGACCCTCGTCGCCGCGACGAGCTGCTGCACCGCTTCGACCTGGACCCGACCCGCCGTTGCCGCACCTACTCCAAGGGCAACCGGCAGAAGGTCGCCATCGTCGCCGCCTTCTCCTCACCGGTGGAGCTGTACGTGCTCGACGAGCCGACCTCCGGCCTCGACCCCCTCATGGAGGCGGTGTTCCAGGACGAGGTCCGGCGGGTCAAGCAGGCCGGCGCCACGGTGCTGCTCTCCAGCCACGTGCTCGCCGAGGTCGAGGCGCTCTGCGACCGGGTCAGCATCATCCGCGAAGGCCGCACCGTCGAGTCCGGCACCCTCACCGAGCTGCGCCACCTCACCCGCACGGCGGTGACCGTCGAGACCGCCCGCCCGGTCACCGGCCTGGACGCGCTGCCCGGTGTGCACGACGTGCACGAGGTCGACGGCCGCACCCACCTGGAGGTCGAGCCCGCCCACCTCGACGAGCTGCTCGGCCAGCTCATCCGCTTCGGCGTCCGCGCGCTGACCAGCACACCACCCACCCTGGAGCAGCTCTTCCTCCGCCACTACGGCGACGACCCCGCCGCCGCTGCTGGGTCGGGCGCTGGTCCTGCCGCCGGTGCCGCGTCGGCCGATGGCTACGGTGCCGATGCTGGGTCGGCCGACGGTCCTGGCGCCGCCGCCACGTCGGCCGATGGATCTGCCGCCGGTGTGCAGGCTGACGCGCCGCAGGGCGGTGCCCGATGAGCGCCCTCACCGGCACGACCCGGCTGGCCCGGCTCGTGCTGCGCCGCGACCGGATCCGCCTCGCCATCTGGATCCTCGGCACGCCCCTGCTCGGCTACGCCCTGGCCGGCAGCGTCGCCGGCATCTACCCGGACCAGGAGGCCCGGCTGGGCTACGCCACCACCTCGGCGTCCAGTCTGGTCGCCCGCGCCTTCAACGGCCCCATCCACGGCACCGACCTCGGTGCCGTGGTCGTCGCCGAGACGTACGTGACGTTGGCTCTGATCGTCGCGCTGATGAGCACCTTCGCGGTGACCCGGCACACCCGTCAGAACGAGGAAACCGGCCGCGCCGAACTGCTCGGCGCCAACGTGGTCGGCCGGTACGCGCCGCTCACCGCCGCGCTGCTCGTCATCGGCGCGGCGAACACCCTGGCCGCCGTGCTGCTCGCGGTCGCCCTGGTCGGCGCCGGTCTGCCGCTCGCCGGCTCCGTCGCGGCAGCGGCCGCGATCGGTGGCGTCGGGGTCGCCTTCACCGCGATCGCCGCCGTCACCGCCCAGCTCTCCGTCACCTCACGCGGCGCCAACGCGCTCGCCGCCGCCACCGTCGGGCTGTCCTTCGTGCTGCGCGCCGCCGGCGACGTGCTCGGCGAACAGAGCGCCGACGGCACCCGCGTGCGCAGCGCCTGGCCGTCGTGGATCTCCCCACTCGGCTGGGGCAACCAGGTACGAGCCTTCGACGGTGAACGCTGGTGGGTGCTCGCCCTGCCCGTCGCGCTGCTGCTCGCCGGGGTGGCGCTGGCGTACGCCCTCGCCGAACGACGCGACCAGGGCGCCGGGCTGATCGCCCCCCGACGCGGCCCGGCAACCGGCGCGCCACGGCTGCTCAGCCCCACCGGGTTGGCCTGGCGGACGCAGCGCGGCACGCTGCTCGGCTGGGCGGTCGGGGTGGCAGTGCTCGGTCTCTCCATGGGCGTCGCCGCCGACGAGTTCAACGACATGATCGACGCGAATCCGGCCGCCGCCGAAGCGATCAACGCGATGGGTGGCGGAGCGAACCTGATCAACGCGTACCTGGCCGCGATGCTCGGCCTCTTCGCCCTGACCATCGGCGCGTACGTCGTGCAGGCCCTGCTGCGCGTACGCGGCGACGAAACCGACGGGATGCTGGAGGCCGCCCTCGCCACGGCGGTCAGCCGAACCCGCTGGCTCGGCACCCAGGTGCTCGCCGCGACGCTCGGCGCGGTCGCTCTGCTGCTCCTCGCCGGCGTGACCACCGGCCTCGGCTACGGCATAGTCACCGGAGACCCACTCGGTCAGGCTGTCGAGCTGGGCGGTGCCGCGCTGCTGCGCCTGCCCGCCCTGCTCGTGATCGCCGGGGTGGTGACCGCGATCTTCGGGCTGCTGCCCCGCTGGTCGGTGGTGCTGTCCTGGACGGCGCTGCTGGTCTTCCTGCTCCTCGGGCAGCTCGGCGCGGTGCTGAAGCTGCCGCAGGCCGCGCTCAACGTCTCGCCGTACACCCATGTGCCGGCCGTGCCCGCTGTCGACCCGGCGGCGCTTCCCCTGGTGGTGCTGGCGGCGGTGGCCGCGGCCCTGCTCGCCGTCGGCGTGGCCGCCTTCCGCCACCGTGACGTCCCCTCCTGACCCGCGTACGTGCGTTCCGATGATCGTTGGCAGCTCAGGCAGTCAGCGGGCGTGGGCCGGGGCTGACGGCAGTTGCCCGGGGCTGGCAGCCTCTAGCGCGTGAGCGACCTTCTGACGCAGCTTCCGGCGCTTCTCGGCGTCCTGGTTGGCACCGTGGGCACGATCCTCGCCACCTCCCTCGCCGACCGCGCCCGATGGCGTCGCAGCCAGAGCGTCCGCTGGGACGAGCGGCGGCTCGACGCGTACGTCGACTACGCGCACGCCCTCAAGGAGAGTCACGCCGTGGCGCTGCGACTCACAGCCGACCATCGGCCGGGATCGCGGAGCCACCCCATCGACCGCGAGGAGGGGCTGGTCCGGCTGGCTGAGGCGGACGCCCGGCGGACCATCGTCTGGGAGAACCTGTTGCTGCTCGGCGACCAGCCGACGGTCGCCGCCGCCGCCACCTGGCGGGACGCGATCTGGCAGGTGGAACGGCTCGCTCGTGGAATCGCCGAGCCGCCATCGGACGTGGCGGGGATGCTGACCCGCGTCGACGAGGCCCGCGACGGGTACTACCGGGCGGCCCGGCGAAGTCTCGGGGTGCGCGGGGGGTCGGTGGAGCAGTCCGCGATGCTGCGGCAGGCGTTGGTCGACCGGTCCACCGCGATGCCGGAGGTACCCACCACCTGAGTGCGGCGGTTCCGTTGGCCCGATGCGGGCGGGTGTTGGGCCGTCCACAATCGGCCCATGCGACGTCGCGGTGGAAGTGGGATCGCTGGGCGTCGCCGTGGCTGGCCCGTGTTCAGGGCGGATGCCCATTCGACGGAGATCGCGCTGGCGGATCATCGCGGTGGCGCCACCCGTTGTCGGGAGCCGGACCACACGCGCCCATGCGAGCCTTTGCGTTGACGAACTTCGATGTCCCGGTCTCGGTTCAGCGCGGAGCCGCCATGCGCCGTGGACAGTGATGAGGAGGCTTCATGCGCGGACGCAGATGGGCGACCCTGGCGACGGCGGTGGCCCTGGCACTGGGCGGAGTGGTCGGGTTCAGCGCCACTCCGGCTGCGGCGGATCCACCAGGCGGCACGCTGCGCAACGTTTACTCCGACGGTCAGTTCTGCAACAGCTACGGCAGTGAGGGTGTTCGGACCGGTCTCTGGAGCTGGTACTACTGCGAGTACCGCCAGTACGGCCCCAGCGCCCCCGGCTTCTACTTCCTCTGGACCTTCACCTACTAGCGCGCGCACCTGTCTTGACGGGCGCTTTCGGGGCCGATTGGCCGCCGTCGGGTCGACCAGCCGGCGGCGGCCATTCGCCATGGAATAGGTGTGGCTACGTAGCTGATCCGGCAGCGGGCATGGCTCGGGCGCAGCGATGGCTCGACGAGCGGATTTCCGGGCGGGTCCGCGACCAGGTGTGGATCGGGCGTGAAGAAGAGCCGTCACCTGACGATCGTCGGACCCCGTGTACGACCGATTTCCTGACAGCGTCCGCAGGCCCCACGGCGTACCGTCCGGGTCAGGCATGGGGAGGAGCCGGATGAGTTTCTTGCAGCAGGCAGAGCAGTCGCTGGACACCGAGCGGATGTTCGATGCCGACACGAAGGCGATGGGCTACCTGCCCAACTACACCAGGTTGTTCGCCCAGAGCCCAGCGGTGTACCTGGCATGGCAGCAGCTCAACGGTTCGGTGAAGGCCGGCATGGAGTTGCGCCGCTATGAGTTGGTGACGCTCGCCGCAGCCCGGGCCCTGAAATCCTCCTACTGCGGCCTGGCGCATGGAAAGGTCCTACGCGACAAGTTCTTCGACGCGCCAACCGTCGCCGCCATCGCGTCAGACACTGGCAGCGCCGGTCTCTCCGCGCAGGAGGTCGCAGTCGTCGACTTTGCAGCAAAGGTCGCGGTCGATGCGAACTCCGTCACCGAGGCCGACGTCGAGAGCCTGCGTGGTCACGGTCTCGATGACACGGATATCTTCCACGTGATCCTCGCCGTCGGCGCCAGATGCTTCTTCAGCACTGTCCTCAGCGCTGCCGGGGCTGAGCCCGATCCGCAGTACAACGAGAGCCTGGACGTGGATCTGCGGCAGGCGCTGAGCTTCGGCGGTTAGACCCACCGAATAACGTTGAGCAGGAACAGTTCGTCGGCCATCCGAACCTGCAGAACGTTGCGACCACGTCCATCAGAATCCGACAGCATCAATAGGTGCAGGCGAGGCGCGCACCCGTCTGGCTGCAGGCAATCTCGCTGGAGCGGCAAAATGCCTGATCTTCAGCGACAGGACCGATTGGCAGCGACCAGCCGGGTGCTTAGGGTTATCAGTTCTTCACCCTGAGCGACGGCGAGCCGATTGGCGGACTGTGGATGGCTGGGAACACGCACAGAGCGAACTGCGCCAACGCCCAGAACCCGGGCTGCACGTGCTCCGGCTGTGGTGGCTCGCTGCATGGCTGGGACGGGTGGGCGAAGCTCGCCGTCGAGCGTCCAGCCGTGCGTGACGAGCGGAGAAGCGCGCTCAAGAGCGACATCGGCAAGGACCGCACTGGGGCACTGGCATTCAACGCCAAGAACCGGCAGAAATCCCTGGACCTCGCCCGTCTGGACCTCGCCAACCACCTGTGGTCAGCGGACCCCCGCCCCAAGGGCGACGCGCCGCTGCCGCGTCACTTCGACGTCGGCGACCGAGCGGCGGTGGCATTCGACAACGGCCGGATCAACATCCTCGCCGATTCGATCATGGTTGACCCGTGGGACGAAATATCGGAGGGCATCGACGACCTCGTCCAGAACAAGCAGACCGCCCGGGAGGTCAAGAAGGGCCTGGCCAGTCACGGCTGGTGCAGGCTGCTTGTCGCGCTGATCCAGTTGATCGAGCACTCCCGCGCGTGCATGGTCTGCCAGTCGCGCAAAGCCCGCTTGATCCGGTCGTTCTCCTGGCTGAGCAGCCGTACCGTCTCGTTGAGCATGGCCAGCTCGTCGGCCACCCGAGCCTGGAACTCGCGTACCTCATCGGGGTCGACGCCGCGCCGGCACGCGGCGAATGGTCAGGGCAATGCGCGATGTGCTGCTCGGTGCCGACCCACCGGTCACCCTCACCGGTCGAGCGAAGAGCAGACTCGCTGTTCTACGAGACGACGCGGCCTCTGTCGTCCATCCCGCGGGCCCGGTGCTGGTCAGGGACGGCGCCGCTCCGGCTGCGGCGGACCCGCCAGGCGGCACGCTGCGTAACGTCTACTCCGACGGTCAGTTCTGCAACAGTTACGGCAGTGAGGGTGTTCGGGCCGGCCTGTGGAGCTGGTACTACTGCGAGTACCGCCAGTACACCCCCAACGCCCCCGGCTTTTACTTCCTGTGGAACTCCACCTACTAGCCAGCGCACCTGCTCGGACGGGCGCTCTCGGACCCGATTGGCCGCCGCCGGGTCGACTCGACTGGCGGTGGCCTTTCGCCATGGGTGGGTGGCTGCCCAACTGTTCCGTCGGTGTGCGGAGCTCAGCAGCGCATACCACAGCTGGGTAGGACTCGGGCCGTCATCCACAGGTGCTTCTGCCGTCCACAGCGACCCCCGCGAGGGCGACGCTCGACGGCAGGGTGGGCCGGTGGACGCACGCTTGCAATCCCTGCTCGACCGAGGCGGTGGCCTGGCTACCCGGCGGGACGTGCTCCGCGTGGCGCCGCCGTGGACACTCCAGGGCGCGTACCGAGCCGGTCGAATAGTCCGGGTCCTGCCGGAGGTCTACGTCGATGCGGCGCTCGTCCGGGATACCCACGCTGATCTGCCACCTTTCGCGCGGATCGAACCGGAGCTGGCTCGTCGCGCCGCGCTGGCGTACGCGGGAGGGCGCGGGGCGCTCAGTCGACTGAGCGCGCTCGACGTGTGGGGCGTACGCCGTCAGCCGCCGGGTGAGCCGGTGCATATCGACCTGTCTACCGAATCGGGCATGAGGAGTTCGCCGCATCTCATGGTGCGGCACCGGCCGGGTTTAGTGATTGAGCCACCGCACGTGGTGATGCGGCGCGGGTTGCCGGTTACCCGGCTTGATCGGACCCTGGTGGACTGTTGGCCCCTGTTGCCGTCGGTCGACCGATCCAGCCTGCTCATCCGCGCGGTCAACGACCGGCTGACCACGCCGCAGCGCCTCGCCGCCGCTCTTGCCGAGGTGCCGAGGTTGACCGACCGCGCGGCGGTGCGCGGCTTGGTGGGTCGCCTCGCCGCTGGGTGCCGCAGCCCCTTGGAGGTCTGGGGGCACGACCACGTCTTCACCGGCCCGGGAATGCCGAGGTTCACCCGGCAGGCGCGGGTACGGGTCGGTGCCCGGACGATCTACCTCGACATGTTCGCCGAGGCGGAACGGGTCAACATCGAGCTGGATGGCGCGACCAGCCATGGCGATCCGGCCGAACGCGAGATTGACCTCCGTCGCGACGCCCTGCTCGCCACCGTTGGGATCCTCGTCGTCCGCTTCAGCCACCGTCGTCTCACCACGGATCCGGCCAAGGTCCGCCAGGAGACTCTGACCATCCTCGCCAACCGGCACGGCTGCCCATGATCACTTGATGCTTAGTAGTTCTCGACAGCCCCAAACAACTACTCCCCATCAAGTGATCTTGGAGAAGCTTGTTGGGGGACCTGGACGGTCGGGTCGCTTGAGGGGTTGGCGTGGCGGTGGAGGAGGTCGGCGATCCACCGTGCGGCTTCTCGTTGCGCCGTGAGCATGTGGTCGCGGGCGTCGGCCAGGTCATCGTCGTCTGTGTGATCATCCAGGATGGCCGTCCACCGACGGCTCAGCTCCTCGGCGTACCGGGCCTGCCGGAGCTGCTCGTCGAACTGGTATTCCAGCTTGACGAGGCGGTCGACGTGCGGCTGAAGCGCCGGCATGATCCGCTCGTCGAGTCGTACGGCGGCGTCGGGGCGGCAGGTGAGCGTGATGTCGCCCCGTTGGTAGTGCCACAGGGGATCCTCGTCGAGCGCCCGCTGCAACGCCACCTCCAGGTCTCCGGCCCGGTGTGGGGGCAGGTCCCTGGCGGCGTCGGCGGCCAGCCGGGTCAGCCGCTGGATCGCGTTCGGTTGGAAGTACTGCACGTACCAGCTCAGCACCTCGGCCCGCAGGCTCGCCGGTGACGACCAGGCGAAGGTGGCGCGGATGTAGAACGAGTACACGTATCCGCGAGCGGGGACCGCGATCAGCCGGGGCGCGTCGCGCTGTTCGACGAGTGGACCGGACGGCGACGGCGGGGCCGCGGAGCCGACGGGCGCCTCGTCCTGGAGCGCGGCGACCAGCCGATCCCAGCTACGAGCCCACCACCGCCAGCCTTGCACGGCGGCGTCGCGGGCGATGGTCAACCCGCGTACGCCCCGGTGTCGCGACTGGTCCGCGGGCCTGGGCCTCCCGTCGGGGGCGTCCGTCATGGCACCCCTCCACGGTCACGGATCCGCGTTTCACGCTAACAACCGGTGACCGATATGTCCGCCGCCACGCCGTCACCGAGCGGACGGCATGTCGACACGATCCAGGCCGTGCGCGTCGGGTGGCGCTCAACCGCGCACGAGCGCTGAAACAGATGATCGTCCGCGGTTCACCGAGCATTGTGGAGCAGTTGGGACACTGAGGGGTGTTGCCGTCGACCGGCAACGGTGAGACTGGGTCCGGTCCGACAATCACGCGGATCGATCGATTGGATGGTCTGGAGGCAGCCTGTGTCCACCCTCGTGTCCCCGCTGGCCACGCTCGGCGCGATCCGCCGGCGTACCACCACCCTCGCCCTGCTCCTCGCCATGGTCGCCGCCGCGCTGGTCGGCCCGTCCGTGGTCTCGCCTCGATTGACCGACCCGGCCTCGGCGGCGGTCTACAGCTCCTGCACCATGAGCCGCTGCGCGGACGCCCGTACCGCCCGCTCGGGCTGGTCGGCCAAGGGGTTCCCGACCAGCCGAGGCTGGTACTCCTGGAGCGGCGGGAAGTCCAACTTCGCCGGCGGCCAGTTCTACAACTACGAGGGTCAACTGCCCACCAACGCCACCTACCACGAGTACGACGTCTACCCGCGCACCCAGGGCGCCGCGCGGGACGCGTACCGGATCGTGGTGAACCGCAGTACCGGCGTCACCTGGTTCTCGCCCAACCACTACACCGACTTCTACCGGCTCTGAGTGGCCTGGGGCCGGCCGGCCGCGACGGTCGGCTGGCCCCGCCCGGGGCGTCGTCGTCCCGGTCAGATGTAGCCCCGGTCAGATCAGGAGGAACGTCATGGTCGACGAGGACGCGGGTCGGGTGTCCGATTGGCTGATCGTCTGCCGGGACGGAGCCCTCGACGTGCCCGGCGCGGTGGTGCTCGCCGGAACGACGACGCGGACCAGGGCCGGTCTGTTCGCCGCCCTCGCCGCCGTGCTGGCCCTGCCGACCTACCTGGGGAACACCTGGGACGCCCTCTCCGACGTGCTCCGCGACCGGCTCGACACCGGTCCGCTCACAGTGCTGATCACCGACGCCGGCCAGCTGCTGGTCGACGAGCCGTCCGATCAGTACCGTCTGCTCCTCGCCGTGCTCGGCGACCTCGCCGCCAGCGCCCCGCATCCGTTGCGCGTCGTCCTCGACGAGGCAGTGCGGTCGTGACCGCTGCCCAGCCCTGCCGTCAGCGGCAGTGGCAACGGCAGTGGCAACGGCAACGGCAACGGCAACGGCAACGGCAGCTGCAACTGAGACTCACGATGAGTGACGGCCCGGCGGTGCGGGTCGGTGTCACCCGCACCGCCGGTCCTTCGGGTCAGTGCGTCGCGGGCGGGATGCTCTGCTCGTACTGGAAGACGTTGTGCGGGTCGTACTTCGCCTTGATCTTGCGTAGCCGCGGGAAGTTGCGCCCCCAGTAGGCCTTCTCCCACTCGGCCATGCCGATGTTCGGCACGTTGACGTAGGCGCCGTCCACGTAGGGCCGCAGCGCCTGGCTGAACTCGGCGATCCAGGTCTGGGCGATCGGCGTGATGGCATCGTCGCTGTCGGGTTCGCCGCGTTTGCCCCAGCCGACGCCTGGCTCGGAGTAGAAGAGCGCGTCGCGGTGCGGGAAGGCAGCGCCACCGAATGGCTCCTGCCGTTGCGCCCCGCGGCCGAAGGCCTGGGTGAAGAAGTTGCTGTCGGGCGAGGGCGCCTTCTCCATGAACTCACGGACGATGCTGACCGCCTTCTCCGGGAATGGCTCGCGAGTGAACTGGGAGAAGAACTTCCACTTCGCGGGTTCGTCCTCGTTCGGGATCTGGAAGCCGGCGTAGACGTCGCCCCAGCCGCCGATCTGCACTGTGACAGTGGGGTTGCCGATCGACAGGATCGGCGCCAGCAGCTTCCTGGCCTCCGCCTCGGATCCCTCCGCGAGCACCGCGAACAGCAGGATCTCATCCGGGTGGACCTCGACCTGGGTGCCGAGGCGCGGGTCGGTGAAGGGCGCGACACGCTGCCAGGCGTCGAAGACCTCGTGCAGGTCGCCGAGACCGGGCCAGGTCACCTGCAGGTAGGCGACGCTGGTGAGCGGAGCGACCTGGTAGGTCAGGGAGGTGACGATCCCGAAGTTGCCGTTGCCCGCTCCGCGCAGCGCCCAGAGCAGGTCCGGGTAGTTCCACTGGTCCACCTCGAGCACCTTCGCCCCGTCGGCTCCCGCCGCCACGACGATCTCCGCGCCGATCAGGTTGTCGCAGGCCATCCCGAGGTAGCGGGTGAGGAAGCCGAAGCCGCCGCCGAGGGTGGCGCCGGAGAGGCCCACTGTGCCCTCCGTGCCCGTCGTCGCCGCGAGGTCGTGTTCCCCGAGGGCGGTCACCGCCTCCGACTGGGTGAGCCCCGCGCCGACCTTCGCCGTGCGGGTGGCGGTGTCGATGTGGACGTCCTTCAGCTCGCTGACGTCGATCACGATGCCGTTGTCGACGTTCGACCAGCCTTCCAGGTTGTGCCGGCCACTGCGTACCCGCAGTGCGACGTCGTGCTGCCGCGCCCAGGTGAGGGCGTTGACCACGTCCTGGGTCTCCTGAGCGAAGACGATGACCAGCGGATAGTGCACGAACAGCTCGTCCCAGCCGAGGCTGGCCTCCGCGTAGTTGGGGCTCTGCGGGCGGACGATCCGGCCGGTCAGCTGTGCCGGCGGGAACGTCGTGTCGGAGGGCCACCCGGGACCGTCGGCCGCGACGGCCGAGCTGCCGACGATCACGCTCGGGATGGCGACCGCTCCGGCGCCGACGGCCGTCGCCCTGAGCAGATCACGACGGGAAAGGTCGCGCATGGTCCGAATCCTCTCGATTGGTGACACGCCCGAAAAATGAACCGAGAGGGGCACTTCCTCTCATCTGGCGCAAACCAACCGTAATGCCCGAGGCTTCGGGGTAGATCTGAGAACTTGTCACGGAACCCGGTCGGGTGATCCGGGGACGGGTCAGTTCGGGGCGGGCTGGTCCAGGATGGCGCTGAACCGCTCCTCGGCAAGGTCCAGCTGGCCGAAGATGTGCCGCTTCACCGCTGGCGACAACGGGGTGTCCGGCCGGCCGATCAGGTCCCGGAACAGCGGCACCAGCGGTCGGTACTTCCGAGCCGACGAGATCACCTTCGGCCCGACCGTGTGGATCACGCCCACCCCGTTGTCGGTGAAGTCCGACACCTTGATCACCCGGGCCCAGGGCTCCCGGTCCAGGCTGACCGCCAGATGCTCCCGGTACTGCGCGTTGCGGTCCCGCTCGGGGTCGTACACCGGATTGGTGACCGCGGCGACCAGGGTGGCCACCCGTGGCCCGAACCGCGCGGCGAGCGCGGCCAGCGCGGCCCCGGTCGGGTCGGTGCCCGGGTCGCCATCGGCCAGCTCGACCGGATGGTCCTCCACCGCGTCGTGCAGCAGACCGGCGACGATCACGTCCACGTCCCGCACCTGGTAGTGGTGCATCAGCCGGATCGCCACCCGCAGCAGGTGGTTCAGGTACGGCTCGCGGACCCGTCGATCGTCGCGGTGCAGCTCGGCGGCGAGGTCGAGCGCGGCGGTCAACCGCGCCCGGGCGGCGTCGTCGAACTGCTGAACCTCCAACCGGAAACGTTCCAGCAGGCCCGGTTCGCCGTGGATCTCGGTGATCGCGTGCATTGGCATGCTGCCCAGGTGCGGCGGGAAGTCCATGCGTCACTTATAGCCGATCTTCACCAGATCGATGAGCCCGTACGTCGCCGACCCGACCGCGAGTCGCGGGCGCGCCGAGCCGTCAGATCGGCAGCCGATCGGCGCCGGCGAGCGGGCCCACCAGGAGGGGGACCAGCGGCGCTGGCAGCACGGGGTCGCGGCGCAGGGTGGGCGTCCAGCCCGCGTCCGCGGCCAGGTCGGGGTCATGTGTCGCGTTGTACGCCGCCAGCAGGTCGACCGGTCGGGCCGCGCCGCCGCCCTGACGGACCCAGGAGCCTCGCTCGGTCACCGCGGTGCCGCCCCAGTCGTGGAGCAGGTCCGCCGGGTCGACCGCCGCGTCCACAGTGAAGAAGTTGTTCTGCGCGTAGATCGCCGACTGGACACCCACGCCGAGCGCGTACTGGAAGTCGTCCCCACCGAGCCGGTAGTGGTTGTTGTAGACGTCGACCTGACCGAAACGCACCCGGGGCAGCCGTTGCAGGACGCCGTCGAAGAGGTTGTGGTGCACTGTGACCTTCAGCCGGCCCACGTCCGGCCCGACCGTGTTGGACGAGCCGATCAACAGCAGCTTGTCCCGACCGGTGAAGCGGTTCCAGGAGGCGGTGACCAGGCTGGCGGTGTGCGTGACGTCCAGCGACCCGTCGTGCACCTGGTACGGCCGACCGAAGTGGACCGGCTGGGCGCTGTCCGGGTTGTCGCCGTCGGTGAAGGTGTTGTGGTCGACCCAGACGTTCTCGCTGCGGCGTACCGAGATCTGGTCGTACTGGCTGTTCCAATTGCCGGCGTCGCCGTCGGTCGGCGACCAGGCGGGGAAGCAGTCCCGGGCGTCGACGAGGGTCAGGTTGCGGACGATGACGTTCGACGCCCGGTCGATCATGAGGGTGAGGCCGGTCAGTCGAGCGCCGCGCAGGCCGACGATGGTGGTGTTCGGCCCGACGTTGATCTGGGTCTGCCGGGTCTGGTTGGTCACCGAACGCACCCGAGCCTCCTCCAGCGGCCCGCTCGGTGGCACCCGTCCCCACACCGCCGGGTCGTACGCGGCCAGGTAGGCGTCCAACCGGTATCCGGGGTCGGCCAGGTCGGCGCAGCTCAGCGGCGTGCCGTCGGGCCCCTCGAAGCCGTCGATCGCACCGTCGACGTAGATGAGCTTCGGGGTGGCGTCGGCGGCGTTGCCGGCGTTGTCGCCGCCCAGCGCGGCGACCAGTTCCGCGCGGCTGTGGACCACCCGGGTCCGCTCGGGAGTGGCCGCCGAGCCGCCGGTGGTGCCGGGGCCGTCGGCCGCCCAACCATCGCGCTCGGGCAGTGTCTGCCGGCCGAGGCGGTCGGCCAACCAGGAGAGCCGGTCGGCGGGCGGGACGTCCGGACGGGCAGCGGCGGCGGCCGGGGCGGCGCCGAGAAGAAGGGCGACAACCGTGGCGCCGCCGAGGACTCTGCGCATCGACTCACTCCATTCGCTGATCATGGGACCGGTCGGTTGTTCGTCTGTCCCGCCAGCTCGGCGCGGTACGCGCCAGACGCCCACGGCACCCCCAGCTCGCTCGGCAGCGCCCCCCGCTCAGCCGCCCGGCGCAACACGTCGACGACGCCCCGCAGGTGGCGGACCCGCTCCCCGCCCTCGCCGAGGGTGGTCACCAACTCGCCGTCGAGCAGCCGGGGCTCCGGCGCGGGCCGCAACGCGTCCAGCAGCGCGGTGAACGGCGCGGTACGGGCCAGCGGCGCGATCAGTGGCACCCCCGACGGATCGACCCGGTGGGCGAGCAGGTTCTCCAGCAGCCCCAGTCGCCCCGGCACCCGGCGGGTCACCACGTCCCCGGGCAGGCGCAGCCGGTCGGTCGGGTACTCCAGCACCGCCTGCCCCGTCGTACCGGTCACCACCACCTCGCCCGCCACGAACTCCTCGGCAGCCAGGGTCACCGCCACCAGCACCGGCGGCCCGGCGCGGAACCGGACCCGCAACACGGCGGTGTCCTCCACCTCGATCGGCCGGACCCGATAGCGTTCCACCTCGATCGCGACCGGCCACGGCGTCGCTCCGGCGAGCGCCTCGGCGATCGCCAGGCACTGCATCACCGCGTGCGCGAGCGGGTTGACGAGCGCGCCGTCCAGCACCGGCCGGCCGTCCAACGTCCGTCGACCGGCCCAGGGGGAGCGGGCGTAGTAGGCGTCCGGCCGAAGCCACGCGGCGATGGTGGAGATGCCGGTGACAGTGCCCAGCCGGCCGGCGGCCAGCGCGTCGGTCAGCGCGGTGAGGGCCGCCGAGCCGAGCGCCTGGAAGCCGACCTGGGCCACCCGACCGGCCGCGGTGAGGGCCCAGGTCAGCTCCTCGTGCTCGGCCAGCGACAGCACCGGCGGCTTCTCCAGCAGCAGATCCGCGCCGGTGGCCAGGGCGTCGCGGGCGATCGCCAGATGGGTGTGCGGAGGCGTGCAGATCACCACCACCTCCGGTCGGGTGGCGGCGAGCATCGTCCGGTGGTCGGTGAACACCGCCACCCCGGGCGGCACCGGGGCGGCCGGGTCGTCCTCCACCGGTCGGACGTCGACCAGGGCGACCAACCGCAACCGACCGGCGGCGTGCAGGGGCGCGATGACCCGCCGGTGCCAGCGACCGTGCCCGTTCGCCCCGATCACCGCCACCCGGGGCGGCGGGGTGGCCCCGCTCACCGCCGACCGGCCCGGGCGGACCCGCTCACCGCGCACCGGCCAGGGTGGCCTCGACGCCGTGCCGCTCCAACGCGGTCAGCCAGGCGATCACGTCGGCGCGGACCTCGTCGTCCTGGGCCACCTCGACCGGGATGACGTCGCGCAGCGCGAAGACCGCGTCGACAGCGCCCGCCGGGCTCTGCGACCCGGCGTCCAGGGCGGCCCGGATCGGCCCCGCCAGTGGGTCCTGGAACGGCAACGGCCGGCCGTCGTCGGCGTACCCCAGCGCGAAGCGCAACCAGGACGCCACGACCAGCGCGCCCCAGCGCGCGGACCGACCGGTCGCGCGCAGGTCGGCGATGGTGTGCAGGACGCGCTGCGGCAGCTTCTGCGAGCCGTCGATAGCCACCTGGAGGGTGCGGTGGTGGATTGCCGGATTACCGAAACGGGCGAGGGCCTGCTCGCCGTAGTCGACCACCCGCACCCCGTCCGGCGGGGTGAAGCTGGCCGCCACGTCCTCGGCGATCAGCCGGCGCAGCACGTCACGCAGGTGCGGGATCTCCAGCGCGTCGGCGATCGTCTCCCGACCGGCCAACGCTCCGAGGTAGGCGATGGCGGAGTGCACCCCGTTGAGGGCGCGCAGCTTCAACCGCTCCCACGGGCCGGCGTCGTCGGTGAGCACCGCCCCGGCGAACTCCCAGCCGGGCCGACCACCGGGGAAGTCGTCCTCGATCACCCACTGCGCGTACGGCTCGGCGGCCACGGCGGCCAGGTCGGTCACGCCGAGCGCCCGCCGGGCCGCCTCGATCGTCTCCGGGGTGCTGGCCGGCACGATCCGGTCCACCATGGTGCCCGGGCAGGTGACGTTGCCGGCCACCCACTCGACGAGCCCGGCGGGCACCCCGCCGGCCCGGCCGACCGCCTGGTCGAGCATGCCGCGCAGTCGACGACCGTTGGCCGGCAGGTTGTCGCAGCTCACCAGAGCCACCGGCCCGGCGTCCGCGGCGGCCCGGGCGGCCAGCCCGCGCAGCAGCAGCCCCGGCACCGTGGTCGGCGCTCGGCCGCCGGCCAGGTCCGCGGCGAGCGCCGAGTCCGGGGACAGCCGGCCGGTCACCGGGTCGAGGTGGTACGCCTTCTCGGTGACGGTCAGGGTCACCACGCGGACCGCCGGGTCGGCGAGCAACGCCACCACGGCGTCCGGGTCGCTGGGCGCGTGCCGGACCCCGCTCAGTGCACCCACCACCCGGGTGGAGCTGCCGGCGGCGGAGAGGGCGCTGACGCTGAACAGGTTGTCCTGCGCGGCGATCGCCTCGACCACCGCCGTGCTGCGCGGCGCGACGGCCACGATGCCCCAGTCACCCCCGGCCGCGCCGACCGCCGCCTCGGTGAACACGGCCTGGTGGGCCCGGTGGAACGCGCCCAACCCCAGGTGTACGACGCCGGTCGGCACGGTGCCCGGCCGGATCAGCGGGCGGGCCTCGGCGGGCAGCCGGCGCAGCATGCCCAGGCCGAGCCGGGAGGCCCCGACGGTCACCGCCATGCCGGGCCGTCCGGGAAGCGGAACTCGGCGATCGACGCGGGTTTCATGGTGGCGCTGTAACCGGGCCGTTCGGGCAGCAGGTATCGGCCACCGCGGGTCCGCACCGGATCGACGAAGTGCTCGTGCAGATGATCGACGTACTCGATCATCCGACCGTCCAGACCGGCGCCCACCCGCAGGTAGTCGAAGATCGCCAGGTGCTGGACGTACTCGCAGAGGCCCACGCCGCCGGCGTGCGGGCAGACCGGCACGCCGAACTTCGCCGCCAGCAGCAGCTCGGCCAGGACCTCGTTGACGCCGCCGACCCGGGCGGCGTCGACCTGCATCACCCCGATCGCCTCGGCCTGGAGCAGCTGCTTGAAGATCACCCGGTTGGCGGCCACCTCACCGGTGGCCACCCGGCAACGACCGCTGGTCAACTCGCCCACCGCGCGGGCGATCCGGGCGTGCCCGAGGATGTCGTCGGCGTGGGTGGGCTCCTCGATCCAGTACGGGTCCACCTCGGCCAGCGCCGCCATCGCGGTGATCGCCTCGTCGACGTCCCAGACCTGGTTGGCGTCCATCATCAACAGCGCGTCCGGGCCGATCTCCTCCCGGATGATCCGGGCCCGCCGCAGGTCGTCGGCGAGCGGGCCGCCGACCTTCATCTTCATCGCCCGCCAGCCGTCGGCGTACGCCTGCCGGGTCAGCGCCCGCACCTTGTCGTCGGGGTAGCCGAGCCAACCGACCGATGTGGTGTACGACGGGAAGCCGTCACGTTCGAGGGTGGCCAGCCGGTCGGTCAGCCCGTCGCGTCCCTTGTCGAGGATGGCCGCGGCCTCGTCCGGGGTGAGCGCGTCGGTGATGTGCTTGAAGTCGACGCTGGCCACGAGCTCGTCCGTGGGCAGGTCGGCGAGGAAGCGCCACATCGGCTTGCCGGCCAGGGTTGCCCGCAGATCCCACACCGCGTTGACCAGCGCGCCGGTCGCCATGTGGATGACGCCCTTCTCCGGGCCCAGCCAGCGCAGCTGCACGTCGGCGCTGAGCGAGCGCCAGAACGCCACCGGCTCGGCAGTGATCTCCTCGATGGTGCGCCCCTGGACGTGGTGGGCCAGGGCACGCACCGCCGCGCAGGTGATCTCGTTGCCCCGGCCGTTGGTGAAGGTGAACCCGGCGCCGCTCGGGCCGGCGTCGGTGCCCAGCTCCACGTACGTCGCCGAGTAGTCGCCCCGGTTGATCGCGTCGGAGCCGTCGCCCCGGGCGGCGGTGGGGAACCGCACGTCGTGCACCTCGACGGAGGTGATGGTGACGGTCACTGGTCAGCCCTTCCGAAGTTGAAGACCCGCTTGGGCAGCCGGTACGCCAGGTCGACGATGGTCTCCGCGGCCTCGTCCATGGGCAGCCGGTGCTCGGCGACGAGCCGGGCCAGGAAGCCGGCGTCCACCCGGCGGGCCACGTCGTGGCGTACCGGGATGGAACAGAACGCCCGGGTGTCGTCGACGAACCCGGTGGTGTTGTAGAAGCCGGCGCTCTCGGTTACCGCCTCCCGGAACCGGCGCAGCACCTCCGGGGAGTCCAGGAACCACCAGGGCGCGCCGAGCAGCAGCGCGGCGTACCCGCCCGCGAGGGGCGCCAGCTCGCGGGTGAAGGTGTCCTCGTCGAGGGTGTAGAGCACCAGTCGCAGCCGGGGGTCGTTGCCGTAGCGCTCCAGCAGCGGGGCGAGCGCGTGCACGTACTCGGTGGCCTGCGGGATGTCGCCGCCGACGTCGCGGCCGTGCCGGGCGTGCAGCCACCGGTTGTGGTTGCGCACCGCGCCGGGGTGCAGCTGCATGACCAGGCCGTCGTCGAGCGACATCCGGGCGAACTCCACGAGCATGTGCGCCCGGAACGCCTCCGCGTCAGCGGCGTCGGCCTCGTCGCGCCGGCCCCGGTCGTAGAGCCGCTCGGCCTCGGCCGGGGTCAGGTCCAGGGTGCGCGCGGTGGGGTGGCCGTGGTCGGAGGAGGTGGCACCGGCGGCGATGAACGCGGCGCGTCGGGCCCGCAGCGCCGCCAGGTAGCCGGCGTAGGTGCCGGTGTCCTCACCGGCCCGGTCGCCCAGACGGTCCACGTTGGTCGACCAGCCCTCGAACTCCATGTCCACCACGTCGTCCGGGCGGAACGTGGTGACCACCCGCCCGCCCGGCCCGCCCCACCCGTCGGCGGCGAGTTTGGCGTGCTGCGCGAGGTCGTCCAGCGGCGACTCGGTGGTCGCGAGGACCTCGATGTTGAACCGCTCGAACAGCGCCCGGGGTCGGAAGTCCGGCTCGGCGAGCCGGGCCGCGATCTCTCCGTAGATGGCGTCGGCGGTGCCCGGGCGGAGCGGGGTGTGCACCCCGAAGACGGTGCGGAAGGTCTGCTCCAGCCACAGTCGCGACGGGGTGCCCCGGAACAGGTGCCAGTGCGCGGCGAAGCGTCGCCAGATCACCCGGCCGTCGGTCTCCACCGGGCTGCCGTCGCGGGTGGGCACCCCCAGATCCGCCGGGGGTACGCCCTGACTGAGCAGCATCCGGGTCAGGTAGTGATCGGGCACGATGAGCAGCTGCGCCGGGTCCGGGAAGGGTCGGTCCTCGGCGAGCAGGGCCGGGTCGACGTGCCCGTGCGGCGAGATGATGGGTTGCTCCGCCGCCAGGGCGTACAGCTCCCGGGCCAGCGCGCGCTGGCCCGGCTCGGGCGGCAGGAGCAGGTCGGTGTGGTCGAACGTGGGCACGGAGTGGGGCTCCTCGTCTCCTGTGTCAGCGGGGGGTGAGCAGGTCGGCGACGCGGACGGGTTGGCCGGTCTCGAAGGATCGGTTGGCGGCCAGGCCGGTGAGCAGGGCCAACGCGCCGTCGTCGGCGGTCGCGGCGCGGCCCAACGGGTCGGGTTGACCGCCGAGGAGCACCCCGGTCATCCGGGCGTCCGCGCCGCCGTGCCCGTGCCGGCTGCGGCCCTCCACCGGGATCTGCCGGGGCGGGGCCCAGAACGGGCGCAGGGTAAGCGTCGCACCACCGCCCTCGGCCGGCGCCTCGGCACCGTGCAGCGCGGCGCCCTTGACCGCGCCGGCGGTGCCCCGGTCGACGTAGTCGTTCTCGGCCACGTTCAGCTCCAGTCGGCCCCGGCTGCCGTTGACCATCACCCGGTAGCCCTCCCAGGGCGCGTACGCGGTGAGGTGGTAGGTCATGGTGGCGCCGGTGGAGTAGCGGGCCAGCACCGCCATGTCGTCCTCGATGCTCACCCCGGGCGCGAAGACGTTGCGGTCGCGCTGGTAGCCGTCCTCGGCCTCGGCGTCGAGGTACAGCTCGCGCAGCCGGGGATGCGCGTCCAGCCGCAGGGCGAACGGGTCGTCGGCGGCGGCGGGGGAGCCGTGCGCCCGGTCGTAGTCGCGGGCGTACCCGTGCCGGCGACCGTCCTCGCCGTAGAAGAAGAGTCGGCCGGCCGCGTACACCTCGACGGGCGTGGCGGCCAGCCACCAGTTGACCAGGTCGAAGTGGTGACTGGCCTTGTGCACCATCAGCCCGCCGGAGGTGGCCTTGTCGCGGTGCCAACGGCGGAAGTAGTCGGCGCCGTGGCGGACGTCGAGCAGCCACTCGAAGTGCACCGAGCCGATCTCGCCGACCGCGCCCTCGGCGAGCAGCCGGCGAACCTGTTCGTGCAGCGGGTTGTAGCGGTAGTTGAAGGCGACTGTCACCCGCCCGCCGGTCTCGGTGACAGTGTCCAGGATCCGCCGGCAGCGGGCCGCGTCCACTGTCATCGGCTTCTCGGTAACGACCTCCCGGCCGGCGCGCAGCGCTGCCACCACGTACTCGTCGTGGGTGACGTCCACGCTGGTGACCAGGACGACGTCGACGCGTTCCTTGTCCAGCATGGTCGCGAAGTCACCGGCCGGGTACGTGGGCACCGGGCGTTGACCCAGCTCGCCCAGCCAGCGGTTGTGCGCGTCCATCCGGGCCTGGTTCACGTCGGCGAAGGCGACCAGTTCGGTGGTGTCGGCGTGGTCGAGCACCAGCGCCCGGACGAACATCTCGGCCCGCGCCCCGGTGCCCACGACGGCGTACCGGACCCGTCCGGCGGCTCTCGGTGACATGCGGTCGCCTCCCGTGAGTGCTGCAAAGGTTTGCAGTGAAGTAATCACGATCGATGCGTTCACGTCAACGAAGACGGCGTGATCGGTGTCATTTGTCGGCGTTTGAGGGGTTGCAGGTGACCAAGGGGAGTGTGGGTGCAACGAAGCCGTAATCATTGACCGTTGACACTGGCGCAACCGTTTGCATTAATGGGCCACACCTGCGTGACCGCCACCACATCGGACGAAGGGGCCGCCGTGCCAGTCACCATCCGGGACGTCGCCCGAGCGTCCGGTGTGCACATCTCCACCGTGTCCCGCACCTTCTCCGCTCCCCACCTGGTCAACCCGGAGACCCGGGTCCGGGTGCTGGCCTGCGCGGAGGACCTGGGCTATCGGCCCAACCGCGCCGCCCGAGCCCTGATCACCGGGCGGACGCACAACATCGGGCTGATCATCGCGGACATCGCGAACCCGTTCTTCCCGCCGCTGATCAAGGCGGCGGAGAGCCAGGCCCGGCACCGCGACTACCACGTCTTCGTGGCCGACACCAACGAGGACCCGACCGCCGAGGAAGAGCTGGTCCACGCGCTGGCCAAGCAGGTGGACGGGGTGCTGCTGTGCAGCCCCCGGATGAGCAACAGCCTGATCGAGCAGCTCAGCCGCGAGGTGCCACTGGTCGTGGTGAACCGCCAGGTGACCGGCCTGCCCTGCGTGCTGATGGACGTCGGGCAGGGCGCCCGGTCGGCGATCGAGCACCTGGTCGGCCTGGGGCACCGCAGCATCGCGCTGCTCGGTGGACCGCGCAGCTCGTGGACCAACCGGGAGATGCGCCGTGCCGCCAGCGCGGCCGCCCGAGCCGGTGGCGCGGAGCTGACCATGCTCGGCCCCAACGCGCCCACCGAGGTCGGCGGCTCCGCCGTCGCCGAGCAGGTGCGACGCAGCGGCGTGTCGGCAGTGCTCGCCTACAACGACCTGATGGCGATCGGCCTGATCGAGGGGCTGGACGCGCTCGGGGTCCGGGTGCCGCAGGAGGTGAGCGTCGTCGGGGTCGACGACATCACCCTGAGCCGGCTGACCCGCCCCAAACTGACGACGGTGGCCACACCCACCGGGGCCGCCGGCCGGACGGCCGTCGACATGCTGCTGCAACAGGACATCGAGTCACCGCGCGGTGCGCGGGGGTCCGGTGCCGGCACGGCGCTCGGCGTCCGTCGTACCACCGCACAGGTAATGCTCCAGACCGACCTGGTCATCCGCGACTCGACCGGTCCGGGCCCGTACGCCCGACCGGCACGTCCCCTGGCCGCACCACGTGGCCCGGGCCCGCATTGCCCTGCGGACCCGGGCATCCCGACTGCGGCCACCGGTGACGCCGTCGCCTCCTAATGCCGAGGAGTGAGCGCACATGCACCCCGCAACGCCCCCCACCACTGACGCGTCCGTCGGGCGCGCCCACCGTACCCCGCTGCCCCGGCGGCACCTGCTGCGTGGCCTGCTTGCCGTGACGGTCGCCGCACCGCTGATGTTCGGCGCTGCCGCCTGCGGAGACGACGGCGGCGACGCCGCCGACCCGAACGCGCCGGTGAAGCTCTCGATCTTCTGGTGGGGCGGCGACGCCCGGGCCAAGCTGACCGAGGACGCGCTGGCGCTCTACACCAAGAAGCACCCGAACGTGACCTTCGAGAAGACCTGGCAGGCCAACCAGGGCTACTTCGACAAGCTGGCCACCCTCACCGCCGGCGGCAATCCGCCGGACCTGTTCCAGATCGACGACAACTACCTCGCCGAGTACGCGGCCCGCAACACCACGCTCGACCTGACCTCGTACCAGGAGTCCGGGAAGCTGGACACCTCCAAGTTCCCCGAGAGCCTCTGGCAGTACGGCGTCGTCGACGGCAAGCTCGCCGGGCTGGCCGCCGGGGAGAACACCCAGGGCCTGGTCTACAACAAGACGCTGCTGACCAAGAACAACCTGCCCGAGCCGACCACCGGGATGAGCTGGGAGCAGCACATCGCCTGGGCCGAGCAGGTCACCGCGAAGACCAAGGTGCCCGGCACCCAGGACCCGAGCGCCGACTACAAGGCGTTCTGGGTCTGGCTGCGCCAACAGGGCAAGGACCTCTACCAGGGCAAGGAGCTGGGCTTCACGGCCGAGGACGTGACCAAGTGGTTCGACCTGTGGAAGGGCGCCCGGGACCGCAAGGCCACCCCGAGCGCCGACGTCATCCACGAGGGCAACTCCAGCGACGTCACCAAGCAACTGGTTGTCACCGGCAAGTCGGCGACCTCCTGGGTCTGGGCCAACCAGATGCCGGACCTGAAGAAGAACACCAAGGACGAACTGGGCGTGATCGCCTACCCCGGTGACCCGAGCGCGCAGTGGGCCCGTGCCTCGATGTACTGGTCGGTGTTCAAGGGCAGCAAGAACAAGGACGTCGCCGTCGACGTGATCAATTTCCTGAACAACGACGTCGAAGCGGTCAAGCTGCTCGGCACCGACCGTGGTCTGCCGTCCAACCTGGACCTGCGCCGGGTGGTCAGCGACGACACCACCGACCCGGCCATGAAGCAGTCCATCGCCGTCGAGGCGGAGCTGACCCAGAAGTTCGGCAAGTCACCGCAGGTGCCGATCAAGGGCCACAGCAAGGTGAAGTCCGAGCTGATCAAGGCCGCCGAGAACGCGCAGTACGGCCGGGCCACCCCCGCCGAGGCCGCCGCCCAGTTCATCGAGGCGTGCAAGTCCGCCATCGCCTGACCGCCCGAACAGGCGAGGAGAGGAGCTGTTCGTGGCGTTGACCACGGCACCCGACCCGACCCGACGCGGCCCCGGACCCGACCGGGCCCATGCTGACAGGCGTGGGCCCGGACGCTTCCGGCACAGCGAAGGTCTGGCGGGGTACGTCTTCCTGTCGCCGTGGCTCATCGGCCTGATGGGTGTCACGGCGATCCCCATGCTGCTGTCGCTCTACCTGAGCTTCACCAACTACGACATCCTCACCCCCTTCTCCGAGGTGGAGTGGGTGGGGTTGGCCAACTACGAACGGATGTTCACCGCCGACCCGTCGTACTGGCACGCGGTGCGGGTCACCCTGACCTTCGCGCTGATCGCCGTACCGCTGAAGCTGGCCGCGGCGCTCGGCGTGGCGTTGCTGCTCAACCGCGCCTGGCGCGGCGTCGGGTTGTTCCGCGGGCTGTTCTACCTGCCGTCCCTGCTCGGCGGCAGCGTCGCGCTGGCCATCGTCTGGGTCAACATGTTCAACCGCGACGGCGCGTTCAACTCGCTGCTCAGTCTCTTCGGCATCACCGGCAAACCGTGGGTCAACGACCCCGACTGGGCCCTCGAAACACTGATGGTGCTGGCCATCTGGCAGTTCGGCGCACCGATGGTGATCTTCCTGGCCGGGCTCAAGCAGGTGCCCACCGAGCTGTACGAGGCCGCGTCCGTCGACGGGGCCGGCCGGTTCCGCCAGTTCCGCAACGTCACCCTGCCGATGCTCTCCCCGGTCATCTTCTTCAACCTGGTGCTGGAGACCATCAACGGCTTCCAGGGCTTCACCGCCGCGTTCGTGCTCAGCAACGGCACCGGCGGGCCGGTCGACTCCACCCTGATGTACACGCTGAACCTCTACATCACCGGCTTCACCGACCTCAACATGGGCTACGCCTCGGCGATGGCCTGGGTGTTCCTGCTCGCCATCGCGGTCATCACCGCGATCTTCTTCAGCACCGGACGGTTCTGGGTGCACTACTCCGACGGGGAGGACCGGTGATGGTGGCGGTGACCCCGACGACCGCAGCGCCGCCTAACGTGCGCCGACGCCCCGGCGGACGGCCCGTGCTGCGACTGCTGATCCTGGTGGCGATCGTCGCCGTGGTGCTCTACCCGCTGATCTGGATGGTGGGCACCTCGCTGAAGTCGCAGGAGGAGATCGTCAACAACGTCGGGCTGCTGCCCGAACGGTTCACCCCGGGCAACTACACCGCCGGGTGGTCCAACTTCGACGTCAGCTTCGGCCGGTTCTTCCTCAACAGCGCCATGGTCAGCCTGCTCACCGTCGTCGGCAACGGCCTCTCCTGCCTGCTGGCCGCGTACGCCTTCGCCCGGCTGCGGTTCCGGCTGCGCGGCATGTGGTTCGCCGTCATGATCGGCACGCTGCTGCTGCCGCAGCACGTGCTGATCGTGCCGCAGTACATCCTGTTCCGGACGTTGGGGCTGGTCGGCGGTGACTGGCCGTACCTGCCGCTGCTCATCCCGCAGTTCCTGGCCACCGAGGCGTTCTTCGTCTTCCTCATGGTGCAGTTCATGCGGGGCGTACCCCGGGAGCTGGACGAGGCGGCCCGCATCGACGGCGCCGGCCCGTTCGGCATCTTCCGGCACATCATCCTGCCGCTGAGCCGCCCGGCGCTGGTCACCACGGCGATCTTCTCGTTCATCTGGACCTGGAACGACTTCTTCCGCCAACTGGTCTTCCTGTCCCAACTGGAGGACTACACCGTCCCGGTCGCGCTGACCCTGTTCATCGACTCGACCAGCCAGAGCGCGGTCGGCCCGATGTTCGCCATGTCGGTGCTGTCGCTGTTGCCGGTCTTCCTGTTCTTCGTCGCGTTCCAGCGGATGCTCGTCGAGGGGATCAACACCAGTGGCATCAAGGGCTGAACCGGTGGACACCGGCGGGCGGCGGGACTGGCGCGACGTCGCCCGCGACGCCGCGGACCTGGCCCTGCTGGGCATCCTGCTGACCCTCGCGGCGGTCCCCCTGCTCACCGCCGCCGCGGCGGCGGGCACGGCCAGCGCGGCGGTGCACGACTGGACGCGTACCGGCAGTTGGCCCTCGGCACGCACGACAGTGCGCCGGTTCGGCCGCGCGGTGCTGCCCGGTGTGCCGGTCAGCCTGCTGGCGCTCGCCGCCACCGCGCTGCTCGCCGCCGACCTGGCGGCGCTGGCCACCGGCCGGGTGCCCGGCGGCCCGGCTGCGCTGCTGGTGACGGCGCTGGTCGCGGCCGGCCTGGCCGGGTACGCCGGGCTGGTCGTCGTCGAGGTGGGTGGTAACGGGGGCGTGCGGTGGCGGGCCTCAGCCCGCTCCGCCGCGCGCGCCTGCCTCGACGCGCCCATCCGCTGGGCGGCGCTCACCGGGGTCGTCACACTCGCCGGGCTGCTCACCGTCCTGGTCACCCCGGTCGCGGTGCCGATCCTCGCCGGCTACACGGTGGCAGCCCTGCACGCCGTCGCCAATCGCCGGCCGGTCTCCGTCGCCGTCGCCGGCCCTGGGGAGCTGCCGTGAGCGGGGAGCCGGTGCGGCTGACGGTCGGGGCCACGGAGGTGGCCGAGTACGTGCTCGACCCGGCGCTGGACGCGCGACACGGTCCCCGGCCGTACCTGCACCCGGTGCGCACGCTCGGCGGAACGGTGGTCACCGACGCGCTCCCCGCCGACCACGTGTGGCACCTCGGCGCGTCCCTCGCGGTTCAGGACGTCGACGGCAGCAACCTCTGGGGCGGGCGCACCTACGTCCGCGACGTCGGCTACACCTGGCGCGACGACCACGGCGTCATCGCGCACACCGGTGAGGTCGAACGGTCCCCGGGCCGGTACGCGCACGATCTCCAGTGGCGCGACCGGACCGGCGGGGTGCTGCTGACCGAGCGGAGGTGGCTCGCCGCGTCGGTGGTCACACCGGACGCCTGGCGCCTCGACGTGGAGTCCGTCCTCGTCGCCCCGGACGACCGGGAGATCCGGCTGGGCAGTCCGGCCACCAACGGCCGCCCGGGTGGGGCCGGCTACGGCGGGTTCTTCTGGCGGGCCGCCGCCGACGGTGAACCGGCGGTGTTCACCGCCGACGCGGTCGGGGAGGAGACGGTCAACGGCAGCGCGGCGCCGTGGCTCGCGCTGACCGGCGCCCGGTCGGGCGGCGGGGCGTACACCCTGGTCTTCTCGGGGCTCGGCCGCGACGACAGGTGGTTCGTGCGGACCGGGATGTATCCGGGGGTCTGTGTGGCGTTCGCGTTCGACCGTCCGGCGGTGATGCCGGCCGGTGGGAGCCGGCACGGCCGGTACCTGGTGTGGGTGGCCGACGGGACCCTCGACCGGGACGCGGTGACGGCCCTCGTCGCGCTGACGCCGTGAGTGCGGATCAGCCGGACCGGTCGAGCAGCTCACGGATCGCGACCTGGTACGCGGCCTGGGTGTGGTACGGCCAGTGTCCTTCGATCGGCGGCGGCACGGTGTCCGCCGGGTCGATGGTCAGGCTGCGGGGATCACGCAGTCGGACGTCGACGTCCGGCAGTGTTCCGGGCGAGCCCGGCGGGAAGATCGGCCCGCCGATCGGGTCGGTGTCCCGCCACAGGTTGCGCCACCGCCACCCGATCCGCCCACCCAGGTCGTGCAGCGTCCGCGGTCCGAAGTACGCGGGGTAGAGCCGCGCGTAGGTGCGCCGCAGCGGTGACCCGTAGGTCAACAGCGACACCCGGGTCAACACGGCCGGCGGTAGGTGCAGGATGGTGGCGGCGGCGAGCACCGAGCCGTGGCTGTGCCCGGAGATGACCACCGGGCCCCGCGCGGTGAGCCCGGTGACCCGTTTCGCCAGCTCCGGGACGGCGCGGGCGGCGTAGCAGGGCGGCGCGAACGGGTGGACCGTCCGGGGCCAGAAGGTGCCCAGGTCCCACAGCACCGCCACCACCCGCCGGGTCTGCGCCGACCGGTACGCGCGGAACCCGAGGATCAGCAGGCAGATCACCAGCAGGCTGATCACCCAGACACCGGCGTCGGTGACGTAGGCGAGCACGACGGCCGCGCGGCCGTCCCCGCCCAGCCGGTCCGCGAGCTGGGTGGGACCGATCCCGATCACGTCGAAGGCGACGGTGGTCAGCCCGAGCGACGCGATCAACAGGAACGCGAGCAGCACCGGGCCGAGCTCCTCGGTGACCCGGGACCGGGCGATGGTCTCCCGGATCACGCGCAGCCGGTGCGCGTCCGCCGCCGGCACGTCGGGGTAGTCCCGTTCGATGATCCGTGCCGCCAACCGCCGTCGCCGTCGCCGACTCAGCAGGAGGGTCACGGAGGTCACCGCCGCCCCGATCAGCAGCGCGGCGAGCCCGGCGAGCGCTGCCCACCAGTAGGCCACCGGCGGGTCCAGCGGGCCGACGATCGGCGGGTTGGGCCGGATCGGGTCGGGGATGTCGCCGTGGTCGAGGGCGTCGGCGACGCGGTAGACCAGAGTCGCGGTGAAGGCGGCGCCGATGCTCACCGCCGCCGCAGCCATGACCGGGGTGCCCAGCCCGCGCAGGACGGGGCGCTCGTCGCCGCGGGCGGCACGCTGGCGGGTGTACGTGACGACGGTGAGCACGACGAGCAGGACACCCTGCGTGGCGACCACCCCGGCGGCGGCGCCCTCGTACCCGGGCAGTTTGCCCGAGCCGGACGGTGTCGCGTCCGCCAGCGTGGCCGAGCCGAGGCACAACACGGTCGCCACCACTGTGGTCGCCCACAGGGGTCGCAGGATCCGTCGGGCCCGCACGGGGCTGGTCGGCACGGGCAGGGCGAGGAGCACCACGCTCGCCCCGAGCAGGCCGACGGCGATCACGAACAGCACGACGTGACCGATCCCGCCCGGTGCGACGCCGGCCAGCAGTGCGACGTCCAGCGTCCCGATGCCGAGCACCACATGGACCTGCCGTAGCCAACCGGTGACGTGCGCGTCCTGCCAGAAACCGGCGTCGGTGAGGCTCTGGTCCCGGTCGTCGGAGCGGGGTTGCGCCGCCAACGGGCCGAACCCCTCGAAGGCCCGTGCCGACCGGGTGCCGATGGCCCAGACGACCCACAGCGCCAGCAGGGGAACGAGCGACAGCAGGGCCAGCCGGGGCCCGGCCGGGACGGTGTGCAGCCAGGCCAGGTAGGGGCGGCTGGCCCGGCACCCGGGGTACGGCACGCACTGCCAGCCGACCAGGTCGAGGGTGACGCCCACCGCCGCCAGCACGAACGTGGCCGTGAGGGTGCCGGCGAGCACCCGGCACAGCAGGCCGAGCAGCCCCCACCTGTCGTGCCCCGCCGGCCGGAGCCAGATCGCCAGGTTGCTCAACATGAAGGGCAGCAGCAGCAACATCGAGGCCGTCCGTACCGCCGCGCCGGCGGTCAGCGAACCCCAGCGGTACGCCTCGACGGCAACCCCGTCGGTGGCCCCGCCGGCGGTGCCGCTGCCAGGCCGGGGCCGGAAGAAGCCCGCATGCGTGTTCCCGGCGACCCGGGTCACGATCGGGTGGTCGAGGATCCGCTCGGCGGTGACGCCGGAGATGCCGTGCACGCGCAGCTCCACGGCGTCGCGCCCCGGCGTCTCGTCCACGCCGTCAGGGTCACAGACAATTCACCCAGGCGCTGCCGATACCGCAAAGGTCAACGGCTCGGAAGGGCGGCCGTTACCCGGATGGCCTTGACGATCGCCGGGATGGAGCCGATCAACAGCACCAGGCCCCAGATGATCGCGATGATCGCGAAGACCAGCGCCGCCACGTCGTCGACGATGCTGACCAGGATCACCGGCACCAGGTTGTGCAGGAACTCCAGCACGACGGTGCACAGCAGGGTGGTGAGGATCAGCAGGACGAGGCCCTTGTTCTGCAGGAAACGCGGTTGGGCCAGCACCAGCATCCCGGCCCACACCAGCTTGAGCAGCAGCACCAGCCCGAGCAGCACCGCCGCCTCACCGACCGGGAAGAAACCCCACAGCGCCAGGTAGGCCAGGGTGCCGAACGGGACGGCCAGGAACAGCGACACCATGATCATCAGCTCGACGAACGCGACGACCAGCGCGACCAACCCGACGATGATCAGGATGATCGAGAAGATCAGGCTGGCGACGCCCTGCACCCGACCCTGGACGCGCTCGGGCAGCAGCAGCCCCAGGCAGAACAGCCCGGTGCTCCAGACCGCCACCGCGTCGATCAGCGCCAGGTAGCCGGTGCCCCGACCGGACGGTTCGCTGACCCCGGACACGTCGTCGATCTCCACGTCCAGCGCGCCGGCGCTGTCGGCGAGGGCCGCGCCGGCGTCGGCGCCGCCGAGCAGCAGCCCAGCGCCGAGCTCCACCCCGATCGCCAGGACGATGGCGAGCATGGCCATCAGCAGGAACGGCTTGCGCAGGTCACCCACGGCGGCACCTTCCTCTCGGTCCCTGTCGATTCAGGACGTGGCCACGACGACAGTGCAGCCGCCCAGGCCGGGGCAGGCCAGGCCCACCTCGGTGGCCTGGTCGACGGCGATCTTCGCCACCGCGCCGGTGCCGTCCGCGGCCGGCTCGACCTCGTCGCGGATGGTCAGGTCGGCGTCGCCGGGCGCCGGGGCGACGACAGTGAACCGTGCCGCGCTGCGCAGCACGAGGGTGCGCAGCCCGCCGGGATCCGCCACCCGCACCACGCAACTGCCGGAGAACGCCAGCCGGCCCGTCTCGTCGGCGCAGTCGGCGCTGACCGTCAGCGGATCCACAGCGGAACGCTCGCCGCCCAGCGCGCCCAACCGGTCGACGAACCCGTGCCGGGCCCTCGGATCACCCCGGTCGTCCCGGCCCGCCCCGACCGCTACCACGAACAGCGCCACCAGCAGGACGGCGAACAGCCCCAGCAGCGCCTTCTGCCGTCCACTCATCGCGCCACGGCCTGCGCCACGACCTCGGTGAACCGGATCTCGTCGACGCCCGCGAAGTAGCGGTTCGTGCCCTGCGTCTTGCCGACCACCAGGAGCGTGACCTGGTGCGGGCCCTTGGTGAGTTGGACCGTGCCGACGTCCAGGAACTCCGTCTTGCGCACCGTCGGGGTGAAGCCGAGGAACGTCCCGCCGACCTGGCGGCCGTCGATGACGAAGACGGTGTTGGCGTAGTCGAGGGAGGTGGTGCGTACCGTGGCGAAACGCCAGGTGCCGTCAGCCGGGATCTGCACCGTCACGGTGACCTTGTCGCCGATGGCCAACCCCTGGAAGAACAACTGCTTGTCGCCGGACCAGGTCACCCCGCAGCAGTTGGGCTGCGCCTCCACCTTCGCGGCGCTCTTCGTCGGAGACTCCACCAGCGCGCCCTCCACCAGGCTCTCCGCCTCGACGGTGACCACCCGCGGCTCGCCGGGGGTCGGCTCGCCGTCGCGGGTCAGCAACACCACCCCCACGGCGACCACCACCAGCACCAGCGCCGCCGCGGCGGCGATCCACAACCACGGGGTACGCCGTGGCGGCGCGACCGCCCGCACCTCGTAGGTGACCCGGCCGCTGGAGCGGGAACTCTCCTCCGGCGCGGTGTTGGCCGAGTACGCGAACCCGGTCATGTCGTAGCGCCGGGGCGCCGTGCCGGCCGGCACGGCGAGCTTGACCAGGAACGACACCGAGCCCTGCCCGGGTACCACGCGTTGGGGTTCGGCGACGGTGAACCAGGCCCGCTGCGAGCCGTCACCGGGTGCCACGTCGAACACCACGGTGTCCGGCGCGTTACCCGGGTTGGAGACGGTGAAGGTCAGCTCGCCGCTGTTGCGCGGGTCGACTGTGAACTGCTCGGCGGCGGCGACGACCGCCCACTCGGTGGTCATGACGACTCCTCTTCCAGGACGATCTCGACAGTGGCCGAGGCAGGTTTCTCCGCCTCGACGATGCGGGTGATCACGGCGAGCTGACCGGCGGCGGCGACCGGCACCCGCACCACGACGTGGAAGGCCCGCTCGGGCGGCTCGTCGATGGCGAAGCCCGACATCCCGGTGGCCAACTCCAGGGCCCGGCGCATCCCGTACGGGGTGCCGCGCCAGCGGGCCAGCAGGGCGGCGTTGGCCACCAGGTCGCGCAGCCGACCCACCGGCAGCGGCAGCGGGGTGTCCGGTCGGGGCGAGGCCACCACGTGATCCATCGCCACCCAGCGGGTCAACCGCACGACCAGCCCGTCCGGCGCCCGGTACGGGTCGAAGAGCGCGTCCACCTCGGCGAGGATCGCCTCGTCCGGGGCGTGCAGCCCCTCCATCACGTCCAGCAGCGCCCAGAGCACGCTGCCCGGCACGCAGGCCCGCTGGTAGGCGGCGGGCAGCAGCCGTTCAATCGCCGAACGTCGCATCCTGGCGCACCACCTCGATGTCGTGCTCGCCGGAGCAGAGCAGCCAGGTATCGGGGACTGTCACCACGTCGGCGGTGGCCTGGTTGGCGCTGGGCGTCCAGGTGACGGCGTCGGCGCTGCGGTGCACGCCGCGTTCGCCGCCGGCCAGGATCAGCCGCTCCGCCGCGCCGGTGCCGCCAGCCGCCGCGCCGGTGCCGCCAGCCGCCGCGCTTCCGGCCGTCGGACCGCTCACCGCGATGGCGTCGACCGGCACGAACCGGGTCCGGTCCCGCAACGGCAACCCGCAGTTGACCGACACCGCCTGCCACTGCGGCTGGGCGGCCAGGGCGTCCAGCCGCAGCACCCCACCGCTCTGCGTGGCCGCCACCGCCTGCTGACCGACGAACGCGAGGTCCCGGCAGGTGCCGCCCATCCACCCGGCCTGCATCGACTGCCACTTCACGTCCGACTCGAACAGCCGGGTGCGGTGGCAGCCCTGCCCGGGTTTCTTCGGATCCGGCTCACCCGCACCGCACCACAACAGGGTGGCCGGGCCGTCGTACTGCACGGCGAGGACCCGGTTGTCCACGTTGGCCAGACCGACGTGGGTGAAGCTGCCGGGTCGGCCGCCGGTTGTCGACAGGTACACCCCGAAGCTGGCCTGCGCCGCCACCGCCACCCCCGGCGCGCCCCGTTCGGAGACGAACGTGCGGACCGCGTAGAAACCCCGGTCGGCGTCGGACGGGTCGACGAGGATCTGCAACGGCACCGCCCCGGGCAGCAGCGACACCTCGTACAGGCCGGTGTCGGTGGCCACCAGCAGCGCGCCCGCGCCGTCGCGGTCCAGCCAGGCCACGTCGGAGATCCGCGAATCCAGGTCGGTGAGCAGCGACCATGTCTCGCCCAGGTCGGTGCTCAGGTGCACCCGGGAGCCGCCCGAGGCGCGCAGCGTCACCACGGCCACCGAGCCGGGACGCGCGACGATGCCCGGCCGTACGGGCGCGGGCGCGGGGGCCACCCGCAGCACCGTCTCGTCGTCGAAGCGACCGGCCGGTTCCCAACCCGCGCCACCGTTGCTGGAGCGGAACAGCACCGGGCCGCGCCCGGCGTACCAGGTGCGCGGCTGGTACTGGTCCACGGCGAGGGCGCGGACGTCGGCGTCGGGGGCCTCGTCGACCACGAACCGCACCGACTCGACGTAGCGCACCCCCGGCTCGGCGTGCTCCAGCAGCCGGTACACGTTGGACGCCCGCAGTGGCTCGCCGAACGGCCAGCCGGTCGGGTTGAGCGCTGTGGGCAGCGGACTCAACGTCTGGTGCAGCCGGTCATGGATGCGGCGGCGGACCGCGTCCACGTCCTCCTCGCGGCGGACCACCACCCTGGCCCGCACGGACACCGCCTTGAACCGTGCCCAGGTGGCCCGGGAGCGGATGCCGACCATCCGGCGTTCCTCCAGGTCCGCCTCGACCCGGTGGCGCGCCTCGGGCACCTCGTGCTCGCGCAGCACCGCCACCGGCAGCCGCCCGCCCGGTCGGGCCGCCTCCGGCACGTACGGCACCAGCACCACCTCGACCTCGCCCGGCCGGGCGAAGCTGTAGACCGCCGCGCGGGTGAACGCCCGCGCCCGCGCCACCGCGCCGGAGCTGGTCGCGAGGACCTCGAAGTCGCGGGCGGTGACCGCCCGTTGCTGGGCGAAGAACTCGTACGGGCCGCGCAGGAGCACCGACTCCAGTGCCTCCATCTCCCGGCCGCCGGCCGCCGGCGCGGGGTTGTCCACGCGTACCCCGGGCAGTGGGTCGCGCAGGCTGGTCAGCGTGCCCGCCGCCACGTTGCCGGTCGGCCCGCCACCGGCGCGGTACCAGAGCCGGATCTGCCGTCCGGCCGGCGGCACCGCCGCGACGGTCACCGGCGGCGCGGTGCTCGTCGGTGCGGCCGCGTCGGCGGTGGCCTCGCCGTGCGGGGTCGTCAGGGCGGGGGGTCGCAGGTCGAGGGCCGGGGCGAAGATGACAGTGCCGGAGCACCGGTCGACCAGGTACGCCTTGGCCTGCGGGCCGAGCCCGGCGAAGCTGTCGACCGGCTGCCAGATCTCGAACGTGCGGCCGTCGTGCTCGCGGGCCGCCGCGCCCAGCTCGACGGTGCCGGCCGCCACCTCCACCCCGAGCAGCAGGTCCAGCGCCTCGGCGGTGCGTGTCAGCGGCGCGTGGGTCGCGCGCAGCACCTGCCCCGGCTGGCCGGTGCCCACCCCGAGCAGCTCCGCCTCGACCGGTTCGCAGTGGTGCATCCGTACCGTCACCGACGTCTCGTCGGCGGGCAGCAGCGTCGGCTCGGTGGTGACGAACACGACCGGCCGGGGGTCCGCGCCCCGGGCCGCGGCGACCCGCAGCCCGGCCGGGATCCGGACCGCGCCGCGGTCGGTGCCGGTACGGGTGAACCGGACGTCCGCCCAGGCCGCCGTCGGCGCGTGCCGGGTAACCCCGAGCAGGTTCAGAAACGAGACGTACGCCTTCTCCGGCAACTGGTTCAACCGGTAGATCATCACCTCGGTGAGGTGTGCGAACGTCTCCACCAGCGCCATGCCGGGGTCGTGCGCCGACAGGTCGGTCCACGCCGGGCAGGACTGCCGGATCCGTTCCCGGGCCTCGGTGACCAGGTCGAGGAAACCGCGATCGTCCAGGTGCGGCACGGGCAGCGTCATGACGCTCCTCCCTCAGCGGGCTCGTCGACGGGGAGCAGATCCACGGAGAAGACCAGTTGCCCGGGTGTCAGGCTGGCCCGCACCCGGTAGTCCAACCGGATCACCAGGCGCCAGGCGTCGTCCGGGTCCGGCCCGGCGTCCACGTCGATCACCTCGACCCGGGGCTCCCACCGGGCGATGGCCTGCCGGACGTAGTGAATGGCCAGACCGGCAGTCGTGTCGTCGTTGGGCGCGAAGACCAACCGGTGCAGCCGGGAGCCGTACCCGGGTCGCATCAGCCGCTCACCCGGCGTGGTCGACAGGAGCAGGAACAGCGCCTGCCGTACGCTCTCGTCGCCCTCGGTCATCGCCAGGCCGCCGGCAGCGGTGAGCGCCAACCCGCCGGCGCGGCCGGCGTCGAAGCCGGCGCCGACGAAACGGAACGCCCTCATCGGTCCGCCCCCAGGAACTGCTGGCGCGGGTCGCGCACCGTGTGCTTGACCAACCCCGGCGGTGTGCCGTTGGTGAACCCCTCCAGGTGCGACAGCACCACCCGGTGCCCGTCAACGCGAACCCAGTCGCTGTAACCGACGCGTACGGTGAGTGTCGTGGTGCACGGCTTGATGGTCGGGCCGTAGTTCGGGCAGGCGACTATCTTGCGTCCCTCCGGGTCGTCGTCGACGAGCACGGGCACACCGGTGACGGTCACCCACTCCCGCGAGGGTCGGTTCTCGACCCGACCGTCGTGATCGCAGGTGATCACGGAGTCCCGGTGGATCCAGCGCATCAGCCGCCTCCTTCGTGGTGGGCGCGGGCAAGCGTTCGGGCCTGCTCCGCCGCGGTGGTCGGGTCCTCGGTCGAGGCGGCGTGCAGGAAGTCCACGCTGCGGGCGCGCACCACCATGGCCCGGCCGGGTGCGGAGATCACCAGGTCGGACGCCGCGTGCAGGGTGGCCAGGTCGGGGGTCAGCTCCAGGAAGCTGCCGCCCTCGGTGCCCAGCCGCAGGCTGCGCCGTACGTCGTCGACGACGATCGACTGCCCGCCGGAGGTGCGCATCGTCCAACGGCGGGCCTTCCCGTCGTCGATGCCCGCGTCGTACGGCTCGACCGCGCCGAACAGCGAGCCGAGCACGATGCCCGAGGCCGGCTCGCCGCCGGGCAGCACCACGAGCACCGTGTCGCCCGGATCGGGGAGCGCCACCAGGCCCTTGCCCGGCCCGGCCCCGGGGCAGAGCACGGCCAGCCAGCCGGCGTCCAGATCCCCGTACGCCGGCAGGGTCAACCGGACCCGGCCCAGCCCGTCCGGGTCGGCGACGTCAGTGACGTTGCCGAGGGTGACCACCGCGCCGCCGGTCGGGGTCGCCTGCGTGGCCGGAGGCACAGTGGAGAACCGGGTCAGGTGCCCGTTGCCGTCCACCGTGTGCACGACTTCGGTCAGCACGTACGTCCCGGCGACCGGGTCGGGCACCCCGCCGAGGTCGACGCGGCGGCCCGGCCGTAACGCCGGGTCGCCCTCGGCCACCCCCTCGGCCGTTGCCAGCGCCGCCGCGCGGCTGTCGAGGCGGGCCTGGGCCAGCGCCGCCAACTCGTCGTCGCTGCGGCCGGGCTGGTCCACAGCGGTGCGAACGCCGTCGGCGCCCACGTCGGCCGGGTCCGGGCGGTCGTCGGCGGGTCGGCCGCAGCGCGCCTCGTCGACCTGCTGGCTGATCACCTCGGCCCGCTGCGGGTGCCAACCCAAGGCCGCACTGGCACCGCTGGCCTGGTCGGTGTTCAGGGAAAGCCGGAGGCTGTGCACCCCCGCGCCGAGCGTCAACGTGACCGGCTCCCCGTAGCCGGCGAGCGTGACCAGCCGGACGCCGTCACCGTCGGCGGCCAGGTGCAGCCCGGCCCGGCCGGCCACCTCGCGCAGCAGCTCCAGGTCGCTGTGCCGGTGCTGGAGCAGCCGCTCCAACCGAGGGCCGTCGACCTCGGCGGTCACCGCCAGCCCCACCGCGCCGCACAACTCCCGGGCCAGCTCGACGGCGGTCACCGCGGTGAAGACCCGCAACCCCTGCCGCTTGCGCAGCCGGTGCAGCGGGTCGTACGCCCGCAACCGCAGCACCGCCGCCCCGTCGGCGGCGAACTCCACCTCCACGCAGGTGACCTCACCGGTGAACAGGGCGTCCGCGTGGTCGGCCAGCCGTACGTCGAGCGCCGTGCCGGGGCGTACCGGTGGGTCGAATGCGCCGGTCCCGGCGGTGGTGGCGAGCACCAGCTCGGCCTGGGTGGGCTGGTTGAGCCGGGCCGCCACCCGCACCGACCGGACCCGCTGACGAGCCGCGCCGACCAGCTCGACGCCGTCCAGCAGGACGACCAACGCCCGGGGCGCGAGGCTGGTCACGGCGTACCCCCGGGACTGCCGGACGCGCTCGGGGCGGCGGCGGTCGGGCCAGTCGGCGCGTTCCACGGCGCGTCGGCGATCGAGGCGCCCAGGTACGACGCTCCCGCGCCCACCACACCCGCCACCGCCCGCGCCAACCCGGTCACCGGAGCGGTGCCGGCGCTCGGTGGCACGGCGAGAGTGGTGCCGGCCGGCACGGCCAGGGGATCGGTGATCCGGTTGTGTTCGGCCAGCAGTCGCCAGCGCAGCGGCGAGCCCAGCGCGTCGTTGGCCAGCAGATCGAAACGCACACCGGAGCGACCCGGCTCGGCCGCGCCGTCACCGGCGGCGATCACCGCGCTGCCCGGCGCGGCGGTCGGGGTGCTCGCGGCGGCCAACTCCTCGGCGAAGCCGGCCTCGGCCTGATCGGCCGTCTCGGCGGCGCGGACCAGCTTCAGCCGCAGCCAGGACCGCCGCGGCGACCCGGTGCCGGTGAACGCGTCGAACCGTTCCGCCACCGCGACGATCACACCTGGCACGTTCCAGGTCTTGCCCCAGACCAACCGGACCAACGGCGGTCGCAGCCAGCCATGCTCGGCGGTGGAATTCTCCGCCAACATCCACAGCGGACGGGTGAGCACCCGAACGTCGGCCGGACGCAGCTGCGCCTCCACGAAGTCCACGTCGAAGAGCAGGTCGAGCACCAGCTCGGTACGGCCACCACCGGTGAAGACCAGTGGGTCGTCGGCCAGACCGGCCCCGGTGAGCTGCCCGCCGCCGGCACCCCGCTGCCGTACGCCGGCGAGCCGGGTCACCTGCACGGTCTCCGGGTTGAGCAGGCAGTCCACCCGAACGCCGGAGGAGTCGATGAGGAAGGCGACGCGTTCCATCAGTCACCCGCCTGTTCCCGGTCCAGTCGGGTCAGCTGGGCGGTGTCCAGCGCCGCGCCGGGAACCGACCACAGTGCGGAGTCGTCGGGCAGCGCCGGCCACGGGTCGACGCTCCGGGCCGCCGCGCCGGACGGCGACCCGTCGATGCCCGTCGGTCGTCGGCCGCCGGCCGCGTCCGTCAGTGCGTCGCGCCGTACGGCCGGATGTCCGGGTGGCGCCGGTTCACCGGGCAGGGCCAGCCACGGTCCACCGTCCGCCACGCGATCCAGGTCACCACGCACAGAGGCCGACGGGTTCCCGGCGCTCGTCGCCGTCCACCCGGTCCAGGGTGCGTCGACCCCGCCCCGGATCGGCCCGTTCCCGTCGCTGCCCCGCACAGTCGTTGCGTCTCCTCGAGAGGTCCATGCCGCGTTCTGCGCATCGCCACGCGGGTGCCCGCTCCGGTCCTCCCTGGGCCAGGGCTGACCGTCCGGGTGGCCCCCGAACCCGTCGCGGCCATCCGGGAGCCGGTCGGTGGTGGGCCGCGCGGGGAACGCGCCGGTGGAACGCCGGTGGTCGACCTCGCCGGACCGCCGTGCGTCCCGGTGTGGATGTGAGGTGGTTGGGGTGGCCTCGACCCGGTGCGGGCGGTCGCTCGGCGAACGGTGCGGCCCGAAGACCATGGAACGGGCCGGCTGTCGGGGTCCGTCCGCCCGGGGCAGCCCGCTTGCGTCGAGGGCCGTGCTGTCGACGGTCGCGGCATCGTGGGCCGTGGTGTCGTGGGCAGTGGCGTCGACCCGGGCCGTCTGCCGTACCGGAGGCACCGCCGCGCCCGGTTCCGCCGGCCAGGTCAGCCCGGTTGGCGGGGTCGACGCGTCCGGCCAGGTGGATCCCGCCGGCGGGGTGGTCAGGTTCGAGTGGGACGAGGGCGTTCCGTCGCCGGGCGGGCCGGCAGCCCCGGTCCGCGTACCGTCGGGCTGGTCACCGGCTCGCGACGGACGGCCCGCCCTGCCGGTGCGGCCCTCGGCACGCGACCTGGTCGGCCCGTTGTCCCCGCGCGCACCGGGACTGCCCACACCCCCCTCGTTGCCGAGCCCGTCGAGCCTGCCGGACCCGCCGAGCCTGCCGAGCCTGCCGGACCCGCCGAGCCTGCCGAGCCTGCCGGACCCGCTGAGCCCGCCGGACCCGCCGGACCTGGCGTTCGCGACCGGGTCCGCACCGTCGGCGTCGACCCGACCGGCCGGGTCGCCCTGCCCGCCGTCCCGGACCCCGGCCCCGGCGTTGCCGGCCGGGGACGGGTCGAGGTCCAGGTCGTGCAGCAGCCCGGGCGCGTGGGCGGCGACCAGGTCCAGCCAGTGCCGCGGCGGTTCCCCGAAACGGCGTGGGGCCGCCTCGGGCGTCTGCGACGGCGGCGGAAGGTGGCCGGCGGGCTCGACCCGCCCGGCGAGGCGCTGCACCGCTCCGGCCGCCGAGCGCAGTCGGCCGGCCAGCCAGCTACGCGGGCGTCGGCGCGGTGGCACCGCCGGTCTCCAGCTCCAGGCCCTCGTAGCGCAGGGTCAGCGAGGCGATGGCGATCTCGTGGCTGAGGGTGTTGAGGTGTGCCCCGCGCCACCGGGTCGGCCAGGCGTCGATCAGGTTCCAGCGCAGCACCTCGGCCGTCCCGACCGAGTCGAGCAGCACCACGGAGACGTTGCGCCGGTTGAGGGTGCCCTGGGCGGTGGCGTTCACCCAGTCCCACAACTCGCGCGAGGCGGTGAGGCCGAAGTGCAGGGTCACCGGCTCGTACTCGGCCTGGCCGGGCACCATCCGCATCCGACCCAGGCCGTGCTCCCGGTACGGCTGCCCGGGGATGTTCACCTCCAACCCGGTCATCTCGGTGAAGTGGCCGTTGGTGACGCCGTTGATGAGCAGTCGGAAGTTGTACGCCCGGTACGGGTCGACCGGGGCCCCGGGTTGCGGGGTGGCGGTGGTGGGCATGTCAGCCTCCGATCGTCTCGGTCTCGGTGCCACCGGCCCACTGGCTCAGCTTGAACACCACGAACTCGGCGGGCTTGACGACCGCGATGCCGATGTGGGCGATCACCATGCCCGCGTCGCGGACGTCCGGCGGATTGGTCTCCTCGTCGCACTTGACGAAGAACGCCTCCTCCGGGCTGCGCCCCAGCAGCGCGCCGTCGCGCCACACCCTGGTGAGGAACGCCCCGATGTCGCGCCGGATCGAACGCCAGAGGGTGAAGTCGTTGGGCTCGAACACCATCCACCGGGTGCCGTTGGCGATGGCCTGCTCGATGGCGATGCTGAGGCGTCGGACGTTGAGGTAGCGCCACTCGCTGGCCTCGGCGGCGAGCGTACGGGCGCCCCAGACGCGGATGCCCTCGCCGGCGAAGTAGCGGATCACGTTGACACCCTTGGGGTTGAGCACGTCGTGTTCCGGTCGGGTGACCAGGTAGCCCAGGTCGACGGCGCCGCGCACCGGCTCGTTGGCCGGTGCCTTGTGCACCCCGCGTAGGGCGTCGGTGCGGGCCCAGATGCCGGCCAGGTGCCCGCTCGGCGGGGTGAGCTCCAACTCGCCGCTGATCGGGTCGCGCACCCGCAGCCAGGGGTAGTAGAAGGCGCCGAACTCGGACTGGCGCGGCCGGTAGGCGGCCCCCTCGTGGCCGCCGGAGCCGCCCGGCTGGGCCGCGCCGCCGCCGGGACCGCCGCCCGTACCCTCGGCGGGCTTGGGGGGTTTGCCGGAGGACGGCGTGGCCACCCGGGTCAACGCGGAGATGTCGTCGATGTCCGGCGCCGGGTCGCAGATCGCGACCATGGTGCGGGTGCGCTCGGCCATGCTGAGCAGCGCCTCGTGCGACACGACGTCGTGGAAGCCGGGCGCGGCGATGATCGAGATCTCGTCGACGGCCTCCAGCAGTTGCAGACCCCCGCGCCGCTGCCCGGAGCCGGTGATCGCGCCACCCTCGCCGACGTTGACCACCCAGCAGCGGGCGCCCCCGTTGTCCAGGAAGCCGAAGACCGCCCGTGCCAACGGGGTGCTCTCCACCCGCTCCCCACCGGCGAAGAGCCGCAGGAACTCCGTCCAGTTGTTGACCGGCACCGCCTTGCCCAGGTGGGCGGAGCGGTCCGGGGCGACGCCGACGAAAGCGGCGATGCTGGTGCTCGCCGGCCCGATCGGTCGGGCGCCGCTGGGGACCTCCTCGACATAGATGCCGGGGGAGAAGTAACTGGGCATCGGTCCTCCTGTGCCTGTGGGTGTCAGTGGGTCGGTGGCGCGCAGACGATGACGATGTCGTCCTCGGCCGGGTCGACGTCGGCGGTGAGGACGAGCCCGCGTCCGCTCAGCCGCAGCCGGACCGGGCTCGGGTGCTCGGGGTCGTGCGGGACACCGACGATCAGGAACCGGCCCTCGGTGTCGGTGCGGGTGGCGGAGCCGGTGGCGGGCAGCTCGACCCGCATCGCGGCCAGTGGCTGCTCCTGGGGGCCGACGACCCGCCCACTGAGGCTGCGCACGTCGAGTTGCCGCAACCGCAGCGGTTGCAGCACCGGCGGCGCGGCCGGAGTCGGGTGGTCCACCTGCGCCGCCACGTCGATCAGCAGCGCCGGTCGGGGCGCGGTACCGAACGCCGTCCACAGCGGTGGATCACCGGCCTCCAGTACGACCGGGTAACTGCCGTCGCTGGTCGCGGCGGTGAGCACCCGGTCCAGCCGGGGCAACCCGGCCGGACCGGTGACGCAGAGCAGGTGGCGGACCGTGAACCGGTACGGTTCGCGGACCGCGCCGCTGGAGCGGGTCTGCCGGGCCGGGCGCAGTTCGAGGGGCCAGAGGGTGAGCCCGTCGGCGTCGTCGCACGCGCGGGGCGGGCCGATCGGGACCGGTTCCCCCACCGCGCTGGTCACCCAGGCGACCAGCTCGGCGGTGGCGCTCTCGATCGGTCCGCGCCCGTGGGTGGTCATCGCGGCGGCGTCCCCTGGATCCGGTACGCGATGGCCTCGTTCCACACGTGCGGGTAGACGCCGATCTCGAAGTACCGGGTGAAGCGGTTGATCGGCGCGTTGGTGTGGTCGTGGTAGAGCAGCCACACCGGCGCGATGGTGAACAGGACGTAGTTGGCCAGGACGAGGGGGATGTAGAGCGGCCCGAGCAGACGACCCTGGAAGATGTGCACGTCCTCGTGCCGCTGGATGCCGGAGCTGGAGCCGGCGCAGACGGTGCCGATGGTGGTGGCGTAGCGGGGCGAGACTCCCTCCACGACGCTGACCCGGCCGCTGTTCAGTGATGTGGGCCGGTCCAGTGAGTGCCCGAAGATCAGGTGCACCGTCAGGTAGATCGCGCCGACGACAGTGTTGAGCAGACTCCAGGTGTGGTCGACGACGAAGAGGAAGATGCCGCGGGCGTCCGAGCCGTACACCCCGGCGGAGGCCACCGACCAGCCGAAGACCGCGCCGACCACCAGGCCCACGACGGCGCCGATCAGCAGCCCGATGGGGCCACCGGCGAGGAAGCCGAGCAGGGCGCCGAAGCCGACGTGAGCGGCTGCGCTGAGAATTCCGAAGACCATGACGGCACCCCTCAGACCCAGGAACGGAAGACTCGGGGCTCACGACCGCTCGCGACCTGGGTCGGCGTCGCCTGTCGATTGCCGGGCGGGAACTGGTTGACGCCGAGTGCGGCGGAGAAGATGACCAGCGCGTTGAAGAACGCGATGACCCACTTCTCGCCGCCGGCCTCGTCGGCGAACGCCGCTGTCACGTAGGACAGCAGCAACGCGATGGCGATGGCGATCCACTTGCGGAGCTTGTCGCCGCTCGGGCCGATCAGCCCGCCGATGACGTTGGTGGCCAGCAGGGTGGCGGCGCTCGCGCCGGCGATGGTCCCCAGGGCTGCCCAGGTGAAGAGATCGTTCATGACGATCCCCCTTCTGCGATGGTGCGACCGGGATGTGGTGGTGGTGAGGTCCGGTGCCCCTGTGGGGAGCACCGGGGCCGGTCGCCGTCGTCTCGGGGGCGGCCGGGGCCGGGCGTGACCGGCCGAGCCGGCCACCAGATGGATCAGCCGGGCCCCGGGGCGCCGGCGGGAGGGCCCGGCGGCGGGGTCGGACCGGGCGCCGCCGGCGCCGCGGGGTGACGGCGGCGAATCAGGAGTACGCCCACCGCGGCGAGCAGCAGCAGGAGGAGGACACCGCCGACGACGAACAGCCAGGGGAATCCGCCGTCGTCCTCCTCGCCGGCGGCAACCGGCGAGGTGGACGGTCGCGGTGGCGCCTCGGCCACGGCCCGCAGCTCGGCTGGCTTGTCCTGGTTGGGATCGACCTTCCAGCTGACCGACCGGCCGTTGACGGAGCCATTGCTGTCGATCACCCGGCCGGGAAATGTCACCGAGATCTCGAACGACATGAGCTTGAGGAACGCCTGTTGGTTCTGCGGATTCTGCTCGGCAACCTTTCCACCATATTTCTTGGGATCGAGCGGCAGCGTGAAGCGGTAAAGATCGCCGTCCCTGACCAGTTTCACGCTCTCGGTGTCGAAACCGGCCAGCGGCGCCTTGCGGTAACTGATCTGGGAGCCGTAGAAAGTGTCGTCCTGGTAAAGGGTTTCCTCGCCCGCCGGTAGGGCGGGGATGTTCTGCCGCAACTCCGCGAAGGCGACCGGGAGATTCTTGTTACGACTGCTCAGCACGGACTTCTGAGCCGTCAGCAGGAGCTGCCCGTCGACAGTGTCGTCGGCGTTGACGGTCAACCCCATGTTGAGCTGCATGCAGCCGCTCAGCGCGGCGAGAAGAAGGAGGCACACCGCGACGCGGAGTGCCCTACCGCGGTTGACTCTCCTGTTCATGGGATCAGTGTGTGTGATCGATTTCACCATCAGCAGTCAGCGATCGGTCACAACGAAGTCGCCGATTGTACCGGCGCACTGTCGCCTTTGATTAGTTCCGCCGACGCCCCGAATGACTATTCTGGAGCTTTGGGGCCACGACGGCTCCTCGTCGGCCGTAGTCTGGCCGGATGAGAATTGTCGCGTGCGTCCTGCTGGTAGATCCCGACGGGCAGCTGCTGTTGCAACTGCGCGACGGCGACGCGACGCACCACCCGAACGTGTGGGGTCTGCCGGGCGGCCACGGCGAGCCGGGGGAGACGCCGGAGCAGACAGCCGAGCGGGAGTTGTTGGAGGAGACCGGCCTGCGGGCCGACGGTCCACTGCAACCGGTCGCCGTGCAGTCGCTGCCCGAGCTGGCCCGGGTGAAGCACTACTTCCTCGGCACCACCAGGGCCCGGCAGGAGGACGTGGTGCTCGGCGAGGGCGCGGCGATGCTCTTCGTCCCCGGTGCCGACGTGCTCGACGGTCGTCAGTGGACGCCGGGCACCGTGGAGGTGTTGACCGAGTTCCTCGCCTCGGCGGAGTACGCCGCCCTGGCCACCGGCCGGATCGCTGGCCCGGCTCAGCCCGCCGGCGGTCGCCAGTCCGCGTAGCGGGCCATGCTGCGCAGGGCCAGCCGGCTCGGGATGAGCCGCAACGCGACGGTCCGCATCGCGAAGGCGACCGGGTTGTGCAGCTGCTGTCCGAACCGTCCAGCGACGTAGGAGGCACGGGCAACTGACTGACTGCGTGGTCGACGCTGCTCGTCGTACGCTGCCAGGGCGGCGGGCACGTGCCCTGCGCCGCCGGCGCAGACCGCGCCGAGCACTACAGCGTCCTCGATCGCCTGTCCGGCGCCCTGCCCCAGGTTGGGTGTCATCGGGTGGGCCGCGTCGCCGAGCAAGGCCACCCGCCCCCGCACGTACGAGGGCAGCGGCTCGGCCAGGTGGTGGATGTCGTTGCGCAGCACGACGTCGGGTGGGGTTGCCGCGAGAAGCGCCGGGATGGGGTCGTGCCAGTCGCCGAAGTGCTCCCGCACTGCCGCCAGCTCGTCGGGAGCGTGGCCACCGGGCGGGGCGTTCAGTGCGCCGTACCAGTAGAGCTGGCCGTCGCCGATCGGCACCATGCCGAACTCGGCCCCCGGCCCCCAGGTGATGGCGGCCGGGATCGGATCGGGGAAGGCGATGGCCGCCCGCCACGTCGTCGATCCGGCGTACACCGGGCCGGGGTGTTGCGGCCAGAGTTGGGCGCGGACCCGGCTGCGCAGGCCGTCGGCGCCGACCACCAGATCGGCGGTGACCGTGTGGGGGCCGTCAGGCCCCTGGTAGCGCACCTCGGCGCTGTCCGGGCCCGACTCGACGTGCTCCACCACAGCGGAGGTGTGCAGGGACGACGCCGGCAGGGCCTCGCGCAGGGTGCGGTGCAGCGTGGCCCGGTGCACGCCCAGCGCCGTGGTGCCCAGCTGTCTGATCATCTCCGCGGCCTCCACCCGGGACAACCACCGCCCGTGCCGGTCGCGCATTCCGCCGGGCGCCTCACCGTGTCCGCCCCGGCGCAGGGCCGGGCCGAGGCCGAGGGCGTCCAGTGCGCGCACCGCGTTCGCCATCAGGCTCAGGCCGGCGCCGACCTCGCGCATCTCGGGGGCGCGCTCCAGCACGGTGACCCGCCATCCGTGCCGGTGCAGGGCGAGCGCCGCGCTCAACCCGCCGATGCCGGCGCCGACCACCACCGCGTGTGAGTCGTCCATGTCGATCCTCCTTCTACACCTGTAGAAGAGCGATACTACCTCCGGACCACCAGGAGGGAGGAGTGCCATGACGGCGCGGGTGAACCGGATCGCGACGCTGACCGACGCGGCCATCGAATTGATCGCCGACGGCGGCATGCGAGCCCTGACCCACCGGGCGGTGGACGGCCGTGCCGGAATGCCGCCGGGCACCACCTCCGCGTACCTGCGGACCCGGCAGGCGCTGATCGAGGCGGTGGTGGGACGGCTCGCCGAGCGGGACCGGGCCGACCTGGCCGCGTACGACCTGCCGACCGGCCCGCCACCCCCGACTCCTGCGCCTCGGCTCGACAGCGGCGACCTCGACGCGCTCGCCGCCGGCGTCGCCGAGGTGCTCGACCGCTGGTTGAGCACCGGACGCAGCCGGAGCCTCGCCCGCTACGCGTGCCTGCTGGAGGCGGTGCACCGGCCCGAGCTGCGCGGCATCCTGCAGCACGGCACCGGCCTGCGGGTGCAGGCCCGGGACCTGCTGACCCGGGCCGGGGCCACCGACCCTGATCGGCAGGGCGACCAGTTCGTGGCGTTCGTGGATGGGCTGCTCTTCGACCGGCTGGCCGGCGCGGGCGCGCTCAGCGCCCCACCGCCCGGTACGGTCGCCAGCCGCGCCGACCTGAGCGCCGCCGTCCGTACGCTGCTGCGCGCCCTCACCGGAAGCTGACCCGACCGACGCCGGTCAACGAGCGGGACGCCGCCGGGCCTGGCCGCGCGCAGGCCTGATGGTGTGCGGGCCCGATGGTGTGCGGGCCTGGTGGTGTGCGGGCGGGCCGGGCCTACGCGCTGGCACCGGGGAGGGTCGCACAGCAGCCCGGTGATCAGGTCCGACGCGTGATGGGAGACGATCGCCACGGGATGCCGTGGGCCGCCGCCAGGTGCGGTGGGCCGGCCCTTTGGAGCTGAATCGTTTACGACATCGCGCCTGATTCGTCTGTGACATCAGCTCCAAAGGGCGAGTGAACGGCGTGCTGCGGTGTGCCGGCGTGAGCTGGTGGCGGATGTGGTGAGCTGACGGCTTGACGGCTTGACGGCTTGACGGCTTGACGGCTTGACGGCTTGACGGCTTGACGGTCTGGCGGTCTGGCGGCTTGGCGTTGGGGCGGTCCGGCGGGTGGCCCAGCGGGGTGGAGAGGTTCGGCGATGGTGCGGTTCAGCGGCCTGCGGACGGCCGGCGGCCGGCTGCGGCACGGCTGGCGGCCGGTGTTGGAGGCAACCGTCGCGGCGACAGTGGCCTGGCTGCTGGCCACCCGGTTGCTCGGGCACCCGCAGCCCTTCTTCGCGCCGGCCGCCGCGCTGATCGTCCTCGGACAGGCCCGGGGGCAGCGCATCCGCAGGGCCGTCGAGGTCATCCTCGGGGTCGCCGCCGGGGTGCTCGTCGCGGACCTGGTGGTGCAGGCGCTCGGGCCGGGCAGCACCTGGACGGTGTTCACCGTCATCCTGCTCACAGTCCTCCTGGCGGTGGCCTTCGGCGCCACCGGCGTGACGCTGGTGCAGGCGGCCGTCTCCGCGCTCTACCTGGTGGTGGTCGCACCGCCGGACGGCTCGTTGGTGCCGTTCCGCTTCGTCGACGCGCTGGTCGGCGGCGCGGTGGCCCTCGCGGCCAGCCTGCTGGTCGACGCCCGGCATCCGCTGGCCCCGCTGGTCGCCGAGGTGCGGCGGACCTTCGACGAGCTGGCCGGTCTGCTGGGCGGAATCGCCGACGCGCTGAACGACCATGACGAGCCGGCGGCGGTCGCCGCGCTGAGGCAGGCGCGGGGGATGGACGCCCGGGTGGACGGGCTGCGCGACGGAGTGCTGGCCGCCGGTGAGGCGCTGCGGCTCAACGTCCGTCGACGTCGGCACATCGGTCGGCTGCGTTCGGTGGACGAGTCGATCCGACAGATTGACTACGCGGTCCGCAACGTCCGCGTGCTGGCCCGTGCGGGGGTGACCCTCAGCCGGCTGCACACTCCTGTTCCGCCCGAGCTGGGCGTCGCCCTGCGGTCACTGGCCGAGGCGGTCCGTCAGGCCGGTGCCGCCCTCGCCGCCGACCTCGACGGGCAGGAGGAGACCGCCGACGGGCACGCCAGTCGGGCCGACGAGTCGGCGCTGGCCGCGGTGCACGCCGCCGGGCAGCTCTTCGGCCCCACGCAGACCCTCCCCCTGGCGATGATCATCGGTCAGGTCCGGGCCACTGCCATCGACCTGCTGCGCGGCGTCAACCCGGAGGACGACGCCGCCGTCCTCGCCCGCGTCGACGAAGCCCTGGGCCTCCCACCGGTCTGATGTCCGCACTGCTCAACGCTGGTTCCCCGACCTTCAAGGATGGGCGGTCAGCCAGGTGGTGGCGGCGTCGCGGATCGGGGCGGGGATGGCGTGGCCGCCGGGGAACTCCTGGTAGGTCACGTCGTAGCCGAGGTCGTGCAGGTGGGGAACGAGACGGCGGCTGCACACGTCGATGGGCAACACCCGGTCGTCGACGCCGTGCGAGATGAAGATCCGTGGCCGACCGTGGGTGACCGGTGGCGCGGCGAAACCGGGGGAGAAGGCCAGCACCGCGTCGACCAGATCCCCGTTCGCCAAGCCCAGCGACAGCGCGTACGAGGCGCCGTCGGAGAAGCCACCGACTGTCACGTCGGTCACCGGGTAGGTGTCGAAGACGGTCGCCAACAGCCCGTCGAGGCGCCCCACGTCCGCCCCGAAGCCGCCGGCGATCAGGTCCCAGCTGGCCGCTGACGAGTCCGGGGCGACCAGCAGCAGATGATGCGCGTTCGCGACCGGCAACAGCAGGTCCAGCCCCTGTCGCGCCGAGCCGCCCGCACCGTGCAGGAGCAGCACCAACCGGTACGCCGAACCATCGGTGGCCGGCTCCGGGGCGTACCCCAGGGCCAGCCGGTCACCGTCGGGGCCGGTCATCGGCACCAGCCCGGTGCGGCCCGGCGCCACCGGAGGGTGGCGGCGGGCGGTCAACCGGCCGTCCCGGGGGCTCGGTGCCGGGTCCCAGTGCGACGGCGCGGAGTCGGACACGGGTCGGCGCTCCTCACGGTGGACGGAAGCTCCGACGCGGTTACCCGGCCCGTCACTGGTTAACCGTGAGCGTGCTCGACCGGGCGTCGACTCAAGCGCTGGCTCGTGCGACCAGTGCGGATGGGAAGAGGGTCACCGGGGCAGCCGGGCGCCCCTCCAACAGAGCGGTAGCTGCGGCGCCGGCGATCCGCCCGACCGGATGACTCGCCGTGGTCAGCGCCGGGGCCGTCATCCCGGCCAACGGAATGTCGTCGAAGCCGGCCACCGCGACGTCGTCGGGCACCTGCGCGCCGGCGTCGCGCAGGCCAGCGATCACCCCGAGCGCGGTGTCGTCGCTGATCGCGTAGATGGCGTCGATGTCCGGCCAGCGGCGCAGCGCCTCGCCGGCCGCCGTCCGGCCGCGCGGGGCCCGGAAGTCCCCGGGCAGTGTCCGCTCCGGTAGGCCGGCCTCGGCCATCAGCCGGCGGTACGTCTGAACGGGGCGTTGCGCGCAGGGCAGCCACCGGGGGCCGGTCACCATGGCGATCCGGCGGCGCCCCGAGGCGTACAGATGACGCAGCACCGCCTCGGAGCCGGCGGCGTTGTCGACGTCGAACGAGGGCACTGTCGCCGAGCCGATGCCGATCGAGACCACCCGACCGCGCAGCGACCGGGGCACCGCCGCCAGCAGCTCCTCGGTGGTGTTGACCAGGATCACCCCGTACACACTGCGATCGCCCTCGAGTTGGTCGAGGCTGCGGGGGTCGCCGAACGGCAGCCAGCACAGGGCCACCCCGACACCGGCGGGCGTGCACACCCGGGCGGCCGCGCCGACCACCTGGTTCACGTACGGGTCGTCCAGCACCGCGGCGCTGGTGCCCAGAACGGCAACGACCAGGCGTACGCCGCCTCTGCCGTGGACCAGCGCCCGCGCGGCCGGGTTGGGCACGTAGCCGAGCTGGTCGACGGCCGCCGTGACCTGTTTCCGGGCAGCCGGCGAGGCGAACCCCGTGCCGGCGATCACCCGCGACGCCGTGGACCGGGACACCCCGGCGACCCGGGCCACGTCCTCAAGAGTGGCCGGTCGGTGTGCCGCTGTCGTCATCGTCGCCTCCTGCGGCGGCCCGTCAGGTGGGACCAACGCCTGCCCATCATGCCCCGGCCGGTCCAGCAGCGGTAAGGGGCGGTGCCCGGTTGTGGTGGTAGCGCTCTCAGGTGTGCGATCGTGCCAGGAGATCACCCCGAGAAAGAGGACTTACCCTCGTGAGCGCCCCCACCAGTCGACCGTTAGCCCCGGAAACCGCGTCGCCGACCCTGCGGACGGTGCGACTCGCCCGCAACGGCGTCGCTGTCACCTTCACCCTCAACGGGCTGGCCGTGGGTAGCTGGTTCTCCCGCGTTCCGGCGGTCCGGGAGGCGTTGGACCTCTCCGCCGGCCGACTCGGGTTGCTGCTGCTGGCGATGAGCGTCGGCGCGTTGCTCGCCATGCCCACGGCCGGCCTGCTCGCCCAGCGTCTCGGCGCGGCCCGCACCGTCACCCTCGCCACCGGGGTGGTCGCGGTCGGCCTGACCGTGGCGGGCCTGGGCGCCACGATGACCGGGTCGTTCGCCGTCGTCGCCCTGGGGCTCGTCGCCCTCGGCTACGGCTCCGGCGCCTGCGACGTGGCGATGAACGTCGAGGGCGCGGCGGTGGAACGGCGACTGGCTCGTACGATCATGCCCCGGTTCCACGCCGGGTGGAGCCTCGGCTCGGTGGCCGGAGCGGCGCTGGGCGCCGGGGCGGCCCGGTTCGACGTGTCGGTCGGCGCGCATCTCGTCGCTGTGGCAGTTGTCGTGTTGATCGGCACCGCGCTCGCCGCCCGGACGTTCATGCCCGTGGGCAGCGATCACACCGGCGACCCGGCGGACGCCACCCCGGCTGCCCGCCGCCGGGCTCAGCTCGCTGCCTGGCGGGAGCCGCGCACCCTGCTGATCGGGCTGTTCGTGCTGGTGGCGGCGTTCACCGAGGGTGCCGCCAACGACTGGCTGGCCGTGGCGTTCATCGATGGACGGGAGTTGAGCGAGGCCGCCGGCGCGGCGGTCTTCGCGGTCTTCGTGGTCGGCATGACCGTCGGACGCACCGTCGGCACCATCGCGCTGGACCGGTGGGGTCGGGTGCCGGTGCTCAGCGGCACCATCGGCCTCGCCGTGGTCGGCGCCGGCCTGGCGGTGCTGGCGGGCTCCGGGGCGGTGGCTGTCATCGGCGTCGCGCTGTGGGGCCTGGGTGCGTCGCTGGGCTTCCCGGTCGGAATGAGCGCGGCGGCCGACGACGAGGCGCACGCGGCGGTGCGGGTGAGCGTGGTCGCGGTGATCGGCTACACCGCGTTCCTCGGTGGCCCGCCGTTGCTGGGGCTGGTCGGCGACGAGGTCGGCACCCTGCGCGCGTTGCTGGCGGTGCCGTTGCTGCTGCTGCCGACCCTGCTGCTGGTGCCGGTGCTGCGCCCGCCGCACGCGGTTTCGTCTGCCATAGAAAAATAACCCACTCCGCCGTCGGGCGGTATCGGGTGCGTGGCCGACTGCGTCACGTACCCGAGCTGGTTAGGGTCGCCCGATGCCAACCGATGAGATCACCGCCGCCGCGGCGGGCACCTGGACCCTGGGCGACCGCACAGTGCGCCGGATGGGCTTCGGCTCCATGCGGATCACCGCGAACCCCGACCCTGACCGGGCCGTCGCCCTGCTGCGCCGCGCCGTGGAGCTGGGCGTCAACCACATCGACACCGCCGCGTTCTACGTCTCGCCCGGCGGCACCCTACGTGTCGGCACCGGGCCGGCCCGTTACGCCACCGAGCTGATCCGCGCGGCGCTCGCCCCGTACCCGGAGGACCTGGTGATCGCCACCAAGGTCGGTTTCGGGTACGACCCGGAGGCGGGCTTCACCGAGGCGTTCACCCCGGCGCAGTTGCGGGCCCAGGTGGAGGAGAACCTTCGCCGGCTCGGCCGCGACCAGCTCGACGTGGTGAACCTGCGCCTCGGCCGAGGGCCGGGTGCGGTGCCGGTGGCCGACCGGTTCGGCGCGCTCGCCGAGTTGCGGGCTGCCGGGCTGATCCGGCACCTTGGGCTCTCCAACGTCCGGCCGGAACAGCTGGACGAGGTGACGGGCATCGCGCCGGTGGTCTGCGTGCAGAACAACTACGGGGTGGACGCCTACCGGGAGCAGGACGCGTTCGTCCGGCTCTGCGGTGAGCGGGGCATCGCCTACGTGCCGTTCTTCGCGCTGGCCGGCACCGGGCGGGAGGCGGGCGCGAGCACCGCCCAGGGCGAGGCCGTGGAGGCGGTCGCCCGCGCCCACGGCGTCACCCCGCAGCAGGTACGCCTCGCCTGGACCCTGCACCAGGGCCCTCACGTGCTCGCCATCCCCGGCACTGCGGACCCGGAGCACCTGGCGCAGAACATCGCCGCCGGAGCCCTACGCCTGACCCCGGAAGACCTGACCCGTCTCCACTGATCGTCCACCCCGTCACCACTCAGGCCCGCACGACGTGCACGACGACCTCCTGACCGTCGCCCACAGTGCCGGAGAACCCCTCCGACAACGCGTCCGTGACCGTCAGCTGGAGCGCGAGGGTCTCGTGCGCGATGAGCAACTGATGCGCGGAGATCGCCGCCGCGACATCCGCGGAGGCGGCGATCGACACCGTGATCCGGTCGGCGACCTCGAAGTCGGCGTCACGGCGGGCCTGCTGGATGATGCGGACGACGTCGCGTGCGACGCCCTCGGCCGCCAGTTCGGGGGTGATCTCGGTGTCCAACGCGATCGTCGCGCCGCGCTGGGACTCCACGACCCAACCGGTGCGCGGCACCTCCGTGATCAGGATGTCGTCCAGGCCCACCTCGACCTGCGTACCGTCGACCGACAGCGGGTACGATCCGTTCGCTCGGACGCCGTCGACCAGGTCGCGGGGGGTAACGGCGGCAATCGCCGTCGCGACGTGCTGGGTGCGGTTGCCGAACCGGCGGCCCAGGGTCCGGAAGTTCGCTTTGACCCGCACGTCGATGACCCCGCTCTGGGCGTCGAGCGGCTGGAGGACCTTGACGTTCAACTCGTCGCCGATGTCGTCCAGCAACGCCTGTGGGAGAACGGTGCCGGCCGGCAGCCCCACGAGCGCCCGGCTCAACGGCTGCCGGATCCGCAGGCTGCTCGCCTTACGCGCGGACCGTCCCGCCTCGGCCAACGCCCGCGCCGTGGCCACCTGGGCCGACAACTCCGTACTGATCAGTGTGGTGTCCGGTGTGGGCCAGGTGGCCAGGTGCACCGACTCCGCAGCCGTCGCGGCACCCGGCCGGACGACCTGCTGCCACACCTGCTCGGTGACGAAGGGAACGAAGGGCGCCAGTAGCCGCGTGAGAATGTCGATGCACTCGTACAGGGTGGCGAGGGCGTCGGGGTCGCCCTCCCAGAAACGCTGCCGCGACCGCCGCACGTACCAGTTCGACAGGTCGTCGATGAAGTCGGCGAGCAGCCGGCCGGCGCGCGCCGTGTCGTAGTTCTGCATCCGTTCGTCGACGGCGGCCGCGAGGGCGTGGACCTCGCCGACGATCCACCGGTCCAACACCGGCCGCTGGGCGATCGGCTGCGCCAGTTGCGGCGCCCACGTCGAGTTCGCCGCGTAGAGGGAGAAGAACGCAGCGGTGTTCCAGTACGTCATCAACACCTTGCGGACGATCTCGTCGAGCGGGCCGGGCCCGATCCGGCGCGGCGACCACGGTGAGCCGGAGCAGGCCATGAACCAGCGCACCGCGTCAGCGCCGTGGGTGTCCATCAACGGGATCGGCAGCAGGATGTTGCCCAGGTGTTTGCTCATCTTGCGGCCGTCCTCGGCCAGGATGTGCCCGAGGCAGACGACGTTCTCGTACGGGGACCGGTCGAAGACCAGCGTGCCCACCGCCATCAGCGTGTAGAACCACCCCCGCGTCTGGTCGATCGCCTCGCAGATGTACTGGGCCGGGTAGGTGCGCTCGAAGATCTCCCTGCTACCCGGCACGTGGGGGTAGCCCAACGACGCGAACGGCATGGCACCGGAGTCGTACCAGGCGTCGATCACCTCCGGGACCCGGCTGGCGGTCCGGCCGCAGTCCGGGCAGGCGAAGGTGATCTCGTCGACGTACGGGCGGTGCGGATCCAGCTCGGACAGGTCGGCGCCGGCCAGCTCGCCGAGCTCCGTACGGGAACCGACAGCGGTCACGTGGTTGTCCGGGCATCGCCACAGCGGTAGCGGGGTGCCCCAGTACCGGGAACGGGACACCGCCCAGTCGATGTTGTTCTTCAGCCAGTCGCCGTAGCGGCCGTGCTTGATGTGCTCCGGGAACCAGTTGGTGTTCTCGTTCTCCCGCGTCAGCTCGTCGCGGACCTCGGTCGTCCGGATGTACCAGGACGGCTGCGCGTAGTACATCAGCGGTGTGTGGCACCGCCAGCAGTGCGGGTAGGGGTGCTCGAACGGTTCGTGCCGGAACAACCGACCAGACTGCCTGAGACGGTCGATCAGCAACGCGTCGGCGTCCTTGAAGAACACCCCACCGACCAGGTCTATGCCGTCGTTGAACCGCCCGTTCGGGGCGACCGGGTTGACCAGCGGCAACCCGTACGCGCGGCAGACGGCGAGGTCGTCCGCGCCGAATGCCGGCGCCTGGTGCACCAGGCCGGTGCCGTCCTCGGTCGTGACGTACTCCGCGAGGACCACGAGGTGCGCGTCCGGGATGTCCACCAGGTCGAACGGCCGCTCGTACCGCAGTCCCTCCAGGGCCGAACCGGGTACGGTCGCCAGGATCTCCGCCTCGTCGCCGAGGACCCGCCGGGCCAGTGGTTCGGCGACGACGAACGTGCCCTGCCCGGTGCGGGCGAGGGCGTACGTCACCCCGGGGTGTACGGCGACGGCGGTGTTGGACACCAGGGTCCACGGGGTGGTGGTCCAGATCAGCAGGTCGACGCCGCTGTGGCCGGCCACGTCCCCGCGCACCGGAAACCGCACGTACACGGAAGGGTCGGTGACGGTCTCGTACCCCTGCGCCACCTCGTGGTCGGACAGGGTCGTGCCGTCGCGTGTGCAGTACGGCGCGACCCGGAAGTCCTCCACCAGCCGGCCGCCGTCGTGGATCTGCTTCAGTGACCACCAGACGCTGTCCACGTACTCCGGGGACATGGTCTGGTACGGATGCTCCAGGTCGATCCAGTAACCCATACGCTCGCTGAGCTGGACGAACTCGTCGACGTGCCGCAGCACCGAGGTGCGGCACAGGGCGTTGAACTCCGCGACGCCCATCCTCTCGATGTCGGCCTTGCCGCTGAGCCCCAGTTCCTTTTCCACCGCGAGTTCGACGGGCAGGCCGTGGCAGTCCCACCCGGCACGGCGCGGCACCGAGAAGCCCCGCATCGTCCGGTACCGGGGAAAGAGGTCCTTGAAGACCCTCGCCTCGATGTGGTGGGTGCCCGGCGTGCCGTTGGCGGTCGGCGGGCCCTCGTAGAACACCCACGGCGGGCCGTCGGCCGTCTGCTCCAGACTCCGGTTGAACACGTTGTTGGCCTGCCACCACTCGATGAGCGCACGGTCCATCCCGCCAAGGTCGATCTTGGTGGGCAGTGGCACGAATGGCGACTTCGACGGACCGTCCGGCACCGAGTTCTCCCTACACGTCACGTCCGCTCGCGGGGGCATCAGCTCACTGCCCACGCGGGGACGAAGCGCCGGGCGTATGGCCAGGACTCCGCGGTACCACCCCGCTTGCGCCTCGACGGTGCAGGCGCCGCTCAATTTCACGACGTGACGTGCCGCTACGTCCGGTTCTACTTGGGCGGTCGAACTGCCCGTTCTTCCGGAGGCTCCCCGGTGATGGCCGGATCGGTGCCGATGCCGCTCAGCATAGCTGGCCGTGCGCGGGGCCCGTGGCCGGAGCGCTAGCCGTGCAGCCAGATGCGGAGAGGGCCGGTGGTGGTGAAACCAGCGGAGAGCGCCGGCGCCAGTTCCGGGGTGCTCTCGTAGCCGACCAGCGGCGCGTCGGGCACTGTGGCACACACCGCGCGCCAGATGGCCCGGGAGGTGTCGACGCGGGCGAACAGGTTGGAGACGCCGTACGGGCCGTCGCCGCTGAGCACCGCTCCACCGGTGACCACACCCCGGTCGTCGTGTCGGGCGAGCACCCGTACGCGGGGGTCAGCCAGGAGCGCGGGGCGGAACAGATCCCCGCCGCCGTGGGCCGCCGCCCAGGCCGCCAACTCGTCGGGTGTGGTGACCGGGGCCAGCGGTGTGTCGACAGGTGGTGCCGACGGTGGCCGGTGGATCCACTGCGCGTCGAAGAGCACCCGGAACCCGTACCCGGACAGGTCGAGGTCGGCGAAGCTGTCCTTCACCGACGCGCCGGGCCCGGCGTCGATCCGGGCCAGCAGGGTCTCGGCGTCGACGCCCGGCCGTAGGGTGACCGCGTCCGGGTACCACTGCGGCGAAGGGTGGGGGACCCACCAGGCGTCGGCGTCGGTACGGCCGGCCAACCCCTGGCTGCCGCAGACGATGTCGCACCACTCGGCGTTGTTGCGGGCCGCCGCCGCTACCCGTTCGTCCTCCTGCACGTCAGGCAGCCTAGGTGGCCCGGTGCTGGCTCAGGGGGCGTAGACCAGGTCCATCGTGTCGGCGTGCCCGGACCAGCGCAGGTCGAGGCGCCAGCAGCCGGCCTCGGGCAGGTCGATGATCGACGGACCGGGGCCACCGGGAACCTCCCGGATCACCCGGGTGTCGGTGCCGTCCAACCTCGCGGTGATCTCCAGGGTCGCCGGCGCGGTCGGGTCGGGGGAGGTCGTGGCGGCGCGGGCCACCCACAGGATCTTGTTGTTCGACCCGTCTGTCCGGACCTGCCGCAGCGGGTGGGCGAACAGCACCGCCACGATGTCGCCCTTCGCGCCGAAGACGTGCGGAGCCCGCGCGCCCCCGCTGAACCCGGCGTCCGCCCAGTCCGGCAGCGACCCCGTCTCGACCCGCGCCGCGCAGGCGGTCGCGGTGCTCGCCGTGGTGGCCGCACCCGCCGTCGGCGCCGCCCCGCTGGTCGTGGTCGTGCACCCCGCCAGCAGGACCACCGAGGATGCCAGCATCAACCTGCCCCAGGAAACCATCTCGCTCCTTCCGGTACGCGTCGACGACTCGCCGCACCCTTCCGACACCGCCCAGGCCCGCCAGGTTCCTCGTGCTCGGCGGGGCCGAACGTCCTGGGCCGACGAATTCACTATCCGCTGGCGGCGCGCGGTGATAGACAACCGTGGTGCCGAACACTGTGGAGTTCCCCGAGGTCCTGCGGCTGATCGAAGGCCGCTCGGCGGCGTTCCGCGCCGCGATCGCGTCCGCCCCCGACCTTGACGTCCAGGTCCCGACCTGCCCCGACTGGACGCTGCGCGAACTGGCGCAGCACCTCGGCGACGGCCGCCGTCGCCAGGCCGTCATCGTCGCGGCGGGCCCGGGCGCCGAGCCCCCGACGAGGACGGACCCGAAGGGCGCCCCGACCGCGCCCCGCAACCGCGAGGCCCTCGACGCCTGGCTCGCCGAATCGACCGAGCTGATGCTCGACGCGATGCGCGAGGCCGGCCCGGACCGCGGCTGCTGGACCTGGTGGGGCCGCTCGCAGGCCCCGGAGACCAGCGGAGCCGTGGCCCGGCACCAGGTCCAGGAACTGGCCGTCCACACCTACGACGTGCAGCTCACCCAGGGGGCGGCGCAGCCGCTGCCGACGGACGTCGCGGTCGAGGGCGTCGATGAGTTCCTGACGACCGTCGCGGCGACGACCGTCCCCTGGCCGTTCGAGCCGGCGACCATCGACCTGCACACGACCGAGGGCCGCTCCTGGCGCCTGACCCTCGACGCCGACGGCGTCCGCTGCGACGACCTCGCCGCCGACGCCGAGCCGGGCGACATGGCGATGCGAGGCGCAGCGAGCAACATGGTCCTCTACTTCTACGATCGCGTCCCGCTCGACGGCCTGGAAGCCACCGGCGACACCAAGCCGATGGAGCAGCTAGCGGACTGGGACCCGAACGCGCACTAGCCCACAGAGCGCGCGACCTCGATCGCCTCGGCCTTGGTGAGGGCCCCCTCAAGCCGGTAGCTCACGTCGTTGTCCTGCCAGATCAGCGTCGAGGCGGCAAGTCGGGCGGTCTCTCTGCGGATCCCACCCGCCCGGTCCACGTAGGACACCGCGTGTGGGCCGTCGACCCAGACGGCGAAGTCGCCGTTCACCTGGACCCAGTTCGCGCCCGGCGGGGTGATCTCCTTGTGGAAGGCCAGGTCGAGGTGACCGTCGAACGCGTCGACGCGCAGCGCGCCTCCGTCGTAGAGCAGCGTCGCCACCCGGTACCGGCCAGTGGCGTCGGGGTCGGCGACCAGTACCTGTTCGGGCGGGCCCAGCTTCGCCGGCAGGCGGATCGGAAACCGCACCGCCCGCTGGGCCTCGGCCAGGGCGACGGTCCGCTGCCCGGGCAACGGCGACGCGGTGCCGCCGGGCAGCACCGGGGCGGGTGAGGTGGCGATGCTGACCCCGGCGAAGCGCAGCAGCCCCGTGACGGCGTCGGCGATCGCGGCACGCGTCGGCGGCAACAGCGCCACCAGCAGGGCGACGAACGCCACCGCGGCGAGCGACCGCCACCGCCGCCGCCGGGGCGCGGGTGTGCCCAGTCGTACGCGGACACGGGCGGTCACGTCGGGCGGATCAGGGGTGTCCAGCCAGGCGGACAGGTCGCGCAGTTCCCGTTCGAGGTCACCCATGCCGGACCTCCGCACTGTCGAGCAGGCCGCGCAGCTTCGCCAGCGCCCGGGACGTACGCGACTTCACTGTGCCCCGGGGCCAGCCCAGAGCCGACACCGTCTCCTCCTCGGTGAGGTCGAGGAAGAACCGGCAGACGATGACCTCGCGGTCCCGTGTTGGCAGTTGCCGCAGCGCCTGCACCAGCGACCTCCGGCGCTCCCCGGCGAGGACCGCGGCGACCGCGTCGTCCTCGGCGATCTCAGACCTCGGGTCCGCTGCCGCCGCCCGCAGGACGAGCCCGTCGCGCCGGCCACGGGAGCGGTGCAGGTTGCGGGTCTCGTTCGCGACGATCGCGAGCAGCCACGACCGGAAGGACGCGTCACCCCGGTAACGGGACAGCTTCCGGTGCGCCTTCACAAACGCCTCCTGGATGACGTCCTCGGAGTCCGAGCCCGCGCCGAGCAGCACCGCGGTCCGGTACGCGGACGCGGTGTGCCGGGTGACCAGGAGGTCGTACGCCTCCAGGTCACCTGCCCGAGCGCGGGTGACGAGCGTCTCGTCGTCCAGGGGAGCCTCCGTTCGGATCACACTCATGACACCGCCCACCCGCTGCGGGTTCCACCCGGCGTGGGTCAGGTTGCTCCCATCCGCCGTGCAGCGTATTGCCAGGAATCGGTGCTCCACTGGAGGGACGTCGAGGAGAGGGGCTGGTCATGAGCTGGTTCAGTCGCCGGTCACGGGGTGCCGAGGCGACCCCGACGAAGCTGGACCGGGAGGCGACCCGCGACGACCTCGCGGCGCTGGAGGCGTTCGTGGCCACCCGGCACGGGGTGGAGTTCTACCTGGAGCCGGAGACCACGGCGACGGACACCACGGTGGTGGCGATCGCCCACGACGGCGAGTGGATCCGCCGCCGTACCGGAACGCCCCGTGCGGCCGGGGCCATCGCCCGCAAGCACGCGGTGCCGCTGTACGAGGCGGCGCGCACCGGCTACCCGGAACGGATGCGGACCTGGAGCCGGGCCCACCCGGAACGGCACGCCCGCTGAGGCGCAGCCCGGACGCTCGTGGCCGGGGCTTCATCGTTCTGAAGATGAACGGTGTGCCGGCCTGAGGCGCCCGCACTCGGTGCTGGAAGGGCGTTGCCGGCTGGATCAGGCGCCTTCGACGGCTGAGCGGGCCTGCTCGAACGTCATCGGGTCGGCGTGGCTGGAGACGTACCAGTGGTAGGTGCTGTCGAGCAGTCGTCGGACCAGGTCGACGTCGAGGCCGTCCTCCGGTCGGCGCAGGTGCGCCGGCGGCGGGTAGAAGCAGTCGCCCAGCAGCATCACCCCCGAGTCGGGCACCAGCACCACTGCCGAATCCGGTGCGTGCCCGCCCCCGACGTGGCGTAGCCGAACCCCGACCGGCAGCTCGTCCACGTCGGCGAAGGTCCGGGTCGGCGGCAGGATGGCGAAGTCTTCCCAGGACGGCATCGCGCGTGCGCGGGCCTGGAAGCTCGGGCGCAGGCGGGGATCGGCGAGTACCTGCTCTTGCAGGTAGCGGTGGCTCCACGGTCGGGCGGCCTCGGCGCGCAGCAGCGACACGGCCGTCTCGTGCCCGACGATTTCCACGCCGGGCCAGGCGCAGGCGCCCCACACGTGGTCCCAGTGATGGTGGGTGTAGACCAGCCAACGCGGCTCCGGGAGCCCGGCGGCGGCCAGCGCGCCCTGGATCTCGCGGGCGTGCGCGGGGCTCTGCCCGGCGTCGATCATCACACTGCCGCGTTCGTCGGCGACGACGGCGACGCCGGCCTGGACCGCCTCCGGGTCGGGATCGCCCGGACAGAGCCAGACCCGGCCCGCCAGGTGGTGGAACTGCGGGGCGACCATGGTGATCGACCTCCGAGATTGATCGCGGACACTGGTGTGGCGTTCGCCGATCCTAGGTGAGGGTTTCGGCCGGCACCGCCCTGCCGGATGATCGGCGCAGGTGAGAGCTGGTTCGGCCATCCTTTGCTCTGCTTACCTATAGACGCCGGTCACCCTCCGTGCCCGGTGCGTATAGGTAAGCAGAGCAAAGGATGTCGCACATTGATCTGGGGCATTACGCCGCGCGGAGTCGCGCCTGCACCAATCGCTGAAGCTCGATGAATGCCGTCGGCCTGGCGGGGCCGGGCCGGCGTTGACCGGCGGCGCGGCGGTGTGGCAGCATTCGCGGCCTGACGGCAGTGAAGGAAGTCGGTGCGAATCCGACGCGGTCCCGCCACTGTCACCGGGGAGCGATCCCCCCTCGTGAGTCACGGCCGTGTGTCTGCGGTTGGAAGGCCGGGGGAGAGCGTCGATCCGGAAGCCAGGATACTTCGGCCGTCGGGACGTACCCCAGGGCGTGGACACCCGAGGAGGACCCGATGACGCACGGCGTCTCATTCATCGACGACTATCGTCGTCTCGCACTGCAGGCAGTGCATTGCAAGGACACCGGACACCGGCCACCGGCACCGCTGAGCTGATCGCCCGGCGCTGACCGGCCCCGACCCATGCGTCGGTGCGCCGTTCGCCCGGGCCGTCGTACCGGCTGACGCCGTACCCACCCGCTTCGTCCAGGTCGCCCTCGTGAGGGCCCAGGGCGTCACTCTCCGGAGCCTGCCGTGCGCATCCTGCTGCTGTCCACCGCCGACACCGACCTGCTTGCCGCCCGCGCCAGCGGCGCCGACTACCGGTTGGCCAACCCGGCCCGAGTCGCCGCCGAGGAGGTGCCCGCCCTGCTCGACGGGGTCGCCCTCGTCGTCGTACGCCTGCTCGGCGGGCGGCAGGCGTGGCCGGACGGCCTCGCCGCGGTGCTCGCCACCGGCGTGCCGACTGTCGTGCTCGGCGGTGAGGCGCTGCCCGACGCGGAGCTGATGGCCATCTCCACAGTGCCGTCCGGGGTCGTCACCCAGTCGCTGGCGTACCTCGTGGAGGGCGGCCCGGACAACCTCGGACAGTTGGCCCGGTTCCTCTCCGACACGGTGCTGCTCACCGGCCAGGGGTTCGCCGCACCCGCGCCCACCCCGGCGTACGGCGTGCACGGCGACCACGCCGCCGACCCGGATCGGCCCACAGTGGGAATCGTCTTCTACCGGGCGCACGCCCTCGCCGGCAACACCGGATTCGTCGACGTGCTCGCTGACGCGGTCCGCCAGGCCGGCGGCAACCCCCTGCCGATCTTCTGCGGCTCGCTGCGCGGGTTGACAGCGGGCGCCGGACCACTCGGGCTCTTCGCCCGCTGTGACGCTCTGCTGGTCACGGTGCTCGCGGCCGGCGGCGCGGTCGCCGCCGACGCCTCCGGTGGCGGCGACGAGGACGCCTGGGACGTCGGCGCCCTGGCGGCCCTGGACGTGCCGGTCATCCAGGCGCTCTGCCTCACCAGCACCCGCGCGCAGTGGGCCGACAGCGACGCCGGCCTGTCCCCGTTGGACGCCGCCATGCAGGTGGCCATCCCCGAGTTCGACGGCCGGATCGTCACAGTGCCGTTCTCGTTCAAGCAGATCGACGCCGACGGGCTCTCGGTCTACACCGCCGATCCCGAGCGGGCCGCGAGGGTCGCCGGGATCGCGGTACGCCACGCCCGGCTGCGGTACGTGCCGCACGCCGACAAGCGCATCGCCGTGGTGCTCAGCTCGTACCCCACCAAGCACTCCCGGGTCGGCAACGCCGTCGGGTTGGACACCCCGGCGTCGGCGGTCCGGCTGTTCGCCGCGTTGGCCGAGGCCGGCTACGACCTGGGTGACGCGCCGCCGCCCGACGACGGTGACGCGCTGATCCACGCGCTGATCGCCGCCGGTGGTCACGACGTGGAGTGGCTCACCCCGGAGCAGTTGGCCGCGGCCGAGGCCCGGATACCGGGGCCGACGTACCAGCGGTGGTTCGACCAGGTGCCGGCCGAGCTGCGCGAGCGGATGCGGGAGCACTGGGGTGAGCCGCCGGGCGAGCTGTACACCGAGGGCGGGGACATCGTGCTCGCCGGGCTGCGCTTCGGCAACGTGGTGCTGCTGATCCAGCCGCCCCGGGGCTTCGGGGAGAACCCGATCGCCATCTACCACGACCCGGACCTGCCGCCGAGTCACCACTACCTGGCCGCGTACCGCTGGCTGACCGCGCCGGTCGCGGACGGCGGCTTCGGCGCGGACGCCGTGGTGCACCTGGGCAAGCACGGCACCCTGGAGTGGCTGCCCGGCAAAGGCCTCGGCCTGGCCGCCGACTGTGCGCCCGACGCGGTCCTCGGCGACCTGCCGCTGGTGTACCCGTTCATCGTCAACGACCCCGGCGAGGGCACCCAGGCCAAGCGGCGGGCGCACGCAGTGGTCGTCGACCACCTGGTCCCGCCGATGGCCCGCGCCGAGACCTACGGCGACCTGGCCAAACTGGAACAACTGCTCGACGAGTACGTGACGGTGCAGGCCCTCGACCCGGCCAAGGTGCCCACCGTACGGGCGCAGATCTGGGACCTGGTGCGCGCCGCCGAGCTGCACCACGACCTGCACGCCGAGGCGATGCCCGACGCGGACGACTTCGACGACTTCGTGCTGCACCTCGACGGGTACCTGTGCGAGATCAAGGACGTGCAGATCCGCGACGGGCTGCACATCCTCGCTGACGCGCCCACCGGCGAGCCCCGGGTCAACCTGGTCCTCGCGGTGCTGCGCGCCCCGCAGATCTGGGGCGGCGCCCGCGCCCTGCCCGGCCTGCGACAGGCCCTCGCCGTCGCGTACTCCCTCGACGAGCAGGAACTGCTCGCGTCGCCGGGACAGCGACTGGCACTGCCCGCGGCGCTGACCGACGTGGTGGACGGGCCGGCCGTCACCGCCGCCGACGCGATCGACCTGATCGAGGCCCTCGCCCGGCGGCTGGTCGTCGGCATGGAGACCCTGGACTGGGCGGTTGACACCATCGACGCCGTGGTGACGGAGGTGACCGGTCGGCCGATCCCGGAGGTCGCCGCAGTGCTGCACTTCGCCGCCACCGAGCTGGTGCCCCGACTGGACGGGACCACCGACGAGCTGACCAACACCCTCGGGGCGCTGGACGGCAGGTTCGTGCCGCCCGGCCCGTCCGGCTCACCCACCCGGGGCCTGGTCAACGTGCTGCCCACCGGCCGCAACTTCTACTCTGTCGACCCGAAGGCCATCCCCAGCCGCAACGCCTGGGACGTCGGGGTGGCCCTCGCCGACTCACTGCTGGCCCGGCACCTCGCCGACACCGGCGCGTACCCCCGCTCGGTGGGGTTGACCGTCTGGGGCACCAGCGCGATGCGGACCCAGGGCGACGACATCGCCGAGGTGCTCGCGCTGCTGGGCTGCCGGCCGGTCTGGGACGACAGGTCCCGGCGGGTGACCGGCATCGAGGTGGTGCCGACCGCCGAGCTGGGCCGCCCGCGCGTCGACGTCACAGTGCGCATCTCCGGTTTCTTCCGCGACGCGTTTCCGCACGTGGTGGCGCTGCTCGACGACGCCGTCCGGCGGGTCGCCGCCCTGGACGAGCCGGACGAGGAGAACTACCTGCGGGCGCACGTCGCCGCCGACCTCGCCGAGCACGGCGACGAGCGGCGGGCCACCGCCCGGATCTTCGGTTCCAAGCCCGGCGCGTACGGCGCTGGGCTGCTGCCCCTGATCGACGCCCGGACCTGGCGCAGCGACGCCGACCTGGCCGAGGTGTACGCGGTGTGGGGCGGCTACGCGTACGGCCGGGGCCTGGACGGGCGGGAGGCGCGCGCCGACATGGAGCGCTCGTTCGCCCGGATCGCGGTGGCGGTGAAGAACCAGGACACCCGTGAGCACGACATCGTCGACTCCGACGACTACTTCCAGTACCACGGCGGGATGGTGGCGATGGTCCGCCACCTCACCGGAACGTCACCACAGGCGTACGTGGGTGACTCGGCGATGCCGCACGACGTGCGCACCCGCACGCTGGGTGAGGAGACCCGGCGGGTGTTCCGGGCCCGGGTGGTCAACCCGAAGTGGATCGCCGCGATGCGCCGGCACGGCTACAAGGGCGCGTTCGAGCTGGCGGCCACAGTGGACTACCTGTTCGGTTACGACGCCACCGCCGGTGTGGTCGACGACTGGATGTACGAGCACCTGGCCGCCGCGTACCTCTTCGACGAGACCACCCGGGAGTTCCTGGAGACGTCCAACCCGTGGGCGTTGCGCGGCATCACCGAACGCCTGTTGGAGGCCGCCGACCGGGGGCTGTGGGCCAAGCCGGAGCCGGCCACCCTCGACCGGCTGCGCGACACGTACCTGGCCAGTGAGGGCGACCTGGAGGACCGGGTGTGAGCGCGAGGAGTGAGCCGGTTCTGCGAGCCCCGCAGTCGCGAACTATCGGAAGCCCGGTGAGCGCGAGGAGTGAGCCGGTTTTGCGAGCCCCGCAGTCGCGAACGAAAGAAGGCGCAGTGGCGATTTATCCGTTCAGCGCGGTGCTCGGCATGGCCGACATGCGGCTGGCGTTGCTGCTCAACGCGGTCTCCCCGGCGATCGGTGGGGTGCTGGTCCGGGGTGAGAAGGGGACCGCCAAGTCCACCGCCGTGCGGGCTCTCGCCGCGCTGCTGCCCCCGGTGCGGCGGGTCGCCGGCTGCCGTTTCGGCTGTGACCCGGCCGAGCCCGACCCGGCCTGCCCGGACGGCCCGCACCCGGCCGACGTCGCCGCCGAGACCCGTCCGGCCCGCCTCGTCGAGCTGCCGGTGGGCGCCGCCGAGGACCGGGTGGTCGGTGCGCTGGATCTGGAAAAGGCGATCGGCGAGGGGGTACGCGCCTTCGAGCCGGGCCTGCTCGCCGCCGCGCACCGGGGTGTGCTCTACGTCGACGAGGTCAACCTGCTGCACGACCACCTCGTCGACCTGCTGCTCGACGCGGCGGCGATGGGCCGCAGCCACGTCGAGCGGGAGGGCGTCTCGGTCAGCCACGCGGCCCGGTTCCTGCTGGTCGGCACGATGAACCCGGAGGAGGGGGAGCTGCGCCCGCAGCTGCTCGACCGGTTCGGGCTCACTGTGGAGGTGGGCGCCAGCCGGGACCCGGAGATCCGGGTCGAGGTGGTCCGCCGCCGGCTGGCCGCCGACGCGGACCCGGTCGGCTTCGCCGCCCGTTGGGCCGACGCCGACGCGGAGATCGCCGACCAGGTGGCTGCCGCCCGCCGCCGACTTCCCGGGGTACGACTGCCGGACGCCGCGTTGCGGCAGATCGCCGAGGTGTGCGCGGCGTTCGACGTGGACGGGATGCGGGCCGACATCGTCACCGCCCGTACCGCCCTCGCCCACGCCGCCTGGCACGGCCGGGACCGGGTCACCATCGACGACGTCCGGGTGGCGGCCCGGTTGGCCCTGCCGCACCGCCGCCGCCGCGACCCGTTCGACACCCCGGGGCTGGACGAGAAGCGCCTCGACGAGGCGTTGCAGCGCGCCCAGGACGCTCACCCCGACGACCCGGACGACGCCGGCCCCGAAGACCGCGGCCCAGACGACACTGACCCGGACGGCGGCCCGCAGGGCGGCGGCCCGGCCGGTGGCGGTGGCCCGAACGGCGGCGGACCACATGGCGGCGGACCGCAGGGAGGCGACCGCAGCGGCGATGGCGTCGACCAGGGTGGACCGGGTTCGGCGGAGCACCCGACGGCGCGTGATGGCGCTGGCACCGACGGGCCGGACGGCGCCGGCGGCCGGCCGCAGCGCCAGCCGGGCGACCGGAGCGACGACGACGGTTGGCCGCAGCACCAGCAGGCCGATCGGGGTGACGACGGCAGGGACTCGCGCCCGCGCGGTGGCGGGCATTCGGCGACCGGTGCCGACGACCCGACCCGCGGCGGGAAGTCCCAGCCGGTGGCCGTACCCCGGGGTGGGTTGAGGGCGCGGGTGCTCACCGCGCCCGGCCTGGGTGACGGGGTGCCGGGCCGACGGTCTCGGGCCCGCACCGGGCGGGGTCGCACCACCGGCGCCCGGGTACCGGCGGGTCGGGTCGGCGCGCTGCACCTGCCGGCCACGATCCGCGCCGCCGCGCCGCACCAGGCGGCCCGGGGCCGGCTCACCGGTCCGCTGCGACTGCGCCGGGACGACCTGCGCGAGGCGGTTCGTGAGGGGCGCGAGGGCAACCTGGTGCTGTTCGTGGTGGACGCGAGCGGCTCGATGGGCGCGCGGCAGCGGATGGCCACTGTGAAGGACGCGGTGCTCGCCCTGCTCACCGACGCGTACCAGCGGCGGGACAAGGTCGCTGTGATCGCGTTCCGGGGTGCCGGCGCCCGGACCCTGCTGCCGGCGACCTCGTCGGTGCTGGCCGCCTCGACCCGGCTGGCCGAGCTGCCGACCGGCGGGCGTACGCCGCTGGCCGAGGGGTTGCTCGCCGCCGCGGACCTGTTGCGGGTGGAGCGCCTGCGCGACCCGAAGCGCCGCCCACTGGTCCTCATCGTCACCGATGGGAGGGCCACGGCTGGCACCCGCCCGCTGGACCGGGCGGCAGCGGCGGCAGCGGTCCTGGCCGCCACCGGCGCGCCGTGCGTGGTCGTCGACTGCGAGACAGGCCCGGTCCGCCTGCACCTGGCCGCCCGCCTGGCCACCCAGCTGAAGGCCCCCCGAACTCCCCTGGAAGCCCTCACCCACCCCCACCCCCGCGATCTTGCACTTCCTGTCGCGGCATAAAGGGCGAAGTGCGCATATGACCAACAGAAACCGCAAGATCGCGGAAGAGGCGGGCACGGGAGTGGCCGCGGGACGGGGGACGGTCTGATGCCGCAGGGACAGCCGAGTTCGGTGCCGCAGGACGGGTTGACGACCCGGCAGCGGCGGCACCGGCCACTGCTGATCGTCCACACCGGGCAGATGAAGGGGAAGTCGACGGCGGCCTTCGGGCTGGCGTTGCGGGCCTGGACGGCCGGTCTTCCGGTCGGGGTGTTCCAGTTCGTCAAGAGCGCCAAGTGGCGGGTGGGGGAGGAGAACGCCTTCCGGGCGCTCGGCGAGGTGCACGAGCGCACCGGCCAGGGCGCGCCGGTGGCCTGGCACAAGATGGGCGAGGGCTGGTCCTGGATCCAGCGCGGCGGCGACGCCGACCACGCCGCCGACGCCCTGGAGGGCTGGCGGCAGATCCAGCGCGACCTGGCCGCCGAGCGCTACGGGCTGTACGTGTTGGACGAGTTCACCTACCCGATGAAGTGGGGCTGGGTGGACGTCGACGAGGTGGTCGCCACCCTGGCCGACCGCCCCGGCTTCCAACACGTCGTGATCACCGGCCGGGACGCCGACCCGCGCCTGGTCGCCGCCGCCGACCTGGTCGCCGAGCTGACCAAGGTCAAGCACCCGATGGACGCCGGCCAGAAGGGCCAGAAGGGCATCGAGTGGTGACCGCGCACTGGGCGCTGCCCCGGGTGGTGGTCGCCGCCCCGGCCAGCGGCCACGGCAAGACGACGGTGGCCACCGGGCTCCTCGCCGCGTTGCGCCGGCGGGGCCTGACGGTCAGCCCACACAAGGTCGGGCCCGACTACATCGACCCCGGCTACCACGCCCTCGCCGCCGGGCGGGCAGGGCGCAACCTCGACCCGTTCCTCGTCGGGGCCGACCGGATCGCCCCTCTGCTGCGACACGGCGCGAGCGTCCCCACGCCCGCCGACATCGCCGTCGTCGAGGGCGTCATGGGCCTGCACGACGGCGCGGTGGGCCGCCGCGACTTCGCCTCCACCGCGCACGTCGCCCGGCTGATCGAGGCACCCGTGCTGCTGGTGCTGGACACCACCGCGCAGGGCCGGTCGGCCGCCGCGCTCACCCTCGGCATGGCCGCGTTCGACCCGGCGGTACGGATCGGCGGGGTGATCCTCAACCGGGTCGGCTCACCCCGGCACGAGACGCTGCTGCGTGACGCCCTCGCCGAGGTGGGCGTACCGGTGCTCGGGGCGGTGACCCGCGCCGCCGAGGTGGCCGCGCCGGCCCGGCACCTCGGGTTGGTGCCGGTCGCCGAGCGGGCACCCGAGTCCGTCGCGATCGTCACCGCGCTCGCCGAGCTGGTCGAGGCCACAGTGGACCTCAACGCCGTGCTTGACCTTGCCCGGACCGCCCCGCCGCTGACCACAGCGGCCTGGGACCCGGTCGCCGCCGTCGGCGGGCCGGTCGGCCTCGAACGGCCACGGGTCGCGCTCGCCGGTGGCCCGGCCTTCACCTTCTCGTACGCGGAGACCGCCGAACTGCTCACCGCGGCCGGCGCGGACGTCGTCACCGTCGACCCGCTGCGCGACCCGGCCCTGCCCACCGGCACCCGGGCTGTGGTGATCGGCGGGGGCTTCCCCGAGGCGTACGCGCAGGCGCTCGCCGACAACACCGCGCTCCGCGCCGAGCTGGCCGACTTCGACGGGCCGATCGTCGCCGAGTGCGCCGGGCTGCTCTACCTCGGGCGGTCCCTGGACGGCGTACCGATGTGCGGTCGGCTGGACCTGACCGCCCGGATGACCGACCGGCTCACCCTCGGCTACCGGGAGGCGGTGGCCGTCACCGGCTCCCCGGTGGCGCGCGCCGGCGAGCCGGTACGCGGCCACGAGTTCCACCGCACCACCACCGACCCGGAGCACGGCGACGCGCCGGCGTGGCAGTGGAACGACACCCCGCACGGCTTCGTGGCCGGCCGGGTACACGCCTCCTACCTGCACACCCACTGGGCCGGTCACCCGGACGCGGCCCGCCGACTGGTCGAGGCGGCCCGATGAGCGCCACGCTCACCGGGGTCGGCGTCGGCCCGGGCGACCCGGAACTGCTCACCGTCAAGGCGGTGCGGCTGCTGCGCGAGGCCGACCTGGTCTTCGTACCCGTGATGGCGGACCGGGTCACGCCCACCGCGACCGCCGGCGCGACGCCGCCGGGTGCGGACGCCGGGCGGGCCGAGGCGACAGTGCGGGAGCACGTCGCGAGCGACCGGCTGCGCCGGCTGCCGTTCGCGCTCGACGACCGGGGTGGGGTCACCCCGCGCAGGGCGGCGGCCTGGGACGACGCCGCCCGGGTGGTGGTCGAGGCGATCGATGCGGGCGCGCGGTCGCTGGCGTTCGCCACCATCGGCGACCCCAACGTCTACTCCACCTTCGGTTACCTGGCCCAGAGTGTCCGCGCGCTGCGCCCGGCGGTGCGGGTGGCGACAGTGCCCGGCGTCACCGCCATGCAGGAGCTGGCGGCGCGCAGCGGCACCCCGCTCTGTGAGGGACGCGAACCGCTCACCCTGCTCCCGGCCACCGCGGGCCTGGCGCTCTTCGCCGACGCCCTCGCCGGGCCGGGCACCGTGGTGGTCTACAAGGGCTGGCGGCGGCACCCGGAACTGCTCGCCGAGCTGCGCCGGCAGGGTCGCCTCGCCGACGCCGTGCTCGGACGCGACCTGGGGCTCCCCGGCGAAGGCGTCGGGCCGGTCGACGACACCGGGCACGACCTGCCGTACCTGTCGACGCTGCTGGTTCCGGCCCGCCGCGAGCACCGAGGAGGAAAGCTGTGACCAGCGACGGCACCGTGTGGTTCGTCGGAGCCGGCCCGGGGGCGGCGGACCTGCTGACCCTGCGGGCCGCCCGGGTGATCTCCGAGGCGGACATCGTGATCTGGGCGGCCAGCCTGGTGCACGCCGACGTGCTCGACCACGCCCGCCCCGACGCGGAGATCGTCGACTCGTCGCAGCTGCCCATCGAGGGTGTGCTGCCGCTCTACCAGCGCGCCGCCGAGCAGGGGCTGACAGTGGCCCGGATCCACTCCGGAGACCCGGCGCTGTGGGGCGCGGTGCAGGAGCAACTGGACCTGTGCCGGGCGCTCGGACTGGCCGTCGAGATCGTGCCCGGGGTGTCGTCGTTCACCGCCGTCGCGGCGATCATCGGACGGGAGCTGACAGTGCCCGAGGTGGCCCAGTCGGTCATCCTCACCCGCCTCGAAGGCGGCAAGACCCCGATGCCGCCCGGCGAGCGGGTCCGGGACTTCGCCCGGCACGGCACCACGATGGCGCTGTTCCTCTCCGCCGCCCGCTCCGGGCAGGTGCAGGCCGAGCTGCTGGCCGGCGGCTACCCCGACGACACGCCGGCCGTGGTGGCGTACCAGGCGACCTGGCCCGACGAACTGGTGGTGCGCTGCACCGTCGGCACCCTGGAGGCGACGGTCAAGCAACACAAGCTGTGGAAGCACACCCTCTTCCTGGTCGGCCCGGCCCTCGCCGCCGAGGGCACCCGCTCGCACCTCTACCACCCCGGGCACTTCCACACCTTCCGCCGGGCCGAGCCGGCCGCCCGCGCCGAGCTGCGCCGCGCCCGCGCCGGAGAAACAGAAACCCCATGACGTACGCCGAGCCGCCGCTGCGCGAGCCGGATCTGCCGCGTACCGCGAAGGTCCGGCCCACCGCTCTGCGCACCGGCTGGACCACCGGCGCGTGCGCGACGGCGGCGGCGAAGGCCGCGGTCACCGCGCTGGTCACCGGCAGCAGCCAGCAGGAGGTGGAGATCGGGCTGCCGGCCGGACGCCGGGTGCGTTTCCCGGTCGAGCGCTGCGAGGTGACCGGCACCCCACCGGTCCGGGCCGAGGCGGTGGTAATCAAGGACGCCGGGGACGACCCGGACGTCACCCACGGCGCCGAGCTGACCGCCACGGTGAACTGGACCGACGTGCCCGGCCTGCGGCTGGCCGGCGGTGCCGGCGTCGGCACGGTCACCAAACCCGGTCTCGGGCTCGCGGTCGGCGGCCCGGCGATCAACGACACCCCCCGCCAGATGATCGGCGACGCCGTGGCCGAGGTGGTCGACCTCAGCGAGGTCGGAGTCCGGGTCGTGATCAGCGTGCCCCGCGGCGAGGTCATGGCCCGCAAGACCACCAACCGTCGCCTCGGCATCCTCGGTGGCATCTCGATCCTCGGCACCACCGGGATCGTCCGCCCCTTCTCCACCGCGTCGTGGCGGGCCAGCGTCGTGCAGGCCGTGCACGTGATGGCCGCCCAGGGCGAGCCGACAGTGGTGCTCTGCACCGGTGGGCGTACCGAGCGGGCCGCCCGTACGCTCCTGCCCGACCTGCCCGAGGTCTGTTTCGTCGAGGTCGGCGACTTCACCGGGGCCGCGGTGACCGCTGCGGTGGGTGACGCCATGACCGGTGTGGTCTTCGTCGGCATGGCCGGCAAGCTCGCCAAACTGGCGGCCGGCATCCTGATGACCCACTACACCCGCTCCAAGGTGGACCTCTCCCTGCTCGGCGCGGTGACCGCGGAGGCCGGCGGCGACCCGTCGCTCGTCGCCGCCGTGACCGAGGCGAACACCGGGCGACACGCGTACGAGCTGTGGGAGGCCGCCGGGCTGCTCGCCCCGGCCGGCGACCTGCTCTGCCAGCGGGTCCAGGCGGTGTTGCGGCGCTTCGCCGGGCCCACGGTGACAGTCGACGTGGCGATGGTCGACTTCGCCGGAGCGCACGTCGTCGCGTCGTCCGGCCGGTGGCACCGATGACGCGGATGGCCTCGGCGACCCCACCGGCCCCGGTGACCGCCGTGTCAGTGGTCGGCCTGGACGCGGCGGGCGCACCCCCGCACCCCGCGCTCGCACCGGTGCTGGCCACCGCCGGGCTGGTGGTCGGGGCCGCCCGGCACCTGGCCGCGGTGCCCGTACCGGCTGGCGCGGACACCATCGCCCTCGGGCCGCTCGCCCCCGCCCTGCGCCGCCTCGCCGAGGCCGTCGACGCCGGGGTGCCGGCCGTGGTGCTGGCCAGCGGCGATCCCGGCCTGTTCGGCATCGTCCGGCGGCTGCGCGCGGCCGGGCTGCCGCTGCGGGTGGTGCCGGCGGTGTCCAGTGTGGCCGCCGCGTTCGCCCGCGCCGGGCTGCCCTGGGACGGCGCCGCCGTGGTCACCGCGCACGGCCGCGAACCGCGCCCGGCGTTGAACGCCTGCCGGGCGCTGCCACTGGTCGCGGTGCTCACCGCGCCCGGTGCCGGCGCGGCCGAGCTGGGCGCCGGCCTGATCGGCTGGTCCCGTCGTCTGTTGGTCGCCGAGCACCTGGGCACCGCCGCCGAACGGATCCGCGCGGTGACCCCTGAGCAGGCCGCCGCCGAGACCTGGGCCGACCCGCACGTCCTGCTCAGCCTCGCCGACCCGGTACCGGCCGGGTCCGCACCCGCCGACGCCGCACCCGCCGACGCCGCGCCCGCGGACGCCGCGGCCGCCGGGTCCACGTCAACCCCCGCCGGGCCCGCCTGGTCCGCGCCCGCCCCGCCAGATCGAGGTACGGCCGGTATGCGCGCCGACAACCAGCCCGCCGCCGCGCCGGCCGGCGGTTGGGCGCTGCCGGAGGACCGGTACGCCCACCGCGACTCCATGATCACGAAGTCGGAGGTGCGCGCCCTCGTCGTCGCCCGGCTACGCCCCCGACTGGGCCGGCTGATCTGGGACATCGGGGCGGGCAGCGGCTCGGTCGGCATCGAGTGCGCGCTGCTCGGCGCGGCAGTGCTCGCCGTCGAACAGGACGCCGACGCCGGTGCCACCATCCGGGCCAACGCCGCGGCGCACGCCGTGCACGTCCGACTGATCAGCGGACGTGCCCCGGCGGCACTGGCCGGCCTCCCCGAGCCCGACGCGGTCTTCGTGGGCGGTGGCGGTGTCGACGTCCTCACCGCCGTGGCGGCCCGCCAACCCGAGCGGGTGGTGCTCACCCTGGCCGCACTGGACCGGGTCGCACCGTCCGTGGGTCTGCTGCGCGCCGCCGGCTACACGGTCGAGGGCAGCCAGCTCTCCGCCGCCCGCCTCGCCGACCTGCCTGGCGGGTCGATCCGCCTCGCGGCCACCAACCCGGTGGTCGTCCTCACCGGGGAGCGCCAGTGACCGAACAGAACCCGCCCGCCCGGATCGGCCTGGTGGCGGCCACCGCGGCCGGCCGCCGGCACGCCGACACAGTGACCGCCGCCTGGCCGCACGCCCGGCTGGTCGAGGGGGAGTCCGTCGCCGACGCGCTGCGGACCGCCTGGGCCGGGTGTGACGCGGTCATCGCGTTCCTGGCCACCGGGGCGGTGGTACGGATCGTCGCGCCGCTGCTCGACGACAAGCGCACCGACCCGGCGGTGGTGGTCGTCGACGAGGCCGCCCGGCACGCGGTGGCGCTGCTCGGTGGGCACGCCGGCGGGGCCAACGCCCTCGCCGAGCAGGTCGCCGCCCTGCTGGACGCCCGACCGGTGATCACCACGGCCACCGACGCGGTCGACCTGCCGGGGCTGGACACCCTCGGCTGGCCCGTGCAGGGCGCTGTCGCCGCGGTGTCCCGGGCCATCCTGGACGGCGAGCCGGTCCGGCTGATCGCCGACGCCGACTGGCCGCTACCCGCCCTGCCCCCGAACGTGCGCGCGGCTGACGAGGACCCGACGGACGACGGGTACCGGCTGCTGGTCACCGACCGGGTCGTGTCGCCCGACGAGCGGACCGCCGTGCTGCGGCCGCCGTCGCTGGTCGCCGGGGTGGGCGCGAGTCGGGGCGTACCCGCCGCCGAGGTGGCGGAGCTGCTGCACCGGGTGCTGGCCGAGGCCGGCCTCGACCCGGCGAGCCTGCGCTGCCTGGCCACCGCCGACATCAAGGCCGACGAGGCGGGCATCCGCAGCACGGTCGACGCGCTCGGCGTACCCCTGGTGACCTGGCCGGCGACGCGGCTGGCGGCGGTCGACGTGCCGCACCCCAGCGAGGTGGTCCGGGCCGCGGTCGGCACGCCGAGCGTGGCGGAGGCCGCGGCCCTGCTCGGCCCGGACGGCCGGGCCGACGACGCGACGCTGCTGGTGGGCAAGACCGCGACGGCGATGGCCACCGTCGCGGTGGCCCGGCACGCGCCACGCGGCCGGCTGGCCGTCGTCGGCCTCGGGCCGGGCGCCGCCGACCTGCGCACCCCCCGCGCGGTGGCCGAGCTGCGGCGCGCCGCCGTGGTGGTCGGCCTCGACCAGTACCTGGAGCAGGTCCGCGACGTGCTGCGCCCCGGCACCCGGGTGCTCTCCAGTGGGCTGGGCGCGGAGGAGGCGCGGGCGCGCGCCGCCGTCACCGAGGCCGCCGCCGGCCGGGCGGTCGCGCTGATCGGCTCCGGCGACGCCGGGGTGTACGCGATGGCCAGCCCCGCCCTGGAGTACGCCGACGAGCGGATCGAGGTGGTGGGCGTCCCCGGGGTCACCGCCGCCCTTGCTGCCGGGGCGCTGCTCGGCGCGCCCCTCGGCCACGACCACGCCTACGTGAGCCTGTCCGATCTGCACACCCCGTGGGACGTCATCGAGCGGCGGGTCACCGCCGCCGCCGAGGGCGACTTCGTGACGCTCTTCTACAACCCGCGCAGCCGGGCCCGCGACTGGCAGCTCGGCAAGGCGCTCGGCATCCTCGCCGCGCACCGGTCACCGGACACCCCGGTGGGCGTGGTGCGCAACGCCAGCCGCCCCGGCGAACAGGTGCACCTCGCGACCCTCGCCACGCTCGACCCAGCCATCGTCGACATGTACAGCGTCGTGGTCGTGGGCAGCAGCGACACGCGGCTGGTCGCCGGCCGGATGGTCACACCCCGGGGGTACCGGTGGCGTTCGTGACGATCGACGCCTGCCAGGGCTGCGGCGCGTGTCTGCTCACCTGCCCCACGCACGCGATCCGGCCGGTCGCCGGTGGCCTGACGGTCCGCGCCGACCGGTGCACCGGCTGCCTGGAGTGCCTGGAGATCTGCCCGGTCGACGCGATCCGCATCGTCGCTGACCCTGACGCGATCCGCGTCGTCGAGCCCCACCCCTGTGAAGGAGCCCGATGAGCCGGGTCGTGCACCCCATCGAGGCCGAGTCGTACCGCATCCTGCGCGAGCGCGTCGACCTGTCGCACCTGCCGCCGCTGACCCGCGCGGTGACCGAGCGGGTGGTGCACGCCAGCGCCGACCTCGCGTACGTCGACGAACTGGTCTGCGACGAGGCCGCCCTGGAAGCGGGGCTGGCGGCGCTGCGCGCCGGGGCGCCCGTGGTCACCGACGTGGCGATGGTCGCCGCCGGCATCACCCGGGCCGGCCTGGAACTGGTTTGCCCGGTCGCCGAGCCGGCCGCCGCCGCGCTGGGCCGCTCGGCCGGGATCACCCGCTCGGCGGCGGCCGTCCGGATCGCAGTGGAGCGGGTCGGAACCGGGGCGGTCTGGGTGGTCGGCTGCGCGCCCACCGCGCTTGTCGAACTGCTCACAGTGGACGCCGCACCGGCGCTCGTGGTGGGCCTGCCGGTCGGCTTCGTGGGGGCCGCCGAGTCGAAGGCGGCGCTGCGGGCCAGTGGCCTGCCCGCCGTGTCCAACGTGGGGGAGAAGGGTGGCTCGGCGGTCGCCGCCGCCGCCCTCAACGCCCTGCTCTACGTCGAGGAGAAGTCATGACCGGGTTGGTCATCGTCGGGCACGGTACGCGCAGCGCGGCCGGGGTCGAGCAGTTCGCCGCTCTCGTCGAGCGGGTCCGTCGTCGGGGCGACATCGGCGACGTCGAGGGTGGCTTCATCGAGCTGTCCCGTCCGCCGCTGACCGACGCGGTCGGCGCGCTCGTCGCCCGTGGGCACCGCGCCCTGGTGGCGCTGCCGCTGGTGCTGACCGGCGCCGGTCACGGCAAGGGCGACATCCCCGCCGCGATGGCCCGGGAGCAGCAGCGCCACCCCGGGCTGAGCTACCGCTACGGCCGCCCGCTCGGCCCCCACCCGCTGCTGCACGAAGCCCTCGAACAGCGCATCGACGCCGCGCTGTCCGGTGCCGACCGGGCCGACACGGTGCTGTCCGGTGCCGACCGCATCGACGCCGCGCTGTCCGGTGCCGACCGGGCCGGCACGGAGCCGGCTGGTGCCGACCGGGCCGACACGTGGGTGGCGTTGATCGGGCGGGGGTCCACCGACCCGGACGCCAACGCCGAGGTCGCCAAGGTCGCCCGGCTGCTCTGGGAGGGACGCGGCTACGCGGGCGTGGAGCCGGGGTTCATCTCCCTGGCGCAGCCGTCGGTGCCGGCCGTGCTGGAGCGCCTGCGCCGCCTCGGCGCGCGGCGGATCGTGGTGGCACCGTACTTCCTGTTCGCCGGGGTGCTGCCGGACCGGATCGTCGCCCAGTCGGCGGAGTTCGCCGCCGCCCACCCCGACCTGGACGTCCGCGTCGCCGAGGTGATCGGCGACTGTGACGCCCTCGCCGACCTCGTCCTGGAGCGGTACGCTGAGGCGCTGGGCGGGGACATCAGGATGAACTGCGACACCTGCGCGTACCGGGTGTTGATGCCCGGCTTCGCGGACAAGGTGGGTCGTCCGCAACGCCCGCACGACCACCCCGACGACCCGGTCGGCCACCACCACCACCATCACGACCACGGGCACGACCACCACGGGCACGGCTCGGTCGCCGTGGTCGGCGGCGGGCCGGGGCCCGACGACCTGATCACGGTACGCGGGAAGGCGCTGCTCGACGCCGCTGACGTCGTTGTGGTCGACCGGCTCGCCCCGCAGGGGCTGCTCGCCGGGCTGCGCCCCGACGTGCTGGTCGTCGACGCCGCGAAGGTGCCCCGTGGCCCGTCGATGGCCCAGGAGGCGATCAACGAGGCACTGGTGTCGCACGCCCGCGCCGGCCGCCGGGTGGTCCGGCTCAAGGGCGGTGACCCGTACGTCTTCGGGCGCGGCCACGAGGAGGTGCAGGCCTGCGTGGCGGCCGGCGTGCCGGTGACCGTGGTGCCCGGGGTGAGCAGCGCGCTCGCCGCACCGGCCCTCGCCGGCGTGCCGGTGACGCACCGGGGCGTGGCGCACGACGTCACAGTCGTTTCCGGGCACCTGCCGCCCGGGCACCCCGACTCGCTCGTCGACTGGGCGGCGCTGGCCCGGGCCCGGGGCACCGTCGTGCTGCTGATGGCCGTCGACACCATCGCCAAGATCGCGACCGTGCTGATCGAGCACGGTCGTGCCCCGGAGACCCCGGTGCTCGCCGTGCAGGACGCCGGGCTGCCCGACCAGCGATCGGTGCCCGCCCGGTTGGACGAGATCGGCGCTGTCGCCGCCCGGGAGGGCGTCGGCCCACCTGCCGTCTTCGTCCTCGGCCCGGTGGTAGCTCTCACCACCACCGGGCCGACGGGGTGACCACTACTCGCTGCGGGCGGTCTCCGGCCCGGTGATCCGTTCCAGCAGCGGCAGGGTGGAGGCGATGACGCCGAGGCAGGCGGCCAACCCGACGACGACGATCACGTAGAAGCCCGGCTGCGGCGCGACCAGGGTGTAGCCCATCTGCGCCCGCAGGAACAGGTGGGCGGCGAGGAAACCCATCCCGATGGCGACGGCGGCGACGGCGAGCATCGGCACGGCGCTCTCCAACGCCACCACCCGACGCAGGACCCGCACCGGAGCGCCGCTGAGCCGCAGCAGGCTGAACGGGCGTCTGCGCTCGGTGAGACCGCCGATCACGCTGACCGCGAGGCTGCAACCGCCGAGCGCGAGGCTGGCGATGATGACGACGTTGGCCAGTTGTTCCCAGGCGCGCAGCGTGTTGGCGAACTCCGACTCGAAGTCGCCGGGCACGTTCGGCGCCACCCGAAAGGCAGGGAAGGCGGCCTCAAGGGCGGTACGTGAGCGTTCGACGGCGGCTGCCGATCCGTCCGTGTCGACGACGATCGTCATCACCGGCAGCTGTTCGAGACTGCCGAGTGGAACCGACGCGGCGGGCCAGACCCTGGTGGACGACGCCGACTCCCGGAAGGGGATGAGACCCGTCGCCACCTCGGCGACGATGGCGCCGTCGGCGCACCGGCCGTACGCGCTCGGGATCTCGGCGCACGCGATCAGGCCGGGCTCGCTGGCGCTCTTCCAGTCCGGGTTCTCGCGCACCGCAGCTGCGGACTGCACGCCGGTGATCGAGCGCAGCTCGGTGAGGAGCGAGTCAGGCGTCGCCGGTGCATCCTCAGGAAGGTAGAGCGACACCTGTCCCGCCTCGGTCGAGCCGACCGGTGCCGGGCCGCGGTTGGTGACGATCGTGGTGATCACCCCGACGGCCACGCTCGTCACGAAGAGCGCGAGCATGATGCCGCTGATCGCCCGGAAACCGGCCTTCGGGTTGTCAGCGAGGCGACGCGCGGCGATGAGGGTGGCGGGGCGGTTGGCGTACCGGGCCATCACCCGGGCGCCGACCATCGTCAACCACGGGCCGGCGAAGACCAGGCCGGCCATGATGAGCAGCAGGCCGGGCAGGAACACCGCCGCCTGGCCGTCGGACGTCTCGGGCCGGAAGCCGATGGCGAAGAACAGCACGGCGACACCGAGCAGGATCGGGATCAGCCGGTACGCGCGCGGCGCGCGGGGAGTGACCCGCCGGGTGACGCCCAGCGGCGAGATCCGTACGCGGCGCAGCGAGACCTGCGCCGCCAGCGCCGCGCCGGCCGGAACGCCGAGCGCCACGAGCAGGATGTCCAGCACGCCCAGCGACATGTCGCTGGGGAAGAACGGCATGCCGGTGAACGGTATGCCCGCCATCGAGCCGCGCGACGCGTAGAACAGGCCGAAGCCGACGGCGGTGCCGGCGACTGCGGCGGCGGCCGCCTCCACGGCGGCGACCATCGAGATCTGGCGGGGTGTCGCGCCGACCAGTCGCATCGCGGCGAAGCGCTGCTCCCGGCGGGCGGCGTTGAGCCGGGTGGCCGTGCCGATGAAGATCAGCACCGGAAAGAGCAGCCCTCCGGCGATCACGCCCAGGATGAGGTTCACAGTGGTTTCGGGAAGCGCGGGAGTGTCGCCGACGGTGGTGATCTGCCGGACGAGGGGCAGTGCGGCGACCTGGTCCGGCGTGCCACCCATGATGACGAGCAGGGTGTCCGGGGAGGTCAGCGCGGCTGGGCCGACGGTGCCGAGGTCGCGCCCCGGGTAACGCTCGCCCAGGTGGTCGGCCGGGTGAGTGGCCAGCAGGTCACGCATCGCGGGCGAGGCGTAGTACTCCCCGGGGCCAGGGATGGTTGGGATGCCGACCGGGGTGGGCGCGCGTTGTCCGCTGGGCGCCACGTCGATCCGGATGATCTGCTCGCCGTGGAAGTAGTCCTCCCGGGTCGACCACCACAGAGGATCGGCGTCGCCGACGGGCGAGGCGTTGGGATAGATCGAGGCGTACCGGGTGAGCTGGGAGTTGACCGCGTTGACCCCGGCGAGGGTGGTCAGCAGCAGACCGCTGCCGATCGCGACGGCGGCGGCGATGACGACGAGCCGGGTGAGCGCCTCACGGCCGCCGGCCACGGCGAGGCGGAGCCCGAAGCGGATCACGAGGCGATCCGGGCCGGCGCGTTCACGCGCCCGTCGCGGACCATGACCTCGCGGTCGGCGTACGCCGCGATCCTCGGCTCGTGGGTGACCAGGATGACGGTGGTGCCCTGCTCGCGGGCGGCACCGACCAGCAGGTCCATCACCTGCTCGCCGGTGAGCGAGTCGAGCGCGCCGGTCGGCTCGTCGGCGAAGAGCACCTGCGGCTCGGCGACCAGGCCGCGAGCCAGGGCGACCCGTTGCGCCTGCCCGCCGGAGAGCTCACCCGAGCGCCGCTGCTCCAGGCCGCCCAGCCCGAGGCGCGCGAACCAGGCTTCCGCCCTGGGTAGCGCCTGCTTGCGGTGTACGCCGCTGAGCAGCAGCGGCAGCGCGACGTTCTCCACGGCGGTCAGCTCGGGGACGAGTTGACCGAACTGGAACACGAAGCCGAAGCGGTCCCGGCGCAGGCTGCTGCGTTCGGTCTCGGCCATGGCGTGCACCCGGGCGCCGTCGAAGAGGATCTCGCCGGAGTCGGGCACCAGGATGCCGGCCAGGCAGTGCAGCAGGGTGGACTTGCCCGAGCCGCTGGGGCCCATGACGGCGAGGATCTCGCCCGCCTCCACGGCGACGCTGGCGCCACGCAGGGCGGGCGTCTGGCCGAAGGCGAACGTCACGTCGCGTGCCTCGATGACGACGCTCACGGCCGCACCTCCTTGCGTAGGGCGTCCAGTCGGGCGCCGGTCATCTCGATCCACCGGAGGTCCGCCTCCAGGTGGTAGAGGCCGTGGTCGGCGAGCAGCGCGTCGACCAGGCTGCCGGCGCGCTTGATCTCGGTCAGCTCACGCATCCGGTGCAGGTGCGCGCTGCGCTGGGTGTCGAGGTATTCGGCGGCCGGGCGGTCCAGCATGAGCGCGAGCACGACCTTGGCGAAGAGCACCGTCTGCAGGTGCGGTTCCGGGTCGACCGGCTGGGTCAGCCACTGCTCGACCTCGGTCGCGCCGACGTCGGTGATGATGTAGCGCTTGCGGTCGGGGCCGGAGCCCGGCGCGACGTCGCTGATCACCACCTTGCCGTCGCGGGCCAGTCGGCTGAGGGTGGAGTAGACCTGGCCGAACGGCAGTGGCTTGCCCCGGCCGAAGAAGGCGTCGTAGTCGCGCTTCAGGTCGTAACCGTGGCTGGGCTCCCGTTCGAGGAGGCCGAGAAGAGTCAGTGGCACGCTCATGCCGAGGAGACTACACCGAGGGTATACCTCGCGTATATACCCTCGGGGTGTTCGTGGGGAACGCCTGGTCCAGGCGTTGCTGGGGGATGGGGATGGGCGCGGCTGGTGTGCGGTCAGCCGATCAGGGCGCGGGCCACTGCGTAGCCGGTGGTGGCCGCAGCGAGCCCGGCCGCCACGCTGCCAAGCACGTTGGCCAACGCGAGGAGCCGATGACCGCCACTGGTCAGCCGCAGCGTCTCGTAGCTGAAGGTGGAGTAGGTGGTCAGCGCGCCGCAGAACCCGGTGCCGAGCAACGCGCTCACCGCCGGGCCGACCGGCCACCCGACCAGGACGCCCAGTAGCAGCGACCCGGCCACGTTGACGAGCAGCGTGCCCCAGGGGAACGCCGAGCCGTGCCGGGACTGCACGGCCCGGTCGGTGAGGTAGCGCAGCGGCGCGCCGACCGCCGCGCCCAGTGCGATGAGCAGGACGGTCATCGGGTCACCCGACGCAGCAGCCCGGCGGTGACGGCGTCGCCCAGGGCGACCGCCACGAGCGCACCGAGCACCGTCGCGGCGAGGTACGTCAGCGCCGTGACCGGCGCGCCCGCGACGATCGCCTGCTGCACGTCGACCGCGTAGGTGGAGAAGGTGGTGAACCCGCCGAGCACCCCGACTCCGAGGAACGGGCGAGCCAGCGGGGGCCCACCGTCGAGGTGCCCGAGCACCGCCATCAGTACGCCGATCAGCAGACACCCGGCCGTGTTGATGGTGAACGTGGCCCACGGGAAGCCGGTCGGTGGGTGCGGAACGGCGTGTTGCAGGCCGGCCCGGGCCAGCGCGCCGAGCGCCCCGCCGGCCGCGATGGCGGCGAGGATCGTCGCGGGGCGCGCGGTCAACTCGCGGCGGTCGGCGGGGACGCGCAGGTCGACGTCGGGGTCGGTACGCGGCTCGAACGGCTCTGGCACGGCTCCTGAGCGTAGTGCCGGCGACGGCAGCGTCCGCGCACCGCCGCGACAGGGCGTCAACGCACCGCCGCGACAGGGCGTCAGCGCACCGCCGGCGACGGCCGGGTCAGCGCACCGCCGCGACGGCGGCGTCCGAGCCGCCTCGCCAGACCGTGCCCACCTCGCTGAATCCGGCCGCGGTGAGCGCGGCCAGGTGCCACGAGACCGGTGGGTTCCATTCTGGGCTGTGCCCGGTCGGGTAGATGGCGTGTCGCTGGGCGACCAGCGGGGCGAGCGACGGGTCTGCGCCGGCGCGCTGCCACCAGTCCGACCAGGACAGCACCGAGCCGGCGGCGTACCGGGCGTTGCGCCGGTCCCGGGCCCGGTCCATCAGCCGCTTGGTCAGCTCGGGCACTGAGTCGTCGGGCATGTGATCGGCGTTGACGAAGACGCCGCCCGGCCGCAGCACGTCGCGTAGCTCGGCGTAGAGCTGCCCGAGCCGGTCTGCCGACAGCCAGTGCAGGGCGGTGGCGGTGAGCACGGCGTCGTACTCCTGGTGCGGCAGCGTGGAGCGCCACTCGGGGGTGCCGAGGTCGGCCGTGACGATGGTGGCACGGTCGGCAAGCGAGGCGTCGGCGATGGCGAGCAGCGCCGGGTCGAGGTCGACCACTGTGGTCTCGGCGGCGGGGAAGCGAGCGAGGGTCCGCAGCGAGATGGTGCCGGTGCCGCCGGCCAGGTCGAGCACGCGTGGCGGTCGGTCGTCGAGGACCGCGTCGACGGTGTCGAGCATGGCGGTGAACCGGTGCTCACGGTCCGGCATGAACGCTTCCTGCTGGCGGTCCCAGCTTTCCTGCCAGGCCCAGGGATCTGCGATGTAAGGACTCATGGCGATCAGGCTAGTTACGCCGCCGACGCGTTGTCCAGACCTTGTTGCACATCTTTTGCAATTGCGAGAAGATGGCAGGGCGATGATCGAAGCGACGCCGGGCCGGGCATCCGCCCGGCCCGGCGTTGTCGTCGAGGCGGGTCAGACGGCGGTCCCCGCCAGCTCCGCCTCGGCTCCCGCCGGCTCGTCGCGGCGGGCCAGCCGCAGCGCGCCGAGGAGTACGACCAGACCGATGAGGGTGAGTGCGGCGCCGGCCCAGATCGGCGAGGTGTAGCCGAGTCCGGCGGCGATGGTCACCCCGCCGATCCACGCGCCCAACGCGTTGCCGAGGTTGAACGCGGCGATGTTCGCCCCGGACGCCAGGGTCGGCGCCTGGTGGGCGTACCGCATGATCCGCATTTGCAGCGGCGGCACCGTGGCGAAGCCGAACCCGCCCATCAGCACCAGCGCGACGATGGTCAGCACCGGATTCGTGGCCGTCAGCGCGAAGCCGACGAGCACCACGGTGAGCACCGCCAGGACGGTGACCAGCGTGCGCGACAGTGACCTGTCCGCCGCCCGGCCGCCGAGCAGGTTGCCCGCGAAGAGCCCCACGCCGAAGAGGACGAGCAGCCACGGCACGGTGCTGGAGGCGAAGCCGCTGACCTCGGTCAGCGTGTAGGCGATGTAGGTGAACGCGCCGAACATCCCACCGAAGCCCAGGACGGTGATCACCAGGGAGAGCCAGACCTGCGGGTGGGTGAAGGCGCGCAACTCGCCGCGCAGCCCACCGGCCGGCCGGTCGGCGTTGGTGGTGTCGCCCACCGGGATCAGCAGGGCCAGCCCGATCAGGGCGACCACCCCGATGGCGGTGATCGCCCAGAACGTCGACCGCCAGCCGAAGTGCTGCCCGAGGAAGGTGCCGAACGGCACGCCGAGCACGTTGGCGATGGTCAGACCGGCGAACATCATGGCGATGGCGCCCGCCCGTCGGGCCGGTGCGACCAGGCCGGCGGCGACCACGGCGCCGATGCCGAAGAACGCGCCGTGGCAGAGCGCGGCGACGATCCGGCCGGCCATCATCACGGCGTAGTCGCCGGCGACGGCGGACAGCAGGTTGCCGATGATGAAGAGCACCATCAGGCCGAGCAGCACGGGTTTGCGCGGCAGGCGGGTGACCGCCGCGGTGAGGGCGACCCCGCCGACGGCCACGCTGAGCGCGTAGCCGGAGATCAACCAGCCGGCCACCGGCTCGGTGACCGCGAAGTCGGCGGCCACCTCGGGCAACAGCCCCATGATCACGAACTCGGTGAGACCGATGCCGAAGGCACCGATGGCCAGCGCGATCAGGCCGGGCGGCAGGGACTTCTGGGGTACGGACATGGTCTTCCCATCGAGTGGAGGCAGATAGGCGGCGCGTGCAACTACACGCGCCAACAACGAAATACTTGCACGCGCTTTATATCGGCGCAAGCGTGCTAGTCTGGGGCCCGTTCAGATCACACCGAGGAGGCCAATATGGGCATCGCCGACGACGCGGTCGAGATCCGCGCCCAGGGCTGGCGCACCCTCGCCGCCCTGCACGCGCTGATCGAGACATCCCTGGAGCGGGCGCTGCAGGCCTACCACGAACTCTCCGTCGTCGAATACACGGTGCTCGACGCGCTCTCCCGCCAGGACGGCTGGCACATGCGGATGAGCCAGCTCGCCCGGGCCGCCGCGCTCTCCGGGAGCGCCACCACCCGGCTGGTCACCCGCCTCGAACAACGGGGGCTGCTCACCCGCATCCTCTGCGCCGACGACCGGCGCGGCATCTACACCGAGCTGACCCCGGCCGGCTCCGAGCTGCTCGCCCAGACCCGACCCACCCACGACCGGGTGCTCACCGACGCGCTCGCTCAGGCGGAGGCCGCCCCCGAGTTGGCGCCGCTCGTCGACGCCCTGCACCGGCTGCCAGCCACCCGCTGACCGCCCGGCGGCCGGCGCGGCAGCGGGCGTACGGTACCCGCAGCCCCACCGGGACCGCCGCGCCAAGGAGGCAGCCGATGCAGGATCGCACCCCTCGTCCCGAGGAGCTGGAGCCGATCGAGCGCGCCAGCATCGACGAGCTGCGCGCCCTGCAACGCGACCGACTGCGCTGGTCGTTGCGGCACGCGTACGACAACGTGCCGCACTACCGGCGGGCGTTCGACGCGGCCGGGGTGCACCCCGACGACTGCCGGGATCTCGACGACCTGGCGCGTTTCCCGTTCACGGGCAAGGCAGAGCTGCGGGAGAACTACCCGTTCGGCATGTTCGCCGTACCCCGGGAGCGGGTGGCCCGCCTGCACGCCTCCTCCGGCACCACCGGCCGGCCGACAGTCGTCGGCTACACCCGCGACGACCTGCGCACCTGGGCGCGACTGATGGCCCGCTCGATCCGCGCCTCCGGCGGCCGCCCGGGCGACCGGGTGCACGTCGCGTACGGCTACGGGCTCTTCACCGGCGGTCTGGGCGCGCACTACGGAGCCGAGGAACTGGGCTGCACCGTCATCCCGGTCTCCGGGGGCATGACCGAGCGTCAGGTCATGCTGATCCGCGACTTCGAACCCGAGGTCATCATGGTCACGCCCAGCTACCTGCTGGCCATCGTCGACGAGATGCGCCGCCAGGGCATCGACCCGCGGGCCACCTCACTGCGGGTGGGCATCTTCGGCGCCGAGCCGTGGACCGAGGACATGCGCCGCGAGATCGAGCAGCAGTTGGACATCCACGCCGTCGACATCTACGGACTTTCCGAGGTGATGGGCCCCGGCGTGGCGACCGAGTGCGTCGAGACCAAGGACGGCCTGCACCTCTGGGAGGACCACTTCTACCCGGAGATCATCGACCCGGTCACCGGGGCGGTGCTGCCCGACGGCGAGCGGGGTGAGCTGGTGTTGACCTCCCTGACCAAGGAGGCGATGCCGGTGGTGCGCTACCGCACCCGCGACCTGACCCGGCTGCTACCCGGCACCGCCCGCCCGATGCGCCGGATCGAGAAGATCACCGGCCGCACCGACGACATGATGATCCTGCGTGGAGTGAACATCTTCCCCACCCAGATCGAGGAGCTGATCCTGCGCACCCCGCAGCTCTCGCCGCACTTCCAGTGCGTCCTCGATCGGCACGGCCGGCTGGACACCCTCACGGTGCGGGTGGAGCGGCGGGCCGACGTCGACGTGGACGCCGCCGAGCGGGCCGGCGGCGCGCTGGTTCAACTGGTCAAGAACACCATCGGCGTCAGCGTCGCGGTCGACGTCCTCGCCCCTGACACCGTGGAACGGTCGATGGGCAAGATGCGCCGCATCGTCGACCAGCGACCGTCCGCCTGACCACTGACCGACGTTCCGGGTCGGAAGCTGCGGGCGGATAGGCCGCCGGCCATCCCCACCGGCTGCATTGCCCGGCCTCGCCCTACGCTCGGCTGGTGGACACCATGAGGTACGGACACCTGGGCCGCTCAGGTCTGCTGGTCAGCCGGATCGGCCTCGGCACCATGAACTTCGGGTACACGGTGGACGAGGCGACCAGTTTCGCGGTCATGGACGCCGCCGTCGACGCTGGCATCAACATCTTCGACACCGCCGACGTCTACGGCGGGCCACAGTCACCGGAGATGCAAAAGGGCTACGGCATCGCGGAGGAGACCGTCGGCCGGTGGCTGCGGCGCAGTGGGCACCGTGATGACATCGTCCTGGCGACGAAGGTGTACCAGCCGATGGGGCTCGGCCCGAACGACCGCCGGTTGTCCGCCTACCACATCCGCCGCGCCTGCGAGGCCAGCCTGCGGCGACTGGAGACCGACCACATCGACCTGTACCAGATGCACCACGTGGACCGGGCCACGCCGTGGGAGGAGATCTGGCAGGCGATGGAGCAGCTCGTCCGCGAGGGCAAGATCACCTACGTCGGCAGCAGCAACTTCGCCGGCTGGGACGTGGCGCTCGCCCAGGCCGCCGCCTCGGCACGCCACTTTCTCGGCCTGACCAGCGAGCAGAGCCTCTACAACCTTGCCGTACGCGCCGTCGAGCAGGAGCTCGTCCCCGCCCTGCGTCACCTCGGCGTCGGACTGATCCCGTACAGCCCCCTGCACGCCGGTCTGCTCGCCGGCGCGCTCGACGCACTGGATCAGGGCCGCACCACCGACCCCTCGGCCCGGCAACGCGTCGAGGCGCACCGCGCCCAGCTCAGTGCCTACGAGGGGCTGTGCCGAGAGTTGGGCGCACAGCCGGCGGCCGTTGCTGTGGCCTGGCTGCTGCGCAATCCGGTCGTCGCCACCACGATCGTCGGCGCTACGACGATCGACGAACTGCGATTGGACCTCGACGCGTTGTCCGTGCGGCTGGACGACGAGGTGGTGGAACGACTCGACCGGATCTGGCCCGGGCCGGGAGAAGCCCCACAGTCCTACGCCTGGTGAGTCGGTTACCCGTCGGTGACGCCGACGGGCAGCAAGGGGCCCCTGGTGTGGCTGTGGTCGACATAGGATCGGGTCCATGCGCGTGTTGGTGGTCTCCGCCCCGCTCGTCGGTCACGTCTTCCCCCTGGTGCCGCTCGCGGTCGCCCTCCGCGATGCCGGCCACGAGGTGCTGGTGGCCACCGGCGGCGGAGCGCTGGCCGCCGCCGAGGCGGGTCTGCCGGTGCACGACATCGCGCCCGGTTTCGACTTCGGCCGGATCGCGCTGCGGGTCTTTCCCCGCCACCCGCTGATCGCGCGGGCGGAGCTGGCCGGCACCGCCGGCACCCGGGGCGCCGGCCTGTTGTTCGGCGCGCTCAACGACCAGCTCGTCGACCCGGTGGTCGCGCTGGCCACCCGGTGGCAGCCGGATCTGGTGCTGTACGAGCCGTTCGCGGTCGCCGGCGCGGTGGCCGCCGCGAGGCTCGACGTGCCGGCCGTCCGCCAGGAGAACGCCCTCTTCGACGGCCGGGACCTGGTCGGCGCCACCGTCGCCCGACTCGGCGCGGCGCTGCGCCGCCACGGCCTCACCGAACTGCCCGCGCCGGCCGCCGCCCTCGCCGTGGCCCCGCCCAGCGTTGCCACGCAGGGCGGCTGGCCGATGCGCTACATGTCCTATGTCGGCGGCGGGGAACTGCCGGCCTGGCTGCGCGAGCCGGGTGAGCGCCCCCGGATCCTGGTCACCCGCAGCACCCTCACCGGCCCCGGAGACCGGGGGCCGATGCCCGCCGTGGTGGCCGCCGCCGCCGAGGTGGACGCCGAGATCGTGCTGGTCCGCCCCGACGAGCGGTCGGCCCGCTCGGTGCCCGGCAACGTGCGGGTGGTCGACTGGATCCCGCTCGACGAGGCGTTGCCGGCGAGCGCGGCGCTGGTGCACCACGGTGGTGCGGGCAGCGCCTTCGGCGCCCTCGCCGCAGGTCTGCCCCAGCTGGCCACCACGGGTGCGGGGGACCGGCGGCACAACGCCGAGCTGGTGGCCCGCCGGGGGGCCGGCCTGGCGCTGCGCCCCCGGGACATCACCGCGCGGGCACTGACCCAGCTGCTCACCGACGAGCGCCTGCGGACCGCTGCCGCGCAGGTCAGCCGCGAGATCGCCGAGATGCCGCCGCCGACGGACCTGGTCGCGAGGCTGGCGGCACTGGTCTGACGTCCACCCCGCGTGGCCACCCCGGATGCACTGTCGACTGCGGCAGGATGGCCGGATGCGACACGTCGTGCTGTTCCACTCCGTGTACGGGTTGCGTCCCGCCGTGCGCGCCGCCGCCGACCGGTTGCGTGCCGCCGGGCACCAGGTCAGCACCCCCGACCTGTACGGCGTCCCGGCCACCGACACCGTCGAGGAGGGCTTCGCGCTGCTCGACAAGATCGGCCAGGAGGTGGTGCTGGACCGGGCCCGCGCCGCGCTGCGTGACCTGCCACCGGAGACGGTGCTCGCCGGCTTGTCGATGGGCGCCGGGGTTGCCGGGGCGCTGCTGGCCGAGCGCCCGGCCGCCGCCGGTCTGCTCCTGCTGCACGGCACCGGTGGTGCCCCGGACGTGGTCTCACCCGGGTTGCCGGTGCAGCTGCACCTCGCCGACCCCGACCCGTACGACGCGCCGGACGAGGTCGACGAGTGGCGGCAGGGAATGACCGACGCCGGTGCCGATCTGACGGTCTTCTGCTATCCGGGCGTGGGTCACCTGTTCACCGACCCGGACCTGGCCGAGTACTCCCCGGACGCCACCGCGGCGGTCTGGCCGCGCGTGCTGGCCTTCCTGGCTGCCCGCTGAGCGCCCGGCTCGACCGTGAGTTACCACTCCCGGGCGGTGACGTGCCGTTGCGCCAGCTCACGGCAGGTGCGGGCGGCGGCCCAGCAGCGCGTGGGGCACCGCCGAATACGCCTCGTTCGATAGCGTGACACCACCATCAAGATCCTCGAAGGGCGCGCCTGGCAATGACGACGACGGCCTTCGACGAATATGAACGGTCGCGCTGGGCCGGGCGCGCCGGAGCGTTCGACCGCAGTCTCGCCGCGCTCTGCGCGTACCCCGCGCCAGCGTTGTTGGACGCCGCCAACGTCGGGGCGGGGATGCGGGTGCTCGACGCGGGCACCGGCTCCGGCACGGTGGCCAGGCTGGCGTGCGCCCGCCACGCCAGCGTCGTCGCCGTCGACGCCGAACCCAGCATGGTCAAGTTGGTGCGCGGCCGCGTTCCGTCCGTCGACGAAGTCCGCCTCGCGTCGCTGCCGCACCTCCCGTTCGCCTCCCGGTCGTTCGACGCGGCCGTGGCGAACTTCGTGATCAATCACGTGGGCGATCCGCTGGCCGCGATCACCGAGCTGCGACGGGTCGTCCGGTCCGCTGGTCGGGTCGCGGTCACCGTGTGGCCGCACCCCCCACCCGAGGCGCAGAGCCTCTGGGGTGAGGTCTTCGACGCCGCTGGGGTCGACCGTCGCGCCGCCGCCCCGACGGTGGACGCCGACCGGGACTTCCCCCGTACCCCCGACGGGTTGGCGGGCCTGCTCGACCAGGCCGGGCTCACCGACGTACGCTGCGACACGATCACCTGGGCGCACCGCACCGACCCGGAGGCCTGGTGGAGCGGCCCCGCCAACGGCATCAGCACGCCAGGTCTGGTGATGGAGACCCAGCCGGCGGCCATGATCACCCGCATTCGTGCCGCGTACGACGAGCTGACCGCCCGCTACCGTGGCTCCGACGGCCTGCTCGCGCTGCCCACAGCGGCGCTGCTGGCCTCGGCGTCCGTGCCATAGGCGACAAACCGGTCGACCGAGTGGGCCGGGTTGTCGAGAATGCGCGGCATGGAGTTTCTCTGTTACCACAGTGACCGGCCCGGCTCGGCGGCGTTGCGCGACGAGTTGCTGCCCAAGCACTGGTCCTACATGGACCGGTACGCGGCGGGCATGATCGCCCGTGGCCCGACCCTCGTCGGCGACACGGCCACCGGCAGCGTGCACATCGTCGACGTGCCCGACCCGGCCGCCGCGCGAACCTTCGCCTTCGAGGAGCCGAACTACCAGGCCGGCGTGTACCGGGACGTGCTGCTGCGCCGGTGGCACAACATGCTGGGCCGCACCATGTGGGACTTCCCTGGCGGCCGGACCGGCGGCAACCGTTATCTGGTGCTCGGCCTCGGCGCCGGCCAGGCCGCCGACCTGGCCGTGCCGCCCGACCCCGACGAGCTGATCGCGTACGGACCTCTGCTGGCCGACGACGGCGTCACCTGGCTCGGCACCGCCGCGCTGCTCCGGGCGCCGAACCCGGACGCGGCGCGCGCCATCCTGACGGCCGACCGGTATGCCGACATCGAGGTGCACAACTGGCAGTTCGGCGGGCGACCGTCCTGACCTGCCCTGCTGACCAGTCGGCATGGGGCCGGTCTGGCTGCCGGGCATCAAGTGATCATCGGAGTCAGGCGGAGGCGGGCAGGCCGTCCAGTGGGCGGATCAACGGTGGGCGGAGTACTGCCCGCACCACCCCTGGTGGAGTGCCCGCGTCGGCGAGTGTCCAGTGCCCAGCCGAACTCGCTCGCGTGGGGCGGCTCGGCGCTGCGGGCCGTCCGATGTCCCGGAATGGGTTACCGCCCGCACTGCGCGCAGGTCCGGACGCCGCTGTGGCCGACGTCGGCGGTACGTCGCCCGCCGAGGCGACGGCTCGGAGCCGGCGTGGGCCCGCCGTACGGTTGGCGCCGGGGCCCGCCGCGGCGGGACGGGTGGCCATCGTCGGGATGGGGCTGCCTCGCCTCAGCGCGGTAGGGCCGGTGGCACCGCCCGGCCCGGCCGAGGCCAGCGCCGCGAAGACGGCGTCGAGGCGGCCGCTCCGAGCGCCAACGGTGTCGAGGCGCTCGATCTCCGCGCTCCTCGCCGCCGAGCCGGTGACAGCACCAGCGAGCGAGTCGGGCGGGCCGGCGTCCCGGTGCACCGTGTCGAGGTGCGGCACGGCGGCGGTCCGGCGTTGGAAGACGGACCGCAGGGCCCGGGGCAACCGTTCGACGGCGACCTGGCGCAGCGCGGGAGCGGCGAACGCGTACCCGTCGACGTGGTGGGGGAGCAGCAGTCCTGCGGTGACCAGCTCGCGGAGCGCGGGCGCGGACCGGCCGGGTGTCCAGCCGAGTGCCCGGTCCACGGCCGCCCCGGAGATCAGACCACCGAGGGTGCCGGCGGCCATCAGCACCGCCCGCCGCTCACCGTCGAGGTGGTCCAGCTCCGCGCCGACTGCCCGGCGTACGGCCTCGGGCAGCGGGAGGGCCGCCGGATCGGCACCGTCCACCAGCGACGTGACGTACGCCGCCGAGTGCCCGGGGCGGCCTCCCACCAGCGGCAGCAGCTGGTCGACCAGGGCCACCGGCTGTCCGGCCCGGGTGAGCAGGTGGCGCAGCAGCCGTCCGGACTGCACCGTGGCCAGGGGTCCGATCGTCATCTGGCGGGCCGGACCGGGCCGGGTGTCGGTCCACTGCGGCTGGTGCACTGTGAGCAGGGCCAGCGGCAGCCCACGCTCCGTCGCCGCGTCGTACAGCGCGTGCAGGAAGCGGCTCACCGCGGGCGCGGCCCGGTCCAGGTCGTCGACGGCCACGATCAGCGGCTGGTGGGCGGCCATCCGCAGCAGGACCTCGCGGCAGATCGCCGCGCCGGTGAGGGCGGTGGCCGAGCCGTCCGGGGTGGTCAGCATCCGCTGGAGCGCCGGAACCGCGGTGGCCACCCGGCTCGGCGGAAAGAGCGGAGTCAGGGCGGCGACGAGCCGGTCGTGGACCGCCGCCGGGCCGTCGCTGTGCCGAATCCCGGCGAGGCCGCGGAGCAGGTGCGCGACCGGCGCCAACACCTGGTCGGGGTACGGCTGGCAGGTCGCCACGCACCAGCGGACCGGCAGTCCGTCCACCGTGGTCAGCCCACGGGTCAGCTCGTGCAGCAGCCGGCTGCGGCCACTACCGGTGGGGCCGACCAGTGAGATCCAGCGTGGTGTCCGGTTTCGGATGGCCGAGCCCAGCTGGTCGCGGATGGTGGCCAGCTCGCGGCGTCGACCGATCAACGGGCCGTCGTGCCGGTCGGCACCGGGGCGAACCGGACCGAGGGCGTGCCAGACCGGCACCGGCGACACCCGGCCGGCGACGGGCGTCGGCGTCAGCTGACGTTGGGTGATCAGGCCGGCGGTGGCGCGGGCGGTGGCTGCGCAGAGTGCGACGGCGCCGGGCGCGGCGTACTCCTGCAGGCGGGCCGCTGTGGTGATCACCGCCCCGCTGGCCAGGCCGTGCCCGCCGGTGACGGCGTCGCCCAGGTCGACCACCACCTCGCCCGTGGCGACACCGACCCGGACGCGCAGCCTGATGCCGTCGACCATGGGCCGTCGGTCCAGCGCGGCCTGGATCTCGAGCCCGGCGCGCACCGCCCGGTACGCGTCGAAGCCGTCGGAGTGCCGGGCGCCGAAGAGCGCCATCACGGCGTCGCCGATGTACTTCTCCACCACCCCGTGCCAGCGGTGCAGCACACCGGCGACGGTGTCGAAGTAGGCCCGTTGCAACGCTCGGACGTCCTCGGGGTCGAGCCGGTCCACCAGGGCCGTGGATCCGACGATGTCCGCGAAGAGGACGGTGACGACGCGCCTCTCCTGGGGTACCGGCCAGAGCGGGGTGACGGTCCGCTGCGTGTCGACGATGATGCTGGTGGTCATGGGTGTCGCACCGGCCTCTCTCCCCGCTGTTGCCTGATCACCTCCGGAGATTGGCATTAGTGGGCCGACGGGGGATCTGCCGAACGACGTATGTCGGCCACCTGCAACCTTTAGTCGCAAAGTCGACGCGAGGAGTACCAGAAGCGGTGGGCGGCCGTAGAACGGTGTGGGGCCCTGTGATTAGGCTGCGTGGCATGGCCAGCGATGTGGACACCGCACCACTCGTGGGCCGGGCCGAGCTGGTGCAGACGGTTCGGTCCGCGTTGCTCGGTGAGGCCGCGCACGGGCAGACCGCGGCGGTCTTCCTGACCGGCGAGAGCGGTGTGGGAAAGACCCGGCTGTTGGGCGAGATCGGTGACCGCCTGCGGGAGCGGGGCGCCGTGGTGCTCACCGGCAGCTGCCTGGACATCGGCGACGCCTCTCCGTTGCACCCGTTGTTGCAGGCGCTGCGCCGGTTCGACGCCGAGGTTTCCACCTCGCCCGCCCGCACCTCCTCGGCGGTGCGGGGGCTGTTGCAGATGTTCGCCGACGAGACCGCCAGCCCGGACGGCGCCGGCGCGTTGCTGGAGCGGGTCTCCCGTGGCCTGCACCTGATCGCCGAGGGCCGCCCGCTGGTGCTGATCCTCGACGACCTTCAGTGGGTCGACCGCAGCACCCGGCAGCTCCTGCTCTACCTGCTCGCCGGCCTGGGTGATCTTCAGCTGTCGGTGCTGGCGGCGGTGCGCGCCGAGTCGTTGCAGGGCGCCCACCCACTGCGCCGGGTGCTCACCGAGCTGCGTCGGCTCCGCACGGTGCGGGTGCTCGACCTGGCGCCGCTGGGCCGGGCCGACACCGAGACGCTCGCCGTCGCGGTGGTCGGCCGGACGCTGAGCGCCGACGCGGCCGAGCAGGTGTGGCAGCGCAGCGGCGGCAACCCGTTCGTCATCGAGGAACTGGCCCGGGATCTGCGCGACGGCCGCGACGGGCTGTCCGAGACGCTGCGGGAGATCTTCCTCGACCGGGTCGACGCGCTGCCCCAGCACGCGCACGCCGTGGTGCACGCGGTGGCCGCCGGTGTCGAGCCGGTGCAGCACTGGCTGCTGGCCGAGGTGCTGCGGATGCCGGAGGACGAGCTGATCGCCGCGGCCCGGGCCGCGGTGGCGCACCGGCTGCTGGTCGGCGCGGACGAGGGCTACCGGCTGCGCCACCGCCTCGTGGCCGAGGTGCTGGCGCACGAGCTGCTGCCGGCCGAACGCTCCGGCCTGCACCGCCGCTACGCCGAGGCGCTGACCAGCGCGCCGGGTGAGTTGCACCAGGCCCGGCTGGCGCACCACTGGCGGCTGGCCGGCGAGCCGGCGCGCGCCCTGCCGGCGGCGGTGGCCGCCGCTCAGGAGGCCGAGCGGCTGCACGGTTACGCCGAGGCACACCGGCACTGGTCGGCGGCGTTGCAGTTGGCCGCCGAGCCGGGCCCGCTGACGGTGGACCCTGTCGAGTTGCTTGAGAACGCCGCCGAGGCGGCCCACCACTGTGGGGAGCACGCCCGCGCGTTGGCCCTGCTGGAGGAGCTGGCCGCGCTGCGGGGTGGCGAACCGAGCTGCGCGCTGCACATCCGCCGCGCCCGCTACCTGGCCGCCGCCGGTCGCTCCGCGCTGGCCGAGGAGGAGTACCAGCGGGCGCTGAAGGCGGCGGACTGCTCCCCTCGGGACCGGGCCAGCGCCGCCGCCCGCCTGGCCGAGCTGCTGCTGCACCTGGGTCGCTACGCCGACGCCGGTGAGCGGGCCCGCGAGGCGCTGGCGTTGGCCGAGAACGTGGTGGGCTCGGCCACCGAGGTGGTGCTGGCCAGTTCGGCGTTGGGCTTCAGCGACGCCTGTCTGGAAGACCCGGACGCCGGGCTGGCGGTCATGCGCGACGCCCTCGACACCGCCGAGCGTGCCGGTCAGCCCGAGGACGTGGCCTGCGCGTACCTGCACCTGGCTGAGCTGCTGACCGGGCCGCTGAACGTCCTCGAAGAGGGTGTGGTGGTGGCCCGGCGGGGCGCCGAACGGGTGACCGAGCTGGGCCTGGGCCGCACCTGGGGCACCCGGCTGCTGGCCATCGCCATCAACGGGCTGTTCCGGGTGGGCCAGTGGGCCGAGGCGGAGAAGGTGGTGGCCGCGGCCCTGCGACACCGACCGTCCGGTGCGGACGCCGTCGAGCTGCTGTTGGCCCGGTGCCGGCTGTCGGTGGGTTACGGCGACATCGAGGCCGCCGGTCGGGACCTCGACGCGGTGGCGACCCTGCTCGCCGGCGGCGGGGCGCGACACGTCATTCCGCTGCTCACCCTGCGCTCCGGGCTGGCCATGTGGGAGGGCCGGCACGACGTGGCGCGGCAGGCGGTGCAGCGCGGCCTGACCGAGAGCCGTTCCGACGACGTGATGATCCTGTCCGCGCTGGTCTGGCACGGCCTGCGCGCCGAGGCTGAGGCGCACGCCAGCCGCACTGTGGAGGTGGACCCGACGGCGGTCCGCCGACTGCGCGACGTGGCCGAGCGGGTGGCCCGCAAGAGCGCCGGTGCGGCCCGGCCGGTGCGTTCGGTGGTGGAGGGCTTCCTGGCGCTGTGCGCCGCCGAGGTCAGCCGCCTCGACGGCAGTGATCCGGAGCTGTGGGCCGCGTCGGCGGCCGAGTGGGATCGACGCAACCACCCCTATCCGGCGGCGTACTCGCGCCTGCGGCAGGCCGAGGCGCTGCTGGCTCGGCGCAGCCGGGTGGCAACCGCAGGCAAGCTCCTGCGGGAGGCGTACCGGGTGGCGCAGGGGTTGGGCGCGGTGCCGTTGACCTCGGAGATCCGCGAGTTGGCCGGGCGGGCCCGGGTGTCGCTGGACGAGCGCGACAGCATCAGCGGTGCGCGCGGCGTCCCGGTCGAGGCGTCCGACGACGAGTTGGCAGCGCTCACCGCCCGGGAGCGGGAAGTGCTCGCCCTGGTCGCCGAGGGGTTGACCAACAGGGAGATCGGGCAGCGGCTGTTCATCAGCGAGCGGACCATCGGGGTGCACGTGTCGCACATCTTCGACAAGCTCCAGGTCCGTACCCGCGTGCAGGCCAGCGCGATCCAGTTGCGCAACCAACGGGGCTGACCGACTCCACAGTGCGTACGTATCCCGGCGCCTGTGCGCGCCGGGATACGTCGTTCTACTGATCCGGTGGCCGGGTGTCGGCTGAGAGGCTGGGCCGCGTCGACGACGGCACGGGGGATGCCGCCGACCACAATGGAGGAGAAATGATCGAACCGGTCTGGGGGCCCGTGCACCGGGACATCGTCGACCTGCTCGCCGATCATCCCGCGGACGTGCCGGCCGTGGTCGATCATCTGACCAAGCTTCAGGACATGCTGGTCCGGTTGCCACCGTTGGAAGCCAGTTGTCCGCTGGCCGACTTCAACAGGCTCTATCTGACAATCACCAGCAGCGTGCTGGACGGGCTGTACGACGACCGCTTCGTCGATCCGGTCTTCCTCTCCCGGCTCGACGTCGAGTTCGCCGCCCGGTACTTCGACGCGATGCGGCTGTGGACCGACTCCAGCCCCGGCACCCCGAAGGCGTGGTCGTGCCTCTTCGAGCGGATGCGGGGGCCGGATGCCCGGCCGCTGCCGTCGGCGGCGGCCGGGGTGAACGCGCACATCAACTTCGACCTGCCGTTCGCCCTGGTGACCACGTTCGATCACCTGGAGTCGGAGCCGGTCGACGGCAGCGACCAGCACCACGACTACCTCGAGATCAACAAAATCTTCGCGGACAAGATCCCCGGCCTGCGCCGGGGCTACCTGGAGCGGTGGCAGCTGCTCATCGACATGCTCAACGGCGACATCGACGACTGGTACCAGGGGGAACTGGTCGAGTACACCCGCGATGTCGCCTGGCGTAACGCGCAGAAGATCTGGCGGTGCCGGCACGATCCGGACGCCCGAGAGTGTGAGCGCACACGGCTGGACGACAACGCCGCGGCGCTCGGCCGGTTGCTGCTGTCGCCCCTCGGGGCGTTCCTGCAGTAGCCGGGACGGGGGGCCTCCGCGCTCCGCCCCGTGGGGGGCGGCGGAGCGCGGAGGCGCGTCCCACCAGTTCCACCCCGTGTGGCCGCCCGAGGTCGGGTCGGTCACTCAGGGGACAGCCGGTCGGCCCCGGGGGGTGTCGACCGTCTGCCGCCGTCGGCCGGCCCGGGGGGGTCGGCCGGCGGTGGGGGAACGCCGGGTGGGAGTCGCGTCGACGGCCGGCGGATCCGGGGGTGTCGGCGGGCGCGGATCGGGTACGCCCGCGCCATGACCGTCCTGGCCCGGCGTCGGCCCGCCGCCCGCCCCCGGCCCGCGCGGCCCGGCCCGCTGCGGCCGGGTGGCCCGGTGTCGAAACCCACCGCTCGGCCCGGCGCCCGATGACCGGCGTCGTGGCCCGGTTCCCGTTCCGCTTCGATCCAGCGTTTCGCCCGGTGCTGGCGCTGCTCGGGGTCCGCCCGGCGACGGCCTGGGTCGCCGTCACCGAACGGGATCTGATGATCCGGTACGGGCCGTGGCGGCTGCGGACCGACCGGGGCAACGTCACCGCCGTCGAGCTGAGCGGACCGTACCGCTGGTGGCGGGCGATCGGCCCGCACCTGTCGCTGGCCGACGGCGGCGCGACCTTCGGCAGCAGCGTGGCCGGCGGGATCTGCCTGCGCTTCGGCGTACCGGTGGCGGCGCTGGTGCCCGGGGGACGGCCCCGGCACCCGGCGGCCACCGTCACCGTCGCCGACCCACCCGCGCTGGCCCGGCTGCTCGCCGTCGCGGACCTGTCCTGAGCAGGCCGAACAGGTACCCGGTTCCGCCGATCGGGCGCCGAGGCACCGCCTACCGTCAGATCAGGACCTGTGAGGGTGGGACTGGCGATGGGTGACGAGCACCGGGCAAAACCACGGCGGTGGAGCGGGCGCCGACACGCGCCGAGCGGGCCGGACCCGGCGCTGCGGGCGGCCCGCGATCCGGCCCGCCCACATCGCGGTGGTCGGCAGGGCGTCGTGGTGCCCGAACGCGTGGCCACACCGGCCCGCTCGGCGCCGCCGGCCAGCCCGCTGCGCCGGTGGCTCTTCCAGCACCAGGTGCAGCCGCCCGGCCCTGAGGCGACCGAGGGGCAGAACCGTAGGCACGCCTGGTGGCAGGTGATGTGCCTGACCGGCGTGGACTACTTCTCCACGCTGTCGTACCTGCCGGGCATCGCGGCGGTGGCGGCCGGGGCGCTCTCCCCGCTGGCGACCTTGTTGATCGTCGTGCTCACCCTGTCCGGCATGCTGCCGATGTACCGGCGGGTGGCCCACGAGAGCCCGCACGGTCAGGGTTCGGTGGCGATGTTGGAGCGGTTGCTGCCGTTCTGGCGGGGCAAGATCTTCGTCCTCGTGCTGCTCGGCTTCGTGGCCACCTCCTGGATCATCACGATCACCCTCTCCTCGGCCGACGCCACCGTGCACCTGCTGGAGAACCCGTACCTGCCGGACGTCCTGCACGGGTCCGTGGTGCCGGTCGTGGTGACGGTGGCGCTGCTGCTCATCCTCGGCGGGGTGTTCCTGCTCGGGTTCCGCGAGGCGGTGGTGGTGGCCATCCCGCTGGTCGCGGTCTTCCTGGTGCTCAACGCGGTGATCGTCGTGGTCGCTGTGGGTCGGATCGTCGAGGACCCGGGCATCGTGTCGAACTGGACGGCCGCGGTGACCGCGACCGGTGGCGGACCGGGCCAGGTGCTGCTCACCGCCGTGTTGGCATTCCCGCTGCTGGTGCTGGGGTTGTCCGGTTTCGAGACCGGGGTCAGCATGATGCCTCTGGTGGCGGCCGACGGCCCGGACAAGCAGGCCCGGCTCGCCGCCCGGATCCGCAACACGCGCCGTCTGCTCACCACCGCCGCGTTGATCATGTCGGTGTACCTGATCTCGACGACCTTTGTGACCACGGCGCTCATTCCGGCGGAGGAGTTCCGGCCGGGCGGCGGCGCGAACGGGCGGGCGCTGGCGTTCCTGGCGCACGCCTACCTGGGGGAGGTGTTCGGCACCGTCTACGACGTGAGCAGCGTGCTCATCCTCTGGTTTGCCGGCGCCTCGGCGATGGCCGGGCTGATCAACATCGTGCCCCGCTACCTGCCGTCGTACGGCATGGCCCCGGAGTGGGCGCGGGCGGTACGCCCCGTGGTGATCGTCTACACCGTCGTCAGCGTCGCCATCACGATCGCTTTCCGCGCCGATGTCAACGCCCAGGCCGGGGCGTACGCCACCGGGATCCTGGCCATGATGGTCTCCGGGGCGGTGGCGGTGACGATCTCCGCGGCCCGTCACCACCGGCGGGGTTCCGCGATCGGCTTCACGGTGCTGACCCTGGTGCTGCTGTACGCGCTGCTGGAGAACGTCATCGAACAGCCGGACGGCATCACGATCTCCGCGCTGTTCATCCTCGGCATCATCGTGGTCTCGTTGGTCTCCCGGGTCACCCGGACCACCGAGCTGCGCGCCGAGCGGATCGAGTTCGACGAGGCGGCCCGTCGGTTCATCAGCGAGTCGCTGGCGCACGACGGGCAGCTGCACCTGATCGCGAACAAGCGGCAGAAGGGGTCGGTGAAGGAGTACACGCTCAAGGAGCGGGCGCAGCGCGGGATGAATCCGGTGCCCGGGGCCGCGGACGTGCTGTTCCTGGAGATCGATGTGGTCGATCCGTCGGAGTTCAGTCAGGTGTTGCGAGTGCACGGCATCGAGGTGGGCGGCTTCCGGGTGCTGCGGGCCGACAGCCCGGCCGCGCCGAACGCGATCGCCGCGATCCTGCTGGCCCTGCGGGACGCCACCGGGGTCCGGCCGCACGCGCACTTCGAGTGGTCGGAGGGCAGCCCGATCGCGCACCTGGCGCGCTACCTCATCCTGGGCCGGGGGGACACCCCGCCGGTGGTGCGGGAGATCATCCGTCGGACCGAACGGGACCCGCTGCGTCGACCCGGCATCCACGTCGGCGGGTGAGCCTGATGCCGCTCTGGCGGTTTTAAAGATGAAAGAGGGCACTATTCACGTTCACACCTTCCTGTCCGTATTGCGGACCTATCGTGACGTTTGGTAGCCGGCGAACTCGTCGAGCCCCCCGCGCCCGAATCGGCGCGCGGTCACGTCACGTACGCAGGAAGGTAGGCACCGTTGATGTCCACGTACCGAGAGGGAGACCGCGCGACTCAACCCAGACGGCGGTCCCGATGGCTCTTAGCCAGCGGCTTGCTGGCGGGGAGCTTGGTCGTGGGAGCGGCCGGAGCGGCCGCCGCCGCCGACCGCGCCCTCGCCCTCCCCGGTCTGGCCCGGCTGACCCCGGCAGCCGACGACGACCGCCGCACCGGCGACCGGCCCGACCCCGACGCCGAGCGGGCCCGTCCCACCACCCCCGGCACCGGCAAGCGAGGAGTGGTGTCGGTGCCGTGCGACGCCGCGAAGCTGGTGGCGGCGCTGGTCACGGCCAACGCCGAGGGCGGCGGCGAACTCCGCCTCGCGCCCAAGTGCCGCTACACCCTCACCGAGGCGTTCCACGAGACCGACCAGTACGACGGCGGGATCCGGGACGCCCGCGAGGCCGCCGACGCCGCGGAAACCCCCGGCGACGCCGACGCGCCGCCGCACAACCCGGCCGACGACACCGCCGGCCTGCCGGTGATCTACCAGGCGATCACGATCGACGGCGCGGGCGCCACCATCTCCCGGGCCGCCCAGGCCGCCGCGTTCCGCTTCTTCACCGTCCGTGATGGCGGCGAGCTGACCCTGCGCGACGTGGAACTGCACAACGGCCGATCGGCCATCGAGGGCGGCAGCCTGCACGTGGTGCACGGCGCCACCGCCGTGGTGGAACGGGTCACCGTCACGCAGAGCACCTCGCTGTCGCCCGAGGGGGGTGGCGGCGGCATCTTCAACGACGGCAACATGGTGGTCACCGATTCCACGTTCGTCGGCAACAGCGCCTCCGGCGCCGCGGGCAAGGGCGGGGGCCTGCTCAACGGCGGCGTACTGACGCTGAAGCGCTCGGAGTTCCACCGCAACAGCGCCAACGCCTACGGCGGCGGGCTGGGCAACTACCGTGGTGCCGCCGACGTGGAGAGCGTCTCCTTCACCCAGAACAGCGCCGTCCAGGGTGGCGGGCTGGCCAGCTTCTCGGCCCGGACGAAGGTCTCCGACACCGAGCTGCTGAACAACACCGCGCAGGTCGGCGGCGGTGCCGCCAACTCCGACGCGGTGCTGGTGATGCGCACGATGACCATCCGCGGCAACACGTCCACACTCAACGGGGGCGGTGTCTCGACAGTGAAGGGCCTCACGCCGATCGACGACAGCGTGATCGAAGGCAACACCACCCACGGCCTCGGAGCCGGCATCTACGCCGAGAAGGCGAACCTGCTGGTCCGCGGCAGTGACGTGACCCGTAACGAGGCTGTCGGCGCCGCGTCCCAGGGCGGGGGCATCTACGCCAACGCGGGCTCGGTGGCGATCTACACCAGCAAGGTCACCCACAACGCGTCGACGGTGAAGCCCGGCGGCATCTTCGGCATGCACGCCCAGGTCAAGATCGACGATGAGAGCGTGGTGGTCGAGAACGAACCGACCAACTGCGAGGGCAGCCAGGTGCCGATCGCCCACTGCTTCCGCTGAGCGTCGACCCGCGCACCATCCCGAGCGCGTTCATCCCGAGTGCACCGCCCGTCCGGACGATCGTCCGGACGGGCGGTGCTCCGTCACGTGACGCCGAGGGTTCGGCGTCGTCACGGCGTTAACCCCTCGCGCGCAGGGTCACGGCGCGTCAACCCATCGCGCGCAGGCGGCCGGAGAGGTCGCCGGCGAAGAAGTCGAGAAAGCCGTCCGGGTCGGGGCCGGCGTTCTGCAGGACGATGTGGTCGAAGCCGGCCTCGACGTACGACCGGACCTTGGTGACGTGGGGTTCCGGGTCCGGGCCGATGGCGAAGAGCTGCCGGATGTGCTTCTCCTCGACGTACGCGCTGGCCGCGTCGAAGTTGACCGGGTTCGGCAGTTCGCTCATCACCTTCCAACCGGTGACCATCCATCGGCTCGTCTGCAACACCGCCTGCACCGCCTGTTGCTCGTCGGTGGCCCAGGCCAGTGGCACCTCGGCGTAGCGCGGGCCCGAACCCTTGGCGCGTCGGTAGTGTTCGACGATCGACGCGTCCGGCTCGGTGGCGAACAGGCCGTCGCCCAACTCGGCGGCGAGCCGTGCCGACACCTCACCGCTGGCCGCCACCGCGATCACGGGCAGGGTGTCCGGCAGATCGAAGATGCGGGCGTCCTCCAGGTGCAGGTGCCGGCCCTCGTACGACTGGTAGCCGCCCTGCCAGAGCAGCCGGATGATCTCCAGCGCCTCGCGTAGTCGCTCGTGTCTCCCTCGAACGCTGGGGAAGCCCTGCCCGACCACGTGCTCGTTGAGCCGCTCGCCGGCGCCCACTCCGAGGGTGAACCGACCGTCGGAGATCAGCGCCATGGTCGCTGCGGCCTGCGCGATGATCGCCGGGTGGTAGCGGACGGTCGGGCAGGTGACCCCGGTGGCCAGGCGCAGGGTGCTGGTCCTGGCCGCGATGGCGCCGAGCACGCTCCAGGTGAAGGACGAGTGCCCCTGCGCGTCCAGCCACGGGTGGAAGTGGTCGCTCATCTCGACGAAGTCGAAGCCCGCCCGTTCGGCAAGGACGGCCTGGCGGATGATCTCCTGCGGGCCGTACCCCTCTGCGGCCAGCTTGTAGCCGATCTGCATGCCCACACTCCCGATCCCGTTCGCTGACTGAGGCATCGGCCGTTCCCGGCCCCGGCGTGGACAAACGCCGCAGGACTGCAAACCAGCCTCCTAGGATGCCATAGGCGGTGTGCGGTGGCCGACCGCAAGCACCAAGCACCGCCTCCAGCCACCGCACCCCGTCAGCGCACCAGCAGATCGATGACGCCCGTCAGGTCCTCCGCACCACCTCCCTCCGCCAGGCGGCGGCGCATCAGGTCGAAGTAGGGGCGGAGCAGTTCGGGGCTGACGCCCTGCTGCTCGGCGGTGCGCAGAAAGGTCGGCGTGCCCGCCACCTGCATGGCGAGAGGGGAGACGACTCCGTCGGTGTAGTTCCCGCTGCGCAGTTGGTCGGCGGTCTGCCGAACCGTCGGGATCATCGCGACGAGCCAGTCGGCGAGCAGTGGGGCGAGCGCCGTCGGGTCGATGTCCTCCCGACGGATCAGGGCGAAGGCGTGCGCGGTCCCGGCGAACATCCCGTACATGGCGCTGAGGAGAGCCACGTCGTGCAGGGCCGCGAAGCCCGCGTCCTCGCCCACGTAGGTGGTGCCGACCGGGACGCCCAGCGTCGTGCGGTGCCGTTCGAAGAGCGCTCGCGAGCCGCTGTAGAAGACGTAGCCGCCGGCCTCCGGAACGCCAACCATCGGCGGGACGGCCATGATGCCACCGTCCAGGTAACGCGCGCCGTGTCGGCGTGCCCAGGCCGCGCGGGCGCGGGCCTGGGCCGGGGTGCTGGTGGTCAGGTTGACCAGATCCCGGCCGGTCAGGTCCACACCGGCCAGCACCTCCTCGACCGAGCTGTCGTCCAGCAGGCACACGACGACCAGGGTGCTCGCCGCGACCGCCTGAGCAGCGCTGTCCGCGACCCTTGCCCCTTCGGGCGCGAGCGCGGCGGCGCGGGCCGGGGTGCGGTTCCAGACGGTGAGCGGGTGGCCGGCGGCAAGCCAGGCGCGGGCCAGTGCGGTACCCATCGCGCCGAGTCCCAGCATCGTGACGGACGGCTTCTCCACAGTGTTCGGTTCCATGCCGATTAGGCTGGTCATCGCCCACCAGGTGATCAAGTACGCACTTCGGAGTGCGTGGTTACCCGGGGGTGAGCGAGCAGGTCGGAGGGGTGGGCATGGCGACGGTGAACCGGCCGGGCACCGCGGACGGACACGCCTGCGGTATCGACACCGCGATGGAGGTGATCGGCGGCAAGTGGAAGGTGCTGATCCTCTGGGCGCTTCACGAGCACCCCCTACGTCGCTTCGGCGAGCTGCGTCGACTGCTTCCGGGGGTCACCGAGAAGGTGCTGGCCTCCCACCTGCGGGAGATGGAGGCGGACGGCATCGTACGCCGCGTCTCCCACGACGAGGTGCCGCCCCGCGTCGAGTACTCGTTGACCGAGGACGGCACGCGCCTCAACGACGCCCTCGAGCCGCTGGCCGCCTGGGGACGCGACCGGTCGACCGTTCGACGGTCGGGGGAGGAGTCGGGCTAGTGCTCCGGTGCGACCTCGCCGAAAACTGCACCGGCCCGCGCCCCACTGCGGGGGCACGGGCCGGTCTACGTCTGTTGCCTACTTGGAAGGCTCGGGCAGCTTGCAGTCGACCTTCGGGTTGGCGCCGATGTAGTTCAACGGCCCGGCCACGACGGTGACCAGGATGGTGCCGGCCTCGGCGCAGTTGGTGTCGTCGCCGCTGTAGTAACCGCGCTGGCCACCGGCGATGGCGCCGATCACCAACCAGATCACGACGATGACTCCGAGAATCGAGGTGCCGCGCATCGCTGCCTCCTGAGGTATGTGGTGGATCTGAGGTGCAGCCGTTGTACCCAATCAGGTCGCGCGGCTAACGGTTGCGTGCTAGGACCCCCGCCGGATCCCCCATCCGGCCGATGCCGGCCGCCGTTGTGTACCGCCCGGGCATCCGCCGCCCGCACCGGGTAGCGCCTGTCGGCTATCGGATCGGCGACCGACCTCGCCGTCATCCGGGTGAGTGGACGTAGAACTGCCTCACGGCCCCGCCGAGGAGGACTCATGGACGCCCCGACACCGCCCCTCTACATCGACCGCCCCGAAGACGTCGCGGTCGCGGCCCGCGCGCTTGCTGGCGGCGCGATCGTCGCGGCGGCGTTCGCCAACTTCTACGCCATCGTGACGCGCCCCGACGCGGCCACCGTACGCCGGGTCAACCTGGCCAAGGGTCGACCGGCCCACCAGGTCGGCAGCATCACCACGGTGATCGGCCGGATCCCCGGGATGTTCGACTGGACGCGGATCTCGCCGCGGTTGCCGGTCGGTCGGGTGCGGGCGCTGATGGACGCCCTCTACGGGGCCGGGCCGTTCGGCTTCCGTGGGCCGGCCGCCGACCGGCTCCCCGACCATTTCACGCAGATCGACCAGGGGATGAGGACCACCCAGGTGATCGCACCAGGGCTGACCTGCCCCTCCAACGCCTTCTTCGAGCGGGCGCTCGCCGAGACCGGGACGGATCACCTCTACATCACCTCGGCGAACCGCTCCCGGCATCTCACCGGCGCGGCGGAGGAACCGGCGCACTGGAAGGCGGGCGCCCTCGCCGCCGACTTCGCCCACCTCGACGATCTGGTGGTGCTGGTCCACCGGGACGAGGCAGCCGCCCGCGCCGCGTACCCGGGCTACCTCACCACCTCGGTCACCCTGCTCTCGTTCCACGCGCCGGAGGGTGACCTCGAAGAACCGCCGGTGCTCACCGTGGACCGGCACGGATCGCTGCACGTGGACGACGTCCGCCGCGCCGCCGCGCCGCTCGGCCTGCAGGTGCGCCTGGCCGGAGGTGCCCGGGAACGACTGCAGGTCCGGGGGTACGCCGGGGCGCTGGTGTAGCTGGCGGGCGGCTCAGTGCGGCGGTGACGGGGCCTCCGGCGGCTTGCCGCGGCTACGCCGGAAGTCCGCGTAGGCAACGCCGACCAGGACCAGCAGCCCACCGAGGGAGGCGAACACCGGCGGCAGGTACAGCAGGCCGGGGGCGATGGTCAGCAGCGCCAGCACCCCGCCGGGTCGGGACCACGACACCCGGCTGAAGACCTCGTACTCGAACGAGGCCCGGCCGGCCAGGAACAGCGCCGGGCCGCCGAGGATCACCGCCAGCCAGGCCGGCGGTGTCCGTCCGGTCGGCTCGTGCAGCACCAGGTGGAAGCCGGCCGCCGTGGTGACCACGCCGGAAATCATCAACAGATGGGTGTACGGCGCGCTGAACAGGAACTTGCTGGGCGACTCCGCCGCCTTGATGGCGGTCGGCAGCAGCTCGCCGGACTTGTGCACGTAGATCCGCCAGAGCAGCAGCGTGGTCAGGAACGCCACAGCGAAGGCCCCGATGTTCTCGGCCTCGGTGTGCTCCATGCTGAACATGGTGCCGATAGTCAGGATGGCGTCGCCGAGCGCGATGATGAAGAACTGCTGGTAGCGCTCGGAGAGATGCTCCGCGGTGACGTTGCGCTGCTTCTCGGGCACCACCCCGAGACCCGGCACCGGGTACGCGAGTCGGAAGCCGAGGTAGTCGATGGCGAGCGCGATGGCCCAGCACACGATCCGGGCGTCTCCGCTGACGAATGCGCCGATGAGCCACGGGATCGCCGACACCACGAACCAGACGAAGATGCGGGCGGCCCGACGCTGGGTCTGTGGTTCGCGGCGTACCGCCGGCATCAGGAACAGCCCACGCCCCAGGTGGATCGCCACGTAGGTGCCGCCGAAGACGAGCCCTCGGTTGTTGAACGCCTCCGGGATCGCCGTGGTCATCAGCAGCGCGCCGAACATGACGGCGCTGATCAGCAGCTTGATCTCGGTGCGTTCCGGGTCGTACAGGTCGGTGACCAGCGTGGTGATCGCCCAGGTCCACCAGACGGCGGCCAGCATGATCAGTGCCTCGGCGGCCCGGTGCCAGTCGAGTCGTTCGGCCAGTCCCCGCGAGATGAGCGCCAGGGCGACCACGTACACCAGGTCGAAGAAGAGTTCGAGGAGGGTGACCCGGCGCGGGCCCTCTGGATCGCGCACCGGCGGACCGATGGCCCGTGGCGATCCGGGCTCCGGCGCGGGGAGGTGCACGGGTTACTCCTGCGGAACCGCTCGACTCGATGGACCTGTCCGGCCCACCTTCACGGACGGTAACGAGCGGGGGAGCGCGGGAACCCGCGTTCACCCGCTCGTCCCCCAACCGGGTCGTGCCGGGCGGTCACCCCGCCTGCGGGGATGTCGACGGCTTTTCGCCGCCGCGCGGGGCGGCGAGGGCGTCGACCAGGCGGCGGGCCGAGCCGGCCAGGTTCCATCGTTGGGCGAGCTCGAGCAGCCGGTCCGGGTCGGCCGGCGCGCTCGGCAGCGCGGTGGGCAGCTCCGGCAGGGGCACGTCCAGGGCGACCCGGACCACCGTCGGCGCGACGCCCAGGTAGTCGCGGGCCGCGACCAGCTTGGCGCGCAGGCCCGGTGCGAAGGACGAGTCGGAGTCGTCGAGCGCGGCCAGGATGCCGGCGATGCTGCCGTACCGCTCGATCAGCCGGGCGGCGGTCTTGTCGCCGACGCCGGCCACCCCGGGCAACCCGTCACTCGGGTCGCCGCGCAGCGCGGCGAAGTCGGCGTACCGGTCGGCGGGCACGCCGTAGCGGGCCCGCACGGCGGCGTCGTCGCAGTCGTCGAGCTTGGCGACGCCGCGCCCGACGTAGAGCAGTCGGACCGGTCGGGCGTCGTCGACGAGTTGGAACAGGTCGCGGTCGCCGGAGACCACCTCGATCGGGCCGGGCTGGGTCACCGAGAGGGTGCCGAGCACGTCGTCCGCCTCGTAGCCGGTCGCGCCGACAGCGGTGATGCCCACCGCGGTCAGCACCTCCAGGATCATCGGCACCTGCGGGGAGAGGGTGTCCGGAACGATCTCGCCGCCCTGCGGGGCGACCCGGTGCGCCTTGTACGACGGCAGCAGGTCGACCCGCCAGGCCGGGCGCCAGTCGTAGTCCAGTGCGCAGATCATCCGATCGGCGCCCCGCACCCGGATCAGGGTGGCGAGCATGTCGAGGAAGCCGCGCACCGCGTTGACCGGGGTGCCGTCCTCGGCCCTGGCGGCGGACTCCGGGATGCCGAAGTAGGCCCGGAAGTAGAGGCTGGCTGAGTCGATCAGCAGGATCGGGGGTCGGTGTGCCACGCCGGACAGCCTGGCACAACCGTCCGACGATCTGGGGTACGCCCGGCCGCTGGTGGTGGTGTCAGCGTCGCTCGTCGGGCTGGTAGACGGTGTCCCGGCGGGCCAGGTGCTGCACGACGTAGCTGGTCACCAGCAGCAGGATCGCGACCACCACCTCGACCCAGGCCGCGATGCCGTCGGCGACGGTGACGCCGATGACGAGCAGGACCAGGCCGACGAGCGCGAGGACTCCGGCCCACAGTTGGCGGCGACGGCGGGTCGCCGCCCGGTTCGTCTGGTTCCCTGCCACGTCGGTCCTCCCGGTCAGGTCGCCCGCACGGGCGCCCGGTCCCAGGCTAGGGCCGCAGGGGAGGCCCCGGCCCGGGAAACGACAGTGCGGGCTGGTACGCGGACGCGCCCAGGACGGTGCGCGCGGTCAGGGGCAGTGCGACCGCGCGCACCGCCGACCCGACCGTGCTGGTCGTGCCGGCGGCCCGCCAGCGCCAGAACACCCGGCCCGTTCGTCGACGTGCGCGTCGCCGTCCCCCGTTCGCCGAACCAGTCCGTTCCGATCTGAGACGGACTATAGTCGGAACGGGGTAACGGAGGTAGCGGGTGCGGCGAGAAGATCTTGCCGATGCGGACTGCGGCATCGCGCAGGCGCTCGGCGTACTGGGGGACTGGTGGACGTTCCTCATCGTGCGTGACGTCGCTGGCGGGACGACCCGTTTCGACGCGCTGCAACGGGAGCTGGGCGTCAGCCGACGCGCGCTGACCGAACGCCTCGGCGCGCTGGTCGAGCACGGCGTGTTGGAGCGCCGGCCGTACTCGCGACACCCACCGCGGTACGACTACCTGCTCACCCGGAAGGGCGAGGGGCTGTTGCCGGTGCTGATCGCGTTGCAGGACTGGGGAACGAGGCATCTGATGGGTGACGGTGACGTGACCGCCACGGCCGACGCCGACTCAGCCGAGGCGCGCCGGGTGCGCGACCTGGTGGGTCGGCGGTTGCCCGACGTCGTCCTGCCCGCCGCTGACGGGCATCCGGTGGCGGTGACCGCGACGGACGGGTGGACGGTCCTCTACCTGTTCCCCGGGGCCTACGCGCCGGGGATGCAGGGCCATCCGCCCGGCTGGGCGGAGATTCCCGGCGCCCGGGGTTGCACACTGGAGTCGGCCACCTACGCCAAGCGTCATCCGGACTTCGTGACCGCTGGTGTCCGGGTTTACGGGATCAGTACCCAGCGGCCCGACCAGCTCGCCGACTTCGCCGCGTACGCCGAACTGCCCTTCCCGTTGCTGTCCGACCAGGACGGGCGGCTCGGAGCGGGGCTGCTGCTGCCGGTGTTCCGCGCGGGCGGGGTGACCCGGTTCAAGCGGCTGACCCTGTTGGTCGACCCGACGGCGGTGGTGCGGGCCGTGCAGTTCCCGGTAACCGACCCGGCCGGGTCGGTGCAGGAGATGCTCGACCTGGTCGCTGAGCACGCCGGGGCCCCCGGCTGACGCCTACGCGCCGACCGGGGGCCCTGCGAGCCGGGCTGGTCCGGGGACCCTGCGCGCGCGGCGTCAGGCCGGGAGCGTCCAGCGCTGGTTGGCGCCGGCGAAGCAGTCCCAGATCTGCAGCCGGGCGCCGTCGGCGGAGGTGTTGTCGGTGACGTCGAGGCACTTGTTCGACTGCGGGTTGCGCAGCGTCCCGTTGGACTGCGCCTGCCAGACCTGGGCGCCGCTGCCGTTGCAGTCCCAGAGCTGGACCTTCGCGCCGTTGGCGGTGGACCCGCTGGTGATGTCGGCGCACTTGCCGAGGGCGCGCAGCGTGCTGTCGCTGGCGACCGTCCAGGTCTGCGCGTTGGTGCCGTTGCAGGTCCAGATCTGGATGGCGGCGCCGTTGGCGGTGCTGGCCGAGGCCACGTCGACGCACTTGCCACCGATGCCGGTGATCCGGCCGGTGCGTCCGGTCGGCGGCGGGGTGGTGCCGCCCATGATGGTGTCGTACATGGCGCTGAGCAGTGAGGTCGAGCCGCTGGTGTCCTGCGACAGCTCCCAGTTCATCACGCCGCCGGCGTTCGCGAGGGCCCACTGCGTCTTGCGCTTCACTGTCGGAATGCCGTTCCAGCACTGCTGGGACCCGTTGATGGTGGCGCAGTCCCGGTTGGCGTTCGCCGGGTCGAGCCCGACCAGGTACGAGTAGTTGTAGTAGACGGGGCGGCTGTAGAACGGGATGCCGAGGACGGCCTTGCTGGCCGGCAGGCCGCGGGCCTTCCATCCGTTGATGGCGTTGATCGACCAGTCGTAGTTGGCGTGCGGGCTGCCGCCGTCGTACGCCATGATGTTGAGCCAGTCGACCTGGTTGAACACGGCCGTCTGGACGCCCTGGACGCTGCCGCCCTCGCTGACCACGGCGGCGGTGAGCAGCTTGCCGCGGCTGTGCAGGGCGCTGCCGAGTTGCGTCATGAGCGCCGTGTAGTTGTTGGCCGAGGCGCCCGGGTCGGGGTACTCCCAGTCCATGTCGACGCCGTCGAGGTTGTACTGGTTGACGAAGTTGATCAGGTTGTTGACGAAGTTCGTGCGGCTGGTGGTGTTGGCGGCGAGCGCCTCGAAGGCGGAGTCGTTGCCGTCGTTCCAGCCGCCGACGGCGATGGAGACCTTGACGTTGTTGGCGTGCCCCTGCGAGACCAGCGAGGAGAGCCGGGCCCCGTCCACCCCTTGCAGGGTGCCGTTGCTGTTGGGCAGGACGAAGGCGTAGTTGATGTGGGTGAGCTTGTTGTACTGGATCGTGTTGATGTTGCCGGCCCAGGAGGGCATGTAGCCGACGCTCTTGAAGTTGTTCGGCAGCACCACTGCCTGCGCGGCGGTGGGAATGACGGTGAGGGTGGCGCCGGCGGTAGCCAGCGCGAGCAGGCCGGCGGCGAGGACGCGGCGCAGTGGTGAGGACATCGGGGGCCTTCCCGTGGGCGGGGGACGACACCCGCCCGCGCAGGGTTGTCGCGGGCGGGCGGTGCGGGGACGCAGGGACGGGTGGGCCTCGAGGCAGCCAAATCTTAAAGAGTGTTAACTGTCTGAGTCAATCAACACCTATGGATTTCCGGTCACCCGGTGCCGATAGGGGGTTTGCCCAAACGACCGTTAAGCTGGCGGGGTGGGAATCGACGAGCTGTATCCGCCGGATCGGTTGACCGCCGCGCAGCGAGCGACGGCCGCCGCCGGCCTGGACGCACTGCTGCTCACACCCGGCTCCGACCTGCGGTATCTGACCGGGTACGACGCCCACGCGGGGGAGCGGCTGACCTGCCTGGTGCTGCCCGCCGAAGGTGAGCCGACGCTGATCGTGCCGAGATTGGAACGTCCCGCGGCGGAGGCCGCCCCGAACACCGGCGTACGCATCGTCGACCACGTCGACGGCACCGACCCGTACCCCCTGGTCGTCGCCGCCCTCGACGGCCCGGTCGCGTCGGTCGGGCTCGCCGACCGGATGTGGGCCGAGCAGGTCCTCGGCCTGCGCGCGGCGCTGCCCGACGCCGCGCAACGGCTCGCCGGGGAGGTCCTGCGCGAGCTGCGGATCCGCAAGTCCCCGGCGGAGATCGCGGCGCTCGCCGAGGCCGGCGCGGCGATCGACGAGGTGCACCTGCGGATGGGCGAGTGGCTGCGCCCCGGTCGCACCGAGGTCGAGGTCGCCACCGACATCGCCGCGGCGATCCGCGCCGCCGGACACGTCACTGTCGACTTCGTCATCGTGGCGGCCGGACCCAACGGGGCCAGCCCGCACCACGGCACCTCCGACCGGCCGATCGGCGTCGGCGAGCCGGTGGTGGTCGACATCGGCGGCACGATGGCGTCGGGCTACCGCTCGGACTGCACCCGCACCTACCTGGCGGGCGGGTCGGCACCGGCCGACTTCCTGGACTACTACGCCGTGCTGCGCGACGCCCAACGCGCCGCGGTCGAGGCGGTGCGGCCCGGGATCACCGCCGCGGCGGCCGACGCCGAGGCCCGCGCGCCGATCGCCGCCGCCGGCTACGGTCCCGCGTTCCTGCACCGCACCGGTCACGGCATCGGTCTGGACGGGCACGAGGAGCCGTACCTGGTGGCCGGCAACGACCGACCCCTCGACGCCGGCATGGCGTTCTCCATCGAACCGGGCATCTACCTGGCGGGCCGGCACGGCGCCCGCATCGAGGACATCGTCGTCTGCACAACGGACGGCGTGCAACGGCTCAACACCACCCCCACGGAGCTCATCGCGCTATGACTGTCGACCGGATCCTCCCCACCGACGAGGCCCACGACCTGCTGGGTCTCGCCACCGAGCTCGCCGACGGGGAGCTCGCGCCGAAGGCCGCGGCCTTCGAGGAACGCGCCGAGTTCCCCCGCGAGGTGCTGCGCACGCTGGGCCGCGCCGGCCTGCTCGGCCTGCCCTACCCCGAGGAGTACGGCGGCGCGGCCCAGCCGTACGAGGTGTACCTGCAGGTCCTGGAGATCCTGGCCAGCCGCTGGCTCGCTGTCGCCGAGGCGGTCAGCGTGCACACCCTGTCCTGCTACCCGGTGGCGGCGTTCGGCAGCGACGAGCAGCGCAAGCTGCTGCCGGACATGCTCGGCGGCGAGTTGCTGGGCGCGTACTGCCTCTCCGAGCCGCAAGGTGGCTCGGACGCGGCGGCGCTGACCACCCGGGCGGATCGCGACGGTGACGCGTACCTGGTCTCCGGCACCAAGGCGTGGATCACCCACGCACGCACCGCCGACTTCTACAACGTCTTCTGCCGCACCGGCGGGCCCGGTCCGAAGGGGATCTCCTGTCTGCTCGCCGACGCGGGCACGGCCGGCATCACCCCGCAGGCGGCCGAGCGGACGATGGGGCTGCGCGCCTCCCCGGTCGCGCAGATCGCCTTTGACGAGGCCCGGGTGCCGGCCGACCGGTTGATCGGCGGCGAGGGGATGGGCTTCACCATCGCGATGTCCGCGCTGGACTCCGGCCGGCTGGGCATCGCGGCGTGCGCGGTCGGGCTGGCCCAGGCCGCCCTGGACTACGCGGTCTCCTACGCCCGGGAGCGGCAGCAGTTCGGGCGTTCCATCATCGACTTCCAGGGGCTGGGGTTCCTCCTCGCCGACGCGGCCACCCAGATCTCCGCTGCCCGCGCGCTGACCCTGGCGGCGGCCCGGCTGCGTGACGCCGGCCGGCCGTACGCCATCGAGGCGGCCAAGGCGAAGCTGTTCGCCACCGATATGGCGATGCGGGTGACCACCGACGCGGTGCAGGTGCTCGGCGGTGCGGGTTACGTGGCCGACCACCCGGTGGAGCGGTACATGCGTGAGGCGAAGGTGCTGCAGATCGTCGAGGGCACCAACCAGATCCAGCGGATGGTGATCTCCCGGGCACTCGCCAAGAGCTGACAACGGTACGTGGTGGTGGGGCTGCGGTGGGTGCGTCACGGCCCACCGCGGTCCGCCACTCGGGTACCTCGTCGCCGTGCGACGGTTTTCCCGGTAGGTTGCACGCCGTGGAGGAGATCGACCGCGCTATCGTCGCCGCGCTGACCGCCGACGGCCGTCTGTCGTACACCGACCTGGCCGAGCGGGTGGGGCTGTCGGTGTCCGCCGTGCACCAGCGGGTCCGTCGGCTGGAGCAGCGCGGGGTGATCAAGGGGTACGCCGCCCGGGTGTCGTTCGAGGCGCTGGACCTGCCGCTCACCGCGTTCGTGGCGATCCGGCCGTTCGATCCGTCGCAGCCGGACGACGCCCCGGAGAGGCTGGCCCACCTGCCGGAGATCGACTCCTGCTACTCGGTGGCGGGGGAGGACTTCTACCTGCTGCTGGTGCGGGTGGCCAGCCCCACAGACCTGGAGCGGGTGCTGCAGGAGATCCGCACCTCGGCGAACGTCACGACCCGGACGACAGTGGTGTTGTCCACGCCGTACGAGAACCGGCCGCCGAAGATCAGCTCTGCGGCACCGAGTCGGTCGCGGTCCCGGGTGCCGGAGGAGCCGGCTGGTTCCACCGCAGGATGACCTGCCGGCCGTGTTCGTGACCGAGCGCGCTGACAGTGGCGGTGTCCAGGCGTAGCCGCCCACCGGCGGACGGGGGCAGGCCGATCCAGCGGGCACCGAGCACCCGCAGGCTGTGCGCGTGCCCGACCAGCGCCACGGTGCCCCGGTCGAGCAGCGGGGTGACGCGGGCCAGCACCCGGTCGAGCCGTTCGCCCACCTCTGCGGGGGACTCCCCGCCGGGGCAGCCGTCGGTCCAGATGTTCCAGTGCGGATCGTCGTCGTGGATGTCGACTGTGGTGCGACCTTCGTACTCGCCGTAGTTCCACTCGCTGAGGTTCTCGTCGACGGCGTCGACGGTGAGCCCGGCCAGCTGCGCGGTGCGCAGCGCCCGGGAGCGGGGGCTGGTCAGCACTGTGACGAAGCGCCGGCCGGCGAGGAAGGCCGCCAGGGTGCGGGCCTGTCGCTCGCCGTCGGGGGTCAGCTCCAGGTCGGTGTACGAGGTGTGCCGCAGGCTGGCGCTCCAGGTGGTCTCGCCGTGCCGGATCAGCAGGAGCTCTCCCATGCGGTCAGTTAACCATCGTGGGTCGGTGCCGACAGCCGACCTCCCACTACCTATCTTCCTAGGATGCTTTAGCGGGTGTGCCGACCGGCACTGCCGGTTTCGGCACCCGGAGACCGGGCAAGCGAGCCAGGACAACCGCCAGACCGAGGAGGCGCGATGAGCTTCACCGAGAAGGCGAAGAACAAGGTTGAGCAGATGGCCGGCGCCGCGAGGGAGCGCGTCGGCGACATGACCGACAACGAGCAGATGCGTGGCGAGGGCGCCAGCCAGCAGAGCGACGCGCGCGCCAAGCAGGCCGGTCAGAACGTTAAGGACGCTGGCCGCAACGTGAAGGACTCCTTCACGAAGTGACCTGAGCGGTCCACGGGTCCCCGGGCGCACCGTCGCCCGGGGACCCGTCGCGCTGCGGTTCCTGTCTTGGCTCCCCTGCTCCGTCGATCATGGAGTTGTGGTGGGGGACCAAGCACCCTTGACTACCCAAACCCGGCACCACAACCCCATGATCGACGCTCCCAGGGCCTTCCCAGCCCTCACGCCTCGCCGATCTTGCACTTTCTGTTGCGGCATTTGGGGCATCCCGCTCAATCCGACGACCGTAAGTGCAAGATCGGCGAAGCATCGGGCGCGGGCGGGGCAGTGAGGGTGGCTCGCGTTTGGGATGATCGGCGGCGTGATTCGGGGTCGGCTTCGTCCGTTGTGGTGTGGCGTACTCGCGGCGGTGGCCGTTGTCGGTGGTGCCGCGTGTACGGCGTCCCGGGTGCCGCCGCCGGACCGGCCCGTCTTCGTCGGGTCGTCGGCCTCGTCCACCCCGGCCGGTGCGCCGTCGGCCAGCGTCTCGTCGCCGCCGGTGGTGGTTGCCACGGTGCCGGGCGCGACGCCCATCGGGACCAGGGCGCGGGTGGTGGATCACGGGCCGCGCAGCGGCGCCAAGGTCGCGCTGACCTTCGACGCGGACATGACCGACGGGATGTTGGCCAGCCTGCGGGCCGGCCGGGTGAAGTCGTACGCGAACCTGCGCATCCTCGACCTGCTGGAGCGGGAGCAGGTGCCGGCGACGTTCTTCCTGACCGGCAAGTGGGTGCAGCGATATCCGGACGTGACCCGGCGGATCGCCGGCAACCCGCGCTTCGAGTTGGCCAACCACACCTACGGGCACGCGGCGTTCACGGCGGACTGTTATGACCTGCCCCGGTTGCCGGTCGACGAGCTGGCCGGCGATGTGGCGAAGACGTTCGAGGTGATCGCGCCGTACGGCGGTCGGCAGACCCGGTACTTCCGGTTTCCCGGGTTGTGCCACGACGCGGCGGCGTTGGACGCCTTGGCGCCGCTGGGCGTGACTGTTGTCGACGGGGACGTGGTCAGTGGCGATCCGTTCGCGACGGCGTGGAAGCCGTTGGTACGGGCGGTGTTGGACCACGTTCGCCCCGGCTCGGTGGTGATCATGCATGTGACCGAGGCGAACGCGGCGATGACCGATGAGGCGCTGCCGCACATTCTGGCGGGGTTGCGGGAGCGAGGGCTGGTTCCGGCACCGTTGTCCGAGGTGCTTGCCGGGGGCTGAGGCTCAGCTCTCCTGCACGTCGTCGACGGTCATGACGATTTTTCCGCGGCGGGATCCGTGCTCGGCCGTGTGGTGCGCGTCGGCCGCCTTCTCAAGCGGGAAGGTCGCTTGGATTGGCACCCTGAAGCGGCCCTCGGTGAACAGTTCGGCTGCGGCGGGCAGGCCGTGGCGGCCGTCGGGTTCGCCGGCTAGTTGCCCCATGGACAGGCGGACGCCGTGGGTGGGCGCGGTGAAGTCCGCCAGGGTGAGCACCGCTGTCGGGTCGCCGGTGAGGTGGAGCAGTTCGGTCAGGGACCCGGCGCCGGCTACGTCGAGGGCGCGGTCGATCCGGGTCACACCCAGGGCGTCGAGGCGGTTGGTGAGGTCGGGGCCGTAGGTGACCGGTGTCGTCCCGAGCTGGCGGAGGAAGTCGTGGTTGTCGGCGCGGGCGGTGCCGATGACATGGACTCCGCGGGCGGCGGCGAGTTGGACGGCGGTGCTGCCGACGCCACCGGCGGCGCCGTCGACGAGGAGCGTCATCCCGGGCCGTAGGTGCAGCAGGTCGAGGGCCCGGGTGGCGGTCTCGATGCTGGTGCCCGCCGCGCCCGCCTGGGCCCACGGCATGGCGCTGGGTTTGTGCGCCCAGAGCTGTAGTACCGCGGACTGTGCGCTCGCGCCGCCGAGTCTGGCCAGCTCGACGATGCCGAAGACATGCTCGCCGAGGGTGACCCCGTCGACGTCGTCGCCGATCTCGTCGACGATGCCGGCCGCGTCGACGCCGGGGATGTGCGGCAACGGCAGTTGGGCGCTCATCGGGGTGCGGCCGGAGCGCAGGCCGATGTCGACGGGGGAGACACCGGCGGCTTGGACGCGGATGCGGATCTGGCCGGCCCGGGGCTGTGGCGCGTCGGTGCTGCCGAGGTGGAGTACCTCGGGACCGCCGAACCGGTCGTACTGCACGGCGAACATCAGGGGCTCCTCTGCCTGGTTGACGGGGTGGTAGTCGTACCGTAGGCGGGAAACGGAGCAGGCGTTCCGCTGCGGGGTCAAGTGAGAGGGTGGTTGGTCGGGGATGTCTCAGATGCAGCGTGCCGATGCCCGGTTCAACCGTGATCGGGTGGTGGCGGCGGCACGGGAGGCGTTCGCGTCGGCGGGGCTCGAGGTGCCCATGCGGGAGGTGGCGCGACGGGCGGGGGTGGGTGTGGCGACCCTGTACCGGCATTTTCCGACGCGTACGGAGTTGGTGGCGACGGTCCTGGCCGAGCGGGTGGACGACTGCGGTGTGCAGATGCGCCGCGCGCTCGACGATCCGGACCCGTGGCGGGCGCTGTCGGGGGTGGTGCGCGAGTTCGCTGAGCGGCAGATCCATGATCGGGCGCTCAACGAGGCGTTGTTGGGGCCGGGTGAGGTGGGTGCGGCGTTTCAGCGGGAGCGGCGGGAGCACGCGCAGGCGTTGAACGTGCTGGTGGTGCGGGCCCGGGCGGCGGGTGTGCTGCGCGGCGGCGTCGACGTGGACGACGTCCGCGCCGGCCTGCTGGCCATCGCGTCGCTACGGCGGTTGCCGGCGGCGACGAGTGCCCGGGTGATCGGTCGGGTCGCCGATCTGGTGCTAGCGGGTATCAGCGCCTGACTGGCTGCCGCACATCCTGGCCGATTTGCGACAGCGAGGGCTGGTGTCGGCGCCGGTGTCCGAGGTGCCGGTCGAGGGTTGAGCCGGCCCGGGCAACCGGGGCCTTACGCTCGTTCCGCTTCGAGGGATGCCCTCTCGTCGTCAGCGCGGTGGGTGGCCCGCCGGGCGTTTGTCACCAGCATCAGCACCAGGATGGCGATGGTGGTGACGAGCTGGACGGTCGCTGGCAGGGTGACGCCGATGGCGACGGTGGCCAGTGCCGCCGCCGCGGCGGCGAGTCGGGCCGGGGGGATGGGCAGGCGTAGGGCGCGGCGTACGGCGGCGATGCCGACGAGGTAGAGCGCGACGCCACCGCCGAGGGCGAGAGCGGCGCCGACCGTGCCCGGTTCGTCGGGTCGGGCGACGGCAGAGTGGAGACCGGCGACTGTCGCGATGACGCCGAGCAGCAGCAGGAAGTGCAGGAACACGTAGGTGCGGGCGGCCATCTGGCTGCGGGCGGCGGGGCTGGCGGCGGCCAGGGCCGCGGTGGCGGGTCGGGTGTCGGCGACGTAGGTCCACCACAGAGCGACGGGTACGGCGAGGGCGAGCACGATCGCGGTGGCCGTTGCGGCGGTGAGCTGGTCGGCGGGTACGCCCATGCCGATGGTGACGACGGATTCGCCGAGGGCGATGATGACGAGCAGTCCGTGTCGTTCGACGAAGTGCCCGGGGCGCAGGTGGAAGGCCTCGGGTACGCCGGTCCAGGACAGGCGGCGGGGGAGCAGGTAGGGCAGGACGGACTGGGTGACGACGGCGGCGGCCCAGAGTGCGGGTACGGCGGGGCCGGTGAACGCGGCGGCAGCGAGGACGAGGAGCGCGGCGCCGATGTTGTAGGGGGCGAGTCGCAGTGCGCCGCTGCGGGCGTTGGTGTGCAGAAAGAGGCTGAGGTGGACGGCGACGACGATGAGGTAGCCGATGGCGAAGAGCGCGCCGCCGCCGGTGAGGGCGTCGGGTAGGGCGACGGCGCTGATGAGGAAGCCTGCCATGCCGGCGAAGAGCAGCAGCCTGGTGGTGTTCTGTCGCGGTGGTAGGCGGTTGTTGAGCCAGGCGTAGCCGGTGTAGAGGTACCAGAGCAGGCCGAGGATCAGGGCGCTGCTGCCGAAACCGGCCCAGTTGAGGTGGGTTTCGAGGGCGTGGGCCAGTTGGGTGACGGTGAGGACGAAGACGACGTCGAAGAAGACCTCGTCGAGTGTGACCCGGTCGCCGGGGCCCGTGTTGGGAGCGGGCCGCGGGTGTCTCATGGTGGTGGACGCTAGTCGTCGGCGGTGTGTGGTGTTCCCGGGTTGAGGATTCCGCTGAGGGAGCGCCGTGGGTGGTTGTCGGCTGTGCCGGCCGCTGCTGGGGCCGAGCGTTGCGAGGTGGGTTTCGAGGGGCTGTCACGGTTGGGGCCGCACCGGACATGGAGTGGGTGTGAGCTCCGGCATTGAGTACTACGAGGACCGCTTCCGGCGCGTCTACCTTGAGCACTTCGAGCCGTTGTTGGCGTACGCGCTGCGGCGCGTGGCGCATCCCGAGGACGGGGCCGACGTCGTCGCGGAGACCTTCCTGGTCGCCTGGCGGCGCAGGCATGACATTCCGGCCGACGGTGAAGCTCGGCTGTGGCTGTACGGCGTGGCCCGGCGGGTGTTGGCCAATCATCACCGGGGCGGCGTTCGCCGGCAGCGGCTGGGTGAACGGCTACGTGAGCAGATCGCCGTCGTGGTGGCCGCCGATCCGGGCAGTGAGGTGCCTGAGCGGCTCGCTGTCCGGGCGGCGTTGGCGGGTCTGGGTGAGCTGGACCGGGAGGTGTTGATGCTCACCGTGTGGGAGGGCTTGCAGCCGCGCGAGGTGGCGGCGGTCCTGGGGGTGGGTCCCGCCGTGGTGCGGACACGGCTGTCGCGTGCGCGAGCCAGGTTGCGCGAGCTGGTCGGTGACGACCTGGGGCCGCCTGGACATGTACTCGACGTGCTGACCGCAGCGACCCGGAAGGAGCAGAAGTGACCGAGGAACATTTTGACCGGCTGGTTCGGGAAGCTGACCCCGCTCGGCTGGACCTCGTCGGACAGCTCGACGGGGTGAAGCAGACCCTCCTGGGGGAGATCATGTCCGAGTCGACGCTCGATCGGTTCGTGGTACCTCCGCGAGGGCGACCGAGTGTGCGTCGCTTCGCTGGTGTGGCGGCGGTCGTCGTGGTCCTTGCCGGTGTCCTGGCCGTCTCTGTTCTGCCGGGCGAGCCCGGGGAGGTCGGGCAGGTGGCTTCCGCTCCGAGCACCGGTGCTCCGGTCGTCTACTCGCCGGTGGCGATGCGGGCCGCGGAGAAGAATCCGCGGCTGCTGATCAACCGGCCCGGCTGGAAGGCGACCACCGTGTACGGGTTCACCCAGGAGACGGGCACCATCACGTTTCGCAACGGTGGACGCGAGTTGGAGTTCGACTGGTATCCGGCTGACGGTTACGCCGACCGTTACGCCGACCGGCTCCACGTCAATCGTCCGAAGGCTGTGCAGGTCGATGGCTGGCCGGGTGACCAGTTCGAGTATTCCGCCAGCGACTTCGAGGTGTTGCTCCGCCCCCGTGACGGGGTCTTCGTCGAGTTGCAGACCGGGGGTGACTGGTCCCGGAAGGAGTTCGCCCGGGTCCTCGCGAATGTGGTCCGGGCGGATGCGCGTACGTGGTTGGGTGCGCTTCCGCCGGAGATCGTCATTCCGGAGCGGGCGTTGGCGCGGGCGGGCGAGGTGCTCGCGGACGTGCCGCTCCCGCCGGGCTTCGACGTCGCGGCCCTGGTTGATGTCGGCATCTACGATCCCTACCACTTCGGTGCCGCTGTGACGTCGCGGGTGGGTTGCGGGTGGATCGCCGAGTGGCGGCGGGCGAGGTCGAGCGGGGACGAGGCTGGGGTGCGGCGGGCCGCCGACGCGCTGCGGAGCAGCCACGGGTGGCGGGTGCTGCGGGACATGGACAAGGCCGGCGACTGGCCGGAGGTGTTCTGGGAGTACGCCGACGAGATCGCGGCCGGGACGTTACGGCCCTCCTATGTCCAGGGCCTGGACTGCCGGTGACGGAGGACGGCGGCGCCTCCCGGGGAAGACCACCCTGGGGGCGCCGCCGTCGGTGGGTCAGTCGTCGCGGTGGTCGTTCCACCACTGCTGGCCGTCGGCGGGCAGGGTGTCGATCGGGTCGTAGTAGGCGTAGCGCTTGTTGAGCGCCTCCAGGTCGGCGGACTCGATGGAGGTGCGGTAGTTCTTCGTCCAGTAGGAGATGCCGCGCTCACGGTCGTAGTCGGTGAGCATGTGCACCCAGCGCTTACCGACGAAGGGGACGTCGCAGACGATGCGGGGGGTGGCGTAGCCGGGGAGGTAGCCCATGATGTCGTGTTGGAGTTGCTGGGCGTGCCAGACCGGGACCCGCCAGTGTTCGGCGTTGGGGATCATGTCGCACATGTAGAAGTAGTACGGCAGGATCCCGGCTTCGCCCTGGAGCGCGAAGCAGAGGTCGAGCAGTTCCGGGGTGGTGGCGTTGACGCCGCGCATGAGCACGCCCTGGTTGCGGACGTCGCGGACGCCGACGTCGAGGGCGGTCTGGGCGGCCTTGGCGACCAGCGGGGTGAGCGACTGGGCGTGGTTGACGTGGGTGTGGATGGCGAGGTTGACGCCGCGGCGGGCGGCGGTGCGGGCGACGCGTTCGAGGCCCTGGACGACGTCGGGCTGGAGCCAGTGTTGGGGTAGGCCCATGAGGGCCTTGGTGGCGAGCCGGATGTCGCGGACCGTCTCCAGTTCCAGCAGGCGCATGAGGTACGACTCGAGGTTGCGCCAGGGGACGTTGGCCACGTCGCCGCCGGAGACGACGACGTCGCGGACGCCGGGGTGGGCCTTGAGGTAGGCGATGTGGGCGTCGTAGCGGTCGACGGGCTTGAGGGTGAGTTTGAGTTTGTCGACGGCGGGGGTTGAGTTGCCGACGAGGTCCATGCGGGTGCAGTGCCCGCAGTACTGGGGGCAGGTGGAGAGCAGCTCGGCGAGGACCTTGGTGGGGTAGCGGTGGGTGAGTCCTTCGGCGACCCACATGTCGTGCTCGTGGAGGCTGTCGCGGCTGGCGTAGGGGTGTGAGGGCCAGTCGGTGCGCCGGTCGGAGGCGACCGGGATCATGTAGCGGCGGATGGGGTCGGCGAGCAGGGCCTCGGTGGTGAGGGTCGCGAACGGCACCATCGTGTTGATCATTTGTGGTGGCACCAGCATGGACATGGTGGCCATTGCCGACTGGTCGGCTTCGAGGTCGGCGTAGAAGGTCTCGTCGATCAGGTCGCCGAAGACGGCGCGGAGCTGCTTGATGTTCTTGACGCAGTTGACGCGTTGCCACTGGGCGGATTCCCACTGGTCGCGGGTGACGTGGCGCCAGCCGGGGAACCGGGTCCAGTCGGGTTCGACCAGGGGGCGGCGGTGGTATTCGTAGGGCTGCCCGGCGGTCGGTACGGCGACCGGGGCGTGACGGGGTTGAGGGACGGTCTCAACCGGTTGGGTCTGGGTCACGGCCCCTCCTCGGTGTTGCGGCTGATCATCGAAGCCCGAAGGCTACTGGAAAATATTCGGTACAGAAACTAGTCTGCCGTAAGTTTTCCCGTTACGCGAGCCTTGACCGGGGCTTCGGGCGGCTGGACAGGGGAGGTCGGCGTGACGTCACCGGTGGGACTGCACCGCGTCGTGCAACCGGCGGGGGTGCTGCCGCAGGCGGCCTGGCGCCTGGACACGTCGGCGGCGATCGCGCCGAACGAGGTGCGGATCCGGGTGCAGCGGCTCAACCTGGACGCGGCGAGCTTCCGGCAGTTGTCGGAGAAGCACGGCGGCGACGGTGACGCGGTCCGCGCCGAGGTGCTGGAGATCATCGCTACCCGGGGGAAGATGCAGAACCCGGTGACCGGGTCGGGCGGGATGCTGATCGGCACCGTCGAGGAGGCCGGTCGCCGGTCCCCACTGGGCCTCAGGGCGGGGGAGCGGGTCGCGACCCTGGTGTCGTTGACGTTGACGCCCCTGGTGATCACCGATGGGTTGGCCCGTTGGGACGGGCGCAGCGAGCAGGTGCCCTGTGACGGGTGGGCGATCCTGTTCGCGCGCTCCATCGCCGCGGTGCTGCCCGACGACGAGGACCCCCAGTTGTCCCTCGCCGTGCTGGATGTGTGCGGTGCGCCCGCGCTGACCGCCCGGGTGGTGTCGCGCTACGTCGAGGAGCGTCGGCGTGGCGGTGATCCGACACCGGTGCGGGTCGCGGTGATCGGTGGGGCGGGTAAGAGCGGGTCGTTGTCGCTCGCTGCGGCGCGACGGGCGGGCGCCGCGCGTACCGTCGGGGTGGTGCCGGTGGCGGCGGAGCGCGACGCGCTGACGGCCTCCGGCCTGGCGTCGGTGGTGGCGTTGGCCGACGCGCGCGACCCGGTGGGGCTGTCCACGGCGGTGACCACCGCGTTGGGGGTGCCGGCGGACGTGACGGTGGTCTGCGTGGACGTGCCGGGGTGTGAGCACGGGGCGGTGCTGGCCACCGCTGACGGCGGCACGGTGATTTTCTTCTCCATGGCGACGAGCTTCTCCGCGGCCGCGTTGGGCGCGGAGGGGTTGGCGGCGGACGTGACGATGCTGGTGGGCAACGGGTACGTGCCGGGGCACGCGGAGTTGGCGTTGGGGCTGTTGCGGGCCGAGCCTGGGGTGCGTCAGCTGTTCGCGGCGCGGATCGCGGCAGACTGAGGTCATGACGAACCCCTCGACGTTGTACCGCGGCGGCGTGCTGCACTGCCCCGCCGACCCGAGCGCCACCGCGCTGCTGGTGTCCGGTGGGCGGATTGCCTGGTTGGGGACCGACGGTGACGCGCCGCCGGCCGACCGGGTGGTGGACCTGGGCGGGGCGTTGGTGACGCCGGCGTTCGTCGACGCGCACGTGCACGCCACCGACACCGGGTTGGCGTTGTCCGGGTTGGCATTGTCCGGGGTGCGCTCGGCGGGGCAGTTGCTCGACGCGGTGGCGGGGTTCGCGGCGGGTCTGCCGGCGGACGCGGTGGTGCTCGGGCACGGCTGGGACGAGTCGGGTTGGTCGGATCCGACGTTGCCGGACGCTGCGGCGCTGGACCGGGCCGCCGGTGGTCGGCGGGTGTACCTGTCGCAGGCGTCGATCCACTCGGCGTTGGTGTCGTCGGCGTTGCTGGCGGCGTGCCCGCAGGCGGCGCAGGCGCCCGGGTACGACGCGTCGGGCTGGTTGCGGCGCGACGCGCACCACGTGGTGCGGGCGGCCGCGCAGGCGTCGGTGAGTCGGGCGCAGCGGGTCGGGGCGCAGCGGGTGGCCCTGGCTCATGCGGCGTCGTTGGGGATCGCGGCGGTGCACGAGTGTGGTGGCCCGGAGATCTCCGACGAGGAGGACTTCACCGGTCTGCTGGGCATCTCCGGCGCGGGCCTGCCGGAGGTGTACGGGTACTGGGGCGAGTTGGGTGGTGCGGCGCGGGCCCGGGAGTTGGGCGCTGTCGGCGCCGGTGGCGATTTGTTCGCCGACGGGGCGTTGGGGTCGCGTACGGCGCACGTGTCGCAGCCGTACGGCGACGGTGAGGGTTGCGGGCACGGGTACCTGTCGGTCGAGCAGGTGCGTGATCACCTGCTGGACTGCGCGGCGCACGGCATGCAGGGCGGTTTCCACGCCATCGGTGACGCGGCGATCGGCACCGTCCTGGACGGGTTCGCGGCGGCGGCGCGGACGGTGGGGGTGGAGCGGTTGCGCGCGGCCCGGCACCGCATCGAACACGCGGAGATCATGAGCAAGGCGTTGATCGCGCGGTTCGTGGAGTACGGGGTGGTGGCGAGCATGCAGCCGGCGTTCGACCGGTTGTGGGGTGGCGCGGGCCGGATGTACGAGACGCGGTTGGGGTTGGACCGGTCGTTGGAGTCGAACCCGATGGGTGCGATGCACTCGGTGGGGGTGGCGTTGGCGTTCGGGTCGGATTCGCCGGTGACGCCGCTGGACCCGTGGGGGTCGGTGCGGGCGGCGGTCGCGCACCACAACCCGGCGCAGCGCATGGGTGTGCGCTCGGCGTTCGCGGCGCACACCCGGGGCGGGTGGCGGGCGGTGCACCTGGACGTCGAGGGGGTCCTGGCGTTGGGTGCGCCGGCGACGTTCGCGGTGTGGTCGACGCCGGCGGGGGTGGAGCGGGGTCTGCCGGTGTTGCAGGCCGAGGACCCGGAGGCGCGGGGTCCGCACGACCCGACGCCGTTGCCGGTGTGTCGGCGTCTGGTGCTGCGCGGTGAGGTCATCTACGAGGAAGGGTCATCATGACCGGGAAGCTTGATCTTGATCCGGTGCTGGTGGCGCGGGCGCGGGAGTTGGCGCGTCGGGCCGGGCAGCCGGTGGTGGACCTGGCCCGCAGCCACACCACAGTGTCGGTGGAGCGGGCGGTCCTGCGGTTGGCCGGGGTGACCGGCGCCGACCCGGACGGCATTCCGTGGGTGAACCGGCTCGTCGAGGCGGTCGCCGCGGATGTGGGGTTGGGCCACGGGGTGGCGGTGCCGGTGTTCGACGCCCTGGTGCGGGAGGGCAGCACCGACGTGACGTTGCTGGCGCAGAAGGCCGCCGCCGGGTCGGTGCGGTTCACCCAGCCGACCGGGCGGGCGGCCACGTCGGCCCGGTCGGCGGCGCGTAAGGCCGTCGGCGCGGGCATCCGGCGCATCGACCGGCGGCGCGCCGAGCGGGACCGCCTCGTGAAGCGCCACGGCGACCCGGCGCAGCGGCCGTGGATCTACCTGATCGTCGCCACCGGCGACATCTACGAGGACATTCCGCAGGCACAGGCGGCGGCGCGCGCCGGCGCGGACGTGATCGCGGTGATCCGTTCCACCGGGCAGTCGCTGCTGGACTACGTGCCCGAGGGCGCGACCCGGGAGGGCTTCGCCGGCACGTACGCCACGCAGGAGAACTTCCGGCTGATGCGTGCGGCGTTGGACGAGTCGTCGAAGGAGGTGGGCCGCTACGTGCGGTTGACCAACTACGCGTCCGGGCTGTGCATGCCGGAGATGGCGGCCCTGGCCGGGTTGGAACGCCTCGACATGATGTTGAACGACTCGATGTACGGGATCCTGTTCCGCGACATCAACCCGGTGCGGACGTTCGTCGACCAGCGGTTCTCCCGGCAGGTGCACGCCCGCGCCGGGATCATCATCAACACCGGTGAGGACAACTACCTGACCACCGCCGACGCGGTCGACGAGGCGCACACGGTGACGGTGTCGCAGCTGCTCAACGAGTTCTTCGCGCACGAGGCGGGGTTGGCGGACTGGCAGTTGGGGTTGGGGCACGCGTTCGAGATCAACCCGGAGGTGCCGGAGTCGTTCCGGTTGGAGTTGGCGCACGCGTTGCTGGCCCGGGAGTTGTTCCCCGACGCGCCGCTGAAGTGGATGCCGCCAACCAAGCACATGACCGGTGACGTGTTCCGGGGCAACCTGCTCGACGGGTTCTTCAACCTGGCCGGTGCGCTGACCGGTCAGGGCATCCTGCTGGTGGGGATGATGACCGAGGCGGTGGTGACGCCGTGGTTGTCCGACCGCGACATCGCCCTGCAGAACGTGCGGTACGTCCTCGGCGCGGCCGGTGGGTTGCACGAGGACTTCGTGCCGGCGCCGGGCGGGTTCATCCGCCGCCGCGCCAACCAGGTCCTCGGTGAGGCACTGGACCTGCTGGATCGCATCGGAGAGCAGACGCTGCTCACGGCGATCGCCGAGGGCACCTTCGGGATCATGAAGCGGCCCGCGGACCGCGGCAAGGGCCTCGACGGGGTCGCCGCGCACGAGGCCGACTACTGCAACCCGGCCACCGACATCCTGGAAGGGGACGCGGCATGAGCGCCGCCGACGCCGCGAAGAAGATCGTGCGGCCGTACGGGGACACCACCGGTGACGGCATGGTGCAGGTGTCGTTCACCCTGCCGGTGACCCACGACAAGCGCGCCGAAGGCGCGGCGGTGCAGTTGGCCAACAAGATGGGCATGGACCCGGCGATGGTGGTGCACGCCAAGCCGATGGGTGACGGGTTCACGTTCTTCGTCGTGTACGGGCGGGTGAACCACCTGGTCGACCTCAACGCCGTGCAGGTGGTGGAACGGGACTTCGCCCTGCTGTCGGCGAAGGACGTCAACACGGTGATCAAGCAGCGGTTGCGGCGCAAGCTGTCGGTGGTCGGGGCGTGCATCGGCACCGACGCGCACACGGTGGGCATCGACGCGATCCTCAACGTCAAGGGCATCGCGGGCGAGAAGGGCCTGGAGTACTACCGGGAGTTGAAGGTCACCAACATGGGCGCGCAGGTCAGCGTGCCGGAGCTGGTGGAGACCGCCCGGGCGGAGAAGGCCGACGCGGTGCTCGTGTCGCAGGTGGTCACCCAACGCGACGCGCACCTGCACAACACCCGGGAGATGTCGGCGGCGTTCCGGGAGGCGATGCCGGCGGGGCGGCGTCCGCTGCTGATCGTCGGTGGTCCCCGCTTCGACGAGACGATGACCGACGAGTTGGGCGTGGACCGGATCTTCGGTCGGGGCACCACGCCCGGCGAGGTGGCCAGCTACCTCGTGCACGCCCTGATCACGCAACGGAAGGCGATGGCATGACCGACGCACGGCTCGGGTTGACGGTGACGCACCGGCGGTATGTGCCGTACTCGCACGCCCACTACGCCGGCAACCTCGTCGACGGGGCGTACGCCCTCGGGTTGTTCGGCGACGTCGCCACGGAGGTGTGCATCCGCACCGACGGCGACGAGGGCCTGTTCGCCGGGTACGCCGATGTGCGTTTCCACGCGCCGGTGCACGCCGGGGACGTGGTCGAGGTCACCGCGCGGGTGTCGCGGGTAGGCAGCCGCAGCCGCACCCTGGAGCTGAGCTGCGCGGTGGTGTGCCGGGGTCGCCCGGACCGTTCCGCGTCCGCCGCGGAGGTCCTCGATCCGCCGATCGTGGCGGTCACCGCGACCGGCACCGTGGTCGTTCCCGCCGCGTCGTGACCCTGGCGGTCTGCGCCGACGTGGGGTCCACGTACACGAAGGTGGCGGTGGTGGACCTGGCCGGCGGTGTCCTGGCCGGCGCGGCGTCGGCGCCCACCACGGTGGGCACCGACGTGCTGCACGGCCTGGACGCCGCGGTCGCGGCGGCCACCGCCGGGCTCGGCGTGCGCGACGTTCCCTGGTACGTGTGCTCGTCGGCCGGTGGCGGGTTGCGGCTGGCCGTGATCGGCTACGAGCCGCTGGTCACCGCGCAGGCCGGCCGGCGGGTCGGGTTGTCCGCCGGCGCGCACGTGGTGCACGTCGCGGCCGGGCGGCTCGGCGCCGCCGATCTGACGGCGTTGCGGGCGGCCCGCCCGGACGTGGTGCTGCTCGTGGGCGGCACCGACGGCGGCGACGCCGACACGATCACCCACAACGCCACCCGCCTGGCCCGGGCCCGGTGGCGGCGGCCCGTGGTGTACGCGGGCAACGCCGACGTGCGCGAGCAGCTGACCGGGCTACTGCGCGACGCCGGGGTGCCGGTCACCGACGCCGACAACGTCCTGCCGCGCATCGGGGTGCTCGCCCCGGCGTCGGCGCGGGCGGCGATCCGCGCGGTGTTCCTGCGCCACGTCATCGGTGGTAAACGACTGTCGCGGGGTGCCCGGTTCGCGCGGTTGGTGCGGGCGGCCACCCCCGACGCGGTGCTCACCGGTGTGGAGGTGCTCGCCGACACCCTCGGCGGTGATCTGGCGGTGGTCGACGTGGGTGGCGCCACCACCGACGTGTACTCGGTGCTCACGCCCGACGAGCGGGCCACCGGGCCGGGCCGGGAGGTCGCCGGCAGTCTGTGGCGGGCCCGCACCGTGGAGGGCGATCTGGGAATGCGATGGAGCGCCCCCGGGGTGGTGCGGGCCGCCGCCGAGGAACGGCTGCTCACCGACGCCGAAGCCGACGACCTGGGTGCCGCCGCGGCGCGCCGGGCGGCCGACCCGGCGTTCCTGGCCGTCGACGACGTCGAGCGGGCCGTGGACCGACGCATCGCCACCCTCGCCGCGACGGTGGCGCTGCGCCGGCACGCCCGAGGCGCCGCCACCGGTGAGCGCGCCGGGCGGGACCTGCGCGACGTGCGGATGCTGGTGGGCTCCGGTGGAGTGCTGCGGCACTCGCCGGCGGACGTGTCCGGGCAGGTGCTGACGGCGGTCCTGGCCGACCACGCCGGCGGGTGGGCGCTGCCGCGCGCCGCCGCGGCGGTGGTCGACGCCGACTACGTGCTGGCCGCCGGAGGGCTGCTCGCCGAGGAGCACCGGGCGGCCGCGCAGGCGCTGCTGCGTGAACACCTGCGTACGCATTGAGACTCGCCGACCCGACACGCCGTGTCGCAACACACGACAGGCCGTCTGCGGGTTGACAACCGACGGGGGTCGGCACGTACCGTCTTTGAGTCCTACCACGGGAAGCGGCTGTTGTTCGCTTCGTCCCTTCGTCCGCTGGCCGAGCGACATGTTCGAGCGTCATCGTCGCGGCGGCCAGGTCCAGCGGGCGGGGGTCGGCGGGGCGGCGCGAACCGGCCGCGGTTACCGGTGTACGGGCAGGGTGAGGTGCACGGCCAGTAGACAACGGCCCGGCGGGGGCAGCCAGTCCACGTCCGGTCGGTCCGAAGGTCGTCGTGCCCCATCCTCGCCACACCGGCCGGGAAGGGCCTGGGAGCATCGGGGCGCGGCGAAAGCCGCGCCCCGATTTCATGTCCCCGCCCCCGCGCTCCCGCCCACGCTCCCGGCGATCTTGCGGTTTCTGTCGTTGATGTGAGCGGGAATGGCCCGTGTGTCGGCACCGAAAGTGCAAGATCGGCGAACAGGGGGCCCGGCCAGCGGGGCCGTCAGCCGGGTAGCCTTCGCCGGGTGATCGAGGTGAAGCTGCGGTGACGATGCTGGACCGGGATGAGACACCCGCCCCCACGGTGATCAGCGCGCCTGCCGTCGTGGGCCGCCCCCTGCCGCTGCGGGTCGCCGTGCCCCTGGCCGTGGCCGCCGGGCTGGCCCTGCTGGTGGCGTTCCCCCCGTACGGGGTGTGGCCGCTCGCGCCGGTCGGGGTGGCGTTGCTGGCCGCCGCCACGCATCGGCGGCGGTTGCGCGCCGGCACCGGTCTGGGCTTCCTGACCGGGTTGGCGTTCTTCGCCCCGCTGCTGGCCTGGACGAACCTGCACACCGGCTACCTGCCGTGGGTGCTGCTGACGCTGCTGCAGGCCGGCTACCTGGCGTTGCTGGGCACCGCCACCGCCTGGGTGTCGCCGCTGGTCGACCGCGTCCGCTGGGCGTGGCCGGCGCTGACCGGGCTGCTCTGGGTCGGGCAGGAGGCGCTGCGCGACCGCACCCCGTTCGGCGGGTTCCCATGGGGGCGGTTGGCGTTCAGCCAGGACGACTCGCCGCTGCTGCGGCTGGCCGCGTTGGGCGGCGCCCCGCTGGTGACCTTCGCGGTGGCGCTCGTCGGCGGGTTGCTGGTCACCGCCGTCTGGCGGGGCTGGGTCACCGCCCAGCACCACGCACCCGAGCCCACCACCACGGCGAGCGACGCCGTGCCGGGCGCTGACAGCCCGCTGGACGGCCCCGCACGCGCCGGGGGTGCCGCAGGGCGTCGCTGGGCGCCGGTGGCCGTACCGGCCGTCGTGGCCGTCGCGCTGACCGCCGGGGCGCTGCTGGTGCCGGTCGCCTCCGCCGGATCCGGCGCGGACGTGACAGTGGCGATCGTGCAGGGCAACGTGCCCCGGCTGGGCCTGGACTTCAACGCCCAACGGCAGGCGGTGCTCAACAACCACGTCGACGCCACCATCGAACTGGCCGAGCGGGTCGCCTCCGGGCAACAGCGGCGACCCGACCTGGTGGTGTGGCCGGAGAACTCCAGCGACATCGACCCGCTGCGCAACCCCACCGCCGGGGCGCGCATCTCCCAGGCCGCCGACACCATCGGCGCGCCGATCCTGGTCGGCGCGGTGCTGCTGGGCCCCGACGCCGGGCAGGTCCGCAACGCGGGCATCCTGTGGCACCCCGGCACCGGCGCGGACCTCGAGCAGCTGTACACGAAACGCCACCCGGTGCCGTTCGCCGAGTACGTGCCGCTGCGCGACGTGGCCCGGATGGTCAGCAAGAAGGTCGACCTGATCCGCAACGACTTCGTGCCCGGAAGCACCCCGGGCGTGGTACGCGCCGGCCCCACCGTGCTCGGTGACGTGATCTGCTTCGAGGTCGCCTACGACGAGGTGGTCCGCGACACCGTCACCGGCGGCGCGCAACTGCTGGTGGTGCAGACCAACAACGCCACCTTCGACGTGGCGGAGGCCCGCCAGCAGATGGCCATGGTGCGGCTGCGGGCGGTGGAGCACGGACGGCCGGCGTTGATGGCCTCAACGGTCGGGGTGTCCGGGTTCGTCGCACCCGACGGGCGGGTAAGCGATGCCACCGGGTTCAACACCCGGGAGGTCGTGGTGCGGCAGTTGCGGCTCGACGACGGACGCACCCTCGCCACCCGCCTCGGCTGGTGGCCCGAGGTGGCGCTCGCCGCGCTGGCCGCGGCGGCCCTGGTCGGCGCGGCGGTGCTGCGCCGGCGGCAGCGGGTCAGGCCCGGATAGCAACAGCCGGTACGCCGGCGGGAGCGGAGGAACCGTGATCCAGGCGACCGATACGATCCGACGCGCGGACGAGGTGCCCGGGGTGGGCCGGGTACTGGTGGTGATCCCCACCTACAACGAGGCCGACAACATCGCCGTGATCGTGGGCCGGGTCCGGCGGGCCGCCCCGGCGGTGCGGATCCTCATCGCCGACGACAACAGCCCCGACGGCACCGGCGCGATCGCCGACGCCCTCGCTGACGGCGACGCGCACGTGCAGGTGCTGCACCGCCAGGGCAAGGAGGGCCTCGGCGCGGCGTACCTGGCCGGGTTCGGGTGGGCGCGTGAGCGTGGCTACCAGGCGGTCGTGGAGATGGACGCCGACGGCTCGCACGCCCCGGAGGACCTGCCGGCGCTGCTGGACGCCGCCCGCGACGCCGACGTGGTGATCGGCTCCCGGTGGACCAGTGGCGCGCGGGTGCTCAACTGGCCGCTGCGACGGCTGCTGCTGTCACGCGGCGGCAACCTGTACGCGCGCCTGGCGCTGGGCATGCCCGTCTCGGACGCCACCGGCGGTTACCGGGTGTACCGGATCAGCGCGTTGGACGCCATCGACCTGGAGTCGGTGACCTCGCAGGGCTACTCGTTCCAGGTGGAGCTGTCGCGGCTGGCGCACCGGGCCGGGGTACGGATCGTCGAGGTGCCGATCACCTTCGCCGAGCGGGAGCGCGGCGACAGCAAGATGAGCCCGAAGATCGTGGCCGAGGCGCTGTGGCGGATCACCGCCTGGGGGGTGCGCGACCGGCGCCAGGCGGTACGCCGGGGCCTGCACGGTACCGCCACCGGCCAGGCACGGTGGCCGTGAGCGGGTCGGGCACGGTGGCCGTGGGCGCGGCCGTGTCATGCTGGATGAGCGGAACCTGTCCGTGGTGTCCGCAGGAATGGCGATGAGGTGAGATGCGCCGAGGACTGAGGTTCGTGCCGTTGGCCCTGTTGCTGGCGGTGGTGCTGGAGCTGGCGGTGTTCGTCGGCGTGGGACGGGCGCTGGGGTTCGGCGCGGCGGTGTTGCTGGTGTTCGCCGCGTCCCTGCTGGGGTTGGTCCTGCTGCGCCGCGAGGGGATGCGCGCCTGGCGTGGGTTCCGGGCCGCGGCGTCGGCCGGGCAACCTCCGGGTGGGCAGGTGACCGACGGGCTTGTCGGGCTGGCCGGGGCACTGTTGCTGGCGGTGCCCGGCCTGGTCAGTGGGCTGGTCGGGTTGCTGCTGCTGGTGCCGCCGGTGCGTCGACTGGCCCGCGTCGGGGTGCGCCGCGCCACCGAGCGGCGGGTGTCGTCGATGGTCGCCGGTGACCTGTTCGGGCCCCGCACGGTGCGGGTGCGCCAGGGTGCGCCGCAACCGACGCCGCAGCCGGAACAGCCCGTGGTGGTCGACGGCGGTCGCGCCATCGAGGGCGAGATCGTCGAACCCGGCCGGCACTGACACCACGCCACACACAGACACGACGGCGCCCCCGGGGAGAATCCCGGGGGCGCCGTCGTCGCGTACGTCGTGCGGCTCAGGCGCGGCCGCGGCGGGTCCGAACCTCCTGCAGGCGTTCCTCCAGGATGTCCTCCAGCTCGGCGATGGAACGCCGCTCCAGAAGCATGTCCCAGTGGGTACGCGGCGGCTTGGCCTTCTTCTGCTCCGGCTCGTTGCCGTCGACGAGTCGGGCGACGCTGCCGTCGAACTTGCATTCCCAGGTCATCGGGACCTCGGCGTCGACGGCGAACGGCACCTCGAACTGGTGGCCCTTGGCGCAGAGGTACTCGCGGGTCTGACGCGGCGCGAGCTCCGTGTTGCGGTCGGATTCATAGCTCACCGCGCCAAGGCGGCTTCCGCGCAGCATACGCTCGCCCATGATCGACTTCCCCTCGTTCGTGGTGCTGGTCTTCTGGGTGTAACGGTGCGTCCCCGTCGAGCCATTCCCGCCCGAGGGCGTGAGGCGTCCACGGGTGGGCCGGGACCAAGGGTAGCCGGCCGGGACGCTCACCCGGTGAGGTGATCCCCAGGCGGGTCGGGACGACGGTGCGTGTCCGCTGCCACCGGGGTGGTTAACCGCTTGAGCCTACCGAAGGTTGCGCCACGATCGTCAGGTGGCGTCCTTGGTAGTGGTGGCGCCGAGGCGGGCCAGCGCCAACGCCAGGTCGCTGACCTGGTCACCGAGCTGCGCCACCCGCCGCTGCGCGAGATCCCGGTCGGTCTCGGCGGCGTCGAGTCGTACCGTCAGGGCGGTGCGGTGACCCTCGGCGGTCGCCGCGGCCTGCCGGGCCACGGTCAGCTCGGCGGTGAGCGTGTCGCGCTGGGCGGCCAGGGCCGCCACCTCCGCGCGCAGGCGGGCCGCGACCTCGGCGGCCTCCTGCCGGGCGTCGTCGGCCTGCCGGGCGGCGACCTCGGCGCGGTCGCGGGCCCGGTCGGCCTGCTCACGCGCCCGGGCGGCGTCGGCAGCCTCGGCGCGGGTCCGCGCTGCGTCGGCGCGCGACTGCTCGATCTGGCGCCGGACGTCCTGCACCTCGGCCTGCCACCGCCCGGCCCGCTCGGTCGCCTCGGCGGCGGCCCGGCTGGCCCGTTCGGCCTCGGCGCGCAGCGCGTCGCGTTCCACGCTCAGGTCGACCACCCGCTGCCGTTCGGCGTCGCGCTCCGTGCGCAGGTCCCGCGCCTCGGCGCGGGCCTGGTCGCGGTCGCGTTCGGCCTGGGCGCGCAGCGCCTCGGCGGCGCTGGCGTCGTGGCGCGCCTGGTCGCGGGCGGCCTCGGCGTGCCGCGCCCGCTCGTCGGCGGCCGTGCCCTGCCGCTGGGCCAGCTCGGCGCGCTGGCGGGCGTCGTCGGCCTCGGCGCGGGCCTCGCGGGCCTGCTCGCGGGCGCGCGCCGCGTCGGCCGCCGCGTTCTCGGCGTCGTCGCGGGCCTCGTCGCGTTCGGTCTGCGCCGCCGTGATCTCGCTGGCGGCTTCCGCGCGGACCTGCGCGAGCTGTCGCTGCACACCCACCGGGGACAACTCGGCGTGCAGCGACTCGGTCAACGTCTCGACGATCTGGTCGAGCCGGTCCACCGCCTCCCAGGTGCGGGCCACCTGCCCGGGCAGACCGGGGGCGTTGCGGTGGCGCATCCGGCTGTTGCGCGAGGCGCGCTGGCAGGCGCCGTCGTTGTCGCGGCAGTAGCGAAACGGTCGACCCGCGCCGACACGCTGCGGCACCGGTGCTCCACAGTGGGCGCACGGGCGGGTCTCGGTGGTGCTGGGCTGGGCGTCCATCGAGGGCGAAGTCTAGTGCCGGCCGATCAGCTCGCCGCCCGGGCCGTCGCGTCCAGGGTGTAGCGGCGTTGCAGCAGCACCGCCGCCAGCATCGCCACCGCCGGCAGCAACCCGAAGCCGTAGCGGACCGCCGCGAGCGCGGCGTCCGGCTGCACCGGCGACTCACCGGCCGTCGAGGCCACGAAACCACCCACGGTCAGGCACAGCGCGTACGCGTACGGGCCCAGGGCCGCGCCGGTGGCCTCGGTGGCCGTCCACACCCCGGTGTAGGTGCCGGCCCCGATGCCGCCGGCGTTGCGGATCACGTCGGGCAGCATCGAGAACGGCAGCAGTTGCATGCCGGCGAACGCCACCCCGAGCACCGCCACCGCGCCGATGAGCACCGGCAGGCCGGCCGGTCGGCCCACCGCCAGCACCAGGGAGCCGATCGCGAACGCGCCCTGTGCGCCGAGCAGCGCCCGCTGCTTGCCGACGCGTCGGGCCACCACCAGCCAGGCCGGAGTGACCAGCAGCGCCGGCGCCACGAACGCGGCCACCAGCACCGTGGTCAGGCCGGGCGCGCGCAGCTCGTACTCGGCGTAGTAGGGCACCCCGGCGAGCACCAGGTGGGTGGTGGTGGACATCGCCAGGTACGCGGCGACCAGCCACCGGAACTGCCTGTCGCGCAGGGCCGTGCGCAACGCCCGCCACCCGCCGTGCCCGGGCGCGGTGCTGGCCGGCGCGGACCCGCGCAGCCGGGCGATGCCGGCGACACCGACCAGCATGGCCACCAGCATCCCCACGGCCAGGACCACGCCCATCCGCTGGTAGCCGCCCCGCGTCGCGGCGTCGCCGCCGGTGAGCAGCGGGGCAAGCAGCCCGGAGACCAGGATGCCCAGGGTCAGCACCACCATCCGGAACGCCATCAGCCGGGTGCGTTCGTCATAACCGATGCGCAGGTCGGCCGGGGTGGCCAGGTAGGGGACCTGGTAGGCGGCGAAGAGCAGGTTGCCGGCGATGAAGAACACCGCCACCCACGCGGCGGCCGGCGTGCCGGTCAGGCCGCCGGGCACCGCGAAGAGCGCGGCGAACGCGACCGGCAGGGCGCAGCCGATCAGCAGCAGGCGACGACGGTCGCCGCGTCGGGTCTGCTCGATGTCGGCGCGGTGCCCCACCCACGGGTGCAGCAGCACGTCGGCGACCTTCGGCAGCAGCAGCGCCAGGCCGGCCAGCCACGGCGCGACGGCCAGCACGTCGGTGAGGAAGTAGAGCAGCAGCAGGCCGGGCACTGTCACCCAGACGCCCATGCCGAGCGAGCCGGCCGCGAAGCCCGCCAGCGGGCCGCGTGGCAGTGTCGTTTCGGTGGCGGCCACAGGCCGCCGGTCCAGCCCGGTCATCGCCGCATCCTCTCCGCAATCCAACGGTTGCTGGATTCTAGGGGCAGAATGGCGCCATGACCATGCCCCGCCGCCGCCCGGGTCGGCCCCGCCGCGACGAGACCCGGCCGACCCGCGAGGTGGTGCTCACCGCGGCGACCGCGCTCTTCGCCGAGCGGGGCTTCGACGCCGTCGGGCTGCGGGAGGTCGCCGCCGCCGCCGGCGTCGACGTCGCCACTGTCGCGCACCACACGGGTACGAAGGCAGCGCTCTACGACGCGTGCTTCGCCCGGGTGTTCGCCGCCGAGCGGGACGTCCTCAACGAGGCCGCCGAGCAGGCCCGCGCCGCTCTCGACGCCGGTCCGGACGCGGCGCGAAGAGCCCTGCACGAGCTGGTCGACGTCTTCGTCGACTTCCTGGAGGACCGCCCCGAAACCACCGCGCTGTGGCTGCGCCGCTGGTTGGAACCGCAGCGGCACGCCGAGCTCGACCAGCGCTACGCCGACCCGTTGTACCGGCTGGTCGCGGAGCTGCTCACCGCCGCCGCGGCGACCGGCGCCCTCGCCGAGCCGACCCCGCACATCACCGTGCGCAGTCTGGTGTGGGCGACGCACGGGCACGTGGTGGCGCTGGCCGCGGGCGCGCCCGGCGCTCGGGAACGGCGCGAGTTCCGGGCGTTCGTGCACCGCCTGCTCGACGGGCTCTACGGATCACCGACCCCTTGACGGGCCGCCGCCGTACGACGATTATCCATCGGACGTTGGATTAAATGGGGGCGGCAATGGGCGTACCACCTCGGGTGGCGGTGATCGGGGCCGGCGCCGCCGGGCTCGCCGCGGTCAAGGCACTGCGCGACGTCGACGTGGCGACGGTGGGCTTCGAGGCCGCCGAGCAGGTCGGTGGCCTCTGGGTGTACGGGGCGCCTGACTCGCCCGCGTACCGCACGCTGCACCTCAACACCAGCCGTGGTCGAACCCAGTTCGCCGACCACCCGATGCCGGCCGACTGGCCCGACTACCCCGACCACAGTCGTGTCGCCGGTTACCTCGCCGACTACGCCGCGCGCTTCGGCCTCGCCGACAGCATCCGGCTGGGGCACACAGTGCAGCGGGTCACCCAGCACCCCGACGGCACCTGGACGGTGGCCGCCAGCGGCCCGACCGGCCCGGTCGAGGTCACCGTCGACGCCGTGGTCGTCGCCAACGGGCACAACCGGGTGCCCCGCCTCCCCGACCCCGGCTACCCCGGCACCTGCACCGCCGAGCAGATCCACAGCCACGACTACCGGGGTCCGGAGCAGTTGGCCGGCCGGCGGGTCCTGGTCGTCGGCGGCGGCAACTCCGCTATGGACATCGCCGTCGACGCGTCGTACGCCGCCACCCGCACCCTGCTGTCGTTGCGCCGGGGCGTCTGGGTGGTACCGAAGTACCTGCTGGGACGACCCTCGGACACCCTCAACGGGGCGTTGGCCCGCCGACTGCCGTGGCGTCTGCGCCAACGCATCACCCAGACGATGCTGAGCGCCACCGTCGGCAACCCCAGCCGCTACGGGCTGCCCGCGCCGACGCACGGCTTCCTGCAGGACCACCCGACGCTCTCCGACGGGTTGCTGTCGCGGCTGACCCACGGTGACGTCGAGGCCCGACCCGGCGTCGCCGCCCTCGACGGCGACCGGGTGGAGTTCACCGACGGTCGCAGCGACAGCGTCGACCTGATCATCTGGTGCACCGGCTACCGGGTGGACGTCCCGTTCCTCGACCCGCCGTTGCTCGCCGGAGGCGCCGACACCCTGCCGCTGTACCGGCACGTGTTCCACCCCGACGCCCCCGGGCTGAGCTTCGTCGGGTTGATGCAGTCCACCGGCTCCGCGTTCCCCCTGGTAGAAGCGCAGGCCAGGCTGATCGCGGCGCACCTCGCCGGCCGGTACGCGCTGCCGGACCCGGCCCGACAGCGCGCCGCGTGCCGGGCCGAACTGCGGGCCGCGACCGCCCGCTGGGGTCAGCGCCGCCCGGCGATGCGGGTGGACTTCGACGTCTACCTGGCCGAGCTGGCCCGGGAGTTGGCTGTCGGGACCCGTCGCGCCCGCCCCACCTCGAGCGGAGCCGGGCGGTGACGAGATCGTTGACCGGTCGGCGGGTGCTGGTCACCGGGGCGAGCGGGACCTTCGGCCGACACCTCGGCGCCGCGCTGAGCGCTGCCGGCTCCCGGGTGGTCGGGCTCGACCTGCACGCCCGTTCCGACGGGGACGTGCCGGTGCTGGCCTGCGACCTGACCGACCCGGACGCCGTACCGGCTGGGGTGCGGGCCGCCGCCGACCGGCTCGGCGGGCTCGACCTGCTGATCAACAACGCCGGTGTCGGTGGTCCCGCGCCGGCCGAGTTGCCGCCCGACGAGGTGGTCCGCCAGCAGTTGGAGGTCAACCTGCTCGCCGCCTGGCGTACCACCGCCGCCGCGCTGCCCCCACTGCTCACCGCACGCGGACGGGTGATCTTCGTGGCCAGCCGGATGGCGGTGCTGCCGCTGCCGCTCGCCGCCGCGTACGGGGTGAGCAAACGGGCCCTGGTCGCCTACGCCGACGCGCTGCGCCACGAGGTGGGCACCCACGTCGGGGTCAGCGTCGTCTACCCGAGCATGGTCGCCTCACCGATCCACGACAGCACCGCCGAGGCCGGGCTGTCCCTGCGAGGGGTGTCGCGCCCCGAGCCCGTCGAAGGAGTGGTCGCGGCGATCCTGCGGACCGCCACCGCCCGGCGGGCGCCCCGTGACGTGGCGACCACCGCACGCGGTCGGCTGGAGATGGCCGTCGGCCGGCACGCGCCCGCGCTGGCCGACCGGCTGGTACGCCGCACCCTCGCCGCCCGGCTCGCCGCCGGTGACCTGGACGCGGCGCCGCTTGCCGCGGGGATGCTCGGCCGCCACCAGGGGCGCTGACCGCCTAGGTCAGGGCGTGGCGACGGCAGCGCGCGAGCGGTCGGCGGCGATGCGCACGGCCAGCGCCGCAAGCGCGGTGCCGGTGACCCACCGCTGCACCCGCAACCACACCGGCCGGCGGGCGAAGAACCCCGCGAGGGCACCGGCGCTGAGCACGATCAGCGCGTTCACGCTCAGCGCCACGATGATCTGGGTCAGACCGAGCAGCAGGCTCTGTGTGGCCACGTGCCCCCGCGTCGGGTCGATGAACTGCGGTAGCAGCGACACATAGAGGATCGCGATCTTCGGGTTCAGCAGGTTGGTGACCAGGCCCATGGTGAACAGCCGCCGGGGCGGGTCCGGTGGCAGCGGCGCGGGCCGGAACGGTGACTGCCCACCCGGGCGCAACGTCCGCCAGGCCAGCCAGAGCAGGTAGCCGGCGCCGGCCAGCTTCACCACCGCGTACAGCGACGGCACCAGGACGAAGACGGTGGCCAGGCCGGCGACCGCCGCCGCCAGGTAGACGCCGAAGCCGGCGGCGACCCCGAGCAGCGAGATGAGCCCGGCACGGCGGCCCTGCGCCACGGAGCGGGAGACCAGATAGACCATGTTCGGGCCGGGCGTGAGCACCAGCCCCAACGCCACCAGCGCGATGCCCAGCAGTGCACCCGTACTCACCATGACGCTTCCCCCGTCCGATGGATCCCTCCCCGACCGTAATCGGGACGAACGTCCCCACCCAGGGCCACCTGGCAGGCCGTGGCCTGCGATCCGCGGTGATCCACTCGCGTTCGGCGCGACGGCAGCACCATCGGCGGGAATGCTCACCGTCGCGGGCGTGCTGACCCCTGGCAAGGGCGTGTCGCCGGCCGCAGGCGGCGCGTTACGGTGGCCAGGGAGGTGCCGCACGGTGACCGAGGCGTGGAAAGCGTCAGTGGAGGCGAAGATCCAGGATGCCGTTCAGCGCGGTGAGTTCGACCGCCTGCCCGGCATGGGCAAGCCGATCCCCGGTCGGGGGGCGCCGTATGACGAGGCGTGGTGGATCAAAAGCTTCCTGGAGCGCGAGGCGCTCCCCAGTGACCTGCTCCTGCCCACGTCGCTGCAACTGCGCCGACGCATCGAGCAGGTCCCCGACGAAGTCCGTGACCTGCCCACCGAACAGTCCGTCCGCGACTTCGTGGGACAGCTGAACGCGCAGATCGTGGCGTGGCTGCGCTTCCCCGACGACGGCCCCCGGGTCGCGGTGCGCCCGGTGAACACCGAGGACGTGATCCGCCGCTGGCGCGCCGAACGGGCCCGCCCCAAGGTCACCACAACCGTCACCGAAGCGGCGGACGTGCTGGCGCCCGCGCGCCGACCCCGCCGTAGCTGGTGGCGGCGGTGGCGCCGTCGGGGCTGACCGCCGGGCCACCGCCACGGCAGACTGTGCCGATGCTGATCGGATCGCGGTCACCCGACACGCCCTCGACGCCGGGTGTCGCCCTGCGTCAGTGGTGCGCCGACGACCTGGATGAGCTGGTGCGGGCGTACCGGGATCCGGTGCTGCGTCGCTGGACCAGAGCTCCGGTGACCAACGCCGCCGAGGCCCGACGGTGGCTGGAAGGCGCGCTGCGCGACTGGGCCGACGGGCGGCGATACACCTTCGCCGTCCTCGAAGAGCAGGCCGACGGCGCCCGGCTGGTGGGCAACGTGGTGCTCAAGGGGGTCACGGCGGAGCGCCCGGCCCCGGAGGTCGGCTACTGGACGGCGTCGTGGGCACGCGGCCGTGGCGTCGCCCCGCGTGCGGTCACCGCGCTGAGCCGCTGGGCGTTCGACCGGTTCCCCGACGTGGCGCGTCTCGACCTGCTGCACCAGGTGGACAACGTGGCGTCCTGCCGGGTGGCGCAGAAGTGCGGCTTCGTGTTCCAGGAGGTGTTGCCGGCCCGGCCGCCCTTCCCGCTCGACGGCCACCGGCACTCGCTGCACGCCGGCTAGCACTGTCGACACCTCCCGCGTCGACCGTCCGCCCCTGTCGCGAACGGACCCGAACAGGTCCGAACACTCGTTCCCGGCCGCGACTGCGCGAACGCGGATACGGTCTGCGCCGAGCGCCCAGACGACCGCCGGCGCGGGAGGGACGGGGCGACGTGACCGAGCGCGCCGCGACGTACGCCGAGGTTTTCGCGGTGCGCGAGTACCGCCACCTGTTCGGTGCGTACCTGCTGTCCCTGGCCGGTGACCAGCTCACGGCCGTGACCGTGGCCTATCTCGTGTTCAGCGAGACCGGCTCGGCCGCACTGGCGGCGGCCGCCTACGCCAGCTCCTACCTGGCCTGGCTCACCGGCGGACCGCTGCTGTCCGGTCTCGCCGACCGGTTCCCCCGGCGAAGCGTGATGATCGCCTGCGACCTCGCCCGCGCGGCGCTCATCCCGCTGGCGGCGCTGCCGGCCCTCCCCGCGCCGGCCCTGGTGGTGCTCCTGTTCGTGGTCAACCTGATGCGGCCACCGTTCGTGGCGGCGCGGGCGGCATTGATGCCGGAAGTGCTCGACGACGACCGCTACGCGGTGGCCAACGGCGTGGACAACATCTGCGCCCAGGTGGTGCAGGTGGTCGGTTTCGCCGTCGGCGGGAGTCTGGTGGCGTTGCTGTCGCTGCGCGGTGCCCTGCTGGTCGACGCCGGCACGTTCCTGGTTTCGGCTCTGCTGATCGGGATCGGCGTGCGTTCCCGCCCGGCACCTCGAACGCGGTCGGGCCCACCCGGGCAGGGCCGGGCGGTCGGTCTGCGGGTGATCTTCGCGGATTCGCGGCTGCGGTCCTACGTTCTGGTCCTGTGGACGGCCAGCGCCTTCACCTACGCTGCCGAGGGGTTGATGGCGCCGCTGGCCCGACAGTACGGCGGCGGCGCCGGCACCGTCGGGCTGTTGCTGGCGGCGGCGCCGTTGGGGATGTCCCTCGGTGGGGTCGCGCTCACCCGGTTCTGTCCACCGGCGGCCCGGCCACGGCTCATCCTGCCGCTGGCCGCGATGTCGGCCGGCGTGCTGACGGTGGCCTGGTTGGTCCCTCCGCTGTGGTTGATGCTCCTGCTGTTGGTGTTGGCCGGAGCCGCGAGCGCCTTCGCCATCCCCTTGAACGCGTTGTTCGGCCGGGCGGTGCCGACGCAGTACCGGGGACGCGCGTTCGGGGTGGCCATCACCGGCCTCAGTGGGTTGCAGGGGACGGCGATGGTCCTCGCGGGTCTGGGCGCCGACCGGTGGCCGGCCACCACGGTGATCGGGTTCAGCGGATTGTCGGGTCTGGTGGTGGTTCTCGCTGTCGTGCCGCTGTGGTCACGGCGACGCGACTCCAGAGCTGTGACGTCCGAGTGCCCGGTCGAACAAGCCCGAACGACTCCGAACGCCGACATCCCTACCGCCGAAGCAGGCAGTGGCCGACCCTGAGGTCACCTGGCGGGCACGGGGGCCGTCACCGAGGGGAGAGGAGAAGGGCATGCGCAGCGTTCGTAACCGTGGCATCAGCTGGACCTGACCCTGACGCTTCAACCGGGTGGTCGCCTTCCGGGCGACCACCCACCCCGCAACGTCGGTGCGAGTCAGTCGACAGCGGCCCGCCAGCTCCAGGAGGTGCGCCGGGCCCGGCCGGGCAGCTCGCCGCGGCCGGTCATCCAGAGCAGCACCTCGGGCGCCGCCCCGGGCGGGGCGTCCGGGAAGAGTCGGCGCAGCACCAGCGCGCTCAGCCGCTGCGACGGCTGCCACGGCACACCGAGACCGAGGGTGATGTCGTAGGTGTGCAGCAGAGTCTCGGCCACGCCCATGGCGGCGAAACCGGCCGGATCGCACGGACCCCAGTGCCAGGCCCGCACGTCCGGCGAGGCGGCGTCGACGGCGGCGGCGAGCAGACCGGCGCAGGCCCGCACCACTGTGAGCACCTGCGTCGGGCTCGCGTCGGGGGAGACCCGCAGGTCGTACGGCAGATAGCCGTCATCCGGGCGGCCGGTGACCTGGCCCGCGTACGCGAGGAGATCGTGCGCAACGTGCGCCGCTGTCGTCCAGCAGCTCCAGCTCAGCGAGCCGGCCGGCACCGACCAGTCGCGGTCCCGGTGGGGCAGCAGCACCCCGGTCATCTCGTCGGCTGCCTCCCGAATGTCGGCGCCGGTCACCGTCGACACCCGCCAACCCGCCGAGCGGCACCGGGCGTGGAAAACCCGTCGTGGGTAAGGGGAGTCGAGGCATGCAAGAATCCATCTTCGCATATGCGGGGAGGCGAACGGAGTGCTGCCCAACCTGGTTTTGGACACGACGGTGTTGCCTCCGGCGGACCGGTTCGCGTTCTGGTATGCCCTGGTGGCTCAGGAGACGGCACCGGTGCACATCAGCAGCGGTCACCTGGACAACTTCGTGGCCTACGCCCAGGCCATCGATCTCGGCCGCATTCGGATGACCTCTTTGCGCTACCCGTCGCTGGACGCGATCCGGCCCACGAAACTGGTCCGCAGAATCGAGGGGGATTTCTATCAACTCGCGATACCACTGACGGGTCACAGCACGTTGATTCAGGACCGCACCGAGTCCACGCTGGAAGCCAGGAACCATTTCACGCTCCTGGACACCGGACGACCGCACGTCGCCCGACACCGCGTCGAGGGCTCCGGTCCCGCCACCACGATCACCGTGCAGATACCGTACGCGGCGCTGCCCCTGGCACCGGACCGGCTCCGCCGTCTGCTGGCCACGCCGATGCCGTCGCACCTCGGCGTCGGCGGGCTGTTGTCCCACCACCTGCGCAACATCGCGGCACACCCGGAGCAGTTCGAGCCGACCGAGGCCGAGATCCTGGGCGGGGTGGCGGTGGACCTGCTCACCGCCGCGCTCGCCCAGTACCTCGACATCGAGGACACCCTGTCGCCGGAAGCGCGGCAGACCGCACTACGAGCCCGGGTCGTCGACTTCATCGACCGCCACCTCGACAGTGACGAGCTCAGCCCCCACAGCGTCGCCGCCGCCCACCACATCTCGGTGCGGTCGCTGCACCGGCTGTTCGAGACGGAGACGACAACCGTTGCCGAACTCATCCGCGCCAAGCGCCTGGAGCAGTGCCGGCGTGATCTCGGCAACCCGCTGCTGCGGCAGTCGATTCAGGCCATCGCCGCCCGTTGGGGTTTCCCGGACAAGGCTCACTTCAGCCGCCTCTTCCGTGCCCACTACGGCCGTTCGCCGCAGGAATACCGCACCGGCGTCGCTCGCCAGGACCGGTGACCCGACCGACCGTTACCGGCGGCGGTCGGTCGGATCGTCAGCGACGAAGTCCCGGACCGCGGCGCGGATGCTCTCGCCGTACGGGTCGTCCGGCAGCCGCACCAGGTGTTCGCGGGCTCGGGCGAGGTGCTCCCGGGCCGGGCCGACGTTGCCCAGGCGTCGGTGGCAGTCGGCCAGGTTGAGGTACAGCGACGGCAGGAACGCCTGGACCTGGAGCGAGGACAGATACCGCTGGGCGCGTTCGTCGGTCAGGTCGGAAACGGCGGCCAGGGCGCGTTCGTCCCAGGCAAGCTCCGCCTCGGTGGTGTCCTGCAGATCGGCGAGGTAGTGCGCCAGGGTGCAGCGGTGCAGGGCGTCACCGGTGGGGCCGAGCTCGTCCCACAGCGCGGTGAGCAGCTCACGTGCTCGGGCAGGTGCGCCGCTCTGGCCGAGCTGCACGGCCTCGACGATGCGGGTCATGGTCGGGTCGGCGGTCGTCTGGTCGGTCATGTCGCCGATGGTCGAGCCTCGACCCGGTCGAGGGTCAAATCCAGACCACGTCTAGAAATTACAAAGAACTGCTCAGATCTTGCACTCTACTGTCGACTCTCCCTAGGCTGCCGGGGTGAGCGAACATGCGCTGGTCGAAGCGAGAGATCTGACGAAGGTCTATCCAGCACGCGGGTCCACTGCGGAGTTCCGCGCTGTCGACGGCATCGACTTCGCGCTTGAACGGGGTGAGTCGTTCGGGCTGCTCGGCCCCAACGGCGCCGGCAAGTCCACCACCATGCGGATGATCGCCGCCACGTCGCCGATCAGCGGGGGCAGCCTGCGCGTGCTGGGCATGGACCCGATGAGACAGGGACCGGAGATCCGGGCCAGGCTGGGTGTCGTCACGCAGGACGACTACCTGGACAACGAACTCACCGTGCGGGAGAACCTGCACATCTACGGGCGATACTTCGGCCTGTCGCGGGCCGTCATCCGCGACCGCGCGACCCGACTGCTCGACTTCGCCCAGCTGCAGGAGAAAGCCGGCGACCAGGTCGAGACGCTCTCCGGCGGCATGCGGCGGCGGCTCACCATCGCCCGCTCCCTGATCAACGAACCGGACATCCTGCTGCTCGACGAGCCGACCACCGGCCTCGACCCGCAGGCCCGACACGTTCTGTGGGACCGGCTTTTCCAGCTCAAACAGCAGGGCGTCACGCTCATCCTCACGACGCACTACATGGACGAGGCCGAGCAGCTCTGCGACCGGATCATCGTGGTCGACCACGGCCGGTTCGTCGCGCAGGGCTCACCCCGGGAACTGATCACCAGGTACGCCACCCGCGAGGTTCTCGAACTCCGCTTCCGCCTCGACGAACGCGACACCGCGGCGGAGAAACTGCGGATGTCGGCGCTGGCCACCGGCGGCAACGAGACCGACGGCCGCGTCGAACTGCTCCCCGACCGGGTGCTCGTCTACACCGCCGACGGCGAGGCGGCCCTCGCCACGGTGCACGCCATGTCGCTCACGCCGCTCACCGCACTGGTCCGCCGCGCGACGTTGGAGGACGTGTTCCTCAAGCTCACCGGCCGATCGCTCATCGAGTAGCAGGAGAAACCACTGGTGTTTCGTGTGTTCGGGTACTGGTTGACCCGCTACCGGCGTACCTGGCGGGGCTCGATCGTGATCAACGTGTTGAACCCTTTGCTGTTCCTCATCGGCATCGGCGCCGGGCTGGGCGCCCTGGTCGATGACAACGCGCCCGCCCAGATCGCCGGCGTCTCGTACGCGGCGTTCTTCGCCCCGGGCATGCTGGCCGCCGCCGCGATGCAGAACGCGTTCCTGGAAGGGGCCCCGGGTGTCGCCCGGGCTGCCGGCTTCGGGGCCTACCGCAGCGCCACACCGACGCCGCTGAGGCCCGAGCAACTCGCCGCCGGGCACCTGCTCTTCATCACCTTCCGGGTGCTCATCGCCAGCGGCGCCTTCATCGTGGTGATGGCCGCGTTCGGGTTGATCGGAGGATGGTGGGCCCTCGGCGCCCTGCTCGGCGCGACGCTGACCGGGGTCGCGTTCGCGGCACCAGCCGCCGCGTGGGCGGTCGGCGTACGCAAGCTGCGCCACATCGACACGGTGTTCCGCTTCGTCATCATGCCGCTCTACATGTTCTCCGGCACGTTCTTCGCGGTCTCGCAGCTACCCGAGTGGATCCGACCGGTGTCCTATCTGCTGCCGCTGTGGCACGGGGTGGAGCTGTGCCGCACCCTCAGCCTCGGTACGGCGACGGTCGCCGGCAGCTCCGTGCACATCGGCTACCTACTGGCACTCGCCATCGGCGGCTACCTGGTCGCCCGGGTCACCTACCGCCGGCGGTTGCATCCGTGACGGCCCACGCCCGAAGCCTCCTGGAGGCACCATGACCACCGTCGCCGTACCCACCTGGACGAGACGCCGGGCCCTGGCGCTCATCGAACGCAACTTCATGATCTACCGCCGGTCGGTCACGCCGCTGCTCAACGCCCTCGTCGAACCGATCCTGTATTTGCTGTCGATCGGCGTCGGCGTCGGGGTGCTCGTCGGCACGGTCCCCGGCGTCGATGTCCCGTACGCCGCCTACGTGGCCCCGGCGATCCTGGCGACCACGGCGATGAACACGGCGTTCAACCAGACGAGCTTCGGTGTGTTCATCCGGATGAGGGTGGAGAAGACCTACGAGGCGATCCTGCCGACACCGCTATCCGTCACCGACATCGCCGTCGGCGAGGTGACCAGCGCGATGATCAACGGGCTGCTGACGTCGATCGGATTCCTCGCCCTCATGGCCGTCGGTGGGCTGGTCACGTCGACCTGGGTGCTGCTGGCCCTGCCGGCGTCGCTGCTGATCTCGTACGCGTTCGCGGCCGGCGGACTGGCCGTCACCACGTACCTGCGCGATTTCCCCGACTTCCAGTACATCCAGCTGTTCATGCTGCCGATGTACCTGTTCGCCACGACGTTCTATCCCCTGTCGGTCTACCCGGAGGCGGTGCGGCCGGTGATCCAGGCGCTACCGCTCTACCACAGCATCGAGCTGGTCCGAGAACCCGCGTTGGGTCACGTCGGCTGGGAGCTGCTGATCCCGGTGGCGTACCTCGTCGGGTTCGGCTCGATCGCGATGTACGTCGCCACCCGTCGCATGACCCGGGCGATGCTGCGCTGACCGGCTCGAGGGATCGTCATCGCCGGGCGACGATGGCATCGAGCACCGAGCGGACGGGTGTCGGGCGGTGGCCGATGACCGTCTCCAGCGTCGGATCGGTCACGGCGAACTCCTTCGCTCGCGCCGCGCGGTACATGCCGAGGGTGAAGTCGGCCGCAGCCGCGGGCATGCCTCGCGCGATGGCGGCCTCCCGCCACTCGTCGTCATCGGCGACGACACGTTCGACGGTGCGGCCCGTGATGTCGCTGAGGATGGCGGCCACCGCTTCGAGGTCGAGCATCTCCGCGGCGGTCAACGGTGCCGTGACCCCGTCGAGTACGCCGTCCTCGGTGAGAGCGACGGCGGCGGCCTCGGCCAGGTCGGCGTGCGCGGTCCAGGACACCGGGCCGTCCGCCGGCGCCACGAGTTGCCCGGTCTCAAGCGCGGCGCCGATGGAGAGGCTGAGCGTGCTCGCGTAGAACCCGTTGCGCAGGGCGGTGAAGGCAACCCCCAGTTCGGCCAGGTGCTCCTCGGCGGCGGCGTGGATCGGCTGGGCGGCGAAGAGCGAGTCCCGGGAGGCGGCCTGGTGGCTGGTGTAGAGGATCCGGTTGGCTCCCGCGGCGCGGGCGGCGTCGATGGCGGCGCGGTTCGCGACGAACGCGTCGGCGCCGCGGATCGCGGCGGACACGATGAGGACCTTGTCGGCACCCTCGAAGGCGTGCTTCAGCGTGGCCGGGTCGGTGAAATCCGCGGCGCGCACCCGTACGCCCCGCTCGGCGAGGCCGGCGGCCCTGTCGACGTCGCGCACGCTCACACCCACGGCGTCGGCCGGCAGCCGGTCGAGCAGCCGGTCGACGATCTGGGACCCGAGGTTTCCAGTGGCACCGGTGACGACGATCATGATGAGCACTCCCTTGTTATCGGCGTTACGGTGCTGACGTTAGCACCGATAATTCGCGGATAACAAGACGCTGTTAGCATCGGTTCATGGTGACGACGCAGGACACCCGCGACGACGTCCGTGCGGGCATCGTCGCGGCAGCGACCCAACTGCTGCGGGAGAAGGGCGCGAACGCGGTGACGACGCGCGCCGTCGCCCAGGCCGCTGGCGTCCAGGCGCCGACCATCTATCGCCTGTTCGGCGACAAGGACGGCCTCATCGACGCCGTCGCCGAGCACGTCATGGCGGCCTACGTCAGCGGCAAATCGGTCGCCGCCGACGCCGCGACGGGCGACCCCGCAACAGATCTACGCGCCGGATGGCGCCTGCACGTGGAGTTCGGCCTGACAAACCCCGAGCTGTACGCGCTGATCGCCACCCGGGGGAGCGGCGCACCCTCGCCGGCAACAGTCGCCGGCCTCGACGTGCTACGTCGCCGCGTCCGGCGACTCGCCGCAGCCGGCCTGCTCCGGGTCGACGAGGAACGCGCACTGCTGATGATCCACTCTGCGGGCAACGGAACCATCCTCACGCTGCTGGGAATGCCCCCGGACCAGCGAGACCTCGGTCTGGGGGAGGCCATGCTCGAGACCGTGCTCTCCGGCATCCTGGCGACAACTCCAGCGACATCCGACACCACCGCGAAGGCCGTCGCGGTGACCTTCGCGACGGTGCTGCCCGACCTCCCGGGGCTCACCGACGCCGAACGCGCGCTGATGGCCGAGTGGCTCCACCGATCGCTGACCCACCCGACCCCGTGATCACGTGGCGGGGAAAGAGCTCGACGGGATCGCGCTGGGGGAGATAGCTTGCAGGTGACCGCGACACCGCCTGAGGAGGTGAGACCCATGAACGTTGCAGCGATGTGGGTGCTCCCCCTTGCCGTCACGGTCGGGCGATTGACGTAGGTTTCGCCGGGAGCGCCTTGCCAACACGGCACTCCCGAAAGGCAATACCTGTGCAACTCTCCACCACGTCACCGACGACCGATCGCACGTACGACGTGATCATCGCCGGCTGCGGGCCGACCGGTGCCATGCTCGCCGCCGAACTACGACTGCACGACGTGCGGGTCCTCGTTCTGGAGAAGGAGACCGAGCCGACGTCGGCCGTCCGGATCGTCAGCCTGCACATCCGCAGTCTGGAGCTGATGGCGATGCGCGGGCTGCTGGACCGCATCCTCCCGCACGGGCGGCGGCGGCCGGCCAGCGCCTTCTTCGCCGCCATCCCCAAGCCCGCACCCGAGGGCCTGGATCCCCGGTACGCCTACCTCCTGGGTATCCCGCAGCCGGTCATCGAACGTCTGCTCGAAGAACACGCCATCGCACTGGGCGCGCAGGTCCGACGCGGTTGCGCGGTCGCCGGCCTCACGCAGGACGACGAGGGTGTGACCGTCGAACTGGCCGACGGGAAACAGCTGCGGTCTCGCTATCTCGTCGGTTGTGACGGCGGGCGCAGCACGGTGCGCAAACTGCTCGGCGTCGGCTTTCCCGGCGAGCCCGCCCGGACCGAGAGCCTGATGGGCGAGATGGAAGTGGGCGTCCCGCAGGAGGAGCTCGCCGTCACGGTGGCCAAGGTCCGCGAGACCCATCAGCGATTCTGGCTCCGGCCGGCCGGCGTCGGGGTCTACAGCGTCCTGGTGCCCGCCGCCGGGGTCAGCGACCGCGGCGAACCGCCCACCCTCGACGACTTCAAGCGCCAGTTGCGCGCCGTCGCCGGATCGGACTTCGGCGTGCACTCCCCGCGCTGGTTGTCCCGCTTCGGCGACGCCACCCGGCTGGCCGACAGGTATCGGGTCGGACGGGTGCTGCTGGCCGGCGACGCGGCGCACATCCATCCGCCCATCGGCGGACAGGGCCTCAACCTGGGCGTTCAGGACGCAGTCAACCTCGGCTGGAAACTGGCCGCGCGGATCCGCGGCTGGGCGCCGGAGGCACTGCTGGACACCTACCAGGCCGAACGTCGCTCCGTCGCCGAAGCGGTGTTGGACAACACCCGAGCCCAGACGGAGTTGCTGTCCACCGAACCGGGCGCACAGGCGGTGCGGAGGCTGCTCATCGAGTTGATGGACTTCGACGAGGTGAACCTCCATCTGCTGGGGAAGATCACCGCCATCGGCATCCGTTACGACTTCGGCGCGGGCCCCGACCTGCTCGGTCGCCGCCTGCCCGACATCGCCGTGAAGCGGGGCAACCTCTACGGTCTGCTGCACCACGGCCGGGGCCTGCTGCTGGACCGGACCGAACGCCTGACCGTCGGCAGCTGGTCAGACCGGGTCGATCACCTGGCCGATCCGACCGCGGCACTGGACGTCCCCGGTGTCCTGCTTCGCCCCGACGGGCACGTCGCCTGGGTCGGTGACGACCAGCAGGATCTGGACGAGCACCTCTCCCGCTGGTTCGGCGAGCCCGCCCGCTGATCTCAGGCCGGCGGCCTCGTCGTCGAGGCTGCGGGCCGGACCAACCAGCGGCGACCGGGCGCGGGGCGACTTTCTGCTGGATCGCCCCGCGCCCGGTCACTCAGGTGCGGTTGAACCGCCAACGAGTGTCGACTGTCATGACGGATTCTCTGTCGTGTCGTACTCGTCGTGCAGCCGCCACCACTGGTACGGCTGGGTCTGCGGCCAGCCTTCTGGCGAGTCCTCCCAGGTCTCCTGTCGGCCGTACGGTGTCAGGTCGAGAAAGGACCAGTTACTCCCGAGCCGTTCCACGCCGCGGGAGGTGGTGGTGTAGGTGCGGAAGATCCGGTCGTCGGCGCGGAGGAAGACGTTCAGCGCGAACCCGTCACCGGTTCCCATGTCGGCGTTGAAGCTGTTGTTCAGCGACGAGTACCAGGGCAGGGCCCAACCCATCCGCCGCCGCAACGCCAGCAGGTCGTCCAGCGGGCCATGGGACGTCAACGCCAGGGTGACGTCGCGGGCGTTGAGGTGGGCCGGGTGTCCGATGTTGTCGGTGAACAGCGAGCAGCCGGAGCAGACAGCGTCGACGCCGTGCCACATGAAGGTGTAGACGATGAGCTGACGGCGGCCTTCGAACAAATCGGTCAAACTGGCAGGCCCGGACGGGCCCTCGAACACGTAGTCCTGCTCGACCGGCGTCATCGGCAGCCGGCGGCGCGCCGCGGCCACTGCGTCGAGCTGACGGGTGAGTGCCTTTTCGCGGACGCGCAAGGCGTTCACTGCGTCTTGCCAGTCCCTGGTCGGCACGACCGGCGGATGGTTCATGCGGGCCTCTTTTCGGCTTCCATGCACGTGTGGAGGGGGCACAGACCAGTCCGTTCCTTAAAGAGATGGACTGATGTGACGCTAACAGAGTCAGTTCCCTGAAGGAACCACCTTGCGTATCGTGGCGTCATGCAGCGAACGCAGTTCGGCGCCATGGCGTGCTCGATCGCCCGCACCCTCGACGTCATCGGTGAGCCGTGGTCTCCGCTGATCCTGCGGGACGTCTACGCCGGCACACACCGCTTCGAGCAACTCCAGCGGAGGCTCGGCATCTCCCGCAAGGTGCTCGCCGAGCGGCTGAACTGGTTGGTCGGACAGGGCGTCCTGACCCAGCGTGAATACTCGACCCGGCCGGTCCGACACGAATACCTGCTCACCGACAAGGGCCGGGAGCTGTGCGATCTGCTGCTCGTCATGGTGCGCTGGGGTGACCGGTGGACGGCGGGCGACGCCGGCCCGCCGGTGCTCTACCGTCACCACGCCTGCGGCGAGATCAGTCACGTCGAACTACGGTGCTCGGAGTGCGAACAGCCCATGCGGGCTACGGACATCGATCTGCTGCCCGGGCCTGGGGCACACCCACCATCGTGACCATCGGCTCGGTCAACACCCGCAGTCATCCGGTCCCGTCGACGGCGGGCGATCGATCGCGGCGAGTTCGGTGAGAACCGGGCGTAACCGATCGGCCAGCGTCGGGTCCGCACGGGTGAGTTCCGCGGTCAGGGCCGTCACGGCCGCCGAGAGCGCACGGCGTAACTCGGCCTCGTCAGTGGAACGGACCAATGTCGTTTCGAGCAGGCCGGTGATGTCGGAGGGCAGTAGGTGAGCGCCTTTGGCGTAGCTGGTGGGGTGGCCCAGACGCTGGCAGGCGAGTGCGATTGTCTGGGTCCGCATGGCGCTGACCCAGTGCTCCGCCTGCCAGAATCTGCCTCGTTCGATGCTGATCCGTGCGTGCAGCGCGTGGTGCCATGCCAGGCCGGCCGTGCCGTCGTGGCCGCTCGACGCGGGGGCCCGGGATGGTGTGCAACGCCCGAACATGAGTCGCCAACTCGGGCCTCGCGGCCCGAACTCGCCTTCGAGGGTGAAGGAGAGGTCGACTTCCAGGCAGTGAGGCAGCAGGAACACCCGGTAGATCGCGGACCCGGCCGCCAGGTCCCAGTGGTGGACCGCCGCGAAGTCCTGATACATCTGTCGCGTCCATCGACGCATGACGGCGTCGAGCGGGTCACTGACCCCGAAGGCCAGATCGATGTCCGACCAGCGATCCTCATCGTTCGTGGCGTGGGAGCCGGTGATCGCGGCGGCGACCACACCGGGGTCTTGTTCCGCAAGATGCAGCAGCCGCCGCTGGATCCGGTCGCGTTCCTCTACTGAGAACATCAGGTCACGCTGCTCCGACACCTACTCGCCCCGGCGGCGGACGCCGGGCCAGGACGGCGGCGAGCCTTTCCCGCTCGCGCCATGGCTAGCAAGCCGCGAGCGTCCATGGCGACATCATGCCTCGCCAGTGCGTCGATCCAGCACCGGATCGGTCGCATGGTGTTTCGTGGATGCTGGCAGACTCGTCGCATGACGGGTCTCACCGCCGAACTCGTGGTCGATGGTCGTGCCCCGCAGACCCCGGCACTCGCCCCGAACGGGCGCCTGCTCTGCTACGTCCTCGCTCCCAGCAGTCGCACCGGTGACCACCTCGACACCGAACTCTGGCTCGTACACACCGATTCCGGTGTCGCGCCGCGCCGGGCGACCGACGACACGGCAACCGAGTCCCAGCCGCGCTGGTCGGCCGACTCAGAGACGCTGTTCTTCCTCTCCGACCGCGCCGAACGCGGCATGTCGCAACTACACAGGCTCACCCTCGCCGACGGCATGGTGACCACGTTGACCAGCTGGCGCGGCGGCGTCATCGACCACCTGCCGCTCGCCGACCCCAACCTGGTCGCTCTGCTCACCGAGGACGAACCCACCGAGCAGGACACTCGCCGTACCCGCGACCGCGACGACGCCATCGTCGTCGGCGAGCGCGAACCACGCGCCCGGTTGCGCCTGCTCGACCTGCGCACCGGCCAGGTCACCACGCCGAAGGTGTTCGGTGACCGACACGTCGTGGAACTGCGCCAACGTCCCGACGGCGGCCCAATTGCGGTGTTGACGTGGGCCAGCGCCGACAGCGACCACGGCCCGCGAACAGGCCAACTGCACCTGTTCGACCCCACGACCGGGACCGCGGAGAACCTCGGACCGGTCGAGGTCGACGCACGGTCTCTGGCCTGGTGGCCGGGCCAGGACAGTTGGCACCTCGGTTACCTCGCGCTCACCCCACCGCTTCTGCAGGCCGGCACCGCCGTGTTCGACCTGGCCATGGAGACCCGTGTCCTGCGCAACCGCACCGCTGGCCTCACGATGTGCCCCACCGAACTGTGCCAGACCGACGCCGCCCCGCTGGTGGTGTTCGCCGACGGCCTGAACACGACACTGGCCAGGCTCGACCTCACCGACCTCACGACCCTGTCGCATCACCCCGGACGTCTCGACAATCTCACCGCCACCCCTGCCGGCGACGAGATCGCTGTGCTCACCGGCACCCGCTATCAGCCCGCGAATGTTCACATCGGAGCGCCCACCGGGCCGCTGCGCAGAATCACCAACACCCGACCGGAACTGGATGCCGTCGCACTCGGCACGCAACGACCGCTGGCCTACCGCGCCGCCGACGGCCTCGACCTGGACGGCCTGCTCGTACTGCCGGTCGGTAAAACCGTGTCGGAAGGTCCGTTCCCGCTGGTCACGATCGTGCACGGAGGCCCGTACGACCGCTACGCCGATCGTTGCCAGTTGTTCTGGTTCCCCAGCGCGCAATGGCTGGCCGCCGCCGGCTACGCGGTGTTGCTGCCCAACCCGCGCGGCGGCCAGGGCCATGGTCATCAGTTCGCCGCCAGCGTCGCCGGCCGGGTCGGCCAGCAGGAGTGGACAGACATCCTGACCGGTATCGACCTGCTCATCGCCGAGGGCATCGCTGACCCTGCCCGGCTGGGCATCGCCGGCTGGAGCCACGGCGGCTTCATGTCCGCCTGGGCCGTCGGCCAGACCGACCGCTTCCGCGCCGCGCTGGTCGGCACCGGCATCATCGACTGGGGCATGCTCGCCGCGACCGGGGAGAACGGCCAGTTCGAAGCCGCGCTCGGCGGCAGCACCGGCTGGTCCGGCATCGGCCCCCACCCACACGACGCGGTCAGCCCGATCTCCTTCGCCAGCAACATCCGCACGCCGGTGCTCATCCTGCACGGTGCCGAGGACACCAACGTCCCCCTCGGACAGGCCGTGTACCTGCACCGGGCGCTACGCCACTTCGACGTCGAGCACGAGTTCGTGATCTACCCGAGAGAGGGCCACTCGATCCGGGAACGCCACCACCAACTCGACGTTCTGCGCCGGACCCGCTCCTGGTTCGATCGCTGGCTCCGACCCTGATCGAAGGCACGTGGACGAGATCCTGTTCTTCTGACCGGCCTGGGGGCAATCACCGACGCGGCGCGTGTCGGTTGGATGCGACACCTAGGACAGCGCTGCCGCAAGATCGGTAGCGGCCTCATACGCAGCCGCAGCCCGTGTGGCCTGGTCCGCGCTCAACGCGACACTGTCAACACGGGTGAGCATCTCGATCGCCGTGGCCGGATCGTTCAGGACCATCGCGACCTCGGCGCGGTACACGAGCACCTCCACCAACGCGACCGGGTCGTCATCTGTATCGGGATGGCCGAGCGCACTGTCAAGAATCCGAGCCGCCTGCCGGGCGTCCCCTCGGGAGTCGGCCTGTACGACGGCGTTCGCCAACGCTTTGCCCAGCCGCCCAGTCGGCGTCGACGCGGGGGAGACCGGGGCGTTCTGGAAGACGCGGATCCAGTTGCCGCCTGGATCGATGACGCTGAAGCCGCTCAGCCCGTCGGCGTTCTTCCGCGCGCGGGGCCGGGTCATCCGGGGCGTCCCGGAGACCAACACCTTGCCGTACGCGGCGCGCATTCCCGCCGCGAAAGCCCGGTACAGCTGCCCCGTGTCCGAGGTCAGCACGAGACACGAACCGTAGGACTGCGCCGGATCGAACCCCGCGATCTCGAAGAACTGCAACTGTAGATCTTCGCGTTGCAACCCCACGCACGGGTTGGGTTTGCGCTGCTGATAGGTGGTGTGGAAACCAAGCACCTCGTAGAAGGCGACGATGTCGTCGATGGACGCGCAGGGCAGCAGGGGGACGGTTACCTCGTTGGTCACCCGTACTTCGTAGCCGTCGGGAGGAGGCACACGCACATGGAAATAGCCGATCATCGGCCGCGAACGACTGAACGGCCGATACAGCGCAAGCTGGGCTGGTCCGCCAGCGCCCTCTGTCCGCACTCACCTCCGAAGGATGTGCGCGGTGATCCACATCGCGTCGCGTTGGTAGAGCCCGACGTGACCGCGAATGTTCTCCTGGCCCTGATCAGCCCGCGCCTCGGTGAAGGCGGCGAGGTCGTGTAGTCGGTGGACCGCGGCCTGGAGGATGTGGGCGGGGTCTTGCCCCGAGCCGTAGGCGTCGCAGAGCATCCGCAGCCGACGTGCCCGCTCGGCCAGGTCGCTGTCGATCGCGTCGCCGTTGTCGGGGTGGGCCAGCGGCACCAGCCGATAGGCGAGGTAGGCCAGATCCCACGACCGGGGACCGGGCGAGGCCGTGTCCCAGTCGATGATTCCGGTGAGCCGCCGGTCGGTGAAGACCATGTTGTAGGGCGCGAAGTCGTTGTGACAGATGACCTCAGCTGGCTGTCGCACCGGAAGCTGCCACACTCCGCCGACGGTGTCGAAGCTGGCACTGGCCTCGTGAAGTTGTGCGAGGTGCAGACCTGCATCGGCGAGGATGCCGTCGCTCCAGATCCAGTGCGGCAACGGGTACTGCGGCACGATGCCCGGCAGGTAGGAGACGCTGTCGCGTCCGTGCTCATCGGTCCCGAGCGGTTGCGGAACCCAGGTGACCCCGCGCTTCCGTAGGTGTCGTAGTAGGCGCTGAATTGTCGGGCTCCATGCCCCATGACCGCGCCGGACGGTGGCACCGACCCGTGTCGCACCCCCCATGTTGCCGCCGGGCAGCGCTTCCTCCTGCTCGTCGGCCGCGTTCGGGCTGTGGTTATCCATGCCGACATCCTCAGCGCGTGAGGGCCGCAACGCCACCGCGTTCCCGAGCTGGACCGAAGCGAGGGTCCACAGTCCAATTGGGAGATTATTGGATTGTCGTCAATAAGAATCCGGTAATTGTCTGGGACAAAAGGTACGAAACGTGCATGCACCATAATGACAGTTCTTGTGCGTAAAGAGTCAGGATGTTGTAGTGACCATTCCGTGCGACTCTGGCGGCCTGCTCACGTGCTCCGTGTTGAGTGACCCCGCGATGTCACCGCTCTTGACAGCTGGCGTCCCGGAAGTGACATGGGTTGTCAGCGGGCATCTGGCATGAACTGTCAGTCGCGGAGGTCATCGATCAATCCAAGGCTGAAGGCGACGTCCGGCGCGAGAGCGAATGGGTAGGCCTGTCCTTGATGGTCGTCTGTGCGGTTGGTCGTAGGCGGCGGAGGCCGACGGCTCGTGAGGGTTCCCGCGTGGAGAGCCTCTCTGAGGGCCCCCGGGGCTAAGTGGGTGAGGGCGTCCGCGCGCAGGTGGTCACCGTGAAGGACGCGGTAGATCAAGTGGAAGACCATGGGGTGGAGCTGACGGATGTGATGAAGTTGGGCGAGGCGGTGTTCAATGGTGCTGTTCAGTGCGCCTGGTGCCAGGTGCAGCCTGACGTGGGTTGGGCTGTGAGTGAGGCGTAGCGGGGTGCCTCTGCGGTGCAGCACCGTGGTGAGTGCGTTGATGGTGTCGTGAACGTGTGGCAGTGGCCAGCCGAGGGCTTCGGCGAGGTCGTCGGCGCTGATGCTCTGGCCGATGGTCAGGGTGAGGATCGCGTGGAGCTGCTTGATGTCTCGGCGGTTGGTTGACGGGGTCGCCGCCTCCACCCGCACGTGATGTTGTTTTGCCGTTTCCTATGAGTCCCGTCCGTAGTTTCCAGACCAAGAACAACGCTTAGCAGTTAATCTAGGCCCCTACCTGGGTGACTGCCTCAGGACAGCCGGGTTGCCGTTTCGCCATTTCGCCGTTTCCGTGATCCCGGCAGGTGGGATGCGAAGTCAGCGGAAGTGCCGCTGGTGGTGCTCGTCGTTCTCGGCGGTGATGCGGGCCGAGGTCTCCTCGCCGAGCCGGATGTAGATGCCGAGGGCGGCCAGGTGCCGCCGGCGCGACTGGGCCCGCAGCTCCGCGGCGCTGCGGCCGCCGGCGGCCAGGTGCGTCAGGCCGGGGAGTGGCGCAGCTGGTGCAGGCTCCGCGCTTGGGAAGCTGTTCTGAGGGGCTAAGTCCCCCCGTCCCGTATTCAGGTACAATTGCCTGGAAGTGATTACTCTTAGTGGTGGTCCGGCTCGCGGTTGAGTGCGCGCAGGTAATCCTTGACCTGCTCAAGGGTGACGAATTCTTCTTGCAGGTTGCGATAGCCCCGCTCGACCTGGTCCACATCGACTCCGGCAGCCAGCGCCTGCTCGCGCACTTTGGCCAAGCCGGTCTCCTCTTGCAGTAGCTGGGCAATCGCAGCGGTATCCCGGGCCTGAATGTGGACGGCCGCCTTCTGCTGACCACGCCGATAGAGGAACCTCGCGGCCGCGAGCCCACCGAGGCTGGTGCCCCCGACTGCACCGGCGGCAAGAAAGTAGAGGATGGCGATAGGCATGACGGAACCTCTCAGGCAGCAGCCAAGGACAGGCGATGCAGGTGGCTGAGCGGTCCGCACCGTATCGCGCCGACGTGAGTATCTGTTGCCGACACTCACGAAGTGACTGCGGCAACCATCTGTGGACTTGCCCCCGGCTCACGGACCGTCACCGTGAGCCTGCAGTGACCACGCTGTGGTGGGGGCGGCCGCTAACGCGGACGAGGTCACGGGGACTTCCGCGGAGTCTCATCAATGGGCTTGGACAGCGTTCAGCGCCTCAGCCGGTGTGCCTAGACCTAGCCGCCGATCTCCTTGATGGCGTCGTAGAACTCAGGGTCATTAGTTCGAGGTATCAGCGCGGCCCTGCGCCCGGACCACAGATCAGTTCGCAGCTGGTAAGTGCACATAGCGCGCCACCGGCGTCGCCTCCGGCGCTGCGGCAGAACGAGCACCTCGACGGTGGCGGTGTAGGGCCCATCCTCCAATTGCGTCTCCGGGTTGTCCCACTGGAACTCAATTACCCGCTCGACAGACTTGCGGCCCTCGACAGCAAACGGCATAGCGAACTGACGATGCTTGTCCGATTCGGGATAGACGGACGCGTGAAAGGCAATCCAGAACATGCGCTTGGGCAGCGCCTTGCGGTCCGGGGAGTTCGCGTCGCCGGCCCCACCACTCAGGTGCAGCTTGATATCGGTGACCACCAGCGAGGCGGGAGCCGGGTTGTGGAAGACCAAGGGAACGTTGAGAACGATCTTGTTGCTGGTGATGGCACCGCTGAACACCGGCCCCGTCTCCACGCTCAGGCGACCACGACGGACCTGAATCCACCAGAACGATGCAAGCGTGAAGATCAGTGCGGCCACGGAGATGACCACCGGCGGAGTGATCCAGGCATTGGTGACCCCGAGGAGCGGAAGCGCAACATCCATGCGCAGAGTGTTCCGCGCGCACGCAAGTCAGCCGATTGGCCCCTGCCAGAGCAGGTGTGGGCGCTTGCCCTGCTTGAGGTCAGCGCGGGGGCCGGCGGCGGTACTCGTTGTCGTTCTCGGCGGTGAGGCGGGCGGAGGTCTCCTCGCTGAGCCTGGCGTAGATGCCGAGGGTGGCCAGCTGCCGGTGGCGGGACTTGGCCTGGAGCTCGGCAGAGCTGCGGCCGATGGCCGCGATGTGGGTCAGCCCGAAGTGGCGCAACTGGTGGAGGGTGTACCCGGCGCCGTGCGGGTCGTGGAGCTGGGAGACCTGCTTGAACAGGTACTCGGCACGTGGGTAGGACGGCCCGCGGCGGGACAGATGTCGCCGAGAGCCGGGGCGCGGCGTCCGGCGGCGGGTGCGCGCCGGTCGGCGAGGAACAACGGCCCGACGGTGCGCCCGGCTAGCAGTCGGGGCAGCAGGCGTGCGGTTGGGGTCTCCCAGTACACATAGGCGCGGTCGCCGCCCTTCTCGGTGACCAGGGCGCGGCGGAACTCATGTCGAGGTCGGGCACGTCGAGTCCGAGGACCTCCTCGGCGCGGGCGCAGGTCTCGTAGAACATCCGCCACAGCACCCGCTCGCGCAGCGGGTTGCGGTCGTCAGTGGACGGCCGCTCCAGGGCCGGGCGCAGGGGATGGCCTTGTCCCGGATTCGGGTGACCTTGCGCCGTCCCAGACGCCGACCGGGGTCGGTGGTCAGCCAGTCCTGGCGGTGGCAGTAGGCGGTAAATGAGGCCAGCGCGGACAGGTGCTTGTCCCAGGTGTTCGCGGCTCGCTCGTCCCGGCGGGTCATCGTCGGCTTGTAGATCTCCGGGGTGAGCGCGGCGACCGGCAGCTGGTCGCCAGCGGTGTCGCGCAATTGGCGCAGGGTCTCGGTGTAGGTGGCGCGAGTGCCGGAATCGTCGCGGAACCGATCGAGGATCGCGTCGACGGCGACCACGAGCCCCACCGGGCGGTGGACGGTCGCAGCGGCCTCACAGACACTGATCTCTAGATCCTGTCAGGAAAGTTAAATTCTTATATTGCACTGCCTGAATCTTGCCGGTAGCTTTAGCTTCCTACCGCTGAGAACAAGATTCAGCGCAACGCAGATAGCGAGCTAACCCCCGTGACGATCTCGATCGACCCCCTCCGCCTGTCGAAGCCGACCAACTCGAGCACCTACCTGGCCATCAAGACCAACCAGGGCGGCCGCACCGTCTACACGACCCGGGTGCCGCTGCTGGACCTGCCCACGGTCCTGCCGCTGCCAGATCCCGAGAACGTCGACAAGGACAACCGCAAGGTTGACCCGCTCCACGCCAAGCGCTTCGGGGTCTACCTGCACGAGAAGCAGGACTGGGTCGCCCCCGCCCTGCTCGCCCGCGACAGCGGCGGCTGCCGCTTCGAGCCGGTCGACGACGCCGGTCAGGTCGGCTACCTCACCATCCCCTGGGCCATCGGCGGCATCTCGGCGATGCGCACCATCGACGGTCAGCACCGCGTCCTCGGCGTCCACATCGAGAAGCAGCGCATCTCCGAGGCGATCGCCGACCTCGACCGCACGATGGCGCGCAAGGTGAGCCCCGAGCGTGGTGCGAAGCTTCAGGCGGAGCGGGAGAAGCTGGTCGCCCAGATGCAGCGCCTCGCCGACGAGTACGTCGGCCTGGACGTCTACCTGGAGCCGGATCCGATCAAGGCGCAGCAGATGTTCGTGGACGTCGCCGACAACGCCAAGGGGATCAGCAGCGCGGTCCGCGCTCGCTTCGACAACTACCGGGTCGCCAACCGCACGCTGGGCGACATCGCCGAGCACCCCATGCTCAAGGGTCGCATTGACGCTGAGCAGGACCGGATGACCGTGAAGAACCCTAAGCTCATGGGTGCCAAGCATGTCGCGGACCTCACTCGCGCGGTCATCGCCGGGCCCGGCGGCAGGATCAGCGCCAAGGCTGAGAAGACCATCTCCGACGGCGAGGTCATCGAAGAGGTCAAGGAGTTCCTCGACGTCATCTCCACTGCATTCACGGGCCTGGCCACCGTGACGGAGGAAGACCCCGACATCGAGCTGCGGGCCGGCGAACTGACCGAGTCCCAGAAGCTGCGGGCGTCCTCGCTGCTGGGTTCCTCCGGGATGCTGCGGATCCTGGGCGGCGTCTTCCACAACCTACGCGAGGGCGACAACCCGGCCGAGCCCGGCGACATCGTCGCGTTCTTCAAGCAGCTCGACCCGTACATGGCCGCTCCGATCACCGAAAACAGCTTCTGGTACACCAACCCGGAGACTAAGGAGGACTTCGAGCTGAAGGCGATGGCCCCGATCATGCGCCAGCAGAACATCGTCCACCTCGTCAACGTGATCACCGGTTGGTACAAGAAGCGCCCAGCCTTCCTGTAAGCCCGACAAAACGGGGCGGGGGGGGGGCCCCCCCGGGGGGGGCCCCCCCCCCCCGGGGGGGGGGGGCGGCACCCGGTTTGAGCGGGGCCCCACAACCGGGCCCCGGGCCGGCCCCCCCCCGGAGCCCACCCCCCGGGGGCGCCACCCC
>NZ_JBIAJD010000001.1:0-100832 GCF_042871765.1 Micromonospora sp. NPDC005553 | reverse complement strand
CCCGGGTTGGTACAAGACGCCCCCGGCCGCCCGGACCCCCGCACACCCCGGGGCGGGGCTCAGACCATCTGGTCTGAGCCCCGCCCCGTTCGGCTGTGTGCGCGATCACCGGTTTGCAGCGGCGCCAACCAGCGGGCCGCGCTCCGGCCGCAGCCAGTGACCGACCCGGCGGGTGCGCCCTCCCGCCCTTCCGTGCACGAGTGCCACGCGATCCGCCAGCCGGCGTCCGCCCCTGGCCCGCCTGGTCAGCGCGTGCTTGCGGGACCGGGCCCTGGCGGTGTTGCCAGCCTAAAGGGGGTCGACGGGGACTTCGGCGATCGGTAGCACCGGCACATCGAGTAGGCCGAAGGTTACTTTTCGTAGTCGACTGTCGGTGTTGTGGAATGGCGGCGGAGCTGTGACCGATACTGAGCCTGATTCGACGGTTAAGCCGTTGGAATCGCTGCTCGAAGTTTCTCAGGTACGCACCGACGCCACCGGCGTAGACACGTTCGCTCGCTATGTTTGGCAAGCCAAGCAGGCGGTGCGCCAGTGGTTGACCTGCTTTGCTGGTGAGGCTGAGTACGTCCTGTGTGAACACGTAGAAGACGTCGCCGTCATCCACGTTACCGGGTTCCGCTTCATGCAGCTCAAGACCCGTGATCATGGGTCTTGGAGCGCGGCCATATTGTGCGACAAGGGCATCAAATCGCTGGTTCGTTCGTAAACCGAGTGTCGGCGCGTCGGCCTGCATGAGCGTGCAACGTTCGAGCTGTGGCTGGAGGGCCCTGCGGCCGACTCGCCGGAGACAAGAGACTGACGTGATTTCAACCGGAGGCACTGAACATTCCTGTCGCATCCGCTGAGGATCGGACGTCGTTCACGACGGACTCGATGCGGACCGCTGTAGGCGACACAGCCAACTGTTCGACATATGGATCTGACGCGAGACGCCTGCCAGGATGATTTCCTCGATCCGTGAGGCGTGCTGCGCTTCCGGTCAGGGATAGAGGAACGGCGTGAGCGTCGTACGGCGGCAGTTGCTTGACCATGTCGCTGACCTGGTGCCGACGTTCCCCGCGCCACGGTGCGTACGGGTGGCCGTTGACGGGGTCGATGGGGTGGGTAAGTCCACGTTCGCCGGCGAGTTGGCCGCGTTGCTGAGCGACCGCGGACGTCCTGTCGTGCGCGTGTCGGCGGACGACTTTCATCACCGTCGGGCTGTGCGGCATCGCCGTGGCCGGGATTCGCCGGAAGGCTTCTGGCTCGACAGTTACGACTACGAAGCTCTCGTCCACAACGTGCTGGAGCCGTTCGGTCCCGGGGGCTCTCGCCGTTACCGTCCGGCCGCCCATGATCTTCGGACAGACGAGGCCCTGGATCTTGCGTGGCGGACCGCGGCGCCCGGCGCGGTACTCATCATCGACGGGCTGTTCCTGCACCGTGACGAGCTTGTGGAGTGCTGGGACTTCTCCGTCTTCGTTGACGCGCCGTTCGCGGTCACCGTCGCACGGATGGCCCGACGCGACGGCTCGCATCCGGATCCTGAACATCCCAGCCTCGGCCGCTACGTCGGCGGGCAGCGGCTGTACTTCGCCGCCTGCGCGCCGCACGAACGCGCGGACGTCGTCGTCGACAACCAGGATGTGACCCGACCATTCCTCGTCAAGGTCGTCGCGCAGGCGGAGGCAGTTGACGGTTGGACGGCCGCCAGCGGATGATCCAGCGATGTGTCGCCGTCATTCGGTGGCTTCAGGGAGCGGATTGCATGAAGTTTCTTCTCACGTCGGGGGGCATCAGCAACCCGAGCATCTCCGACGCGCTGGTCGACCTGTTGGGCAAGCCGCTCGCCGAGTCCACGGCTCTGTTCGTTCCCACCGGTGTCTACCCCTTCCCGGGCGGAGCCGAGAGGGCGTGGAAGGCGATTCACGGCCGACCCGACATCCCGCTGTGCCAGCTGGGTTGGAAGTCCCTGGGGTTGTTGGAGCTCACCGCGCTGCCGACCATTCGAGAAGAGAACTGGGTCCCGGCGGTCCGGGAGGCCGATGCCCTGCTGGTCTGGGGCGGTGATGTGCTGTACCTGACCTACTGGCTGCGCCAGTCGGGCCTGGCCGACCTTCTGCCGTCGCTGAGTGACACGGTCTATGTGGGGGTCAGCGCCGGAAGCATCGCGGTCACGCCCTACAACTGCGACGCCGAATTCGACAGTCAGTTCGTCCCCGACGGCAGCGACAGGGCGCAGGACGCCGACCGGGCGCTGGGGCTGGTGGATTTCACGCTCTACCCCCACCTCAACCATCCGGACATGGAAGACACCGAGCTGTCCGACATCCAGAAGTGGGCGTCCGGAATCCCGGTCCCGACCTACGCCATCGACGACAACACCGCTATCACTGTTGTCGATGGCAATGTCGACGTCATCTCCGAAGGCGACTGGAAACTGATCAACCCCTGACCGAGACGTCCCATCGGCCGATTGTCGTGTTCCGTGGATTGTGCACTGGCTCCGGGGACACCGTGCGAGCACTTGCTGGTCACCGGGTTGCGGGGGGCCTGCTACCGCGACAACCGCCCTGCTCCTGATGCTTCAGAGCGGGTTGCCATAGCCGCCGGGTGCGACGCCACAGTTTCGGCAGGCCCGTCCCGCGCGGCGGTCCTCGTCGCCGCACGCCAGGCATCGTCCGGCCGGGTCGACCCCTGCGGCGTACGCATCGAGCACCCGCTGCACCCCCTTGCCAGCACCAGAGCGCGGGCTGTCTCGGGTTCACCGAGGGCCCGGACCAGCGACGGGGGATCGACCTCAATGTTCCCAGGGATGCGGTGCCGGGTCGCCAGGTGATGGCGTGAAAGCCGTACGGCGCGAAGTGGTAGAGGCAGTCCCGTAGTTGCGAGCGGCGCCGTCGAGGGCTGAGCTCTCGTCGCGCACCCGGCGGGCGGTCGCGGGGAAACTGGTCATCCCAGGACGATCACTGCGAGCGGCCGTGCGCGGCGCGGGCCTGGGCTACCTCGGCGGCCTCGCGCTCACGCCAGCGGCGCTGGGCCTCCCGGTTGCAACTGCGGCAGACCCGGCGGTACCGGCCGGTCGCCGGGTCGAGCTCACGGTCGTGGCCGTTGCGGCACTGTGCCGACTGGTTCCGGCTGCGGCAGGCCTCGGCCCGGCTGAGCTGGCGCAGATGTGTCGGCTCGATACAGTCGGCGGCACCGCAGGTCTGGTCGACGTCGAGGGCGGGGCTGTACCCGCCGACAAGGACGACGTACGCGGCGATGTGCGCCCACGCGCGACCGGCGACCTTCTGGTGCACGCCGCGTCGCCGCCCGTAACCTTCGATGACCAGGCAGCCGTTTTCGGTGCGGTGTGAGCGCTCCAGCAGGTAGGCGCGTAGCGACTCCTCGGTGTGGTACCGGGACAGACCCTTCACAGCCGAGAGCACAGTGTCACCGTACCCACGTCGCGCAGCCGCGTCGAACGACGGCGGACACGCCGACGCGCCTGCTCGGCGGATGGTCGCGCTCCGGCCGTGCTGTCCGCACCGGAGCTGCCGTAGCCTCGCCGGGTGGGTCTGCTGTTGGTGCTGCGCGCTCCGCTGCCGCGTCCGAAGAGCCTGCGTCGGGCCACCCGCGCGCAGCGGCGGAAGCGCCATCGCGCCGACGCCGACGAGTGGGCCACGGCGCGGGAGCGCGGTTTGCTGCTCGACGTGCCGGTGGAGGAGTTGCTGCCGCTGCTGAACGCGGCCGGCGGTAACCGATCGCACAGAACGGGCTGGGCGGCGCCCGTCGGCGTCACCGACACACGTCCGAGTCGGTGACGCCGACGGCCGTCTCAGGTGCGGATGCGGTAGTGCAGGGACGCCACACCGTTGCCGAATCGGTGATTGCTCAGCAGCTCCAGGTCGAGGCGGGTGCCGCTGGGCAGACCGGGCTTGCCTCCGCCGGTGAGGATGGGGTGGATCAGCAGGTGGCACTCGTCGACCAGCCCGGCCTGGAATGCCTGCGCCGCGAGGTGTGCGCCCCCGATGGTGAGGTCGCTGGTGGCCGAGGCTTTCATGGCGCGTACCGAGGCGGGGTCGAAGCCCCTTTCGAGCCGGGTCCTGGCGGTCGAGGTCGCGTCCAGCGTGGTGGAGTAGACGACCTTGTCCGCTGCCTGCCAGACGTCGGCGAAGTCGGCAGTGAGCTTCGATTGTGCGGCGAGAGCGGGCTCGGTCTCCCAGACAGCCATTGACTCGTACAGGCGCCGACCGTAGAGGTAGGTGCCCGCGGGCCGAACCAGGTCGGTGATGAAGGCGAGGTAGTCGTCCTCGGGTGGGGTCCAGTCGAAGCGGCCGTGTTCGTCCTCGATGTAACCGTCGAGGGACACGTTGGTCACGTAGATCAGCTTGGCCATGGCGCTACACCTCGATGGCGACGGGTTGGGCATTGCTGAGTGTCGCGTCCAGTTTGGAGAAGGCCTCGTTCCAACCCTGGTTGGCGGGAGCGGACAACTGCTCGGGGAGCCACTGACGGATCTCGAGTCGAGTCCGTCCGTCGGCGTCGTCGTGGAACTCGACCCGCATCCTCGTCTCGTGCGGCGCGATGCCCTCCGGGAGTTGCCCGGTGACGTGCGCGATGCCGTCGATCAGTTCGCCGTTGACGACGTCGGTGAGATCGATGTGGACCTCGACTCGCAGGCCGGGTTGGGTCGGGAAGACCTCGGTCCACCGCTGGTAGCCGCCAGGCCGGACGTCGAAGTCCATCTCGTCGCGGGGTAGTGAGTTGCCGATCGGCCCCCACCATGCCGCCAGGTGCTCCGGGTCGGTGAAAGCTCGATAGACCAGCTCCCGTGGCGCGTTGACCACGCGCGAGATGACGATCGGCGGCTTGTCGCTGTCCATCAATTCTCCTTGTCGTGAGCCTTGTTCGGGGATTCCCTGTCGGGGATCGCCGGGCCGTGGGCCGTTCGGTCCGTTGGGCGGTCGGCGGCCTGTACGGCCGCGAGGTGGGCGTCGAGGCGGGTGAGGGACGTGTCCCAGAACCGCCGGTAGCGCTCGATCCACTCGGCCGCTTCGCGCAGTGGGGCGGCCTCGATGCGGCTCATCCGCAACTTTCCCGATCGGGTGCGGGAGATGAGCCCGGCGCGTTCAAGCGCCTTCAGGTGCCGTGACACCGCCGGCATCGAGATCGGGAGCGGAGCGGTGAGCTCGGTGACCGTGGCGTCGCGGTCGGCCAGCTCGGCGAGGATCGCCCGTCGAGTCGGGTCGGCGAGCGCCGAGAACACCGCGCTGAGTTGATCGCTGCCAGACACCAGAGCCTCCAGTCACTTAACCAACACGTTAAACGTAGTGCCGGGCCACCGCAACTACCAGCGGTGATTGGCAGGGAAGGTGTCGGCGCCATGAGGGACGGCGGGCCGTTCAACGTCGACGGCCCGGTCGCGTGCTCGCGCCGGGGGCGAGGTCGGTGGGCGGGCGGTGACCATGGCGTGCACGCCCAGGCCCAGCCGGGTCAGCGCGAGTGCGGCGGCCAGGACGACCACGATGCGGATGCCGTGACCGACGTCCGGTGCCCACAACTGGAGTTTGGCCAGCCCGGCGCCCTCCCAGAAGGCCGGCACCTGCCAGGCGACGCCGACGGCCACCAACGCGCAGGCACCGATCCAGGCGGTGGTGGCGGCGATCGTCCGGCCACGGGCTCGCACCGGCGGAACGCGGTCGCTTCGGCGCCCGTGCAGGACGCGGGCCCAGGACCAGGCCAGCAGGGCGAGCAGCACCGCGGCGACGACGAGTAGGCCGACCAGAGCCCAGACCTGCATCGGATCTTCGGTGGCGGTCGCGGGCGTGCCGCCGTGCAGGATGCGGGTGAGGTTGAACGCCCCGGCGCTCAGTGGCGCGTCCATGTGCAGGCCGTAGAGGTTGGTCATGATGATCACGGCGAGGTTCGAGTCGGGTGCCAGCACGATATGGGTGAAGAAGTCCGGGGTCGCGCCGGCGTGCCAGACGATGCGGGCGCCGACGCCGTCCAGGGTGCTGTTCTTCCACCCGAACCCGTAGGTGCCGTGACCGGTGGCCACGGTGCCGGTGTGCAGCTGTCGCGTGCCCTGCGGTCCGAGGATCCGGGTGTCGCCGTAGCGGCCACCGGCGAGCTGCGCGATGGCGTAGTGGGACAGGTCGTCGAGACTGGCGGCGAGAAAGCCGTAGGGCACTCCGGCGGTGTCGAACGGCGCGGCGAAGCGCTGCGGACGGCCGAAGTAGTACCGGTGACCGGGCGGGATGCCGACGGCGCGGGCCTCGTCGGCGGTCGCCGCGGAGTGCGTCATCTGGAGCGGGTCCAGCACGTGACGGCGCAGGTAGCCGCCGAAGGTGTCGCCGGTGACGTCCTCGACGAGCGCGCCGAGGATCATGTAGTTGGCGTCGCTGTACTGATACTTCTGTCCGACGGCGGTGGTGGGCCGCACGCTGGCCAGGTCCCGTACGGAGCGGGCCAGCGCGCCGGGGCGGTTGTCGTAGCGGTCGGTCAGGTCGGTGCTCCACACCTGCGGCAGGCCGCTGGTGTGGGTCAGCAGTTGGCGGACGGTGACCGTCCGGGCGGTGTCCGCGTCGCCCAGGCGCAGCCACGGGAGGTACGTGGAGGCGGTGGTGTCGAGGTCGATCCGGCCGGCCTCGACCAGTTGCGCCACCGCCAGCGCGGTGAACGACTTGCTGGTGGACCCGAGCAGGAACGGGGTCTGCGTGGTGATCGGTCGGCCGTCACCGTCGACGCCCCATGCGCCTCGCTGGAGGACCTCGTCGCCGCGAATGACCGCGTACGCCAGCCCCGGTGCCTTGATCTGCTTCAGGTACGCGCGCAGGTAGCGTTCGCCAGCGGCGAGGTCGTCGACAGCCGCGGGGCTGGCCACGACCGGGGCGGCCAGCCCCGCGGCTGTCACCATCAGGCAGCCCGCCACGGCGACGAGCCGTCGGACCCGCGTCAGCGCGTCATTCCAGGTGCTCATGTGGCGCGTCCTCCCCGTCGGTGGGCCGTCAGCCGATCTGGCTCAGCAGCTTCTCGAGCGCGGCCAGGCGCTGCCGAACCTCGCCGAGCTCGTCCCGCACGCCCTTGATCTCGTCCGCCGTGGCCTGGGCGCCGGTGGCGCTGCGCTCGGCCAGCACCCGGTAGCCCTCCTCCCGAGCCGCCGCGTACCGGGCGCGATAGATGCCCGTCCCGATGAGACCGGCGACCACGATCACCGCCGTCACGATCACCGCCGCGGCGATGGTGGAGGTCTGTGCGATGTCCAACGCGACCTGATGGGTCATTGCTCACTTCTCCTGTTCTGCGGCCGGCCCCGAGCCGGTCAGGTTCTGTGCGGCCAGTGCGATCGCGTCCAGATCCAGGGACACCGTGAACGGCACCGCCTGGACGTACTTCACCGAGCTGCCGTCCGGTGCGGTCACCAGCTCACCGGTCACCAGGCCGGCCGCTTCCAATTTCTGCAGGTGCATGTAGAGCAGCGGCCGGTTCATCTGCAGCTGCCGGGCCAACTCGCTGACGTAGGTCCGCTGCCGGGCCACGGCGGCCAGGATTCGCAGCCGATGCGGGCTGGCCAGTGCGGCCAGCAACGACACGAGTTCGTCACCGGTCGGCGAGGTGCCGCTCATCCTGGTTTCCCTTCTCAATGAAGGTGTCAGATTTCTCTGACGCCCCCTGTCAGGTGAGTCTGACAGGGGAGGGCGGCAGGTGTCAACGAACGCCGTAGCGCGCCGGTCACTGACCCCAGGGCGGTAGCCAGACCTCGACGTCGGGGGCCTGCACCCGCCGGGAGGCGAGGTAGTCGCGCAGTGCCCGCAGCGCGGGATGCGGGTTGTCGTCGCGCCAGATGATTGACATGGGGTAGACGGGCGCCGGGCCACGCACCGGTACGCGCCGCAGGTCGTAGCTGTCCGGCCACAGGTACCGGGTGCGAACGCCAGCGAGGGTTGCCAGCTCCGCGGAGTCGGCGATCTCGGCCAGCAGCGCCTCGTTGCCGAAGACCGGCCCGACCAGGTCGATGGTGAGACCGAACGCGGCGGCGAGTTCGTCGTAGTAGTCGGCCCATTCGGTGCCGGGGGCCATGCCGGGCATCCAGATGCGGTGCTCGGACAGTTGGGCGGGCGTGACGGCGCGGGCGTTTGCGAGCGCGTGGCGGGGGCCGACGAGCAGTTCGTGGTACTCGTCGATCACTCGGGTGGTCCTGATCGCGGCGGGCAGGTGACGCGCGGCGACGGTGACGGCGTGGAAGGTGGCGTCTACCGTCCCCGCCTCGACGGCGGCCATCGCGGCGTGGACGTCGGCGTCGAGGGTGACGACGTCGAGCTCGATGCGGGGATGCGCGCGGTGGAAGTCCTGCAACAGCACCGCTGGTGCGATCCGTCGGCTGTGCACGTCGACGCGCAGTGCCCGTCGGCCCGGGCGTACGGAGGCGTCGGCGCGCGCCTCCACCCGGAGCAGTTCACGGGCGTGCGGCAGGAAGGTCTGACCGTCGACGGTGAGGTGGGTGCCGCGCGCGGTGCGGGTGAACAGCCGTACCCCGAGGTCCTTCTCCAGTGCCGCGATGCGCTTGGAGACGGCCTGCTGGGTGATCGACAGCGCCGCGGCGGCGTCCTGGAACTGGCCGGCGTCGACGGCGGCGACGAAGGTGCGGACGGCGTCGAGATTCACCCGGCAAACCCTACTGACACAACCTCTGGTTGTGGCTCGCCGTTCACCGGGTTGTTTGATCCCTCGTCACTGGGCTTGCTGTGATCGCGGTGGTCAACGGCGGGTTGTCGGGAGCGGGAGGTGTGGGTTGTCCACGAGGCGATCCCTGGGCCGGCGGTTCGGCTGGTTGTGGGCGTCGTACGCGGTCAGCGCCTACGGCTCGGGGCTGGGTTTCGGGGCGTTGCCGTTGATCGCCGTGCTGGTTTTGCAGGCCAGCCCCGCCCAGGTGTCCATGTTGGCCGCGCTGGGGCCGGCCGTGGGGGCGCTGATCGCGTTGCCGCTCGGGCCGTGGGTGGAGTTCCACCGCAAGCGGCGGGTAATGATCGCGATGGACCTGGCCCGGTTCGTGGTCCTGCTGACGATCCCCGTCGCGTACGCGCTGGGTCGGCTCAGCTTCGGGCAGTTGCTGGTCGTCTCGGCCGTGCTCGCCGCCGCCAAGATCGCCTTCAACGCGGCCAGCGGCGCGTTCCTCAAGGCCCTCGTGCGGCCGGACGACCTGCTGGTGGCGAACGCCCGGTTCGAGTCGACGACCTGGAGCTCGATCGCGCTCGGGCCGCCGCTGGGCGGTGCCGCGGTGGGACTCTTCGGGCCGGTCGTCACCGTCGTGGCCGACGCGCTCAGCTACCTGCTCTCCGCGCTGGGCCTCAGCGCCATTCGCGACCCCGACGACCACCCCCAACGCACCGGCGCTGGCCGGGTCCGGGCCGGTGAGCTGCTCGACGGCTGGCGACACCTGCTGGCGCACCCCGGTCTGCGGGCGCTCTACCTCAACCAGTTGCTCGTCGCCGGGCTGATCATGGCCACCGAGCCGCTGCTGGCCGTGCTCCTGCTCGGCGAGCTGGGCTTTCCGCCCTGGCAGTACGGCCTCGTCTTCGCCGTGCCCTGCGTCGGCGGGCTCATCGGGTCACGCCTGGCCCGCCGGGTGGTGGCACGCCACGGCCAACACCGGATCATCCGCGCCGTGGGCACGGTGCGCGCGATCTGGCTGATCGGCCTCGCCTTCGTCCAGCCCGGCGTGGTCGGTCTCGCCACGGTGATCGCCGTCGAGTTCGCGATCATCATCAGCATGAGCCTGTACAACCCGGTGCTCGCCACCTACCGCCTGGAACAGACTCCGAAGGATCGCATCGTCCGCACCCTGTCTGCCTGGTCGATCGGCAGCAGCGCCACCATCGCCGTCCTCAGCGCGCTCGGTGGGCTGCTCGCGCAGGCCACCAGCCCGCGCACGGCGATCACTGTCGCCGGGCTGGTGATCTTCGCGAGCCCGCTGCTGCTGCCCCGAAGCACGGACGCCGATCGACCGGCACCGGAGCGCTCCGCACGGGTCTCTACGATCGCGTGATGTTCCAGCCGACCTTCCCGATCCGCACCGCACGGCTCGCCCTGCGTCCGGTCACGATCGACGACCTCGACGACGTGTACGCGTTTCAGCGTCGACCCGACGTCGTGCGCTGGATGCTCGGCGCGGAGCCGCGTACCCGTGAGCAGTCGCGGGTGTCGGTGCTCGCCATGGCGGGCGAGGACGCGTGGCGCGCGGAGGGTGACTGCCTGACGGTGGCCGCGGTCACCGACGCCGGAGTGATCGGGATCGTGGAGTTGGTGTGGCGCAGCCAGCTCGACCGTACCGCCGAACTCGGGTTCGTCTTCCACCCCGACCACCGCGGTCGCGGGTTGGCGACGGAGGCCGCCACCGCGGTGCTGGCCTTGGGGTTCGACGAGTTCGGGCTGCACCGGGTCTACGGCCGCAACGCCGCGTCGGCGCGGATGATGACGCGACTCGGCATGCGCAAGGAGGCCCGCCATGTCGAGAGTTACCTGTTCAAGGGGGAGTGGGCCGACCAGCTCGTCTTCGCGATCCTGGCGCACGAGTGGCGGGCCGGGACCCGCACGCCGTCATGATCGTTCACCACGGCGGCGTGCGGGTCGGGTCCACACCTCAGGCCTGGCGGCCGAGCCACTCCCGGTAGGCGGTGGGCGCGATGACAGCGTCGTCGCCTGCGATGAGGACGTCACCGGACATGGCGGCGAACATGCCGACGGTGTCGTCGGTGGTGACGGTGCGCTGGTCACCGCGGGCGGCAAGCGTGATGCGCCCCAGCTCGTCGAGGGCGAAGACATCCGGGCCGGCGACGTTGCGGATGCCCTTGAGCGGCGCGCCCATGCTGACCTCGGCGACGGCCTGCGCCACGTCGGCGGCGGCCATCGGCTGCACCGGCGTGCGGGGCAGGCGGACGGTGGTGTCGTCGGCGGTCCAGGACATGATCGACTCGACGAACTCGAAGAACTGGGTGGCGCGGACGATCGAGTACGGGATCGGGCCGGCCGTGAGGATCTCCTCCTGGAGGGTCTTGGCGCGGTAGTAGTCCAGGTCGGGCACCTGGTCGACGCCGACGATGGAGAGGATCACCGCGTGGCCGACGCCCGCGCGAGCGGCGGCGGCCAGCAGGTTGTCCATGGTCGTCTGGAAGAAGGCGGGCGAGGCCTCGTCGAAGGTCGGCGAGTTCGTGAGGTTGACGACGACCTCGGCGCCGGCGAGCCCGTCGGACAGGCCCTGCCCGGTGAGCAGGTCCACCCCGGTCGACGGCGAGAGCGGCACCGCCTCGTGGCCCGCAGCCTGCAGGATCTTGACGACCTGCGACCCGATGAGGCCGGTCCCGCCCAGTACGGCGATCTTCATGCCCATGCACCTTCCCGTGACGTGTGGTCCGACTGCTGAAGCTCAGCCGATACTCGGACCTTCCTTGTCCGGGAACTATACTCGGACACAATGTGTCTGAGTAGCGGGGTGGCTAGGGTGACGTCATGAAGATGTCCGGCGGGGTCGAGTGGGCGCTGCACTGCTGCGTGGTGCTCACCACCAGCCACACGCCCGTTCCGGCGGCCAAGCTGGCGGAACTGCACGACGTCTCCAGCAGCTACCTCGCGAAGCAGCTCCAGGCGCTCGCCCGCGCCGGCCTGATCCACTCCGTGCAGGGCAAGTCGGGCGGATACGTGCTGACCCGCGCGCCGGAGAGCATCACCCTGCTCGACGTGGTCCGGGCCGTCGACGGGCCCGGCCCGACCTTCGTCTGCACGGAGATCCGTCAGCGCGGCCCCTTCGCGACCCCGGCCGACGCCTGCACCACGCCGTGTCCGGTGTCCCGCGCCATGTGGGCGGCCGAGGACGCGTGGCACCAGGCGCTCGCCGCGGTCACCATCGCCGATCTCGCCCGCGACGTCGACGCCACCTCCGGCCCCGAGGCGCTGGTCGGCATCCAGGCCTGGCTGACCGGCGGAGCCTGACCCGACCCCGCAGAGCCGGGCGAACACGGTCAGCCGGTGTGGCGTACCTCGGTGTCCCAGATCTGCGCCCACGGACGCCGCAGCCCTCGGCACACCTGGATCGGGCCGCCGTTCTCGTCGTTGTCCACCTCGACCCGCTGGTCCACCTGCCCGGCCAGGGTGCACTGCTCGAACCAGGTGTTGAGCTGGTCGGGGCGCTCCCAGCCGACGGCGATGACCACGTCCGCGTCGGCGGGCGGCCGACCGAAGTCGACCATGCTGTTGTGCCCGGAGTACGCCCGGGGCAGACCACGGGCCGGCCCGTAGCGGGCCACCGCGCCAGCCTCGCCGTAGTTGCCGGTGAGGACGACCGCCCGCGGACGCTCCTGCGGCGACAACCCACGATGGACAGCCGCGAGAGAGTCGGCGAACTCGGGCCAACCGATCGTCTCGCCGGCGTCGTAGTTGACGTCGACCACGAAGGCGGGCAGCCGGTCGGCCGGCAGCACCGGCAGCAACAGGACGACGTTGGGCAGCAGGAACGGCACCACACCCAGCGCGAGCAACCCCCGACGCCACCAGAGTGACCCGCGCGAGGCCCACGCCAGGGTGACCAGTGCTCCGGCGGCGGTGAGAACCAGCAACAGCGGCGCGTCGTAGTAGCCCTTGCCGCCGGCGATCAGCACGATGCCGACCACCACCAACCAGGCCCAGCCCACCGCCCGGTAGGCCCGCCACGCCGGTCGGCGTAGCAGCGCGACCAGGCCGGCGATCCAGATCGGTACGGCGTATGGGCTGATGATGACGAACTGGAGGGTGAACGCGTCGAGCCGGCCGCTGTAGGAGCTGTCGCCGTCGGAGATGGAGGCGGCCACGCCGAGCTGCGGAAAGCCGTTGGTCGCCTGCCAGATCAGGTTCGGCGCGGCCAGCAGCACGGCGATCCCGGCCCCGGCGAGAACCCACCGGTCGCCCAGCAGCCGGCGTGGGCCGGCGATGAGCACCCCCGCGACCAGGCCGACGGCCAGCAGCGCCGGCAGCAGCTTGCTGAGCATGCCCACACCGAGCGCCAGCCCGATGCCCAGCGCCCAGCGGCTGTCACCGGTACGCAGCAACCGCACCACACACCACGCCGCGACCAACCAGACCAGCAGATCGACGGTGGTGGTGCTGAGCAGGTGGCCACTGGCGAGCACGATGCCGGACAGCGCGGCGAGCACCGCCGCGAAGAGCTGCGCGCCCCGGCCGGCACCCAGCTCCCGGGTGATCGCGGCGACCAGCAGCACCGCGCCGCCGGCCAGCGCCGCCGACGGGGTACGCAGCACCACCAGGTTGCCCGGGGCGATCGTGTCGAGCAGCCGGGCCAGCGCCGGGACCAGGGGCCCCTGATCGACGTAGCCCCAGTCGAGGTGCCGGCCGGCGAGCAGGAAGTACAGCTCGTCGCGGTGGTAGCCGTAACGGCCGGCGAGCAGCAGGAGCGTCACTGTGGTGGCGGCGGCCACCAGCCACGGGCCGCGGGTGCGAACGCCGGGCTCCGGCGGCCGCCCCGGCGGCGGCGACTGGGTCGGCCGCTGAGGTCGGTCGATCTCGATCGCGGGCTCGCTCACCCGCTCATGATGACTGGCGGCGTCGCCGCGTGGGTGCCCCTACCGGCGTTCGGCACGGTCCCGAATGCGGGTGGCCGAGGCGGGTGCGAAGATCAGCTTTGTCACTCGGACCGAAAGGACGATATGCGCTATCGCACTCTGGGCAACACCGGCACCGTGGTGTCCACCCTGTGTCTGGGCACGATGACCTTCGGCGCGGAGACCGACGAGGCCGGCAGCTTCGCCCAACTGGACCGGTTCGTCGAGGCCGGCGGCACCTTCATCGACACCGCTGACGTCTACTCCACCGGCATCTCCGAGGACATCATCGGACGTTGGCTGCGCAGCCGACCCGACGTGCGTGACCGCCTGGTGATCGCCACCAAGGGGCGGTTCCCGATGGGCCCGGGGGCAAACGACGCCGGCCTGTCCCGGGTGCACCTCACCCGCGCCCTGGACGCCAGCCTGCGCCGTCTCGGCGTCGAGGCTGTCGACCTGTACCAGGCGCACGCCTGGGATCCGCTGACTCCGCTGCCGGAGACGCTGCGGTTCTTCGACGACGCGGTCAGCGCCGGCAAGATCCGCTACGCGGGGGTCAGCAACTTCACCGGTTGGCAGTTGCAGAAGGCCGCACTGCTCACCCAGCACCTCAACCTCACCCCGATCGTGACCCTGCAACCGCAGTACAACCTGCTGGCCCGGGACATCGAGTTCGAGCTGGTGCCGGTCTGCGAGAACGAGGGCATCGGCATCCTGCCGTGGTCACCGCTGGGCGGCGGGTGGCTCACCGGCAAGTACCAGCGCGACACCACGCCCACCGGCGCGACGCGGCTCGGCGAGAACCCGCAGCGCGGCGTCGAGGCGTACGCGGGTCGCAACGCCGAGGAGCGCACCTGGCGGGTGCTCGACGCGGTCCGCCAGATCGCCGACGACCGGGGCGTGTCCATGTCGGCGGTGTCGCTGGCCTGGCTGGCGGCCCGACCGGCGGTCACCTCGGTGATCCTCGGCGCGCGGACCACCGACCAGCTCGACGACAACCTGACCGCCGCCGACCTGGTCCTCGACGCCGAGCAGATGCGGCTGCTGGACGAGGCGAGCGCCCCGTTGGTGGGCGACTACCCGTACGGCGCGGCCGGGGTGCGTCAGCGCGGCCGTGACCTGCCGGCCGGATCATGACCTCGTTCCCCGATCCCACCGACCCGGCCGGCAGCCGCACCGAGGTCTTCCTGCGCTACCTGGACCACCTCCGCCACCTGGGCCACCTCGACGTGGTCGCCGAACTCGCGGGCTGCCCGACCGGGGAGTGAGGCCGTCGGCTCGATAATGGGCGGATGCCGCTGCTCGTCACACCAGCAATGCCCGCCGGGAGCCTCGCCGCCCAGGAGCAACCCCACCTTCCGGTACGTCCCGGGCTGGACCTGCGGCCGTGGCGCGACGACGACGCCCCGGCCGTCCGGGCCGCCTTCGACTGTCCGCAGATCCAGCGGTGGCACGTCCGCCGCATCGACGGCGACGACGAGGCGCGGGTGTGGACGGCGCAGTGGGCCGGCCGTTGGCGTGACGAGACGGCCGCCAGCTGGGCGGTCGTCGACGCCGACGACCGGCCGCTGGGTCAGGTGGGGTTGCGGGGCGTGCTGCTGGCCGAGGCGTCGGCGCAACTGTCGTACTGGTTGGTGCCCGCGGCGCGTGGTCGGGGCATCGCCACCGAGGCGCTGAGGGCACTCACCCGGTGGAGTTTCACGCGGGCCGGTCTGCACCGGCTGGCCCTGGATCACTCGACCGCCAATACGGCGTCGTGCCGGGTGGCCACGCGGGCCGACTTTCCGGTGGAGGGCGTGCTCCGGGGGTCGGTTCGCCACGCCGACGGCTGGCACGACATGCACCTGCACGCACGGCTGCGCACCGACGGCCCGATCTGATCACCCGATCTACTCGATGGGCGGCACGGACGGTGTCGGCGTCGCACCATGCGCGTCGGCGCGACGCATCGCCCGCGACAGTCGCAGCGCGACGACGCCGGTAGCCACCAGTCCGCCGACACCCGCGACCATCAGTGTCACCGGGGCGGACGTGGCGTCCAGCAGGACACCACCGGCGAGGTAGGACGTCGCGGCGGCGACCCCGATCGCACCGTACAGATTGCCGAAGACCCTGCCGAGCATGCCCGGTGGCACCGTACGTTGCAGCAGGGTGCTGGACGCGACGTCCATGGCCGCCAACCCGAGGCCACGGACGGCCTGCAGGGCGATCGCGGCGGCGACGGCCCAGGCGAGCCCGGTCAGCAGGTTGCCGACACTGCTGACGGCGAAACCCGCGATCAGCAGCAGCGGCATCGACGCCCTGGTGCCCCACCTGGACAGCATGGCGTAAGCGGCCACCAGCCCGACACCGACGGCGCCCAGCAGTAGCCCGACCGCTGATCCGCCGACGTGGAAGGTGTCTTTGGCCAGCAGCACCAGGGCCACGTCGTCGACCCCGTTGAAGGCGACCACCGCGGTGAAGCCCAGGAAGATCACCCGCACCGTCGGAACACTCACCAGATACCCGAGGCCCGTTCTGGCCTGTCGCAGCAGGGACGGCTGGCGCTCGTCGCCGGTCGTCGGCGGAAGTGAGGGGAGCGTCGCGAGCAGCATGGCCGAGACCAGGAACGACACGGCGTCGACGAGCAGCACACCACGCAGTCCGACCAGCGGGAACAGGGCAGCGGCGAGCAGGGGGCCGATCGCCTCTGCCGCGTTGGAGCCGAACCCGAGGGTGGAGTTGGCGGTTTCCAGGTCACGGTCGTCGACCAGGGCGGGCACCGCCGCGCGAGACGCCGGCTGGAAGAGCTGCGACGCGGTGGCGCGAATCGCGACGAGAGCCAGCAGCATCGGCAGCGAGGGCATCGTCAGGACGATGACGAGCAGGACCGCAGCTTGGACGAGTTCGCAGACGACCATCAGTCGTCGGAGGTTGAGCCGATCAGCGAGGGCGCCGGTGAACGGACCCAGCAGGGATGGCGCGAAGTCCCCGACAAGGAGCAGAAGCGCTACCGCCAGCCCTTTACCCGTCGTCTCGGCGACATGGAAGATCAGCGCGACAAGGCTGAGTGAATCGCCAGCGTACGAGACGAGCCGTGCCGAGAAGAGCGTGCGGAATGGCCTGTTGCGACGAAGCAGCTGGATGGGACGCAACGGCGCAGCGTCTGCCGTGGCACACGCTGCGCCGGACATCTCGAAGGTCCCCTGTCGCCGAGGGCTGGGGTGAGGCGTCGTGCCGCCGATACCCGGGACGGGTGAACCAGCCTGTGGGTGAAGGTAGCCAGGAGAGCGTCGGTGAGCGCGGCATTTACCGTTGTCGGGAGCTGATTCAGGAAGCGACCGGAACGGTGGTGGTGGCCCCGCTGGCGTCGGTGACCCGTACCTCGGTCGCTGTCGCGGGCAGCAGTGCCGCGTCGCGGCCGACGTCCTGCCACTGGCCGTCGTCGACCCGGAAGCTCAGCGCTGACCCCTCGGCGGCGACGAGAACGCCCTGGTCGTCGGGCAGTCGTAGCCGCACAGGCAGGGGTGCCGACCAGTCCGCGGTCGTGCTGGCCACCGCCTCGAACGGCAGATATGTGCGGGCGAGCAACGCGATGACGCGGGACGGGTCGTCGTCGTACTGGACGGTTGTTACGAGGAGCCGCTGGCCGTCGGGGGTTGCCCCGTAGACCCACAGGAGGGGAGATCCGTTGTGCGTGTGCACTCCGACCGGGTCGAAGTATTCGGCGAGGGCTTCGGTCGGCGCGTTCACCTCTGTGGCAGCCGGGTCGGTGCCCCAGACCTGCACCGCACCGGGCAACGTGTGGCGGAGAAGCGGTGGCGCGGGCCGATCCTTGTTGTCGGGGAAGAGGATCTCGCTCGTACCGTCGATGTGAATCATGTTCTGCCGTTCGACGGGAGTCCTGGAGAGCGCGACGGTGAGCTTCGTGCGCTGTGGCGGCACCGACAACACCGCCGCACCGTCTCGGAACACCACCGGCTCGAAGGTCCGCTCGACCTTTCCATCGGGCTCGTACCTCAGCTGCGCGGAGAACTCCACCGGTTGCCCGAAGTCGAGCACAAGGAGCACGTCGCGCTGCGATCCGAGCAGTACCGCCTGCTCGAGGCCGTCCGTTTCGTTGCTGGTGGCCTGCGTCAGGGTGCGCACGCGCGGGCCACCAGCGGTGGGTTCGAGGAACCCCACAGTCGTGCCGTGCGCGGTGGCTTGGGCCACGTAGGCGGCCGGGCCAGCCGGCGTACCTCCTGCCCACACGACGTGCGGCTCGCCGCGCGTCCGATCCCCGGCCTCCTTGATCCGGCGCTGCCACACCTGGCGGACCTGCCGCAGGTATCCCTCGTCGGCGGCCAGATCACCGCGAGTGGGCTGGTCGAGCAGCGGTGAAGCGGCACGGGTGTCTCCGGCGTCGCCGGGCAGGTCGAGGACGCCACCCATGGGCACGGCCACCACTGCCGCGCAGAGCGCCGCCAACACCACTCGCCGACGCACCACCCGCCGCCGCCCACCCCGACGCACCTCAGCGAGCAGGCCCGGCGGGCTGACCAGGTCGTCCGTAGCGCGATGCAGGATGCCGCGTACGTCACTGTCGTTCATGGTCATCGCGAACTCCCGGTTCCAGTGATGGGTATGACGAGGTTCGACCCGTCCAGCGCCTCTCGCAGCCGAGCCAACCCACGGGAGGCGTGACTCTTCACCGCACCCTCTGAGCAGCCCATCGCCGCCGCAACGTCGACGACCGGCAGGTCTTCCAGGTACCGGAGCACGACAGCGGCCCGCTGCCGAGCCGGCAGCGCCCGCAGCGCCCCGACGACCAGTTCGCGAACCGCCACTGCGTCGGCGTGGTCGCGGGCAACCCCGTCGTGGTCGCCCAGTGACTGTTCCGGACGGCGCGCACGCCACCGCCACCGGTTGATCGACCGGTTGACCAGCGCACGTCGCGCGTACGCCTCCGGGCTGCTCTGCACCCGCCGCCAGCGCACGTACACCTGCTCCAGCACCTCCTGGAGCAGGTCCTCGGCGGCGTGCCGGTCCCCGGTCAGCAGGAAGGCGACCCGCAACAGCACCGCCGACCGTGTGCGAACGAAGTCGTCGAACTCCGCCCCGCGCGAATCCCTCATCTGACCTCCCGGCCTCGTCAACCAGCAAGACACCGGGTGCGCTCGCGAGGTTTACCGGTCCCGGCAACTTTGCCCGGTGGATCCGTCCCGCAGGGGGCCGGTCGTTCAGCGGGCTTCGGCCCAGCCGACGAAACGCGGGGTCAGATCGGGCAGTGCGACGTCCGGGTTGAGCCGGGTGAGATCGGCGCGGGCTTCCTCCTGGACCTTCGCCAGGTGGACCAACAGGCCCGGCCGGTCCTCGCGATACTGGCCGAGCAGGCGCAGCTTCGCGGCCGAACACGGCCACAGGATGCCGCAGACCGGGCAGCGCCAGGACGGCCGCAGTGGAGAGTGGTTCGGTCGCTCGGGCATCAGCTGACCCCCACCATCGCGCGGCGCCGAAGGGGTACGGACGCAGCCTGCACGCCGGCGCGCCGCACGTACAGCTCGCGGCGCGCGACGGCGTCTCCCTTCCTGTCGAGTTGGTAGGCGTCGAGCCAGAGCCAACCGTCGTACGTGTACCGGTCGGCCAGTTCGCGGATGACCCGCACGACGATCGGTTTCCGGAATTGAACGCTGGCCGCGGTGGTCAGCAGGACCATGTCACCGGCTCTGAGAGCGCCCTGTATCTCGTTCTGCACAGCTTCTCCTCCTCGTCGCAGCGCCGTCTACACCGCACTTTGCCGGGGGTTGCTGGACAAACACACAGCGTTACGTAACCTCTTCATCGCAGTGGATTTGTTCCAGGGGAGGGACGGCATGAACCATGCCTTTGTCGCGGCGCTGGCTGCGGCGGGTCACACCGCCGAGAGCCTCGCGGGCCAGCTCGGCGTGCACCCGAAGACCGTCGCCAGGTGGGCGAACCCGGGCCACATTCCCCAGAGCCGCCACCGTGCGACAGTCGCGGGCCTGCTGGCGAAGGACGCCGACGCGCTGTGGCCGGACGTGGTCCGTCGCCGCGAACCGGTGTGGTTCCGGCCCTGGGTCGACCTCGAACGCGAGGCCGTGACGCTGCGATCGTTCGAGCTCACGTGGGTGCCCGGGCTGCTGCAGACCGAGGCGTACGCCCGGGCGACGCTGGCCGGTGGGGTGCTGTCGCCGGAGGCGGTCGCCGAATTCGCCGACGCACGCATCGCCCGGCAGGCGATTCTCGGCCACAGCGGTGGGCCACTGCTGATCGCCGTACTCGACGAGGCGGTGCTGAGGCGGCGCGTCGGTGACGACCGGGCGTTGATGGCGGCGCAGCTCGCGCGCCTGGTGGGTTACACCGAGACCGGCACCATCCAGCTGCACGTCGTTCCGGCGGACGCGCCAAGCTACCCCGGGCTCGACGGGCCGTTCACCATCGTCGATATGCCGGACGGGTCACGGGTCGCGCACGTCGACAGCGCGGCACAGGCGCAGATCCTCGATCAAACGTCGGATCTTGTTAGCCTGGAACGGCGGTGGGAGCGTATTCGCGGCGAGGCCCTGCCCCGAGGGCGTTCGTTGGACCTTCTCAGAGAAGCGGCGGCATCATGGACATGACCGGTGCGCGGTGGCGGAAGAGCACGAGGAGCGGCGGTAACGGTGGCAACTGTGTCGAGGTTGCCGACAACCTTCCGGGCGTGGTCCTGGTCCGCGACACGAAGGACCGCGACGGCGGCACGCTGACGTTCAGCGCGCAGTCCTGGCGTGGCTTCGTCACGATGACCCGTGACGCCGACGGTCTCCGGTAGCTCACCCCGACGGCCCATGCTGGCCTTTGAGATCTCGTCCCCGCAGCCTTCGCGGACGCTTGTGCCGCGAATGCGGTTGCCGCGCCCCGTAGGATTTCGACCATGAGTTGCTTCGCTGCTTGGCGTACCCGCCACTGAGGAATCGGCTCGCCGCCGTTCCGGCCGCCAGCTGACCATCTGATGCCCGATTTGTTGGCTTTCAGAACCTCAGTTCGAGAGGCACACTCACATGCGTATCCGCTCGTTTCTTCAGCATGACCTGACCCGGCTCACCGAACTGACCATCGAGACGTTCGGGCCGTTCCACGAGGACTCCTTCCGCCCGCTCGTGGGGGAGGTCGTCTTCTCCAACCAGCACGGCAGGTGGCGCGACGACTACGTCACGCAGGTTGCCCAGCTCCACGACCCCGCCGAGCACAGGTACGTCGCGGTCGCCGAGATCAACGGCGCCATCGCCGGCTACGTGGCCTGGGCGGTGCAGCCTGAGCGCCGAGATGCCAGCGTCACGATCCTCGCCGTCTCCGCGGAGCACCGCCGGCTCGGGGCGGGCACCGTGCTGTGCGAGCACGCGTTCGCCGCGATGCGGGACCTCGGCGCCGAGGTCGTCACTATCGGCACGGGTGGGGACGGATTCCACGCGCCCGCCCGAGCCCTGTACGAAGCACTCGGCTGCACACCGCTACCGATCGCCGTCTACTACCGGGAACTCTGAACTGATCCGGGGTGGGGTGCGGCGACGCACCCCACCCCGGCCACCGCAGCCCAACGGGCCGTGCCAGCCCTGTGCGTTGGGGGGCACCGGGTGGTGTCGCCCTGCCTGCCGGAGTCCGGTCAGCATCCCGCACACCGACTCCCGCGCTGGTCGAGGTCCTTGCGCGTCAGCCCGTCACCGGCCGCGAACGGCCCGGATCAACGGACATCGGCGGGTTGCGCCGCCTGCGCCTGCGGTTGCGGGGTGGTCGGCCAGGTGAGGCGGCGTACGCCGGGAACGAGGGCGGTTCCCGCGCAGGAGGCGAGCACCAGCAGGCCGGCGACGGCCAGCGGGACGGGTGCGCTGAACGCGTCGGCGGCCAACGGCGCCAGCGCGTAGCCCAGCGGCATGGCACCCAGCGACACCAGCCAGTCGTAGGAGGTGACCCGGGCCAGGACCTCCGGCGGGAAGTGGTGCTGCACGACGGTCTCCCACACCGGGTTGAGGTAACCGAGGGCGGTCAGCGCCACCGCGTAGGCGGCGATGACCGCGGGGGCGGGCGCGGCGACGGCGAGCAGGAACAGCGGGGCGGCGTAGCAGGCCAGCCCGAGGTTGGCCAGCAGCACCGGTCGGTGCAGCCGGACCCGCCCGGCCAGCAGCGATCCGGTCAGCATTCCGATCGCGCCGGCCTGCAACAGCAGCACCCAGGTCGTCTCGCCGCCGAGACGGTCGATGGCGACGGCCGGCCCGAGGGTCATCAGCACGGCGGCGGCGCCGTTCCAGACGCCGTGCCCGAGCAGGCTGGTCCAGAACCAGTCGCGGGCGCGTACCTCGCCGAAGCCGTGTCGCAGGTCGGCGAGGACGGAGCGGCGGGGGACCGGCACGTGGCGGACCCGCACCAGCGCGAGCAGCGTGGCGCTGAGCGCGAACGACGCGCCGTCCAGGATGAACGCCCAGCCGGGCCCGGCGGCCCAGATCAGCGCGCCGGCCAAGGCCGGGCCGGCGAGGCGGCTGGTGTTGGCGGTGATTCCCATCAGCGCGTTCGCGCGCTGCCGCTCGGCCGGTTCGACGGTGCCGGCGACCAGCGGGGAGGCGGTAGGGATGGCGAACGCCGAGGCGGTGCCGCCGAGCGCGGACGCCACCACCACTGTGGTCAGCGACGGGTCGCCGCCGAGCAGTTCCACGCCGACCGCGAGCTGCGTGGCGCAGCGGACCAGGTCGGCCAGGAGGGCGACCCGGCGGGCGTCGAACCGGTCGGCCACCACCCCGCCGAACGGCAGCAGGACCAGCCGGGGCACGACCGCCGCGGCGAGGACGACGGCCAGCGCGCCGGTGGATTCGGTGGCCCGCAGCACGGCCAGCGCCAGGGCGGCGGGCACCACCGCGTCGCCGAGGGCGGAGATGGTGCGCCCCAGGAAGAGCAGCCGGAAGGAGTGGTCGCGCAGTGGGTGAGCCATGGCCCGAATATACTTCGGCGTCGAATATTTTGACAATGAATATTTCGGCGCTGAGGTAAGGTGGCACGGTGACCACCACTCCGGACGCCGTCGACCGACACATCGAGCGTTGGCTGCCCGTGGTGCCCGACCTCGACGCGGACGTCGAGGGGGCGGTGACCAGGATGATCCGACTGACCCGGCACCTGCGGGCCGTCAAGGAGCGGGTCCTGGTCGACCTCGACCTGCCGGCCCACGAGTACGACACCCTGCACGCCCTGGCCGGCCGCGGTGGCCGGGCCGCACCCTCTGACCTCGCTGCGGACCTCACGATGGCCCCCGCCTCGATCACCGCGCGGGTCGACGCGCTGCTGCGACGGGGCTTCGTCCGCCGGATTCCGTCGACAGTCGACCGTCGACGCGTCGACGTGGAGCTCACCGAGGCGGGCCAGGCCGCCTGGCGCGGGGCGATGGAGGTCCAGGGCGCCGAGGAGCATCGCCTGCTCGGCGCGCTCACCCCGACCGAACGACGACACCTCAGCACCCTGCTGCGCCGGGTGCTGCTCGTCGCCGAAGAACCACCGAGCACGCCGCAGGCCGACTGAGCGGGGCCGAAAATCGCCTGGCGGCGCGCGTACCGCTGATGCGAGGGTGACCGGCGTGACTGCGCATGTGCTGGCCGGTGCCCTGGCCGACGACGGACGGCGACGGATCTTCGCGGCGATCGTGCTGGGTGCGACCAGCGCGACCGAGGTCGCCACGCGGACCGGCCTGCCGGCGCGGGTGGTGCTCACCGGGGTCCGCCGGCTCACCGACGCGGGCCTTGTCACCGGCGCCGACGGCGCCCTCGCGGCCGACGAGGCGTCGCTGCGGGCCGCCGCGCGTGACAGCCGCCCGGCCGACGACGCCGACCCCGGCGTCGACCCGGTCCTGCGGACCTTCCTGCGGGCGGGCGTCCTGGTGAGCCTGCCGGCACAGCGCGGCCGGCGTCGGGTCCTGCTCGCGCACATCGCCGAGCAGTCGTTCGAGCCGGGCACCCGCTATCCGGAGCGGGCCGTCGACGACGCGCTCAAGCCGTGGTGCGCCGCAGGCGGGTCGGATCACGCGACGCTGCGCCGGTATCTGATCGACGAGCAGTTGCTCACCCGCGAGCACGGCATCTACCAGCGGCTCTGAACGTCGACCACGGGAACCGTCTGGTCGCGGAGGATCTTGCTAGCCTCGGCGCATGACCTCCTGCACGCCGTCCGATGGCCCGCCGGACCTGTTGTTTCTGCTCTCCTGGGCGAGTCACGCGTTGCAGACCGAGCACGCCGCCGGGCTGGCCGAGCTGGGCATCTCGCCGCGGGCGCACTACGTGCTGGCGCAGGCCCACACCGGCGAGCTGACCCAGCGGGAGATCGGCGAGCGGTGCGGTGTGGACAAGACCACGATGGTGGTGACGCTCGACCAGTTGGAACGGGCCGGGCTGGCCGAGCGTCGCCCGGTGCCAACGGACCGGCGGGCCCGGGTGGTCGCTGTGACTCCGGCGGGTGAGCAGGTGCTGCGGCAAGCGCAACAGGTGGTCCGACGCATTCAGGACGACCTGCTGGCAACCCTGCCCGAGCAGGACCGGGAAGTGTTCCTGCGGGCTCTCCTGGGGTTGGTGAGCGGGCCACTGGCCAACACCTCCCCGTACGCGCCGGGGGCCCGTTCCGGCTGCTAGTTCCGAGAAAGATAGTTCCGTACAAGACTATCTGTTACGGTCGTACTCGTTCGTTTCCCCTGAACGAGGAGCCGTCATGAGTGCTGCCACCGTCACGACCTCTGCCCCCTCATTACTGCGCCGCCGCGCCCTCGGCGTCGCCGCCGCTGTCGTGGCCCCACTGGCCATCTGGGCGATCGGCGCGTTGGCCGGAGTCGACTACACCGTCGAGAGCCCGGGCCAGCCCGCCACTGTCATCGGGGCCGGCGCGATCGTCATGATCGCCCTGGTGGCCGCCCTGCTCGGCTGGGCGTCGCTGGCGCTGCTGGAGCGGTTCGCCAGCCGGGTCGCTCGACCGGTCTGGATCTCGCTGGCCATCGTCGTGACGGTGCTGTCCTTCGTCCCCGTGCTCAGCGTCGACGCCACCGGCGGCGCCAAGCTCGCTCTCGGCGCGACGCACGTGGCCGTGGCAGTCGCGTTGATCGCCCTACTGCCCCGCCCCCGCCGGTAGACGGCACGCTGGTATTCCCCCGCCCACCTCGTGTCGCGCTGACCACGGGGTGGGCGAAACCCTCAGGACTCGACGCGCCGAGGTTGCTAGCATCGCCGTCATGGCACGAGGTATCTGGTCGCAGAAGGTCCGCTCCGCCCGCTGACGGCGGCGCCCTTCGTTCTGCTGAATTCGCGCTCGCCGTCCCGGTTCCCGCCGGGCGGCCGTCACCTGCTGCCCGGCTCCATCGCGAGCTGCGGAGCACCGTTGAACCTCACACCGAACCCCGAAACCATGTCCCGGCCCGTCGAGGCCGGCAGCGCGCACGTCCGCGCCACCGACGTCACAGTGACCCGCGGGTCCCGTCGCGTCCTGACCGACGTCTCGGTCACCGTCTCCGCCCGTTCGAGGGTGGCGGTCGTCGGCGAGAACGGCCGCGGCAAGACGACGCTCCTGCACGTCCTCGCCGGGCTGATCACGCCGGACGGCGGCACCGTGCGGCGGGCCGGCACGATCGGACTGGCCCGCCAGGAGCTACCCGCCCGCGACGGCGAGACGGTCGGCACCCTCACGTCCGAGGCCCTCGCCGCGTCGCTCACCGCCCTCGCCGCGCTGGACGAGGCGACCCTCGCCCTGACCGCTGGCGCCTTGAGCGCCGAGGACCGCTACGCCGCCGCGCTCGACGCGGCCACCCGCCTCGACGCGTGGGACGCCGAGCGCCGCGTCGACGTGGCACTGGAGGCCCTCGACGCCTGCACCGACCGCGACCGCCCGCTGGCGACGCTGTCGGTGGGGCAGCGCTACCGGGTGCGGCTGGCGTGCCTGCTCGGCGCCCGCCACGATGTGCTGCTGCTCGACGAGCCGACCAACCACCTCGACGCCGGCGGCCTGGACTTCCTGACCCGCCGGCTCCGCGAGCACGCCGGCGGTCTCGCCATCGTCAGCCACGACCGGGCGCTGCTACGCGACGTCGCGGACCGGTTCCTCGACCTCGACCCCACCCACGACGCGAAGGCGCGGCTCCACGCCGGCGGTTATGACGCCTGGCAGGACGCCCGCCGTCGCGAGCGGGAGCACTGGGAGCAGGAGTACGAGCAGCAGCAGACCGAGCGTCGACGACTCCAGGACGCGGTGTCGAAGGCCCGCGACCGGCTCTCCACCGGCTGGCGACCGGACAAGGGGACCGGCAAGCACCAGCGCCAGTCCCGCGCGCCGGGCGTCGTGCAGGCCCTGAACCGGCAGCAGGACGCGCTCCAGGCACACCGGATCGACGTACCGGAACCACCGCCGACGCTGCGGTTGCCGGACCTCGGCGTACGGCGGGGCGCGCCGCAGCTACGCGCGCAGGGTGTCGCCGTCGACGGGCGGCTCGCTGGTCCGGTCGACCTCACCATCGACGGCGGTGACCGGCTGCTCGTCACCGGGCCCAACGGCGCCGGGAAGTCCACACTGCTCGCGGTGCTCGCCGGAGCGCTCGAACCCTCCGTCGGGTACACCTGGACGGCGAGGGAGGCCCGGGTCGCCCGGCTCACCCAGGAGACCGCCGGGCAGGCCCCCGACCTCACCGCCGACGAGGTGTACGCCGGCCACGTGGGACGGTTGGTGGCCGCCGGAGTGCTGCCCGCAGCCGAGGCCGTGTCGCTCGGATCGCTCGGGCTGCTGGACTCCGCCGCGACGCGTACGCCCGTCGGGCGGATGTCGCAGGGGCAGCAGCGCCGCCTCGACCTGGCACTGGTGCTGGCCGGGCGGCCCACAGTGATCCTGCTCGACGAGCCGACCAACCACCTGTCGTCGACGCTTGCCGACGAGCTGACCGCCGCGATCCGCGCGACGAGTGCCGCTGTCGTCGTCGCCACCCACGACCGGCAGCTGCTGCGGGACCTGGCCGACTGGCCGCTGCTGCGGGTCGGCGAGCCCACGACGCCGGGCTTCCGGGCGACCGGATAAAGCCGTTGACCGGGCGGTGATGATCAACAGGTGACCGTCACCGCCCGGCCCACCTGGACGACAAGCGCCAGCCGGCCCGACCACCCCGACGCGGTGCTGCTGCTGCGCGAGTACATGACCGAGATGGTGGTCCGCTACCACCGTCGCCCGGCCCGGCCCGGTGAGGTCGACGCCGCTCTGGCCGAGATGCCCAGCGACGACCTGACCGCGCCGAGCGGGCTGCTCCTGCTCGCCCACCACGGCACCGACCTGGCCGGCTGCGCCGGGCTGCGCTGGCAACCGGGATGGGCCGAGCTGACCCGGGTGTTCATCCGCGGCGAGCATCGCGGCGCCGGTGGGGGCGCCGTACTGCTGGCCGCCGTCGAGGAGCAGGCCCGCGCGGCCGGGGCGGACCGGATCCGGCTCGACACCCGCCACGACCTGGTTGAGGCCCGCGCCCTGTACGCCCGGCACGGCTACGTGGAGATCCCGGCGTACTCGCAGGGCCCCTACGCCGACCACTGGTTCGAGAAGCAGTTGACGTTCGCTTCCGAAGGCGCTAAATAAGAAGAGGAAGTTGAGTCACCCCGGCTCAACCCATCACCTTCGGCCAGGAGATCCGAGGAGGCATGACCATGTTGATGCGTACCGACCCGTTCCGCGAGATTGACCGGCTCGCCGAGCAGTTCTTCGGTACGGCGGCCCGTCCCGCGACGATGCACCTGGACGCCTACCGCGACGGCGACCACTTCTACGCGGCGTTCGACCTGCCCGGCGTCGACCCGGACAGCATCGACTGCACCGTCGAGCGCAACGTGCTCACCGTCCGCGCCGAGCGTCGCCGGCCCGCCGGCGACGGCGTCGAGCTGGTCGCCGCCGAACGCCCGATGGGCACCTTCACCCGGCAACTGTTCCTCGGCGACACGCTCGACACCGACAAGCTGGAGGCCGGCTACGAGAACGGGGTGCTGACGCTGCGCATCCCGGTGGCCGAGCGCGCCAAGCCCCGCCGGGTGACCATCCAGGCCAACGGCGCCGCCCGCCGAGAGATCAAAGCCTGACCCGACACGGTGACGGGTGGGATCGGCGCGCCTGCACGCCGATCCCACCCGAGGCTGAGAGCCTTTTTCACATGGTGTTCTCCGACGCTCCGGTGCTCGCCCGCCCGTCCGCGCCACCGGCGCTGCCGAGCGGGCCGGTCGAGGTCACCGAGGCGTGGCTGCGCAACCGGCGGCTGTCCGAGCACACCCGAGACGCCTACCGACGTGACGTCACCGGCTGGCTCACCTGGTGCAGCGGGCACGACCTCGACCCGCTGCGGGCCACGTTCCTGCACGTCAACGAATACGCCCGCGCCCTGGAGAGCAGCCTCGGCACCCGCAGTGGCCGCCCACTGACCCCGGCGACAGTCGCCCGCCGACTCTCGGCGCTGTCCAGTTGGTACGACTTCCTGGTCAAACTGGGCGCTGTGCCGGCCAACCCGGTCTCTGGCGCCGACCGCCCCCGCGTCGACCGAGACCACTCCGCCACGGTCGGGCTCACCCCCGAGGAGGTGGACGCCCTGCTCAGCGCCGCCGACGCGGACACCGGCGCGACCGCCGTCCGCAACCGGGCAGCCCTCGCGCTCCTCGCCGACCTGGGCCTGCGGGTCGGGGAGCTGATCTCGCTGGACCTGACCGACCTCGGCACCGAACGCGGCCACCGCAGCGTGCGTTTCGTCGGCAAGGGCGGCAAACAACGCCGCCGCGCCCTCACCCCCGGCACCGGGCACGCCCTGGACGCCTACCTGGCCCAGCGGGCCGCCACCACCGGCGTGCCGGTGTCGCAGCTCACCGGCCCGCTGCTGGTCACCGCCAGCGGTGCCCGGCTGGACCGGCACTCGGTGTTCCGGATGGTCCGTCGGCTCGCCCGCGCCGCTGGCATCCCGGCCTGGGCGAAGCTGTCCCCGCACTCGCTGCGGCACGCCTTCGCCACCACGGCCCGCTCGGAGGGCGTGCCGTTGGAGGACGTGCAGGACGCCATGGGGCACGCCGACCCGCGCACCACCCGCCGCTACGACCGGGACCGGCACAACCTCGACCGCGACCCGGCCTACGCGGTGTGGGCGGCCCGGTCGCGTCGTCGCGGCTGAGCAGCGCGGGCAGCGCTGCCGCGGCTCTGCGTCCGCCCGCGTCAGCTCTGCGGGCGGGGGCAGATGCAGAACGGCTGCCCGATCGGGTCGAGAAGCACCACCCACCGCTCACCACCGGGCTGGAAGGCCGGCTTCGACGCGCCAGCGGCAACGAACTTCTCCTCCGCCGCCGCCAGGTCGTCGACGTAAAGATCCAGGTGGTAGCGCTTGTCACCGGTCTCGTCCGGCCAGGAGGGCGGTCGGTAACCCTCCACCAGCCCGAAGCCGATGGAGACACCACCGGAGCTGATCATCGCGTATTCCGGTTGGCTGTGGGTGACCTCCCAGCCGAGCGCCTCGTGATAGAACGCGGCGTGGCCGGCGGGATCGGAACTGTCGAGGTTGACCATCGCGAGGTCGGCAGAAACTGTCACGCCGGCAGTATGCCGCCGGGGCCCGACACCTTCGGTTCCGCGACACTCGCCGCGCCCCAGTGTCAGGCCCCCGCCCTACGGTCGGCGGATGAGACACGGTCTGGAGATTTCCTGCGGTGGAGCCTCGATCGCGGTGTCCACACTGGTCGAGCTGGGTGAGCTGGCCGAACGCGCCGACTGGGACGGCGTGTTCCTGGAGGACTATCTGATCCACTATTCCGGCGACGAGCCGTTCACCTACGACCCGTGGCTCGTCCTCGCCGCGATCGCCGGGCGCACCGACCGGGTGCGACTGGGCACCACCGTCACCGCGCTGCCCCGACGCCGCCCGGCGAAGTTGGCGCGGGAGGTCCTCACCCTCGACCACCTCAGCGCGGGCCGGGCGACAGTGGCGGTCGGTGTCGGTGACCCCGGCGACCGGGGTCTGGTCGCCTTCGGCGAGCAGACCGAGGTGTCCGTGCGGGCCGCGATGCTCGACGAGGGTCTCGACCTGCTGACCGGGCTGCTCAGCGGTGGGCGGGTCAGTCACCAGGGCACCCACTACCGCGCCGACGGGGTGTCGCTGCGGCCTGCGCCGGTGCAGTCGCCGCGGGTGCCGGTCTGGGTCGGCGGGAGCACCCAGGCCGGGGCGGTGCGCCGCCGGGCCGCCCGCGCCGACCGCATCGTGCCGTACAAGCTCACCGACACCGACGGGTGGTCCGACTTCACCCCCGACGAGGTCCACGACCTGGCGAACGCCCTGCCATCGACGCGCGCCGACGGTCAGCCGTTCGACGTGGCGATCGGCGGCCGGCGACGCCGTTCCGACGAACGCGCCGAACGGGCCTACCTCGGCGAGCTGGCCGCCGCCGGGGCCACGTGGTGGTTGGAGTTCGTCCCGGCCGGAGATCCGGCGACGATGCGCGCTGCCGTTACCCGAGGCCCCCTGCGCTGACCCGGGGTCAGGGGATGTCGAGGGGCCAGAACGTCACGCGGGCCGTGCCGTCGCGGCAGATCAACCCGGCGCCGACCCGGCGGCAGTCGGTCACACCCGCCGGGAGCACAGCGGACACCCGATGACCGTCGCGCCCCACCGTCGCGACCAGGGAGCGCCTACCGTCGGCCGCCATCCCCAGCACCACCAGGGGTTCCGTGGCGACCCGTGGGCCAGCGACCGTTCGCCAGCGCGCCCCGCCCGGCCACGTCCACACCCGCACCCCGCTGCCCGCGTCGATCGCCCAGCGTCCCTGCTCGTCCTGCCCGCAGAGCAGACCCTGGCAGGGCCGCAGGATCAGGTCACCCGGCTGCACCGGCGACCGCCAGCGCGGCACCAGCCCGGGTAGGTCGTAGCCGGTCAGCGCCACCGCACCGCCGCGTGGGTGGCGCAGCACCAGGTGCGCCCCGACGACCTGGGGATTGTCCGGGCCGTAGTCGGCCGGCGGAAGCTGTCCCCGCCCACGTTCGGTGCCGTCGCGGGCGTCGAGCAGCCGGACCAACCCGTCGTCCTGCACCAGCAGCACCCGCCCAGGCAGGCCGGGCAGCGCCCGCAGCACCGCAGTGGAGGGCAGCGGGACCGACCACCGGGTCGCGCCGGTGGCCGGGTCGACGCCGTGCACCGTGCCCTCGACCCGCCGACCCGGTTCGGAGGCGCTGCGCACCTCGCTCACCGCGACCGCCGCGTCCCCGGCCGCGTACACCCGCTCGGGTCGCCGCCACACCGGCTCGCCGGTCCGCAACGACCGCCCGGTGGTCATCCGTGCCCCGAGCGCCTGGTCGCGCTCGACCAGCAGCAACACATCACCGGCGACCTCAGCGGACCACCCGGCGGCGGGCGGCACTGTGACCCGCCACCGCGGCGGGCCGTTCGGCGCGACCGAGTCGTAGGCGCTCAGCGTCGGCGGGTTCGGCTCAGGGTCGACGACCAGCAGCAGCGGCCCCGCGCCCAGCACCGTCGCCCGGGCGGGCAGCGCCGGCCCGGACTGCGGCGTCAGGCGCGCGGCCGGGGCGGCACCACCGAGCAGCAGGACACAGGCCGCCACCAGCACCGCCACCCGCCAGCGGCGGGACACCTGCGGCGGTGGGCGGCGCTCCTCCAGGGGCGCGCCCCTGTCGTCACCCAGCTCGATCAGCACCGACATGGCGTTCACCCGTCCGCTCGCGCCGACCGGTCAGCAGAGCAGGTCGAGGTGATGGTGGGCGTCCTCGGCGATCTCCTCGTGCCGCAGCCAACGGCGCGCCCACAGCCGGGCGGCCAGCTCCGCCTGCTCGTCGCCCCACGTGGCGTGCTCGACGAGCAACGCGGTGGTCAGCGCGTACGCCAGGCGCAACGCCAGACCGCGGGCACCCGCGAGCACCGCCGGCGCACCCGGTTCGACGGTCACCGCGGCGATGGTCTCCGCCAACTGCGCGGCGGCGGTGGCCAGGGTGTCGGCCAGCACCGGCGACAGCGGCCGCGCGAGGTCGACGGCGGCGGTCAGCCGACTCAGCAGCGGCGTCCCGGCGTCCTCCCGGGTCAACGCGCGCAGCACGTCCAGGGCCAGCACATTGGTGGTGCCCTCCCAGATCGGCAGCACCTGGGCGTCGCGCAGCAGGCGGGGCACGCCGGTGTCCTCCACGTAGCCGGCCCCGCCGAAGCTCTCCACGTACTCGCTGGCGGAGCTGACGGCGAGCCGACCGGTGGCGAGCTTCGCCAACGGTGCCACGATGCGCAGCTCGGCCGCGGCCTCCGGGTCGGCGCCGACCTCGACCCGCCCGAGCAGGGCGAAGGCGTGCCCGGCGAGAGCGAACGCGCCCGCCGCGTCAACCGCGAGGGTGCCCAGGGTGGCCCGGTGCAGGGGCGAGGACACCAGCGGGCCGCCGGCGACGTGCCGCACCTCGGCGTACGCGCGGGCGTAGGCGAGACCCCGTCGCATCCCGCCGGCCGCCGCCGCGGCGTTGTGCACCCGGGTCACCACGACCAGAGTCATCGCCCGGACCAGACCGGGCACCGCCGGGTCACCCAGCGGGAGGGCGTACGCGTCGCGCAGGCCGATCTCGGCGGTGGGCAGCGCCCGGGTGCCCAGCTTGTCCTTGAGCCGGTGCACCGTGACACCCGGTGCGGGTGCGCCGGGCGCCGCGCCGTCGGCCAGCGGTGAGTCGACCGCGTACCGGGGAACGAGGAACGGGGCGAGCACCCGGCTGCCCCGCCCGGCGCCCTCGGGCCGGGCCAGCGCCACCGCCATCGCCGCGTCGGCGGCGGAGCAGAACCACTTTTCCCCGGTCAGCCGCCACGAACCGTCCGCCGCCGGTCGGCCGAGGGTGCTGGAGCGGCCCAGATCGGAACCGCCCTGCGACTCGGTCATCCACTGCCCGCTGGTGATCGCCGTGGCCGGGTCCGTGGAGATCAGCCGGGGCAGCCACGTGTCGCGGACCGTGGCATCGACGTCGGGCGTGCTGAGCAGCGCCGCCGCCCCGTCGGCCATCGCCACCGGGCAGGAGAACGTCGCCGACTCCGGCCCGTAAAGGTGCAGCAGGGCGTGCTGCACGACCCGCGCGGCGGCACCCCAGGTGCCCCGCGCGTCCGGCAGGTAGGGCAGCGCCACCACGGCGTGTCGGGCGGCGGCGGCACGTTGCGCCTGCCAACCGGCGGAGGTGTCGATGCGATCGATCCGGGCACCCCACGGGTCGTAGCGGACCAGCGTCGGCGGGTTCGCCTCGGCGTCGGCGTGCGCCGCGCGCAGCGGGCCGGTGACGTCGGCGGCCAGGTCCGCGAGACGGCCCTTCGCGGCGGCGTGCCCGCCCGGGCCGAGGTGACGCTCCAGCCAGGACCGCAGCAGACCATCGCCGGCGTACGGGTCGACGGGGGGTGGTACCGGCTGCACGAAGCGGCTCATCGATCGGCTCCTGGCACTGCTCGGGGGATGTGCGCCGACGGTAGACGATGCGGGGCCGCCGCGAACAGGGCACACCCGCCCATCGGGCGCACCCAGTTTCCGGCTTGTCGCCCGTCGGCGTGACCGTCTTCTCTACGGTCGGTAGTCGTGGGTGCGGGCCAGTCGTGGAGCCGACCGGCCCGGCGTCACCGCCCGATGCGCACCGGGTTGGCGTTCGCCGGGTTCGGCGTGGCGCTGTGCTGCGTGGGGGTGGCCGGGCTGGGCGCCTGGAACCTGCAGACCGTCCGGCAGGCCGCCGGCCCGATCCGGGAGACCGCCGACGGTTTCCTCAGCGAGGTGGCCCTCGGCGACAGCGACCGGGCGTACGAGCGGCTCTGCGAGGACGCGCGCAGCCGCTGGAGCGAGATCGGCTTCACCAGTTGGGTGCGGACACCACCGATGGTCACCGACTACGAGATCACCGACGTGTCGGTCGCGACCCGCAGCGGACGACCGCAGGGCACGGTGACCGTGAAGGTAACCCGCGACGGCGGGCTCAGCGAAGAACGTCGCCTACCGGTGGTCCGTGAGGACGGAAGCTGGCGGGTGTGCGGTGACCCCTTCTAGGCCCACGGTCGCCGCCCCGCTACGCCCACAGTTGCTGCGACCGCGCGAGGGGGTGCAGCCGACCACCTCGACGGAACTCTTCTTCGACCTCGTCTTCATCTTCACCATCACCCAGCTGTCGCACTACCTGCTCGCGCACCTGGACTGGCGGGGCGCGGGACGTACCGGCCTGTTGCTGGCGCTGGTGTGGCTCGTCTGGGTCTACACCACCTGGCTGACGAACTGGCTGCAACCGGACCAGGGGCCGGTGCGGACGATGCTGATCGGGGTGGGGCTGGGCAGCCTGCTGTTGTCGGCGACGATCCCGGAAGCGTTCGGCTCGACCGGCCTGCTCTTCGCGCTGGTCTACGTCATCGTGCAGGTGGGACGCACCCTGTTCGCGTTGTGGGCGGTGCAGGGCAGTCCATGGTTGGTGGCCGGATTCCAGCAGTCGCTGCCGTGGATCACCGGAACGTCGGTGCTCGTGGTCGTCGGTGGCCTGGTCGGCGGTGCCGCCCGGGACGCGGTGTGGGCGACGGTGATCGTGATCGAGGTGGTCGGCCTCTCGATCGGCTATCCGCTGCCGCGACGGGGACGCAGCCGACCCGAGCGGTGGATGGTGGAGGGCGGGCACCTGGCCGAACGGTGCGCGGCGTTCGTCCTGATCGCGCTGGGGGAGTCGATCCTGGTCACCGGCAGCACCCTCACGTCGCACGTGAACCTGGTGACGTCCGGGGCGTTCCTGCTGGCGTTCGGCGGTTCGGTGGCGCTGTGGTGGGTGTACTTCGCCCGCTCGGCCCCGGCGGCCACGCAGGTCATCGCCCAGGCCGGGGAGCGTACCGGCGCGTTGAGCCGGGTCGCATTCAACTTCCTGCACCCGGTGATCGTCGCCGGTGTCGTCGTCGCGTCGGCGGCGGACGAGCGGTTGCTGCGGGAGCCCGGCGCGCCGGCCACCACTGTCGACGTACTGCTCACCCTGGGGGGTCCCGCGCTGTTCCTGGCCGGGCACGCCGCCTACAAGGCGCTGCTGTGGCGGATCCTGCCGATCAGCCGGGTCGCGGCGGTGGTGGTCCTGCTGGCGCTGATGCCGACAGGTGTGGTGCTGGGGGCACCCGTCGCGGTGTGCGCCGCTGTGGCGTTGGCGGTGACGGTCGCCGTGATCCTGACCGACCGGTTCCGGGTGCGGGCCGACGCGGCCCGGCCGTCGTCCTGACCGTCCGGCGCACCGGGTCGGTTCCAGCTACAGCGGTGGTGGGCGCCTCAGTCGCGGGGGCCGAGGTCGCCGCTGCGGTAGTGCCGGCGGCAGAGCACCTGGTAGCGCACCTCGGCGGTGTCGACGGTGTCGCCGATGACGACCTGGGCGCCCTCACGGACGACCCGCCCGTCGACGACGCGGGCGTTGAGCAGCCCTTCGCGGCCGCACCAGCAGAGCACCTCGACCTGGATGCGAGCCACCTCGTCGGCCAGTTCGAACAGGCGTTGCGCGGCGGGGAACATCCGCGACCGGAAGTCGGTGGCCAGGCCGAACGCGAACACGTCGACGTCGTAGCTGTCGACCAGTTCGGCCATCTGCTCGACGTGCTCGACGGTGTAGAAGCACGCCTCGTCGCAGATCAGGTAGTCCACGCGTACCCCGTCGGCCCACCGGCCGCGCACCAGGGCCCGCAGGTCCAGGTCGTCGGTGACCTCGATGGCCTCGTGGGCCAGGCCGATGCGGGTGGTGACCTGCGGTCCCAGCGACCGGTCGATGCGGGTGGTGACCAGCCCGCGCCGGCCCTGCCGGGCGTGGTTGTAGTTCATCTGCAACGCCATCGTGGACTTGCCGCAGTCCATCGGCCCCCAGAAGAACTTCAACGCCGCCGCGTGCACCGGCCGCCCGTCGAGCCCACGCGCCGCCGCGCACGCGGCCGGAGCGTGCGGCTGGCCGGGGAACGGATGGGCCAGGCAGGTCGGGGCGGTGGTGGCGTCGTCAGTCACGGTCGGGCAGCCTAGCCGATCGGCCACTCCTGATCTGTCGGGCGCGGGACGCGTGCTCAGAGTACCCGCGGTGGCGTGTTGCCGGCGGCGACGATGGCACGGCGCATCGGTACGGCGGCGAGGAGCAGGAAACCGACCACGAAGAAGATCAGCAGTGAGACCAGGCCCACCCGGTAGGAGGAGGTGAGCTGGAACACCAGGCCGAAGGCGAGCGGGCCGAGCCAGCTGGTGCCCTTGTCGCTGATCTCGTAGAAGCCGTAGTACTCGCCTTCCTTCCCGGTGGGGATGAGCTGGCTGAACAGCGACCGGCTCAGCGCCTGGCTGCCGCCCAGGACCAGGCCGATGGCCGCGCCGAGGACCATGAACGGCACCGGCGCCTCGGCGGGCAGCCGGAACGCCGCGATGATCACACCGGTCCAGAGGACCAGGCTGAGCAGCACTGTCTTCCACGCGCCGATGCGCCGGGCCAGCGCGCCCAGGCTCAACGCTCCGCCGAAGGCGAGGAACTGCACCAGCAGGATGGTGATGATCAGGGTGCTCTGCTCCAGGCGCAGTTCCTCGGTGCCGTACTGGCTGGCCAGGGTGATGACGGTCTGGATGCCGTCGTTGTAGACCAGGAAAGCCAGCAGGAAGTACAGCGTCAGCGGGTACGCCTTGATCTCGCGGACGGTGCGGCCGAGCTGGCGGAACCCGTCGGTGAGAATGTTGCCGCCGCCGGCCGGTGCCGCCGCCGGCGGGCGCTCACGCAGCCACCGCAGCGGGACCAGCGTGAACAGCGCCCACCAGACACCGGCGGACACAATCGACCAGCGGGCCAGGTCCAGGGTGCGTTGCGGGTTGTCACCGTCGTCGAGCAGGGTGATCGCGACCAGGTTGAGCGCCAGCAGCAGACCGCCGCCGAGGTAGCCCAGCGCCCAGCCGCGACTGGAGATGCCGTCGCGTTCGTCGGGGCCGCCGAGCTGCGGCAGGAACGAGTTGTAGACCACGATCGCGGCGCCGAACGAGATGTTGGCGACCAGGAACAGCGCCCCGCCGAGCAGGTATCGGTCGCCGGTGACCAACGCCATCGCGATGGTGGCGCCGGCGCCGGTGAACGCGGCACCGCCGAGCAGCCGCTTCTTGTGCGCCGACCGGTCCGCTATCGCCCCGATGACCGGCAGCACGAACACGGTGAGGAACACCGACAGCGAGATCAGGTACGGGTAGTAGGACCCGGCGGCGACCTTGATGCCGAGCGGGTACACGAAGCCGTCGCACGAATCCGCACCCAGCTCGCACCCGGCCGCCACCTCGGCGACAGTGGTCAGGAACGGGCCGAGGAACACGGTGATGACGGTGGTCTGGAACGCGGAGTTGGCCCAGTCGTAGATGTACCAGCCCCGGCGCTCCCGGCGGGTGCTCGCGGGAGGCGGGGTGTCGTCCACCGTGGGGGTCACGGTCTCGGCCATCGGGGGTCCTTGGAATGGCTCAGGCGGCCCAGTGGCCGCGGCTGCGGTAGACGTCGCGCAGCACGCCGACGTGATCGGTCATGATGCCATCCACGCCACGATCCAGTAAGTCGTGCATCTGGGCGGGTTCGTCGATCGTCCAGACGTGCACCTGCAGGCCGATCCGGTGGCAGTAGTCGAGGAACCGGCGGTCCACCACCGGCACCCGCCCGTAACGCGGCGGCACCTGCGCGGCGACCACCGACGGCGGCAGCCGCAGCGGACGCCCGTGCAGGGAGGCCAGCCGCAGCCGGGCGACGCCGCGCATGCCGAGGCTCGTGGCGACGCGTCCCTCGGTGAGCGCCCGCAGCCGGGTCAGTCGGGCGTCGCTGAACGAGGCGAGCAGCACCCGGTCGCCGGCGCCGGCCCGGGTCACTGTCGCGACCGTCGGCTCGACGCCGCCGTCGGCCTTCACGTCGATGTTGAAGCGGACCTGCGGCCACGCCCCCAACACCTCGTCGAGCCGGGGTACGACGGCAGCGCCGCCGACGCGTACGGAGGCGAGGTCCGCCCAGCTCATCTCGGCGATGCGCCCTGCCTCGCCGGTGACCCGGCGCAACGTCGGATCGTGGAAGATCACCGCGACGCCGTCGGCGGTGGCGTGCACGTCGGTTTCCACGTACCGGTAGCCGAGCCCGATGGCCCGGGCGAACGCCTCGGTGGTGTTCTCGTCGCCCTCGGCGGCGCCGCCACGGTGGGCGAACGCCAGCGGCGCGGGCGCGTCGAGGTAGCCGAATCGGGTCAACACGCGACGCAGTATGCCCGTCGCCGGTGGAGCGCGGGTGGCCTGCCGGCGAAGATCATGCCTGGGACGCCGGGGAGGCGGCACGGGTGGTTGCCGTGGTCGGCAGGCGCGACGTCGGCATGCCAGTCGGCCGCACGGTCCCGCCGGACCGGCCTACGGCCCCCACCTCCGGATGCCTGTCCTTCGTCCTTTGCTCTGCACCCGCGGAGTCGACAGTCACCTTCAGTAGCTGGTGCCTCCGCGGGTGCAGAGCAAAGGACGCGAAGGTGGTGTTGGGGGGCACCCGGCTGACCTCGGTGCCGCAGCCCCCCGGCAGACCGTTCCACCCGGCGCCCGACCCGGCTTTCCGGCGCCCGTGCGGGGTCTCCGGGCACTGGCGCACCTCGACGTCGCGGCAACCTCGGCGGTCGCGGCGGTGGCCTCAGCCTGAGTGGCGGCGGTGGGTGCGGCTGAGGTCGATGGGGCGTCCGGGGTCGACGTGGCGGGGCCGGTCGGGTTCGTCGGGGCGCAGCGGGGCGAGGGTGTCGGTGAGAGCGTCGATGATCCGGTCGGTGGCGCGGCGGGCCGCGCCGGGGTTGGCGGCCGCCGTCTCGCCCAGGTCGACGGGGGTGCCGAAGTGCACCCGGACCACCGGGCGGCGCCACAGCGAGCGGGCGATGCCGCGCAGCATTCCGCGGGGCGCCTGGTAGGGCAGCACCTCGTGCGAGCCCCACTGGGCGACCGGGACGACCGGGGCGCCGCAGGCCAGGGCGAGGCGGGCGGCACCGGTCTTGCCGCGTTCGGGCCACAGGCCCGGGTCCAGGCCGATGCGCCCCTCGGGGTAGATGAGGATCACCGAGCCACGCGCGACGGCCGTGGCGGCGTTGTCGAGGGCCTGGTGCACGGCGCTGGTGCCCCGGTCGACCCGGATGTGCCCGGCGTGGCGCATGGCGGCGCCGAGCACCGGGGCCCGGAACAGCCCGGCGGTCGCCATGATCCGGGGGGCGACGCCGCGGGTCTGGCAGGCGGCGGCCATCACCAGCGGGTCGAATGGGCTGATGTGGTTGGCGGTCAGCACCAAGGGACCGTGCCGTAGGTGCGTCGGGACGTCGCCGGTGACCTCGAGGCGGGCGAGCAGGCCGACCAGGCCCCGGGCCAGCAGCAGGGCAGCGCGCCAGATCAGTGGCGGCTGCCAGGTGGTGTGTGCGGTGTCCATCAGCGCGCCATCGTCGCACGCTCCGGCGGGGCCGCGAGGGCGGGTCGGGTGATCAGGGTCATTGGTCCCGGGCCGTTTCGGGCCACAAGGCCCTGCCCAATCCTCTACGACGAGCAGTAGTATTTACTACGTCTCGTAGTACGGATCGTTGGGGGTTTTCAGGTGGACGCGTTGGACGTTGCCCGCTGGCAGTTCGGTGTCACCACCGTCTACCACTTCCTTTTTGTGCCGCTGACCATCGGCCTCTCCGTGCTGGTGGCCATCCTCCAGACGATGTGGCACCGCACCGGCAACGAGCGCTACCTCAAGCTCACCAAGTTCTACGGCAAGCTGTTCCTGATCAACTTCGCCATGGGTGTGGTCACCGGCATCGTGCAGGAGTTCCAGTTCGGCATGAACTGGAGCGACTACTCCCGCTTCGTCGGCGACATCTTCGGCGCACCCCTGGCCATCGAGGCGCTCGTCGCGTTCTTCCTCGAATCCACCTTCATCGGCCTGTGGATCTTCGGCTGGGACCGGCTGCCCAAGCGGGCGCACCTGGCCAGCATCTGGGCCGCCGCGATCGGCACCAACCTGTCCGCGTACTTCATCCTCGCCGCGAACTCGTTCATGCAGAACCCGGTGGGCTACCGGATCAACCCGGACAGCGGACGCGCCGAGCTGACCGACTTCCCGGCCGTGCTGACCAACAAGGTCGCCCTGATCACCTTTCCGCACACCCTGGCCGGCTCGTTCCTGGTCGCCGGGTCGCTGGTCGTGGCGGTCGGCTTGTACCACGTGATCCGCAACCGCGACTCCGCCGACACCGGCGCGTACCGCTTCGCCACGAAGTTCGGCTCCTGGGTGGTCCTGGTCGCCTCCGCGGCCGTGCTGTTCACCGGCGACATCCAGGGCAAGATCATGACGGACGTGCAGCCGATGAAGATGGCCGCCGCCGAAGGCCTCTACACCACCGAGAGCCCCGCCTCGTTCTCGGTGCTCACCATCGGCAGCCTGGACGGCAGCCGCGAGGTGTTCGCCATCAAGATCCCGTACCTGTTGTCGTACCTGGGCACCGGCGACCCGAACGGCACAGTGCACGGCATCAACGACCTGCAGGCCCAGTACGCCAGTCAGTACGGCGCCGGCAGCTACACCCCGATCATCCCGGTCACCTACTGGAGCTTCCGCTTCATGATCGCCTTCGGGATGGCCGCCGCCGCGATCGCCCTGCTGGTGCTCTGGAGCCAGCGCAAGGGCCGCACCCCGAGCAGCAAGTGGCTGCTGCGCGCCGGGCTGGCCATGCCGGTGCTGCCGCTGCTCGCCAACTCCTTCGGCTGGATCTTCACCGAGATGGGCCGCCAGCCGTGGATCGTCTTCGGCGAGATGCTCACCCGCAACGGCGTGTCCCGCAGTGTCTCGCTGGCCGAGGTCCTCACCTCGTTCACCGCGTTCACGCTGATCTACGCCACCCTCGCCGTGATCGAGGTCAAGTTGCTGCTGCGCTACGCCAAGGCCGGCGTACCCGACGTCAGCGAAGAGCACCCCATCGACGACACCCACGACGACGCCGAGCGCCCGCTCGCCTTCGCCTACTGATCCCGGAGCCCATCGTGGAACTGACCACCATCTGGTTTCTCCTCGTCGCCGTGCTGTTCACCGGGTACTTCATCCTGGAGGGCTTCGACTTCGGCGTCGGCATGCTGCTGCCCGTGCTCGGCCGCGACGACCGGGAACGCCGCGTCCTGATCAACACCATCGGCCCGGTCTGGGACGGCAACGAGGTGTGGCTGATCACCGCCGGTGGCGCCATGTTCGCCGCGTTCCCCGAGTGGTACGCCACCCTCTTCTCCGGCTTCTACCTGCCACTGCTGCTGATCCTGCTGGCCCTGATCGCCCGAGGGGTCGCCTTCGAGTACCGGCACAAGCGCCCCGAGGCGTCCTGGAAACGTCGCTGGGACGCGGCGATCGTGGTCGGCTCGCTGCTGCCGGCGATCCTGTGGGGCGTCGCCTTCGCCAACATCCTGCGCGGCGTGCCGCTGGACGCCGACCACGAGTACGTCGGCGGCCTGCTGGACCTGCTCAACCCGTACGCCCTGCTGGGCGGCGCGACCACCCTCGCGCTGTTCCTCACCCACGGCGCGGTGTTCCTCGCCCTGAAGACCACCGGCGACATCCGCGAGCGGGCCGGCGCGCTCGCCGTGCGCCTGGGTGTGGGCGCCGCCGTGCTCGCGGTCGGGTTCCTGACCTGGACGTTGAACATCCGCTCCAGCGCGGCCGCCGTCGTGCTGGCTGTTGGCGCGGCCCTCGCCCTGCTCGGCGGTCTGGCCGCCGCCCGGGTACGCCGGGAGGGCTGGGCGTTCACCGGCACGGCCGTGGCGATCGGCCTGGCGGTGGCGACCCTGTTCGCGGCGCTGTTCCCGAACGTACTGCCCTCCACGCTGGACGCGGCCGGCACGCTGACGGCCACCAACGCCGCGTCCACCCCGTACACCCTGAAGATCATGACCTGGGTGGCGGTGATCTTCACTCCGGTGGTGCTGGCCTACCAGGGGTGGACGTACTGGGTGTTCCGCAAGCGCATCGGCGTGGCCAACATCCCGCAACACTGACCGCCGAGAGCGGGGGATCGCGCACCAGCGGGGACGGCGCAGCGCGGGAGCGTCGGGAAAATCGGGCGGTTGGTGGGGGGTGGGCTCGTTTACGGTGTGCCGATGCCCGCCACTGTGCACGTACGCGAACTCACCGCCGACGACCTCGACGCCGCCTGGGAGCTGGGCCGCTTCGCGTTCGGCTCCGACCCGCAGCGCCCGGCGCCCGCGCCCGCGCCGGTGCCCGGCCTGACCCGTTGGGGCGCGTTCGACGACTCCGGTCGGCTCGTCGGCAAGGCCGTCGACCTGCACCACGACCAGTGGTGGTCCGGGCGGGCGGTGTCGGCCGCCGACGTGGCCGGGGTGGCCGTCGCCCCCGAGGCCCGTGGTCATGGCGTGGCGCGAGCCCTGCTCAGCGCGCTGCTGCGCGGTGCCCGCGACCGTCAGGCGGCGATCAGCGCGCTCTATCCGACCGTCGCCGCCCCGTACCGGGCCTGCGGGTGGGAGGCCGCGGGGGTGCTGCGCACCGTCGACCTGGCCACCGCCGCGTTGCCCCGGCACCGGCCCGCGTCGCACCTCACCGTCCGAGCGGGTACGCCCGCCGACCTGCCGGCCGTCGACGCCCTGTACGAGCGGGTCACCCGGCACCGCAACGGCATGCTGACCCGCCGGGGTGAGCTGTTCGACGCCGCCGACCGCGGTCTGCCCGGCGACGGGGTCACCCTCGTCGAGGCCGACGGCGAGCTGGTCGGTTACGCCACCTGGCAGCGGGGCCGGGGCTACGGAGCGGATTCGGTGCTCACCGTCGACGAGGCCCTCGCTGTCACGCCCGGGGCCGCCCGGGAACTTGTCGGGGTGCTCGGCAGTTGGGCCAGCGTCGCGCCGACGCTGCGACTGTGCCCGCTCGACGGCGACGCGGTCAGCACCGTCCTGCCGTTGGAGTCGGCCCGCGACCACGAGCGGGACCTGTGGATGCACCGACCGGTCGACGTCGCCCGCGCGGTGAGCGCGCGGGGGTGGCCCGCCCACGCCCGAGGCGTCGTCGACTTCGCCCTCACCGACCCGCTCGCCGAGTGGAACACCGGCACCTGGAGGCTGACCGTCGCCGACGGCGACGCCGAGCTGACCCGGGTCGGCGGCGAGGCCGACCTGCGGTTGGACGTACGCGGCTTCGCCCTGCTCTACGCCGGTGCCGCGCAGGCCCGCTCGGTCGCGCAGGCCGGGCTGCTGCACCACAGCCCGGGTGTCGACCCGGGCGCGCTCGACCTCCTGGCCTGCGGCGGGCCCGCGCAGTTGCTCGACTACTTCTGACCGGCGGGCCGATGGTTTCCGCCTCCGAAGTGGGAACTCAGCGGCGACAGCGGACAGATACAGGTGTGACAGCCGAGATGCGGGCCCGGATCCGGGCCGGAGACTCCGACGCGTTGGGTGAGCTCTTCGACGAGCACGCCGAGGCGGTTCATCGACATGCGCTGTGGAGTGGAAGCGATGCGGCGCACGCCGAGGACGTCGTGTCGCTGACCTTTCTCGAAGCGTGGCGGATCCGCGAATCCCTGCGCCCGGACGGGGACGGTCTGCGGCCGTGGCTGCTCGGGATCGCGACAAACGTCCTACGCAACCGCCGGCGGGCGGCGCGCCGGCACCGGGAGGCGTTGCGGCGGCTGCCGGTACGCGACACCGTCCCCGACTTCGCCGACGCGGTGGTCGACCGGATGCACGACGCCGACCAGGTGGCCGCCGCCCTGGCGGGACTGCGGGCGTTGCGCCGCGCCGACCGGGAGGTGTTCCTGCTCTGCGTGTGGTCGCAACTGGACTACGCGGCGGCGGCCGAGGCGCTGGGCGTACCCGTCGGGACCGTGCGCTCCCGACTGTCGCGGGCCCGGACCCGGCTGCGGGCGCTGGCGCAGCAGGAGCTGACCGGCGCCCGGATGACCCCCGTCGAGCAGGGAGAGTACCGATGAGAGAGCCCACCGCCCCGCCCGTGCCGGCCCTGCCGGCGGTGCGCCGACAGGCACTGCGGCGTCATCTGCTGACCGAGGTCCGACGGCCGTCGCGGCGGCCACGACGGATGCGGGTGCTCGTGCCGGTGGCGGGCGTGCTGACCGTCGCGGTTGCGGCCGGGATGGTCGCCCAACCGTGGTCGTCGGACAGCGCGCCACTGATCGTCCCGGTCGAGCAGGGGGAACGCGTCGGGGCGTCACTGCTGCTCAACCGGATGGCCGCGGTGGCCACCGGCAGGCCGGGGCCACCGCCCGGCGAGGGCGGGTACGTCTACATCAGGAGCCGGGGCGCCTTCGCCGAGCTCGGTGACGGCCCGGCCCGACTGCCACCGGTGCACGAGCGGGAGATCTGGATCCCCCGGCACGAGCGGGGTGACGGCCTGGTGCAGCAGCCGTTCTTCCACGCTCCGATCGTCGGTGTGATCCCGCAACGCGAGACGCTCACGGACGTGACGCCGAACGCGGCGCTGGTCGACCTGCCCGAGGACCCGGACGCCCTGCTGGCGAAGCTGTACCGGGAACGTCAGCAGCGGGGCCGGGGCAACAGCCGCGACGGCGCGGCGTTCACCGCGATCGGCGACATCCTGCGCGAGTCGTTGGTGCCGCCGGTCGCGAGCGCCGCGCTCTACCGGGCCGCGGCGAAGATCCCCGGGGTCGAGGTGGTGCGCGGTGTCACCGACGCGGCCGGGCGGCGGGGGATCGCCGTCGCGCACACCGAGCGGAGCCGCCGCGACGAGTGGATCTTCGATGAGCAGAGCTTCGACTACCTCGGTGAGCGCAGCTATCTCGTGGCGGACACCGTCGACGGGCCGGCCGGGACGGTGCTGGGCACGACAGCGGTGCTGCAACGGGCGGTCGTGTCGGAGCTCGGGCAGCGCCCGGCGCGGTAGGGGCCCCGGGCGGCCGGGCTCCGTGTCCTGGATGCCGGCCGCCCGGTGGCGGCGTCCGGTCAGGCCGGGGTGGCAGCCAGTTCGGCGTTCGCGTGTCGGGTGACGATGGTGAGCACCCGCGCTGCCGTGCTGGCCTCGTCGGTGGGGATTCCCGCGTACAGCCGGGCGCTGAGGTCGGCGACGGCGGCGACGACAGCGCGTTGCGTGGCGCGACCGGTGTCGGTGAGCGCCAGCCGTGGCTCGTCGCCGCCGGCCGGACCGGCGACCTGCGCTAGGCCGGCGTCGACGAGGTGGTCGACCACCTGGCGCGCGGCCGAATCGTCGATCTTGAGCGTGCTGGTGACCCGGTGCGTGAGGTCTGCGCGTGCGATCGGGCCCTGGGCGAGGACGTGCAGCGCGACCACCTGGTTGAACGTGACGCCGAGTGTGCTGATGGCCCGTTCGAGCAGGGCCCGGGTGGCGTAGTGGGCCTGGCCGATGACCTGGCCGTTGAGGGTGGGGACGGTGGACATGACGCCTCCTTCGATACGTTGGCCGAGCCAACGTTGGTTGCGCCAACGTAACATCCGATCGTGGGTCGCGCCAACGATTCCTGATAGGCTGCGCCGCATGGACAACGCGGCCCCGCAGTCACCCGCCGGGCTCAGCACCACAGCGAGCTGGCTGCTCAACCAGACCGCCGGTCACGCCGCCCGCCTGCTCAGCGAGGGCTTCGCCGCGCACGACCTGCGCGGCTACCACTACCGGCTGCTCGCCACCCTGGCCGAGGACGGGCCCGCGAGCCAGGCCGACCTCGGCCGTCGCTGCGGCATCGACCGCAGCGACGTGGTGGCCGCCATCAACGACCTGGCCGGCCGAGGGCTCGTGGTGCGTGCCCCCGACCCGGCCGATCGCCGCCGCAACGTCATCAGCGCCACCGACGCCGGCGCCGACGAGGCCCGCCGGCTGGGCGCGACCCTCGCGCGCGTCCAGGTCGACCTGCTCGCACCGCTGTCCACCACCGAGCGCGAGCAGCTGACGCGACTGCTCACCCGACTGCTGCGCCACCACAGCCGGCACTGACAGCCCTCAGCGGGCCTCGCGCAGCTCCGCCAGCCGGGCCTCGATCTCGGCCAGCTCGGCGCGCAGCTTCTCGGCCTGCTGCTCCGCCTCGGCCCGCTCGGTGCCGAGGATCTGCTCCACCGCCTCCTGCACCCCCGGCACGTCGACCAGGGCCACCATCTTCAACGCCTCCGCCGGCTTCACCACGTACGGCTTCGCGAGGGCCTTGCTGCCCTGCTGCGCGGCGACGGTCCACTCGCCGTCGGCGTACGCCAAGGTCACGGTGAGGCCCGCGGGGCTCTTCGGCTTGACGGCCTTGACCGCCCGCCGCGCCGGCGGCTTCTCCGTCTGCTCCACCTTCGGCTCCTCCTGTCGCTGCGCGGGCACCCGCGGCGTGTCCAACACGAACTCCGGCGCGGCCACCGCCGGCGGCTCGGGCTCGGGCTCCGGCTTCGGCTCCACCACCCGACGGGTGACGCCCTTGGGCGCCACGGCCAGGTCGGCGGGGGAGAACGGCAACTCGTCGCGACCGAAGCGCACCACCACGAACTCGTCGGACACCTCCGGGTCGGTCAGCTCGATCACCTGACCGACCTGACCGGCGATCTGCCCCGCCGACGCGGTGAACACCACCCGCGGTTTACGCCCGGCCGCCAACGACTCCCGGATGCTCTGCACCTCGCTAGTGGACAAACCCTGGCCGGCATCCATCACAACCCTCTTCCGTACACCTGTTTGATTGCTGTCTTGATACCAGCCGACTGCGACACCCGCCGCACGGGGCTGACGCCCGCTCAGCCGCCCAGCGCCCGCAGCGCCCGGTCCGCGTGCTCGTTCATGCTGACCTCGCTGTGGATCACCTCGATGATCCGCTGGTCGGTGCCGATGACGAACGTCATGCGCTTCATGCTCAACGGCCCCAACGGCACCCGCCGCTTGACCCCGAACTGCTGCGCCACCGCGCCGTCGGCGTCCGACAGCAGCGGATAGTCGAAGCCGTGCAGCTTCGAAAACTCGGCCTGCTTCGCCACCGGGTCGCGGCTGATGCCCACCCGCGTCGCGCCCAGCGCCGTGAACTCCGCCGCGAGGTCGCGGAAGTGGCAGCTCTCCGCCGTGCACCCCCGGGTCATCGCCGCCGGGTAGAAGAACAGCACCACCGGTCCGGCCGCCAGGAACTCCGACAGCCGCCGCGGCGTGCCCGTCTCGTCCGGCAGCTCGAAATCCTGCACCACGTCGCCGACACCCACACCCGCCATCGCGCACCTCCATCGTCTGATCGACCGCGCGGTGAGCGTAAGCGATCACGCCCAGAGCGTCGTCACCTCGTCGGCCACCACATCGGCCTGGGCCCGCCCGGCCCGCGCCGCGCCCGCGCGCCGCGCCGGGTCCAGCACGTTGCGGCCGATCGCCGTCCGCGCCGCCGCGTCCGGCGTCAGCACCACCACCCGCGACCCGGCCGCCCGCAACGCGTCCACCTGCGCCGACAGCCGTGGCATCGGCCCGAACGCCGCCGACGTCGGCGCGAGCACCAGCACCGCGCCCGCGCCCGCTGCCAGGTCAGCGTTCACCGTCGAGCGCATCCCACCGTCGACGAAGCGGCGCGCGCCGATCGTCACCGGCGGCCACACCCCGGGCACCGCGCAACTCGCGCCCACAGCGTCCACCAGGGACACCCCGCTGCCGCTGTCGAAGACCACGAACTCACCGGACGACGCGTCCACCGCCGTGATCAGCAGCCGCCGCCGCGGCCACTCCCGGACCGGCAGACGGGCCTCGATCACCACCCGTCGCGACGCCTCCGACTGGGTACGCGCCGCCACCGCCATCGCCCCGATCCGCGCCCGCGAGCGCACCGCATCGCGGGTCCGCCCACCGGCCCAAACGAGCCGCGCCAGCGCCGCGAAGCCCAACCGTGCCGCCCGCTCACTCGACGACGGCGCCAACTGCTCGGTGTAGAAACGCTCGACGGGCAACCCGGAGCACACCTGCGCGCCGACCATCGAACCCGCCGACGTGCCCACCACCAGATCCGCCTCGGTGACCGGCACACCCCGCTCGACCAACCCGGCCAGCAGCCCCAACTCCCAGGCCACCCCGGTCACCCCGCCACCGCCGAGCACCAACGCGCGCCGCATGTGACCCTCCTCTCGACGACCGTCCCGCGCCGGTCACGGTAGCGTCGGCACGAGCATCGCGCAGCCGTCAGACTCCCCGGGAGGCACCGTGGCACCCGTCACCGTCATCACCGGCGGCGGCCGGGGCATCGGCGCGGCCACCGCCCGGCGGCTCGCCGCCGCCGGTCACGACGTGGCCCTGTGCTACCGCCGCGACGACGCCGCCGCCACCGCCGTCCTGGCCGACCTGCGGGCAGCCGGCGCACAGGCCATCGCGGTACGCGCCGACACCACCGACCCCGATCAGGTGCACGCCCTGTTCGACGCCGCCGCGCAGCTCGGCCCGCTCACCGGCCTGGTCAACAACGCCGGCGTCACCAGCCTGATCGGGCCGTTCACCGAGCTGCGCGTCGAGGACCTGCACCGGGTCGTCGACGTCAACCTCGTCGGTTACGTCCTCTGCGCCCAGCAGGCCGCCCACCGGCTCACCGACGGTGGGGCGATCGTCAACGTCTCGTCGGCGGCGGCGACCCTCGGCAGCCCGGGGGAGTACGTGCACTACGCCGCCGTGAAGGCCGCCACCGACACCCTCACCGTCGGCCTGGCCAAGGAACTCGCCCCGAAGGGCATCCGGGTCAACGCCGTGGCCCCCGGCATCGTGCGCACCGACATCCACGCCGACTCCGGGGTCCCGGACCGCGCCGACTCCGCCGTCGGTCGCATCCCGCTGGGCCGCGCCGGCGAACCCGACGAGATCGCCGCCGCCATCGCCTGGTTGCTCGGCCCGGACGCCTCGTACACCACCGGGACCGTGTTGCGGGTCGCCGGCGGTCTGTGAGCCGGGGCGCGCCGCGCGCCCCGGCTCACCGCTCAGTGGGTGAACAGCTTCGCCGCCGTGATGACCGTCTGCGCCACCCCGTAGCCGAGCAGCGCCGCCACCACCAACCAGGAGACCCACAACCGGGCCTGCTGCCCGGATCGGCTGTCGTCACTCATCGCGTACCACTCCTCTGGGCCGTCGTGTCCTCATCCGCGCGATGGTCGGCGTTCTGCTCCGTCGACGGTTCGTGGTAGCGCTGCGGCACCGGCCGCACCAGCAGGTTCGCCACGAAGCCCACGGCCAGCACGCCCACCATCGTGAACAGCGCCGGACGGTACGCAGCGGCGGTCAGCGAGCCCGGCTCGCCCTGCGCGTCGAGGAACCCGTTGACGATCAGCGGACCGGCGATCCCGGCCGCCGACCAGGCGGTCAGCAGCCGACCGTGGATCGCCCCGACCTGGAAGGTGCCGAACAGGTCCCGCAGGTACGCCGGCACTGTCGCGAAGCCACCGCCGTAGAACGACAGGATCACGCAGGCCAACAGCACGAACAGGGCGGTCGAAGTCTGCCCGACGAGCGCCAGTAGCGCGTAGAGCACCATGCCGACACCCAGGTACACCAGGTAGATCGGTTTGCGGCCGATGATGTCCGAGGTGGACGACCACGCGAACCGCCCGGCCATGTTGAACAGCGACAGCAGACCCACGAACCCGCCGGCCGCCGCGACGGTCACCGCGGAGGTGCCGTTGTCGCGGAAGAAGTCCTGGATCATCGGGCTGGCCTGTTCCAGGATGCCGATGCCGGCGGTCACGTTGCAGAACAGCACCACCCACAGCAGCCAGAACGAGCGGGTCTTCACCGCGTTCGCCGCCGACACGTTCGCCGTGGTGACCAGCGGCTTCGCCGCCACGCTGGCGGGGTCGAAGCCGGCCGGCCGCCAGCCCTCCGCGGGCACCCGCACGTTCGCCACGCCGAACATCATGATCACGAAGTAGCCCAGGCCGAGCGTCACGAACAGCCACACCAGGGCGCTGCCCGACGCCGTCGACCCCGCGTTGGCCGGGTCGTAGCCGGCGTCGTAGAACGACAACAGTTGCCGCGACAGGGGAGAGGCGACCATCGCCCCACCACCGAACCCCATGATCGCCAACCCGGTGGCCAGCCCTGGCCGGTCCGGGAACCACTTGATCAGTGTGGAGACGGGGGAGATGTAGCCGATGCCCAGCCCGATGCCGCCGAGCAGCCCGTAGCCCAGATACAGCAGCCACAGCTGCTTCGTGGCGATGCCCAGCGAGCCCACCAGGAAACCCGCCGCCCAGAAGCAGGCCGAGACGAACATGGCCTTGCGCGGCCCGTTCGCCTCCACCCAGGTCCCGGCGACCGCCGCTGACAACCCGAGCATCACGATCGCGATGCTGAAGATCACCCCGATCGCCGTCTGGCTGGTGTCGAAGTGGGCGATCAGCGAGTTCTTGTAGACGCTGGTCGCGTAGACCTGACCGATGCAGAGGTGGATGGCCAACGCCGCCGGGGGGATGAGCCACCGGCTGTAGCCGGGCGGCGCGACGGTGTGCCGACGATCGAGTGCGGAAAGCATGAGCTGCTTCCTCTCCGACGAGGACGAGAAACGTCGCCCCCAACGTGCCCACACCCCGCGTAAGCGGCAAACCTCACCGTCGCCGGACGGTCGTTCCGCTGAGCTGAGCGGTCAGTCAGCGACCGCGCCACGCACCCGTGACCGACTCGGCTTGCCCACAGTCGGGACACCGCGACAAGTCGGCCACGCCGCCTTCGTCAGCTCCGGCCGCGACTAGCGCAGGTCCGGAAGGTGCCAGCCGCCGGCCAGCGCGTCGGCGTCCGCCGGACCCCAGCTGCCCTTCTCGTACGACCGCACCGCCGTCGGCAGATCCAGGATCGGCTCGACGATGCGCCACTCCTGCTCGATCGTCTCGGCACGCGCGAAGCGCAGGTGCTGCCCGTCCATCGCGTCGTCGAGCAGCCGCTCGTACGCCTCCTGGCGGCGACCGAGCGCCGCGCCGAAGTCGACGGACAGGTCCACCGGACGGCTCGCCACCTCAGCACCCGGGCTCTTCGCCTGGATCGACATGGTGATGCCGTCGCCGCGCCCGAGCCGGAACCGCAGCAGGTTCGCGGCGGTGGCCTGACCCCGCTCGGCCGGGATCAGCGAGCGCTGCGGCTGCTTGAACTCGACAACGACCTCCGTCGCCGTCCCCGCCAGGGACTTGCCAGCACGCAGGTAGAACGGCACACCCGCCCACCGGGGGGAGTCGACCGTCAACCGGGTCGCCACGAACGTCTCCGTGTTCGAATCCGCCGCCACGCCCGGCTCGCCGCGGTAGCCCGCGTACTGCCCCCGGACGGTGGAGTCCGGCGACAGCGGCGCGATCTGCCGCAGCACCGCGGCCTCCGCCTCCCGGAACGCCGTGGTGTCCTCGCTGGCCGGCGCCTCCATCGCGATGAGCGCCACGACCTGCAGGATGTGGTTCTGCAACACGTCCCGGGTCGCGCCCACGGTGTCGTAGAAGCCGGCCCGGCCCTGGGTGCCGAAGGCCTCGGCGAGCGTCACCTGGATGTTGTCGATGTGCTCGTTGTTCCACAGCGGCTCGAACAGCCGGTTGGCGAACCGGAAGGCGTAGAGACCCTCGACGGCTTCCTTGCCGAGGTAGTGGTCGATGCGGAACACCCGCTCCGGCGCGAAGGCCGCGCCCACTGTGCGATCCAGCTCGCGGGACGACTCCAGGTCACGCCCGAACGGCTTCTCCACGATCACCCGACCCCGGTCGGCCAGACCCACGGCCGCCAGGCCCTCGACGACGGAGCCGAACACCGCCGGAGGGATCGCCAGGTAGAAGACCGGCCGCTCGGCGTCGCGCAGCCGCTGCGCCAGCCGCTGGTACGTCGCTGGGTCCGCGTAGTTGCCGGAGATCATCGAGAGGTTGTCCGCCAGTCGGTCGAAGGCCTCGTCGTCGATCTCGTCCTGGGCCTCGGTGACCGACTTGCGGGCCATGGTGACCAACTGCTGATCGTCCCAGGGGGAGCGGGCCACACCGATCACCGGAACGTCGAGACGGTCGCGCCGGGTCAACTCGTACAGCGCCGGAAACAGCTTCTTCGAGACGAGGTCTCCCGTGACGCCGAACAGCACTACCGCGTCTGAGCGCATGTGCATGGCACTTCCCATTCGATCATCCGAACCTGATCTTCCGAACGGACAACGGCACGACCACTCCCGGAATTCCCCAGCGTGCGGTGTACGTCAGGTCGGCGACAGCACTGTCTCGACGCGCCCCTATCTTAAGGAAGGTTTACAGTGCAGGCGAGACGCCGGTAACCTGCCCCTCTAATCGACAATCGTCGATCACGACGAGGCCTGGAGGTACCGTGCGTCGCCGACACACCACCACACGGCTGCTGGCCATAGCCGCACTCGCGCTACCCGTCACCCTGCCCGCAACACCCGCCGCCGCCGCGACACCCACCGCACCAGCCCGACACCTCAGCGACGTCATCCCCGCACCTGTCGAAACCCACCCCGACGCGCACAACACATTCCGCATCACCCCCCTGACCGTCATCCGCACCACCCCCGGCTCAGCCGCCGCCCGGCACATCGGCCACCAACTCGCCACCACACTGCGCCCCGCCACCGGCCACGCCCTGCCCGTCCTGCCCGTACGCTCCACCCCGCTACCCGAGATCGCTCTGCTCATCGGCGGCGCCGACGACCGCATCGGCCAGCAGGGCTACCAACTCGACGTCACCCGCCGCAGCGTCACGATCCGCGCCAACACCCCCGCCGGGCTGTTCGCCGGCACCCAGACCCTGCGCCAACTGCTCCCCGCCCAGATCGAGGCACCCGACCGGCAGCGGACCACCTGGACAATCCCCGGCGGACGAATCATCGACTACCCACGCTTCGCCTACCGCGGCGCGATGCTCGACCTCGCACGCCACTTCCACACCGTCGACGACATCACCGCCTACGTGGACCTGCTCAGCCAGTACAAAATCAACTACCTGCACCTGCACCTGACCGACGACCAGGGCTGGCGCATCCAGATCGACTCCTGGCCCCGCCTCACCACCGTCGGCGGCGGACCCGGCACCGGAGTCGACGGCGTCGGCCCCGGATACCTCACCAAGGCTGACTACACAGCCGTCGTCGCCTACGCCGCCGCACGACACATCACGATCATCCCCGAGATCGACATGCCCGGGCACACCAACGCCGCCCAGTCGACCTACCCCGAACTCAACTGCGACGGCGTCGCACCGCCCCCGCGCACCGACATCGCCGTCGGCTACAGCTCCCTCTGCATCAACGACGACCTCACCTACCGCTTCGTCGAGGACGTCATCCGCGAAATCGCCGCCATCACCCCCGGACCATTCCTGCACATCGGCGGCGACGAAGCCCACGCCACCACCGACGAGGACTACCGCACCTTCATGAACCGGGTCCTGCCCCTGGTCACGAAATACGGCAAACGCGCCTACGGCTGGAACGAAATCACCCAGGCCGACACCTCCACCGACGACGTCGCCCAGTTCTGGGGCACCGGCACCACAAACGCCAGCCTCGTCGCGGCCGCCGCCCGCGGCACCAAAGTCGTCATGTCACCGGCGAACAAGGCCTACCTCGACATGAAGTACGACGCCAACACCCGCCTCGGCCTACGCTGGGCCGGCCTGATCGAGGTGTCCGACGCGTACGGCTGGGACCCCGCCACCCGGGTCACCGGCATCGGCGAGAACGCCATCCTCGGCGTCGAGGCCCCACTGTGGTCCGAGACGCTGCGCACCCTCGACGACATCGAACACATGGCCTTCCCCCGCCTACCGGCGATCGCCGAACTCGGCTGGTCAACCACCACCAGCCACGACTGGGAATCATTCCGCACCAGACTGGGGGAGCAGGCACCCCGCTGGCGACTGCAACAGGTCGACTTCTACCCGTCCCCACAGGTGCCCTGGATCTGACCCGTACCCCCGGCGCACCCGGTTCGTGGGCACCGGCCGACCCGGCCGGTGCCCACGACGCTCAGCGACCGCAGACGGTGTCCAACGCCTTCAGCGGCGGGTCGAGATCCGGCGCCTCGATCTCGGTGGCCTTCGGACCGGCCAGGTGCTTCTCCACCCCGGCGGCCAGGGTCTCCAACGCGGTGCGCACCTGCGGATCGGCAGCGGTCGGCGCCGCCGTCTTGAGGTCCTGCAACAGCGCCGTGTAGTGGCCGCGAACCTTCGCGCCCGCCTCCTTGGCGCTGACCGGCTTGTCGATCGCGGCGATCGCATCATCAGCCATCGCGACGTAGTGCTTCTTCACAAAAACGAGACTGGCGTCGCAGACCTGCTTGCTGTTCGCCGCCACGTCGACGGTCGGGCTCGGCGCCACGGTCGGCGACGGCGGGGCGGCGGCCCCAGCATTCTCCTTCTCGGCAGGCTGGCAGCCCACAACGAGGCCGACGGTCGCCACCAGGCCAACCACAATACGGACAGACTTACTCGTCAAGGCGTTCCCCCGTGGTGATGTGCGGCCCCGCCGTTCGCGGCGAACGGGCAGTGGCCGGAGCGCACCACTGTAGACACCACCCACCGAAGACGCAGACCAGTTTCACCCGCGGCCCGCCCGGCATGAGACGGTGAACCTGAACCCCACCGCCGACAAACCCAACGAGGACTCCCGATGAACCTGGCGTTCGACCACACGGCGGAGACCGGACCAGCGGTGGTGTGCCTCCCCATGTTCAGCATGAGCCGCGCCGCCACGGCCGCCGCCTTCCACCCCGCCTTCGCCGGCACCGGCCTACGAGAGATCTACCTGGACCTACCCGGCCACGGAGACACCCCCGCACACTGCCCACCCACCTCCCAGGCAGTGCTGGACACCGTCTGCGCCTGGCTCGACCACCACCTCGACACGCCAGCCCTGCTCGCCGGCGGCTCCTACGGCGCGTACCTGGCCGCCGGCATCGCCCGCCAACGACCCGACCTCGTCCGCGGCCTGCTCCTCGTCTGCCCCGGTGTCACCATCGCCCGCCACAGCCGCAACCTGCCCGACGACCCACCACTCGAAGCACCCCCGGGCTGGCTCGACGCCGCTCCCACCGAACTGCACCCACATCTGGACGCCGCCCTGGGTCACCGCACCCCAGGGGTCGTCGCGACGGTGCTCGCCGCACTGAACTCCGGCGGCCCCGGTGACCCGACATTCCAACAGGAGTTGCAGAGCGGCCCCGACTACGCGCTACCCGACGAGAACACCGAGGTCGTCTTCGACAGCCCGGTCAGCGTGATCACCGGCCGGCAGGACCGCATCGTCGGGTACGCCGACCAGTTCCACGCCATGCGCCACTATTCGCGCGGCACCTACAGCGTGATCGACGGGGCCGGGCACTACCTGCCGTACGAACAACCCACCCTGCTGCGCTCACTCACCCAGGACTGGCTGCGCCGTACGACCGCCGACGTGTCGGTAGGGGAGAGGACACTGCCGCCATGACTCCATCTCTCGGCACCGTCGTCGTCACGGGCGCAGCCGGTCGCATCGGCACCATCGTTCGGGAAGCCCTACGTAACGAGGCCCGTCAGCTTGTCCTCATCGATCGCGACCCGCTGACCCCGCAGTCGCCGACGGAACGAGTCATCTGCCTGGACCTGGCCAACCTCGACGCCGTGGTCTCGGCGTTCGAGGGTGCCGACGTCGTGATTCACCTCGCTGGCGTGCCGGACGAGGCACCGCTGGCCAACCTGTTGAACGGCAACGTGCTGGGCACGTTCCACGTGCTCGAGGCTGCCCGCCGGCAGCGGGTCGGCCGAGTCGTCCTGGCCAGCAGCAACCGGGTCACCGGCTTCTATCCGGTCGGGAAGGTCGTGGACCCTGATGATCCAGTCCGACCGGACGGCTTCTACGGCGTGAGCAAGGTAGCGATCGAGGCGCTTGGCCGCCTGTACGCGGACAAATTCGCCCTGTCCGTGGTGTGCCTGCGCATCGGGAGCGTAGAGGACAGCCCAGATGAAGCGCGATATCTCGCCACGTGGCTCAGCCCACGCGACTGTGCGGGTTTCATCCGGGCGGCCAGCACCGCGCCTGCCGTCTCCTTTGTGACCGCCTACGCCGTGTCGGCGAACACCCGCCGATTCTGGAGCCTGGACGCGGGCATCAATCTCGGCTACACGCCGGTCGACAACGCGGAAGACCACGCCGCCCACGTGCCGGGCGCCGAGGAGCACGTCGACTCCCGCGCGCCGCAGGGAGGCGCCTATACCAACGCGGACTACTCCCTCAAGCACATCTGAACGCGACCGCTGACCCGATGCGTTGAAGTCCAATCCGGCAGCCCAGCCAGAACCAGAGCGACACTGCGAGCAGCATCAGCGATTCCCCACTCGCATCGGCGGTCTGCCGCCGCCACCCGGTACCGATCGCCGTCCAGTGGTTCGACCCAGGGGCAGTCGCCGCTGTAGGGAAAGCCAGCGGTTCTGCTGAAGCCGAGGGCCCCATGACTGAAGAAGGGCATCAGCAGGCGCAGCCGGGGCTCGCGGATGGCCACTGTGATGAAGGAATGCAGGCGGAGCAGTTGCGGAGCCCGACGGGCGTTCTTGTGGTACTGCCGCCAGGTGTACTCGGCGGCGTCGCCACGCTCGTGCGCCTCAGCGAGAGGGCTGAAGGTAACGAACGACCAATCGCGACCCAGCTCCCGAAGTCGCGACCCTGACTGCCAGGTCCGCATCGCGCCGGCCACCGCGTGCAGATCGTCGGTGTTGCCCCGCGCCAGGCAGACTCCACCCGCGCAGAACTGCATCAGGAAGATCCGCTCGTTGGTGCCCATGAGGGCAGTGGCGGTGCGCGCGCCGTCGTGCACTCTCGCTCCCACGAAACGCCAACCGGGTGCTGCGTCGGGAAGGGCACGCAGGAGCGGGGCAACTTCATCGAACTCGGTTTGCAGAATGCGGTCGAGACTGCCCGCGCGAGCAACGTCCGGGTAGAGAACCGGATCTGGCCGCGTTGGACCACGATGGTCAGACACGTTCCATGATGCCTCGCGGATCTCGTTGATCGAGGCGCGGGCGCGGCAGGCTCAGGCCCTTCTCGACTACTTCCGACCCACCAACGTAAAGTTCGATAATGCACATTATGTAAAGTAGACTTGTTTGGTGGTCCCCTCACCGTGGGCAAGCAGCCACTACTCGCGCATCAGCCCTGGCGGCAGGGCGTCGTCATCGGGCCCGACGCGGCGGGCGTTGACCAGCGGATTGTGGTGCAGCGCCGCGACGAGGGCGGCGCTGGCGCCGATGTCAGTCCAGGTGTCGTCCCAGAGGGCGGAGATCAGCCAGGAGCGATCCGCCGGAAACAACAGGTCAGGCAGCGGCCCGTTGCCGCGCATGTGACCGGTCCGCCAGGTCAGGGCCTGCTCGGGTCCGGCTTCGACCAGCACGTAGGACCAGTCCCCGTACAGGGACACCCGTGGAGCACGCGGGAAGACGACGTCGTGGGCGCCGGTCTGGAGATAGCCCAGCCACCACGGCTGGTCCGGGGTGTACGCGGCCAGTTCGTCGACCACGGCGCGCTCGTGGTCGACGAAGCTGACGCCGTCGGGCGGGTAGAAGGTGGCGTATGCAGCGAATACTGGCGGAATCGCCGCGGTAATCGCGACACCCAGTGTGGTGCGGTCGGCGAGCCAGGCGACGTCGCTGGCCGTGCCGATCCGCCACACCCGACCGTCCCTGACGAAGTCCGCGGGGTCCGTCGAAACCGACGCGTCATCCGCATCGCTGCCTCCGGCGACGACGGTTGGCGTTGCCCAGGGAGCCCACCCAGGATGGTCGGCCGCCTGCCACGTGTGCCCCTCGGGGCAGACCCAACCTATGGGCTCGTCGGGCTCCCGGTACACAGTCGGCCGGCCGGATCGGCCACAGTCGGGACAGGTGGCGGCTGGTGACGTCATACCGGGCACGGTACGTGCGGTAGGTCCCCGCGCTGGCGATCCGGTCGATCCCGGCCTCCCGGATTACCGGGTGTCCGCGGCGGCCCAGCGCCTCGACCAGTGTGGTCTTGCCGGTTCCCTGGGCTCCGGTCAGGACGTAGCGCCGCGGTTCGGTCACCGCACTCCCCCTCCTTGCTTCCAGGAAACCCGAAAATGCTGCATAATATCCCTTATGCATGACAAACGGGACGAATCGCTCGGGGTGCTGATCGAGGAGTTCCTGACCGCGCGGGCCACCCGTAAGCCCTCCCCGCACACCCTGGCCGCGTACCGCAGGGATCTGCGAACGATCGCGGCTCTGGTCGCGGAGGATGCCACCCCTCCCCTACCCCTGGACGCGTTGTCGATCACCGACCTCTCCCCCCGGGTGATGCGCGCGGCCTTCGCCCGGTTCGCCGCCCCCCGGGCGCCCGCGTCGGTGCACAGGGCCTGGTCCACCTGGAACAACTTCTTCACGTTCCTGGTCGCTGACGGGTTCGTGGCGGGCAATCCGATGCCGGCGGTTGGGCGGCCTCGGGCGCTACTCCCCCAGCCGAAGCCGTTGCGCGGCGCGGACACCCCCGAGGTGCTGCTCGCGTCCGCCGCGCGGGACGAGGGCCGGCAACGCGACCCGTGGCCGGAGCGGGACGTGGCGGTGTTGGCGGTGGCGCTCTGCGCCGGGCTGCGTCTGTCGGAGTTGCTGGCGTTGCGCGTCGACTCGCTCGGCGGTCGGCCCGGTGAGCGGCGGGTCGAGGTGGCGGGCAAGGGTGGGCGGCCTCGGGTGGTGCCGATCGAGGCGGATCTGGACCGGGTGCTGCGGGACTACCTGGACAGTCGGGTGCGGCGCTTCGGTTCGCGGTCGGTACGCCCCGACTCGCCGTTTCTGGTGGATCGGCGTGGTGAGCCGTTGCGCCGTGGTGGCCTGCAGTATCTCGTCGAGTCGTGTTACCGGCGGGCCGGTATCGGTGACCGGGTGCCGCGGGGGGCGCGGCTGCACGCGCTGCGGCACACGTTCGCGACCCGGTTGGCGGAGGACGGTGCGAGCGCGGCGGAGATCATGCGGTTGTTGGGGCACGCGTCGTTGGCGTCGTCGCAGACGTACATCGAGGTGACGGCCGGGCAGCAGCGTGACGCGGTCCGCGCCAATCGGACCAACCGCGCGTTGGCGGGTCTGGTGCCGCCGGGGTGAGGGTGGTCAGTGTGCGCGGTGGCCGGTGCCGTCGGCGGTGACGGGCAGGGGGCCGAGGACGGCGTTGATGAGGTGGATGCGGGCGTTGGTGGCCTGGTAGTCGGCGCAGACCGTGTCGGCGCGGTCGCCGAGGCGGGCGGTGGGCCCGGTGCGGGTGACGGTGACGGTGACGCCGTCGAGGGTGGTGGCGGTGCCGGCGGTGGTGAGGTCGGCGATCGGGTGGTTTCCGGTGATGAGGTGGGCTTTCAGCAGGGTGCGGAGCTGGTCGGTGTGGTGGGTCATGAGGTCGTCCCAGTTGTCCTCGGAGAACGTGGCGGCGAAGGCGTCGTCGGAGGGCGCCAGGAGGGTGACGCCCTCGCCGGCGGGTAGGTCGTTGAGGACGCCGCTGGTGCGCAGTGCCGCTTCGAACGTGGTGAGGGTGGGGATCCAGCGCAGCGCCGCCTCGACGGGTTGCCCGGCGAGGAAGCTCGGGTTGCCGGGGTCGGTGCCGGTGGGCAGGGCGGCGCAGAGTGGCCCGGTGGGCTGGGGTGCGGTGTTGGCGGGCGCGGCGTCCGTGCGGGGGGCTGCCGGGCTGCCGGTGCAGGCGGCCAGCAGCAGGGTCGGCAGGAGCAGGCCGAGCGTCCGGCGGACGCGTCGAGCGCCGTGCGGTCCGCGGGATCGTCGGTGTCGCGGTGCGGTGGCGGGGTGCGACACGGCGGCCTCCACGGGTGCGGTGTTGCTGGTGGGGTGCCGGCGGCGCGGGTGTCGGGTCCGCGCCGCCGGCGTGATGGCTCGCTAGTTGTCGGTCACAGTGCCGCGCACTGGGTGGTGCGGGGGCCGTGCACGGTGTTGGCCACGCCCAGGTTGGTCGGGGCGGGGTTGTTTGCCGTGCAGTTGAGTGGGCCGCGGATGGTGTTGCCGACCAGCAGGGGTGCGTCGGTGCCGGTGGTGTTGCCGGTCAGGCTGACCGGGCCGGCGATGGTGACGTCGATGACGGAGACCGCGTTGGTGGTCTTCGCGATCTGGACCGGGCCGTTGATGGTGCCGTCGGCGAGGAGGATGCCGGCGGCGCCGGTGGCGGTGACCGGGCCGCTGATGGTCGTTCCGGTCGCGACGAGTGCCGCGCCGGCCCGGACGGTGACCGGGCCGTTGATGGTGGCGTCGTCGGCGCAGGTGAAGCCGGTGACGGTCAGGGGTCCGTTGCGGCGGCCGGTGAGGGTGGGATAGACGCGTTCGCCGTCGGTCAGCTTCTCCACGCCCTTGCCGTCGAGGAGCAGAGGGATGAGGCCGCGTTCGGGTTGGTTGAGGGGGACGTAGTAGCCGTCCTCGGTCTTGATGACCTTCCAGCCGTGGGCGGCGATGCGCTGGGCGACGGTGGTGCCGACGCCACCGGGTCCGTCGGTGCGGGCGCCGTTGTACTGCTCGTCGGTGAGTTTGTAGGCGCAGGGCGGGTTGTCGAGGATCAGGTCGGCGGGGGGCGCGTCGAGTGGTGGTGGGCTGTCGCCGGGGTGCGGTGCCGGGTGGGCGGGGATGGGGCGGGAGCCGCGGAAGACCAGCCGGCCGGTGTTGGCGGCTTGGGTTTCGATGGCTTCGCTGCGGGCTTTCAGGATGTCGGCGCGGTCGGCGCGGTGGTAGTCGAGGAACTGCTGGAACGTCCACAGGGCGGAGTAGGTCTTGCGGCGCCGGTTGTTGGCGGTGTTGCCCTCGTCGGGGCGGGTCTGGCCGCCGGCGCTGCGCAGTTCCAGCAGGGAGTTGGTGACGTTCTTGAGCCCGAGGGTGTTGCGCAGGATGGTTTCCTCGCTGAGGCCGACGTTGCCGCCGCCTTCGCAGCCGTAGGGGCAGGCCCACCAGCCGGCTTCGGCGCCCTTGGCGTACATGTGGCCTTCGATCATGTCCTGGGACTGGTCGAAGATGGGTTGGGCGACGTTCTGGTGCCGTGGGGGCAGCATCGGCAGGTCGCCGGCGCGGGAGTTGCCGAACTCGTGGCCGTCGTAGCCGGCGACGGGTCGGTAGTCGCGGACCATTTTGATGTACGCGGCGGTCTCGGGTTGGCGGATCAGGGAGTAGTCGCGGTTGAGGTCCTGGCCGGTGGAGTTGCCGCGGGTGTTGTTGGCGCGGCCGTCTCCGTTGATGGTGGGGACGATCAGGACGGTGGTGTGGCTGAGCAGGTCGGTGATGCGGGGGTCGGTGCTGAAGGCGAGTTGGCGGGCCATGATGAGGCAGGCTTCGCGGTCGCCGGGTTCGTTGCCGTGCACGTTGCAGTTGATGGCCACTGGTGCGGTGGCGGCGACGGCTTGCGGGGTGGCCGCCGGGGTGGGGTGGCCGATGACCATCATGTTGATGGGTCGGTTCTGGACGGTGCGGCCGAGTTCGACGACGCGTACGCGGTCGCTGAGGGCGTCGATGGCGGCGGTGTAGGCGTACTCGTCGGTGTCGCTGGTGTACTGCGCGGCGTGGGTGGTTTCCCAGCCGGTGCGCAGTTGCTCGCCGGGGGTGGTGGGGTTGCCCCAGGGTGCGGTGGTGGTGGCGGTGACCGGGTCGGAGTAGGGCTGTTCGGTGGTGTCGGTGCGGGCGCGTACGCGCCATTGGAAGGTGTCGCCGGGGTTGTAGCCGGCGTCGGCGAAGGTGGGTGCCTGTTGGTTGATCTGGCGGTTGGGTCGCCAGATACCGACGATGGTGGGTGCGCCGGTGGGGGTGTTGTCGGCGTCGACGGGGGTGCGTTCGATCTGGTAGTCGGTGGCGCCGTCGACGGGTTGCCAGGCGAGGGTGGTGTATCCGTCGGCCTGGTGGGCGGTGAGGGCGGTGACCTGGTCGGGTGGTGCGGCGGTGTGGGCGTTGGCGGGGGTGGCTGCGGTGGTGAGGGTGAGGGCGATGAGGGTGGACACGGCGATGAGGGTTTGTCGCTGGCGTCTCATGTGGCCTCCGACGAGTTGATCGTGGCGTGTCGACCAGCATGATCGTCGAAGTCCGTCGATGCAATGATCTTGAGGGAATCTTGCGACTTGGCGGTCCGCTCCCCCGCCCTCAGGCGTTGATGGTGGTGGGCTCACCCGGTGGGAGCCAGCGGATGCTGTCGCGTACCAGAGGCGGCGCGGCGGTGAACGCGCGCTCGATGACCTCGCGGGGTTCCTGGAAGTGCTGCCAGCCCTCGTAGTGCACCGGGATCGCGGTGTGGGGTCGCAGGGCGGCGCAGAGTTTCGCGGCCCGCCGGGCCGTCATCGAGTAGCGCAGCGGACCGGTGACGGGGAATCGCACTCCGCCCAGGTGCAGCAGCACCGTGCCGACCCGGATGCGGGTTGCGACCTGGCGTACCCGGCGGGTCAGCACCGTGTCGCCGGTGATCCAGAGCGCGCCGTGTTGTTGCCCGGCCCAGCGCAGGACGAAGCCGATGACGGCGCCGACGATCGGGCCGCTCAGTGGCGGACCGTGCCGGCACGGCGTGGCGGTCACGTCGATCGTCGGCCGTCCGGGCTGCGTGAGCCGGGTGCGCTGCCCGGCGCGCAGGCCCCGGGTGTCGGGGCCGAGCCGTCGTGCCCCGGGCACGGTGGTGATGACCGTGCCCGCAGCGCTCAGCAGCGCCCGGCCGTTGTGGTCGAGGTTGTCGCCGTGGTGGTCGTGGCTGAGCAGCACCGCATGGATTGGCCCGATGTCGGCGGCGGGGATCGCCGGGCCGGTGATTTTGCGCGACGAGGTACCCCAGCCGAAGGTGTAGCGCCGCCCGGGCGGGTCGAACGTGGGGTCGGTGAGCAGCCGCCACCCGCCGATTTCGATCAGCGTGGTGGGACCACCGATATGGGTGATCCGCATCGGGTGTGCGGTGCTCACCGAGCGTGCCGCAGGGCCCAGTCGAGGGCGACGTCGGCGATGCGCTGCCAGCCCTGCTGGGCGGGCAGCAGGTGCGCGTACCCCTCGAAGAGCTCGACCTCGGTGATGGTGTCGCCCTTGTAGTGCGCGGCGTTGGAGCGCTGCACGCTGGGCGGCATGATGTGGTCCTCGGAGCCGGAGATGAACAGCAGCGGGGCGCGTTGGTCGTTGTGGTAGTCGACCGCGATGTCCTGGGGGCCGGGCAGCAGGTTGGCCAGGACGCTGTCCCAGAGGATGCCGCCGGCGGCGGGGATGGCGTAGCGCTCGTACAGGGCGCGGGCGGTCTGTTCGTCGAAGGTGTTGGTGAAGGCGTAGTGCCACTGCTCGAAGGTGAACCCGACGGCGCGGTGCCGGTTGGCGGGGTTGCGCAGCACCGGGAAGGTGGAGCGCAGCTGCGAGAACGGGATGTTCCTGACGCCTTCGGTGGGCGCCGAGTTGAGGGCGACGGCGCTGGCGCCGTACCCCCGGTCGAGCAGTACCTGGGTGAACGCCCCGCCGGCGGAGTGGCCCATGATGATCGGCGGCTTGGGCAGCGCGGCGACGACTTCGATGAGATGGTCGATGACCTGCGGCGCGGTCAGCGTCTCCAGGGGGCTTGGGTCGGCGTTGATCGCCTCGACCTCGCCTTCCAGCCCCGGGTAGGTGGGGGTGAGCACCTGGAAGCCCTTGGCCTGGTAGTGGGTGACCCAGTGTTCCCAACTGCGGGGGGTGACCCAGAACCCGTGGATGAGGACGATGGTGTCCGGCGTGTCGCTCATGGTCAGCTCCGTTGGTGTCGGGGGTGGCGATGGCGCAACGGCGGTGGTGTCGGTGAGCCCACCCTAGACATTCGTTGCCCACGATGGCGGCACATCCCGAAGGGCTGGTTGTCAGCCGAGGTCGACCAGCAGGGGGCGGTGGTCGCTGATGGTGGACGACGGCGCGGTGACCGCGCGGACCGGTGGGAGGGCGGCGAGGGCGTGTCGGTCGGCGAGGATGTGGTCGAGTTGGACGCGGGGCTGCCCGGACGGGTAGGTGGGGCGTCGGCCCAGGGGGTGCCAGCCGGAGATGAGCCGGGCCGCTCCGGCGGGCAGGTTGAGGTCGCCGAGCAGGACGCGGGGCCCCGGTAGCGCGCGCAGGGCACGGACGGTCTGACGTAGTTGGCGGGCGTTCCAGCCGGGCACGAAGGACAGGTGGGTCGCGGCGACGGTGAGGGGGCCGTGCGGGGTGTCCAGGACGGCGGCGAGGATCACGCGGGGCTCGTCGTGCAGCAGGATGAGACCGCCGCGGGGGCCGGGCACGTAGACCGGTGAGCGCACCGGTGCCGGCTTGAGTCGGGTGACCTGCCAGCTGCGGACGGGGTGTCGGCTGATCAGGCCGATGCCGTAGCAGGGCTCCCCGTGGCCGTCGTCTTCGTGGCGCAGAGGGCGGAACTGTTCGCCGGGGGTGCCGACGACGGCCGCGGCGAAGCGGTGGTGTGGTGCGCCGAGGGCGCGGGCGGCGATGGCGGTGAGGTCGAGGTTGCCGCTGCGACGTTGGTCGCGGTCGACCTCCTGAAGGGCGAGCACGTCCGCGTCGAGGGCCCCGATCGCGGCGGCGAGTCGGTCGGAGTCGACGAGCCCGTCGGTGAGGGACCGTCCGTGCAGCAGGTTGAAGGTGGCCAGGCGCACTCCTGCACCTTACGTGCCCGTGGCATGGTTGCCGGGTGGTGAAGGTGTTGCTGTGTTCGGTGCTGGTGTTCGTGGCGATCGGCGCGTTGGGGGTGTGGTTGCGGCGTACGCGGGGTCGGTGAGCGGGTGAGGCTGACCACTCGGTGCCCGTTGCGGCGTGGCGGGTGGGCAGAATTGCCGCCCGTGGACGCCGTGACGCTGAGTACTCTGCTGGCCGCCGCGGCGATGGCCGGGTGGGTCGATGCCGTGGTCGGTGGTGGCGGGTTGTTGCTGCTGCCGGCGTTGTTGGTGGCCGCCCCGGGGTTGCCGGTGGCCACCGCGCTGGGCACGAACAAGCTGGCCGCGATCTTCGGCACGGCCACGGCGGCGGCGACGTACGCGCGCAGGACGACTGTCGACTGGCGGGTGGCGGGCCCGGCGGCGGGGCTCGCGGTGCTCAGCGCGGGGGTGGGCGCGGCGCTGGCCGGGGCGGTGCCGGCGTCGGCGTACCGGCCGGTCGTCCTTGTGGTGCTGGTGGCGGTGGCGGTCTTCGTGCTGTTGCGTCCCCGGATGGGAGCGGTCGCGGTGCCGGCGAAGCGCACCACGGTGCGGGTGGCGGCGGTGATCGCGGTGGCCGGGGTGGGGATCGCCCTGTACGACGGGTTGATCGGCCCGGGCACCGGCACGTTCCTGGTGTTGGCGTTCACCGCCCTCGTGGGCGCGGACTTCGTGCACGGCTCGGCGATGGCGAAGGTCGTCAACGCGGGGACGAACCTGGGCGCGCTGGTGGTGTTCGCGGCGACCGGGCACGTGTGGTGGCTGCTGGGCGCGGGCATGGCCGTGTGCAACATCGCCGGCGCGGTGCTGGGGGCGCGGATGGCGTTGCGCCGCGGCTCCGGGTTCGTGCGGGTGGTGTTGCTGGTGGTGGTGGTGGCGTTGGTCGCGAAGCTGGGCCACGACCAGTGGGTGAGCTAAGGCCGGTTTCGTAAGAACTGGCCGGCCTGCGGCGGGCCCGGACGACGACCGGCGGCGTTGCGGTTGCGTCCGGATACAACACCGGTATCCGGACGCAACCGCGCCTTGCCGGATCGCCGCCCGGACTCCGCCTCGGCTCGACCGCCCTTACGAAACCGGCCTTAGCCGCGTCGGCTGGGTGAGTCGAAGCGTCCGGCGCGGATCTCGCGCAGGGCGCGGCGGCGGGTGTCGCCGCGCAGGGTGTCGACGTAGAGCCGCCCGCCCAGGTGGTCGGTCTCGTGTTGCAGGGCGCGGGCCAGGAACCCGCTGCCGGTGATGGTCAGTGGCTCACCGTGCTGGTCGACGCCGTGGGCGGTGGCGTGCAGGGCCCGCACGGTCGGGAAGTACAGCCCGGGGATGGACAGGCAGCCCTCCTCGTCGTCCTGGAGTTCGTCGGACAGTTCGAGGGTGGGGTTGATGAGGTGGCCGCGGTGCCCGTCGGCGTCGTAGACGAACACCTGGGCGCTGACGCCGATCTGCGGTGCGGCGACGCCGGCGCGGCCGGGGGCGCCGAGCAGGGTGTCCATCAGGTCGGTGACGAGGGCGCGTAGCTCGGCGTCGAAGGTGGTGACCGGTTCGCATCCGGTGCGCAGGACAGGGTCGCCGATGATCCGGATGGGCCGCATGGTCATGGGGTTCAGCGTATCGCCGTGCGGTGCCGCGGTCAGCGCCCGGCCAGGGTGGCGCGGATCGGGGTGGTCTTCGCGGCGGCCTCGGCGACCTCGGCGTGTGCGTCGCTGTCCCAGGTGATGCCGCCGCCGGCCCAGGTGTGCAGTCGTTGGCCGTCGGCGGCGGCGGTGCGGATGGTCAGGCCCAGGTCGACGTGGCCCGGGGTGACCCAGCCCAGCGCGCCCATGCTGGCGCCGCGTCCGACGGGTTCGAGGGCGCTGATCTGGCTCAGGGCGGCGAGTTTCGGGGCGCCGGTGACGGAGCCGCCGGGGCAGGTGGCGCGCAGCAGGTCGGCGAGGCCGAGGCCGTCGGCGGCGGCGGCGCGCACCGTCGACTCGGCCTGCCACAGGTCGCACCAGCGGCGGACGGCGAACAGTTCGTCGACGGTGACGGTGCCGGTGCGGGCGATGCGGGCGAGGTCGTTGCGTTCCAGGTCGACGATCATGATGTGTTCGGCGCGTTCCTTGGCGCTGGCGAGCAGCTCGGCGCGGCCGGCGGCGGTGGCCGGGCGGGTCCCCTTGATCGGTCGGGTGATCACCTGCCCGTCGGTGACCTCGACGAGGGTTTCCGGGGAGGCGCAGCCGATGGCCCAGCCGTCGCCGGTGAGGACGCCGCCGTAGCGGGCGCCGGGCAGCGCGCCGAGGCGCTTCAGGGCGGGCAGCGGGTCGCCGCTGTAGGGGGCGGCGGCGTGGCCGACGAGGTTGCTCTGGTAGACGTCGCCGCGGCCGATGGCGGCGCGGACCGCGTCGACGGCGTCGGCGTGCTGGCCGGGGGTCCAGCTCTCGACCCAGTCGCCCAGCCACCACGGTGGCGGTGGTCCGGGCCGGGTGAACCGGGTGGGGCCGTGCTGGTAGACCACGACGACGAGGTCGGGTAGGGCCGGTGCGGGCTCGGGCGCCCCGGTGGGTGCGCCGGCCAGCAGCGCCCCGGCGGCGGCGGACAGGTACAGCGCCGCGCCGCAGACCCCGGCGCCGTGCTGGCCGGTGGCGGGTCGGGTCAGGTCGTGCAGGGGTAGGCCGTGCGCGGCGAGGAACTCCTCGGCGAGGGCCGCGGGGTCGCCGCCGTCGCCGAGGGACCAGTGCAGACGGGCGCGTTCGGTCAGCGCGCCCCGGCACGCGGCCGGCGCGGCGGGTACATCGACAGTCGCAGCCGGGCCGCTGCTCGCAGCGAACACCTTTGGGAGCGTTTCCACGCCGTACGGTCCAACCTTCCTCATCCGTTCAGTGGATTTCCCGTGCACCAGGCGGGCACCTGCTCGATGCTGGACACTTTCGCTTGGTACTGTGCGTCACTGGTCATGTGAACCATGACACAGTGCCCCCACAGTCCGGAGAACCCGATGTGCCAGCACCAACCGACCTGCCCCTCCGCTGAAGCCACCGACCGGGAAGCCGCGCGGGTCCTCGCCTGCTTCCGTGAGCAGGGCTGGAGCCTGCTCTGCAATGGCGTCATCGTCTTCGAGGACACCGGCGAGCTGCTTCCTGACGGCAGCAGCATCGCACCGCACCGCGGTCCCGCCCGCCACGCTCTCGTGGCCTGACCGACCACTCAGCGTCACCGTTTAGCCGCCGTCGACCCAGGCTAGTCCCCCGGTAAGGGACGTCCCCGCCCAGGTCGCAGCGGCTGCCGGGGCAGGCCGTACCGCCCGCCCCGGCGCGCCGTCGTCAGTCTCGACCGGCTGCGGCGTCGTCAGTCCTCGAACGCCTCCGGCGACGGGCACGAGCAGACCAGATTCCGGTCGCCGTACGCGCCGTCGATGCGCCGCACCGGCGGCCAGTACTTCCCGGCCCGGTCCACCCCGGCCGGGTACGCGCCCACCGACCGCGGGTACGCGTGCGACCACTCGTCACCGCTGACCATCGCCGCGGTGTGCGGCGCGTTCGCCAGGGGATTGTCCCCCGCCGGCCACGCCCCGGAACCCACCTGCTCGATCTCCGCGCGGATCGCGATCATCGCGTCGCAGAACCGGTCCAGCTCGGCCAGGTCCTCGCTCTCGGTCGGCTCCACCATCAGCGTTCCCGCCACCGGGAACGACATCGTGGGCGCGTGGAAGCCGTAGTCGATCAGCCGCTTCGCCACGTCGTCGACGCTCACCCCGGTCGCCTTCGTCAACGGCCGCAGGTCGAGGATGCACTCGTGGGCCACCAGGCCCTTGTTGCCGGCGTACAGCACCGGGAAGTGCCCCCGCAGCCGCGCCGCCACGTAGTTCGCCGCGAGGACCGCCACACCGGTGGCCCGGGTCAGCCCCTCGGCACCCATCATCCGCAGGTACGCCCACGGGATCGGCAGGATCCCCGCCGACCCGTACTTCGCCGCCGAGATCGCCGGCGTGGCGTCGACGTGCGCGCCCAGCGGGTCACCGGGCAGGAACGGCGCCAGGTGCGCGCGCACCGCCACCGGGCCCACCCCCGGGCCGCCGCCGCCGTGCGGGATGCAGAACGTCTTGTGCAGGTTCAGGTGCGACACGTCCGCGCCGAACTTGCCGGGCTTGGCGAACCCGACCAGGGCGTTGAGGTTCGCCCCGTCGACGTACACCTGCCCGCCCGCGTCGTGGACCTTCGCGCACAGCGACGCGATGCCCGTCTCGTACACACCGTGCGTGGACGGGTACGTCACCATGATCGCGGCGAGCGCGTCGCGGTGCTTGTCGATCTTCGCGTCGAGGTCGACGAGGTCGACGTTGCCGTCGTCGTCGCAGGTCACCACCACGACCCGCATCCCGGCCATCACCGCCGACGCCGCGTTCGTGCCGTGCGCCGACGACGGGATCAGACACACATCGCGGTGCGTCTCCCCCCGCGACGCGTGGTACGAGCGGATCGCCAACAGGCCGGCCAGCTCACCCTGCGATCCGGCGTTGGGTTGCACGCTGACCGCGTCGTACCCGGTCACCTCGGCCAGCCACGACTCCAGCTGACCGATCATCTCCCGGTACCCGGCGGTCTGCGCGTCCGGGGCGAACGGGTGGATGTTCGCGAACTCCGCCCAGCTGACCGGCTCCATCTCGGTGGTCGCGTTCAGCTTCATCGTGCACGACCCGAGCGGGATCATGCCCCGGTCCAGGGCGTAGTCGAAGTCCGACAACCGCCGCAGGTAGCGCAGCATCGCCGTCTCCGAGTGGTGGCTGCGGAACACCGGGTGGGTGAGGAAGTCGCTGCCGCGAATCAGGTCGACGGGCAGCGCCGCGTCCGCGTCGGCGTCGAACGCGGGCACCCCGAACGCCGCCCACACCTGCGCCAGGTGCGCGTCGGTCGTGGTCTCGTCGCAGGACACCCCCACCCGGTCGGCGTCGACCAGCCGCAGGTTGACACCACGCTCCGCGGCGGCGGCCACCACCTCGGCGGCCCTCCCGGGCACGGTCGCGGTGACGGTGTCGAAGAACGCGACGTCCGCGACGTCCACCCCACCGGCGCGCAACCCGGCCGCGACCCGCGCCGCCATCGCATGGGTACGCGTCGCGATGGCGCGCAGCCCGTCCGGGCCGTGGTAGACGGCGTACATGCCGGCCATCACAGCCAGGAGCACCTGCGCGGTGCAGATGTTGCTGGTCGCCTTCTCCCGGCGGATGTGCTGCTCACGGGTCTGCAACGCCAACCGGTAGGCCGGGTTGCCGTCCGCGTCGCGCGACACCCCGACCAGGCGCCCGGGCAGCATCCGCTCCAGGCCCGACCGCACCGCCAGGTAACCGGCGTGCGGCCCACCGAAGCCCATGGGTACGCCGAAACGCTGGGTGGTGCCGGCGGCGATGTCCGCGCCGATCTCCCCCGGTGCGCGCAGCAGCGTCAACGCCAGCAGGTCCGCCGCCACGGTCACCAGGGCGCCGACGGCGTGCGCCGCCTCCACGAGGCCGGCGTGGTCGCGTACCGCACCGGACGCCCCCGGATACTGCAGGTGCAGGCCGAAGAACTCCGCCGGCAACTCGTCACGCTGCACGTCGAGGACCCGCACGTCGATGCCGAGCGGCTCGGCCCGGCTGGTGATCACCGCGATGGTCTGCGGCAACGCGTCGGCGTCGACGACGTACACGCCGCTCTTGCTCTTGGAAGCCCGCCGCGCCAGGGTCATCGCCTCCGCCGCCGCGGTGCCCTCGTCGAGCATGGAGGCGTTCGCGGTGGCCAGGCCGGTCAGGTCGGTGACCATGGTCTGGAAGTTCAGCAGCGCCTCCAACCGGCCCTGGCTGATCTCCGGCTGGTACGGCGTGTACGCCGTGTACCAGGCCGGGTCTTCGAGGACGTTGCGGCGGATCACGGCCGGGGTGTGCGTGCCGTGGTACCCGAGCCCGATCATGGAGACGGCGACGGTGTTACGCGCCGCGAGGGCCCGCAGCTCGGCGATCGTCTCGGCCTCGGTGGCCGCCGCGGGCAGGTCGAGGGTGCCGTGCCAGCGGATCACCTCGGGGATCGCGGCGTCCATCAGCTCGTCGATCGAGTCGTGCCCGACGACCTCCAGCATCCGACGCTCATCGTCGGGGCCGGGACCGATGTGACGGGTGGCGAACTGCTCTACGGTCATAGGGGGCGCTCCCGGGGCGAGGTCGACGTGTCGGCCTCCCCCTCTGTCGCACCCACAGGGGCACTCCACAGCGCCTGCCCACGAGGTCCTTTTGCCTGAGAGGTTCCGGGGAGGATTTGCCCCTTCGGCGCCGCCCTGCGTGCTGTCGGGCGGTCTCTCCCACGTGGGTGTTACCGGCGTGGTCAACGCTACCAGCGTCGGTGTTTCCGGCAGATGTCCTACCCCCGGGGGGCTGATGTTCCCCCTCCTGGCCGGGGTGCCCATCCGGGGCTGGCCCGTCAGACCCCCAGCGGCGTCCCGGCGCCGACCCGCGCGGCCAGCTGCGGCAGCACCGCGCCCAGCGGCGCGTCGACGCACACGGTGGCGTGATCGTCACCCCGGGTCGGCCCCTGGTTGACGATCGCGACCGGGATGCCCCGTTTCGCGGCCCGAATCACGAACCGGCGCCCGGACATCACCGTCAACGACGACCCGAGCACCAGCAACGCGCGGGCCTGCTCCACGGCCGCGAAACACCGCGCCACCCGCTGCGGCGGCACCGTCTCACCGAAGAACACCACGTCTGGTTTCAGCATCCCGGTGCCGCAGATCCCGCAGTCCACCGGCCGGAACGCCTCCACCTGCTCATCGGGGAGATCAACATCACCGTCCGGGTTGACGGCGGCGACGCGGGCCACGAACTCCGGGTTGGCCTCGCGCAACCGCCGGTGCAGTTCCTCCCGGGAGGTGAGGTTGCCGCAGTCCAGGCAGGTCACCTCGTCGAGGCGGCCGTGCAACTCGATCACCGACGGGCTGCCGGCCGCACCGTGCAGACCGTCGACGTTCTGGGTGATGACCGTGTCGACCAGCCCGGCGTGCTGCAACCCGGCCACCGCCCGGTGCCCGGCGTTGGGCGCCGCGCCCGCGATCAGCCGCCAGCCCAGGTGGCTGCGCGCCCAGTAGCGGCGCCGCGCGAGGGGATCGCGGGTGAACGCCTGGAAGGTCATCGGCGTGTGCCGCCGCGCGACCCCGCTGGGCCCCCGGTAGTCCGGAATTCCCGACTCGGTGGACAGGCCGGCGCCGCTGAGCACCACCACCCCGCCACCGGCCACCAGCGAGTGCAACGCGTCGAAGCTCTCCATCACCTCTCCATGCTGCCTCAACCGGGCCGCTGACGCCGAGCCCGCGCCGGGTGGGCGGCCCCACCCGGCGCGGACGACGGCCATGCGGCGATGACGGTTATGCGGCTAGGACGTCGGCGACGACGCAGGCGATGTTGTCCGGGGCCCCCTCGGCCCGCGCCAGATCGATCAGCGCCCGCACCGTGTCCTCGGGATCGTCCGTCGCAGCCAACGCCGACCCCAACCCGGCCCGGTCGACGACCGCGGACAGCCCGTCGGAGCACAACAGGTACCGGTCACCCGGCACCGCGGTACGCAGCGCCAGATCCGCCTCGACCTGCCGGCCGCCACCGAGGGCACGCACCAGCACCGCGCGCTGCGGATGCGTCGCGGCCTGGTCCCGGTCGAGCCGACCCTGATCAACCTGGGTCTGCACCCAGGTGTGATCCTGCGTGAGCAACGACAACTCACCGCCGCGCAGCAGGTAGGCCCGGGTGTCACCGACGTGCACCAGCGCCAGCCGGGAACCGCTGAGCAGCAGCGCGGTCAGCGTCGTGACGGGCTGGTCGGTGTCGGTGGCCAACCCGTGCACGGCACTGTCGGCGGCGCTCACCGCGCCGCCCAGCATCGTCAGCAGGTCCGCGCCCGGCACGTCGGTCAGGGCCAACGGCTTCAGGGCGTCGACGGCGGCGGCGCTGGCGGCCGCGCCGCCGGGCCCCCGCATCCCGTCGGCCACGGCGAGCAACCGCTCGCTGGCGTACGCGGTGTCCTCGTTGCTGTCGCGCACCAGCCCGGTGTCACAACCGGCGGCAAAGCGAACGACAACTGTGGGATCCGGGTCAGACATGGTGGTACCCCCTTCAGACAGGTGGTCCACGAGGAGGGTGGCGAGCCGGGCGCGGGCCGCGGTGTCAGCGCTGACCTGCCGCCAGTACGCGGTGACCGCGTCAGCCGCCGCTGCCGGCTCCAGGTCACACACGACCCGGATCGTCGCCAGCGGCATACCGAGCCGACGCAACTGGGCGACCAGCCGCGCCACCGGCAGCTGAGCCGGGTCGTAGAGCCGGTAACCGGACTCCGGATCGACAGCGGCCGGCACCAACAGCCCACCCTGGTCGTACAGACGCAACGCCTTCGGCGTCAGCCTCGCCGCCCGGGCGAACGCCCCGATGGTCATCAGCCCCACGTCGACATCCTCCTCGCGCCGGTCACGGCGACCGGCACCCACCAGGCTCAGGGTTGCCCGAAGGTCAAGGTCAAGCCGATGACGCCGGTAGGTTGGGCGCATGCGCGTCGTCATCGCCGGAGGCCACGGCAGGATTGCCCTACTGTTGCAACGCCACCTCGTCGGGCGCGGCGACACCGCCGTCGGCCTCATCCGCAACCCTGAGCAGACCGCGACGCTACGCGCCGCCGGCGCCACCCCCGTCGTCTGCGACCTGGAACACACACCGCCGGAACAGGTGGCCGAGCATCTGCACGGCGCCGACGCGGTGGTCTTCGCCGCCGGCGCGGGTCCCGGCAGCGGCGCCGCCCGCAAGGACACCGTCGACCGGGCCGCCGCCGCGCTGCTCGCCGACGCCGCCACCCACGCCGGCGTCCACCGCTACCTGCTCGTCTCCTCCATGGGCGTGGACACACCACCCGCCCCCGGCACCGACGACGTGTGGGCGGCGTACCTGCGCGCCAAACGCGCCGCCGAGGACGACCTGCGCCGCCGCGACCTGGCCTGGACGGTGCTGCGACCCGGCCGGCTCACCGACGACCCACCCACCGGGCGGGTCACCCTCACCCCACACGCCGGTAGTGGCGCGATCAGCCGCACCGACGTCGCCCACGTCCTCGCCGCGCTGCTCGACGAACCGGGCACCACCGGCGCGACACTGGAACTCGTCGACGGACCCACCCCGATCGTCGAGGCCGTCCGCGCCGCCGCCAGCTGACCGACCCGTCGCGCCGCAGGGGCTCGGCTGACACCCACCCGCCAGGTGTGACCCTCAGCCGCCGGGGCGGTGCGCGGCGACCAACACCGGCCCACCGGGGACCGTCGGAAAACGCCGAACGTCACCCAACCCGGCCTCCGCCAGCACCGCCGCCATCCGGTCGGCGTCGAAGGCGTTGCCGCCGTTGCGGACGGCGTTCCACCGGTCGACGGCCGCCCGCAACGGGTCCCCGGCCGGCGGATTGGTGCCAGCCACCAGCCAGCCACCGGGTCGCAGCGCCTGCACCAACCGGGGCAACGCGAGCGCCAACGTCTGCTGGGGAAGAAACGGCGCCGGCACCCAGACCAGGTCGTACCCATCCGGCTCGGCCACGTCCGCGACGTCCTGCCGGCGCACACTGATCCGGTCCGCGACGTCGCGCGCCTCGGCCAACTCCCCGCGAGCCAGGTCCAACGCCCGCTGCAGCACGTCGATGCCCACCACCGACACCCGGGGCAACGCGCGGGCCAGGGCGACAGCCAACGCCGCCACGCCGGTGCCCACGTCCAGCACCCGGGCATCCGCCGAGTCCAAGCGCTCCGCCAGCCCCGCCAACTCGGGCACCACCCGGGTCGCCAACGCCCGGCCGGTCGCCGCCGACGCCCGACCCTGATGCAGCAACACCTCGTCGTCGACCTGCGCCCAGCCCGCGCCACCCCCACCGGAAGGCTCCTGCGCCGCCGCGGCGACCGCCTGCCGCAGCGAACTCAACCGCGCCTGCACCGCGCTGCGCCCGGTCGGCCCGTCGGCAGGCACCAGCGACGGGTGCGCGACCGGCGTCCCGCCGTCCCAGGACAGCAGACCGGCCGCTTCCAGTACCGCGCTGCGGTGCGGCGACGCCGCGAGGACCTCGGCGAGCGGGGCCGACAGGGCGTCACTCATGGTGCCGACAGCGGCCGCCAGCGCCCACGCCGACGCCTCCAACGCGGTCAGCGGGTCCGCCGATCCGCCGGATGGAGACGGTGATACCGACACGATGGCACCTCCCCCCGGGGCGGGCCACCGGTCAGCCCCGCCTGACCCCTCCGACTATGCCACCGCCGCCAGCGCACCGGGTGGGGTCCACGTCAGCGCACCCCACCCGGCGACTCAGCGCTGCTGGTGCCGCGGCAACGCCGACTGACCCACCACACCACCCACGAACGGCGCCCCCGGCGTCTCCGCCGCGATCCGATCCATGGTGCGCGCCAACTGCTCACTGCCGTCGTCGAGATGCCGCGCCGCCGCCTGCATGTGCGACACCATCATCTCGCCGAAGATCCGCAACGCCTCCCGGGTCGCCACCGTGTCGTCGAAGCTCGACCCCGCCGCGCTGCGGTACTCCGCCACCGCCCGCTCCGCCTCCTGCTTCGCCTCCGCCTCCGCCGCGTGCAGGTAACTCTCGTACTGCACCCGGGCGTACTCGGCGACCCGACGCGCGTAGTCATGCGCCTGCGCGATTATCTGCTCGGCCTCCCGCTGCGCCGCCGACAGCAGATTCACCTCACGCGCCGCCGGAAGCTTCGCCGCCGCCCCCGTACTCGGGATCACCCCGTGCCGGTGCAACTCCACCCGGTCGGTCAGCCGCTCGTTCTCCGCCCGCAACGTCGCGATCTGCGTCGCCAACAGGTCCAACTCGTCAGCGACCTGCACCCGGAACCGGTCCACATCAGCGTTGTCGTAACCACGCCGAGCGAACGACGCCGCACCGAACTCCCACCGCCGAACCCGGTCGGCGGTCATCCGCACCTGCACACCGCCGGACACCTGCACCCCGTCATACCGACTGATCGGCGTCGCACTCACCTGTGCCCACCTCCCGAAGTGCCACCCGCAGCCGACTGCTGCACCGCCGTGCGCCACGCCGGGCCATACCACTGCGCGCCCAGGCCCTCGTGGTGCACCTGACCCGCGTGGTAGCCCGCCTGCACCAACGTCCGCACCGCGTGCGACACCATCTCGTCCGACCCACACACGAACACGTGCCGGGACCGCCAGTCACCGTCGGCCAACGCCCGGTCCACCGCCTGCACGAACTCCCCCGGCCGGTGCATGTCGGCACCGACCACGTACGTCACCGTCAACCACGGATACGACGACGCCAACTTGTCGATCGCATCGCTGTCGTAGAACTCGCTACGGGACCGGGCCCCCACATACAGGTCCACCCGCCGGCGGGAACCCTCCGCGGCCACCTGCTCCACCAACGCCTTCATCGGCGCCCAGCCGGTACCCGACACCAACAGCAACAGGTCACTGGAGCCCGCCGCCCACAACCCCAGCCGGTCCCCCACCGGCGCCGCCAGGTGGACCGGATCCCCCACCGCCGACCCGTACACCAGCCGCGACGACACCGCACCACCCGGCGCGGCCCGCACATGCAACTCCAACGTGCCGTCCGCCCGCGGCGCGTTCGCCGGCGAGTAGTACCGCCACGACCGCACCGACGGGTGCGACACCCCGATCGACTGACCCGGCGTGAACGGCAACAGATACTGCGGACGCACCGTCAACACCGCCACGTCGAACGCCCGCCGCTCATGCGCCACGATCTCCGCCACCCACCACGGCGGATTGACCGCCTCAGCGGCCTGCGCGGCCTCCACCATCACCTGGGCGACCAACCCGTACGCCGCCGTCCAGTCCGCAGCCAACTCGTCGGTCCACTGCTCGGCGAGGAAATGCTGCAACGTCGCCACCAGCGCCTCACCGACCGCCGGATAATGCTCCGCGCGGACCGCGAACTTGCGGTGATCCGCGCCGAGATCCTGCAGGAAACCAACCAGCCGATCCACCTGGTCCACGTTGGACACGATGTGACCCAACGCGGTCACGAGGCGATCCCGCTGACCAGCCATGTTCGTGGGGAACATCTGCCGCGTCTCGGGATGGGCGAGGAACAACGTCGAGTAGAAGTAGAGCGGCACCTGGTCGCCGTGACCGGCGACCACCGACCAGCTCTGCTTGAGGCGAGCGGCGTCCACGCTCAGACGCCCGACCTGTTCCCGGCAGCCACCACCTGGCCCTGCACCTGCCCCAGCACCGTCTGCACATCGGCGATGACGTCCGCCGGCACTCCGAGCTCGGTCAGCGTCACCGTCAGGTACTCGCCCACCTTCGCGTAGTGGCCCGCCGTGATGTTCAACGGCTGGTGCGCCTCGTCCAACCCGCGACCCGTGTACTCGTTCGGGCCACCCAGCACCACCGTCAACATCAACGCCAGATGCCGCCGCTGACCCGCCATGTCCACGCCAGCGAAATAGCCCGCCAACTCCGGGTCCGCGAGCACCTTGTCGTAGAACAGCTCAACCGCCGCCTTGACCGAACTGGCACCGCCAATGCGGTCGTAGTGCGAGGCGGGAACAGTCTCTTCCGTAACCGTCACGGTCGTTCCTTCCGGGGGGTGAAGGGTCCAGAACCGTGAGGGACCATAGCGTGTCAACCGCCCCCGGTCAGCGCCCCCTTATCGGATTCCCGACAACACGACGACACGCTGCGTCACCACTACCGATGGGTATCTCCACAGTGGGCGACCGACACGACACCCACAGTATCCACAGTGGACCGACACGGTCGATCAACCCTCGCCACCGTCACCGACGGTCGCGAGAAAACAACCGGAAAAAATCGAAAGATCGAACTGTCAGCCGGCGCGCCGCCGCGCCCGCCGCGCCGCCAACTCGTCACCCACCGGATCCGGGCCCGCCGCCACCACCGGCTCCACCGGGCCGCTCGTCGCCGGCTCCGCCGGCAGATGCGACAACGACCCCTGGATCTCCTTGAAAGCCCCACCGATCGCGATGCCGAAGACCCCCTGGCCACCCTGCAACAGGTCGACCACCTCCTCCGGAGACCGGCACTCGTACACCGTCGTCCCATCAGAGATCAGCGTGATCCCCGCCAGATCCTCCACACCACGCGACCGCAACGCCTCGATCGCCTTACGGATGTTCTGCAGGGACACCCCCGCATCCAACAACCGCTTCACGACCTTCAACACCACCAGGTCCCGGAACGAATACAACCGCTGCGTCCCCGAACCCGAGGCATCACGAACGCTCGGCACCACCAGCGTCGTCCGCGCCCAGTAATCCAACTGCCGGTAACTGATGCCCACCGCATGGCAGGCCGTCACACCTCGGTAACCAACCGAACCGTCACCCTCAGCCGCCACACCTGGCGACGAGGCACCCGACTCGTCGAACTCTGCACCCGGATCGGAATCCCGCGGCTCGTGCATCCGGACAACCTCCCCGTCAGTGTGGCGACGCATCGTTTCCTCCGACGCGCACCCCTCGACATGGAAACCCTATCGCCACCGTCAGGGGTTACCACGGAGGAACCGACGCGACACGCCGCGCAGCCACCGAGAAAGATCACCAACAGAGCCCAGGCACACCTCAGCCCGCGAAATCCTCCGGACGCACCTGCTCCAGGAACTCGCGGAACTTCTCCACCTCGTCCTCCTGCTCATCAGGGATAACGATCCCCGCCTCGCTGAGGACCTGCTCCGCACAACGAATCGGCGCACCAACCCGCAACGCCAACGCGATCGAATCGCTCGGCCGCGCCGACACCCGCACCCCATCGCCGATCAACAGATCAGCGTAGAAGACGTTCTCCTTCAGCTCGGTGATCTCCACCGCCTGCAAGGGCGCCTTCAACGCCGCCAACACGTCCCGCAGAAGGTCATGCGTCAACGGCCGGGCCGGCTTGACCCCCTGCTGCTCATAAGCGATAGCCGTCGCCTCGACCGCGCCGATCCAGATCGGCAGATAGCGGTCCCCCTCGACCTCCCTGAGCAGGACGATCGGCTGGTTGCTGGGCAGCTCCACCCGAACTCCGACCACGCTCAGCTCGCGCACCGCCGCCTCCGTGTCGTTGTCACCTACGCCGCACCGCGCCTTTCCCTGCACGGTACACGGACCGCAACACGGCCGTCCCATGCGCTACAGCACCACGCCCGCGCCGAAAAGGGGTTACCCCGGCAAGCCTACGGCACGCTTCCCGGAAGAGATCTTTCCGCTCAGCCGCCACCCACCGGGCACCCTCACCGACCCAACGTCGACCGCAGCCCCACCCGCACCAACGCCGCGTGCAACTGCTCCGACAACGCCACCAACTCCCGCGCCGTCTCCGCCGCCCGCGCCCGCGCCGCCGGATCACTCTGCCGCGCCAACGGCGCCACCAACTGCGCGAACAAACCGACCTCCCGGTCCGCCGCCGTCCGATAACCCCGCAGGTGCCGCGGCTCCAACCCGTACGCCGCCAACCCCGCCACCGCCGACGCGATGATCAGAGCATCACCGTCATACCAACCCGGCGGATCCGACACCAGCACACCGAGCCGCTCCAACTCCACCAACGTCGACTCGTCGATCCCACTGCGCGCCACCAGATCCGCCCGGCCGAGCCGCACCTGCGACGACTCGGCCGGCTCCGCGAACTCACGACCCGGCACCGCACCATCAGGACCAACCGCAACCAACGCCGGCCGCGACCGCTCCGGCTGCTCACCGGACGAATCCCACTGGGCCAACTGCTCCCGAATCACCCGCAACGGCAGGTACCTGTCCCGCTGCGCGGTCAACACGAACCGCAACCGCGCCACATCGTCCCAGCTGTACTTCCGGTAACCCGCCGCCGTCCGCTGCGGCTCGACCAAACCCTCGGCCTCAAGAAACCGCAGCTTCGAAATCGTGGTATCCGGAAAATCCACCCGCAACTGCCCAAGCACCTCACCGATGCTCATCAGCGGCTCAGACCGAGCCGCCCCGGGTGACATGGAGGCCGCAGGCTCGTTCACCCCCGGCCGGCCTCCTCCTCCGGGCGCGGACCGGCGATGAACACCACCCGGAACTTACCGATCTGAACCTCGTCACCATTGCTCAACGTGGCCGCCTCGACCCGCTCACGATTGACGTACGTGCCATTCAGGCTACCCACGTCCCGCACCGTGAACGTCCCACCATCACGGTGGAACTCCGCGTGCCGACGCGACACCGTCACGTCATCCAGGAAGATGTCACTGTCCGGGTGCCGGCCACTGGTCGTCACATCGTGGTCCAACAGGAACCGGGCACCCGCATTCGGGCCTCGACGAACCACCAGCAGCGCCATACCCGGCGGCAACGAACCGGACATCCGGCTCGGCACCACATCGGTATCCGGCCCCTCCAGCACTTCGTCGAGCGAACCGAGATTGAGCGTCGAAGTGACGTCGAGTGGGGGGAACTCGTCGTCTGGCCGCGTCATGGGACCACCTCACGGATCTGTTCGGTCGGCGTCGGGTAATGGCGGGTCTGGCCGCCGGGCACTTGAACACCCGGCGGCTGGCTCCCCGTGCCCGGGAAGGCAATTCCGCAACGCTCAACTATTGGGTTCTCGGTCGACTGGGCGAGCCTAGCCAGCGCCGAAATGCAGGGCAACCGGACGCGCGCAGACATCCCGCGCACCGGATCAAGCACACTTAGCCTTCGGTGATCTTCTGATACGCGGCCGCCGTCAGCAACCCATCCGTCGCAGTCGGATCGTTCGGCGTGATCTCCACCAACCAACCCTCACCGTACGGATCAGTGTTGATCAGCTCAGGCGTGTCAGCCAACGCATCGTTGCGCGCCGCCACCGTACCGGCCACCGGCGCGTAGATCTCCGACACGCTCTTGGTCGACTCGATCTCACCCAACGAGTCACCGGCCGCGACCACCGCACCCGCCTCGGGCAACTGCACGTACACGATGTCACCGAGCGCGTCCTGCGCGAAGTGGGTGATGCCGACCCGGACCGAAGCCGTGCCGTCACCCGCCACCCACTCATGCTCGGCGGTGTATCGCAGATCCTCGGGAATCACCAGACGCGTCCTTCATCCATCGGTGCCCCGGACCACCCGGGTCCGGCGCGGCCGCGCCGGTCAGGAGACCGGACGGGCGTGTTCCAACTTGATCGGCACGTGCAGCGCCGAAACCTCGGCAACCTCACGCTCCCCAAACGTCACGTTACCGCCGTCACCCCGGACCGACGCCACCACCCCACCAGGAATGTTCAACGCCGTACGCATCGTCGCCGGATCACCGATCACCGTGATCGTGTACGGCCCCGACAACCGACGCCCCTCCACGATCAACGACGCGTTGTTCTCCCCATCGAGGAAGTACGTCGACGCGATGATCCGCACCGTCGCCCGATCCCCACCGGAAATCTGCATCGCCTCGGCGCCCGCACCGCGCAGCTCCTGCACCGCGTCCAACACCCGGTTCGCCGAAATCGGCTTCACACCGGCGTCGAACTGCACAGTCAACCCCGGACCCACAGCCGGCAACGTCCCCGCCAGGATGCCCAACTCGTCCGCCCGCCGCGTCGCCTCATCCAACGCCGCCTGACGACCCTGCTCACCCGAGCGCAACTGCCGCTGGCTGTCCTCCAGAGCCCGGATGTCCTGCTGCAGGCGATTCTCCCGCGCATCCAGATCCGACAGGATCCGGACCAGGTCCTCCTGACGGGTGGCACCCAGAGTCGGGTCCGTCGACGTCGTCTTCAACTGCACGACCAACGTGAACCCCAGCAACGCCAACAACGCGGCGATCATCACCCCGGCCGCACTCCACCGGGACCGGCCAGCCACCACCGGCGCCGCCGACTCCGTCACCGGCGCCGCCGACCCGTCGGAACCCGCAACCGGCTGCTCCCCCGACCGCGACACCGCGCTCAGGTCCACCGTCGCACCATCGTCGACCGGCTCCACACCTGGCTCCGCCACAGGCTCGTCATCCGCCGGCGCCTGCGGCGCCAACGGGCTCAACTCATCCGGATCCGGCGCATCCGGCCGCGGATCCGGCTCACCCGCCGGCCCACCCGGCCGCACCGGACCCACCGGCTGCGGCCACCCGGTCCCCGTGTCGGTCTGCTCGTCACTCATCGCAACCCAACCTACGCCCGGAACAGGTGCCGACGGATCGCCGCCACGTTGCCGAAGATACGCACCCCCAACACAACGACCACACCGGTGGACAACTGCCCACCCACCCCCAACTGGTCACCCAGATACACGATCAGACCAGCCACCAGCACGTTCGAAATGAACGACACCACGAACTGCTTGTCGTCGAAGATGCGGTCCAACCGGGCCCGCACCCCACCGAAAACCGCGTCCAACGCGGCCACCACCGCGATCGGCAGGTACGGCTGCAACGCCGCCGGCACCGTGGGATCAAGCCACACGCCCAGCACCACACCGGCGAGCAACGCCAACACCGCGATCATCGGCCACCTCCGGAGGGGCTAACAGTCGTCCGCGGACCGGACGACCCGGGACTGCCGGAACGGACACCCGACGCGGAAGGGCTCGGACTGACCGACGGCTTGGCGTAGCGTAGCTGCGGCTCCGGCGCCGCCGGCAGGGTGAGGTCATCCGCCTCCCGCACACCGAACGACAACCCCGTCCCCTGCGCGACCTTCCGCATCAGCGCCGCATTCCGGCTGTCCTCGAACTTGCGCCGCATCGAACCCGGCCCAATCGCCGACACCTCGTACGGCCCGGTCACCGGCCGGAAATCCACGAGCATCGCCTCACCCGCCGACCGGATCGTCGACGTCGACGTCAACCGCTGCCCGTTGATGGCGATCGCCTCCGCGCCAGCACTCCACAACGCGTTCGCCACACCCTGCAGGTCGCTGTAGAGCACCCGCGGCGGCCCCGCGCCGGCACCGGTGACCGCGTCCGCCTTGTCCGGCGCGTCCGCCAACCGCACCACCACACCATCACCGCGGACCCGGCCCAACCCGGTACTCGCCTCCAGGTTGCGCAACCGGGCGGCGGCCGAACCGGTCAACGCCGCGTCCCGCTGCCGACTGACCTCCTCGCGCAGCTGGTCCGCCCGAGTGGACAACCGATCGGTCTGGCGCTCCCGCTCCTTGATCTGCGCCACCAGACCCGAACGGGCCTGGCTGCGCCCCGGCTCGTCCGCCATCGTCTGCCGGTACGCGACCGCGAACAGGAAACCGAGCATCACCACCACGACCAGGCTCACCGACCGTGCCGGCAAGGCCCGCCACCCGCGCGCCGGAGCGGACTCCGCCGAGCGCCGACGGGCGGCAGCCGCGTCCGCGTACCCCGGATCCAGCGGGTTGCGGAACAGCTCGGTGAGGAAGTCCGGCGCGTACACCCGGTCCTGGCCGGGCTTTCCCAGCCGAGGCGCGCTCACGCCGCCGCTCCCGGACCGCGCGCCGCGCGCACCAGCCGGGCCGCCTGCACGACGTACATCGCGCCGGCCACCCAGTACAGCACCAGCCCCCACCAGGCCAACGCCCAACCGATGGCGCTCGCCGCCGTCGCCACGTCGGTGGCCGCGCTGGCCAACAGCAGCACCGGGAACGCCGCGAGCAGCAGGAACGTGGCGGTCTTGCCCACGTAGTGCACCGGCGGCGGACCGTAGCCGTAACGACGCAGCACCGCCAGCGAGGCCAGCAGGAGCACCTCACGGGCCAGCAGCGCCGCGGTGAACTGCCACGGCACCACCTCCCGCGCGGTGAAGGCGATCAGGGTGGCGAGGATGTAGAGCCGGTCGGCGAGCGGGTCGAGCAACTCGCCCAGGCGGCTGACCTGGTGCAGGCGGCGGGCGATCCAGCCGTCGACCCAGTCGGTGGTGCCCCCGATGGCCAGCACCACGACCGCCGCCACGTCGGCCCGCGCCACCAGGAACAGATAGAGGAAGAGCGGCACGCCCAGCAGCCGCCCGAAGCTGATCAGGTTGGGCAGGGTGAGGACCTGGTTGCCGGGAGTCTCGTCACCGGTGTCCCGCGGTTGCTCTGCCCGAGCCGGCCGACGCGACACCGATCCTCCTCCACGGCACGCGGGCCCCCGGCCGGCGCCGGGCGCGGCTGAGGGTCGTACGCGCTGTCGGGCCGACCAGCGCCGGCTCTCCCCTGCGGCCCCGGGTGGGGCCCCCTGCCCTGATACGGCCCGCGATCTCGATGATCGCGGGCCGGGTAGGTGCGCTGCCACTATATCGGGCTTCCTCTCGCTGGCCGGCCGCCGCTGCGTGCTGCCGGTGCGGCGGTGTCGCACTGTGGCGTGGATCACCACGCGTAGAGCGTCCTAGGATACTAGTGGAAGAGGGGTGGCGCTCAGGCCGTCTGGACGGCGGGATCGGTCTGCTGCTCGGGCACCGACGTCGCCGCCCGAGCGAACCCGGCCAGCGCCAGCAGCAGCTCGTGCTGCATCCGCGCCGGCATCCGGTCCAGCACCGCCTGCACCGCGCGCTGCCGCCGCTCGGCCAACTCCCCCAGCAGGGTCAGCGCCGCAGCGGTCGGCACCAACCGCACCTCACGCCGGTCACGCGGATCGGCCACCCGACGCAGCAGCCCGGTCGCCTCCAACCGGTCGCACAGGCGGCTCGCCGACGAGGGCACCACGTCCAGCAGCTCCGCCAGGCCGTTGACGTTGGTCTCCGGACGACCGCTGATCAGCGTGAGCACCCTCAGCTGGGTGGGCGGCACCTGGTGCCGCGACCCGGCCGACTCCAGCACGGCGATCAGCGTCTCGGCGGCCGTGGTGATCGCCGTGGCGAGATCCGCAGGTCGGTCCACCTGATGTCCCCTGCCGTTGTCGCGCTGGTGCCCGCCCGGCAATGCGGCGGCGAAACTCACGCCATGCTCCGCTCGCGTGGACCGTGCCAGTCCAGACAGACCACGACGGCGTCGTCACGCAGATCAGAATCTGCGTGATAGGCGTGTAGTTCGCGCATCACCGTACCAACCGCCTCGGCCGGCGGCTGCAACCGCGTGGCGCGCAGGGAACGTGCCATCGCCCGCTGCCCGTACGGCTCCTGGCCCGGCGGCTCGGCGGCCCACACCCCGTCGCTGACGACGAAGAGCCGGTCACCGGGGACGAGTTGCATCTCCTGAAGCTCATAGCGGGTCTCGGCGAACATGCCCAGCGGCAGCTGCTGATCGAGTTTCATCGGCTCGACAGTGGACCCGCGCATCCGCAACAGGTGGGGCGAGCCCGCGTCGACGGCCCGCACCCGGCCGAGGCGAGTGTCCACCTCAAGCAGCAGGGTGGCCACGTACCGGGCGCCCCGGTGTTGGTAGAAGACCGTGTCCGAGGCCAGCTCGGCCTGCTCCACCAGGCCGCCACCGGAGCGACGCGCGTTGCGCATCGCGTTGACAGTGACGGCTGTCAACAGCGACGCCGCCAGCCCGTTGCCCTCGCCGTTGAGCACCGTCACGGTGAGACGGTCGCCGTCCAACGACCAGTCGAAGTGGTCGCCACCCACCGTGTACGCCGGTTCGAGCTGGCCGGCCAGGTCGAACGCGTGGTGCGACACACCACGACCGGGCAGGAGGTCCCACTGCATCTCGGCGGCCATCGTCAGTCGCTCCCGACGGCGGGCCCGCCGGTAGCGGTCGGTCTCCCGGTCCGCCGCGCGCATCGCCACCGCCAGAGCGCCGGCGATGTCCGTCGCCCGACCGGTGACCGCCGCGTTCGGTACGGCCGGCAGCTCGATCAGCAGCACACCCAGCCGCTCCCCCCACACGGTCAACGGCAGGTAGAGCCGGCAGGGGCCCTCACCATCGCGGACCGGCTGCTGGCTGCTGAAGCAGCGCTGCGCCATCGTGTGGCAGGCCAGGAAACCGGCCGCCGGCAGGTCAGGATCCAGCACCGGCCACAGGCCGCTGATCCGGTAGTCGGCGACGAAGACGTCGGTGCGCAGCGCGCCCATCGCGGACCGGATCGCCCGGTCCGCCGCCTCCGCCAACTGGTCGGGCGGAGCCTCGCGCAACGCGCGCGACACCACGTCCGGCGCGTCTACCATCGTCGCCCTCCCCAGAAGCTTGCTGTAGGGCAAGCATCATACGGACGCCGCCGGACGGGTGATCGGCGCGGTCAGTCACCCGCGCGGGTCGCCAGCACACCGTGGAACGCGTCGGGCACCTCCGCCGGCGGACCTTCCGGACGCCACTCGGCAACCGGGACGATCCCGTCCGCCGTCGGCGCCCACCGACCCAGCAGGGGCGCGAACGCCGCCGGTGGACGCATCCGGAACTGCGGCCCCATCATGGCCAGCGCCTGCGGGTGACCGGCCAGCTCCTCGGTGTCGAAGTCCACAGCGAGCAGGCTGCCCGGCGCCGCGGCAGCGTACAGCTCGTCGAGGGTGCGGGTCAGCGTGGCGTCGTCGAGGAACGCGGCCAACCCCAGGAAGACCACTCCGACCGGCCGCCGACCCCACCCCGGCACGAAACGGTGCAGCTGCGCCGGGTCGACGGTGCCGATGTCGGTCGCGTCGCCGAAGCCGTAGCCGGCCCGGTCGCTGCCGGCGAGGATGCTCTGTCCCAGTCGGATGGTGACCGGGTCGACGTCGGTGTAGAGCACCGTCGCGTCGGCGGCGACCTCGTGCACGTTGCCCATCGTCGGCACTCCGGCGCCGAACACCAGGAACCCGTCCACGCCCTGCTCGGCCATGGCCCGCACCGCCCGGCCCAGGAACGCCCGCAGCTCGCGGAACACCGGCGCGCACGGCCCGTACGCCTGCTCGAACGCGTTCGCGGCGGCCACGTCCACGGGGAAGTGATGCTGCCCGCCGAGCCAAAAGTCGATCATGCGAGCGGTGCTCGGCTGGTCTGGTTCACCCATCGGCGGCGCTCCCTCCCCGGTCGTCGCCAGCGTACCGACCGGGACGCGCTCGGCGGTATCGCGACGCGGGGGCGTCCGGGCCCGCGATACTGGCCGCGAGCGGAGGTGGGCCGTGAACTCGGCGAACAACGCGGCGGTGGTGGTCGGCGTCGACGGCTCGGAGTCGGCGCTGCGCGCCGTGCGCCTCGCCGCCGCCGAGGCGGCCCGCCGGCACCGACCACTGCGGGTCGTGCACGGCTTCATCTGGCCGCTGCTGCACGTACCCGTCGCCCCCGCCCCGGACGCGCCTCCCGGCGGTGGGCTGCGCCACCGGGCCGAGGAACTCGTCGAGGCCGCGGTGCGCGAGGCCGAGGCGACAGTGCCCGGGTTGACGATCTCCGGCGAGATCATCGACGGTGAGGCCGCCGCGGTGCTGGTGGGCGAGTCCCCCACCGCCGCGCTCATGGTGCTCGGCGATCGCGGGCTGGGCGGTTTCTCCGCGCTGCTGGTCGGCTCGGTCGCGGTGCAGGTCGCCGCGTACGCCGACTGCCCGGTGCTGGTCGCGCGCGGCACGCAACGCCCCGACGAGCCGGTCCTGGTCGCCGTGGACGGCTCGGACGCCTCCCGGCTGGCGGCGGACTTCGCCGCCGAGACCGCAGTGTCACTCGGCGTGCCGCTGAAGGCGGTGCACGCCTACCGACATCCCGGCAGCAGCGGCCCGGGCGACATGCAACCCCTGGTGTACGACGAGGCGAAGCTGCGCGGCGAACAGGAACGGATGCTCGCCGGGTGGCTGACCGGGCTCACCGAGGCCCACCAGGGTCTGCGGTTGACCTGCCAGGTGGTGCACGGCCGACCCGGCACTGTGCTCGCCGAGGCGTCCCGCTCCGCCCAACTGGCGGTCGTCGGTGGGCGCGGGCGCGGCGAGGTGACCGGGTTGCTGCTGGGGTCGGTGAGCCAGTCGATGCTGCACCACGCGCAGTGCCCGGTGGTCGTGGTCCGCGCGCCCCGGTAGTGCGCCGGGGTTGGTCCGCCGCCAGACGGGTAGACGGCCGCGGTACGCCCAGCGGACGGCGGGCAGCACCAGGTGCCCAGACCGACGAAGGAGGCACAGATGCCAGGACCACGGCCGGGCAGTAACGCCTACGACAAGCAGCGCGCGCGGTTGCGTAACGCGATCGACGACTCCGGACGCCGAGTACCCGACGGCAAGGCCAACCAGGTCGCGAACAGGATCCTCCAGGAGGATCGCGGTCAACGGGGCGTGGTGCGCGGCGACCGGACGTACGGCCCGAAGAGCGAACGCGAACCGGGCGACCCGAAGTGAGGACGGTCGACGTGGCCGACGGCGCGATCGCAGGCGCCGTCGGCAGCACCGCGCTGAACGTGGTCAGCTACCTGGACATGGCACTGCGGGGACGGCCGGAGAGCGACGTCCCCCAGGAGACCGTCGACCGGCTGGCCGGGATCGCGCACGTCGACCTCGGAAACGGGGCCCGGGCGGCCAACCGCCGCTCGGGCCTCGGTCCGCTGATCGGTTACGGGTTGGGCGTCGCCGCGGGCGTCGGGTTCGCGCTCTACGCCGGTGGTCGACGTCAGCCGTTGCCGGTGGCCACCGGTCTGCTCGGCGCGGGCGTCATGACCATGACAGACGGGTCGATCACCGTGCTCGGGATCAGCGACCCGCGTACGTGGCGGCGCTCCGACTGGATCTCCGACATCATCCCGCACATCGCCTACGGGCTGGCGGCCGCCGCCACCTGGAACAGGTTGCGACGGCCGCCAGGCCGCGGTCGCTAGGTCCGTCAGCGGGTGTCGCTGTCGTCCTCGGCCACCGGCTCACCGGCCGGGCCGTACGGCGACACCTGCCCCTTGGGCACCGGGCGACCAGCGTCACCGCGCGACGAGCCGCGGTTGGCCGGATGCCCGCCCGGCGCGGGGCCCTTGTTGTCCTGGCTGGTAGCGCCCAGTGCGTTGCGGCGCAACTCCTGCTGCTGCGGGTTCGTCACGGGGTGTCTCCCTCCGGTACGGCAGACGGCAGAAGCCGCCTCCACAGTCGGCATACCCGCCCGCCCCGATGGCATTCCGGCCTCGGCCAGCGGTGCGACGGCTAGCGGCTCCTCAAGTGGGCAACCCGACCGGGTGGGCAATGATCGAAGTGTGGTGCGGGTGTTACTCGACCGGCGTGGCCGCACGTACGCGGAGGAGGCCGGCATCCGGCTCGCCGACCGGCCGGGGCCGCTGTACCAGCTGCTGGTGCTGACCACGCTGCTGAGCACCCGGATCCGCGCGTGCGTGGCGGTGGACGCGGCGCGGGAACTGTTCGCCGCCGGCTACCGCACCCCACAGGCGATGGAGGCGGCCAGTTGGCAGGAGCGCGTCGACGCGTTGGGGCGGGGCCACTACCGCCGCTACGACGAGCGGACCGCCACCATGCTCGGCACCGGCGCCCGACTGTGCCTGGACCGTTGGCACGGTGACCTGCGACGCCTGCACCGGGAGGCCCAGGGCGACCCGGCCGGGCTGCGGCGGCGGCTCACCGAATTCCCCGGCATCGGCCCCACCGGCGCGGACATCTACCTGCGCGAGGCGCAGACGGTCTGGTCGGACGTGCGCCCGTACGCCGACCGTCGGGCCCTGGCCGGGGCGAAGCGGCTGGGCCTGCCGGGGTCCCCGGACCGGCTCGCCGGTCTCGTCGACGGACCGGACTTCGGCCGGCTCGCGTCAGCGCTGGTACGGGTGGCGCTGGGTGAGGAGTCCGCCGGTGAGGTCACCCGTGTCGCCGCCCGTTGAGGCGCTCACTTGACCGTCTTGTCGCCCGGGCGGGTCAGGTGCCACACCAGCAACGCGGCGAGCAGCGCCAGGACCACGACCCCGCCGGAGATGCCACGGCCCTCCTCGGGGCTGCGGCCGGCGCTGCCGAAGTAGATCACCGCGAGGCCGGCCAGCACCGTGACGAACGTACGCAACCCTCGGTCCTTCACGTCTGGCACCGTAGGCGTACCGCGTTCCCCGCTTTGCCGGTTTAGACCTTTTGTCAACCTTCTGGGTGAACGCTCAGCGTTCGGTGACGAACCCGCAGAGGCGTACCCGGCGCACCGCCCGGTCGGCGACCTCCACCACCTGCAGGGTCAGACCGGGCAGCCGCACCGTCTCACCCGGGGAGTCCGGCAGGTGCCGCAGTCGGGCCAGCACCAGACCAGCCACTGTCGTGTAGTCCCGGGACAACGGGAAGCTCAGCCGCACCCCCAGGTCGGGCAGGTCGTGCAGCGGGAAGTCACCGGGCACCAGCAGGGACCCGTCCGGTTCCCGGATCACCCCGTGCACGTCACGGTCGGTCTCGTCGTACAGCTCACCGACCACCTCGGCCAGAAGATCCTCCATGGTGATCATGCCGTCGATGCCCCCGTGCTCGTCGACCACCAGGGCCAGTTGCTGATGCTCCTGGCGCAGCTGACGCATCGCGTCGGCGACCGGCAGGGTCACCGGCAGCAGCAGCGGCGCCTGGACCCGCTCACCCACTTCAGCGGTGCCGGCCCGCACCAGGTCACGGATGTGCACCACCCCGATCACCTCGTCCAGGCCGCCGGGGCCGGTGACGGGAGCGCGGGACCGGCCGGCGGCGGCGAGCCGCCGGACGCCCTCGTCGGCGGCCAGATCGGCGGGCAGCGTCGTCACCTCCCGCCGGGCGACCAGGATCTCCCGAAGCGTCCGGCCGGCGATGTCGAACGCGCCGGTCAGGATCTCCCGCTGCTGGGCCGACAGGCCGCGCTGGCTGGCCAGCATCTCCCGCAACTCCTCCTCGGTCATCTCCTCCCGGTTGGCCCGCGGGTCACCACCGGCCAGCCGCACGACCGCGTCGGTGGCCCGGCTGAGCAGCCACACCGCCGGCCGGGACACCCGAGCCAACAGATCCAACGGGCCGGCGCTCAGCAGCGCCCAACGTTCGGCCCGCTGCATGGCCAGCCGCTTCGGGGCCAACTCACCGAGCACCAGCGTGACGAAGGTCAGCAGCACGGTCACCAGCAGAACCGCGGCGGGACGCGCCGCCGCGCCGAGGAAACCCAACGGCCCGACCAGCGGAGAGGCCAACGACACCGCGGCCGCCGCCGAGGCGAGGAATCCCGCCAGGGTGATGCCGAGCTGAATCGTGGCCAGGTAGCGGTTCGGGTCGCGGGACAGCTGCACCAACCGGTCACCGGCGCGGCTGCGCCGGCCCAGCCGCCGCAACTGGCCCTCCCGCAAGGTCACCAGCGCCATTTCGCTGCCGGAGAGCGCGGCGTTGACCAGCACCAGCACGGCCACCAACACCAACTGCCCGAGCTGACTGCCCATCGCGTGCCCCCGTCCGCCGCCTGAGGTCACTCAACCGCAGCGGGGCGCGGCGTGGGCGGTGTTTGCGACCGCGCCCCCGCTCAGTCGACCTCCAGGTCGTCCAGCGAGATGGCGTGGGTCATCAGCCACCGGGCCAGGGCCGACATGCCGAACAGCCACAGCGGCACCGACTCGGTGGGGCCGTTGGTGGCGTAGATGGCGAAACGGAGGTCCGGCGCCCGGTACGCCTCGATCCGCCACTTGTGCTGCCGGTCCCGCCAGACCGCCGAAGGGTCCATGGCGTCACCGTAGGTGACCATCGCCGACCTCGGGGCCGGTTGGCCCGGCATCGGCGGCTCAGCCCGGCACCACCGTCGTCCCGAACACGATGCGGGCAACGGACACCAGGAGGCTGATGCCGACCGCGGCGAGGATCAGCCAGCCGAGCCCGCGCCACCCCGAGCCCCGGTCAGGCACCGGCACCGGCGGTGGTCTCCACAGCTCCCGGTAGGTCCAGGCCAACACACCCGCCCCGAACGGCAGCAGCCCGACCCAGAACCAGAACCACCGGGTGCCGACCAGCGGCGGCGCGCCACCGATCAATCGGCCCAGCCAGAGCACGGTCAGCACACCGGCGAGCAGACCCGCGGCGTTCCCGATCCGCTGCCCGGGGTCACCGTCCGCGCTCCCCGCAGCGGAAATGGCGGCGAGCTGGGCGTCCCGCCAGCTCGGCGGGGCACCCGCCGACGGGTCCGGCTCGGCCAGGTACGAATCCCAGCCGGGCGTTGCGTCAAGGGTGTACCGGCTCTGGCCGTTGGGCACGGACCAGACGAGCATCCCACCGCTCGTCGCAGACTGCGGTCGAGGCCGGCTCCCCCAGTACGCGCCGTCGTCGGCCCAGCCGGACGCCCGCTGGAAGGCCACCACCTGGCCGGTCGCGAGATCACGGTCGAGCTGGGCCTCGGTCGACTGGCGGGGCTCCACCCACCACGCCAGAGCGGCCCACAGCACCCAGAGCACCGGCAGCGCCCAGCGCAGCACCACCGGGATGATCTCCCGCCAGCGGCCACCGAACGGCAGCGCCCGGGACGCCATCACCTCGACCATCAGCCCACCGTCGCATGTCGACGCCACCCTGTCAGTCCCGCAAGGGGCGCGCGTTCAGGTGACGACGATCCGGGCGTCGTCGGGCAGCCGGCGGGTCGCGCCCCGCCGGTCCAGCAGTTCCAGCAGGGGCACCGCCACCCGGCGGGTGGTGTCCAACGCCTGCCGGGCCGCGGAGAGGGTGAACGGCTGCGGCAACCCGGCCAACACCCGGACCGCGTCGTCGAGCGCGTCGGGCAGCAGCACCACGTTGTCGGCCAGCCGCAGCAGAGCCCCGGCCCGCACCGCGGCGCCGATCTCCCGGGGGCCCAGGCCGAGGTCGACGAGGCGGTCCGCTTCCGGGGCGCGGAACGGCCGGTCGCCGTACTCGGCGCGGACCCGGCTCACGGCCAGGGCCACCGGTTCGGGCAGCGCGTTGGCGCTCGCCGCACCGACCCGACCGGCGTGGATCCGCAGCGGCGGCCGGACCAGCGCCTCGACCAGCACCCGGTCGGGCAGGGCGAGGCGCTGACGCAGGGCGTCCACCGGCATTCCGGGCTCCAACGGGTGCTCCCGCGCGTGCCGGGCGACCTCCTCGGTCAGCCGCTCGCCGAGCTGCCGCCAGTGTGCGGGGTCAGCCAGCCAGTCACCGGCCACCGAGGCTGCCCACGCCGGGCTGTCCCGCCCGGTAGGCACCGGCACACCCATCCGGATCAACGCGCCGGCCCGGATCAGTCGGCGACGGCGCAGCTCCCCCGCCAGGTCGGGTCGACCGTCCAACTCGGCGAGGACCTGCGAGCGGGCGGCGGCCGCACCCCGTCGGCCCAGCGGTGGCGGTGCCACGTCCAGCACCCGCACCCCGCCGCTGACGTGGTGGCGGCCCGGGTCCCGCAGCAGCGCCCGGTCACCCACCAGCAACGGCAGCGGGCGGGCCAGCCGCAGCCGGACGGTGTCCGGGCCGAGCGGGCGCACCCGTACCGGCACCGCCGCCGACCCGACGTGCAGGGTGAGGGTGGCCGGCAGGTCGCCGGCCGGGTCGCCGGTGAGCCGGACGTCGACGAGGTCGGTGTGGTGAAACCGGCCCGGGGTGAGCAGCGCGTCGCCCCGGCCGAGCCGGTCGCGCGGCGTACCCCGAAGGTTGACCGCGACCCGGGCGACCGCCGCCGCCTCCGGGCGGGCCTCGCCCAGGCAGTGCAGGCCACGAACCCGGACCGGTTCGTCGGCGCCGGCGAGCTCCAGTTCGTCGCCGACCCGTAGCCGGCCGCCGCCGAGGGTCCCGGTGACGACTGTGCCGCTGCCCCGCACGGTGAAGCTGCGGTCCACCCAGAGCCGGACCGGGTCGTCCACGACCGGCGCGGGCAACTGGGCGGCGAGGCGGTCCAGGGCGGCCCGCAGCTCTGGCAGGCCGGCGCCGGTCAGGCCGCTGACCGCCACCGCCGGCACCGCGCCGAGGCTGGTCGCGGCGATCTCGGCGCGGGCGCGGGCCGTCGCCGGTCCCGGATCGGCCAGGTCCGCGCGGGTCACCGCGAGCAGGCCGTACGCGACGCCGAGCGCGTCGAGCGCGGCCAGGTGCTCGGCGGACTGCGGCATCCAGCCCTCGTCGGCGGCCACCACGATCAGCGCTGCCGGGACCGGGCCGACCCCGGCGAGCATGTTCGGCACGAAGCGCTCGTGCCCGGGTACGTCGACGAAGGCGACGGTGGCGCCGGACGGCAGCGCCGTCCAGGCGAAACCCAGGTCGATGGTCATCCCCCGGCGGCGTTCCTCGGCCCACCGGTCGGGTTCCATCCCGGTCAACGCCCGGACCAGTGTCGACTTGCCGTGGTCGACGTGCCCGGCGGTCGCGACGACGAACACGTTCAGTCGTCCCCGGGTACGCGCAGCACCGCCGCGCGGACGGCGTCGTCGGCGTCGGCGGGCACACAGCGCAGGTCGAGCAGGAGTCGCCCGCGCACCACCCGCCCGAGGACCGGCGGGTTTCCGGTGCGCAGCGGGAACGCGTACCGCTCGGGCAGGCTCAACGCCCACGAGTCCAACTCCACGCCGGGGGCGCCGCCCCCGCCGACCACCGCGACGGCCGGCACCACCTCCGCCTTGCGGCCGTCCGCGCCGAGGCGGTCCCGCAGGCGCTCCACCCGTTCCCGCAGAGCACCCGGCTCGGCGTGCAGCGCCGCGCGGGTCGGGTTGTGCGGTTGGTGCACTGTGGCGGCGAGCGCGGCCAGGGTGAGCTTGTCCACCCGCAGCGCCCGGGCCAGCGGGTGACGTCGCAGCCGGTCGACCACCTCGACGTCACCGAGCAGCAGCCCGGCCTGCGGCCCACCGAGCAGCTTGTCGCCGCTGGCGGTGACCAGCGTGGCGCCCGCTCGCAGGGTGCTGGACGCGTCCGGTTCGTCAGGCAGCAGCGGGTCCGCGCCGAGCAGCCCGGAGCCGATGTCCGCGACCACCGGCACCCCGAGCGTGGCCAGTTGCCGTACCCCGACGGCGGAGGTGAAGCCGGTGACCCGGAAGTTCGACGGGTGCACCTTGAGCACGAAACCGGTCTGCGGGCCGAGCGCAGCGGCGTAGTCCGCGACTGTGGTGCGGTTGGTGGTGCCCACCTCGCGCAGCCGCGCGCCGGTGCTCTCCAACAGGTCTGGCAGGCGGAAACCGTCACCGATCTCGACCAGTTCGCCGCGGCTGACCACGATCTCCCGGCCGGCGGCCAACACGGTGGCGGCCAGCACCAGCGCGGCCGCGCCGTTGTTGACCACGTGCACGGCGCCCGCGTCGGGCACGGCGGCGGCCAGCGCGTCGAGGGCGCCCCGGCCACGGCGGGCCCGCCGGCCGGTGGCCAGGTCCAACTCGACGTCGGTGTGCCCGGCGGCGGCCACCACCGCGGCGACCGCGGCGGACGACAACGCCGCCCGACCCAGGTTGGTGTGCAGCACGACACCGGTGGCGTTGAGCACCACCCGGGGGCCGGGCGTGGGCAACGCGGCGACCGCCGCGTCGCGTACCTCGTCGGGGTTGAGCTCACCGCGACGGGCGCGGCCCTGCGCGTGGGAGACGACGGCCTTGACCTGCTCCCGGCCGAAAGTCACGGTGGCGGCGGCCAGCACCGGGTCGGCGAGCAGCGTGTCCGTACGGGGCACCCGACGTCGCGGGTCCACCGGGCCGTCGCCCATCACGTCATCTCCTGCAAGCGGTGTGGCGGAGACGGACGGGAATCGAACCCGCCTGGCCCGGGTCCCGGACCACTCCGGTTTTGAAGACCGGGAGGGGCACCAGCCGCCTGAACGCCTCCACCGGACATTCGATCACACCGCGGGCGGCTCCGCCCGATCAGATGGAAGATCCATGGCGGTTCGCCGCGCCTCGACCCGTTCGCGCTGCGGCACCACTGTGTAGCGGGGGTCACGGGCCGAGGCGACGCCGCCGTAGAAGATGCCGAACCGGGTCAGCACCGACGCGGCCAGCAGCGCGGTCCCCGAGAGCGCCCCGACCACCCGGCTGCGCCGGCCCAGCAGAGCACCCGCCACCCCGCCGGCGGTCAGCAACCGCCCGGCGCGCAGCAACCGACCCGGCCGACCCAACCGGTAGGGCTCGCTGAGCAGGCCGAGTCGGGTCTCCACCCGATGCGCGCCGTACAGCTCCAGGGCCGCGCCGGCCACCGCCATCCGGCGGGCCGGCCCGGCCTCAGCCGGCGGCGCGGCGAGCAGACCCACGCCGGCGCCGCTGGCCAACGCGCTGCCCGCGAAGATCACCGGCAACTCGGGGTACGCCTCATGCCACGACGGCACCGCCGTGTCGGCCAGCAACACCCCCGTGTACGTGGCCAGCGCCGGAGCGGTGCCGGCGGCGAGCAGCCCGGCGGCGTGCCCGATCGACGGCAGCGCCCGGCCGGCCAGCCCGAGCAGACCGCGCCGGGGCAGCACACCGGCCGCCTCGGCGATCGCGGCGACACCCGCCGCCGGACCGTACGCGGTGAGGATCCAGGTACCCATCGACATCGGTGAGGTCGGCTTGGCCACCCGCAGCATGTGGTGGAACCGCGCCGGCCGGCCCAGGTCCTTGACCAGGAAGACGGCGCTGGCGCTGACGGCGGCCAACGCGGTGACCCGACCGGCGCGCCGCAACGCGGGCCGCCCGGTGAGCTGCCCACCCGCGGCCAGCAGCGACGAGCCGGCTGCCAGCCCGCCGGTGAACAGGTACGCTGCGATGTCCCACTTCCACACCGGCCCCTTGAGGATGGGCCGACCGTAATAGGACGTGAACTCGGCCTCCGGCACCCGCAGTTCCTCGGCGCCACCGCCGCGCCGCCTGCGCCGCCGGCCGGGAGGTTCGCCGCTGCGCCGCACCGCCTGGTCACCCCCGGGGGTGGTCACCGAGGGTCGGTGACCGTTCTCGTCGGCGAGCCGCTCCCGGAAGCGACGGAACCGGTCGCCCACGGCGCCCGACGGGATCATGAGGAACCTCCGACGAACGCGGCGACGGTCGCCGCCGCCATGGCGAGAGCGGCGAGGCCGGCGCGCTTCCACATCTTCGGCAGGTCACGGGTGGTCACGACCGGGTCGGGCGGCAGCCCGTACACCTCGGGTTCGTCCAGCAGCAGGAAGAAGGCGCCGTCACCACCCACGCCGTCGTCAGGGTCGTGCCCGTACAGGCGGGCCTCGGGCACGCCCCCGTCGTGCAGCGTCGTCACCCGGGCGGCGGCGCGTTCACGCAGCTCGTCCAGCGGCCCGTACTGGATCGACTCGGTCGGACACGCCTGCGCACACGCCGGAGTCATCCCCGCGCCCAACCGGTCGTAGCACAGCGTGCACTTCCACGCCCGACCGTCGTCCTTACGCTGGTCGATCACCCCGTACGGACACGCCGAGATGCAGTAACCGCAGCCGTTGCAGATGTCCTCCTGCACCACCACAGTGCCGAACTCCGTGCGGAACAACGAACCCGTCGGACACACGTCCAGGCAGGCGGCATGGGTGCAGTGCTTGCAGACGTCCGACATCATCAACCACCGGAAATCCGTGCGCTCCTCGACACCCGTGCCCCGGCCCGGTGGTTGGGCCCCCGGCATCCCCAGGAACTGCGGTCCCGCGCCGACCGGCCGGGCCCGGTCCGCGTCGACCGGCGCCCCGAGAACGTCCGCCAGGGCGACACCATGCCCGGCCGGGCGGGGCTGCTCGATGAACGCGACGTGTCGCCACGAGTTCGCTGTCAACGCACCGGTGTTGTCGTACGACATGCCGAGCAGGTCCAGGCCGCTCTCCGGAACGCCGTTCCACTCCTTGCAGGCGACCTCGCAGGCCTTGCAGCCGATGCAGACGCTGGTGTCGGTGAAGAACCCCATTCGCGGTGGCGCGTTCTCATAGCCTGCCTCGGGTGCCGGGTCCAGCGGACCGTACAGGCTGTTCGGGTCAGGAAGCATCGTGCTCCTTCCCCTCGTCGTCGGTGGTCACGGCCGGCGCGTGCTGGCCCGGGATGATCCCGGCGCGCCTCTGGTAGTCGGCCACCAGGTCGAGCAACGCCGGGCCGGTGGGACGACGGCCCGGCCGCACGTCGCAGGTGCCGACCTTGCTCTCCTGGATGAGCACGTTCGGGTCCAGGCTGATGCCGAACAGGTCGTTGGCCGAGTCGCCGGTCACCAGACCCTCGAAACCGAAGTGGTACGGCAACCACACCTGGTGAATGATCCGACCGTCCACCCGCAACGGGGTGAGCCGATCGGTCACCAGCACCTTCGCCTCGATCACCGCGCGGCCGCTGACCAGGTGCGCCCAACCCAGATGCGTCAGCCCGACCTCGCCGGCCAGGGCCGGGGACACCTCGACGAACATCTCCGGTTGCAACTCCGCGAGGGGTGACACCGTCCGGCTCATCGCACCGGCGGTGTGGTGCTCGGTGAGCCGGCTGACAGTGAACACGTACGGGAACACCTGAGCGTGCTCCTGCGGCGGACTCGGGTTCACCGAGTTCACCGGGTGTGCGTACATCTTGCGCGTCGGGTTGGCCTGCTGACCGTAGAGCGGGTTACGCACCGGCGACTCCACCGGCTCGTAGTGCGTCGGCAGCGGCCCGTCCAGGACACCGCTGGGCGCGTACAACCAGCCCTTGCCGTCGCCCTGCATGACGAACGGGTCGTCGCCCGCGATGCCCTCCGGCCCGGACGCGCCGGGCGGCGGCCGGTACGACGGTGGCTTGGTCTTCTCGAAGTCCGGCACGTCGTAGCCGGTCCACTCGGCCTTCTCCGCGTCCCACCACACGTAGCGTTTGCGCTCGGACCACGGGTTGCCGTCCGGGTCGGCGGAGGCACGGTTGTAGAGAATGCGCCGGTTCGCCGGCCACGCCCAGCCCCACTCGGCGGCCACCCAGTCCTGAAGGTGGCGGGACTTGCGCCGGGCCGCCTGATTCACCCCGTCCGCGTACACGCCGGTGTAGATCCAACAACCGATCGCGGTGGAGCCGTCCGCGCGGGCGTCCGCGAAACTGGACAGCGGACGGCCGGTCGCCACGTCGTACCCGTTGATCTCGCGCAGCACCGCCTCGGCGCTCGGCTCCGCGTGCGGACCGTGCGTGGGATAGTCCCAGGTGAGGTCGAGCAGCGCACGGTCGCGCGGCAGCGGCGAGTCGGCCAGCTTCTCGCGCAGCCGGCGGCCCAGGTGGTAGAAGAACCACAGCTCGGAGCGGGCGTCACCTGGCGGCTCGACGGCCTTCTCCCGCCACTGCAACAACCGCTGCGTCTGGGTGAACGTGCCCTCCTTCTCCACGTGCGACGCGGCGGGTAGGAAGAACACCTCCGTGCGGCACTCCTGCGGCACGATCTCGCCGGTGGCGACCTCGGGGCCGTTCTGCCAGAACGTCGCGCTCTCGATCATGAACAGGTCGCGGACCACCAGCCAGTCGAGGTTGGCCATCCCGAGCCGCTGCGCCCGGCCGTGCGCCGACCCGACCGCCGGGTTCTGCCCGAGCAGGAAGTACCCCTTGATCTTCCCGTCGATCATGTTCAGCACCTGCTGGTACGTGCCGTGATCACCGGTCATGCGCGGCAGGTAGCCGTAACAGAAGTCGTTCTCCGGCGTCGCCGCGTCACCCCAGTACGCCTTGAGCAGGCTGGCGGCGAACGACCCCGCGTTACCCCAGAACCCCTTCTGCCCCGGATGGCGAATGCTGTCCACCCACTCCTCGAAGCTCGGGTGTTCGGCGTGGTGCGGCATCGGCAGATAACCGGGCAGCAGGTTGAACAACGTCGGGATGTCGGTCGAGCCCTGGATGCTGGCGTGCCCGCGCAGGGCCATCACCCCACCACCCGGGCGGCCCATGTTGCCCAGCAGGAGCTGGATGATCGCGCCGGTGCGGATGTACTGCACGCCGACGCTGTGCTGCGTCCAGCCCACCGAGTAGACGAGCATGCCGGTCCGGTCCCGGCCGGAGTTCTCCGTCCACGCCCGCGCCAACTCCAGGAACTGTGCCTGCGAGATGCCGCAGACCCGCTCCACCATCTCCGGGGTGTAACGGGCGAAGTGCCGCTTGAGGATCTGGTAGACGCAGCGCGGGTGCTGCAACGACTCGTCGCGGCGGGTCTGGCCGCTCACCTGCGCGCCGTGCGACTCGTGCGTCAACCCCGCCGCGCTGTCCCGTTCCTGCGCCGTGTGCCCACTGCCCGACGAACCCTCGTGCCCCTCGTACTGCCAGCTGTCCTGCACGTAGGCGCCGGTCTCCGGGTCGAAGCCGGAGAAGAAGCCATCGCCGTCCTCGGTGTCGCTGAACTTCTCGCTGACGATCGTCGCCGCATTGGTGTACGCGAGCACGTACTCCCGGAAGTCCAGCTCGTTGTCCAGGATGTAGCGCACCACCCCACCGAGCAGCGCGATGTCCGTGCCCGCCCGGATCGGCAGGTACTCATCCGCGACCGCACTCGTGCGGGTGAACCGGGGGTCGACGTGGAAGACCTTCGCCCCCCGACGCTTGGCCTCCATCACCCACTGGAAACCCACCGGGTGTGCCTCAGCCATGTTGGAGCCCTGGATGACGATGACGTCAGCGTTGGCGATGTCCTGCTGGAAATCCGTCGCACCGCCACGACCGAAGCTGGCCCCCAGACCGGGGACGGTGGAGGAGTGTCAAATACGGGCCTGGTTCTCGATCTGCAGCGCCCCCATCGCGGTGAACAACTTCTTGATGAGGTAGTTCTCCTCGTTGTCCAACGTCGCCCCACCCAGACTGGAGATACCCAGCGTCCGGTTGAGCGGCCGGCCCTGCATGTCGACGTCCTCCCAGGTCTGCTCGCGGGCGGCGAGGATCCGGTCGGCGATCATGTCGAGCGCCGTGTCGAGCTCCAGGTCCTCCCACTGCGTCGAGTACGGCCGGCGGTAGCGGACCTTGGTCTGCCGCAGCGGACTGGTCACCAGGCTCTTGCTCGCCGCGCCCTTCGGACAGAGCCGACCCCGCGAGATCGGACTGTCCGGATCACCCTCGATCTGGCTGACCCGCCCGTCCTTCACGAACACCCGCTGACCACACCCCACAGCGCAGTACGGGCAGACAGAACGAGCCATCGAATCGGCGTCATCGGTGCGGGCGGTCAGCGCCCGGGACCCATCGGACTTCGCCGCGGCGCCCCGGCCCAGCGGGTCCGGGCCGGTGAGCTGGCGATAGACCGGCCAACCCTCGATAAAGGTCCGTAGACCCACCCCGACACCCCCTCCCACGCGAGCGACCCTCTGAAGATAGGTCAACTGAGACAGGTTCGCGAACCGAGGACGCACGACAGCGCCGCCCCCGGCTGGTGGGCCGGGGGCGGCGCTGGTGTCGGTGTGCAGGTCGCCTCTCGGCGAGTGGCACGACGCGGCTCCAGCCGAACGGTATTCCGCGAGGGCGATATTAGGTGAGGCCCGGGGACACTGAGTCACACCGACACCCTCCACAACCAGCCCGCCACCGCCATTGTTCCCGCACCCCGCCTCACCCACCCATCCGATCGCCGCCCGCCCGGCCGGACCGCGGCCCGGCCATGGTGCCGCCCTGCCGCCCTGCCGCCCTGCCGTGCTGCCCTGCCCTGGTGCCTTAGCGCCGCGGCCGCTCCGCTCCCGCCGCGCCGCCGGCGGGCGTTAGCCGGTCGGCTGGCTGGGCAGCGTGGGCGGGCAGGGCGGGCGGCACGGGCGGGCGGCACGGGCGACCGGGCGGTGCGGTTGGGGCGGGCCGAGCAGGCGGAAGCATCAACCCGCGCTGGCCAACTAGCAGACCTGTCGGCTGTCGATGGTGGCGGTGCCGGTCACCACGCCGTACCACCGGTGGTCTGCGGCGGTCGGCGGGCGGTCTCAACGCCTCGCCGCTGCGCCGGACCGTCCTGCCGCGGGGTTCCATCGCCGCACGCCGGTCGTCTCACGACCGCGACACCCGCCGTCGCGCCGCGCTTCGGCCACAATCCTTGAGATCTTGGACAGTTTCCGTTCGCACGTGACTATTCAGTCCCATGACATCTGTCAGTGGTGAAGTCCCGATACATGTGTCAGTTGGTAGGGATCTTGGGTCTGCCGGTGGATGGTGCCTGGCAT